>NZ_JAEVLT010000023.1 GCF_024494385.1 Bacillus sp. EB600
TATTAATTAAAATTTATATTCTTTCAGTTCAACTTAATTTTTACAGTTTTTTCGTAATCCATGCCTCTTCAATCTCCTTCTGAATATCTGCTACCAAACGAAAATGATTTTGATAATGAAAACCACAATCAATCCTGATACAACAACTCCCCCTGGAAAACCAGAATACCAGGATAATGAGTATATCAAGAAATCCTTCCATCCAAATTGATTAAAATATTCAGGATCGACAACGAAGCAAAGCCTTGTGTATTCGGCGGCAGATTATATACGCTGTATCCCCTGTAGTCCACCGAGATTGGATTAACCCAATCTGAAGCTTTGGAAACAAAGTCGTTATCGTTTAATAACCCTCCATTTTCCTGCAGGTCCGCAACGATTTTCTTGGCCAGCTTCCCCTAGGACTGTTTCGGCAGTCCTTTTTCATTATCGTTATAAGTTAAAAGTCAGATTTGTTGGAATTAAATTATTTTCCAATGGTAATCCTAAACAAAAATACGGGAAAAGGGGATTAGTTATGACCACGGATAAAGAATTAAATCCAATGAATGTGATGAAACCACTAAATATAAGTTCAAATGCATTAGATGAGACCCGACCTTTAACAACTTTTGAAATGGGTAAACTTTGGGCTACCTATATGGGAAACAGTATGTCAATTCAAATCTTAAGTTATTTTCTTCAACATTGCGAGGATGAATATATTAGGGCGCTATTGGAAAATGGTTTAGCTTTATCAAAGGATTTCACACAAAGGATTGAAGGAGTTTTTAAAAAAGATCATTTCCCTATACCTACTGGATTTACTAAGGATGATGTAAATCTTGGTGCTCCCCGTTTATACGCAGATGAATTTTACGTTCATTATTTAAAATATGCTGCTAAAGCAGGTATGAGCCTTTACGCAGTAGCAGTTCCATTAGCAATGAGAGAGGATATAAGAGAATTTTTTGTTTATTGTAATCAATGTACTACAGTCCTTCTAGGACAAATTAATGATGTTTTAATGGAAAAAAAATTTATTGCAGAACCTCCTATCATTCCAACACCACAAGGAATTGATAAAATTGATAACCAAAGTTACTTAAATGGATTTCTTAGAAATGTCCGACCATTACAGGCATTAGAAATCATTCATCTTTATGATAACATTGAGAATAACACAACAAGTAAGGCATTATTATTGGGATTCTATCAGATCGTTCAGGATGAAAAGATAAAGGCTTTGTTTAAACGAGGTTTAGACATGACTGATAAAGCTGTAAAGCAGTATATGGAAAAACTGCACATTGAACACATGCAACCACCGTCGTACATAGACCATTTGGTTTCAACATCTACATATCCTCCTTTTTCCGATAAAATAATGCTGTTTCACAAAGTGGACATGTTCGCAATGAAGATAAGGTCATTCGGAAACTCACTGGCGGTAACTGCAAGAAGAGATATCAATATGTTGTATGTAAGAACTCTTATAAACATTGGCTTATTTGTCGATGACGGTATGAATATCTTAATTGATAAAGGTTGGTTGGAATCACCACCAAAAGCGTTTGACAGAATGTAAGTATACAATTGGAACAGCTTGAACAACTTCGAATTGCAAGCTAGTCCCTTGCCATGGTTTTTAATCTCCTGCTGATTTCACTAATTTCCGTCTGGCGGATCGTTTTTCTACAAACATCTCCTCCAATGACTTTGTTTGATCGTTTTGTTCCTTTTTCTTGCTTCATCCATCGTCCCCATCTCTATCACCTTTTATATAAGGAGAAACATCAGCATTGGACAGGATAAATAAAAGATTTTTTTGACAAAGATGTGAACCTATGCTTTCAGCTTATGATCCAAAAAAAGAGTGCGAGCTTTGTTTCGGTCGCACTCCCTGCTTTCTATCGCTATCGGTCGATAAAATGGTCAGCAGAATCGTAAATCAGACGTAATAGATTCCTTTAAAGAAAAAATCGTATGGAATATTTTTCCCTTTCCACACGATTTGAGCACTTTATTATTTACTTCTACCTTTATCGTTTTCCGACAGAAGACTTCATCTGATTTATGTTACGGGCGCAAGCCCAATAAATCAGGTGGAGATGAATGTCGGTTAGCGTAAGCTAACATTATTGTACAATTCGAACAATTGAGCTATTCTACCATTGTAAGTCGTTCCTTGAAAACTGGATATACGAGGTTGTGACAAGAAAAAGCTTTGTCACGTAAAATATCCAAGCACTAATTTGCTACAACGTAAGGCTGTTGCTTCATGCATAGCTTAGTGGGTGCGTCAACCATCCGTGTGTACTCGACTAGTCGGGGCTTGTATGGATCTTTTTGGGAGATGCAAGTGGTACTTGAGTACCAACCAAAAACAGTGATTTGGGGATACCACTCAGAGCGTCACTCGTCTTAGTTTTAGACGAAAAGACCTGAATGGCTAACTCAAGCCCCCACTGAAACAGGAACCGTTAGGTTCTCAGTGGGGGTACGTTGACTTCTTCTGTTCTAATTATCTATCTAATTGTTTCACTTTTAGAGGCTTTTTTTCCCTGCTTGCTTTGATGATTTCTCCGATAATACTGATGGCGATTTCTTCTGTTGTTTCCGAGCCAATTTCCAATCCGATGGGAGAATGGACCTGCTCCAACTGCTCTTGCATGACCCCCTCACTTTTTAATTTTTCAAATATGCTGATCACCTTGCGTTTACTGGCGACCATCCCCACATAGGCACACGGAAATTGCAGAATCGTTTTTAATGCAACATCGTCCCGATCTTTTGTAGCAATCGCTGCATATGATTTTTCATTGAGGTCGGCTGAAAGCAGTGCCTTGCCAATATCCTCGTTCACAAAAAGATTGGTCGCATGAGGAAACCGTTCCTTTGTACAATAACTAACGCGGTCATCGACAATGCAATAAGGATATTCAAGAAAATCGGCGAGCTTTGCCATCGCATAGCTCAAATGACCGGCTCCAACCAGAACGAGTTCTGGCCTGCTTTTATAGATTTCAATAAAGACTCGTAACGTGCCGCCACAATTCATGTGAATTCCGTCTTTTGCCTGTTTATTTAATTTATATTCAATGATTTTCGATTGACCATTTTGGATTGCCTTTACACTTTCTTCGATGATATAGAATTCAGCCAAGCCCCCTCCGACAGTCCCTTCAATCGTACCATCACGGTATACAATCATTTTGCCAACATGCCTGGGAGTCGAGCCCTTTGATTCAATAATCATGGCTAAAGCAAAGGTTTCGTTTTGACGCGTCAGCATCGCCACTTTTTCCATCAGCAGCATGAATAGCTCCCACCTTTTTTGAAAAAATTAAGTCGGTTGATATTGCTTCAAGCTAAGAAAATAGCGTAATAGATTTAAGGCGACTGTTTTTCTGTATACTGCCGTGGAACGCTGGTCGTCGATCGGTCGAATGATTTTTTCAAAGTCTGCTACAATCAAACTGATGTCTGCATCCGGTAATGGGATTCGTTTTCCAAGCAACTTCTTCTCACTATCTATGGAACGAACCATTGTCGGTCCGACTGCCCCGAAGGCTAAGCGAATGTCGTCGATTCGTTCTTTGCTTATCCGGATGTATCCCGCAAACGATACTTTGGCTATGGCATCCGCGTTCCTGTTTCCTACTTTTTCAAAAACGACATGAGAACCATCTTCAAACACTGACGGTAAAATAATCTCAATCAGTATTTCATTTTGAAAGCGTTGGACCCGTCGCGGACCTTGAATATAATCGTTGATGGCAACTACACGATCTCCATTTACGGAGCGCAACAGAAGCTTTGCATTGTAAACATATAACAAAGGAAGTGAGTCCCCGGCTGGAGAGGCGTTACAGATATTTCCACCCAATGTTCCCCGGTTTCGAATGGCCGGGGCAGCAATTGATTTCATTGCATTCTTTAAGGCTAAAGGAGTTAACGGATTTTCAAGTAATTCACTATAGGTACAACAGGCCCCGATGTGTAGATCCTTGTGAATTAGATACACCTGCTTTAGCTCGGTTAGGTGATCAATAAAAACAATTGGTTTGGGAATTTTTGGAGGTACTCCCCTTCGACTTTTGTGAAGAACCATGACATCCGTGCCGCCGGCTATGATGGCACAGTCTTCTTTATTCAATTGGCTCAACGTTTGATCTAAACGGTCGAAGCGATACGCGGTTATTTTCTCTGCCATAAGCAGTCACCTTTTTTCGCCGCCAATTTAACTGCATCAACAATCATATTGTAGCCAGTACATCGGCACAGATTCCCGGAAATACCTTCACGAATTTCAGCCTCTGAAGGATGAGGATTTTGAAATAACAATGCTGCACTTGCCATAATCATACCCGGAATGCAATAGCCGCATTGCACTCCCCCGGCAATGGAATAGCACTCATCTAAAATCTTAAATTGCTCCATTTCAATTAGACCTTCTATCGTTTGAATATCGGTACCAGCAATCGAGCCAATTGGAATAAGGCAGCTGTTTTGCAGGAGGTTATTCACAAAAACACTGCAGGCTCCGCACTCCCCTTCACCACAACCTTCCTTTGTTCCGATTAACTCAAACTCATCTCTCAATAAATCTAGTAATCTGGCAGTGGCAGGGGCGTCCGTTTCTACCGTTCTTCCATTTAGTGTAAATTTAATCAACCATCAGCACCTTCTTCCATCCAAAGACTTTCCATAATGACTTCCGGTGTAATCGGTATTTGCTGATAAGAAGTTTGCAGTGCATTCTCGATTGCAGCTTGGACTGCTGGTGCCCCCCCGATTAAAGTCAGTTCGCCTGCGCCCTTTGCCCCGTATGGACCATCAGCATAGGGATTATCAAAGACCCTGCTTTCGATTGAAACAACATCCATTGAAGTCGGCGGTCCATAATCCGATATGCTTTTTTGTTGGATTCTTCCTTGCTTTGACGTCATCTTTTCTAGATAACCGTACGCTAACCCTTGAGCCAAACCGCCGTCAATTTGACCTTTCATAATCCGTTCATCGATGACTTTGCCCACTTCATAATTGCCGTATACTTTTTCTAACTTTACCATTCCTGTTAACGTATCAACTTCTACTTCAACGAAATTAACACCCCATGAATAAGCCGGGTAGGCATCTCCAGTGAAGGTCAACTCGTTCCATGGAATCATTTCACGGTGAACATAATTCTCTACTACTTCCTGTTCTACATTTGGTTGCCACTGAGCCTTAAGTTTTTTTGCCGCCCGTTGAAGCAATGTTCCAACAATCATTGTCGTCCTGGAGGCTACGGTCGGACCGGAGTCGGGAACCTCCTTTGTATCTGGATAAGGGTACACAATTTCTTCGTACGGGAGGTCTAGTTCTTTGGCGACAATTTTACACAGTGTCGTCAAAATGCCTTGTCCCATATCAGAATTTGAGATCTTTAACGATACCTTGCCGTCCTTTGATTTAACGAGCCTAACCTTTGCTTTAATATGATCTCTTTCGCCGTTGCCTGTAAATCCACAGCCGTGGAGGAACAGCGAAGTTCCGATGCCTTTCTTATAGCGATGATTTTGTTGATTATAACGGAGAAACTCCTCCTTTTTCTTTTGGTATTGTGACGAGTTAAGTAGGTCCTCAATCATCTCTTCCATTAATATTGGGTCTCGGAATTTTCCTTTGGTGATGGTGGGGTCTCCTCGTTTGACGAGGTATTTTCGTTTATATTCAAGCGGGTCGATTTTTGCCAGTTTACTAAGATGTCCAAGATGACTTTCGATTCCGGCAAAGCTTTGTGGAGCACCAAAGCCTCTGAAGGCACCGTTCGGAACTGTATTGGTTTTTAGACAAAAGCCTTTTGCATGAAAATGTGGAATTTTATAAACACCGGCACTGTTTATTAAGGCACGCTGCAGTACGACAGAGCTCAATCCCGCATTCGCTCCGCCATCAAGAAAAACGTCAACACACATGCTCAAAATATTTCCTTCCTGATCCAGGGCAGTTCGATATTTGAGTTTGGCCGGATGCCTTTTCGTCGTAACCACCATATCCTCAGAACGGTCGAACACGAGCATCACTGACTTTTTAACTGCTCTTGCAGCAACGGCTACGTGACAAGCCATCATTGAAGGATAATCTTCTTTTCCTCCAAAACCTCCGCCGGTAGGACTTTGCACAACTCTGACTTCATCGTCGCCACAGGCCAAAGCACTTAGCAATGCATTTTTTATATAATAAAGACATTGCATCGATCCCTGGACGACAATTTCATCATCCTTATAAATGGCGAGCATTCCTTGTGGCTCAAGGTAGACATGCTCCTGATAACCCGTATTATATTCTTCTTCGATGATTTCATGAGTACCCTGCTCGATCGCTGAAATGATTTCTAGGTTTTCACCAAATTCATAGCTTGCCATGGTAACCCCAGGTTTTGATTTTTGATTTATCGCTTCGTCCAATGTGTAAATCGCCTGATGTTCTTCAAATTCAACCTTCACTTCATTCAGCAAACCGTATAGGACATCCAGGTCTTTTCCAACGAGCATAAGAATCGGCTCTCCAATATAATTGACCCACTCATTGGCAAATATGGGCTGATCTTCTTTGATGATTTTGACATAATTCGGTCCGGGGATATGATCTGCTCCGACCGCTTCATACCCTTTCGGAAGGCTGGGTAGTTGAATGGATAGGATTTTTCCATAGGCAATTGACGACCGAACCAAAACACCATAAACCATATTTTCCACTTTCACGTCACTAATATAGGGCAACTGGCCCGATACTTTCCCTTTATGGTCTTTTTTGGGCACTGATGTGCTTATGTCTTTGAGATTCATTGCAACAACACCCTTCGACTCATTTTTTTAAAGGAGACATATGATTAATAAAAACCTCTTCCTACGATTTTATAAATGAGAATGATATTTTATGCTTCATTTTTGTGCTTGAACTAGGTTTATTTCTGCTCCAATCAACAGGTAATAAAATAGCCTCCAACAAAAATGCAGCCTGATTCAACCTGGAAAGCTGATCGAATCAAGCTCCGCTGATAAATGAAAAATATCGAAAAATTCACGTTTTATTATAATCTATGGCTTTTTGGTAATCTTCCGGAGTATCTACATCCAGTAATACTCCCGGATCATCGACATGAATGTATTTCTTTTCGTAACCGGAGAGGACCACACGCAAATTACTTTTTGGATTGGTTTCAAGTATTTTCTCTTTCACTTCGCTTGATAATTTGATGGGGTGACCACCTTTATCGTTAAAGCTTGGAATCACTACGTTTCCCGTGTGTTTTGCCAGCAGCTGAACGGTCTCTTTTTTAACAAGCGGACAATCTCCGGGTGTTAAAAAGAAGGTTGGGGTATTTACTTCGTTGCAGCCCTTTTGAACGGAACGAAACATCCCCTGGGAAAAGTTTTCATTAAACACAAACTTCATCTGAAATGAATAGGCATTTTTACTATTAATTTTTTCCATTTCCTCTTGGATGATCTCCGCTTGAAACCCAGCTACGATGATGACTCTGCTGCACAAACCTTCAAATTTAGCTATCGTTTGCTCCAACACTGTCATTTGCCCTAGTGGCAAAGTCATTTTAAATGCATTCGCTCGGCTGGAATATCCAGCAGCTAAAATGATGGCTTCCATGTTGGTCACCTCCAAGGATAGATCTTGTCTGCCTTTATTAAAAGAATATGATTATACCAATTAAAAATGATGCCACCATGGAATGGCTTTGTTAAGAAGATAGTTTTTATAATGAAGATTCACTCCACAAACCCATTAAACCCCCAGTACCGATCAATAAATAGCGAACGGTTACAGCCTTTCCATTTAAAAAAGTGGCTCACAACCGGGTAAAGCACTTGCTGAATCAGAAGTCCCATGTTTCTGTCAACGTAAAGTTAAACAGTGAAGGAGAAGTCAGATAATCATTTTCGGGTGTCCTACCAGCAAAATGCACTTTCTTGAGGGTACCCCACATTAAGTCCTCTTTCAAAAACATATTGGAAAAATGATTTTATGATAACATCTGCGCCATCATTAATCCCCACAATTAAATTGGATATTTCTCTTAAGCGTTTCATTGGAACTTAAACAGAAAACCAGTTAATCTGTAACAGTACGTTTTTAGAAAGGAACTTTTATGGGGGTGGATAAATGGCAGCATCAGCTAAAAAGCAGTCCACGATTGTGGGACTTTTGCTTGCAGGCACTTTTATTGCGATATTAAATCAAACACTGATGATTACAGCAATTCCTCCAATTATGGATGAAATGAACATAACCGCTAATAGTGCTCAGTGGCTGACAACTATTTTTATGTTGGTGAACGGAATCATGATCCCAATCAGTGCCTTTTTATTAGAACGGTTTACGACAAGACAGTTGTTTATTTCAGCCATGAGTATTTTTGCAGCTGGAACTGTTGTGGGCGGAATAGCTCCAAATTTTGAAGTCCTCCTTTTAGGAAGAATTATTCAGTCGTGCGGAGCAGGCGTGATGCTCCCTCTAATGCAAACTGTATTCTTACTGATTTTTCCGGTAAATAAACGTGGTGCAGCAATGGGGCTAGTCGGTCTAGTGATTTCCTTTGCACCTGCCATTGGACCCGCACTGTCCGGTTGGGTAACATCGCATTTTTCATGGAGAGTTTTATTTTTTATTATTTTGCCCATTGCATTGATCGATATCGTCGTCGCTTTCTTTACCTTAAAAAATGTCACAGTGGTTTCCAAACCAAAAGTAGATGTGATTTCGATTCTTTTATCCTCACTAGGTTTCGGAGGGCTTCTTTATGGATTTACATGTGCAGGAAATTACGGCTGGTTACACACAACAACTCTTCTATCTCTTTCTCTTGGTGGAGTAGCATTACTATTATTCATATTGCGCCAATTACGCTTGAAACATCCAATGCTGGAATTTCGCGTATTTACGTTTTCGATTTTTCCGTTCGCAATTAGTATTGGCATGATCAGCTTTATGGGCTTAATTGGGGCAGAAACGATTATTCCTTTATTCATGCAGCGCATGCGGGAATTTTCCGCTTTTGAGGCGGGGCTGGCTCTATTACCTGGGGCACTTGTTAGTGGGATGATGGCACCAATTGTCGGGAGAGTATTTGATAAAATCGGTGCAAGGTGGCTGGTGATGATTGGCTTAACTATTATGACTGCTGCTTCGTTTTCTTTTACCAATTTAGGCCCATCTACTTCGATGATCTACATTACAGTCTTATACAGTATTAGAATGTTAGGTCTTTCAATGGTCATGATGCCGGTCGCAACCGCCGCTTTGAACCAGTTACCAAAACGATTACTATCTCACGGAGCAGCCATGGATAACACGATGAAAATGATCGCAGCCTCGGTTGGTACTGCCATTCTTGTCACAGTCATGACAACAACAGCGGAATCAGCTAAACTGCGGCCGGAAATTTCTTATCCGGATATACATGGGGCTAATATAGCCTTTATGGTGGTTTCCATTCTTTCGTTACTTAGTCTGATCCTCTCCTTTTTTATTAAAAGTAACCGGCATCCTGAAGATGAAATTGAAAGGAAGAGACCAAGAAAAGCAACCATTAAAATCCAGGAGTAATTTCATGGTCCTGACACACATTTCGGCTGTCAGACACCATTTTTTATGGTAAGGATAAATGCGGATTTACAATCGCAGGGAAATTAAAATATGAAAAAGCCCAATTTCTCTGCATCAATTAAGAAATTGGGCTTTTTTCGTTACTCTAGGAAAGCGAGTTTAATGGAATAACTGATCTGTATAACTCATTCATTTCTCATCCAAGGGGTTTTATGTTAATGAGTTTGGGATTCCGGTTTTTCCCTTCTCATATTCCTCACTTGGTCAAATTAACCTATTGGCCGTCCTCTAATACAGACTGCGACTCCCGTCAGCTCCCCTTTTGACTTTTTTCTTGTTTTTAAAATGAACGATAAAGGTAGCGCCAAACGTTAATAATAAGATAATAAAAAAGTATAGATGGGCGATTTCGATATGGAAGACACCCAGGAACATCTTAACCGAGATAATAAGAATTAAAATATAGGCTGTTGTTTCAAGTTCTGGTACACGATCAATTAATGTCAAAAATACACCGGCAACACCCCGCATCATTAACACTCCAAGCATACCGCCAACAATTAGAATCCATATCTGGTTACTGACACCAAACGCTGCCAAAACGCTATCAACCGAGAAGGCAATATCCATGATCTCAACCGCCATTACTGTTCCCCAGAAAGTTCCAAATAAACGTATTAGCAGGCCGCTTTGGTTCATGCCCTCTACTTCCTCAACATCGTCTGGTTCCCCTTTCCTTTTGTCGATAAAGTACTTGATCGATAACCAGGCAAGATATGATGCACCTAATACCTTTACCCACCATAGCTTAATTAAGAAAACTCCTAAGCCAATGGCAATGAAACGGAAAACATATGCACCCAATAAGCCATAGAAGAGAGCTTTTTTACGCTTTTCAGGAGGCAAATGCTTTACCATTACCGCCAAAACAAGCGCGTTATCAGCCGAAAGTAATCCTTCAAGAATAACTAATGTACCAATAAGTCCCCAGCTAACCGGGTCTGATAAAACCTTTACCCACATATCCAAATTAAAAAATTGAGCATATGTGTCAATAATTCCTTGTAAAACTGACATTAAGTATATTCCTCCAAAGTAGTATATAATCTTGTAAATAAACTTTTTTTTAAAAATCTATTATTGATTGGGTCTCTACTATCTAGTGGTTAACCAATCCGCAATCCAAAATTAGTTGCTAAAGCAGCTAATCCACCTTGATAGCCGCTTCCGATTGCATTGAATTTCCACTCATTGTTGTGTCGATACAGTTCTCCAACAACAATAGCTGTTTCAATCGAGAAATCTTCACCTAAATCATAACGGATAAGTTCTTCTCCAGAAGTTTCATTAAAAATACGGACATATGAATCCGAAACTTGGCCGAAGTTCTGATTTCTTCCTTCGGCATCATGAATTGTGATTGTAAATGCAATGCGCTGAATGTTTGCTGGAACTCCTGTTAGATTAATCTTTATTTGCTCGTCATCATCTTCACCCGCACCGCTGCGATTGTCTCCTGTATGTACCACCGCACCATTAGCGCCTTGTGGGTTATTGTAAAAGACAAAATCAGCTTCATTTGAAACTTTACCATTTTCCCCCAATAAAAAGACAGATGAATCTAAATCAAAATCATTCCCACCATCATATTTATTGATGTCCCATCCAAGTCCAATAACAACATTCATTAAGCCTGGATTAGTTTTCGTTAAATCGACCTTTTGTCCTTTTGATAAACTTACAGCCATTTTTTTATTCCTCCATTTTAGGTAATAGTGTATATACGAGTCTCTCTAAAAAAGGTTCCAAAAGAATTAAATATATTTATTTTGCAGCACTGGTTTCTTATGCTTTTTCTTTAGATAAAAACCAGCCACCTAAAGCAATCCTTATTTAAGTATATAAAAAAGCGAGGAATCTCCAACATTTTTCAGTGAGATTTCTCGCTTTTACGAGTTTGCTATAATACTACTTTTCTAAAACCCTCGGGGAATGTATTCGGAAGACAATTCAGACGCGAAATTTATGGTTGTATTGGACGCTGAATCCGGAGAAAAAATTTCTGAATCTAGAAATTGGGAAGAATGAAAGCAACTCTGTTTACAGAATTGCTTTCATTCTCCTTTGGGGTGATCCTATAATGACGAAAGAGCTTTTAAGCATTTCATTTATCTGAACTCTTCCGTCATTTGTTTGACTCAACTCAGATCTTCCATAGGCCGTATTCTGATTATCCCTTGTATGCTTTTTGCAATTCCACAAGATCAAATTTCTTCATTTTAAGAAATGCTTTCGTTACGCGTGCAAGTTGCTCCGGTGTGCCTTTGCTCATCATCTCGTCCATCTCACTTGGAACAATCTGCCAGGAAATACCATACTGATCTTTCAGCCAGCCGCATTGTTCGGCTTTAGGAACTGCCGAGAGTCTTTCCCAGTAGTCATCTATCTCTTCTTGTGTGTCGCAGTACACCATAAAAGAGATGGCCTCGTTAAAACTGAATTTATGCTCATGTGCGCTATCCATTGCGACAAACCACTGATTTTCTAAGCGAAAATCAGAGAACATGATTGTACCTTCTTTGTCAGGCTCCATGCCTTTATGGTAGCGGGCGATAAGTCCCTGCTCTGCGTTCTTAAATACGGATAAGTAAAAATGGATTGCTTCTTCCGCATGGCCGCATTGATCTCCAACAAATAAAAGTGACGGCACTACTGCAGGTCTCTCTTCACCTTCTGGATTGGTAAGGATTAATTGCCAGGACAAACCATACTTATCCTGGATCCAGCCATACCTCTCACTAAACGGATACTGACCTAGTGGCATTAATGCTGTACCACCTTCGGACAATTTGTTCCAAACCTCATCAATTCTTTCTCTTGCGTTTTTTTCTCGCGATGGGTCAAAATTAACGATGAAAGAGATCGACGGATTGATCTTGAAAAAAGGTCCTGCGCTGATTGCCCTGAACTTCTGCCCCCAAAGCTCAAAAGAGACTATTTCAGAGTCGCCAGAGGGTGTGCCGTGAATTGTTGTTACATCTGAAATTTTTGAGTTTGGGAATATGGAAGCGTAGAACTCGGCTGCTTCTTTTGCCTCCTTGTCAAACCATAAGTGCGGAACGATTTTTTGATTTGTATTTGACATCGTTAAACCTCCTTACTGCTTGCGAGCAGCGACCTTCGAATCATGTATGGAGCGCTCATTTCAGTTAGTATAGTTACACTAACAAGCGTTGCTAACACCTGACATATTTGCGTTTGAAACCAAGTCTCCCTCTATCTATTTCCTTTTGAATATTTTCGGAAGCAAGCAGAATACTGCTTTTTTTCTTGTCCCTTCTTATTTCGACTGGTCCTACTGCCTTTGCGGTTTCAACAGCCTTATCATGGAGGGGTAAATAGGAAATTCCAACTGTGTACATAAAATTATTCATAGCGGATTTTGTTCGATCAGGAGAATCGTGTATCGTGTTTTCTACCTGGTCAAGCATACTGGAAATCTTGCTTGCACTAAATTCACTGTCAGGAAGATTTCCCAAAAGCCAGCAATAACAGCTCCATCCTGCTGACATTCTTAGTTCTTCACCGCTTAAGATCCATTTATCAGTAATATCTTGCGCAATATCGGTTTCAGCCAAAGTTACTGCAACCACAAAATCGGACAGCATATAAAAATATGCCGCATCCATCCAACGCTCAAAATCAGCCTCAGACATTGTCATTGGGTCAGCAATGATGCCGGCAAAATACATGGCATCATAGTTTCCAGTGGAGTATAGCTGCTCGGCTAAAGGCTGATTTTTCTTAATTTTCTTTGCGAGTGGCTTCATAGCGCCTGTGGCCACGCCAAAAAGCGGCTCGTGTGCGCCATTACTAAGGTAAGTCTTTTTCGTTCTTTCCTTGCCTAGCGCTTCCAATTCCTGCATAACCGTTTCACAATCCATCGTTTTACACTTCCTTCCTTTGTTTCATTTTAACGATTGAGCTTATTTTCAGAATTTCCATACTCAGTCCTGACGAATTGTTCCAATGCCGGCAGTGAGCGCTCCACTTTTTCCGTATCGATGCAATAAGCCATTCGGAAATATCCCGGACATCCGAAACTATCGCCCGGAACCAGGATCAGGTCATAGTTTAAGGCTTTCTGGCAGAAAATTTTAGCATCTTCCTCCAGTGCCTTTGGAAAAATGTAAAAGGTTCCTCCAGGTTTTACACAGGTAAAGCCAAGATCGATTAATTTCTGATAAATGAGGTTCATATTCGTTTCATAAACAGACATATCGGCAGTCAAATCCACCACCTCCGAAACTGCGAGCTGAATAATGGAAGGTGGACAGTTGTGCCCGATGCCCCTGGAAATCTGTCCGCACATACTGACAATCAAGTCGGAATCTACGCTGTCAGGATTCACAGCGACATAGCCGATTCGTTCTCCGGGAACTGAAAGAGATTTAGAATAGGAGTAGCAGGACAGTGAGTTGTGATAGAATTTTGACACATACGGTGCGTCTGCACCCTCAAATACAATCTCTCTGTATGGTTCGTCTGAGATAATAAAAATTTCGTGCCCATATTCCTTTTCCTTTTTACTAAGAAAATCTGCCAGTTTCTTAATGGTTTCCGTGGAATAAACAACACCAGACGGATTATTCGGAGTGTTAATCAATACGGCTGCTACCTTCTCCGTTAACATTTCGTCAAACAAAGTAAAGTTAATCTGAAAATCTTCCGTATTGGCAGGAACCACTTTCAGTACAGCACCTGTTAAATCGATATATGGATGGTACTCAGGAAAATAGGGAGCAAATGTCAGCACCTCGTCCCCCGGCTCCGTTACGCATCGTATTGCATGGGCGATTGCACCGGCAGCACCTGTTGTCATAAAAATATGGTTTTTCGTATAATTCATATCAAACCTTCGGTTCAAAGATTGTGCGATTTTTTCTCTAACTGAAGGAATTCCCAAACTCGGGCTATATCCGTGAAGCTCTTTCGGATTTTTACTGGACAGCAGATTCATCATAACTTGAGTAAATTCTTTTGGAACAGGAACAGACGGATTTCCTAAACTGTAATCAAATATATTCTCATAGCCGATCACTTTTCCACGTTCTGCAGCAAACTCAGCCATTTCTCTGATGACGGATTTACCTTCTAGCATTTTTTTGTATTGTTGTGCGATCATGATTATGTATCCTCCTTACTAAGATGGCAAAAACCATAGGTATCTTTTTACAATATCTCATCTCGGTAATATTTTCCATACCGGTCTTTTTTTCCTCATTTAACTAAAGTATATAGAATAATATAAACCTTTTGGTAACTGGAAAGGCAATAATATTTTTTTCTTTGTAAAAATTTAGAATTATCTGTATAAGGTGCCGTCAGCTCCTTTTAAAAAAACAATCCCTCAGATCATAGCCTGTGGCCCTCATATGAATATCTCTGTGAAAAACATTGAAGAAGGAAAGCAACTGATTTATTTTGAGAAAAAGGACCAACTTCTCACCCGCACATGCCCGGAAGAAAAAGTTAGTCCCATCATAAGCTTTCTTATTTTAAAGGATATGTTAAATAACGCCTTGAGCCATCATGGCATCGGCAACTTTGAGGAATCCGGCAATATTGGCTCCGTAAACTAAGTTATCAGGATGGCCAAATTCTTCGGCTGCTTTCACGCTGTTTTGATAGATGTTTTTCATAATTTGATGCAACTTTGCATCAACTTCTTCAAATGTCCAGGATAATCTGGCACTGTTTTGTGCCATTTCTAAGGCTGAAACAGCAACGCCGCCCGCATTTGCAGCTTTAGCTGGTCCAAAAAGAACACCGTTAGTTAAGAAAATATCAATTGCCTCCAGTGTAGTTGGCATATTGGCTCCTTCACCGATTGCGATTACTCCATTTGAAACAAGTATTTTCGCTGATTGTTCATTGATTTCGTTCTGGGTGGCACATGGTAAAGCGATATCACAAGGGATTGACCAGATTCCTGCACACCCCTCTACATATTGTGCACTTGTATGTTCGTTCACATATTCACTGATTCTTTTTCTCTCTACTTCCTTCAAACGTTTTACTGTATCTAGATTAATGCCATTTTCGTCATAAATGTAACCATTAGAATCACTGCAAGCTACTACCGTTGCACCAAACTGAGTTGCTTTTTCAATTGCATAAATGGCTACGTTACCGGATCCGGATACAACTACTGTTTTTCCTTCAAAGCTGAGCCCTTTTTCTATCAGCATTTCATTAACAAAGTAAACTGTACCGTAACCAGTGGCTTCTGTCCGTGCCAAGCTTCCACCGAAGCCAAGACCTTTGCCTGTTAAAACGCCAGCTTCATATCCGCCGCGAAGTCGCTTGTATTGTCCGAACAGGAAGCCGATTTCTCTCGCACCTACTCCGATATCACCTGCAGGAACGTCAACATCTGGACCAATATGCCTGCAAAGTTCGGTCATAAAACTTTGTGAGAACCGCATAATTTCTTTGTCAGACTTGCCTTTTGGATCGAAATCAGATCCGCCTTTCCCGCCGCCAATCGGCTGACCGGTTAAAGAGTTTTTAAGAATTTGTTCGAACCCAAGAAATTTAATGATACTTGCATTAACCGACGGATGGAAGCGCAAGCCTCCTTTGTAAGGCCCGATTGCGCTATTGAACTGAACACGAAATCCACGATTAACCCGAACCTTCCCATGATCATCCACCCAAGGAACCCTAAATGTAATCATTCTTTCAGGTTCTACAAACCTTTCAAGAATTCCCTGCTCCATGTATTCAGGTTTTTTTTCAAAAACCGGCACAAGCGAACTTAAAATTTCTTTTGCTGCCTGATGGAATTCATATTCTAATGGATTACGGGACTTTACATCCTCTAAAACCCTATTTACATAATCCTTGGCAATGGATGACCCTGATTTTGTAACTTCTTTAATATCAAGCATAAAATCTCATTTCTCCTCTTCTTTGAAAATTTAAATAAAATGGGCCTCTGATGGTGAATAGAGTATTTTAAATTTTTTGTAGATAATTGTAGATTTTTCTTTAAGTAATATTTTATAATTTAAGAATAATTTTGACAATACAAATTAACGAAATAATTAATACCAAAATTAGATTAATGAGAAAAAGGATTTTTCTTGGACTTAAGACAGATCCAATATTTTATCGAAGTTGGATCATTATCAACCATCATTAATCTAAAGCACTCAGTATCCAAACTAAAACTAAGCCTATTTCAAGGTTTTGAATGAAATCATTATGGAAAGATATTTGACTACCTCAACAGAAGGGAACCTTAGTGCGGCTGTTACCTCTGCTCCAAAAATTATAGCACGCTAATATTCATTGCAAATATTGCAGGACACACTCCACACATTACACTTGAAGGACCTTTCTTTGGTTGAGCCATAAATGACACGAACATCATCATTATAGAACTTTCCCCAATAAAGGAATCAATATAATAAGTTCCTTTGAGGAAAAAAAGAAAATTTGATTCTGAAAGAATACGTTATTTTTAATATTTCTTCACAAAAACGGCACTACTTATGGGACTATAAGCCGCATATTAGGGAGTAGTGTTTACTATTATGCATTTCTATCTAATCACTGATTACCGATATTCGTTATTCCTTAGTACTATTTCAAACTAAAAATCCGTCCGATATCGTTCTTCTTTAAATGGATTAGCTGTCATGGAATAGCCAAACTCTTCCCAAAATCCGGCTTCGTCTTCTTTCATAAACTCAATCCCTGATACCCACTTGGACCCTTTCCATAAATAAAATGTTTCTGGCGGAATGAACCTTAGCGGATAGCCGTGCTTTGGATCAATATCCTGCCAATCATGATTTTGATCCTTCCAACGGTAGACAAACAGAGAATCGTCCCCTAATAGCGGATCGAGCGGCAGGTTTGCAGAATAACCAAATCTGTCCCCATTGTAATAACCGTAAATTTTAATGTATTTTACACCCTCATTGATTTCAACCAATTTTAACAATTCTTTTAGCGCAATTCCTTCAAACGACGTATCGAATTTAGACCAGGTCGTCACACAATGCATGTTAACCGTAGATATCGTTTTTGGAAGTTCCATGAATTCTTTATAGGAAAGTACCTTTTCTTCTTTTACCTCACCAAACAGTTTAAAATTCCATGTGGCTTTATTAAATTTGGGGACATCTCCTTTGTGTAGGATTGGCCAGTTTTCTGTTTCGAATTGACCAGGTGGGAGCTGTTTTTTCATCATAAACACCATTCCTTTGTTTTAATCGTTACATAACGATAGCGCCTTATTTATACATTTTCAAGAATAGCCTAGGCAAATCGTTAACATTAGCAGCTATACATAATTGATCTATGTATGGACATTACCTTTAGGAAACCTTATCTAAACGTAGCTTTCTTAAAGATTGTTGCCAATTGAGAAAATAGAAGTTTGTCATTACCCATTTATCCTCTCCAATTTGAATCTACCATAGTAACGTTGTTTTTGTGCAGTTGACCACGAAGGCTTCATTTCCGGAGCAATGAGATATCCGCCGCTTTTCGGGATAAATCCGTATCCTTTATCCATATCCGTATCTTTCGATGAGATATCCGTATCCCCGCGCTGAACTCATGTTCAAAAAACAAAATTCCTCTTTAAAGATCCCCTCCCACAAACATATCCGTCTGATTATCGATTTTTTCCGTAAACCCACCTTTGTCCTTCAATGATATGCAGACTTGTCGTAAGCCAAAAATGAATCTGCCATACAATGATTGCCTCCCGAAGGCCAATTTTCATGGCTAAAGATGGAAGATTCCCAACGGGCGTTTCTGAACAATCGCTTTTTCACAAACATCTACTCCAATTTCTTTGTTTGCTCAATGGTTCTGTTTCTCTTTCTTGCTTCATGCATCGTCTCAAACTCCTTTCACCTTTTATACACAAATCAACATTGGAATTGGACAGGATGAATAGAAGGAAGTTGTGACAAAGATGGGGCTGTCCAGATGGTCAGATACTCTGACTTTCTGGACAGCCCCAAATATGAATCATCTTATTCCAAAAAGCAGCTGCACGAATGTATTCAAGCTGTTTTTGAATTTACATGGTTTGATTTAGCACTTTTAGAAGTAACTAGACTGACAATAACTGTTAACACAACATTTATCAATAAAGCAATAATACCAGAATTTAAATCTTTCATAACTTGAGGGAGCGATGGGAATAATGTTGCAATTGTCTCTTGTGTGAGAGTCATGTAGGCAACAGCGATCACCCCGGAAATCATCCCTACTGAAGCACCTGCTTTTGTCACAAAGTTATTTTTCATGAAACTAAAGAGAAGTGCCGGAAGCAATTGTGTAATAAAGCTGTATGCCATTAAAAGTAAGGTAACGATCCCTTGTCCACCGCTTAATGTAAAATAAACACAAATGAGAGATAATACGGGAACCAACCATTTAGCTAAAATGGATACCTGTCTATCTGTTGCTGTCGGAACCATAACTTTATAAATATTTTTTGCCACTGATGTCGAGGCAGACATTAATAACATCGACCCTGGTACAAGTGCGGTTAGTAACCCCGCAGCTCCGATTAATCCAACAAACCATGGATCAAACGTTTTGACAGAAAGCTTTAATAGTGCTAGATCTGTTGCCGGACCAGTGAGGCCTGGAACTTGCCCGATGGCCGCAAAACCTACGAAAAAGATGAAAAGCAACATTAATGTATAGAGTGGTGTTATGACTGAGTTTTTACGTATCGCTTTTGCATTCTTTGCTGAGTAGGTTGCATTAAATACGTGGGGCCACATGACCGCTCCTAAAACCGTCATAACCACTGTAGAAATAAACCAAGAAATACCCAAGCCACTTTTTGGAAGTGTTAAAAAGCCCGGTTTCGTTACCTGAATTTCTTTAAACATTGACTCTATTCCGCCATAATAATGAAAAGGAATATAAATACCAATAAAAAGGACAATCCCAAAGATCATAATGTCTTTAATCACTGCAGTCCATGCTGACCCGTGAATACCAGAAATCATGACATAGATGGTAACGGCAATGGCCCCTATCCAAACAGCGATGTTTGGGGATATCAATCCATAAGAAGCCTCCGAGACAATGATACCAAGTCCCTTTAATTGAAGAACAATGTATGGGACCATTGAGATCACCCCAATTAGGGCAACAATTATTCCGAGAAATGAACTTTTATATTTACTAGTGAAAAAGTCTGATTGTGACATTAAATTATGTTCTTTTGCATATTTCCAAATTGCAGGGTAGATCCAATAAGAAAAAGCATAAATGAGACTCAAATAAGCGATAATATATAGGGCTGGCCCTCCCTTTCCATACGCCCATGAACTGGCCCCAAGGAAAGTAAACGTGGTATACGTTTCACCCGCCATCAGGAGAAATACAAAGATTGTTCCAAATCCCCGTCCCCCAACAGACCACTGCTCCAAATCCATGCTTTTTCCTTTTCTGGCTCGAATGCCTAAGAAGATGGAAAAAAGAAGAAATCCAAAAATAATGTAGATAGCTGCATTCACTCTGTTTCACCCTCCTTATTCGCTGGATCCAGTTTATAGATTATAGCCATGAAAACAGACGTTAGGACTACCCACAATACAATCCAGAATAAGATAAATGGCATCCCAAGAACATAAGGCTCCACTTTGTTAACAACTGGTAACATCCCTAGCATGCCGATAAACGGAATGAGTGATAAAAGATGGATTAATTTCATAGAATACCCTCCCTAATTTTTATATGATTCCATATACTTATTTCAATTATTACAAGGATTCAAACAAATGTATATTGGGAATTATCGGAATATTATTAAAATGTATAATACTTTGTTTCGAACTCCGGTCTAATGTACAACCAAAACTGCAATTATTATAACATTCTAATTAAATCTGTCCTTTTGTTTACAGGGGGTTCTACTTCATCCGGAATTCCCGCTGTGTAAAGCTTCCCATTTGTACTAGCTTTAAATTCTTCTTTTGCTTTGTTTAAACTATTGTCTTTATTTTGTAACAAATCATAAGCAGTCAATGCCATCGTTTTTGCAGCTAAATGCATTCCTTTAAACCCGATGGAAGAACCAAACGACGCTGTTGCCTGCCAAGAATGCAGCTGTACCCCGGTTGGTGCACAGGTTGTCATGACTTGCGCAACAGGAGTAATCCAGCTAACATCACCCACATCTGAAGAGCCCGCTGATGACTTGCCATGTATTTGATTATTGAATTCTGATTCTGTTCGTAACAGCCCCTCCGTGGAAGCTCCAAACAAATTTTTTGACATTTTTACAATAGTAGGATCAATGGTGTCTACTAATTCTTGGGCAAACAATTTTTCCGTCTCTGTATATTCAAATGAATTTGCCATTTTTAAATTTTCAAACATGACTTCATTTAAAACATGATTTGGCAGAGTTTCATAGGCAAATGCTAATATTTCCGAATCAACCTCAGTTTCTGTCATCAAGGCAGCACCTTTAGCAATTTTTCTGATTCTTACGAGCATATCCTCTACTTGTTCTTTTGTAGCTGCTCGTAAGTAATACCATACACTTGCTCGATCAGGCACGATATTCGGTGCGAGCCCTCCATTTGTAATGACATAATGGATCCGTGTTCCGTCCAATACATGCTCTCTCATGTAGTTTGCGCCAATATTCATAAGTTCCACGGCATCAAGGGCGCTTCTGCCAGCATGTGGTGCTGCAGCAGCGTGGGAAGTAGTACCTTTAAAATGAAATTTAATAGAAACCATCGCTTGCATACTCATATTAAAAACGATATTGGAGGTTCCTGGGTGCCACGTTAGGGCGCAATCAAGATCATCAAATGCACCAGCTCTAGCCATATACGTTTTGCCGGAGAGAACCTCCTCGGCAGGACAGCCATAATAACGAATGGTACCACTTATATGATCACTTTCCATTTTATTTTTAAGTGCGATAACGGCCTCAACTCCTGCTGTGCCAAGCAAATTATGTCCACAACCATGTCCAGGTCCATTTGGAATGGCTTCATGGTGTTTCGTACTTACAGTTTGAGATAATCCAGGCAATGCATCAAACTCTCCTAAAATACCGATAATCGGCTTTCCTGATCCATACTCAGCAATAAAGGCTGTTTGTATACCGCCAATATTTGGTTTAATCGTAAATCCGGCTTCTTTTAAAATCTTCATCTGTAATTCTGACGCAAAGGCTTCTTCATAAGCGACTTCAGGATTTTCCCAAATTTTTTGAGCTATTTCTGTAAAAATAGCCTGATTGCTGTCCATCCAATCTAACAACATTTTTTTACTCATTTCTAATCCTCCCCTTTTTACAATTGTTCCATTCCCTTACCAGCAAAATAGTGGTTCAATCCCCATCTAAAACAAACGTTGGTTACATTCACCATTTGTTTTAGATGGGGCAATGCTGATTTCGGGTTTGTCGTGTTTTACAGGTATGTATGTTTTATAATAAAAAAGGACAGAAGAGGGCACTATTACCCTCTCTGTCCTTTTACCTGAAAGTTTGTTCTGCTAAAAGCAGATCCCCTTTGGTGGCATATGCAGACATATGCACTCTCCAGAGCTACGTCATGTAAAGGTCCTTTTACCTGAGAGATTTGTTCCAAGGCTTTTTATGGAACTTGCTCCTTCGGTGGCGATATTTATCACTCTCTCCCAATACAATCAACCGTAAACTATTTAATTGTTTAATACGTAAAGAATATCTTAATGCAATCTAAAATACTCGTTTTATGTAAGATTATCTAACATGGTTTTTTCTATTCGCAGAAAATAAAACTACTATCCTAAAAATGAGGATTTAAAATTCTAATATAATGAATAGTTTAAATATTGAAAATAATTCATGTTTTTATATTCACACAGACTCGTCCTCATGTCAATTTATTATTTTGAATTATTCAAAAATTTTAAATTCAAGTGAAAGCGTAAAGCCATCAAGCTTAGCTCATCGTATACGGTTTATGAAATCACTTTTTTGTTTGTAATACGAAGAAGAACACATTAAATCGCCCTTATCCCGCGGTGATAAATACCTCATCAAACTTTTTAATTAAAGAATTTATTTTTAAAAAATGATTCTGGTGTATAGGAATTTTTTAAATTTTTAGGCAAAGAATTAACTAGAGTAGTGGTACATCAAATAGTGGGTTTTAAAATTGAAGTTTTACAGTGGATTCTCCAGTAATGTTTTGGTCTCAGCAATTTTTTTGTAATAAAAGTCATTATAATTGTAGCCCGAGGATAACTCCAAAGTGTATAATATACCTCTAAACATTTCTACATATGTTCTATAGAAATTCCTCACTGAGTTGCGACTCACTAGGTTTAGAGGTTTCCGTGAGAAATGAACTTTATTCCTTTATCACCTTCTAAGAAAAAGATTCCAGCGCTCTCTTTAATACCTTTCAAAACTTGAATACCTAACAAACGTATGGCATTTAAAATTTGTGTCCCAAAAAAAGGTTTAGAGTATAAACTTCTAGATTAAGGTTTTTCCTCATAATTATTACTAATTGTGAAACAAGGAGGACCTTATGAACAGCCATGATAAAACCTATCGACCCTCTTTTAGCCCTTTTGATCCTTGCCCTCCAATAAAAACCCAAACATACTCCACTCCGCCCCATTTTTATATGGGCAATCAACCGCCAAACTTTTTACCGTCTACTCCCGAAGAAGCACGAAGGGCAGGAACCTTATGGAAACCATTATCTGTTCCATATTACCATCCTCATCAACCGGCATGGGGACACAACCCTGCTTGGCATCCGTGCCGTGTGCAAAGGCTGTTGCCTTACGCACTTGCTGTTAATCCTCCATTCGCTCGTAACGAAGAAGAAGCCGTTTCACGTTTTCGTTTGCGTAAACAAGGCATGCGACCTGAAACCGCGTATCAAATCATTCACGATGAAATCGTAAAAGACGGGAATGCCCGTCTCAATCTCGCGACATTCGTTACTACCTGGATGGAGTCCACCGCAAACCGCTTGTATGCCGAATCCGTCAACAAGAACTTGATTGATAAGGACGAATACCCGCAGACAGCAGCGATCGAGGAGCGATGTGTACGAATATTAGCCAATCTCTGGCATTCGCCCGGCCCCCATAATACGATGGGCGTTTCGACAGCGGGATCTTCGGAAGGATGTATGCTCGGTGGTCTTGCGTTAAAGCGGCGCTGGCAAAACGCACGCAAGAAACAAGGGAAGCCGACCGATCGGCCAAATATCGTATTTAGTTCCGCTGTTCAGGTCGTTTGGAAAAAATTCGCGAACTATTGGGACGTGGAACCGCGTTATGTGAACATTACTCCGGATCACCCTTATATGGGTCCTGAGGGTGTACTCGCTGCCGTAGATGAAAATACAATTGGTGTGATACCGACTCTTGGAGTGACCTATACAGGCCTATACGAACCTGTCGCTGCCATTTCGACAGCCTTGGACGAGCTTCAGTCCAGAACGGGCCTTGATATTCCGATCCATGTTGACGCTGCTTCAGGCGGGTTTGTTGCACCTTTCCTTCAACCGGACATAGTCTGGGATTTTCAGCTGCCGCGGGTGAAATCGA
The DNA here is from genome assembly GCF_024494385.1 of Bacillus sp. EB600. Classification (GTDB taxonomy): domain Bacteria; phylum Bacillota; class Bacilli; order Bacillales; family Cytobacillaceae; genus JAEVLT01. Next base: position 24,220 of record NZ_JAEVLT010000023.1, read on the forward strand.
TTAATGTGTCCGGTCATAAATATGGATTAGTCTACCCGGGGATTGGATGGATCATTTGGCGTGAGGCAAACGATCTCCCCGAGGAGCTCATCTTTCGGGTTTCCTATTTAGGAGGGAACATGCCGACGTTTGGCCTGAATTTCTCTCGGCCCAGTTCACAAGTGCTTCTGCAATATTATAATTTTCTCCGTTTAGGTAAAGACGGTTATTATCAGGTGCAAAAAGCTTCTCAGGCAGTGGCGCATTTCCTTGCCAAGGCGCTTCAAAGCATGGGACCTTTTGAACTCTTTACAGACGGCTCGGATATTCCGGTATTATCATGGCGATTAAAAGAGGGATATACTTCAAACTGGGATCTTTATGATTTGTCTCGCCAATTGCGTACGTTTGGCTGGCAAGTGCCGGCATATCCATTACCCCCAAGCATGGAAACTGTAACGATTATGCGTGTTGTGGTTCGAAATGGATTTTCCATGGAAATGGCTCAGTTTTTCTTGATGAATTTGATGCAAGCCGTCTCCTTTCTGGATTCAGTGAATAAGCCACTACAACATAACACAAAGGACAACAATGGTTTTCACCATTGATTTTGAACGTTCAAGAATGCAGCTCGGACTGATGTTTTATTATCAGTCCTTTTCACTTTCATAGTGTCGCCATGTTTATTCGTACAATTCGTTGCCATATTGTTTTTTATATTAATTTTTAAATTTTTTAACACAAATTTAAAAAATAGATTTTATAATTAACATGTCCTTACAAAAGGAAACCAAAAAATGGTCGACATGAAATGGCAAAGTAAAATTGTTAATAAAGAAACGTCCATTGCAAATTTCTATTTTTTTGACGGACAATAAACGTTTGGAACTGCTCTATTATTTGAATATTTAAAATGGGGGTCAAGGAGTGAAGAACTTGAAGATTTCTACAAATGATTTCATGGTCATTATTTCAGGCTTTGTCTATGGTATGTATGCATTATTTATAGATAATAACCATCGGTATAGTAATCAAATTGCTGGAATCCTATCCTTTATTATATCTATATGGATTTCTATTTCGTGTGCGCGATCTTTAAAGAACTAAATCCAATATTCTAAAGACAGCTTATGCTAATAATGCGGTACCCATAGGACTTTTTTCTAGATAAAAAAAGGGCCATCCCCCCTATCCCTTCATGCAGTGGAGGACAGCCCTACTTTTTACTTATCCGAATTCCATTTTTTCTAGTTAGACTTTGTTTCTAAAACCGACTTTACGGTAAACTTTTGCTTAATCTTCAATCTGAAAAGCCTGACTGTAATGGATTTTTCCATCCTCGTCTCGAATTTCTACTGTAGCCTGCTTGCTGGCAGGGGCGACTTTAAACACACCAAAGTTAAAGAAATTCCCTTCTGCATACATACTTTCCGGGCCGAAGGTTGGATCAAGCCCCGGTGGATTGATTTTTACAGCGCCGATTGGACCGCTGATGAGCTCATGATAATCGGTTTTACCGTCATGATTCGCATCATATTTAATTACTTGTGCAAAATGAACATCCGTTGTAACAAAGAATACATTCTTAATTCCGTTTTCCACAATAAAATCAGAGATTTCTTTGAACTCAGTTTCATATCCTGTTGGATCGTTCGGGTTAATTTCATTTCCATTCGCCCAGCCATCTCTGGCATTAGCCTTACCAGTTGGAACAGAGATTGGAACGGACGTCGCAACAAACTTAATTTTTGCATCTGAATTTAAAAGCTGCTGTTTCAGCCAATCCAGTTGTTCGGTCCCGAGCATCGTTTTATCCGCTCCATCTGGTTGAATATTCGGATCCCGGTAGCCACGGTTATTAAGAATCATCAGATCAAGTGTATTCCCCCATGAAAACGTTTGGTAGAGCTTGTCCTGATTACTTCTCTCATCTGAAATTGGCCAGTAGTCTTTGAATGCCCGAAGACCGGTCGGCGTTAATGGCTGGGATGGACCGGAAAAGTCATTGATCACTTCATGATCGTCCCAAATTGAATACGTAGAAGTTTTTTGTAAAAGACTGCGCAAACCCGCGTCGGTGCGATTCTCTTTATACTTTGCCCAGAAATCCTGTACCGTTTGGGATGGTGGTGTCGGTACAGCCGGTGTCTTATTATCAGCATAAATCGTGTCCCCACTGAACAGGAAGAAATCCGGATTTATTGCTGACATGGCTTGAAACGTTTTATATGGAGAAATTTCCCCCTGTCCGCCCGTATCACCGCCCCATACCATGGTCATTGGTTTTAAGCTGTTCTCTGCCGGTGCTGTTTTAAATGAACCATTCACGGTATAGTGGCTGGAAACAGCATGAGCCCGGTAGTAATAAGTTGTATCCGGATGCAAGTCATTAATTTTCACTTTAACCGCAAAGTCATGCTCCGCATCTGCATGGACTGTTTTGGTGATAAAAGGATGTTGAAAGCTGCTGTCGGTTGAAACTTCAAATTGGACATTTGCCTGGTCATTTGTACGGGCCCACAGAAGTGCGGATGTTTCTGTTACATCCCCGCTTGCTACTCCATGTGAAATAAATGGTTTTTCCAACAGATCGACTAACTGGTCAGGATTGTTTGTGAATTCGCCATCAACTCCAAGCGAAAGCAGGCCTGCTAAATCGTCCTGTGAATCGACGGTCCAGGGATGGACTAAAAGCTTGTTCTCATGCGCAGCCTCCATGAATGTTGGAACAACCAGCTCTTTACTGGGACCTATACCGGAAGCGTAATCAGAGACCCGCTTGAATTCCTGAAAAAGATCCTTTCCTTGCAGCATGCTTGCAGTGTAAAGTTGAATGAACTTTACATTTGGAGCCATCGTTTTCAACTTCCGAAGGCTGTCCTCACTGAATGATTCAAGAAATAATTTCTGATTATCCAGGACATTATTTGTTTTCAAGATTTCTATCAATCTCTCTTCCATTCCCGGATAGACATCTGGTGCTTTTGTTTCCATGTAGAGACCCACTTTTCCATGACCGTGCTGTTTTACAAACTGAATGGCTTCGTCCAAGGTTGGTACTTGCTGGCCTATGTATTCTTTTTTTGCTTTGTTGGGATAGGCGGCATTAAACCATGAACCGGCATCAAGCCGCTTGATTTCCTCAAGCGTAAAATCTTTTACACGCCATGGCGCGCGGTCTGGATACATTTGTCTTGCATTGGTCGTTCTCGCAAGTGTATCGTCATGCATCACAATTAATTGGCCGTCCTTGGTCATTTGCAAATCGAATTCCACAAAATCAGCTTTCATTTGAATGGCCTTTTTATAAGCTGCTAATGTATGTTCCGGCCCGTATGCAGATGCACCACGGTGGGCAATAACTGCAACATCGGAGGTAATCGGGCGTAACGTGGATTGTCCACTTTCAGTAACAGTGCTTTGGTTTTGGGTCTGTGCCATAACTGCCCATGGAGTTGCCGAGGCTACTGATAGAGAAACGAAAGCGAGACCGGCAATTATATTTTTTTTCACTTTTTATACATCCCCTTTTATTCATATATTTACAATTTTTAGAATATAGGAGAAATGTAAAATGAATTTAAATATGATATTAATGTTTAGTAAAACGATTAAAATAGTAAATTTTACTTATCATGATAGTGAGTAAGAATTCATATCCCCATGATAAATGTACTGAATCAAATAAAAATGAGCAGCTGTTGTCTGCTCATTTTTTTATCTTTTTAAAGATATGAAAGTAAAAAACATAACTGTGGGTACCTGCCATTCACCAAATAAAGTAACCCAAAAGAATCAAAGAACAGCTAAACCTTGCGAATCCAAAATAAGGAAAATAAACCTTGTGGTTATATTTATCGTGAAATAGCTCTTTTAAAAAGCTCCCTGAATTTCTCCCGATCTTCGGATGTAAAGGGCTTTGGTCCCTTTGTACGCTTTCCGCCTTTTCGAGCCATTGCACTTAAATAACGTGTTTGTAATAATTGATCAATGTTTTCATTTGTATAGCTAAACCCTTTATGGTGAAGGACTATACATCCTTTTGCCAAACCTAGCGAAGCAAGACCATAATCTTGTGTAACAATGATATCCCCTCTGTCTACTAACTTCATAATCCGATAATCCGCAGCATCTGCTCCAGAATCAACATAAATGGTTTCCACCCCTGATGGTTGTTCCTCATTAGTAAAATGAGGGAAGCTCGTAACAAGGATCACAGGAAATTCAGCATTCCTACCTTCAGAGATAATAATATCTTTTACCGGACAAGCATCCGCATCAACATAAATTTTCATTTATATCTCTCCTGTAAAATTAGTTCGAATGATTAGACGTGAAAAAATGAGAATCTAATGGTATAATTTCCCCTCGGGTGTCTGACCACCCAATGCGTAAATCAACAAGGGGAAACTGATCTCTCTTTTTTCTAATTTTTATAAAATAATGACCCCGTACTTATCATTAGCATCTTCAATACTATATACCGTTATTTTATCATCTTCGGACAGGTTAAGTGAATTCAAGGGCAATCGAATCTGAACCTGGGTCCCTTTCATCCATTCGAAAAACAACCATTTTTGCGAAAACAGCCTAAACAATAAATCTTATTTACATAATATTATTATAGTAAATTAGTTAAAAGAGTGGTCCTCTTTCCCTTGAAGGAGACGGCAGAGCGATGGTAAACAATTGCGCTTTCCATTAATGCTGAGCAGGATTATAATCCTTGCTCTTCCTCCAAAATTAGAAGTTAAAAAAAGACCTCCATCGGCCTTTTTCAAAAATTTATTGATTGGAAATATACGGGTATTTGCTGAAATGAATGCAAGTAATATACTATTCCTCGCATTCATTTCTCTTCGCCCTTTTCTATCATTACGAGGAGGCAAACTGTCTAAACCCCTCTTTTGTTTCCCCATAATAAAGTGTGCAATTGCGGAAGGACCTTGGCGTTATTAAAATCTGGATCGTCCATTACCTTATCAATTAAGATCTCGTATTTTTTTAAGAGGTGGGATAGCAGTTCCTGATTATTCGTCGTCGAACTGTCATCATTCCCAACCTGCAAGAAAAATGGGATATTCTGATAACGCTGGTGAACGCTTTTCGCATACTCATAGTCTAAGTCATCAAAGATGACAACCTTCAAACTGACATGTTGCCTTTGTTTGTTTTGTTCCAGATTATCAATTATTTTATCTAAAACGAGAAAATCAGTCACCATCGTAGAACTAGGTGGCTTAGGTGAAATTGTTAATTCATCAACCTTCCAAAACCAATCCTGCCACCTGCTACCTTGGGTTTCAAGCGCAATTTTAATATGATGATCCTTCAGGATCGTAATAAAATGATCTAGATTTAGGAGGGCTGGATTTCCTCCTGAAATGGTTACAAAAGAAAAATTGTTGCCGCCGATTCGCTTTAAATCTTCCCAAACTTCTTCTGCTTCTAACATCCGAATATCATCTTTTCCAGTCCCATTCCAGGTAAAGGCAGAATCGCACCAACTGCAGGAGTAGTCGCAGCCTGCCGTTCTGACAAACATCGTTTTTTGGCCGATGACCATCCCTTCGCCTTGAATCGTCGGTCCGAAAATTTCCATAACGGGAATTTTAGTCAATTTCCATCCACTCCCGTCTTGCTTCGGCGTAGCTGGTAGCCGTTTCGTATAATCGAACAAACTCTACTCTAGCTCCCTTGTATTTCATCTGATTTTCTTCCTGCTTCAATGAATCAGCCATTTTTTCATAAATCCACACGACGATGTTTTCGGCTGTTGTATTCATCGGCGGTAATGTTTCATTGAGATATCGATGATCAAGAAAGATTTCAATGTCATTTTTCCAAATTTCCTTAATATCTCCAAAATCTATCATCAGGCCCCGTTCATCGAGAAATCCACTTATTCCAAAAATTACTTTATACGTATGGCCATGAAGATTTTTGCATTTTCCTTCATAGCAATGCAAATGATGAGAGGCATCAAACGTAAATTCCTTACTGACCAGTACTCGTTTTGCATGGTATTTCAATTGATTACGATTGATATCTTCATCGATTTTCTGGAGTTTATCAACAATTCGAAAACCACTCATGCGATTATAACTCCTTTCGTGTGCTTAGGTATTGATCTAGACCACGTTTTCTTAATTTACATGCAGGGCATTCACCGCAGCCGTCTGCTATGATTCCATTGTAACAAGTTAAGGTCTTTTCTCTTACAAAGTCTAAAGCATGAAGTTCATCTGCCAACTGCCAGGTTTCAGCCTTATTCAACCACATTAACGGAGTATGAATAACAAACTGCTTATCCATTGACAGGTTTAACGTGACATTCAATGACTTGATAAAAGCATCCCTGCAATCGGGATATCCGCTGAAATCTGTTTCACATACACCGGTGATGATGTGCCTTGCTCCTAGCTGATGTGCCAATATTCCTGCAAACGTAATGAATAAAAGATTCCGTCCAGGAACGAAAGTGGAGGGCAATTCCCCATTTTCCCCTTCCTTCACTTCTATATCCTTACGAGTAAGTGCATTTGGAGCAAGTTGATTTAATAATGCCATATCTAAAATATGATGCTCAACTCCAAGTTCCTTGGCAATATTTTGAGCACATTCAATTTCGGCTTTGTGTCGTTGATTATAATTAAAGGTTACCGCAATGACCTCTTCAAATCGTTCTAATGCCCAAAACAAACAAGTGGTACTATCCTGTCCACCACTAAAAACAACAATTGCTTTGTCTTTTTTCATATAAAAGCACTCCTTTTAAACATAAAAAAACAGTCCTACTAAAGAAAGCAGTCCTGTTTTCCTTAGTTTTTTTTAGAGGGTAGCTAGAACCTCTACCGCGATTAGCGGATTTTTTATTCATAATGTAATGACTATATCACAATTCTAGAATTATTTCATCAATTCATCGACATCTTTCGACTCACTTTTCGATCATTTCTGGCGGTGTCCTCATTTTAATTCTCTCGGCATCGTTTCAACTTTTACTAACTTTCCGCTCACCTAGTAGGAAAATCCAAAGTCGATGAATATTTTAAAAAAATTTGATAAAGGTGAAAAAGTTTAAGCTTATTTAGGGAAGTTGGGTCGAATTCCTCTTTCCTCTCTTTTTGTTTTCTGGTTAATATTGATTGTCCTGTTTGCATGATAACTGGAGAAGTTGATGATTAATTAAGTATTTAAAATGAATGAATTTCGTATTGTGTATTGGACATAAGATGATCTAGCTATCTCAATTGTGGATAAAAATTATGAGATCGAAGTTGAAAATGTCATCAGGGAGACTTATGAGGTTGATAAAGGATGACATCAGCATGGTTGAATAAGGTAAAAGCAAATTCATACCGAGATTATAGAAATGGACTAAAAGAATAGGGGAGAAACATGGAAGGTAAAACACATATTGTTGGAGGCTTAGCAGCTGGCGCTCTATATTTAAACTTGGGAGGAGCCGTTGGCCATGAAGCTCTTTTTTTTGGCAGTTTAGCTCTTGGTGCTTTAATACCGGATATCGACCACACCGGTTCTTTGATTGGCCGAAAAGTACCGTTCGTTGATAATATAATCAGCTCGGTATTCGGCCATCGTTCCTTTACTCATAGTCTTTTGTTTTTAGTTTTAGCATTCTTCTTATTTCAGCATACTTCCTGGCCTAAAGATATTGAATTAGGAATCTTGCTGGGGATGTTCAGTCATATGGTCCTGGATATGCTCACAAAACAAGGAATTAAGTTTTTATGGCCTTTAAAAATCCATATAGGTATACCTGGTGGAATTCGTACCGGCGGTGCAATTGAACGAGGTTTTTTCACCGTTTTAGTCGTTTATCTTTGTTATGTTGGTTATCAAATTTATTTATAAATCCCGAGGAAAATTACAACACGGAATATGGAGCATCACGACCCACACATTGATCCGATATTTATGATTCCTGTTATGAGTAGTTTAAAGAGCCTTCCTTTCTTTTATTGGTTTCTTGACACCTGCTTTTGGAATCACCGTTACAACAGCTAATAAAGCTAGTCCAGCAAAAATAGCGTTTGCAAGCAGTCCGATACTTGCGGCTGCTTCCATATTTCCAGCCTTTGCAATTGCACTATAAACAGCAACAGATAGCGCTAAACCAAATGAGCCGCCAAGTGTACTAGACATTTTATAAATACCTGCTGCCTTTCCTGCCTTCGCTTCCGGAACATTGTCTACTGCTGTATCTGTTGATGGGGTTGCGTAAAGGCCAAGTCCAATCCCATAAACTGTAAAACCAATAAAAACAACAATAGAATAAATCGAATTTGATGGGGTAAAGGTCATTAAGATAATTCCAGTGATCACTAAAAGACAAGCTAAAACCATTGGCTTTCTTGGACCACTTCGTTGTAATATTTTTTCGCCAACACGAATCATCGCTAATACAGCAACTAAATAGCCAAGTGATAGTAACCCAGATTGAAACGAACTGTAATGTCTTGCCTCTTGGACATACGTATTCGCAACAATGAGTGCTCCAGCTACAGCATTTAGTAAAAAATTTGACACAGCAGCGCCAGTAAAATAATTATTTTTAAATAAAGAAAGATCGACAAATCCGTTAGATTTTCCCGTTACAATTTAAAAAAATACCCCACCGCCAATGACCGCAACAGCCATTAACGTTAACGAAATAGGACTTGTCCAACCGAAGTCCCCTCCACGTGTAATAACAGTTTCTAAGGCAAGCATCACAAGGGCAAAGACAACTAAGCAAGCATAATCAAATTTTGATGACTTGATTTGTTTTGCTTTAGCTCTCTGGTATTTCTTTAATCAAGAACCAAGATAACAAAGTGAAAATGATGGAAAAAATGAAGATCCAACGCCATCCCAAATACGTAGCAATTAGACCCCCAGCAAACGAACAAATGCCCCCGCCGCCCCATGATCCAAAAGACCAGTAGCTAATGGCTCTTTGGCGATCAGCACCTTCAAAATAGGTTTTTACCAAAGCAAGCATCGCAGGCATAATACACGCTGCCGAGAGGCCTTGAATCACACGCCCAATAATTAAGAGAGCCGTATCATGTGCAAAGATGAGACAAAGTGAACCAACTTTTTTTAAAGCTCCATAGGGCACGAGGTGCGGGCGGGGCTTACTATCATGATGGAAAAGGACAGCTGCTTTGTTATCTTATGCTTTCCTTGGCAGATTTTAATGTATTATACATCAGCATGGTTATTGTCATCGGGCCGACCCCTTTTGGAACAGGGGTAATATATCCCGCCTTTTCACTCACCTCATCAAAGGCAACATCTCCGCAAAGCTTGCCGGCTTCATTGCGGTTAATCCCGACATCAATGACGACAGCACCTTCTTTTATGTGTTCTGCTTTGATAAAGTTTACTTTTCCAACAGCAACAACCAAAATATCCGCCTGTGTTGTATGTAGTTTTAAATCCTTCGTTTTAGAGTGACAATAGGTAACCGTGGCATTCTGGTTTAGTAATAATTGTCCAATCGGTTTTCCAACAATATTGCTTCTTCCGATCACCACAGCATTTTTGCCGGAAATAGAAATTCCTGATTCTTCCAATAACACCATAATCCCATATGGTGTGCATGGGAGGAAGGCATTTTGGCCCGTCATCATTCTGCCGATATTGATTGGATGAAAGCCGTCAACATCCTTTGCCGGAATTATTGTTTCAATAACCTTTATTTCATCAATGTGTTTTGGAAGCGGAAGCTGAACCAAAATGCCGTGGATTTTTGGGTCCCCATTCAATTCTTCAATCTTTGCCAGCAATTCTTCCTCACTTGTTTCTTCAGGCATTTCAATTAATAAGGAGTACATTCCAAGTTCTTTACATGCTTTTTGTTTACTGTTTACGTAAGTCCGAGAGGCTTGGTTATTCCCGACGAGAATCACCGCCAATCCAGGAGTTACACCCTCGGCTTTAAGCTGTTTAACTTCTTCGCCGATTTCTATTCTTTTTTTTGCGGCAATTTCTTTTCCGTTGATGATTTTAGCTGTCATTTTTTTCTCTCCTTACCTTTTTGTACTCATCAAGCAATCTTCATCCGGAATATTTTGCTTACCCTTCGAAAGAACACCCTTCACAAACTTGCTTGGCTGGTCATACACATTCATGATCTTCGTTAAAGAATTGTGAGAAACAACCCTTTTTTTCTCCTCCCTACTTTCTTTTGAAATCCTTTAAGCCAGTGGCATCATTTATAGAATTTCAATCAACAAAGTAGAAACGTAAAAGCATCTACATCATGGCAGACAGTTCTTGACTACATCTGTTACAATATGAAATCAGCATTTTGCACGACAGCCGCCCTATAAAATTAACTCATTTGAATACAATCGTTTTATTACCATGGACAAGTACTTTATCTTCTACATGCCAGGCAACAGCTTGGGCGAGAACCCTCTTTTCCACATGACGTCCGGCAGTCTTTAAATCTTCTATTGTATTGCGATGACTAATCCGTTGTACATCTTGTTCAATAATCGGCCCTTCATCAAGATCATTCGTTACGTAGTGGGCAGTTGCCCCTATTAACTTTACCCCCCGGTTAAATGCCCTGACATAAGGATTCGCTCCAGCAAATGCCGGTAAGAAAGAGTGATGAATGTTAATGATTTGATTTGGAAACATTGAAATAAATTTTGGGGAAAGAATTTGCATATATCTCGCTAAGACAATAAAGTCTACTTTTCCTTTTAATAGCTCAACTGCTTTTTGTTCGGCACTTTCTTTTTCTTCTTTAGACACTTGAATATGATAAAAAGGGATTCCGTAACCCTCAACTTCTTCTTTTAGATCAGGATGATTACTTATTACCATAGGGATTTCTACTTGGATTTCCTTTGATTTCCACCGCCAAATAAGCTCCCAGAGGCAGTGATCTGTTTTTGAAACAAAGATGGCCATTCGCTTTCTTTTTAAGTTATTACTCAACCGCCAATCCAAAGTATAATTTTCCGCCAACGCATGTAGATCTTGTTCAAGTTTTTCAAATGAAGCATCGAAGTCTTCCAAATCAAATTCGATTCGCACAAAAAATACACCTGCTCGTGGATCAGTTGTATATTGGTCAAAATGGACAATGTTCGCTTTGTGTGCTAATAAAAAATCCGTTACAGTAGAGATAATACCAGGCTTTTCAGGACAAGAAATTAATAATCTTGCACGGTTAACAGTTTCTGCTTTATTCAATGCTCTTCCTCCACTCTTCTCATTGTTATAATTTAGTTATATATAGTATTGAAACCATTTGAATTATTATGCAAACTTCACCAACGAAAACGTCTAAGCTCGTCCAAGCTCTTGTAATAATAACTTAAATCGTCTTGCAGGTTTTTTGCTTCTCTCATGAGTTCCTCTTCTCTTCGTTCATTCTTACTACTTTACGTTTGCTGCATCTTTGCTTCTCAATCTATTTCAATTGCACATGCACTTGAAGTAAAAGTCTCTCCAACGAGAAAACCGTGTTCATCGGTATAATCAATTTGCGTCTCTTCATCTAAATAACGTTTTGTAAAGCGATCGATTCGAAACTGAATTCCTTCATATTCAATAACCATATCATTTCGTCTCAGTTCATCAAAAACAAGAGTAAATTTGACAGACAGCCCGCATCCACCGGCTATATCGGCATCAATTCGAGGAGAATATTCTTCCTTCAACTCCATTGCTTTTAGCTTGTTTAATGCTGCCTGCGTTAATGTTATAACCATCGAATCATCCCCTGCTCGCCAATGTCCCATCTTACAATAATTACACATCCACTTTTGCTGCCAGGACCTGTTCATCAGCATCATAGGATGGGTGAACAAGCGGTCCTGCTTCACAATGGCCAGGTTTCTGAACATACTCAATAGAGATATCTTTCACTCATATGGAACAGGCATGAAGTTCTTGGTGTTATTTAAACCACCAAGAACGAAATTTTTAACTTAACTTCATTCCCGGTGATTCGTGCTTAATCATTTGTTAAGTCTTTACGGTCTCTTTCTTTTCTGCTTCTTCTTTTATATATCGTAAAATTGGTTGTCTGGCGGCTTTAACTTCATCCAATCGGCCGATCACCGTGGTATGTGGTGCATCTAATACGATTTCAGGATTTTCTTCTACTTCTTTTGCGATTTGAATCATCACATCCGCAAAGGCATCGAGAGTTTCCTTTGACTCGGTTTCTGTTGGTTCAATCATCATACATTCTTCTACATTTAGTGGGAAGTAGATGGTCGGCGGATGGTATCCAAAATCCAGCAACCGTTTTGCCATATCGAGTGTTCTTACCCCTAACTTTTTCTGCCTGGATCCGGATAACACAAATTCGTGCTTACACACTTGCGAATACGGTGCTTCAAAATATGGCTCAAGCTTCTTTCGAAGATAGTTCGCATGAAGGACTGCATCTTCCGATACTTGACGTAATCCTTCAGGTCCCATTGTGCGAATATAGGTGTACGCACGTAATAGAATGCCGAAGTTACCATAATACCCTTTCACACGGCCGATTGAAAGCGGCTGGTTGTAATCCAATACATATTGGCCATTTTCCTTTGCCACTCGCGGAACTGGTAAAAATGGAATCAGCTTTTCCTTTACACCGACAGGACCTGCACCAGGGCCTCCGCCGCCGTGAGGACCAGTGAAGGTTTTATGCAGGTTCAAGTGCACAATGTCAAAGCCCATTTTACCAGGAGTTGATTTTCCTAAGATGGCATTTGCATTGGCACCATCATAATATAATAATCCTCCTGCTTCATGGACAGCATTCGCGATTTCAACTATTTCTTTTTCGAAAAGTCCCAGCGTATTTGGATTTGTCAACATTAGTGCTGCTGTATTCTGATCTACATGTTTCTTTAATTCTTCCAGATCAACTAACCCATGTTCATTGGATGGAATCGTTACGGCTTCAAAACCCGCAACCGATGCACTTGCCGGATTGGTTCCATGTGCTGAGTCCGGAACAAGCACTTTGGTTCTCACTTCACCTTTTTGCTTATGGTAGGCTTTGACCAGCATTAACCCTGTCCATTCACCTTGAGCTCCTGCAGCAGGCTGCAATGTTACGGCGTCCATTCCTGTGATCACGGCTAATTCTTCCTGCAGTTCATATAAAACCTCTAATGCACCTTGCACTGTTTCAGCTGGCTGGTATGGATGAATGCGGCTGAATCCATCCATACGTGCAACATCTTCATTAATTTTCGGATTATACTTCATCGTACAAGATCCAAGTGGATAGAAACCGTTATCAATTCCGTAGTTTTTATTCGAAAGCGCTGTATAATGACGAACAAGCTGTAGCTCTGATACTTCCGGAAGTTCCGCCGGAGTTTCACGAATTAAATGCTTCGGAAGTTTATTATTGATATCGACTTTATCAACGTCACTTTCCGGAAGGCTTGAGCCTACGCGTCCCTGACGGCTAATTTCAAAAATAAGGTGATTATATTCAACCATTTACAGCAGCCTCCAATACCTTGATAAATTGATCAATCTCTTCTCTCGTCCTTTGCTCGGTCACGGCAATGAGCATTTGATTTTCAAAGCCGTAATCACCTGCTAAGTCATAACCTCCGATGATACCCGCCTCAAGCAGTTTTGCATTGACCTCTTTAACAGCAGCAGGAAGCTCTACTACAAATTCATTAAAGAATGGTGCATGATTCGTCACGATAAAGCCTTTCTTTTGCAGACTTTTTGCCATGTAATCAGCTTTTTCAAAGTTAAGTTGAGCCATCTCACGGATTCCCTGTTTGCCTAGTGCACTCATACAGATAGTAGTTGCAAGTGCATTTAATGCCTGGTTCGAACAAATATTGGATGTTGCTTTATCCCGGCGAATATGTTGTTCGCGTGCCTGCAGTGTTAATACAAATCCACGCTGCCCTTTCTCATCTGTCGTTTGACCGACAATCCGTCCAGGGATTTTTCGCATGTATTTTTTATTTACTGCAAAATAACCACAGTGCGGCCCGCCGAAGGACATTGGGACTCCCAATGGCTGCATATCTCCGATCACAATGTCTGCCCCGAGCTCGCCTGGAGCCTGCAGTAAAGCCAGTGCCAGCGGATTGGCACTCACGATCAAAAGAGCTCCATTTTCTTGCGCAATTTTCTTAATTTCTGCCAAATCTTCAATTGATCCGAAGAAGTTAGGATATTGAACAATAACTGCAGCAGTCCCTTTATCAATCTGTGCCTGCAGTTTTTCTAAGTCGGTAACATCAGTAGCAAGATTCACATCCTCTACTGTATATCCATGGCCACTGGCCACCGTATTTAAAATCGCGCGCGATTCAGGATGCACTGCTTTTGATACAAGCACTTTTGAACGTCTTGTTGATGCAGCCGCGAGTGATGCAGCTTCAGCAAGTGATGTAAACCCATCGTACATCGAAGAATTTGCAACATCCATTCCAGTTAACTCACAAACCATAGTTTGAAATTCAAAAATCGCGTGTAATTCACCCTGGCTGATTTCCGGCTGGTATGGTGTATAGGCCGTATAAAATTCAGAACGGGAAATCATAGCGTTGACTACACTTGGAACATAATGATCATAGGTTCCCGCACCAAGGAAGGTTGGGTATTGATTCACATTTTTGTTTTTGGAAGCAAGCCTATACATTTTTTTCAAAAGAACTGGTTCAGGGTCCGCCATTGGGATATTCAGCTCACCTTGAACCCTGATCTCAGCTGGAATATCTGCAAACAGCTCATCGATAGAAGACATATTTAAAAAAGCGAGCATTTCCTCTTGATCTTGTTTCGTATCTGGGAGGTATCGATAAGTGGACGTCATTTTATTCCCCTCCTTCATTAATAAGGGCTTGGTACGAATCTTCATTTAAAAGAGCCTTCAGTTCTTCCGGACTTGACATTTCTACCTCTACTAACCAGCCTTTGCTTAATGGAGATTCGTTAATGGTCTCAGGAGCATCATCTAACTCCTCATTGATCTGAACAATCGTACCTGATATAGGAGCGAAAATTTCAGAAACTGCTTTAACCGATTCGATTGTTCCCATTGATTCACCCGCCGTTACTTTATCATCCACTTGCGGATTTTCAACAAATACGATATCTCCCAGCTGTTTTTGTGCATAATCAGTAATCCCTATTCGCACTCGATTTCCGTCTAATTGTAAAACCCATTCGTGTTCCTTGCTATAAAGTAGATTTGTTGTATTTGTCATTTTTTTCTTCCTTCCACCAATGGTATTTTATAATTTTGAGTGTTCCGTATATATTTGACTTAGCATTTTTTACACTTACACCTGCATCAAGAGACCTTACTCCGCCATTTATTATGAAAATGTCGGCACTAGCCCTTTTTATAGAAAGGTGATTTAACAACAACAGCGTCAATCTTTTTATTACGGACTTCAACTTTGACTGGAGTTCCTATTTCAGCATATTTTGTCAATACGACCGCAAGGCCTAAGCTTTTCTTTAAAGTCGGAGAATGAGTGCCAGATGTAATAACCCCAATTTCCTCCTCATCTGCTGAAAACACCTTGTAGCCGTGGCGAGGAATTCCCCTTCCCGTAACTTCAATCCCTACTACCTTCCGTTTTAATCCTTCCTCTTTTTGTGCTAGTAGACTATCCTTGCCGATAAAGTCACTTTCTTTTTTCGTTTTGACAGCAAAACCAATTCCGGCTTCAAGTGGGCTAATTTCGCTGGTAAGCTCCTGGCCATACAGAGGAAGACGTGATTCAAAACGAAGCGTGTCACGTGCACCAAGTCCACATGGTTTTAATCCATCTTTCTTTCCCGTATCTAGAAGCTTCTCCCAAAGTGCTTCCGCCTTATCTGCCGCTAAATAAAGTTCAAAACCATCCTCCCCTGTGTAACCTGTACGAGATACAAGAACGTCTTTAACTCCGTCAACATCAACATGTTGTGCGAAGTGGAAAAAGCCAATTTTAGATAAATCTATTTCCGTTAACTTTTGTAAAATGCCCTCTGCCTTTGGACCTTGGATGGAAAGTTGAGCAATGTTATTAGAAATATTTTGTAGCGTTACTTCCCCTTTTTTATGCTGTTTCATCCACTCGAAATCTTTTTCAATGTTTGCTGCGTTAATCACGAGTAGATATTTTTCATTCTCTAATTTATAAACAAGCAAGTCATCAACCGTCCCACCATCCGGATAACACATTGCTGTATACTGTGCCTGATTGATCGTTATCTTTGTTACATCGTTTGTCACAAGGTAGTTAATAAAGCTTTCAGCATCTTTTCCTTCAACAAGCACCTCACCCATATGCGAAACATCAAAAAGTCCTGCTTCCTTTCGGACAGCCTCATGTTCTTCTAGTATGCTGGAAAACTGTACCGGAAGTTCCCAACCACCAAAATCAATGATCTTTGCACCATATTTTTTATATGCTTCAAAAAGTGGTGTTCGTTTTAACTCAGTTTCTACTCCCATTGGATAGACCCCCTGTCTAAGATTTTAAATAATTGTTCCTTCACCTGTTTGATTGTCTCTTTTTTGCTAGTCCTTCAAGCACTGGTTCCCGAAGTGTTTTAGGCATATCTTTATAACTCGTGTTTCGCTGTCACGATTGTTATTTTAAGATGGTTATACTATTTGCAAATTCCTTTGATTTCAAACTGGTACTGCCTGCCATACTCTTTTGCTATCTTCAACAAATGTTTTCTCCGTGAATCATCGGTAACTATCCCAAGTAATCACCCAAGAGGCGCTTTATCTGTTCCGTGGGCCTGAATAATGTTAAAACAACTCTGAAATTCCAGCAGCATGCCCCTTTCTTACACTGTGACTACCTGCTGAAATATTGGATAGGCATCACAAATCGATTTAGTGGTTTCCTTTGCTTTTTCAAGCACCAGCGAAATCAATCTTTCTAGGGTAAGCACTTGCCCCCGCAATGATCAATTTAGGTTTTTCCTTTTTGGCGATCGCTTCCAATTCATCATAATCAATCAATTGAGTATCTTTTCTCACGCCGTAGGACACAACTTCAAACCATTTTCCCGAAACACTTACAGGGCTTCCGTGAGTTAAATGCCCGCCTTGCGAAAGGTTCATCCCCATTACTTTATCTCCAGGCTGAAGCAGAGCGAAAAATACGGCAAAGTTTGCTTGTGCACCTGAGTGTGGCTGAACATTTGCATATTTGGCGCCAAACAGCCGAGTGACGCGGTCAATGGCTGTTTGTTCCGCCACATCTACAAATTCACATCCACCATAGTAGCGCTTTCCGGGATAGCCTTCTGCATATTTATTCGTCATCACACTTCCCATTGCTTCCAATACATCTTGACTGACAAAATTTTCCGAAGCAATCAACTCTAGTGTGTTTGATGTTGTCGTTTCCTTTCGTTTTCAATTGCTTCAAAAATGATTCGATCACTCGACTGTAAACTCATTGTTATTACCCCCTCTTTTTTGATTGTCACTGCCAGATTTGTCCCTTGTTTTTTCACGCAAAAAGGGACAGAAAAGGGTAGGACAACACTCCCTTCTCTGTCCCTAACCTGAGTGCTTAACTCTAATAGAGTATTCCCCTCTGGTGGTGTTTTATTTAACGCCAGTTTTTGTTGGTTGAAAGTGGATTCCATCCTTGCTTCCGTGGAAATAGCGATGGTCCCTCCAGATACAAATCCCCCCTAAATTAAAGGTCCTGATGGTGGGAAAGTGCTGCAGCACTTATCTCTCTAGTTGGGTAAATAAATTTGTCCTGGAGGCGCGGCAGCACTCCCATCCCCATTAAAGTACCTCGTTCATTGAAAAAAGCGTCTACTCTTCCATAAATACTCGTGCGTAGTATTCCGTTTCTTCATCCAGCTTATTCTCTTTTCTCAATTCATCAATGGTTCCTTTTCGGTCATCTTCAACGATTTGAAAACTTCCTGATACATTTGGTACTGTTTTCCCTTTGTTTTTATCCATAACATTCGCCCCTATAATTCATCTTATTATTTTGGGAAATCATTTCCCTTTTCATTTTGTGCTTAATTTACCACTTTATACGAACCAATAGTTTATACTTGCCCCTATCTGCAGGGGACAGCCAGCAGTTCTCGACTTACCTCGCCGAAGGTCAATTTCACGAATGATTATGATGAAATTAATGAAACCCCCAAAATTCGAGCAGTTGTTTTAAGATTATCCTGGTTTACCTTTATAAGCTTTGTAATTTTTGATTTATTCTTGCTTCTGATGGCAGCTTCCAGTTCATCGTATTTTTTGTGTATATCATCTGCATACGCTTTGCCTTTTTTCGCCGTTAGCGGAGGCAAAATGGCATCGTGAAACTCATCATAAAGGTTACGTGATATGGTTGTTGCCGATGCATAATCCTCTCTTGCTATATATTTCTCAATTTTTGTAAATCCATAAGAAATATCCGAGACTGGCCTTGTTAAGGAAGACTGAGCGGAATTTATATTTTGAGATTGAACTTTGTTTAGCCCATCACCACAACCTGCAAGACAAAGGACTGATAGTGTCCCCATTATTGCGATCCATATTTTTCTATTCATTTTACACTCCTTCAATATATGTGTTTAATCTTTCATCGCTCGATTAAACACAAAAATGGCCATGATCAGCGTCATTCCAAACAACCCTAAAATAAGAAAAAGTCCGTAATTCATTATTTTCACTCCCTCATTAATTCTTATTGCACCACTTCATTAAATTCCATGATCCAAATAGCACCGATAACGATGGTTAAAACGAAAACGATGCCTAAAATGAGTGCTGCTGCATTGTATCTTGGTCCTTCTCCATCACGAATATGCATGAAGAAAAATAGCTGAATGACAAATTGCAAAACAGCGGCAAGCAAAATACTAATCATTAAAGGCACTTTAGATAACATGTGGTTTAAGACAAGAAAAAGCGGAATAATCGTTAATATAATCGAAAGAACGAAACCAGTGATATACGCTTTTAGGGACCCAGTATGTTCAGCGTTTTCATGATTTGACATTTACATCACCCCCATTAAATAGACAACTGTAAAGATGAAGATCCAAACAGCATCTAAAAAATGCCAGTACAAACTAATAATCGAGATTTTCCGTTTAGTAACCGTGGTGATCCCCCTCTTTGAAAGTTGAACGATCAGGCCAGCCATCCAAAAAATGCCAAAAGTAACGTGGCATCCATGTGTCCCGACAAGAGAGAAAAATGAGGTGAGGAACGCACTTTTCTGTAGTGTGGCCCCTTCTAAAGCCATACTGGTGAACTCATTAATTTCAAGAGCTACGAAAACAGCACCTAATGCAGCGGTAACAATCAGCCAGCCAATAAGACCTTTTTTGTTTCCTTTATGCATTTGTAAAACAGCAAGTCCGCTCGTAAATGAACTAACCAACAATACGAAGGTTTCAATAATAAATCCGGGGATATCAAAATCTTTTGCAGTAAAGCCGCCATTCGTATGACTATGCAAAACGGCATAAGCCGAAAAAAAGGTAGCGAATAAAAGACAGTCGGTGACAAGAAAAATCCAAAAACCTAAGATTTTTAACTCATCCTCGTCAACATGGCCATGCTCGTGACCAGCATGAGCAGATATGCTTTCTTGCATATTTCCAACCTCCTAGGTTACAGTTTGAGGAACTGAACCTTGATTTCTTAAAGCTTTTTCCGTTTGTTCGATTTCTTCAGCAGGTATGTAAAAATCGGTGTCGTACTGGAAAGAACGTACGAATAATGTTACGACTACACCAATCAACCCAGTTATTCCCATCCAGAACCATTCAAATGTAAATCCAAATCCCGCGATAAAGAAAAAACATGCCATGATAAAAGGAATACCAGTGTCTTTCGGCATATGAATAGGTTCATATTTAACTGGTTTTGGTTTATATCCTGCTTTTCCCATTTCCTGTTTTTGATACCACCAAGCATCGCGTCCGTGGACAATCGGAAGTATTGCGAAGTTGTACGCTGGAGGCGGTGATGGAAGCGACCATTCTAATGTGCGCCCATCCCAAGCATCACCCGTAACATCACGTTCGCCGTGTTTGATGCTATAAAGGATTTGCCAAACCTGAAAAATAAAACCTATTCCCATAAAAAAGGCACCGATTGTTGAGATAAAATTTAGCGGGGCCCAGCCCATATCCCAGCCCATCGTTTGGTTGTAGGTATAAATTCTTCTTGTCATTCCCATGAAACCAAGGGCATATTGCGGCATAAAGCATACATAGAAGCCAATTTGCCACAACCAGAATCCCCACTGACCCAATGGTTCATTTAACTTAAAGCCGAAAAGTTTTGGCCACCAGTAATACAGACCTGCCAGATAGCCGAACACAACACCGCCAATTAATACCTGGTGGAAGTGGGCAATAAGGAAATAACTGTTGTGATATTGATAATCCGCAGGTGCGGCAGCAAGCATCACCCCCGTTGCACCGCCAACGAGGAAACAGGGAACAAATCCACAGAACCATAGCATTGGTTGTGTCACGCGAATGCGGCCGCGATACATTGTAAACAGCCAGTTAAATACTTTCACACCTGTTGGAATCGCAATAATCATGGTACAAATCGCAAAAACGATATTTACGTCCGCGCCGGCACCCATTGTAAAGAAATGATGTACCCATGTATAGTAAGACACTACGGCAATGGCAATCATCGAAAATACCATTGAGGCATAGCCAAAAATACGTTTTTTGGAGAATGTCGCAACAACCTCTGAGAAAACACCGAAAGCAGGTAACACTACGATGTATACCTCAGGGTGGCCCCACATCCAAATCAAGTTTACCCACAACATTGGATTTCCGCCGGCATCCATGGTAAAGAAATGTCCACCAAACAAACGGTCAATTGTCAGCATAATCAACGCAACAGTAAGAATAGGGAATGCACCTAAAATAGCAATTGATGATGATAAAACGGACCATGTAAATAAAGGCATATCCCTTAATCGCATTGATGGTGTGCGCATTTTTAAAATAGTTACGACAAAGTTGATTCCCGTCGCCAAACTGCCGATACCAGAAATTTGGATACCCCAAATCCAGAAGTTTTGTCCCGGACCCGGACTAAATTGATCTTCCGATAACGGCGGATAAGAAAGCCAGCCTGAATCGGCTGATCCGCCGATCACAAAGGAAAGATTAAAAAGCATTGCTCCGATAAAGAACAACCAAAAGCTGACAGCATTTAACATGGGATAGGCAACATCCCTTGCTCCGATCTGCAGCGGAACAACCATGTTAAATAAAGCAAACATGAATGGCATTGCCATGAACAAAATCATAATCGTTCCATGCGTCGTAAAAATCTCATTATAGTGTTCCGAAGCTAAAAACCGATTATTGGGAATCGCAAGCTGCAACCGCATTAGAATCGCATCAACACCACCCCGAAATAGCATCAGCAGTGCTGCCAGCAGATACATAATCCCAATTTTTTTATGGTCAACCGTTGTAATCCATTCTCTCCACAGCCACCCCCATCTTTTTAAATAGGTAAGTGCGGCCACTATCGCAACAACTGCCAAGGCAATGGAAACATCCGCCCCATAAATCATGGGATCGCCAGTTACAAAAAAGCCCGATGTATTCATGGAATTATTCCCTCCTTTTTAATAGTGTTTTTGCATAGGCATATTTTCACCCATATGATGCATATGGTGGAAATACTTTCCCCCGTTTTTATTTACGATGTTTTCATATAAGCTCTTAGGATAAGAAGAAAAGCTTAATTCCTTCACATTTCCTGGTTTAGCTAAATCTGCATATCTCACATTTGTGAGCGCAGGCGATGTTTTCTTAAGGTCGGCTGCCCATTTATTGAAATCCGCTTGCTTCACTGCTTTTACTCTAAATTGCATATGGGCAAATCCTTTTCCAGTAAAGTTGGCGCCTGAGCCAAAATAATCTCCTATTTTATCTGCTTGCAGCCACAACCCCATTGACATGCCAGGCATCGTATACTCCTGGCCTCCCAACTGCGGTACCCAGAATGAATTCATCGGGGCATCAGATGTTAAAACGAACTGAATGGGAACTCCTGCAGGAATGACCGCATAGTTGACAGTCGCAACCTTTTGTCCGGGATACGTGAACAGCCATTTCCAATCCAATGAAGTAACTTGTACAACAACTGGCCTTACATCCTTAACAGGCGGCTTAGTTAAATTAAGGGTTATTTTCGCAGTATAAACTCCGAGAATCGCAACGATAATAATTGGAATTCCCCACCAAACAATCTCCAGGACCTTGCTATCGGCCCATTCAGGTTGGTACGGTGCTTTGTTTTCTGGCCTATCTTTATAACGAATAAGTATATAAACAAAGATCCCCATGACCGGAAGAATCACAACTGCACATAAAATGACAGAAATAATGATTAAATCCAACTCTTGATGGCCGACAGGTCCTTTGGGGTCAAGAACAATATATTGACTTTTGTCACAACCAGCCAAAAAAAGTACTGTGATCATTAAACCCAAGCTAGAAAAATAACTAAATCTTCTCCATTTTCCCACTTTAACTTCCCCCCATCTTTCTCATTTGTTGTCGTTAATTCAAACAGATTTATCAATAGCAGGAAGTACATCCTGACTCTGTAGGCTTCTTCATTAATTGCATTAGAAAAGCTGCCAATGTGACAGCTCTGTTTATACATAACCTAAAACAAACACACTTTTCATCGGACATCGACAAAGGACTATCCTTTGTTAACTGAAATATATGTAAATCAACTTTCCCATCCTTTACATTTTCTGATATACAAATGTTTCAAATTGACCCAGAGTTCATGTCTTCTTTTCGGGAAGGCGATTTCGTTTTTCATGTGTATGATTTTTCCTTCCGATTGATCCAATCACTCCTCCCAATATTAAGGTAAACCCTGCCGCGGTGAAAAAACCAAGTGCTATGTTAAAATGGAAGTTTTCCTCCATTGTCCACGGTACTCCGCCGGCTGACCATGGTTTTCCGGTAAAAATATCATAAAGCAAAAACAGAATTCCGATAACCAATTCTACAAGTATTAATTTCATTGTAAGTCTCGCCATTTTCATACCTTCTCTGCTTATTGGATAATTCTAGAATTTCCTTAATCGAACTGGATTATGTATAAAAGATCGGTAAGCATAAGCTTCCAGAAAAAAAAACAATTAAGGAGTGCTTAAGCTATTCCTCGTTTATTTCAATTGATTTCGCAAATAATAAATTCAGTTCAGTTAACCCGTTCACGTTTAGCCCCTACTGAACGAAAGCCAGCCTCCATTCTGCTTCAGTTGCTGGCTTTTCACCTTTAAGAGTTAAAACCATTTTTTTTACATTAGCGAAGGATGATAAGAATGGATTATTATTATCTGTATACTGTTGCCTATCTCGGCTTGTTTGTAGCAGCTATGGTGACAGCTTCACTTATGTTTTTCAAGATGATGAATGAATAAAATAAGCTCTAAATTTTCAAAAAAAATCTCTTTTATGATAAGAAAAAGCCGGGCAAAAACCGCCCGGTCCTTTTTTGTTTAGCAATATTCGTACTTTATGCTATATACATTTACTTTTGAATTTTTCCCAGTGTTGATGTGGTCAAAAAAAATGCGTTTTACACTATTTGTCTCCATATGTGAAAATAAATACCACAGTATCAAGGACTGTCGTGTGACAAAACTTTATAATTTCTTATATTTTAAAAAAAGAATTCTTCTTACCGGCAGGATTTAATCATGTTGATTCCTTTATAAATATGTCCGATATACGTTCGGGACGCGTATAAACATTCAAAGACTCTCCACGAATGAACCCGACTGTAGTAATACCCAATTGTTCTGCAAGCTGCAAGGCCAGCTCTGTTGGAGCAGACTTAGATAGGATCACTTCGCAGCCAATTTTGGCGACCTTTAATAGGATTTCCGAAGAAATCCTGCCGCTGAAGACAACGATTTTGTCAAAAATCGAAAGATTACTTTTTAAACAGTAGCCATAGATTTTATCCAGAGCATTATGCCTTCCAATATCCGTCCTGCTGACCATTAATCCGTTTACATCACAGACAGCCGCATTATGCGCACCGCCTGTTTCGTGAAACAAAGCTGCTGACTTTTCCAAATCATTCATTAATCGGAACGCATCATCAATGGATAGCCAGACTTGTATCTTGTCCATTTTTTTTGCTTTGAGGGCATCGTTTACAAACACAAATCCCGGCCTACTCATTCCACAGCAGGAAGTAACGTAACGACGGTTTTGAAAGCTTTGATAATAAGGATTCGTTCTATGTGTTTTTATATGAGCAATTCCATCCTTTTCTTGAATCCATAGGTCCTCAATATCCTGAAGGCTGTTGATAACACCCTCAGACGATAAATAACCAATTACCAAGTCTTCAAGATAGTCAGGGGTACAAACTAATGTAATGAACTCCTGTCCATTTATTTTGATGGTAAGTGGATACTCTGTCACGATTTTGTCCTCTGTTTCCACGGTTGTGCCATTTAGATAACGAAGAGTTTTTCGTTTGGCCTCAATTGGTTTCACGCACTAGTCCCTCCTAATAGGATTAAAATAATTGAGGGCATTATTCATGACGATTCGTCAGCGCTGATTTTACGATCATTTCGGCAATTTTCACAAATATGCAGAATAGCAGACTGTAAGACTTGTTCATCCCCATTTTCGATCTCTTCCTCAAGACCACACACTTCACAAACCAGCATAGCCTTCACCTTCTTCCATTGAAAAAAGAAATTTAACTCCTGATTCCAAAACCGATTTCCGTAATCGCCGCTTCAAAGTCCTGCTCCGAGGCTGCCTTTTCATCATATCTGAAGGCAGCCTCATGATTATTCAGATTGACTTTGGCATCAAGAACTCCCCATACTCCATGAAGGGCATTGAGAACTTTGTCTGCATCCTGCCGGGACTGAATTCCATCGATCTTAATTATCCCTGTTTGCATTCTTTGGTTTCCTCCTCCCTTATTGAGGCATCTTTTCATCCTGAAAGGCTTCGCCAAGCCCGTGAAGTACATCCACCATGGTCGATAATGATTTTTTCACTTCGGGATTTCGCATACTGGTCCCTAATTCCCAAAGACTCGGGTTTTTACCCGATTCAAGCCGTTCCGTTGCATATCCCAGTCCTTTGGTTAGCCCATCTAAGATGGATTGCATATGATTTGGGTCCATAGAACTCAAAAAATTGAATACACTCATAGCATTTTTTAACACATGCTGCATGCCAGGCTGGTTCATTTGCTGAATCGCAATAGCTCCTACCTCTGTTCGCTGCTCGAGCATTGCATTGACAGCATTTAACGCGCCCATTTCATGCAGATTCTTTAAAATATCAAGGGTCAAAATAATAGCTTCACGGTTTTCACTAAGTGCCTTTACAATATCATTTGCCGCCTGCGCCTGCTCTTCGATTGGATTAGGAACGCTTTTGTTAATGTGCCTTATCGGTTTCGCCAAATTCCTCGCCCCCTAAATCAATCAATTCTGGAATAGGTGTAAAGTCCGCCCGTTTCCACTTTTCTTCCACTCTTACACTAATCTGTGGCACCCGGTGTCCGAAGCGGTAATTCACTTTTGGCAGCGGAGGCTCCCCCTTGATTTCGAGTATATCCATTTTTACTCCGGCTTCTTTATAGCTCGGCGTATGCGTAATTTTGTCGTGATAGCTGCTTGTCAGGCGATTTACAGCCTCCGTGGTCTCTCTTGTATTCATGGTTAAGTACATTTCATTTCCTTTCACGCGGTCCGTAACCATCGTACGAACTTCTACTTCTCCGTAAGGTGATGTTAATCGAACAAGCGAACCATCCTCAAGGCCCCGTTCTTGCGCCAATTCCGGAGATACTTCAAGCCACGGATGAGGGACTTTGTGTGTAAGTCCTTCCGATTGGTATGTCATATTTCCTTCATGGAAGTGTTCGAGTAAACGTCCATTGTTCAGATGCAGGTCAAATTCTTTCCCTGCAATAAATGGTTCTGTCCATTCCACTGGAAAGAGACGGGCTTTGCCATCGGGGAAGGCAAACTTGTCTGTATAAAGGAGCGGCGTATCGGTTCCGTCCTTTTTCACTGGCCATACCAGGCTATTCCAATCCTCCAAACGTTCATAGCTGACCCCTGCAAAAGCGGGGCAAAGAGAGGCCGCTTCTGCCATAATTTCACTTGGATGCCGGTAGTTCCAGTCTGCACCTAGACGGTTGGCCAGCTCCTGAAAAATCAGCCAGTCAGGCTTGGAGTCGCCAAGCGGCTCAATAACTTTGTAGAAACGCTGAATCCGCCGTTCTGTATTCGTAAAGGTCCCATCCTTCTCCAGGCTGGGCGCGGCCGGCAAAATGACATCGGCGTATTGTGCCGTCCGTGAGAAAAAGACATCCTGAACCACGAAAAATTCCAGTTTTTCAAACTCGGCCTCGACATGATTGGAGTTGGAATCAACAAAGGCCATATCCTCACCAAATAAATAGAAGGCTTTAATTTTTCCATTCTGAACCCCTTCAATCATTTGATGGTTATTAAAGCCCGGATGCTCCGGAAGTTTCACACCCCAGCCTTTTTCATACCGTTCCCTGATTTCCTGATCCTGAACAGGCTCATAGCCTGGAAACCAGTTAGGCATTGTTCCAAAATCACACGCACCTTGCACATTGTTGTGGCCTCTTAATGGGTATGCTCCTGTTCCAGGCCTGCCGAAGTTTCCCGTCACAAGCAGCAGATTGGCAATCGCTGTGCTGGAATCCGTTGCTCCCATATGCTGAGTAATTCCCATCGCCCATAGAATACAAACCGTTTTTGCCTCATGAATCATCTCGGCAACTTGAATCATCTCTGCTTGGGTCAACCCCGTTTTTTCTTCGGCATAGGAAAGGGTAAATTTGCTCAGGGATTCAATGTATTTTTCCACATTGTTTACGCGGCTTTTCAGAAACTCTTTATCTTCCCATCCCTGGTCAATCATATATTTCGTAACCGCTGAGAGCCAGATGATGTCAGTGCTGGATTCAGGGTGTAAGAAGAGATCCGCACGCTCTGCCATTTCGTTTCCCCGAAGGTCTGCGACAATCAATTTCTGGCCATGCAGCTTGTGGGCCCTTTTGATTCGGGTAGCCAGTACCGGATGCGATTCAGCGGGATTCGCGCCAACGATGATAATTAACTCCGACTTTTCAATGTCCTTTATCGTGCCTGAGTCTCCGCCGATACCGACAGTCCGCATAAGGCCTGCGGTCGCGGGCGACTGGCAGTACCTGGAGCAGTTATCAATATTATTGGTTCCCATGACAGCCCGGGCGAATTTTTGAAATAAGAAGTTTTCCTCATTTGAACATTTAGAGGAAGCAATATAGGCAATGGAGTCGGGCCCATGTTCCTCTTTCATTTGTGTCAGCCTAGAGGCAATCAGATTTAGAGCTTCATCCCATGTGGCTTCGACAAATTCTTCGCCCCTGCGGATTAACGGTTTTGTTAACCGCTCTTCACTGTTAACAAAATCCCAACCCCACTTTCCTTTGACACATGTAGAGATTCCATTTACCGGTGCTTCAACCTGTGGTTCTATCTTTAAAATTTTACGGTCTTTCGTCCAAACTTCAAAGCTGCAGCCCACCCCGCAATAGGTACAAACCGTTTTTGTCCGTTTAATTCGTGATTTCCTCATGGCTGATTCCATTTCTGAAATAGCAAAAATCTCTTGATAGCCCGGCTCGATTTCCTTTGTCAGATCAATCATTGGTTCAAGAACTTTTGGCGGTATGGCCGTTAAAAACCCGGCTTCTCCCAGCATTGATTTTTCCAT
This sequence comes from Bacillus sp. EB600, assembly GCF_024494385.1. Lineage (GTDB taxonomy): Bacteria > Bacillota > Bacilli > Bacillales > Cytobacillaceae > JAEVLT01. The sequence goes on from NZ_JAEVLT010000023.1 coordinate 51,997, forward strand.
TAACGCATTGCAAGGGCAAACCGTTACACAATGGCCGCAAGATACACAAGAAGATTCATCGATAGGCACATCATGATCCCAGATGACACGAGGGGCTTCTCTCGACCAATCAATCGTCAATGTTTCATTCACCTGTAAATCCTGACATGCTTCCACACATCTTCCACAAAGGATACATTGGTCTGGCTCATACCTGTAAAACGGGTGAGAATTATCGGGTGGATATGGTTTGGCTTCAAATTTATATTTTTGATGTTCGACTTCTAAATACTCCGCTGTGTTATGAACAACACAGTTTCCATTGTTGTTATCACAAACTGTGCAATACAATTCATGATTTTTTAAGATTCTGGACATCGCTTCATATTGGGCATCTTTTACCGGTCTCGATAAAGTATCCACATCCATTCCCGGTTCCGCTTTCGTGCTGCAGGCCCTAACCAACTGACCGCCGACATTTACCAGGCAAGTATCACATGTTTGAATCGTTCCGAGGTTTGGATGATAACAGATGCTGGGAATAATATAATCCTGTGACTGAGCCACCTCTAAAATGGTTTGCCCAGGCTCAGCTCTATACGTTTTTTTATTGATATGAATGGAAAAATTAGATTCATCCATATTTTTCACCCTATTTCTTGGTTAATATTTATGTTGTATTATCTACTATTTGAGAAAAATTATTAAGGAAGAAAAATGGGAAATATATCGAGAGAATTCATTTTTAAAAATTTTGGGGTAAGTGATGCCACTGGTACTATCCTTGTTGGTGTCCCTTTTGTAACTGCAAAAAGGAACCCAAGTAATGTTTTGCTTTTTCTGATGGATTTTTCCTGGGGATTTATGGGAAAATAATAATCCCTTCCATTTTCGAAAGAGATAGACTATCGACAAATTCGAATAAAATCGGGTTTGCCGACAGTCTGAATGGCTCAGTTCATTGAACTGAGCATTTTCTATTGTTTATTTTTAATAACTTTTTAAACTAAGACAAATCAAACTCCTCTTAATCCGCAATTAATTCCTTACAGATGTTTTCAACGAACTGTTTAAACTGGATTTTTTGTTTAAGATATCCTTTCTTTTGACGCAAAGTATGAAGCTATGAAGAAAATAAAAAAATCCCACAAATTGTGTGGAACTTCATTTTTTACCAACTGTATGCACTAGGACATTCTTTCGGCTCATAATAACAATGCTGTTTATATTGCCCTGATGCTGGTTGACCGTACCATGTTGGTGGACATGGAGCATGAGGATTAAAATACCATAAGGAATGTTTGGCTGGGAAATTCCTCCAGTAATCCAAAGTTTTTTTTGCTAATCTTTTCTCTACTGTTCTCGCAGCTTGGTAAAACACATTACCCTTTTGAACAGCTTCAAAAGAATAATTTCCTCCTTGTACTTGAAAAATTACTTGTGGAATTGTCCTTAGTCCTTTAAAGTCTAAACAATCTGCTTTTACACGATTAACGATTACATTCCCTACAAGCATCATTCCCAACTTTCCTTCCCCTTCAGCTTCTGCTCTCAGCATCCTTGCCATCAGACTTACATCCGATGATCTATATTTTGCTCTCGGCATCCTTTTCACCTCCGATTTAAATGTATGATGAAAAGCCTATATTATGTTAACGGGTTCTGTTTTGAAGTAAAAAATGTTTGCCAAGTGGAGAAATCACACAAGAATTAGTACCCTTACTTAGCAAGCTAATGAACAACTGCCATGCTATCTGGTCTCAATCAGGATTACCCACAGATTATTGGACACGTATTCTAGCAACCTAATCAAATTGTGTGTAAATTCTAAGCACAACCCCTATACTATAGGGGAATACCGAAATGGAGGGATTACTATGCAGATTGAAATGTGGACTGATTTTGCTTGACCATTTTGCTATATTGGCAAAAGGCGTCTGGAGGACGCCATTAAGCAGATTGACCATCCCATTGAAGTGACGTATCGATGCTTCGAATTGGATCCAACAAACGAACGGGATGTAAAAGAAAATGTTTACGAAAGTTTAGCCAAGAAATATGGCATGAGCATCGCCCAGGCAAAGGCGAATACACAACATGTAGTAGAAATGGCAAAGGACGTTGGGCTGGATTATCAAATGGATACCATGATTTTAACAAACACCTTTGATGCTCACCGTTTGGCAATGCATGCGCAGACACAGGGTTTAATGAAAGAAATGACGGAAAGGATTTTACGTGCCTATTTTACCGAATCCAAGCATATTGGTGACCATGAAACATTGACCGATTTGGCTGCAGAGGTAGGATTGAACCGTGAAGCTGTAGAAAAAATGCTGGCAAGCGATGAGATGGCGGATGCCGTTCGTACTGATGAGCAAACAGCACGACAGTATGGCATTACATCTGTCCCCTTCTTTCTGATTAATAAAAAATACGCCCTTACCGGTGCTCAGCCAACTGAAGTGTTTGTTGGGGCATTGAAAAAAATCATCGCAGAAGATCAAATCGTCGTTTTAAACAATCAGGGCGGACCGATCTGTGATGAAAATGGATGCGAAATTCCTAAGAAGTAATACGATTTTAACTATACTCTGCATCTAAAAAAAAAGAACCAGCCACGTTCCCATAACCAGGAAATCGCAGCCTGGTTCTTTTTATAATGTATTTCCAGGACCAAAATCATATAATAAAATGAAAATAACGGGGAGTCATCTTAACTTCTTAGCGAAAACCAAAATGCCCAATTGTAACAGGAAAGAGGGATTTGCTTGTACCATAGGCTTTGGACGATTGCCAATGTTATTCTTATTCTTGGATCGATTCTTTATATCTGGTTTTTTCGACCGCATGATAGCACACTAATCATTATCAGCCAGTTTTTGGCTCAAGCCGCTATGATTTTATTTATCTTTAATGTGAATATGTATTTTATATTCTTGATTATTCGAAAAACAAAACAAAGAAATGTTAAGGTTCGGCTTGCCACTTTCTCCAGGTACTTTATGAAATGGCATATTAAGATGGCTATAACGGCTTCCATCCTCATCCTTGGTCACGTATTGATTAACCTTGTTAAAATCGGTCCCATCAGTGGATATAATCATCTCAAGATGTTGCTGGGGTACACCTCCGTAACCTTTCTTGTGATCACTTTACTTGCTGGATACTTGCGCCATAAAAAGGCATCTGGATTTCGCAAAAAGTTCCACCGAATAATGGCGATGGCTTTTACTGTTTTATTTTTACTGCATATGCTTATTCCTTTGTGAGCGATTGGTTGATTTTGAACTGTCCCTTTCATTTGTTCAGACTTTTAACAGAAGTTTATCCAATTCTCGTACTTGATCATATGCTTTTCCTAGATATTCAGGTACCAGTGTTCTTCCATACTCCCAGGCATTCACTTCGATTTCTGCTAAAAGCTGTTCCTTTTCTTCTTCTTCACCATAAATAAGAGTCCTTAGAACTCGTGTATTTTTTCTAAAATCTAAATAATAACCGAGCTCATGATAAAGAATAATTTTCACGAAATTTTCATCTGTTTCTTTGATTTTAAAGTTAATTTTAGCGTTATATCCGTTAATTTGTATGTAGTTAAACTTTATCGTATTTGTCGATACGTTATAACTCATAGGTGCAGTGAGTTTATCGCTGAATTCAACATTTATATTTAGTTTAAGCTCTTGTAATGTATTTTTAATGATCTTCTCAATATCCCATATATAGAGCATTTTTCTTTACCCTTTCTAAAAAACATTTTCAACAAACGCAAGAAAACCTTATCTTGCTCCGATTTATTATATCCTCTCTTAACATTATATTACGCTTCATAAGGTAACAAGAGCCATTTTTCATAATTTTTTATTGAACTAAACACACGTTACTTGAATAAGAAAAATACCTTGCTCCCATTGTTAAAGCAAAGTAATCCGTTAGCTTAATAAGGAACAGTGTTCACCCGCCTAGAACGTTTCAGCATATGTTATACTAACGCATTTATAAGGTGGTGTTTTTTATGTTTAGTGGATATGGCGGTGGTTACGGATATGGCGGCGGCTTCGGATATGGCGGGGGCCTCGGAATGGGCGGTACTTTTTTACTAATCATTGTACTTTTCATTTTGTTGATAATAATTGGCTCGATCATTTGTTTCTAGGTGCAATTGCATAGCCATATCCAAACCTTTAGCAGTATAAATTTTTTAGAGCCACTGGTCTTACTCTCTATAATTCTATATTCTCTATATGGATTACCTCAATTTGCTCATATAAGAAGTTCGTTACCTATCTTAGGATCTGGCGGGGCAGTTACCTCCACTGTCCCAGCTCTAAAATTAACGTACTTCCCTTTCTAAACATTTGTTAAGCTCCTGTTAATTTTATTAATTTTATTAATTTTGCTGATTTCATTACTTTTTGCTTAAGAATTCACATCAAAAAACTAGTATAATACATTTTGAATAAATTATTACAAATTAAGGAATTAATAACATCAGGAGGGATTTAAGTGAGTAAACTAAACTTGGAAGTAGCTAAAAAATTAATTGAGAGTGCAGAAGCAGAGGCAAATAAGCTTGGCGTTTCTATGGTAATTACTATACTAGATGAAGGCGGAAACTTAATTGCTATTCATCGTATGGATGATGCATGGCTAGCTAGCATTGATATTGCTCAAAATAAAGCTTGGACATCTGTGGCTCTAAAAATGCCAACTGCTAATTTAGCTGATGTGACTGTACCGAATACTGAATTATATGGAATAACTACAACAAATAATGGTCGCATTGTTGTTTTTGGCGGAGGAATTCCTCTTGTCAAGGATGGAAAAGTAATAGGTGCGGTTGGAGTAAGCGGTAGTGCGGTAGCAAACGATGTGAAAGTGGCAGAGGCTGCTGTTAGAGCTTTTGAACAATATATGTAACTACATAACATTCTATTTGAATAAAATGAATTGATTTACACTTTATAAATGAATGTTAAAGAAAAAAAGAAGCGTTAAAATGCCTTCGTGTTGAAGGAGCATTTAACGCTTCTTTTTGCCAAGTCAGCTATTCTTCTTTTATCCAAAATTAACCATATGCCAATAATTTAAAAATATAATAATTTTTTCATTTTTTAAAGGTATTTAGTACTAATTTAGCCACTAATTTTCCTCATTGACAGAAAGTACGTTCATATAATTCTGTTGATTATCCTTTCCTTTTTTCCAGCACACGGTCACCTCTAATTTTGATATAAGGCATTTGTATTCTAACTACATTATGTACTTTACCTAAACTGCCATTAGTTTAGGTACAATACTTCACAGCTTTTTTCAAAATAAGAAAAGGTCTGTCAGATCAGCCTACCTTTTCCCCTATAAAATTAGCTGTTTTCCATTCCATAGCTTCTTTTTCGTGTCTTTCGAATATTTCTTCTCGTTGCTCATTCTTAATCAGTCCGGGTTTAAAAGCCTGTTCTGCTTGTAATTGTTCTTTTTGATGTTTCCGTTGTAATGCCGCTCTATCTATATTCATAATAGAAAATAAATTAAAAGTGCAAACTATTTTAAAGGGAGGTGAACACATGCCAAACATGAAAAATATACTAGGTTTAAAAACAGCAGCTCAACCGGAAGGCGGGGAAGGTAGACCATCTGATGCAGGTTCCATTTCAAGTGGTGTTGAACACACAGGAGCAACCGCTCATAGTGGAACAAAACCAAATGTCCCCCATGACCCGGTTACCGATCGGACTCCACAGGAACAAGCTCCTCCACAAGAACATTAAGACAAAACAGATTATAAAAAAGACAGGGCTTTTACTGAGAACACTGAAAAAGTCCCCTTTAATGTATGGTTTCTTTGAAAATTGTCTGTTGGTTCGCGCTTCAGGCGCGAGCGGTCCGGGGGGAGCCTCCTCGGCGCTATCGCTCAATGCGGGGTCTCTCCTGCCCCGTACTCCCGTATGAGTGTTCGCGCCTTCCGCTTCAATCAACAGGGTGGAAAATCATTAATTGGAGGTTTAACATATTTCATAAAAAAATTAATGTCGATGATTTCTAGTCTATATATGGCTATTTTGAATATTGAAACTAATTGATAAAGAATATGGGCAAAATCTCCCCTTAGATTAAAAAAGACGACTTTAAAATTCACATTTCTGAATTTTAAAGCCGGCTTTTTTTAGTGTTGCTTTAAATATTTTTCAGTGGTTCCAAATGTAAAATACACCATTTTTTTATTTATTTAAGTTCTTCTAAATGTCACTTGTGCTTCATCTTGCCAATCGTTTTCGATGGTTTCTTCGATAAAAGCAATTAACTCTGCTTTATTACCTTCATGGTGTTTGTAGTTTTCATAGTTATAAAAAAGCTCGGTTGTATCAATATGATTATAATGTCCTTGATTACCACCCATTGATTTTACAATCATTAACTCAATCATTTTTATTTGTTCCGTTAGAAAATATTTGTCTACGGTTCCTCCTAATACTTCTAATACTTCATTCAATTTTATTTGTTTTTCCATCAGTGAATCCAGTAAATTGAATAATTGTTCCGTCATTGTAAAAACTCCTTATCATCTATTAAATTTTTTCCTATTCCATTTTTGCTACTAAATCATGCTTTTATTTCTTCTTCTAAATGCATGATTCCTGTATTTCAGCCGTTTTCTTCCTTATGATTCATTGGATCATTTCTGGATATGTATAGATGGTATCTTTAGGTAGCTCATTTGAAAATTTGATTAGTTTTTTTCGAGTTTCTTCTTATTTCGGGATCTTTGTCCAATCGCTTATACTTAATATCCGTTACCTTTTTATCGTCCATTCTCTCGCACCTCAATTTTTTTATCCCAAAAATAACCTCAATTACTCACAATAAAAATTCTGAATTTTTAAATTTATTATCGTGTAATTTCAAATTCCTTGATAAAATGGAGAAAACCAACAACAACAGAAAGACGTCTCCCGATTAGGGGCATTTTTATTGTTGAAAAGAGGGGTGTGGTGAAAAGCAAACTTCTTAAGGCTTTTTTAAGCATTGGAATAGTGAGTATGGTTGCATTTCCCTTGTCGTCTAGTGCAAAAGGAGGAAAAACCGTGCCAAGATGTAGAACAATTGTGCTTATTGGCGAAGATGCATATTTAGCTTTACAAGGTGCTTACAGTGTAGCAGTTCTTGTGGAATGTAAAAAATAAAGCTGACTGGTTTCCCGTTTCATTCTACCCGTTCAGAAACGGTTTTCTTTGTTAAGAATTTGTCGCTAAAGATAGATGGCTCTATGGCTAAACTAAGGTATGCGCATTTAATAAATAGAACTGTAAAGGAGGGGTCTAATTGAACCTGAAAACAATAGACGGACACCCCTTAACGCGAGATGAATTCCTTCTTTATTTATATGACATCATTAAAATGTCTTCGGAAAATATGGATTTTAACTATGCCCAATTCTTCCATGATTTGCGAGATAAATGTGAAATAACGTTAGAAGAATTCACAAGTTTTATACATGAAATATCAATATGGAATATTGAAAGGAAAGGGATGAAACACGCCTGACCGTAAATAACCCTGGAGATGGGCGATAGAGAGGTAGCGTCAGCAGCGAATTATTATAAGCAGTTAAAGAGTCTGGGCCCTTATTCCAGGCTTTTTTTAGTTTCCTTTTGCTTCTTCCAAACCCAGTCTTTAATAAATCCATTCATATACTCTCCCCTATTCGAAGCTGACATTTACCAAACAAACGGAATAAATCTCGAAGTCTTTCCTATATACCGTGGATATTCAACTGGAAACCTTTTAATTCTAGTGGGGATATATGTTTTCAAGCATATTGGCCGCCCAAATTAACATTGTACTGCATAGTTAAAATAGAAAAAAACGGTGAGAGACATTCCCTCACCGTTTTTATTATACAACAAGCTTGATTAATTCATCTTTTGCTTGGACTTTTTCAGCTTTGCTTGGAACAACCTCTAAATATTGATTGGTATTGGTGATGACTACAGGAGTTTTCACATCATAGCCTGCAGCTTTAATGCTTTCAATGTCAAATTGGATCAGCAAGTCCCCCTTCTTCACTGCATCCCCTTGTTTAACATGAGAAGTAAAATATTGACCTTTCAGATTAATGGTTTCAATCCCAATATAAATTAAGATTTCAGCCCCATTTTCTGATGTAATTCCAATGGCATGCCCCGTTGGAAATAAGGTTGTCACGATTCCATTAACTGGTGAAATTACTTCACCCTTCGTTGGATCAATCACAATTCCTTTTCCTACCGTTTCAGTCGAAAAAAGTGGATCGGTGATTCCGCTTAATGGAAAAATTCCGCCGCTTAACGGACTTGGAATCATTTCTTTCTTAACAGGCGCTAATTCAAATTGTCTTGAATCAACAGGCACTGCCTTACTTTTCCCTTCATAACCAAAAATAAGTGTGAGAACCAAAGCTAAAACTAAGGCAGTGAAAGTACCAATTACAAATAGTCCGATCGGCGAATATACAGGAATGGACAAGAAACTTGGAAGAGCAAATCCAGTCGCTTTTATTCCAAATGCTCCACTAATCGCTCCGCCAATTGCACCGGATATTGCTACAATGGCCATCGTTCGTTTGTAACGTACTAATATACCATAAGTAATTAACTCTGTAGTACCTGCTAAGGCTGCAGGAATAAGCCCTGATCCTGCGACAGTTTTCAAATCCTTCTGTTTCGTTTTTAGGAAAACCCCAATGGCCATCCCGATTTGGGCAAAAGGTGCTGCAGCTACCATCGGGCCAATTGGGTCACCGCCAGTTGCCAGATTTGCAATCATGATTGGAACAACTGCCCAGTGCAGACCCAATATGGTCAGGAATGACCATGCAGCTCCCAACACTGCCCCTGTTAGTATTCCACTTTTTGCACTTAAAAATTTGATAACCACAGCTAATGCTCCGCCGACATATGTACCAAAAGGTCCAAAAATAAGGACGGTTAAAGGAACAATAACAAGTAATGATATTAGTGGATTAACAAACATTTGTAAGTCTTTATAAATCACTTTTTTCAAAAACCTATCTAAGACTGCATAAATTGAAACGGCAATTAAGATTGGAAAAACTGTTGATGAATAGTTTGTTAATATGACCGGAATGCCTATGAACTCTACATTTTGTGCTTTTAATGCGACTAATTCTGTATAATGCGGTTCCAAAAGTGCTGCACCAATAGCGCCACCAACGTAGCCATTCGCTCCAAGTTTTATCGCTAATGTCATCCCAAGAAAAACAGGGAAGAAGTAAAAAATTGCATGTCCAGCAGCAGAAAGTATAGCATAGGTTCCGCTTTTAGGAGACAACCATCCTACTGTCATTAAAATGGATAATAAAGCTGAAATTAATCCAGATCCAGCAAGTACCCCTAAAATAGGTACGAAACTTCCACTTATTATTCCTAAAATTTTATTCATGACTGATTCTTTTTTTTCTGCAGAAACATTTCTTGATGTGTTAATCGCTTCCATTTTTGTGTTCTCCTTGTTTGCAATTTGAGGGTAAAAACGATTTTTTATAAGCGTAACTTTCTAAAGTAGGAATATCATCTTATGATTTCTATTTTCTTACTACTTATTCTAATAAAAATCATTAAACAACATATATAGTATACTAGTATATTAGTATACTAACTGAAAGATAATACTCTTGTCTAGATGGTGTTCTTACGTTTAACGTTCTTGTAATCCCTTTCTTTGCTTAAGCAATCCCTTTCTTGTCATCTTAAAAATTTTTTCTTTCTTAGCGCTTTAACCTAAATTTTAGACATTTTCGAAGAACCCTGATCCAAGGGATAATTTCCTGACTTTTCCCAAGATTTTTATGAGTTTCCATTTTCTCTGGACATACCACCTTCAAATTGTGTACAATGTTTACAGAATTATCTAAATAAACAGAAAATAATAGGGGGGAACACATGTACAAGAAAAAAATGACAGGGATCATTGCTTCGCTTATGATTGTCGCAGGCGTAATGGCTGGTTGCAGTTCTTCAACAAGTAGCAACGCCGGTGGCAATGGGGGCAAGGATGCATCCACTATTAAAATTGGAGCAAACCTTGAATTATCAGGCGGAACGGCTTCATTTGGTCAATCCGTTGACGAGGGTCTTCAATTGGCATTAGAAGAAATCAATAAAAATGGCGTAAACGGGAAGAAATTGGAGCTAGTGAAGGTTGACAATAAATCGGATGCGGCTGAAGCCACAAATGGTACGATCAAATTGATCAGCCAGGATAAAGTTTCTGCTATCATCGGTTCCGCTACCAGCACAAACACAATAGCGCAAGTTCAAATTGCGGATGATAATAAAATTCCGTTATTATCTCCGACGGCAACCAATCCGGCTGTGACGGTAAAGGGGGGCAAGGTAAACGATTATGTGTTCCGTGCGTGCTTTATTGACCCATTTCAAGGTACCGTTGCTGCCAACTTTGCTTATAAGAACTTGAAGGTAAAAACCTCTGCTGTTCTGGTTGACACAGCGAGTGACTATTCAAAAGGTCTTTCGGATGCTTTTAAAACAGCCTTTAAGAAAAACGGTGGAACGATTGTTTCTGATGAAGCGTATGTGGCAAAAGACACTGATTTCCATGCCACGCTTACCCGGATTAAATCCAAGCATCCTGATTTTGTTTTCCTGCCTGGATATTACGAAGAAGTGGGACTGATTATAAAACAGGCTCGCGAGATTGGCTTGAATGTTCCATTTATGGGCGGAGATGGCTGGGATTCACCCAAGCTTATTGATATTGCCGGTTCCGCTCCTTTAAATAACACCTATCTCACCAATCACTATTCTGCCGGTGACTCTGATCCGAAGGTTCAAGCATTCGTGAAATCATTCCAGACAAAATACGGTGGCAAGTCGCCTGACGCTTTTGCCGCACTTGGATATGATTCCGGTTATTTTATCGCGGATGCCATCAAACGTGCCGGCTCAAATGACCCGCAGAAAATTCAAAAGGCACTTTCTGAAACGAAAAATCTTTCGCTCGTTTCCGGAAAGGTAACACTTGACCAAAACCATGACCCAATCAAATCGGCGGTTATTTTAGAATACAAGGACGGCAAACAAACGTTTAACTCAAAAGTAAATCCGTAAGTTCTTTAATCGTTAATTCGTAAAAGAAACGATTATTCGCATATAACAGGGGCCATTTCACATCGCAAAAGCTGAAATGGTCCTCGAAAATGCAGCTAAATTTATACAGTATGATGAATCTGGTTTGTAAATGAAAAAATGACTCAGTTTATGAGTCATTTTTTCATTAATTCTGATGCAGGGGAATTCGTTTGTTTGTTCTAACTACTTACGATTGATTTCTGGGTTTAAAAAATCGCCATCATCATCATGAAAAGCTTCAGATGTCGTTAATTCACTACAATCCCAACAATAGCTTCTGATGTTTTCCCACTTAGAAAGTGGTTCACCGCAATAAATACAGACTGGATCATGTTTTTGCATAAGGATACCTCCTTCTAAAAAATCTCAGAAAATAAGCTATGAAAACCAGCAAATATAGTTTGGAAACTCAAATGTAAAGATTGGCATAGGTTATGTTCTGAAACATTCCTATTTTAAAAATGTATATGCTTTAAAAAGCAAAAATAGAACAACATTATCCTAACGGGTTCCATTTCCTATCGCAAAACCCAGAAATGCAATTGAAATTGCAACCGAATTTGTACGAAGTTTTATAATAGAAAAATGTGCAGCTGAAAAAGTCATCCAAAGCGGTACTATAGGCACTGCATGGGAATGCAGCTTTTTTCGAATCTTTCATTTAGCGATTACACCTAAAACAACCGATGCTTCAATTGTCATAGCCTGTATTTCGTTGTGCACTCCCAAGTATCGGTGTACAATAAAAAAGGAAAGCAGTGAATTCTCAACTGATTTCCGTTTTTATCCAGATAGTTTAAAAGTTTTTAATATAACCAAGCCGGCCAATTTTTTCAATGATTCTGCAGCTTTTAAGATAATCCTGTTCACGGCGTTTTTCAACCTTCATTCTCACATCATGCTTTCTTCGATACACTTCATAACCTACTCCATGGGCACCATGCATGGCTTTTTCCATTTCACTTGTATAGTTTAGATGTAGATGACTGATAACGAATCATTCCTTTCTGATTTTTCGAAGTCATTTGTTCTTTACTACAGTTATAATGGTAACATCCTATTTTTCACCACACAAAGTCGAAAAAAACGTATATTCTGTTATATAACTGAATGTCATTCGATCAGGAGGAGTCAACTCATTCATTCTTACAATACCGTCCATATCCTCCCATATATTCGCAAATGCTTCAGATCCTCGATGTAATTCTGTTCGTACTTCCTTTGCCGCACGAAGCTTATACTCTATGGAAATTCTTACCTTCGAAAAAAAATGTATATCTATTTGGTCGAAAAATTCTTTTAATGATTCTTCTTTTGCTAAATTATTTATTAAGAAAAGCCTGGATTATATCAAAATTTTTTCTTCTTTACCAAAAAGATTCATTCGTTTTCTTCACAATTTTAAAGGAGAATCGCTTCTTTTCTAGAAAGTAATTATGGAAAGATTAAAAGACGGTTTCATCATACATAGGGGGTTGCGTTATGGATTTGCAGTTAGCCGGTAAAAAAGCACTTATTACAGGAGGTAGCAGAGGAATTGGTAAAGCAATTACTCGCCAATTGGCTTTAGAAGGTGTCGATTGTGTAATCTGTTCAAGAAACGAATCGTCGTTAAAAGAAACAGCTAGAGAATTAATGGAAGAAACGGGAAGAAATATTTACCCGATCGTGGCGGATATTGGGGACCCAGATTCGATTCAACATTTAGTGCAACAGGCAGCAGAGGCCATGGGCGGGATTGATATTTTAGTGAACAATGGAGCACGTGTCAGCGGTGGAGACCCTGAAGATTTCCACCATATAAAAGATGATCTTATTTTAAAAGACTTTGAAGAAAAGTTTATGGGCTATTTTCGTTGTATACGAGCGGTTGCTCCTTATATGATGAAAAATAATTGGGGACGGATTATTAATGTAAGTGGTATGGCTGCCAGGAATGCGGGAAGCATTAGTGCTGGTGCCCGCAATGTATCTGTTGTTCATTTAACAAAGTCTTCTTCAGTTGAATTGGGGAAACATGGAATTACCGTAAATGCCGTTTATCCAGGTATTACAGAAACTGAAACAACTAGAGATCGCTACCCGAATGAGGCGGATTTACTTGAGGTCACTAAAAAGATTTCAATCGGACGCTTAGTTAAAGCTGAGGATATAGCCAATGTGATTACATTCTTATCCTCGCCATTGTCAGTTTCAATTACGGGAGATGTTATTGATGTAACTGGAGGAACAGGCAACGCTGTTCATTATTAAATACCAATCATTTTGGCATAAATGGAGAAAGCTTGGTGGAGTAACAAGTTCTTCTTCAAACCCATTGAAAAGTCGATTTCTACAAAGAAATCAGCTTTTTTAGTTATCTTCATACATCCAAGGTTCTTTATCTTAAAGTGCACCTTTTGCACAATAAGGAAAAGGTGCTGTTAAATAACCCGCTTGTTCAACGAAATCTCCCCCTTTACTTTAAGTGAAATTCGCTCAAATCCTTGGAGTATACCGAGTGCTTTTTTGTAAATAATAAGATTGTAAATAATAAATTGAGGAGGACTTGTTATGCAACAGGATCAACAAGCTAAAGAGAATTTGGGTTCTATTATGAAACCGGAATTTGCCGGAACTGATTCACAAAAAGTAAAACAAGAAATTCAAAAAGATGTAAGTAAAGGACAAGGTGCAATAACTTCCCGAGAGGCAGGAGCAATGCGCGATTAAAAAACCACTCTGTGGTTTTTTATTTTTCTGCTTCAAAATTGGACACAGTAAATCGCTCATTCCGATTTGATGGAGATGCTGCCAATTTAATGATTAAGTAAGCACGGGTGGTTTTAAAGACCACCTCAAGCGATTATCCTTTCCTATTTAAACGACCAGTGTTTGGTTTTAAATCAACCTCTTCATTTCTATAATCCATTTTGAGAATGAGCTAAAAAAAGAATAATTTTAAAACGAAAAAAAACAACCCCCTTATGACCTAGGCTACACACGTGCTACAATGGATGGTATAAAGGGCAGCGAAGCAGCGAGGTGGAGCCAATCCCATAAAACCATTCTCATTTCGGATTGTAGGCTGCAACTCGCCTACATGAAGCTGAAATCGCTAGTAATCGCGGATCAGCATGCCGCGGTGAATACGTTCCCAGGCCTTGTACACACCGCCCGTCACACCACGAGAGTTTGTAATACCCGAAGTCGGTGGGGTAAACGTAAGGAGCCAGCCGCAACCACATGCTCCACCGCTTGTGCAGGCCCCCGTCAATTCCTTTGAGTTCCAGCCTTGCGGCCGTACTCCCCAGGCGGAGTGCCTAATGCTTTAGCTGCAGCACTAAAGGCGGAAATCCTCTAACACTTAGCACTCATCGTTTACGGCGTGGACTACTAGGGTATCTAATCCTGTTTGCTCCCCACGCTTTCGCGCCTCAGCGTCAGTTACAGACCTGAAAGCCGCCTTCGCCACTGGTTCAGCTTAATCATCATAACACCTATAGAGTTAGCAGACGAGCGGGAATTTTTTTCAATACTTTTCCTATATCGATTAGGCTTCACCTACAGTAAATATAGGAGATATATTTAAGAATTCGCATAAAATACTTAGAAAGTGAGGTGATAGTTTGATCATTTATGAAAGAGTACACGACTGGGTAATGACTCCGCAACATCATCACGGCCTGCTTTCGGGGGACATCTCCCATCATTGGAAATCTACGTTTATAAAAGGAACAGAAAAGTGGAGTGAGGTAATTTTTGCTATCTCACAACATGACCGCGGATGGATCGATCTCGATGAAAATCCTTCTTGGAATGATAAGGCCAATGCCCCCTTTTCCTTTATCGACTTTCCCCTACTCCCAAAGCTTTCCTTTTATACTAAGGGAATCGATGAGGTTGAAAAAAAGTCCCCTTATGCCGGATTGCTGTGCAGTTTGCACTACCAGTCCTTTTTGGTGGGAGCCAAGGAGCCTGAAGCCATTGAATTTTCCAGACATGAAAAAACCAGACAGCATCGTTTGATGGAACAATTAAATCTTTTTGACAAAGAAAAAAAAGAGCTAGTAAACCTTCACTTTTTGATGATCAAGTTTTGTGATAATCTCTCGTTATATTTGTGTATACAAGAGCCCGGAACGCCCAAAGCGGAAGAATTTCCTTGGTTTAAAGACGGGTTTCCAGAGAGGTTTCCGTTTATGGACGGACAAAAAATCACTGCAGAATGGCTGAATTCTAAACAAGTTTCTATTCGTCCCAGCCCTTTAGTCTTACCTGCCACTGTATCCATTCAAATAAAGGAAGTAAAAAAAGCAAATATCCATAAGTGGGGAATCGCTAAAGCATATAATGATGCAGCATGGAAAACCAGAACAATTACTTTTGTGTAGCTTGTTCGTCTTAGCTGGGACTATTAACCGATACATGAAGGATCAGTGGATAACCATAGCGAAAATGGAGAAAAGTATAAAAGTGAAAAGAAGGTTTCCTTACTTTATGAATAAAAAGTGTAACAATGAAAAAGAAATAGTAGAAGAAACCCTTAAGAATTCAATTGAAATTGAAGAGGATTTAATGAGAACATTTCTTATGACAGCAGAGACGATTCATAGTGATCATGACCTAAAGGAACGTCTTGAAAACTTTGCCCAAGGAAATGCAAAAAGATCGAAGCAACTTCTTGATGAGCTTAATGAAACGAAGGATTAGCAAAGGAGTCTACAGCTTTATTTCGATATTATTATTATGATTATCTGTGTAATCGGTTACCTGCTTCCTTCTTTATCGAACGGATTGAACAATCGTCTAAAGAAGTTCTCGAGGCATATTAAATAAACCAGTTATTACAGAAGCCTAAAATAGGTAAATGATTTCCCGATTCATACAAGGAAGCTTGAGGACTTACCTCAAGCTTTAAATGCCTTGTCTAATTCTACTTCGCACTCGTTCATTAATAATGACCGTATTGAAGTCCCCTTTATTTAAGAATAGCCAATAGTGTCTCCTTAAAACTATCGTAAACATATGACCAAAGTGTTGGCTCCTCCGTATATCTTTTCCTTAAAGATGCAAATATTTCTTTTTGTTTCTCGGCAAAAGAAGGATCCTCTTTTGGAGGCAGTGTTGCACGAAGTTCATTAACTATTTGCTGGATTTTCGGTGCGCGAGGTCCCCATTTTCCAAGTGTTTTCCCCTGTTTATTCAATATCAAAATAATTGGTATTGCCCGGCCGCCATTTGTTAGATAACGATCAATCAAATCTGTATCTGCATCTCGATATGTAACGTGCATTTCAACATTTGCAGCTTCAGCCAATTTGCGAATAATCGGGTTAATCATCATGGCATCCCCACACCAATCTTCCGTAATCGTTAAGAAATGGAGTGAATGTTGTTTTAATTCTTCAACAAACTCATCTTTAGGCAATTGAAATTTCTCATAAATAGCTAAACTTTCTTCTTTTAAGGTGCTCATCTCATTCATATAAGCCTGGATTGTCTTTCCTTCTTCAAAATACTGTTGTTCTGTTTTTATTTTAATCACTCTCTCATTATTCATTTTTTCTTCTATTACTACTATCTATGAAATGAACTGACTATATCTCAAATCTACATCTTTCCTGTGAATTTAGCAAAGAAAGAATCCTCCTATGCGTGTTTGCCCATCTTGGATTTTAGAGGAATAGTACTATGAAAAAGAAAAAGACAATCATTATGATGATCTTTACACTCGTTTTGCGCCAATATATCTAGGATGCCAATATGTGTTGTTTGTATTTGTAATCATTACACCCTTTGATGAAGAAGACATAATCATTTTTCCGGACCCAATATAAATCGCAACATGTGTTGGGCTGCTTGCCTTTGTAGGAGCAAAGAACATTAAATCGCCTGGCTGTAAGGCATAGACACGATATCCGTTTCCATAGAACATTTGAGCTGCAGTACGGTTTAGCGTTCTTCCTGCTTTTGCATAGGAATACTTCACAAGACCCGAACAATCGAAACCGCCTGGTGACACCCCGCCCCAGCGATAAGGAGTTCCAATATGAGACTTTGCAACAGTAATTGCTGTTGTATGATAATTATAATAAGCTGCTTCTGCTTTATCACCCGCATAGGCAAACAAAGAGCTAAAAGAAGTTAGAATGACAAGTGCTGCGATGAATTTCTTTAGCATGGTTGTTACCTCCTAGTAGTATTTGATAGTTTCAATATACTAGATAGGTATAACAGGGGTATCACAGCAAAATTACAAATCCATTACAAAGATATATTAAAATAATTTTTAAACACTCAATAATTCTGCTAACTTTTATTTTTTTACTTGCTTCTCCTTAGCTAGATTGACCACTTAATCAATTTCAGAAGAGATGTCCTTTAAGTTTATTATTTCCGTTGCAATTATTTCTGTTTGTTCTATACGTTTTCTTTAACGATATTCCGGACTGATTCCAATTCTTGGATGGTGTTCACAAAAATCTAACTAAAAATTTATAATTTCTCTTGGTTTCTTACAATGAAAAGCCTATTTTCAAGCCTGATATACTTATAGTAGATTTACTTTTACCCAGCATATTACTATTAAGGAGGATGTTTTGGTGAGTTACAAAGCATTCATCTTAGATAGCGACGGAACCATTGTTCCGCATGAAGAAAACTGTTAGTCATGCTACAAAATATCCGATTCGGCGGTTAAAAGAGACACCATGAAGGTCGTGATTGCAACTGGAGGAGCGCCTTATTTTTCAAAAAACGTTGTAAACGAAACAAATGTGGACTCAACTGCCTATTTTAACGGGGCCTATGCTTGCTCTGAAGGGAAAGAAATATATATAAATGCGATATATAAGTATTTTAAAAAATATTGTGGTCTTATCTCATGATTAACAACATCCGCTTACATTTTTAAGAGATGGACTTCCACAGGTGCCAAATTGTGATGTAATCTTGTCCAATACAAACAAAGCAGTAGGTCTGACAAAACTGCTGGAACAACTTGGCATCGCACCTGGTGAAGCCGTTGCTTTTGGTGATGGCCAGAATGATATTGAAATGCTTTCTTTGGTTGGAATGGGAGTCGCCAGAAAAAAGGGTCAGTCCCCCGATGCTTCAACGCATTGGCACACTGACCCCTCCAAGGATTTTTCTAGGACGAGAGCATCACTAGAAAGCCCAAACCTATGATTTGTCTATCATATGGTGAAGAATTTAAATGAAGAAGAGAGCCAAATGTTTTTTCAATTTTTGTGGTTAATTAAATAGAATCTACGTTTAGTCCCCTATGGTGAAGCAAAGAAATTTGTTTAGCTAGAAAAGCTGGCGTGTACGGCACGTTTTGAAGCCAAGCTACAATCGTTCCGATCAAAGCCGAAGAATCGTACCATATCAAAATGTCCTTTTGAGTTTACATATTTATACAAATATAATATTTTGATGGTTCTATTTCAACTACCCTGCGATATTTAGCTGAAGAAGATAGAAGTATTCAGATACAGACACCTGTTAATTTTCTAAAGGAAATTATTCAATAATTAGAATCTGTGGTATTGTTATTATGTAATATACATAATGGAGGGAATTTATAAATGATAACAGTATCTGAACTCATTGAAAAACTTCAGGAATTGGATTTTCAAGATGCACAGATAGTTCTTAAAGATTCATCAGGTGAGAATTTAGACATAGCAGAGATTGAAAATGTTTTAGGATTCTATTATGTAATTCATCCAGTTTCAACCAAAGGGAACTAGGGAGAAACAATAGAACCTAACATCTTCGGATCTGGCAGATTCAAGAGAACAGTAAACAAAATAACCAAAAGAGGTTCGAATAGATTACGACATGCCCTATGTGTTGTCATGGCAAAATCGCTGTCACACAGACCACCGTACTTTAGGTGGTCTATTTTATGAGATTTTTAAATAAATGATCTTGATAGCGAACAGTGACTGTCACTGTTCGCCTTCTTTCACTATGCTGCCCGTTAGCACAAGAAACGACTTTTCTTATTGAACAATCGCACCAATTGCTGAAAAAAGCGGACTAATCTTCCATAACTATTCGCGCGTAGTCTTCCGTTTCTTCATCTAATTTGTTCTCTTTTCTCAATTCCTGAATAGGTTCTTTTCGGTCATCTTCAATGATTTGAAAACTTCCTGATACATTTGGTGTTTTTCCTTTGTTTTTATCCATATTTTCGCTCCTTGGTTAATCAGTAATAATAAAGAAGAAATTTTACTGAACCAACTAAAGTTCCCATGGGCAGGTCCGTTCTACCCCCTGCTATGGTTATATTGGCTATACTTGGTCGTACCACTATTGATGGAGAATTCCCAATCATTTCACTTATATCTTCACAATACCCTATTTAACACCACTCCCTACAATTGTCAGCCACCTTCTGTACAAGTTGCATTGGAGCTGCCTACTTTGATTTAGGAAAACACTTGATTATATTTATAATAGTAGGGAGGCCAAATTATTCTGTTTTAATCCCATCTTAAAATAAGTTAACTGTTAGGTGAATCGTATGCATATTTTATTTTTTGCTCCCTATTTTAATCAACCAAGAGGAAATTCAACAACAATAAAGCGGCTTGTTCATTTTTTACAGCTGGAAAATATCAGTACGTCCGTCATTCCGTATTTAGAAGATGATTATTGGCATCGTTCCGATGCAGATATTTACCATATTTTACATGCTACTCGATTTATACAATGGCAAATAGAAAATAATTTTATCTTAAACCGTCCATATCTTGTTACCATGGGTGGTACGGATATTAATATTGATTTACAATCAAGTATGGATGATGATATGTTTTCTTTCTTAAATGATGCTGCTTTTATAACGGTTTTTACAGAGGATGCAAAGGAGAAGGTCAATCGTTTGTTTTCAGGATGGGCGGATAAAATTTTTGTTATTCCCCAAGGTATCTGGTTGCCCTGGACTATGTCAACAAAAATAAAAGAGGTATCTCCGCGTATTCTTCTTCCGGCAGGATTGCGTCCCGTAAAAGATGTTTTGCACGTGCTTCCAGCACTGGACGAGCTGGTTTATCAGTATCCTAATATGAGCTTTGCTATACTTGGTGCAAACTTGGACGAGGATGTGCATCAGCAGGTAAAAAAAAGCGCAGAACAACGTCGTTGGATGAGATATGCCGGTGTTGTCCCATATGAAGTGATGAAAGTATGGTACGAGCAAGCCCAAATTGTCATTAACACTTCTCGATCTGAAGGGCAGTCGCTTGCACTTATGGAAGCAATGCTCATTGGGAGACCAGTCATTGCAAGGAAGAATGAAGCTAATCTTCATTTAATCCGCCATGAAGAAACAGGTTGGCTTTATGAAACGATGAATGAGTTTAAAGAAGCCGTTCATTCAATTGTAAGTAATGCCTCATTACGTGAGAAAGTTATTCAGCAAGCAAAAGAATGGATTGTGGAACACGGTTCCCCAGAAAAAGAAACACATGCCTATATTAAATTGTATAGACATTTATTGAATGGTTAGGATTATATTTGTGAAATACCGGTAATTAAGGCTTAAGAAGATAGAAGCCAGAATATTGAAATAAAAGAGGTAATTGTCTTTAAACAACTACCTCTTTTGATTGTTTTCATTTAACAACAATTACTTTCATTTCCTACTAACACGAGCCCATTAGCTTCTTGATTGAAATCTAAAGTAAGGACATCCGTATAAGGTTCAATATCAGGATCAATTGCCACCTGTATTTCATTGATGGTCACTACATTATCATTTTTATCTGGCTCATCCAGAGCCAGTCCTACATTTGGCTGTCCTCAGCCATAGCCTGCAAAATAGACACGAATATTTTTGGCTTCGTGTTCTTGGAACAAATGCTTCAATACATCACGTGCTTGATCTGTGATATTCAATTTATCCATCACCTTTCAAAGGAATTTACTTTCTTTATTTTACTTGGTTTTTATCATCCAGGAAATTAAAAAGTCTTATCCATTATAGCTTACTCATATCACGAGCAGCTTTGATAAATTTTTTAACTGTTCATACCCTTTATTCTCTTCACTTATTAGAGGAACAATCGCACATTTATCAGCCAATTCAGTAGTAACCTTTTGAATCCAACGAACTTCAGCCTGCGCCCTTCCTTTTAAAACAGGGTCATTCGTTTCAGTAACGTAAAGGCTCTGGTTAATCACCCACCAGTCAACGGTTATATCCGCACGTTTTAAATCATCCTGTAATCGGCTAGCTTCTAAAACAGGGGTTGCTTCAGCTAATGCTACAATAACCACGCTTGTTTCTTTTGGATTTCTTAAACGTGGCAAAAGGGTTTTGACACTCTCAGGTATCTCACCTGTTGAACGGGCCAATTCCTTATGGTAAGACTGAGCAGCGTCTAAAAGGAGTAATGTATGGCCAGTAGGTGCTGTATCAATCACAACAATTTCATCTTTAGATCTTGCCACAACCTCTGCAAAAGCACGAAATACGGCAATCTCCTCCGTACAAGGTGAGTTTAAATCCTCTATCACATAGGCAAGGGCCTCTTCATCAAGTTCATTTCCTACTTTCGATAAGACTTCATCTTTATAAGCCTCAACTTCTTCTTTCGGATTGATCCGACTGATAGTTAATTGTTCATTCAACTTGCTATTTTGAAAGACAAGCTCTAAATGACCAGCTGGGTCAGTTGTCGTTAAATGTACTTTATGACCCTTTTCTACTAACCCAACTGCGATTGCAGAGGCCATTGTAGTCTTTCCAACGCCCCCCTTCCCCATTGTCAAAATCACTCTTGTATTGTTTGCTGAAAAGTGTTCCACAACTTTATTTAATCCTGGTAAGGCTACTGACTTTCCTTCAATCTTTGTTGCAGTTGCTGACATTGTATCTTGTTTAAAAAAGCACCGTAGATTTTGAATACCTGTTAAGGAATACGAAACAAACGGTAGCGAATAAGTTGCAACATGCTTTAGGTTGTCAGGCATTTGCTTTATGGCATTCCGCTGTTTTTCAAAAAATGAAGATGATGTTTTATCATCAAGCAGATAGGATTGCAACAATCCATTTATAATCAGACGCTGATTGGATATACCAATTTCTTTTAGTTCCTTTGCAGCATGATTTGCCTCAAGTAAGGATGACTCATCAGGTCTTGCAACAAGAATCAGGGTTGTTTTGGATAAATCAGAAAGTGCATCCATTGTTATGGAATAGACTTGTTTCTTTTCAGACAATCCAGATAAAGGGCCCAAACAAGAAGCACCATGTGTATTTTCTTCTAAAAAACCACTCCACGCTGTTGGCAACTGAAGAAGGCGGAGTGTATGACCAGTTGGAGCTGTATCAAAGATAATATGCTCATATGCATCAACAACTGATGGATCAGCAAGTAAATTTGTAAATTCGTCAAAGGCTGCAATTTCCACCGTACATGCTCCTGACAATTGTTCCTCCATCGTTGCTACTACTGCGTCGGGAAGTTTTCCTCGATATGGTCCAATGGTTCTTTCACGGTAGGCTCTGGCTGCTTCGCCAGGGTCAAGATTACAAGCGTAAAGATTAGGGACATTCGGGATTGCCACCGGAGCATTTGTTAGCTCAATCTCCAATACGTCCTGTAAGTTAGAGGCTGGGTCTGTACTTACAAGCAGGACTTTTTTTCCTTCATCTGCTAAAGTTACAGCCGTTGCACAAGCAGTCGAAGTTTTTCCCACCCCACCTTTTCCTGTAAAAAATAAAAACTTTGTGTTCACAATCTTTTTGGTCTCGAAAGATGGAAACATCATTTTCACTTCTTTCTTATTTCAATGGTTTTAGATCAATTTTGACACCGACTTTTATTTTCTTGGTTAACTCGTCAGCCTTTACACCGTACCACTCCGCAAATTCATCGTTTGATGGATATTTCCCTTCCTTCACTACCCTTCCATCTACTAAAGTGATTGGAAGAAAATCTGGCCCCTTTTCATAAAGGACTCTGTTTACCTCTTTGTTTTCAACAAAAATTGCCGGTTCAGTACCAAGATTATAGCGTTTGATGTCGTATCCTTTTTTCTCTAACAAAAAGATAGCTGTGGCTACTCTTGTTAGTTCAGGATCTACACTTGGGCCGCATACACCTGTAGAACAACACATGGCAGGGTCAAAGATTTCTACTTTACTCATAAAAGCAGCCTCCTTAAAGTCTTAAATATAAGTATTTGCTTATATAAATAGGAACGGAAAGGCCAAGAGTCATGATTCTCTTGGCGGTATGCTTCTTACTCGCCTGTTTCAGCAAAACGCTTAATACGATCACCGATTTCATCACGGACCCTTTGGAATACAGCCCATTTTTCTTCATCTGTTCCCTGAGCTTTTGCTGGGTCATCAAACCCCCAGTGAACCCGCTTTACTTTAGGCGGTGTTACAGGACATTTATCTGCTGCATCACCACATAAAGTTACGACCAAGTCAGCATTGTTTAAATACTCAGGATCGATAAGGTCAGATGTATGGGTTGAAATATCCATTCCTGCTTCTTTCATCGCTTTGACAGCATTTGGGTTCAATCCATGTGTTTCAATTCCTGCACTTCGTATTTCCCACTTATCACCTAAGTAGTGTTTTGCCCAACCTTCGGCCATTTGGCTCCGGCATGAGTTTCCTGTGCATAAGAAGTAAATTCTTTTTTTAGACATAACGTGTTCTCCTTTATTTTTCGTCAATTATTTTATAAATAATTGCTGCACAACTTGCTCCTAAAATAGTTGCAACAATATACACCCATAGATGTTGAGTTGTACCCGATACGATGGCAGGGCCAATTGATCTGGCGGGATTCATAGAAGCACCGGAGATGGGGCCACCAAACATTGCTTCCAGACCCACAGTGGCGCCAATGGCAATTCCTGCAAACGACTTTTGAGCTCTTCGGTGAATCGCAGATCCCAAAATAACAAACATTAAGAAAAATGTAAGGATAAATTCCAAAACAAATGCTTGTGACCAGGTATCCCTTGGTAAGGTAGCCCCTAATGAAGCAACGTTGCCAAATAAAGAAAGCATCGTTCCACTTGCAGCAATTCCTGCAATTACTTGGGTAACAATATAATACAGTGCTTCCCTTTTATTTATATCCCCATTGATTAAAAATCCAATGGTAACAGCAGGATTAAAATGGGCTCCTGAAATGTGGCCAAACGTATAAATTAATGCCGTGACTACCAGTCCGAACGTAATAGCTACTCCTACATGTGTTAAACTTTTCGAGATTTCGTCTATCACTACTGCACCAGTCCCAGCAAAAACAAGGAAATACGTTCCTAAAAATTCACTGATTAACTTTTTTTTCATTCTTTTCTTTCTCCTTGTTGTACAAATTCCTTAGCAGCCACAACGAAGTGTAGGATTGCTTTTTTCAATTTGTTTAATTTTCTCCGTCTGATCCGGTACATGCTCCAAAATATCTTCTATAAGTGTGTATAGTTCACTTTGTGAATTAAGGGAATAATAGATCCATTGTCCCCTCCGGTCTTCTTTAATGAGCCCGGCATCCTTTAATTTACGAAGATGCTGGCTAATAGACGGCTGGCTGGTATCAAAAACTTCAAGAAGTTCACAAACACAACACTCTCGGCGTTTTAAAATTCCAACGATCGTTAAACGTGTTTTATCACCAAGTAATTTTAAAACGTTAGCAACACGCTCCAATTCAGCGCTTGATTTTAGCATAAATAATACCTCCTCTTATTGGTAATTAATTAAATAGTAATTTGCTTATATAATTCCCACCAACATGAAGTTGAGTAAACTTCTGTTTAAGTAAAAAATTATTCATATTTGTTGGAAATACCTTCCTTAAATTATCATATAACTATTTTCTTATATAATAGACCCTAGCTCAATTTAATTCAAGTAATCTAATGTTAAGAATATGTAAAGCCAAAAATATTTACTACTATCACTTTCAAAAATAAAACAGTTAAAATTTCTCATTTTATTTAGTCTTTTCACTGTATAACAAAAATAACCATCGCTTATTAAGGAATTAAGAACAAAAGCGCAAGCGCCCGTTTAGCGGCGTATGGCCTAGAGCGCTTCGACTGAGATAAAGGAAACACGGAGAGCGTAAGCGATCCGATGTTGACTTATCGTAGGGAGAAGAGCGAAGGACACTAGACGCTGGGCGCTGGAGCTGGACTAGTCTAACTCAGTAATGAGTTATCCACAATGACCAAATCTATAATTTCCTACAAGATAAAAAGCCCTTCTCA
>NZ_JAEVLT010000024.1 GCF_024494385.1 Bacillus sp. EB600
GATCAAACTCTCCAATAAAGAGTATGAGTTAGCTCATAAATGTTACGTTGGCTAGTGAAGATTAACTTCACTATATCGTTTATTGTTGACGTTTTTGTTTGTTTAGTTTTCAAAGAACAAGATCATTATCGCTCATAAGCGACTTTACAAATATATCATCTCAACTTATCAACGTCAACAACTTTTTAAGTTATTTTGATCATCGTTAGCAGCGACGTCTATTAATATACCAGGATTATATACAAAAGTCAATCCAGTATTTTAAGTTTTTTTCTTAAAAAGTATATCCTCTTTCCCTTTTCCTTAAATATCTCATACACTCTTTGGGCGGAGCTACCCGCTTGTACAAAGTAAACAAGACTCGATACCTTTCGTCCATCGCCCTTTTAACGACGTGATCAATCCGCTCATCCTGAAAATCAAATAAGATTTCATCCATTTCCCGCTTAATCAAGTGCTCAATCTCTTGTACCTCTTTTTCATTAATTAAAAATCCGAGCATTTAATCACTCCCTTTTTTGTATAATTGTATTCTTTTCCAACTTATATATTTTTATGTTCAGAATCCTTTAATCATATTTTTTCAAAATTTCACATAGGAATGTGACAAGGATGAATTGGACGAGGTGGTTGAGATGAACTTCTTTTATGTAGTAAACAGTAAATTACTAAAGCAAATATCTTTGGTCCTAATTACAGCATTTTTTACAGCATGGTTGTTGTATATGGAGAACCTTGTAAATTTACCGGCATTTTCTACAAGCAATGGACCAAAAGCGGTATACAGAGGGGAAAAAGACATTGCATTAACATTTAACATTGGATGGGGCGATGAAAAAGCCGGGCCCATCATAGCTGAATTAAAGAAAGAAAACGTTAAGTCAGCTACTTTCTTTTTGGCAGGTTCTTGGGCAGAAAGGCATCCAGATCTTGTGGAAGAAATTAAAAAAAGCGGCTTTGAAATTGGAATCCTTGGTTACAATTATGTAGATTATTCAGACTTGGAGGATCTTGAAATCAGAAAAGATATTTTAAAGGCACAGGTGGCATTTGGAAAGTTAAATATTAAAGGTATTAAAATTCTCCGTGCACCAACAGGGCACTTTGATGAACGAACTTTAAAAATTGCTGAACGTTATGGATATACTGTGGTGCATTGGAGTATTGATTCCCAAGATTGGACGAATCCTGGAATTGAAAGGATTGCTGAAAATATTAAGGACGCAAAAAAAGGCGACATTATCCTTCTTCATGCTTCGGACTCTGCCAAACAGACTGCTAAAGCACTTCCCCTTATTATTGAGGATTTAAGAGGGAAAGGTTTGAAGCTGGTTACGGTATCAGAAATGATCGCCAATGGAAATGCACAATCGTCAGAAATTAAGTAATTAAATGCAAAGCCGTCCATACTAGCTATATGGACGGCTTTTTGCTTGTTTTATTTTTTCCCGGCTTAGCGTGCATTTTCTTCCGCTCTTGTTCAGATTGGGCATTCAACTTATGAAGGATTAATATTTGATAAGCATTACAAGCAAACAGTGCAAACATCATTAAGTACAGCCAGCTTGTTTCATTTACTTTCAAAACAGGAACCCACTCAACGATTGTCGCAACAATCATGAAAAAAAGTGCCGGAATAAAAGCGCCCTGGTTTGTCTGTTTCATCTTATACCAAGCTACAGCAAGACTGATGATGAAAATAAAAACAGCTAAACCTATGTATGGAACAAGGCTTTCTCCTGCTTTTGCAAATGTTACATACCTTAAATAAACGAAATCAAACAATACAAATAAAATCAGAACCACCTGAATCGCATTCCAAAGCGATGCTGATTTAAAAATTCCCAGGCCAAAACGATGGACTGTTAAATAAGCAAAAAAGCCCATTTGGCTTACAACACTAAAGAGAAAACCCATTACAATTAACCAAATCGTTGTAGATAAAATAGCAAGAATCCTAAATTCAGTAAAATAAGGCTGAAATTCAGGCCAACGAACGATAAATCCTACAATTGCAGTGGTTAATCCGCCAATTGCTAAAGTTGTCAAAAACAATCTTACCCAGTTACGGCTAGTCACACTGTTTGCCCCCATAGCATAAATTACATTCCTTTTGATTGTATCAATCTAGGTTTGAAAAATCTACAATTTGCATAACCTAAAACGAATAATCTTTACTCCACTTCTTCATTCTAAAAGTTAAGGATTGATATGTGAAAGGAGCTTATTATGAAAACGATAAGAGCTTTGCTCCTCCTAATGATCGTAGCAGGTCTAACCAGCTGTTCTAGTGATACCGGTGGAGGAGGGCAAATAGATTATGACCAGACCAAAAAAATGGTGGTCGATATTCTAAAAACAGATGATGGTAAGAAGGCCATCCAGGATGTCATGACCGACGATAAGATGAAGGAAAAATTAGTAATGGATCAAAAGGTGGTCTCTGATACCATTCAACAAACACTAACCTCTGATAAAGCAACAGAATTTTGGAAAAAAACCTTTAGTGACCCAAAATTTGCTCAAGGCGTTGCCAAAAATATGCGAACAGAAAATGAAAGCCTACTTAAGGCTTTGATGAATGACCCTGAATATAGAAATATGATGACTGAAGTGTTTAAAGAGCCGGAAATTCAAAAGGAAATGGCAGATGCCCTAAAAAGTAAGGATTACCGGGCACATTTACAAACTGTCATTTCCGAAACGATGGAAAGTCCATTATTTAAAGCAAAAATAGAAGATATATTACTTAAGGCTGCAAGTGAAATGAATAAAAAACCTTCCAGCCAAGGTGGAGGCTCCCAAGCTGGAGGAGGACAAAGCACATCTGGTGCTTAGAATAGCCGGCGTGCTCTATCTGGCGCTGGAACGATTCTTTCTAAGACGAAAACTTTCCTTATAAAAAAGGAAGCTCCTTAATTGACAGGGGCTTCCTTTTTTACTATTTAAGTTTATTTACTACCTTTTCGGCAATTTCTAAGTAAATTTCCCCTAACTTATGGTCCGGCTGATAGATGGATGGTGCGAATTCTTTTTCATCCCAATAAGGCTGTGCAAGCGGTAGCCTTCCAAGGACTTCCGTATTTAGTTCTTCAGCTAATTTATCGCCGCCGCCTTTACCAAATACGTATTCTTTTTCTCCGGTTACTTTACTTTCAAAGTAAGACATATTCTCAACAATGCCGACTACTTCATGCTCTGTTTTTAATGCCATCGCACCTGCACGGGCCGCTACAAAGGCAGCCGTTGCATGCGGAGTTGTGACAATAATCTCTTTACAAGCAGGAAGCATTGTATGAACGTCCAAGGCGACATCCCCTGTTCCAGGCGGTAAATCTAATAGCAAATAATCGAGGTCTCCCCATTCAACCTCCTGGAAGAAACTATTTAACATTTTTCCCAGCATTGGTCCACGCCAGATAATCGGAGCGTTATCTTCCACGAAAAAGCCCATGGAGATAACCTTTACTCCAAATCGATCAACCGGAAAAATTCTCTCGCCTCTTACTACCGGTCTTTCGGTAATTCCCATCATGTCAGGAACACTAAATCCATAAATATCAGCATCAACGAGACCGACCTTTTTGCCCAAACGAGCTAAAGATACAGCAAGGTTTACGGAGACTGTTGATTTACCAACTCCGCCCTTACCACTTGCAATCGCAATAAACGTTGTTTTACTGTTCGGAGATAATAATCCTTTATTATCATTTTCACTAGCACTTTCTCTGTACTTTTCCACTACTTCTTCAGGAAGTTGACCAAAACGCATACCGACTGATTCAGCGCCAGCTTCTTTCAATAGGTTCACTATTTGAGTTTGAAGCTGCAGCTGCTCTGCGGTACCTGTTTTCGCAATAGCAACTTTAACGCTAACATGATTTTTCTCTTCTTTTATTTTAACTTCTTGAATGGCATCTAACTCTGCCAATGGCTTATGTAAAAATGGCTCTTTCAACCCTCCGACTAATTCACGTACCTTTGCTTCTGTTAACATTAAGACACCCACCTTTTGAAGTCGTTTTCAAACACTAGTATAACATATCCACCACTAGAAACAGTTATTTGTATCACAGGTTTTCCTTGTATCAAGAGTAAAAAGGTCTGCAAGAAAAATGCACGCCTCCTTATTTAGGAAAAACCCGCCCTGTCATGAGCGTTAATCTAGACAATTAAGAAAAGGCTACAAAAATAGAAGGTGCTGAACACCTTCTTTACTCTGTCTCTTTCAGTTCCTTCTCCTTTGTAAAATAACGAGTGATTCCGGTATAGATCGATTCTGCCACCTTTTCCTGGTAAGAATCCTTTTTTAAATGCACTTTTTCAGTTGGATTTGAAAGAAAACCAATTTCCACTAACACACCAGGTTTATTGGCATTTTTTAAAATATAAACCTGGTTTAGCGGCTTAGCCCTTCTTGTTGTATTACCTAAGTTTTTACGGAGTTCGTCCTGTATAAATTTAGCGGCTCTTTCATTTTCTTTGTACTGTGATGCATAAAAGGTCTGTGCTCCGCTCCATCTTGGGGAAGGAATTGCATTTAAGTGAACACTTACATAGAGATCGAGATCATTTTGATTAATAATTTTTAATCTTTTTTTCAAGTCCTCTGTTTTACGCCTGCTATAGCCCCTTGTACCTGGATTAGCTAAATCCTTATCAGTTTCTCTCGTCATAATAACAAGCGCACCCTGTTCTTGTAATAAATCCCTAATTTTTAAGGAAACAGCTAAAGCGATATCCTTTTCTTGTGTATTCTTATCGCCTGCCCCTCCATCGGGTCCCCCGTGGCCAGGATCAACTAAAATGATTTTACCGGTTAGAGGGAGATTCCAGGAATTCCATGATTTCCAGGACTTATTCTTCGCAAAATCGTATTGCAATATAAAAAAAAGTAAAATGAGGCAAGCCGCAATACCAATTAATTTTATCCTACTCTTTGCCACTTCAAATCATTCCTTCCCGCCGTCCAAGTTCAATTTATCTATATGGGACAAGGACTAAATTTAGAACAGGAAGAAATGTTGCTGATTAGTGGAGGCGTAACTTGTGGCGTCTTTCCCCTTTTTCGAAGCCCTCCCTCCACCATATATGAATATATTGCTCACACATATAAAAAAGCGATTCACTTAATGTACCTTCTTCACCATTCCCCCAATAAAGCAAAAAGTTATATAAGGTGTCGATTAAATGTTTCTCTTCGAAATGACAGCGTTTTTTTACATCTTCCATATTTTCTCCATAATAACCAAACTTGCTAAATTTGGCTCCTAATAAAAATGCCTCCAGCGCAACATCATAGCATGCCTCTTCTATTCCAGTGTTCATAATGAGGCTGGATGCAATCCTTGTTGAACCGAAGTAATGTTTTACTCTTTCTTTTAACTTGTTAATGGAAAGTTCCTTCAAAACGGAACGCTCGTATTTTATTTGTTTTTCACGTTGTTTATCTTTAAAGGTTGTAATCACATTCACTCATTATTCACCTCTTAGAACTATTCTTCATCCTTCGTTTGTAAGAAATGCAGTCCATATGCAGAATTCAATTTCCAATTTTTCAAATTGGGAAGAAAGCGCCAGTTAAGTATTTTCCCTATTTGATATCAGTTTCTGGATTCTAGGACAGATCGGGTTGAAAAATCGCTTCAATCCCAATCGGCTTGTGTTTGAATCTCGAAGAAACAGCGTTGTTTTTTCAGTGACTTATTCCCAGCATTTTTTTAAATACAATGAAGCATGATAAAACAACAGAGAAATCAATGAAGAGGGTGTTCGTTATTTTAAAAACATTAAAAACAGGAATGATTCTCCCCCGTGGGGAAAAGCCGGCTGAATCCCATCATGGCGGGCTTAATGCGTATAGTTTATCGGGGCTAGGAATTGGCGGTGTCATTGGTGCAGGCTTCTTCCTCGGCTCAGGTTTAGCAGTCCGCGAAGCGGGGCCATCGGTGTCATTGGCTTTTTTAATCGGCGGGATTATTATGATGCAGGTTCTGGGGGCAATGACAAGCATTAATGTAAATCGGCTTGAACACGGTTCATTCCGCGTCTATGTTGAACAATTTTTAGGCTCCTACGCCGGTTTTTTGGTTGGGTGGGCGGTATTCATTTCAAGTATCCTGGGAATCGGCTCTGAGGCCATAGCGATGGGGGTTTTTGTTCACTATTGGCTGCCACATATCCCGCTTCCCGTTTGGTCCATGTCATTCATGATCATTATCGTTCTATTGAATGCAATGAATATGAAAAATTTTGGTCGGATTGAATCTGGAATGGCAGTGGTAAAAACTTTTGCAATTTTAGCCTTCATCATTCTTGGCGGCTATGCATTGATTACTCATGGCGGCTACACAAAGCAGAATCCTTTTTCCAGCGTACATGGTTTCTTTCCGAATGGTACGTCCGGTTTATTGCAATCAATGCTCGTTGTTATTTTTTCCTTCTCAGGGATTAGCGCACTTGCCATGGCCGCTACAGAAGTATCTAAGCCGCGTGTAGAGATTCCCAAGGCAGCAAGATACATGTCATTTGGCTCCATCGGACTGTATGTACTTTCAATGCTGGTATTAGTGATGATCACTTCCTGGAATAAGGTGTCAACAAAGAAATCACCGTTTGTCCATGCTTTTGATGTAATTGGAATGAATTGGGCTGCGGCAGGGTTGAACCTAGTTGTTTTGCTTGCAGCATTTTCTGTAATGGCTGCCAGCTATTATGCTTCAATCCAACTGATTGTGTCGTTATCTGTGGCAAAAAAAGGACCTCGTCTATTCCTCCAGCATTCAAGGCGAGGGTTTTACCGCAATGCCTGGCTGGCTGTAGCCGCAGGTACATTAATCGTTGTTGGAATGTCATTTTTACTGCCATCCACCTTATATAATTATTTGATATCAGCATCGTCATATTTCACCTTTTTAAATTGGACACTCAATGTTGTTACTTTTCTGATTTGGCGGAAAAGGCGGAGGGAAAATGAAACGTACGAATCAAAGCTGATCTGGGGCCGTCCTGGAGCGTATGCTACGATTGCTGCCATCCTCGTGCTTTTTATTATGAGCCTACGTGTACATGACTTTCTTATGGGATTTTATGCTTCCTTTGGCTTTATTGTCATTATTAGTGTTGGTTATTTTATTTGGACCCGCCGACACTTGCACCATAACCAGCATTCATAAGAATTTACTGATGTGAAAATTTAGGGTGATACCACAACCAACTTATAGGATCTTTTAATTTCCCTGTCCTCTTTTATCACCCTTGTTCGGTCACTTTGAGCACAATTCGCTTAGCTTAAATGTGTCATCTAAAATCATTTTAAAAAATTCTATTACAACATCATCTGGATGGAGCATGCAATTTCACGCGAGTATCGTAATTGTGAAAGATTTTTCCATATAAATAAGCAAAACTGAATTGTAAACCGGAAGCTATGTAAAAAGGCAGGGACAGTGAACCCAATCCAAAAAGATAACCTGTGATATACGGTCCGATTGATGTGGGCAGCCTTATTGAAAGGAGATTGATGCTTGATGCGAAACCGCGGCGCATATCACGAGTCAAACTCACACTCAGCGCTTGCTGCGCCCCCTGGGTACCACGGTTTAAAGCCGTTCGGATGACATACACGACAGAAACGAGAGCATAGGAAGATAGTAAGGGCATCAAAACTAAAAGCAGGCTTGCCATGAAGCGAATCAGCACAATGGATTGGATTGTCCCGTGTTTGTGGGATAATCTTGCTTGTAAAATTGAAGTAACACCCGTCGCGAAAAAAGTAATAGCCAACGTGCTTCCAATCTGAGTACTGCTTGCCCCAAATTTAGCCGAAAACCAATAAGACATCATCGGCCCCGTCAGTCCGATGGCAATCCCATTTAGGATGTTAATGGCAGCCAGTTTCAAGACAGCCACATTTTCTTCGTGTAGGGTTTTCATATTTTGGTCCCCTGACTTCTCTTTTCTGTAGCCTTGTTGTCTTTCAGTTTCTCCGCCCCGAATGGTTAAAATGATCGAAAATGTGACAAGAGTTAAAACGAAAATAAAGCAGAATATGAGGCGATGAGAAGATACTCCTGAAAGCTTATTTTCCCATAAGGTCATGGTCCCTGCCAACACCGCACCCGCTGCCATTCCGAAAAAGCTAAGAGCATTATTAAGACTGTATACCTTTCCACGATCAGCAGCTGGGATAAAGGCCGCCAGCCAGGCCTGCTCCGCCGGGGCACACGGACTGGGTGAGCCAGCATCCGCTTTTCCAAAACCAGAAAGTGCGATCGCGATAAACAACAAAATAAAATCTGTCGATAGTACCCCAATTAACGCACATCCAGCTGTTAGCAGTTCATAAAAAAGGATAAATGGTTTTCTCCCCAATCGATCACTATAAACACCTATAAATGGCGTGAGTCCAACACTGAGTAATCCTCCGGCAGCAATCACACTTCCGATCGCTGCTGTGCTCCACCCCAATACATCCAGGTATAGGGCCAAATCAACAACCATCATACCTTGTCCAATACTTCGTAAGGCATTGACCAGCATTAGTCGTCTGGCTGCCGGATAAATTTGTCCGGCTGCTGCATCCACCTTCTGAACAAAAATAACCTTCACTTTTATCACTTCTTTTCCATTTTTCTTACATGTAAATTAATAAATGACGTGTATCCGGGATATCCATCCGCTCGCCGAGCCTTGCAGGATACTCTGCTTAAAAGGGTTCCAAACTACACTGTCATTTATACACAACCAATACGCTTACTAAAGGGGAATCCTGCCAATGAATGAAGCATGGTATCTTTATAAAACGCAACAAAGAGTAGTGCGACATAACATGTTTAAAAAGACGGTCTTTGAAGCAAAATAAAGTGATAAGTGTGGGAGGGGTTCCCGATGAATTTGTTTGAGAGGAAAATAAGCGATTATGGTTATTAGACCAAAGAAATGGAAGGAATTCATAAAAGGCTTAAAACTTAATATCTATATCTTGTATATTGCATATCGTCATCCGAAAACACCTTGGTATGCTAAAGCATTTTCACTGTTAATTGTTGCCTATGCGTTAAGCCCCATAGATCTTATTCCAGATGTGATCCCAGTATTGGGTTATTTAGACGAAGTTATTTTGCTTCCCCTAGGAATTTTGGGGGCGTTTACACTAATTCCGGATCATGTACTGCAAGAATGCCGGGTTCTCGCCTCGCAAACTCCTAAAAGGCTGGGGAAAAATTGGGCTGCAGCAATTGTCATTCTTCTCGTTTGGATTAGTCTCGCCACATCGATTCTTTTCAAATGGGTTATTTAAAAAAGGTGCCAAAGGTTATAGCATTGGTCACCTATAGCACCAAATTTTCAATCGCTTTTTTTATTATCAGCCTTTTATGGTGCTTTTAACGCGGTTTCGTCTAGATGATGTCTCCTATAAATCATTGATGATGACTGTATCATGGGTTTTTTATTCGCATTCTGTACAGCCTTTTCAATCAGATGATGTTTTGGTGCCCATTGGCAGACGGGATCAGTCGCATAAACATCTCCGGTTAAAGCATAAGCCTGGCAACGGCACCCCCCTCCGTCTTTGTGTCTCTGATCACATGAAAAGCAGGGTTCAGGCAGCCATGCTTCACCGCGGAATTGGTTAAAGGAGTCCGAATCATACCAAATATGTTGGAGGGACGACTCACGGACATTTTCAAAGGACAACCCTTTAATCATTCCGGCAGTTGGGCAAGGGAGGACAACCCCATTCGGTGCAACCGTAAGACCGATCGTTCCCCATCCTCCCATACAAGGCTTGGGTGCCTGCGCGTAATAATCAGGAATGACCCAAATGATTTCCATTTTTTTCTGAAGGCGTGCTTTGGCAGCCTCATAGATTTCACTGGCACGCTCGATCTGTTCACGGCTTGGTAACAGCTGCTCCCGATTAAGCAAAGCCCAGTTATAATACTGCGTGTTTGCCAGCTCCAGCCGTTCAGCTCCCAATTCCTCGGCGAGCATTATAATCCCATGCAAATCATCAAGATTCAACTTGTGTAACACGACATTTAACGTCAAATGTATACCTGATTTTTTTACCGCATTAACAGCCTCCCGTTTTTTTTCAAAGGCTTTGTATCCGCCGACCATGTCCGAAAGCTTCGCTTCTCCTGCCTGGAAGCTCACCTGTGCATTTGCCAAACCGGCCTCTTTAAGCCGAGCGGCCTTTTCAGTTGTTAATCCTATCCCACTTGTAATGAGATTAGTATAGATCTCTAATGAAGTGGCGTGATGGATAAGGGCATCCAATTTCTCGTAAAAAAGTGGTTCCCCACCAGAAAAATGAACTTCTACCACCCCCAGATCGGCTGCCTCCGACAAAACACGGCACCAGTCTTCGGCAGTAAGCTCCATTGCTTCTGAAGTCATTTCAATTGGGTTCGAACAATATGGACAATGCAAGGGACAGCGATGGGTTAACTCTGCGAGCAGCGAGTATGGAGGTTGAACGACATTATTGTTCTTTATTATCGACTTTGACATGTTTATCGATCACCACCCACCCTTGATCTGCCATCTCCCAAAGAAATTCTGAAATATCCGCCTTCATCGTATTCAAATCGGGCAATTTATCTGAATCCTCTGTTTCCGTGTCTGTCTGCAGTGAAGCCCTCAGGTTTTCGGAGATGGTGTGCACCGTTCGGTTCCCGTCACATAGACTAAGGATAGATGCGGCGGTTTCGTTCAAGACAACAACCCTTTCCGGTAACAGAAGGAGATTCTGCTCTCTCACCTTATCAAATTTTATTCGCGCTTTTGCTGCGAGTTTTGGGAAGCTATTCGCTAAAATTTGCTTCACCACCAATCAAATATTCTCGGGCAAGTGATGAACCATCGGCTACACATTAGGAGGAAAAGCCTTTTCGATGGCATCAAGCTGCGCCCACAACACATCACACTTAAAACGTAAAGCTTCGACAGCCCGTCGTTGGTCTTCCGGCGTTTGGCAATAGGTCAAAACAAGCTTGAGGGCAACATCCGAATCATGCGGTGCCTGCATCAAGCGATTTTGAAAATAATCAAGGCCTGCCCTGTCAATCCATGGATAAAACCGTTCAAGTACCTTTATTCGCTTTGAGATGAGACCCGGTGAAAATAATTCAGTTAACGAGGAAGCAACTGCTTCAATCCACGGTTTTTTCCGTGCAAAATTTACATAGGCATCAACGGAAAAACGAACACCTGGTACAACATGCTCCTCCCTCAACACTTCTTCCCGGGACAAGCCCACAGCTTCTCCCAGCCGCAGCCATGCCTCAATGCCTCCCTCTTCTCCTTGCTTACCGTCATGGTCAATAATCCGCCCAATCCATTCACGGCGCATCTCCCTTGACGGCAGTCTCGATAAGATGGCTGCATCTTTTATCGGAACAGATTTCTGATAGTAGTATCGATTGGCCACCCAGCCGCGGATTTGTTCCCGGCTTAATTTCCCCTGATGCATTGCCACATGAAAAGGATGTTTGTCATGATAGTAAGAACGTCCGACATCCTTTAACCGCTCTGTAAAATCATCCTGTGTCCAGAGCTCAACCCTTTTTTGTTCCGGCACCTTTATCCGGCTAACTAACCCACCTTGATCCAGCATAATCACACCTCCACTTCCATACCGTCATATGCTACCTCGAAACCAAGCTGCTCCAATGCATACCTCTCTATAGAGTCCTTCTTCAGAATAGGATTACTGTTGTTAATATGGATCATGATTTTTCGCTTGGCAGGGATTGAAGCTAACCTCTCCGCAATGCCTGATTGACCGCTGATTGGTAAATGTCCCATACTTCTTGAATCGCGCACGGCTGCGCCCATCCTAACCAATTCGTTCTCCGACCAAAAGGTTCCGTCGACCATCAAAATATCAGCTTTCCGCAAGCAAGATTCTATAGAAGGGGTGATGCTTTCTAATGTTGGAAAGTAAGCGAGACGTCTGTCGGAGCTCTCATTGTGAAATACCAACCCGACCTCCCAAAAATCTTTCGAGCCATCATCCTGCTGGCTCCACCGGGCATAGAGCGGTGCCTTTTTTGAAACGGGAACCGTCTCAACGGTTATTGTTTCTTTGGTTCCTTCCTCTAAAGATCCTACCCGTTGCCGAACATCAGGAGAAAGAATCTGCCATTCCCATGAACAATAGTTTTGTAGCATCGGAATCACCGGAAAAGCGGATTGCAAACTCTTTCGAACAATCTCGGTTCCATAGATAGTTAAAGAAGATCCCTCCCGCAGTGACAATAACCCGATCGTATGGTCAAGTTCAGCATCGGTTAAAATAACACCCGCCAGTGGAGTCTCTCTTATACCAGGGCCTGGATGCAGAGCAGAAAAGGATTCAATCTGCCTGTGAACATCTGGTCCGGCATTGATAAGATACCAGTCCTTTGCATTGGCACTTACCGCAAGAGAAGATTGTAATAACGGTCGGAGTGCATCGTTCCCTTCGCGAACACCACGACAGTTTGGGCAAGCGCAGTTCCACTGCGGAAAGCCTCCTCCCGCCGCCGCTCCTAAGACTTTAATTCGAATTTGGCTTCAGTCCTTTCCCCGGAGATTTGAACATCGTTTTTGCCTAAATCCCATGGTTTTCCAAATAATTTTCCAACTTGCCACCCAATTGCCATATTGACCACAGCCATTAGGAGATATAATAGATAGTCTCCGTACGGTTCCGGAGTCAGGAGATCAACAACCAGCCACCCTCCAGCTATTGCACACCCAGTAATTGCGCCTATCACTGATTTTAGGTAACGTTTCATTTTGCACAACCTCCATTAATTAGTTAAACCTATAAGACATATACATGAAGCAAGGAGCATCTCTGCTACTTGCCAACGTAGGCATACATTGTCACCTCAGAAGCTGTATTGATCACTTTGTACTCAGGCTTCACCCACATGTCATTTACCCCCTTTCATGATACTGACAATTTTATAATGATCCTTCGTCTGATTTTCCCTTACAAACTTATCTTATGTCGGTGGAAATCCCAAAATAACTAGAATTTCGACGAGAAGTTGTCCAAAAGTGATAATGAGTACGTTTGAATATAGAACAAAATTGGACAAAAATGAGGAGGAACCCACTAAATTATTCTGTTATGAAAAATAAAACAACCTGAGTCGGAATGAAACCGAACTCAGGTTGTTTAGGTCATGATGATCTGCTTATAAGATTTTCCACTTTAAAAAATTACTTCTTATCGGCCAGCCATTTTGCCAAGGCCGCTGCCTCATCACCCGTAGCGAGGCCGCCCGGCATTCTTCCGCCGCCTTTAACAATTTGTTTTAATATATCCGCTTCAGACATGGATGAACCAACATGCTGGAGATTTGGACCGGCTCCTCCTTCAAGATTTTGACCATGACAGGAAATACAGCTTTTTTTGTATATTGTTTCAGCGTTAATCGACTGTGTAGGCTGCTTCCTAGGTGCTTCTTTATTTCCATGGCTGCCATGATTGGCATCATCTGTTTTCCCTGAACCTTGTGGAGTTTTTTCATTAGTAACAGATTTTTTCCCGTTCAGTCCATAGGTAACAATCTTTGTTCCGGTAACAAAAGTAACGTATTGTTTACCATTTTGCATATAAATCGCTGGAGCCATCATAATCTGCTCCCCGCCGCTTTTCATGTTCCATAATACTTTCCCGGTTTTGACATCAAGAGCGCTAACGGTTCCATCCAGCTCACCGTAGAATGCCAGTCCTGTAGCAGTACTCGTAAACCCGCCGCGCATCGGTTGATTCGTCTTATTCTGATAAACTTGCTTCCCGGTATTCACATCAATCGCAGTAATAGTGCCGGATGTCTCTGCATCTTTAGGTGTAGTCAATAATTCAGTTCCTGGGAAAAAACCATTTTTTTGCTCAAGTTCATTCTCATCTTTCGCCGCGACTCCTAAAGAGGGCATATTAATACCAGGAATTAATACATAATGAGTTTTAGGATCATACGTTTCTGGAGCGTAATTTTCCCCGCCTTCAACCCCTGGCCATTGAGGTGCAGCTGTATTTTTATCAGTGGTCAATGGCGTGTGCTGGATTTTGACGAAAGGAACACCATCATAAATGGTCTCACCCGTCTTAGCATCCCAGGCAAACCATTTTCCATTTTTACCGCCATGAACAACAATTTTTCTCTTTTTATTGTTAACCTTGGCGTCCTTTATAATCATTGGAGTGGCCGCCGCATCATAATCCCATTCATCATGCTCGACTTCCGAC
Organism: Bacillus sp. EB600; assembly: GCF_024494385.1. Classification (GTDB taxonomy): domain Bacteria; phylum Bacillota; class Bacilli; order Bacillales; family Cytobacillaceae; genus JAEVLT01. The sequence goes on from NZ_JAEVLT010000024.1 coordinate 14,255, forward strand.
TTTGCCCAAACCAATTTGCCTGTCTTACTATCAAGAGCAACAACCGAATCAGTATAAGGATTATTACCAGGGCGAATGGATTCGAAAAAGTCAGGAGCCGGATTTCCTACGCCAAAGTACATCATATCGGTATCCGGGTCAAAGGACATCGGATTCCAGACGGCTCCGCCCCCTGTATATTTACCCTGCACCCAATCCTTCCCTTTTTCTGGGACAGTCCAGAACGGCTGTTTCCAGGCAGGTGACAGATCGCTTGCTTTGTAGGCCATAACAAAGCCTCTAATGCCTTGATCTCCGCCGCTACTTCCGACATAGACATTTCCTTTGTAGTACATTGGAGCCGATGTTTCGTAATACCTGTTTTCAAGCGTGGCTCCCGGTACAGTATCCCATAGGTTAATTATTTTAAGCAATTTTCCATTTTTCGCGTCAAGCTTGGCTAAACGGTCATCTGCAATGAGTACAAATACATTACCATCACCGACAGCTACTCCCCGGCTGGCAACAACCTCCATTAGGCTTAAGTCCGCATGGTCAAGATGGTCTTGGACATCTTTAGGCGGATTCCATTCCCAAATCTTTTTCCCGTTTGCAGCATTTAATGCAAACACACGATTCATTGAAGTCGTTACATACATAACACCATCTTTAACAACCGGGTAATCCTCCGAAGCATTCGGAGCGGTCTTATCCCAGTTTGCTAAATCCGCCTCCCAGACAACACCTAAATTCTTAACATTTTCTTTTGTAATCTTGTTATAAGGGACATTTCTTGTTTGCTGATAGTCATACCCCCAGAGTGGAAAATCGCCTTTTTCTGCTTTGGCGGTTGGTCTATTGTCGGTGTTCTGCTGCTTATTCTCAGATTTCGTTTGACAGCCAACAATTAGCATTACGGCCAGTAAAGCCGTGCTTACAACTTTTCCATAACCCCTCATGAACAAACCTCCTATACTATAAAGTCCGGAGCTGCCATTTCATATAACCAAATTGCCTCTTTTATTAAGTTTTCTTTAAATCTTCCTTTCACTAGAAAATGCTTATATGATTAGGCCTCCCTCATTCTCTATATTGAGTTAAAAATTCCTTAATTATGTAAAAAAACGTACAGATAGATTCTTAAATCTGCAATTTTGCGAAGGGCTTTTTTATAGTAAAGAATATTTATAAAAAATATAGACAATCTAGAAACGAGGATGATTAGTTCTTAAAGGCTTGGACAAATCTGGATGCAATGAAAAAACCTGTTTGTCATCCTTTTTGAACACAAAATTTAGGAGGGTGGTCCAATGAAATTTTTGTTAAAATTTACAAGTGGCTTTAGTGGGTTTGTCTTATTCCTTTCTTTACTCACTGGGATGACATTTGCTTCTTCCCAAAGTGCAATGGCTGAATCGGCAAAAATAATCGGTTCTGCTGAAAATAATGGAATAAAACTTACGATTACGAACTATGCAATTAAGAACTACGGTCAAGAGATGATGGTGTATTATACCGTCCAATCAAACTCGGATCAACAGGTAGACACGAATGAAACAGGTCTTTTAAATAAACCTGATATTTCGATTGGACATAAGCACGTTCAAGGGAACGACACTTGGCATAAAAAAATAAGCAGCCAGGAATATCAGGGTGCAGTTACGGTGGAGATTCCACAATATACCCCGGCCATATCTAATGTAGCATTTAATACAGACACTATTCTTAATCAAAAAGGACTATGGACGATTAACTTTCAAATAAAAAAGCAATGATTAAAAGATTCATCCAAACATTTAGAGTACCTCAAAAGAGTTTTATTAATACCATACTGAAAGCTCTTTAGAACCCTAGGTCCATCCTGGGGTTTTTATTTTGAAGTGGTGGCTCCCTGATCATCGACGGATAGAATGTTAGGGCCTCGACTGACATAAAGGAAATATAGTTAGCCTGCAAGGGAATAAAAAAGACCCCCAACCAAATTGGTTGAGAGCCTTTGAAACGCCAAGAATTAACGTTTTGAGAACTGAGGAGCACGACGCGCACCTTTAAGACCGTATTTCTTACGTTCTTTCATACGAGGGTCACGAGTTAATAAACCTGCGCGTTTTAATGTTGGACGGAATTCTGGATCTGCTTGAAGTAAAGCACGAGCGATACCATGGCGAATTGCGCCAGCTTGACCTGTGTAGCCACCGCCGCCTACATTTACAAGAATATCGTAGCTGCCAAGAGTTTCTGTAGCTACTAACGGTTGTTTAACGACTGAACGTAAAGCTTCAAATGGAATATAATCTTCGATACCACGATCATTAATAGTAATTTTACCGCTGCCTGGAACTAAGCGCACACGTGCGACAGAGCTTTTCCGACGGCCAGTACCAATATATTGAACCTGTGCCAAGTTAATTACCTCCTTAAAAATTATCCGCGAAGTTCGTAAACTTCTGGTTTTTGTGCTTGGTGTTGATGTTCGCCGCCAGCATAAACGTGTAACTTTTTAATCATTTGGCGACCAAGAGTATTTTTTGGAAGCATGCCGCGAACAGCACCTTCGATCATTTTTACAGGGTAGTTCGTACGCATTTCAAGAGCAGTTCTTGTCTTTAAACCGCCTGGATGTAAGCTGTGACGAATGTAAAGCTTGTCAGTTAACTTTTTACCAGTCAATTCGATTTTAGAAGCATTAAGAATAATAACATGATCACCAGTGTCAACATGTGGTGTATAAGTTGGTTTATGTTTACCACGTAGTATTGATGCAACTTCAGAAGCTAAACGACCTAAAGTCTTACCTTCTGCATCAATAACGTACCATTTACGTTCAATATTTTGTGCATTTGCCATAAACGTTGTACGCATGATTTTCCCTCCTATTAAATCCATATAAAGATCATATTTTTCGCGTTTTAGTTATGCATTCAGAATTTCAAACTGTTCCGGGAATGAAAGACTAATGCCTTTATACGCCTAAGTTTCGGTTTCATATATTTTAATCACGATTAAGACTTTCCGGGGCTTTATCGTGGGTATAAAACACACACATATGATATTTTAAAGCCTTAACAGTCAAATGTCAAGAAAATGTTACACCAGGCAAGGTTGTATTATCAAATTAATAAAATACCTTCCACAAATAAAGTCCATGTGCTGGAGCTGTTTTTCCTGTTATACAACGATCCCTTTTTGCTAAAAGTTCTGGGATATCCTCCGGCTTTCTCTCTCCTGAGCCAATTTCCAAGAGAGTACCGACCAAAATCCTAACCATATTATATAAAAATCCACTTCCAACAAACTGGAGTGTCAGCAGCTCTCCCTCCATGGAAAAATGAATCTCCTTAATTGTTCGGATCTTATCCTCCACTTCGGTCTTTGCTGAGCAAAAGCTTGTAAAATCATGTGTTCCAAGCAAATGCTGAGCCGCTGCCTGCATCGCTTCAAGATCGAGAAAATATGGACATTGATACGCATAATTGCGCTTAAATGGATCTCGTTTAGCGGATAGATACAAAAAGTACCGATATTCCTTACCAATAGCGTTATACCGGGCATGAAAGGTGCCACTAACGCACTCAACAGAAAGGACAGCAATATCCCTTGGCAACACTGAATGTAATGCAGTCGGCCACCTGGACTCAGGGATCGAAAGCGGTGAATCAAAGTGAATAACCTGACCCTTTGCATGTACACCGGCATCGGTACGGCCGGAGGCAAATACTTTTACCTCTTGCCCTTTATGAAGCTTTGCTAATCCTGTCTCAAGCTCGCTTTGCACCGTCCGCTTATTTGGCTGGACCTGATATCCAGAAAAGTTTGTTCCATCATATGAAATGATACATTTATACCGTTGCATCTTTTTTCTCCATTATGTTCTTAGTACATATAAAAGAGCCGTCAAAACAATCAGCAATAAAATTTGCAGCGTATCTGCGTTCTTCCATGATAACAGCCTGTATTTTGTACGGCCTTCACCGCCACGGTATCCTCTTGCTTCCATCGCAATCGCCAATTCTTCAGCTCGTTTAAAGGAACTTACAAACAAGGGAATCAGTAAAGGAATTACGGCCTTAACCCGGTCTTTAATTGGTCCGCCAGAAAATTCAACACCTCTAGCCATTTGCGCTTTCATAATTTTATCCGTTTCCTCCATTATGGTAGGGATAAACCGTAAAGAAATAGACATCATTAGTGCGAGTTCATGGACAGGAAAACGAACCTTCTTTAATGGATTCAACAAAGTTTCCAGCCCGTCAGTAATTTCAATTGGAGTAGTCGTCAAGGTTAGCAACGATGTCATTAAAATTAAGAAGAAAAAACGCAGGGAAATAAAAATCCCTTGTCTGACTCCTTCATCGTATATTTTGAATGGCCCCAATTGGAACAACAAATTTCCCTCTTTAGTAAAAAATAATTGCAGCACCAATGTAAAAATGACAATCCAAAGAATTGGCTTTAGTCCACTGTATAAAAAGCGAAATGGTATACGTGAGAGTCCCAGCATTAAAAATGTATAAATACCAATAAGTGCGTAGGTCATCCAATTATTTGCAAGGAAAATAACACATACAAATAAAAAAATAATCGTTAATTTTGAACGGGGATCCATCCGATGGATAACCGAATCAACAGGAACATAACGGCCAAAAATCATTTTCTCCATCATACCCGTTCACCCCTTAGAAGTGACTGGGCAGCAGCAGTGGATAACTCTTCAATTGATAAATAGACCTTCTCCAGTTTTACACCTGTTTTCTCTTCCAGCTTAAGCTGAAATCGAACAACTTCCGGAACGTCAAGACCCAACTTAATTAATTCAGTTGGTGCTGAAAAAATCTCTTCAGCAGTACCTTGTTTGACAACCCTGCCCTGATGCATAATGACAATTTGGTCGGCATATCTCGCAGCGTCTTCCATACTGTGTGTTACCAATATCGTTGACAGCTTCCTTTCCTGATGAAGCTGATAAAACATCTCCATAATTTCTTTCCGTCCTCGTGGATCTAATCCAGCAGTAGGCTCGTCCAGAACAATGACATCGGGATCCATTGCCAGCACGCCGGCAATCGCAACGCGTCGCATTTGGCCTCCTGATAAATCAAATGGCGACTTTTCAAGGATATCTTCTGCTAAACCAACTTGCAATAGTGCGGCCCTTGCCCTTCGTTTTGCTTCCTGCTCCGAAACTCCAAAATTCATAGGGCCAAAAATAATATCCTTTTCAACGGTTTCTTCAAACAATTGATGCTCAGGAAATTGAAAAACAATTCCTACCTTTTGACGCACATCCTTTAAATTCTTATTTTTCTGATGTGCTTTAATTTCCCGGTTTCCAATAAGCACAGTTCCCTCTGTCGGCTGCAGTAAGGCATTTAAGTGCTGGAGAATCGTTGACTTACCAGAACCGGTGTGGCCAATAATAGCCATGTAGGTCCCCGTCGGGATGTCAATAGAGACATCTTGAATGGCAAGGTGCTCGAAAGGAGTATTTGCCTGATAACGGTACTCTACTTGTTGAAGCGATATGTCCATAGCTCAGTCACCAACTCTTCTTCCGATAAATAATGCTGCGATAATCCAATCCCCTTTTGCCTGAACGCATTACTCATTTTCACAGCAAAGGGAATATCTAGCCCTAATTCAATTAACTCCTCTTCCATTGAAAAAATTTCCTCGGGCGTTCCTTCTCGATAAACCATTCCTTTATTCATAACAATCATTCGATCGGCTTTCGCGGCTTCATCCAAATCATGAGTAATTGAAATAACAGTTAAGTTCTTCTCTCCCTTTAGCTCACGGACAGTTTCTAACACTTCTTCTCTTCCTCTTGGATCAAGCATGGAGGTTGCTTCGTCTAAGATAATGATCGCTGGTCTTAAGGCTAGCACCCCGGCAATGGCAACGCGCTGCTTCTGGCCACCGGAAAGATGGTGGGGCTCTTGATTAAGAAACTGATCCATCTTAACTTTTTTTAATGAGTCTAACACTCTTTGGATCATGTCTTCTCTTGCGATCCCGTTATTTTCTAAACCAAAAGCCACATCATCCTCAACGGTTGTACCGACAAACTGATTATCGGGATTTTGAAATACCATCCCTATTTGCTTGCGGATATCCCAAACGGAAGCTTCAGTAAGCTTGATTCCTGCTACGGTGATCTCCCCCTGCTGTGGAAATTGAAGCCCATTTAAAAGCTTCGCCATAGTAGACTTACCTGAGCCATTATGGCCCACGATGGCCAACCACTCGCCTTCAAAAATTTCGAAGGAAACATCCTTTAACGCGTAGGTTTGACTATTATCATACTGAAAGGAAACATTATCCAGAGATACAATCGGCTTTTTCAACTGTTATTCCTCCCCTGTCTCCGCTATTCTCCGACACATCATTTTTCCTAGAAATACAAAAAAAGCCTGCACCCCAACCCTAAACAGAAATCGAAGAGATCTGTTATCTAAAGGAAATTTCTATAAAGAAATGGGAGGAGGTGCATGAGCTAGACGAGACGTAATTATTCAGCGCATCCTATGGATGCAGCAAATCAAAAGTTACATGAAATCATGTCAATTAAAAAAGACTAAAAGATAACAATTAAAACTTTTAGAATTTCTCCAATCAATTGGAGTTACGCTCATCGTAACGCTCTTTTTGGCTTGGGTCGAAACTATTCGATTCTTCTGCAGAAAAAGGGCAGAGAACAAGTTTGATCTAAAAACTGTCCAACGCCCTTGTTGTCTGTTTTCCTTATTAAACTAACTCGATAATAACCATTGGTGCACCGTCGCCGCGACGAGGTCCAAGTTTCATGATACGAGTGTAACCACCTTGACGCTCTTGGTAACGAGTTGCAATGTCAGAGAATAGTTTTTGTACTGCATCTGTACCATTTTCAACATCAGCTACTTCGTTACGTACATAAGCAGCAGCTAAACGACGTGCATGCAAATCACCGCGTTTGCCTAAAGTGATCATTTTCTCAACAGTTGAACGAAGTTCTTTCGCACGAGTTTCTGTTGTTTCAATACGTTCATTGATAATTAAGTCTGTAGTTAAATCACGGAGCATCGCTTTACGTTGAGCGCTTGTGCGTCCTAACTTTCTGTATGCCATGAAGGATTCCCTCCTTTTTGAAGTTATAAAAACGGATTAACAGTTTACAAGAAAACAGCTAGTTAATTACTTGTTAACTAGTCAGTCATCCTTACGTAAGCCTAATCCAAGCTCTTCTAGTTTTGCCTTCACTTCTTCAAGTGATTTGCGTCCTAAGTTACGTACTTTCATCATATCTTCTTCAGTCTTGTTAGCTAACTCCTGAACAGTATTAATTCCAGCACGTTTTAAGCAGTTGTAAGATCGAACTGATAGATCAAGTTCTTCAATAGTCATTTCAAGAACTTTTTCTTTTTGGTCTTCTTCTTTTTCAATCATGATTTCAGCATTTTGAGCCTCATCAGTTAAACCAACGAAGATATTTAAATGCTCAGTCAAGATCTTCGAACCTAGTGCAATCGCTTCTTTTGGTCCCGTGCTTCCGTCTGTCCAAACATCTAAAGTTAGCTTATCGTAGTTGGACATTTGGCCAACACGTGTATTTTCCACTTGATAGGATACCCGAGAAACTGGTGTGTAGATCGAGTCGATTGGAATAACACCAATTGGTTGATCTTCACGCTTGTTTTGATCAGCCTGGGTATATCCGCGACCTCTTCTTGCAGTTAAACGCATGCGAAGATGACCATTTGCACCTAATGTAGCAATATGAAGATCAGGGTTTAGAATCTCTACATCACTGTCATGTGTAATATCGGCTGCCTTTACAGCACCTTCATTTTGAACATCAATCTCAAGTGTCTTTTCTTCATCAGAGTAGATTTTCAAAGCTAATTTTTTAATGTTTAGGATGATGGAAGTTACATCCTCTACGACGCCTTCAATTGTTGAGAATTCATGAAGGACTCCATCGATTTGAATCGCTGTAACAGCTGCACCTGGGAGTGAGGATAATAGGATACGACGTAAGGAGTTACCCAAAGTGGTACCATATCCACGCTCAAGTGGTTCAACGACGAACTTACCGTACTTGGCATCCTCGTTGATCTCAACCGTTTCGATTTTTGGTTTTTCTATTTCGATCATCAAATAACCCTCCTTCAAAACGTCGAAAACCCGGCTAGGAATGTTCTAACCGAAATTCCCCCATGTATACGTTCCCGTTTTGTGCACAACAACTGGAATAATGACTCTGTAAGAACGGAAAAATAGTACATATCCCATTATTGACAAGGATACAAATTCTATACAGAAAAATTAAACACGACGACGTTTTGGTGGGCGGCAACCATTATGCGGTACAGGCGTAACGTCTTTAATTGCCGTTACTTCTAGTCCTGCTGCTTGCAAAGCACGAATTGCTGCTTCACGTCCAGCACCAGGTCCTTTTACTGTAACTTCTAATGTTTTCATGCCATGTTCCATCGAAGTTTTAGCTGCAGTTTCTGCTGCCATTTGCGCTGCGAAAGGAGTAGATTTACGTGAACCTTTAAATCCTAGCGCACCTGCACTTGACCAAGAAATTGCATTACCATGGATATCAGTAATTGTTACAATAGTATTGTTAAATGTTGAACGGATATGAGCAATACCAGCTTCAATATTCTTTTTGACACGGCGTTTACGTGTATTTGTTTTACGAGCCATTTAAATGAGTACCTCCTTTACCGATTATTTTTTCTTGTTCGCTACAGTCTTACGAGGACCTTTACGAGTACGTGCATTGTTTTTTGTGTTTTGTCCGCGAACCGGTAAACCACGACGATGACGTAAACCGCGGTAGCTGCCGATTTCCATTAAACGTTTGATGTTAAGGGAAATTTCACGACGAAGGTCACCTTCGACCTTTAATTTGTCAATAATATCACGAATTTTGTTCAATTCTTCTTCTGTTAAATCACGCACACGTGTCTCTTCAGAAACACCAGCTTCTGCTAACACTTTTTGTGCAGTTGGTTTACCAATACCATAGATATAAGTTAAAGAGATTACTACACGTTTTTCACGTGGAATATCTACACCAGCAATACGTGCCATTCTTTAGTGCACCTCCTTTTCAATTAACCTTGTTTTTGTTTATGTTTAGGGTTTTCACAGATAACCATAACTTTTCCGCGTCTACGGATAACTTTGCACTTTTCGCAGATCGGTTTAACAGATGGTCTTACTTTCATTATCCTAACCTCCTTAATAGTTCGGAGTGCAAGTAGATTATTTAAAGCGGTACGTAATACGTCCGCGTGTTAAGTCATATGGTGAAAGCTCAACAGTAACTTTGTCACCAGGCAGAATACGAATGAAATGCATGCGGATCTTACCTGAAACATGAGCTAATACACTATGACCATTTTCTAATTCTACCTTAAACATGGCGTTTGGCAAAGTTTCAATGACTTTACCCTCTATTTCAATAACATCATCTTTAGCCATCAAAATCGTCTCCCTTCTCTTTATCAGATTGCGTTCATTCAAAAACGTAGTAAGTGCAAGCGGGTCTTTCCGTTCGTTACACGACTGTTTCCTCAGGTACAATTCTGAACTTTAGGAGATACTTGATCAAAATAATTGAAGATGTAGAGGATTCTTATACTTTGCTGTATCAAACTCGCGAGTTACTCCGTCTTCAACAAAAATACTTTTAATCCAACAACCTTACAATTATAGCATACTGACCTGCATCTCGTCCGCTAGTAACTTTTGCAAAATGTCCTTTTTTGCGGAATATGAACGGTTGGGTCCAATAATATCCAGGCTTTTTAAGTGGACCGTTGTTTGAGAATCCTAATGAGGAATAACCGAATCTTCATGTAAGTCTTTCCCTACAACACATCCCACATACTCGCGTACAATCGAAAATCCAATTTGCCTCAACATAATTTTGAATCGCATGGGAGATATTTGAAAGACGTTCACCCGTTTTTACTTCTATTAAGCCTTGGTAGAGTGATTTCACTGTCATCTCGATTCCCCTAAGGGTCTTGCAAACGATCATTCAGCTAATCCCCCGAGTAATTGCTTAACATCCGCAAAAACAACGGAAATATCACGCTGGCCATTCAATGTACGCAAATAACCTTTTGCTTCATAAAAATCTAATAAAGGCTTAGATTGCTTAATATTAACATCTAAACGATTCTGAACTGTTTCAGCATTATCATCTGCACGTTGATAAAGCTCACCGCCACAACGATCACATACACCTTCAGCTGCAGGTGGGTTAAAAATAAGGTGATAGGTAGCGCCACAGTTCTTACAAATGCGACGTCCTGTTAATCGCTCCACTAAAATACTCTTATCAACATCGATATTGATCACATAATCAATTTTTCTTTCTAAATTGGCAAGAATATTTTCCAATGCTTCTGCTTGAGGAACCGTTCTAGGAAAACCATCTAGTAGAAAACCATTTCTGCAATCATCCTTACTTAGACGTTCACGTACAATTCCAATTGTTACTTCATCTGGAACAAGTTCGCCTTTATCCATGAATGATTGTGCTTGTAAGCCTAGTTCTGTTCCTTCTTTCATAGCTGCACGGAACATATCTCCAGTCGAGATATGAGGGATGCCGTATTGATCGACAATTTTTTCGGCTTGGGTGCCTTTTCCGGCCCCTGGAAGCCCCATTAATACTAAATTCACACGTATTCCCCCTTCGTGCTATTAATGGGTTTTAGGGAACGATGTCCCCAAAACCAGTTATTTTATAAATCCTTTATAATGGCGTTTAACCAACTGTGCTTCTAGCTGTCTCATTGTTTCAAGAGCTACACCAACGACGATGAGCAAACTTGTTCCACCAATTTGAGCTGATTGCGGAAGATTGGCAACCTGAATAAAGATAACTGGAAGTACAGCCACAACTGCCAAGAAAATCGAACCGACAAATGTCAGTCGATATAATACTCGCGTTAAGTATTCCTGTGTACTTTTTCCTGGACGAATTCCCGGAATATAGCCACTCTGCTTTTGTAGATTTTCTGCAGCTTGCTCAGGGTTAACCTGAATAAAGGCATAGAAGTACGTAAAAGCAATAATTAATGCTGCATAAATGACCATTCCGATTGGATGAGAATAATCAAATATGTTTTGAATCCAGACCGTTACATTATTTGTTGGAAAAAATGATGCAATCGTTCTTGGAGTTACAATAAAAGAAATGGCAAAGATAACAGGAATAACACCTGCAGCATTCACTTTTAATGGCATGTGGGTTGATTGACCTCCAACAGGAGTCCGTCCTGCAACCACACGTTTTGCATACTGAATTGGAATTTTACGTTTAGCCTGATCGAAGAAAATAACTCCAACCACCACAGCAATGACTGCTAGAACAATTAATAAAACAGTGACGATTCTAAGGAATAATTGAGATCCTGCATTTTCAAATTGCTGAACATATATTTGGTTTGCCACTGTTGGAATTCCAGCAACGATACCAGCAAAAATGATAATGGAGATTCCATTACCGACACCATGTGAAGTAATCTGCTCACCGAGCCACAATAGAAATGCGGTTCCTGCAGTTAATACAGTAGCGATTAATAGGTAGGTACCAATACTAGGATTTTGAATTAGCTGGCCGCTTGCCAAGTTATTAAAGCCATAAGACATACCTAGTCCCTCAATAAAACCAAGCACGATCGTAAAATAGCGTGTAAACTGTGCTAACTTACGCCGTCCGGCATCTCCTTGCTTTGACCACTCCGTAAACTTTGGCACAACATCCATTTGTAAGAGTTGAATAATAATGGATGCAGTGATGTATGGCATGATCCCCATGGCAAAAATGGAGAATTGCTTTAACGCACCTCCGCCAAAGGTATTTAAGATTCCGAAAACACTTAGTTTATCTTGGGCGCCGAGTACTTCGGCATTTACACTTGGTACAGGAATAAACGTTCCAAGACGAAATACAATTAACATTAAAAGGGTGAATATGATCTTACGTCTTATATCACCCACGCGCATAAAATTGGAGACCGTTGAAAACATTAGATCACCTCAGTTTTTCCACCAGCAGCTTCGATAGCTTCCTTGGCAGCAGAGGAGAATTTATGAGCTTTTACAGTCAATTTTTTCTCAATGTTTCCGCTAGCAAGAATTTTAATTCCTGCTTTAACGCTTTTCACCATCCCTGATTCGATAAGAAGTTCTGGAGTAACTTCTGTACCGTCTTCAAAATGATTTAAAACGTCAAGATTAACTACTGCATATTCTTTACGATTGATGTTTGTAAATCCGCGTTTTGGTAACCGACGGAAAAGTGGTGTTTGACCACCTTCAAAACCAAGGCGTACACCGCCACCAGAACGAGCATTTTGACCTTTATGTCCTTTTCCGGCTGTTTTTCCGTTACCAGAACCGATTCCGCGACCTTTGCGCTTTGGTTCTTGACGAGAACCTTCCGCAGGTTTTAACTCATGAAGTTTCATATTGGCACCTCCTTATTGAGAGAAGATCTAAATTATTGTTCTTTAACCGTAACAAGATGAGACACTTTCGTGATCATGCCGCGAATAGCAGCATTATCTTGATGCTCAACTGTTTGATTAAGTTTGCGTAATCCTAGTGCTTTTACTGTTTCACGTTGGTCTTCTGGACGACCAATCAGACTGCGAGTGAGGGTAACTGCTAATTTATTCGCCATTTTATTTCCCCCCTTATCCTAACAGTTCTTCTACTGATTTCCCACGTAATTTTGCTACGTCTTCAGCACGTTTTAATTGTTTTATTCCTTCGATTGTTGCACGAACCATGTTTATTGGTGTGTTTGTTCCTAAAGATTTTGAAAGGATATCGGCAACACCTGCTAATTCTAGCACGGCACGAACTGGACCACCAGCGATAACCCCTGTACCTTCTGAAGCAGGCTTAAGAAGAATTTCACCAGCGCCAAAGCGGCCAATGACTTGGTGCGGAACTGTTGTACCAACCATTGGTACTTCCACTAAGTTTTTCTTCGCATCCTCAATTGCTTTACGAATTGCATCAGGTACTTCTTGTGCTTTACCTGTACCGAAACCGACATGACCGTTTTTATCTCCAACTACTACTAGAGCAGTGAAACGGAAACGACGTCCACCTTTAACAACCTTCGCAACACGATTAACCGTAACCACGCGTTCTTCAAGTTCAAGTTTGTTTGGATCAATACGACGCATCTTTTTGTGTCCCTCCTTTGACTATTAAAATTGTAGGCCGTTTTCGCGGGCTGCATCAGCCAATGCTTGAATACGTCCATGATATAAGTATCCTCCACGGTCAAAGACAACCGCACTAATACCCTTTTCAACCGCACGTTTTGCTACAAGTTCACCGATTTTTTGTGCAGCTTCGAGGTTACTTGTAGACTCAAGACCTAAATCTTTATCCATTGTAGAAGCACTTGCTAAAGTAACTCCGTTCATATCATCGATAATTTGAGCATAAATGTGTTTGTTAGAACGGAACACATTTAGACGCGGACGAGCTGAAGTTCCGCTAAGTTTCGCACGAACACGAGCATGTCTTTTCCGGCGAGTAGCGTTTTTATCAGTCTTCGTAATCATTTACGTCACTCCTTTCGTTTACCAATAAAGGCTAGCTATTACTTACCTGTTTTACCCTCTTTACGACGAACAAATTCGCCTTCATAACGGATTCCTTTACCTTTGTAAGGCTCAGGAGGACGAACGTCACGAATGTTAGCAGCTAGTGCACCAACTCGTTCCTTGTTAGTTCCTTTTATAATAATTTTTGTATTGACAGGAACTTCGATTTCAAGACCAGCTTCTGGCTCGATTTCAACCGGATGAGAATATCCTACATTCAATACAAGCTTAGTACCTTGTTTTTGAGCACGATATCCAACCCCAATTAGTTCTAAGCCTTTTTCAAAGCCTTTTGAAACACCTTCCACCATGTTAGAAAGTAATGCGCGAGTTGTACCGTGCAATGCGCGATGTTCTTTCGTTTCAGATGGACGTGAGACATTAATAATATTTTCTTCAACATTGATTGCAATATCAGGATTAAATGAACGAGTAAGTTCACCTTTAGGTCCTTTTACTGTAACAACATTACCATTTAAAGTTACCGTAACTCCTGCTGGAATTTCGATTGGCTTTTTTCCTACGCGAGACATTTAGAGCACCTCCATTCATTCAAAAAATAAATTACCAAACGTAAGCTAATACTTCGCCGCCGATTTGTTTTGCACGAGCTTCTTTATCTGTTACAACACCAGTAGATGTTGAAACTAATGCAATACCAAGTCCGTTAAGTACACGAGGTACCTCATCTGATTTAGCATAAACACGAAGCCCTGGTTTGCTTATACGTTTAAGACCAGTAATAACACGTTGGTTGTTTGCACCGTATTTTAAGAAGATACGGATGATACCTTGTTTATTATCTTCAATATATTCAACGTCACGCACGAAACCTTCACGCTTTAAAATTTCAGCGATTTGTTTTTTGATATTAGAAGCAGGCACTTCTAACTTTTCGTGACGCACCATATTCGCATTTCGAATGCGAGTAAGCATATCAGCAATTGGATCTGTCATGACCATTATTTTTACCTCCTTCCACAGCTTTGAGTTTTACCAACTAGCTTTTTTAACACCAGGAATTTGTCCTTTGTACGCTAATTCACGGAAACAAATACGGCAAAGCTTAAATTTGCGGTATACAGAGTGTGGACGGCCGCAGCGTTCGCAGCGTGTGTACTCTTGTACTTTATATTTAGGCGTGCGCTTTTGTTTCACAATCATTGACTTTTTAGCCACGTTTTCGCCTCCCTTATTTCGTGATTACTTTTGGAACGGCATTCCAATTTGAGTTAAAAGTTCACGAGCTTCTTCATCAGTATTGGCAGTAGTTACGATAACAATATCCATACCACGAACTTTGCTTACTTTATCGTAATCAATTTCAGGGAAGATTAATTGTTCTTTAACACCCAAAGTATAGTTACCCCGGCCATCGAATGCTTTCTTCGATACACCACGGAAGTCACGTACACGTGGTAAAGAAACAGAAATTAATTTATCCAAGAATTCGTACATACGTTCACCACGAAGTGTAACCTTCGCACCGATCGGCATACCTTCACGAAGACGGAAGCCAGCGATTGATTTTTTTGCACGAGTTACAACAGGTTTTTGTCCTGTAATAGTAGTTAGCTCTTCTACTGCATTATCAAGTGCTTTCGCATTTGCAACAGCATCACCAACACCCATGTTTATGACGATTTTATCAACTTTTGGTACTTGCATAACTGATTTATAGTTGAACTTGCTCACTAGAGCAGGTGAGATCTCTTTTACATATCTTTCCTTTAGGCGGTTCATTGAGTGTACCTCCCTTCTTTATAAACTATTTATCTAAAACTTCACCGGATTTTGCTACGCGTACTTTTTTTCCATCAACCGTTTGGTACCCTACACGTGTTGGGTTTCCAGACTTAGGATCGATTGGCATCACGTTTGATACATGAATCGGTGCCTCTTGGTTAATGATTCCGCCCTGTGGATTCACTTGAGATGGCTTAGAATGTTTTTTCACAATGTTAACACCCTCTACAAGCACACGGCTGTCTTTTGGATAGGCTGCAAGGATTACTCCTGTTTTGCCCTTATCCTTACCAGAGATGACTCTGACTTTGTCACCTTTTTTTACATGCATCTGGTCGCACCTCCTTAAAAGGCATTTAATTTAAAATTATAGTACTTCTGGAGCTAATGAAACAATTTTCATAAAGTTGTTATCACGAAGTTCGCGAGCAACTGGTCCGAAGATACGAGTTCCACGAGGGCTCTTATCATCACGGATTATGACACATGCATTTTCATCAAATTTAATGTATGATCCGTCTGGACGGCGTGCTCCACTTTTCGTACGTACGACAACAGCCTTCACAACGTCGCCTTTTTTAACAACGCCACCTGGTGTTGCTTGTTTTACTGCACAAACTATTACATCACCAATACCGGCAAACTTACGACCAGAACCGCCTAGTACTTTGATTGTCAGTACTTCACGAGCACCAGAATTATCAGCAACTTTTAAACGTGTTTCTTGTTGAATCATGCGTGTAACCTCCTTTCGGAATTGGCTTAATCCGAACAATTATATAATAACGGCTTTTTCGACTACTTCTACTAAACGGAAGCGTTTTGTAGCTGAAAGCGGACGAGTTTCCATAACGCGTACGATATCGCCAATTTTAGCTTCATTTTGCTCATCATGAGCCTTAAACTTTTTAGAGTACTTAACGCGTTTACCGTAAAGAGGATGCTTTTTATATGTTTCAATAAGAACTGTAATGGTTTTATCCATTTTGTCAGAAACAACGCGTCCAGTGTAAACTTTGCGTTGGTTGCGTTCACTCATTGGGCGAACCTCCTCTCAATTATCACTTGTTAACGTTGATTTCTCTTTCACGTACCACGGTTTTCATACGAGCGATCGCCTTTCGTACTTCACGAATGCGCGCTGTGTTTTCAAGTTGTCCTGTCGCCAATTGAAAGCGAAGGTTAAAAAGCTCTTCTTTTAAAGATTTAACTTTTTGTTCAAGTTCAGCAGTGGTAAGGTCACGAATTTCATTAGCTTTCATTTGATTCACCACCAATTTCTTCACGTTTCACAAACTTACACTTTATTGGAAGCTTATGCATTGCAAGACGAAGTGCTTCGCGAGCAACTTCTTCAGGAACACCTGCGATTTCAAACATAATTCTGCCTGGTTTTACAACGGCTACCCATCCTTCAGGTGCCCCTTTACCGGAACCCATCCGAACTTCTAAAGGTTTAGCTGTGAAGGCTTTATGCGGGAAAATTTTAATCCAAACTTTACCGCCACGTTTCATGTAACGAGTCATTGCGATACGAGCAGCTTCAATTTGGCGGTTAGTAATCCAATGGGCTTCTAATGCTTGTAAACCATATTCGCCGAAGGAAATTTCAGTACCGCCTTTTGAATTACCCTTCATACTTCCACGGTGTGGACGACGATATTTAACGCGTTTTGGCAATAACATATTATTTGCCTCCTTCCGCAGTTTTCTTCTTAGTAGGAAGGACCTCACCCTTATAAATCCATACCTTTACGCCTAACTTACCATAAGTAGTATCAGCTTCAGCTGCAGCATAGTCAATGTCAGCGCGAAGTGTATGAAGTGGAACTGTTCCTTCGCTGTAATGTTCTGAGCGAGCGATATCTGCTCCGCCTAAACGGCCAGAAACTTGTGTTTTAATTCCTTTTGCACCTGAACGCATAGCACGTTGAATTACTTGCTTTTGAGCGCGACGGAATGATACACGGTTTTCTAATTGACGAGCAATATTTTCAGCAACTAATTTCGCATCCATATCAGCTTTTTTAATTTCAAGGATGTTAATGTGAACTCGCTTGCCAGTAAGTTGGTTTAATGCTTTACGTAAAGCCTCAACTTCTGTACCGCCTTTACCGATAACCATTCCAGGCTTCGCTGTATGAATAGTAACGTTCACACGGTTTGCAGCACGTTCAATTTCTACTTTAGAAACAGAAGCATCTTTCAAACGTTTCGCGATGTATTCACGAACTCTAAGGTCTTCGTGTAAAAGATCAGCAAAATCTTTGCCAGCGTACCATTTTGATTCCCAATCACGGATTATACCAATACGCAAACCGACTGGATTTACTTTTTGACCCACTGATTATCCCTCCTTCTTTTCTGATAAAACGATTGTAATATGACTAGTTCGTTTGTTAATTGCGCTTGCACGGCCCATTGCGCGAGGACGGAAACGTTTCAAAGTCGCTCCTTCATCTACAAACGCTTGTGCAACAACTAAATTATTTACGTCCATTTCATAATTATGCTCGGCATTGGCCATAGCTGATTTTAATACTTTCTCAACGATTGGAGAAGCTGCCTTAGGAGTAAGGTTTAAAATAGCTACCGCTTCACCAACTTGCTTACCTCGAATTAAATCGACGACTAAACGTGCTTTACGAGGAGCAATACGAACTGTTCTTGCAACAGCTTTAGCTTGCATGTGGATGCCCTCCTCTCTTAACGTCTTGTTTTCTTGTCATCATTTCCATGGCCTTTGTAAGCACGAGTTGGAGCAAATTCTCCAAGCTTGTGACCAACCATGTCTTCAGTAACATATACAGGTACATGTTTGCGACCATCATAGACAGCGACTGTGTGACCGATGAATTGCGGGAAGATCGTTGAACGGCGTGACCATGTTTTAATCACTTGCTTACCATTCGTTTCATTTAACTTTTCGATCTTTATCATCAAATGTTCATCAACAAAAGGTCCTTTTTTTAAGCTGCGACCCATAAGTGAACCTCCCTTCGTGACTGTCCTACGGTCCGATATGTGAACCGTAGCTCAATCTCGTTATTTTTTACGACGACGGACAATAAATTTGTCGGATTTATTTTTCTTCTTACGTGTTTTAAATCCAAGAGTTGGTTTACCCCAAGGAGACATTGGTGATTTACGTCCGATAGGAGCGCGTCCTTCACCACCACCATGTGGGTGATCATTAGGGTTCATAACAGAACCACGAACTGTTGGGCGCTTGCCTAACCAGCGTGAACGTCCAGCTTTACCAATGTTGATAAGTTCATGTTGTTCATTACCAACTTGACCAATCGATGCACGGCATTCAGATAGAATCATCCGAACTTCACCGGAATTCAAACGTACTAATACGTATTTTCCTTCTTTACCAAGAACTTGTGC
The DNA here is from genome assembly GCF_024494385.1 of Bacillus sp. EB600. Lineage (GTDB taxonomy): Bacteria > Bacillota > Bacilli > Bacillales > Cytobacillaceae > JAEVLT01. The sequence continues at coordinate 33,013 of NZ_JAEVLT010000024.1, forward strand.
AGATGTACCTGCAGAACGGACTAATTGGCCGCCTTTTCCTGGTTTTAATTCAATATTATGAACAACTGTACCAACTGGGATATTAACAAGTGGAAGTGCATTCCCCACTTTAATATCAGCTTCTGGTCCAGACATTACTTCTGCACCAACTTGAATGTTTTTAGGAGCTAGGATATAACGTTTTTCTCCATCAACATAATTAATTAATGCTATATTTGCAGAACGGTTTGGATCGTATTCAACAGTAGCAACGCGTCCTGGAATGCCATCTTTATCACGTTTAAAATCAATGATCCGATATTGACGCTTGTGACCGCCACCTTGATGACGAACAGTTAACTTACCTTGGTTGTTACGGCCGCCTTTGCTCTTTAATGGAGCTAATAGAGACTTTTCTGGAGTGGTTGAAGTGATTTCAGCAAAATCAGATACAGTCATTCCGCGACGACCGTTAGAGGTAGGTTTGTACTTTTTAATCGCCATTTATTTTCCCTCCTCTTCTTGAGTATTAAGCTTCAAATAGCTCGATTTCTTTACTGTCAGCAGTTAATTTAACAATTGCCTTACGGCGTTTGTTTGTGTAACCGCCAAATTTACCCATACGTTTGAATTTACCTTTATAGTTCATGATGTTAACTTTATCAACATCAACACCAAAGATTTCTTCAACAGCGTCTTTTACTTGAGTTTTATTAGCTCTAACATCAACTTCAAATGTATATTTTTTCTCAGACATTAAGTCGGTAGAACGTTCAGTGATAACGGGGCGCTTAATGATATCGCGTGCATCCATTATGCAAGCACCTCCTCTACTTTTTCAACCGCTGCTTTTGTCATGATTAATTTATCATGGCTTACAACGTCCAATACATTGATACCGTCAGCTGTTACAACTGTTACACCAGGAATATTCCGAGCAGAAAGTGCTACGTTTTCCTCTAAATCTGCTGTAACAATGAGAGCTTTTTTATCAACAGAAAGACCATTTAAAACAGCTTTGAAGTCTTTTGTTTTTGGAGATTCGAAAGCAAGGCTTTCTAGTACTAAAATGTTTTCTTCTAATACTTTTGATGAAAGTGCAGATTTAATTGCAAGACGACGAACCTTTTTAGGTAATTTGTAGCTGTAGCTGCGTGGAACGGGACCGAATACAGTACCACCTCCGCGCCATTGTGGTGAACGGATAGATCCTTGACGTGCACGTCCAGTTCCTTTTTGGCGCCATGGCTTACGTCCACCGCCGCTCACTTCTGAACGTCCTTTTACTTTATGTGTTCCTTGACGTAATGAAGCACGTTGCATAACAATTGCTTCGAATAATACGTGTTGGTTAGGCTCAATTCCAAATACAGATTCATTAAGTTCGATTTCACCAACTTGTGAACCGCTTTGGTTTAATAATGCTACCTTTGGCATTCTTTAGCCCCTCCTTTCTTATGAATTAATTATCCTTTAATTGCACTTTTAATTTTTACTAATCCTTTTCTTGCACCTGGAACATTACCTTTAATCAATAATAGGTTGCGTTCAACATCAACCTTTACGATTTCAAGATTTTGCACTGTTACTTGTTCTCCACCCATACGTCCAGGTAATGCCTTACCTTTGAATACACGGTTTGGAGCAACAGGTCCCATTGAACCAGGACGACGATGATAACGAGAACCGTGAGCCATAGGTCCGCGAGATTGTCCATGACGCTTGATTGAGCCTTGGAAACCTTTACCCTTTGATACTCCTGTTACATCTACGATATCGCCTGCTGCGAAAATATCAACTTTGACTTCTTGACCAACCTCATATCCTGTTAAGTCAACTCCGCGGAATTCGCGAATGAAGCGCTTAGGATTAGTGTTTGCCTTTGCAACATGCCCTTTTTCAGGTTTGTTCGCTAACTTTTCACGTTTATCTTCAAAACCAATTTGGATAGCTTCGTAGCCATCGCCTTCAACTGATTTCTTTTGAAGAACAACATTCTCAGCAGCTTCAACTACTGTTACCGGGATTAAATTGCCGTTTTCAGCAAATACTTGAGTCATACCAATTTTTCTTCCTAAGATTCCTTTGGTCATTTAAGTCACACCTCCTAAATTTCTAAAGTTTATTTTTATTAAAGTTTAATTTCAATATCAACGCCGGATGGTAAGTCTAAACGCATTAACGAATCAACTGTTTGCGGAGTTGGGTTAATGATATCAATTAGACGTTTGTGAGTACGCATCTCGAACTGTTCACGAGAATCTTTATACTTATGCACCGCACGAAGAATCGTGTAAATCGTTTTTTCAGTCGGAAGCGGAATCGGACCGGAAACGGCGGCACCTGAACGTTTAGCTGTTTCAACGATTTTCTCTGCTGACTGATCAAGGATTCTGTGATCATAAGCTTTTAAACGGATACGAATTTTTTGTTTTGCCATTATTTTCCCTCCTTTATCGCCTATTTTTAGAAATAGACATTCTCCGTGAAAATTTCCTTACACACTCGCCATGGCAAAGCGGCCGGGTGTGTCAGCAACCTTCCACATCATCGCAGTCAAAGACCAACATTGTCTATTATACATAAAACATAAAGCAAACGCAAGTCATTCTTTTAAATTCTTTATGTTTCACAACACTTTTATAATTATAACCAGCATAAAGCTGTTTTTCAAGGTAAAGATATAATTGGTAGAAAAGCGGAAGCACAATCTTAGCGAAGTACATTAGGCACTGTGCGCTTCAGTTAGATAGTCGTCAAGATTCATTCCATTGACCTTGTCTTTGAACAAAAAAGAAAGGAAGTAGTCAGTTTTTTATGACCTCTTCCTTTCTAAAAACCACTTTTCTTCTATAATAAAACACTTATTCTAAATGCCGCTAATTATCTGTCCTTTAATAGTTCTGCTGCCTTCTCGACTAAAATACTCACTATACTGGAATGGTAGCCTAAATAATTACACAAATAAAACTTTCTGCTAAAAGGATGTGTTTCAATCATCTTATTAAGATGTTTTATTAAAATCCCCGTAAATAGCAGATACGGAATAACAAAAATTTTATCATAGTTACTATCACCTGCTGCCTGCAGCCCGTCCTCTAAGCTTGGAGTTGCTGCAGTTAGGAAGCATGTGTCAACGTGTGCAATCCCTATTCTCTTCTTAAACATAGCAGCAATTCTGTTCAAGTCCCGTTTTACGTCTGGGTCGCTGCTTCCCCTCCCGACCAGCAGTACCATCGAGTTTTCAGTTATCGTCTCACCAATCTCTGATATTCTTTCAACCAAGGGTTCAATCATTTTTGGGTGTACGCTAATAGGACCTCCATATTTAATTGTAACTTCGGGGAAGAGCGAGCCTAATCTAGCTAATTCATTTGGAATATCCTTTTTTGCATGAGCAGCGGTGAGTAATAACACAGGAATAACCACAATTCTCCTTGCGCCCTTGTTAATACAGCTTTTAAACGCAGCTTCAATGGTTGGAGCAGCAAGTTCTAGAAAACAATATTCCTGAATCGGGGCAATGCTTTGACTCATACACTTTTCGATAAAGGCGACAGCTTGTTCTCTTGAAGCAGGTACCCTGCTCCCATGACATACATACAAAACAGCATTCATTTATAGGGCCTCACTTACAAGCATATTGCGACAACTATTTAAGCAATTTCCACTTAAGAACTACTTTAACTTAAGAAATGAATTTTCTTGATTTTAAATAGGCAATGACTTGGTCTACACATTCCTCAATCGTATAGAGGTTTGTTTCAACAACTAATTCAGGATTTTCAGGCTCCTCATAAGGAGAGGAAATTCCTGTAAAATCGGAGATTATTCCTTGTCTAGCCTTTACATAAAGACCCTTCGGATCCCTCTTTTCACACTCTTCTATTGGACATTTAACAAACACTTCAACAAACTCGTCTTCCTCAAGAAGATCGCGGACTACCTGGCGATCGGCTTGGAATGGCGAAATAAATGCTGTTAAAACAACCTGTGCACTATCAACGAATAACTTGGAAACTTCACCAATTCTGCGGATGTTTTCCTTCCGATCTTCTTCCGTGAAGCCAAGATCTTTATTTAAGCCATGGCGGATGTTATCCCCATCCAGCACATAGTTTCTTATCTCATTCTCATATAACCGTGTTGCCACTGCATTGGCAACTGTTGATTTTCCAGAACCTGATAACCCCGTAAACCAAATGACAAAACTGTGATGTCCATTTTGCTTCCTGCGCAAGCCCTTTGATAAAGATGCTTCATGCCAAACAACATTTGTACTCTTTTCAACCATTTCTCCCCGACTCCTTACGCTTTTACTGGTTCTTCTTTATCCTGCATACCTCTAATAAGTACCTCAACTACTTCTTTACGGCTAAAAGTGCTTGGCGGAAGCTGGCCACTGCGCAACATTTCCCTAACCTTCGTCCCAGACAGAATGACATGATCTTCTTTACCGTGCGGGCAGGTTTTTGTTGAAGCCATGTTTCCGCACTTTGTGCAATAGAAGCTGTGCTCAAAGAAAAATAAATTGATGCCTAACTCCTCTGGAGTAAAGTTACTGAAGATTTCTTGGGCATCATATGTTCCATAATAGTTTCCAACACCTGCATGATCACGGCCAACAATAAAATGTGTGCAGCCAAAGTTTTTTCTCACCATAGCATGGAAAATTGCTTCTCTAGGACCAGCATAGCGCATTGCTGCAGGAAATACTGCTAAAAAGACCCGATCTTGTGGGTAATAATTTTTTAATAGAACCTGATAGCTTTCCATTCTGACATCGGCAGGAATGTCATCCGATTTTGTTTCACCGACAAGCGGATTCAAGAACAAGCCGTCTACAGACTCAAGTGCTGTTTTTTGAATGTATTCATGGGCTCTGTGAACAGGATTTCTTGTTTGGAAACCAACAACTGTTTCCCATCCCTTTTCAGCAAATACCTTTCTTGTGTCAGCAGGGTCCAAATAAAATTCTTGGAAGTTATCGCGTACAATTCGTTTTACTAATTTAATTTTTCCGCCGATATAAACACTTCCGCGGTTATATAGCTTTTTCACACCAGGATGGGCATCGTCTGAAGTACGATAGACATTCTCAGCTTCAATTGTTTTATCTGGCCTATAAATATCAGCAACAGTAATAACCCCGTATGTTTCATGATCGTATACAAGCCTTGCTTCATCACCAATTTGAATGTTTTGAGCGGCTTCTTCAGTAACAGGAAGAGTGATTGGTATGCTCCAAACTGTTCCATCAGCAAGCCGCATTGTTTTTACAACAGACTCATAATCTTCCTTTTCTAAAAAGCCTTCAATCGGACTGTATGCCCCTACAGCGATTAATTCTAGGTCACTTAATGCCATGAAATCAATTTCAACTTCTTTTTCAACCTTTTTATAGTCATAGGAAGGTTCCCAGCGATTAATTAAAGTTCCTCCATGTGGTTTGCTAACTGTCATTTTACATTCCTCCTAAAAATTCCTTTAACTCTTCAATATCCACTATTCTGATTATTTTACTAGGAAAACAGCCTAAATTCCACCCCCATTTTCAAAAGTTGTCCGGTTATCTTCTCTGATCGTTTTTACAAGACTTATCGTTCCTAGTGTGGCAGCACAAACGCTAAATAATACGATGACTGAATAAATATCACTATCAACAAACATTTTTATAAATCCATATGATATAACAAGTGCTAGAAAAGGCGAAACTATCCAAACTTTCACGATTTTACTAATGACTCTGGTTTTAAAAATTTCTTTCCCTTTCTGAGCAACTCCTAGACCCATGATTGCCGTACTAGTAACCTGTGTCAGTGGTACGGGAAGTCCAAAAACGGAAGCCAAAATAACAAGCGTTGCACCCGTCCCAGAAATCGCTCCACCTTCAAGCAGAGAAAAACTTGTGATCCTTTTTGCATTGGTTTGCAAGACACCTTTACCAAGAAGAACAACCCCCAGGGCAATAAAAAAGCCCCCAATCAGAATTCCAGTTTGAGTAGAAACTATGCCAGCCCCAACGATTGGACCTGCGGCATTTGCAACATTATTCATTCCAGCCGAAAAGGACTCAAAAAAACCAATGATAATGACAAAAATAGATAGGATTTTTTTGGTTTTTCCGCTTTTTAATTGGGGATATTTCTGTTCAGCCTTTTTAATAAGTTTCCCAAACAGAAAACCAAATGTAAAGCCAATAGCAGGGATAAGAAACCAAAATCCCACAATCACAAGAATATTATTAACAAAGAGTGCATGCTTAGCCACCCCCACACCTACTACTGCCCCAACAGTAATTTCACTCGTTGAAAGTGGAATACTTAGTAAATTCGCAATAAATAAAGCAACAGCAGCAGATGATAAGATAATAAGGACAACCTTTACAGTCAAAAAAGAATGTGGGATAATATCGCTCCCAATTGTTTTTACTACTTCAGCACCACCTAAAACAGCACCAGCGAAAATAGCAATTCCGCAGAGCAGCAAGGCTATTTTCCTGTTTGGGAGTGCGCCAGAGCCATAGGGGATGCTAATTGAAGCAGCAGCTCCGCTGGCTCCAATATTTAATGCAAAAAACAAGGCAACAGCACAAGCTGCATAAGTTAATATCATTTTTTATTCCCTCTTATAAATGTAGTCCGCATTCAATCTTGCCTGTACCGCTCCATCTTCCTGAACGAAGGTCTTCTTCATTCCAGACAGGTTGTGTGCAAGTTTTGCAGCCGATACTTGGATAACCCTTATCATGAAGAATATTATAAGGCAATTTATTTTTGTGGGCATAACGCCAAATATCCTTCCACGTCCAATGAATTAATGGGCATATTTTAATCGATTTAAATTTGTTATCCTTATTTAAAAACTCTGTGTTCTTTCTTGTTTCTGATTGCTCTCTGCGTAAGCCTGAAAGCCATGCAGTAGCGCCGCTAAGGACCTCATTTAGAGGAATCACTTTTCTAATTTCACAACACTTGTTAGGCTGGCTCTTCCACAGCTCATCACCATACTCGTTTGCTTGTTCTTCAAGTGTAAGGGCAGGCTTTTTCATTTCAATTCTCAGGTTTGGATACTTTAGTTTTACTTGATCAATTAATTGGTAAGTCTCTTCAAAGTGGACATCCGTATCAAGAAATACTAATTTCGCCCGGTCGTTTACCTTCGAAATTAAATCAATAAGGACTATACCCTCAATACCAAAGCTGCAGGCATAAATTAATTCCTCATCAGAATAATTTTGATATGCCCATTCTAGGACGTTCAAAGCCCCTTTTGTATCATTATCAATCGGGAACTCTGGGAATAATGTATTGTTATCAAATAATTCATAGGTAAGAAGATTTGACATGTATGCTCCTCCATTCACATAAAAAACTATTTTTATATCCTGTTAAGTAGTTAAAAAAACTTAATCCCTAGTTAATTTATCGGTTTAATATAAAATTATCAGCATTATGGGTAAATGTCAATCATTAAATAGATCTTTTCGAAAATATTGATAATTGAATTAAGTGGAAAAAAACACAAAAAAGCAGGTGGATCGTCACCCACCTGCTTTTTATTCTTTTAATTAAATTATGCTTCGATAGTTGTAACCGATCCAGCGCCTACTGTACGGCCACCTTCACGAATAGAGAACTTAGTTCCATCTTCGATTGCAACTGGAGCAATAAGTTCAACAGTCATTTCGATATTATCGCCAGGCATTACCATTTCTGTTCCTTCTGGAAGAGTAATGACACCTGTTACATCAGATGTACGGAAGAAAAACTGTGGGCGATAGTTTGAGAAGAATGGAGTATGACGTCCACCTTCTTCTTTAGAAAGAACATATACTTGCGCTTTAAATTTTGTGTGTGGGTGAATAGTACCTGGTTTAGCAAGTACTTGACCACGTTGAACTTCTTCACGAGCAACACCACGAAGAAGAGCACCAATGTTATCTCCAGCTTCTGCATAGTCAAGAAGCTTACGGAACATTTCAACACCAGTAACGGTTGTTGATTTTGGTTCTTCAGTTAAACCGACGATTTCAATAACGTCACCAACTTTAACTTGTCCGCGCTCTACACGTCCTGTTGCAACAGTTCCACGGCCAGTGATTGAGAATACATCTTCAACAGGCATCATGAAAGGTTTTGCATTGTCACGTTCTGGAGTTGGGATATAGCTGTCAACAGCATCCATAAGTTCAATGATTTTTTCTTCCCATGCTGGGTCGCCCTCTAATGCTTTAAGAGCAGAACCTTTGATAACAGGAATATCGTCACCAGGGAATTCATACTCAGTAAGAAGGTCACGAATTTCCATTTCTACTAATTCTAGTAGTTCTTCATCGTCAACCATGTCACACTTGTTCATGAATACAACAAGGTACGGAACACCTACTTGACGAGAAAGAAGAATATGTTCACGAGTTTGTGGCATTGGGCCGTCAGCAGCAGATACTACTAGGATACCGCCGTCCATTTGAGCAGCACCTGTGATCATGTTTTTAACATAGTCAGCGTGTCCTGGGCAGTCTACGTGTGCATAGTGACGAGTATCAGTTTCATATTCTACGTGTGCAGTAGAGATTGTGATTCCACGTTCTCTTTCTTCTGGAGCACCATCAATTTGATCATAGGCACGCGCTTCAGCATGACCTTTCTTTGCAAGAACAGAAGTGATAGCAGCAGTTAAAGTAGTTTTACCATGGTCAACGTGTCCGATTGTACCAACGTTAACGTGCGGTTTTGAACGATCGTATTTAGCTTTTCCCATTAGAAAAATCCTCCTTTGGATTATAAAATAAATAAGTATATATATGTGGAAACTGCAAAATGATCGTCATTAAACAGTTCCCATGCTTACATAAGTAGTTATACTTTAAGAATAAGTGAAAATCAATTATTCACCTTTATTTTTTTTAATGATTTCTTCAGAAATTGACTTTGGCACATCCTCGTAGTGGTCAAAGTGCATGGAGAATACTCCACGTCCTTGAGTGCTAGAACGAAGTGCTGTTGCATAACCAAACATTTCTGAAAGTGGAACCATAGAACGAACCACTTGTGCGTTACCGCGTGCTTCCATTCCTTCTACACGACCACGGCGAGAAGTAATTTGTCCCATGATATCCCCAAGGTATTCTTCAGGAATAACAACTTCTACTCTCATGATCGGTTCTAGGATTACTGGACTACACTTTGAAGCTGCGTTTTTAAGTGCCAATGATGCAGCAATTTTAAACGCCATTTCAGATGAGTCAACATCATGGTAAGATCCATCAAAAAGCCTTGCTTTAATATCAACCAACGGATAACCAGCAAGTACACCTCTTTGAAGGGCATCTTTTAACCCAGCTTCAACTGCAGGAATGTATTCACGTGGTACAACCCCACCGACAATACCATTTTCGAATTCGAACCCTTTACCTTCTTCATTAGGTGAGAATTCGATCCAAACATCTCCGTATTGTCCGCGTCCACCAGATTGACGAGCAAACTTACCTTGTACTGATGCCGATGAACGGAATGTTTCACGGTAAGCAACCTGTGGAGCACCTACGTTTGCTTCAACCTTAAATTCACGGCGCATACGATCAACGATAATATCAAGGTGAAGTTCACCCATACCAGCGATGATTGTTTGTCCAGTTTCCTGGTCTGTATGTGCACGGAACGTAGGATCTTCTTCTTGAAGCTTTTGCAAAGCTGTAGTCATTTTGTCTTGGTCTGCTTTTGATTTTGGCTCAACAGAAAGTTGAATAACCGGCTCAGGGAATACCATTGATTCTAAGATAACAAGGTTTTTCTCATCACATAAAGTGTCGCCAGTTGTTGTATCTTTTAAACCTACTGCAGCAGCAATATCACCTGCATATACCTTATCGATTTCGCGGCGGTGGTTTGCGTGCATTTGCAGGATACGGCCGATCCGCTCACGCTTGCCTTTAGTAGAGTTTTGAACATATGAACCAGAATCTAGAGTACCAGAGTAAACACGGAAGAATGTCAGTTTCCCAACATATGGGTCCGTCATTACTTTAAATGCTAAAGCAGAGAAAGGCTCTTCGTCGCTGGAATGACGTTCAATTACAGCTTCTTCATCATCAGGCTCATGACCTTGAATAGAAGGTACGTCAAGTGGTGATGGAAGGTAGTCGATAACAGCATCAAGCATTAACTGAACACCTTTGTTTTTAAATGCAGATCCACAAATTACTGGGAAAAATTCTACACTAACGGTTGCCTTACGAATAGCAGCTTTAAGTTCTTCAACAGAGATTTCTTCTCCGCCAAGGTATTTTTCCATTAGCTCTTCATCTTTGTCAGCAACTGCTTCAAGCAATTTTTCACGATATTCGTCTGCTTGAGCTTTGTACTCTTCAGGAATATCTCTGACTTCGATATCTGTTCCGAGGTCATTGGTGTAGAAGTGAGCTTTCATTTCTACTAAGTCAATGATTGCCTCAAACTGGTCTTCAGCACCAATTGGTAATTGAATAGCATGTGCATTCGCTTGCAAACGATCATGAATTGTACCAACAGAATACAAGAAGTCAGCACCAATTTTATCCATTTTATTAACAAACACAATACGTGGTACGCCGTAAGTTGTTGCTTGACGCCAAACTGTTTCCGTTTGGGGCTCAACACCTGACTGCGCATCTAGTACAGCTACTGCTCCATCAAGTACACGTAATGAACGTTCAACTTCTACTGTGAAGTCTACGTGTCCTGGGGTGTCAATAATGTTAACACGGTGGTTCTTCCATGCTGCAGTTGTTGCTGCAGAAGTAATTGTAATTCCACGTTCTTGTTCTTGTTCCATCCAGTCCATTTGTGACGCACCTTCATGCGTTTCACCGATCTTATGGATACGGCCTGTGTAATAAAGGACACGTTCAGTGGTAGTCGTTTTACCAGCATCAATGTGTGCCATGATACCAATATTACGAGTATTTTCCAAGGAGAACTCTCTAGCCATTTGGTCTTTCTCCTTCCTATGTTTAAGTGTTTTTAATTACTATCAGAGAAGATTATACTTTTCTATGGTACATATGTAAAACTACGCCTCTGTCGCAGCCTTTAAGGCCCGACAAGCGGCGAGTTTCAAATATGGAGATTACCTTACCAACGATAGTGTGCAAATGCTTTGTTGGCTTCAGCCATTTTATGTGTATCTTCACGTTTCTTAACAGATGCGCCAGTGTTATTAGCTGCATCCATGATTTCGTTAGCTAAACGTTCTTCCATCGTTTTTTCTCCACGAAGACGTGAATAGTTAACTAACCAGCGAAGACCAAGCGTTGTGCGACGATCAGGACGCACCTCAACTGGTACTTGGTAGTTTGCTCCACCTACGCGGCGAGCTCTTACCTCTAATACAGGCATAATATTCTTCATTGCTGCATCAAAAACTTCCATTGGTTCTTTACCAGAACGTTCGCGAATTGTGTCGAATGCAGAATAAAGGATGTCTTGTGATTTTCCTCTTTTACCATCAATCATCATCTTGTTGATTAGGCGAGTTACCAACTTTGAATTATAAAGCGGATCAGGTAACACGTCTCTTTTTGCTACAGGACCTTTACGTGGCATGTAATTTCCTCCTTTCAAAAAAGCTTCTATTTATTAATTATTTTTTAGGTGCTTTCGGTCTCTTAGTACCATATTTTGAGCGGCCTTGCATACGGTTGTTTACACCAGCAGTATCAAGAGCTCCACGTACGATGTGATAACGTACCCCTGGTAAGTCTTTTACACGTCCTCCACGAATAAGAACAACACTGTGCTCTTGTAGGTTGTGGCCGATACCAGGAATGTATGCTGTCACCTCAATACCATTTGTCAAACGTACACGTGCATATTTACGCAACGCTGAGTTTGGTTTCTTAGGAGTCATTGTACCAACACGAGTACATACTCCGCGTTTTTGTGGTGAAGATACATTTGTTTGAGACTTTTTGAAGCTATTGTAACCTTTATTTAGCGCAGGTGATTTTGACTTTTCCTCTTTCGATTGACGAGGTTTGCGCACTAATTGATTAATAGTAGGCATTGAATATTCCTCCCTTCATTTTTTTCTAAGCCCACACATCCAGGTGGTTCATTTTTTTGCAAAAAACAAAGCCTTTGTAGAATTCGGTTCCACAAAAACAGTTTTTATCGGATAATTGCAACAGCTGCTGCACCAACTTCTATCCTACATGCCTTTCCAAGCTTTTTCATCGAATCAACATGTAAAACCGGAACGTTTATTTCGTGAGCATGTTTGATCAACTTACCCGTTACATTCGGATCTGCATCCTTTGCAACAACTAACTCACTAACATGACCTTCCTTGAGTGCTTTGGCTGCTTGTTTTGTTCCTATAATAACTTTATTTGCCTGTAATACTTTTTCATAAGACAACCTTCATATCCTCCAAAGTATCAGGTGAATGAAGCACCTTTGATATATTAACATTTCTAATCCAACATGTCAAATAAATCATAAACTTTTTTTGTCACATGCAGATCTTTTCTTTAAAATGCGGTGCCTGCCTTGCTAGCAAGCACCGCTGAGTTTATTAATCAGTCATTGTAACTGTTTCTTCAGAAGTTGTATCCCGTAGAACAGGTTCAGCCTTGCGATAGCGCTGCATACCAGTACCAGCTGGAACAAGCTTTCCGATAATAACATTTTCTTTCAAACCAAGAAGCTCATCACGTTTTCCTTTAATAGCTGCATCAGTAAGAACTCTTGTTGTTTCCTGGAAGGAAGCAGCAGATAAGAAGGAATCTGTTTCAAGCGATGCTTTCGTAATACCTAACAATACAGGTCGTCCAGTTGCCGGCATCTTACCAGCTAACAAGGCTTTTTCATTTGCATCGGTAAATTGGTGAATATCCAGTAGTGTACCAGGAAGTACATCTGTATCACCTGCATCAATGACACGGACTTTACGAAGCATTTGCCGTACCATAACTTCAATGTGCTTATCGCCAATTTCAACCCCTTGCATACGGTAAACCTTTTGAACTTCACGCAGCAAGTATTCTTGAACAGCGCCAACATCTCTTACTTTAATTAATTCTTTAGGGTCAATTGATCCTTCTGTTAATTCCTCACCACGATCCACATGATCGTTAACAGCTACTCTTAATCTTGAGGTGTAAGGAGCGGTATAAGTCCGTGATTCCACTTCACCTTGAACAACAATTTCGTGCTGACGATCGCGACCCTCATTGATCCCAACAACGACCCCATCAATTTCAGAAATAACTGCGACCCCTTTTGGATTACGGGCTTCGAAAATTTCTTGAATACGCGGTAAACCTTGAGTAATATCGTCTCCCGCAACACCGCCTGTATGGAACGTACGCATGGTTAACTGTGTACCAGGTTCTCCAATAGATTGAGCAGCAATAATACCAACTGCTTCACCCACTTCAACTTCCTGACCAGTTGCCAAGTTACGACCATAGCATTTCTTACATACACCATGGCGTGTATTACAAGTAAACGCTGAGCGAATATTTACTTCTTCAATTCCTAATCCAACAATATACTCAGCTAAATCCTCAGTAATTAACCCATTCTCAGGTACAATTACTTCTTTTGTCTCAGGGTGTTTAATCGCTCTGCGAGCATATCGGCCAATTAAACGTTCATCTAAGGCCTCGATAACTTCATTTCCCTCTTTTAAAGCTCTAATTAACAAGCCACGATCGGTTCCGCAATCTTCTTCCCGAATAATAACATCCTGTGCCACATCAACAAGCCGGCGTGTTAAATAACCAGAGTCCGCTGTCTTCAAGGCTGTATCAGCAAGACCTTTACGAGCACCGTGAGTCGAAATAAAGTATTCTAACACGGTTAATCCTTCACGGAAACTTGATTTGATCGGCAACTCAATAATCCGTCCTGCCGGGTTAGCCATCAATCCGCGCATACCAGCAAGTTGAGTAAAGTTTGATGCATTACCACGGGCACCTGAATCACTCATCATAAAGATTGGGTTCGATTTATTCAACGAGTTCATCAACTTACCTTGAATCGTATCTTTCGCCTGACTCCATATCGATATAACACGATCATAGCGTTCATCTTCGGTAATTAAACCACGTCTGAATTGTTTCATGACATTGTCCACTTTATGTTGAGCCTCATGAAGAATTTCCTGTTTTTCACCCAAAACGACGATATCTGCTACCCCAACTGTAATACCAGCTTTTGTTGAATAGGCAAATCCAAGATCCTTCATACGGTCAAGCATTTTAGACGTTTCCGTAATTTTGAAACGTTTGAAAACTTCTGCAATGATATTCCCAAGAATTTTCTTTTTAAATGGATCGACGAGTGGCATTCCTTTAATTCGAGCTACAACGTCTTCCCCTTTTTCAACAAAGTACTTCTCAGGTGTTTTCACTTCTAAATTATCTCTAGTTGGTTCGTTGATATACGGAAATGACTTTGGCAAAATTTCATTAAAAATAAGCTTACCAACTGTTGTAATCAACAATTTGCTATTTTGTTCTTCAGTAAAGGTCTCGTTTTTTAATGAACCCGCATGGACAGCAACCCTACTGTGGAAGTGGACATAGCCATTATGATAGGCAATCATAGCTTCATTTATATCTTTAAAGATCATACCTTCACCGACTGCGCCTTCTCTTTCTAGGGTTAGGTAATAGTTACCAAGCACCATATCCTGTGAAGGTGTAACAACCGGTTTACCATCTTTAGGGTTCAAAATATTTTGTGCTGCAAGCATAAGTAAACGGGCTTCAGCCTGTGCTTCTGATGAAAGCGGTACGTGAACAGCCATTTGGTCTCCATCAAAGTCAGCATTATATGCTGTACATACAAGTGGATGAAGACGAATTGCACGTCCCTCTACAATTGTAGGTTCAAATGCCTGAATTCCCAATCTGTGAAGTGTAGGGGCACGGTTTAAGAGAACCGGATGTTCTTTAATAACATCTTCAAGGACATCCCAAACCTCAGGTGAAAGCCGTTCAATTTTCCGCTTTGCAGATTTAATGTTATGTGCTAAGCCCTTTTCGACTAATTCCTTCATCACAAATGGTTTGAACAGTTCAATTGCCATTTCTTTAGGCAGTCCGCACTGATACATCTTTAGGTTCGGTCCAACAACGATAACAGAACGTCCGGAATAGTCAACACGTTTTCCAAGCAAGTTTTGACGGAAACGGCCTTGTTTCCCTTTTAACATATGGGAAAGTGACTTTAATGGTCGGTTACCAGGACCTGTTACAGGACGACCGCGGCGGCCATTATCAATCAAAGCATCGACTGCTTCCTGTAGCATCCGCTTTTCGTTTTGGACGATTATGCTTGGAGCACCAAGGTCTAATAAACGTTTTAAACGATTATTACGATTAATAACACGACGATAAAGATCGTTCAAATCAGATGTTGCGAATCTGCCGCCATCTAATTGAACCATCGGACGAAGTTCAGGTGGAATAACAGGAAGAACATCTAGAATCATCCACGAAGGTTCATTTCCTGAACTACGGAATGCTTCTATAACCTCAAGTCGTTTAATGGCACGTGTACGGCGCTGACCTTGGGCAGTTTTCAGTTCTTCTTTTAAGAAATCAGCTTCTTTATCTAAGTCGATATCAGAAAGCAGCTTTTTAATTGCTTCAGCACCCATTGATGCTTGAAATTTACTACCGTATTTATCACGATATGCACGATATTCTTTTTCAGATAAAAGCTGCTTCTTTTCCAAAGCAGTGTCTCCAGATTCGGTTACAACATAGGATGCAAAGTAAATAATTTCTTCCAATGCACGAGGAGACATGTCTAAAACCAGTCCCATTCGGCTCGGAATTCCTTTAAAGTACCAAATATGTGATACAGGTGCCGCTAATTCAATATGGCCCATGCGTTCACGACGAACCTTCGCCCGCGTTACTTCTACACCGCATCGGTCACAGACTACACCTTTATAACGAACACGTTTATACTTTCCGCAATGGCATTCCCAATCCTTAGTTGGACCAAAAATTCTTTCACAGAATAAGCCATCCTTTTCAGGCTTTAATGTACGATAGTTAATGGTTTCCGGTTTTTTCACTTCACCGAATGACCATGAACGGATTTTATCTGGTGATGCAAGGCCGATTTTCATATACTCAAAATTATTAACATCCAGCAAGGGGCCTACCTCCCTTTTGATCTCAGGTTTTACCCTTAATACGAAAAGCGCGTCTAGCGTTTATACTTTCTTATCTGTTGAAAAAGCGCAAGCGCACGGCCAACCCCTGGTGTAAGTCGAAATCAGCAGGAGGAATTCTTAGCCTTCTGATTGATTTGGCTTAGTCCCCGAGGGGCTGTGCGCAGCAGCTAAAATTTACTCTTTTGTACCAACCTTTTCTGATTCAAGGTTATGTGATTCTGGAGCAATGTTTAATGTGTCGACTTGCTGCAACTCTTCTTCATCATCCAAGTCACGCATTTCGATTTCTTCTTCATCGCCGGACAAGATCTTCACATCCAACCCAAGACTTTGGAGTTCTTTAATTAAAACCTTGAATGATTCAGGAACACCTGGTTCCGGAACATTTTCACCTTTTACAATTGCTTCATATGTTTTAACACGACCAACAACGTCATCTGATTTAACAGTCAAGATTTCTTGAAGAGTATAGGCAGCTCCATATGCTTCAAGTGCCCAAACCTCCATCTCACCGAATCGTTGACCACCAAATTGAGCTTTACCGCCGAGTGGCTGCTGTGTAACAAGTGAGTAAGGTCCAGTTGAACGAGCATGAAGCTTATCATCAACCATGTGTGCTAGTTTAATCATGTACATAACACCGACAGAAATACGATTATCAAACGGTTCACCAGTGCGGCCGTCATAAAGAATCGTTTTCGCATCACGCGCCATGCCAGCTTCTTCAATCGTAGCCCAAACATCTTCTTCACGCGCTCCATCAAATACTGGTGTTGCAACATGAATACCAAGTGCTCTTGCAGCCATACCAAGGTGGAGTTCCAATACCTGGCCAATGTTCATCCGTGATGGTACACCTAGTGGGTTTAACATAATATCGACTGGTGTGCCGTCTGGAAGAAATGGCATATCCTCTTCAGGTAAGATCCGGGAAATTACCCCTTTATTACCATGCCGTCCTGCCATTTTATCGCCTTGATGAATTTTACGTTTTTGAACAATATAAACGCGGACTAATTGATTTACGCCCGGTGGCAGTTCATCACCGTCTTCACGGTTAAATACTTTAACATCATGGACAATCCCGCCGCCGCCATGAGGAACACGAAGCGATGTATTACGTACTTCTCTGGCCTTTTCACCAAAGATAGCATGAAGGAGACGCTCTTCAGCTGTGAGCTCTGTTACACCTTTAGGGGTCACTTTACCAACAAGCAGATCCCCGTCTTTTACTTCCGCACCAATCCGGATAATTCCACGCTCATCAAGATTACGAAGAGCATCTTCACCCACGTTTGGAATATCTCGTGTAATTTCTTCAGGTCCGAGCTTTGTATCACGAGATTCTGATTCATATTCTTCAATATGGATCGATGTATATACATCATCTTTTACAAGACGTTCACTCATGATAATAGCATCCTCGTAGTTGTAACCATTCCATGTCATAAAGGCAACCAACACATTACGTCCTAGTGCAAGCTCACCTTTTTCCATTGAAGGTCCGTCACCAAGGACTTCACCTTTAACAACTCTGTCGCCAACACTTACGATTGGACGCTGATTATAACAGGTCCCCTGGTTTGAACGAACAAATTTTAACATTTTATATTTGTCGAGATCACCTTTTACTTCTTGACCATCGACTTCAATAATCTGACGCACCCAAACCTCACGAGCTTCAACATGTTCAACAATACCCGGACGTTTACAAATAACAGCAGCGCCAGAGTCTTTTGCCGATACATATTCCATACCCGTACCAACGCGTGGTGCTTCTGGTTCCATTAATGGAACTGCTTGTCGTTGCATGTTTGCACCCATCAACGCACGGTTTGAGTCATCATTTTCAAGGAACGGAATACAAGCTGTTGCAGCCGAAACGACTTGCTTTGGCGAAACATCCATATAGTCAATGCGTTCACGTCTTACAACAGTGTTTTCGCCACGGAAACGGGCAACTACATCTTCGTCAAGGAATGAACCGTCCTCATCAAGACGGGAGTTTGCTTGTGCAACAACATAGTTATCTTCCTCATCAGCAGTTAAATAATCGATCCGTTCTGTCACTTTACCAGTTTCAGGATCGATCCGACGATAAGGAGTCTCAATAAAACCGAAACGGTTAACTTTTGCATAAGATGATAATGAATTTATCAACCCAATGTTCGGACCTTCTGGTGTTTCAATTGGACACATCCGGCCGTAGTGTGAATAGTGAACGTCACGCACTTCCATTCCAGCGCGTTCACGTGTTAATCCACCCGGTCCTAATGCAGATAAACGACGCTTGTGAGTTAACTCGGCAAGCGGATTTGTCTGATCCATAAATTGGGATAACTGCGAGCTACCAAAGAATTCTTTGATTGAAGCAATAACAGGACGGATATTAATTAATTGCTGTGGTGTAATGGTTGCTGTGTCTTGAATCGACATTCTTTCACGAACAACACGTTCCATCCGTGATAAACCGATCCGGAATTGATTTTGCAGCAATTCACCTACAGAACGCAAACGTCTGTTTCCCAAATGGTCGATATCATCTGTATCACCAACACCATGTAGTAAGTCAAAGAAATAACTGATTGATGCAATAATATCAGCATGGGTTATATTTTTTATTGGCTCAGGAACATATGCGTTCCCGATTACATTAATGACTTTTTCATTCTCATCATTTGGAGCGTAGATTTTTATATTTTGTAAAACAATATCTTCATCTACGACGCCTCCAGCTGGATGGTAACTAGCAAAATTAATATTTTTTTCAAGTGCAGGTAAAATTCGATCCAAATTACGACGATCAAGGATTGTTCCTTTTTCAGCAATAATCTCCCCTGTTTCAGGATCAACAAGCGATTCAGCCAGACGCTGATTAAATAAGCGATTTTTTATATGAAGCTTTTTATTGATCTTGTATCGACCAACACTAGCTAAATCATAGCGTTTTGGGTCAAAAAATCTGGAAACCAATAAACTTTTCGCATTATCAACCGTTGGCGGTTCACCCGGGCGCAGACGCTCATAGATTTCAAGTAGCGCTTTTTCTACACTTTCGGTGTTATCCTTTTCCAGCGTGTTCCGAAGATACTCGTTATCCCCAATCAGTTCTATGATTTCTTGATCAGATCCGAAACCAAGAGAACGCAAAAGAACCGTAACGGGCAGTTTCCGAGTACGATCGATTCTGACATATACGACGTCTTTGGCGTCTGTTTCATATTCAAGCCAAGCGCCGCGGTTCGGAATCACAGTAGCAGTAAATCCTCTTTTTCCGTTCTTATCTAGTTTTCCACTGAAATAAACACTTGGGGAACGTACTAACTGAGAAACAATAACACGTTCTGCACCATTAATGACAAACGTACCTGTTTCCGTCATAAGTGGGAAATCACCCATAAAGACGTCCTGGTCTTTTACTTCACCGGTTTCTTTGTTCACAAGACGCACTTTTACTCTTAACGGTGCGGAATATGTAACGTCCCGTTCTTTTGATTCCTCAACTGAATACTTTGGTTCGCCAAGGCTGTAATCAATAAATTCTAGAGATAGGTTACCAGTAAAGTCCTCAATTGGTGAAATGTCCTGGAACATCTCACGCAAACCTTCATCAAGAAACCATTGATATGAAGAGGTTTGAATTTCAATTAGATTTGGTAATTCTAAAACTTCACTGATTCGTGCGTAACTCCTGCGTTGGCGGTGTCGTCCATACTGAACAAGTTGACCTGTCAACTGATTCACCCCTCAAATCAAGCGTATTAAGTAAATCTATTGCGTCCTTTGGAAGGAATATTTATCCCCTTCATAGGACAAAAAGAAAAAGGGTTTTTTAACTCAAAAACCACATTTTCACATTCTGACTATTATTTTGTCATCTTTTCCTTATTATACCTATTTTATACCTTTATTATAGCTATAAAGGAATAATTCGGAAATTAATATCTTGGCATTTTATAATAATAACACAGCGAAAACATTGAGTCAAATTATTTCACTGATTTTATGATAAAATAGCCTTTTTCCTTATCAACCGTTTCCACTTTAGAAAACATTTCTTTAAGTTTTTCAAGTGCAGAGGGTGCGCCCTGCTTCTTTTGAATTACAACCCATAATTCACCATTTTGTTTAAGATGTTCATAGCTTTGTTCAAAAATCTCGTGAACTACCTTCTTTCCCGCTCTAATAGGAGGATTTGTTAGGATCGCCGCGAAGTCTTTGTCCGCTATATTTAAAAGTCGGTCACTCTCGTAAATCTTTACATTTGAAACATGATTTTGTTCGGCATTTTCCTTCGCCAGCTGAATTGCACGTTCATTCACATCTATCAAATGTACAGAGCGATGTTGATCCATTTTCGCAACGGAAAGACCAATCGGCCCGTAGCCGCAGCCTACATCTAAAAGCGGTCCCTCCAGCTCAGGTAGTTGAAAGGCTTCTATCAATAATCGCGAACCAAAATCAACTTCTCTTTTGGAAAAAACACCATTATCTGTTTTAAATCGAAAATGGAAACTTTTTAGAGTGAAGTCCCAATACTTTGGATCACTTTCCACCTTTTGTGTACGGGAATAATAGTGTTCTGACATAGATTCACCTCCGGAAGTGAGTAGAATATGAAGGAAAATTGAGGATTAACATATTTGGGTAAGCAAGGTTTCATCTTGCAATAATCATCATAGCTAAATTAGTATAGCCAAAAAAAAGCCCGCTTAAGCAGCGAGCCTTTTTGTATAGAAATTACTTAACTTCAACGTTAGCTCCAACTTCTTCAAGTTTAGCTTTAGCTGCTTCAGCATCTTCTTTAGAAACGCCTTCTTTAATAGCTTTTGGAGCGTTGTCTACAAGATCTTTTGCTTCTTTAAGTCCAAGGCCTGTAAGTTCACGAACAACCTTGATAACTTTAATTTTTTGGTCGCCAGCGCTAGCTAGGACTACGTCAAACTCAGTTTGCTCTTCAACAGCAGCAACAGCTACGCCACCCATTGCTACAGGAGCAGCAGCAGTTACGCCGAATTCTTCTTCGATTGCTTTTACTAGATCGTTAAGTTCTAAAACAGTCATATTTTTAACTGCTTCAATGATTTGTTCTTTAGTCATGGTTAATTTCCTCCTTAATTATGGTTCGGTTTATTCTAAATTGCGATTTAATCGCCCAGCTCCAGGCCATATGTCAATAACCAGGTGCTTCGATTTTCCGTTAACTTACGCGCCTTGTTCTTCTTTTTGGTCTGCAACAGCTTTTGCAGCAAGAGCAAGATTGCGAATTGGTGCTTGCAGTACGCTGAGTAGCATAGAAAGTAAGCCTTCGCGTGAAGGTAGTTCAGCAAGAGCTTTAACCTCTTCAACGGATGCGATGTTACCTTCGATTACACCTGCTTTTAATTCAAGTGCCTCGTGTTTTTTTGCAAAATCATTTAAGATTTTAGCTGGCGCTACAACATCCTCATTACTGAATGCAATGGCGTTTGGACCAGTTAAAGCTTCATTTAAACCCTTAAGTTCTGCAGCCTCTGCAGCACGGCGGGTCATTGAATTTTTGTAAACCTTAAAATCAATACCTGCTTCACGAAGCTGTTTACGAAGTTCAGTAACTTCAGCAACAGTTAGTCCACGATAGTCAACTACGATTGTAGATTTGCTTGCTTTAAATTTATCAGCAATTTCTTCTACGATTAGTTTCTTTTGTTCGATTGCACTGCTCATTCTTACACCTCCTGTAGATTCTCTACATTCATACCTAACAATTAAAAACCTCCATATCCGAACAGACATGGAGGCGGCATACAATAGTGTCAAACATTAAAGCAATTCTATCGCATTACCTCGGCAGGGAATTAAGCACTTTAAAGCACCTGCTGTCTACGGTACAAATGAGTATTTATTTAAACAACAAAATATATTCTATAAGATATATCTTTGTTTGTCAACAATCCATTATTTTACTGCAGCGGTTGAAGGGTCAATCTTCACGCCAGGTCCCATTGTTGAAGCAACTGTGACATTCTTCATGTAAGTTCCTTTTGCAGCTGAAGGTTTTACTTTAACCATTGTTTCGAAAATAGTGTTGAAGTTTTCAACAAGCTTCTGATCTTCAAACGAAGCTTTACCGATTGGCACACTGATATTCCCAGCTTTATCAACACGGTATTCTACTTTACCTGCTTTGATTTCATTAACAGCTCTAGTTACATCAAATGTAACTGTACCTGTTTTAGGGTTTGGCATTAAACCTTTAGGTCCTAATACACGTCCTAGTTTACCAACTTCACCCATCATATCAGGAGTAGCAACGATAACGTCGAAGTCAAACCAGCCTTGTTGGATTTTGTTGATGTATTCTGTATCGCCTACAAAATCAGCTCCAGCAGCTTCTGCTTCCTTCACCTTTTCACCCTTCGCGAAAACGAGTACGCGTTGAGTTTTACCAGTTCCATTTGGAAGAACGACAGCACCACGGATTTGTTGGTCAGCTTTCTTAGGGTCAACCCCAAGACGGAATGCAACTTCAATCGTTGCATCAAATTTAGCAGTGTTCGTTTTTTTCACTAACTCAATTGCTTCAGCAACTGGATAAGCCTTTGTACGATCAATAAGCTTTACAGCTTCTAGATACTTCTTACCTTTTTTAGCCATTTTAAGTTTTCCTCCTTGATTGTGGTTTTAACGGAATTACCTCTTACCTCCCACGAAAAAGGTTGCGAGTGTTATAGAACGTCGCAACCCTTCATTCAACAAAAACAGTTTTTACATGGATTAATCTTCAATAACGATTCCCATGCTGCGTGCAGTACCCTCAACCATTCGCATGGCTGCTTCAACGCTTGCAGCGTTAAGGTCGGGCATTTTTTGTTCCGCAATCTCGCGTACTGTATCACGCTTTACTGTTGCTACTTTATTACGGTTAGGCTGGCCTGAACCAGACTGAATTCCAGCTGCTACTTTTAAAAGAACTGCAGCGGGAGGAGTTTTCGTAATAAATGTAAATGAACGGTCTTCAAAAACCGTAATTTCAACAGGAATGATTAAACCAGCTTGATCTGCTGTACGTGCGTTAAATTCTTTACAGAATCCCATGATGTTAACACCGGCTTGACCTAATGCAGGACCAACTGGTGGTGCTGGGTTAGCTTTGCCAGCAGGAATTTGTAATTTAACAACTTTAATTACCTTTTTAGCCACGAGACACACCTCCTTAAAGTCCGTGATGTGGTAATAGGGATAAACCCTCCCACTCAACAATAGTCTTTATATAAAGATAAAGAACTTGACAAAATGTCTTGTCTCATTCCGAGACATACTGACCTATGAAATAGTAACATTTTTTAGGATTGATTTCAAGTTTTTTTCGTTTTGATAAATTATTTTTCTTTGTATCAGGTGTTTTTGCTTTTCTATTCCATTTTCTCAATCTGCGAAAAATCCAGTTCTACCGGGGTGTCACGACCGAACATATTGACCAAGACCTTGAGCTTCGCTTTGTCTTTATCCATCTCTTCAATCGTTCCAGTAAAGTTAGCAAACGGACCTGCTTTAACCTTTACAGTTTCGCCCATTTCATAGTTCGCATCAAACCGTTTTTCTTCTACTCCCATATGCTTCAGAATAGAGCCTACTTCTTCATTAAGCAGCGGCGTCGGCTTTGAGCCGGAACCAGCGGAGCCAACAAATCCGGTAACACCAGGTGTGTTCCTCACTACATACCACGAATCGTCTGTCATTACTAATTCCACCAACACGTAGCCTGGGAAGACCTTTCTTTTCACTACTTTTTTCTTTCCATTTTTGATCTCTGTTTCTTCTTCTTCAGGAACTATGACACGGAAAATCTTATCAGCCATCCCCATTGATTCCACACGTTTTTCCAGGTTGGCCTTTACTTTATTCTCATAACCTGAGTAAGTATGGACAACGTACCAGTTTTTTTCCATTCAGTAGGACTAATTCGTCCGTCCCTCCCTATTTTTAATAATATAAAAGTATAACAGTTTAAACTTTGGGAATTGTCTAGCTTCGACGCACAGGACGTGCTAGTGCCGACGTTGCCGCCAGGAGGGCGGCGCTTTTAGTCGGCCAGCGCCCAGCGACTAGTGTACCTCGCCCACCTCCCTATGATAAGTCAACATCGAATCGCTTACGCTCTTCGTGTTTCCTTTATCTCAGTCGGTGTGCTCCAGCCCATACGGACTTGCATAGGATGTGCTGACGTCGACGTTCGCCACAGGACGTGGCGGTTTTTAGTCGACGTTCCTTAGTTCGGGCGCTTCGCTTTTATTTTTAGGCAAATGAAAAAACCCGTTAAACGGGCTTTACATAAAATTTCCTCTTATATTGTTCATTATACCATGAAACCCTAATTGTTATTCAAGAATTAACCGAATCAATTTGGAAATTCCAAAATCGATAACCTCAAAAAACAGAGCAAAAAAGATAACAGTTGATAAAACAGTAATTGTATACCGAGTCAGTTCCTTACGTTTTGGCCAGCTGACCTTCCTCATTTCACGAACAATATCGCTGAAAAACTTTGTAATGCGATGCATGTTGTAACCTCCAACTATGAATAGCTATCTATATCTATTAAAATTACTTTGTTTCGCGGTGGACAGTATGCGTTCCACACGTTTTACAAAACTTCTTTAATTCCAATCGCTCAGTCTGGTCAGCCTTTTCAGGGTATGAATAGTTCCTTGATCCACAATCAGTACAAGCTAGAATCGTTTTTTTACTCATCAATTAACACCTACTATTGCCTACGTTTATATCCTTAAAAATGTAACATGGCCCCTATTTAATGTCAATAACCCCTGGGAGTGTATTAATTGATCAGACAAAAACCAAAGCGTTTTTAAAGTGAGAATTCGCGGATTTCCAAATATCTTTCTAGTTTTCTTTTAACACGCTGGAGGGCATTATCAATCGACTTCACATGCCGGTTAAGTTCTTCAGATATTTCTTGGTACGATTGCCCCTCTAAGTAAAGAGAAAGCACTTTACGCTCTAAGTCACTTAATAACTCTGTCATTTTCACTTCAATATTATCAAACTCTTCCTGATTAATAATCAATTCCTCAGGATCGAGCACCTTTGCTCCCGATAAAATATCCATTAAAGTTCGATCGGATTCTTCGTCATAAATAGGCTTGTCCAAAGAAACATATGAATTTAACGGAATATGCTTTTGCCTTGTTGCAGTTTTAATGGCTGTGATAATCTGCCTTGTAATGCATAACTCAGCAAATGCCTTAAACGATGTAAGTTTTTCTTCACGAAAATCACGGATTGCCTTGTATAGACCAATCATTCCTTCTTGAACGATATCCTCTTTATCAGCACCAATTAAAAAATAGGATCTTGCTTTTGCCCGGACAAAATTCCGATATTTATGAATCAAATAATCTAACGCTTCGCTTTCTCCGTTGTGAACCAATTCAACGATCTGTTCGTCATCCAGCGACATTAATCTTGTATCATTTGTTGATATGAAGTCCATACTTTCAAGGGTCCCCTCCCGCCGAACAAGCATAGTTAGAATTATTATACAGTAGAAATTTTTAAATGGTCAATGCTCATTTCTCACCTCTGCGCCATTTTTCAAAAATTTCTGCCACTTCATTGCTAATTGGAATCTTTGAAGCGGGTTTGTTTTCTTGGATATTCTTAACGTTTTTTTCGATCCTTTTTTCTATTTGTTGCACTTCAGTTAACAGCTCGCGAGCAGAAATCCGTAACGCTCCTTGACCGAAAATTGCCCATTGCTCCGTATAATCAGAAGTTGCCACATGGATTTGGGTTTTGCGATTACTTAATTGAATAGCCAATTTTTCAATTCGTTCATCCGCTGTTTCATTTTCCTTTGTAAAAATAACTTCAACCTTATGGCTTTTAAGCTTTTTTTCGGTTCCTTGCACAATGTAGGCATCAAAAACGACAATCACACGGTACCCTGAATAGGCTTGTAATTCTGCCATTTTTTCAATTAAGAGATCACGGGCAGCAGCTAAATCTTTATCCCTTAAGGCCTTTAACTCTGGCCAGGCACCAATAATGTTATAGCCATCAACAATTAGAATGTCCATTGCTATCCCTCAAGCGGGTAACGTTTCCGATATACCTCATACATTAGCAATGAAGCGGCCACGGAGGCATTTAAGGAGGTTACCTTCCCAGCCATCGGAAGCTTGATTAAAAAGTCACATTTATCTCTGATCAGCCTGCCCATACCTTTCCCTTCACTGCCAATCACAAGTCCCAAAGGAAGAGTCCCATCAAAACGGCGATAATCTTCTGTCCCGCTCGCATCCGTTCCGACAATCCATACACCAAGCTCCTTTAATTGATCAATTGTTCTTGCCATATTCGTTACGCGAACAACGGGTATATATTCAATTGCTCCAGTTGATGCTTTAGCGACAGTAGCCGTTAAACCAACGGCTCTTCGTTTCGGGATAATAATTCCGTGCGCCCCAACAGCATCAGCCGTTCTCATAATCGAGCCAAGGTTATGCGGGTCCTCAATTTCATCTAATAGGAGGAAAAATGGTGGCTCCTCTCTCTTTTTGGCGGCGGCAAATAAATCATCCAGCTCAGCATATTGGTAAGCAGCAACATAAGCAAGGACGCCTTGATGGTTTCCATCCGTTATTAGGTCAAGCTTCTTTTTGGGGACAAATTGAACAATCACATTTCCTTCCCTTGCCAGTTGAGTAATTTGCTGCATTTGGCCGCGCTGTGAACCTTCCGCAATCAAAATCTTATTAATATCTCGATTGGATTTAAGAGCCTCGATGATTGGATTCTTCCCAATGATATATTCCTGTTCCTGTTCCTGTTCCTGATTCATCACTACACTCCTCTCAACTTTTCTTCTACATATGAAAATGCCTGCTCGATAAGTTCTTCTAATCGATCATTATTGCCAAGCAAGTACAGATAACCCATTAATGCTTCAAAAGCTGTACTATAATGATATGTTTGCACATCCGTGTTTTTTGGAACCGTTGCAGATTTAGCATTTCTGCCGCGCATAACAACTGCCACTTCTTCTTTAGTTAAGCAGTCATTATCTAGCATTTTAAAAAGAATTGAACACTGTGCTTTAGCCGAAACATATCTTGTTCCTTCGCGGTGTAAGTGATTCGGTTTTACTTGCCCACTTTGAATGAGGTGGCGTCTTACATAGACCTCAAAGATTGCATCCCCCATATAGGCAAGAGCCAAGCTATTCAATTGTTTTGGGTCCACATTATTTTCATAATGGAGCATCGATTTAGCCTCTCTTCCATCTTGTTCCTTGCGGTGTATCTTCTAAAATAATATGCAACTCTTTCAACTGGTCTCTTATTTGATCGGATAGCTGAAAGTTTCGGTCCTTACGAGCTTGATTTCGCTTTTCAATCAATGCATCAATGTCCGCATCCAGCATTGCTTCTTTTTTAAATGTTAGACCTAAAACATGTGAGAGGTCTTCAAATTCTGTTACAAAAGCATCAATTACCGCAACGGCTGTATTTTTTTCCATTAAATAGTAGTTAGCAAGCTTAGAAAGCTCAAACAAAACTGAAACAGCATTTGCCGTATTAAAGTCATCATCCATTTCTTGGATAAACTGCTCTTTTAATTCGGCTATTTTATCAAGCCATTCCTGATTGTTTTCCGTTAAATCTGTGCTGGCTTCTCGGCGGTGCTTTAAGTTGTGATAGGATGTTGTTAATCTTTCCAATGCGGCCTTTGTACTCTCCAACAATTCTTCACTATAATTAATTGGATTCCGATAATGCACAGAGAGCATAAAAAACCGTAAAACTTGTGGATCATGCTTTTTAATAATGTCATGGACAAGGACAAAGTTCCCTAACGATTTGGACATCTTTTCATTATCAATATTAATATAACCATTGTGCATCCAATAGTTTGCGAATGTTTTACCTGAAAGTGCTTCGGATTGAGCAATCTCATTTTCATGATGTGGGAAGGCTAAATCCTGCCCTCCAGCATGAATATCGATCGTTTCACCTAGATATTTTTTCGCCATAGCAGAGCACTCAATGTGCCAGCCTGGTCGGCCAACTCCCCAAGGACTTTCCCAATAGATTTCTCCTTCCTTTGCAGCCTTCCATAATGCAAAGTCTAGATCGTCTTGTTTCTTTTCCCCTACTTCAATCCTAGCGCCAATTTGCAGATCATCAACGGATTGATGGGAAAGCTTTCCGTAGCCATTGAATTTTCTGGTCCGGAAATAAACATCTCCCTCTGATTCATAAGCGTATCCTTTTTCAATCAATTTACTGATGAATTCAATAATAATTTCCATGTTTTCCATAACCCGCGGATGCACGTCTGCCTTCTTGCATCCTAGGGCAGTAACGTCTTCAAAATAGGCCTCGACAAAACGGTTGGCGATCGTTGGAACATCCGCTCCAAGCTCTTTTGCCGCCCGAATAAGCTTATCGTCTACATCTGTAAAGTTTGAGACATATTTAACATCATAACCCCGATATTCAAAGTAACGACGGACTGTGTCAAATACAATCGCAGGCCTTGCATTTCCAATATGAATATAGTTATAGACCGTTGGTCCGCAAACATACATTTTTACTTTTCCTTCTTCGATTGGAACAAATACTTCCTTTTTACGAGTTAACGTATTATATACTTGGATGGTCATTTTACTTTAACCCCTTCTTCTTTTACCTTCTCCAGCGCCTGTCTAAGTTGGCAAATTTCCATTTCCATCTCTTTAAGTCGATCAGCAACTGGATCTGGTAAATTACTATGATTAAAATCCTTGCCTATTTTTCTTCCATCTTGAACAACAACTCTTCCAGGTACCCCAACAACAGTTGAATTGGGTGGAACTTCCCTTAGAACAACGGACCCTCCGCCTATTTTGGAATTTTCTCCAATCGTAATCGACCCCAACACCTTTGCCCCAGTTGAAATCAGGACATTATCCTTTATCGTCGGATGTCGTTTACCTTTTTCTTTACCGGTTCCTCCTAATGTAACCCCTTGATAGAGGGTAACATTATCTCCAATTTCACATGTCTCACCAATGACTACTCCCATTCCGTGGTCGATGAAAAGGCGCCTGCCGATTATGGCTCCTGGATGGATTTCGATTCCCGTAAAAAAGCGGCTTGTTTGGGAAATGACCCGGGCAAGAAAATAATATTTCCGTTTATAAAGAGCATGTGCAAATCGGTGCGACCATATGGCATGGAGACCGGAGTAGGTCAAAATAACTTCTAAATAACTTCGTGCAGCCGGATCCTGCTCGAAAATAACATCAACATCCTCCTTTAACCTTCTAAACATTCCCCTTCTCCCCCTTTTTATCGTTATCTTGAACTTTAATCACTGTCTAGCTCCAACCGCCCAGCGCCTAGTGGACTTCACCCACCTCCCTACGATAAGTCAAGCACGAATGCGCTTACGCTCTTCGTGTTTCCTTTATCTCAGTCGGTGTGCTCCAGTCCCCAGTCCATACGGCACTAATCGGGCGCTTCCGCTTTTCTAATAAAAAAGCGTCTCTGTCATATAGACAGAGACGCTTAAGGCGCGGTTCCACTCTGTTTAGACCATTATCTGGTCTCAACTTTATCCTTTTAACGGAAGGCTCCGCCCAAGTCTACATGAATATTCACTTCGAAATGGGACTCAGAGGTGCACTTCTAAAAACGAGGGGCTTGAACCACTTTCAGCCGATGGCGGTTCTCTCTTTAAAGCATCATTTTTATACTTTTCCTCTTCAACATTTTTACATTATAAATTTCTTTCTTATACTATATTATATTTTTGGAATAATGTTAACCTAAAATTTTTTGAAGACGGGCTTGAACCTTTTCTCTTCCTAACAGTTCAATAGCTTGGTTAAGGTCCGGTCCGTGCGTTTGCCCCGTTACAGCAGAACGAATTGGCATGAATAAGTTCTTTCCCTTTTGTCCAGTCACTTTCTGGACAGCTTTTATAGCAGCCTTAACTTTCTCAGCTGTAAATTCTTCCAACCCGGCAATTTCCTCACTAAATGCCTGCAAAACCTGGGGAACTGTCTCTCCTGTAAGGACTTCCTTGGCTTCTTGCTCATATTCTGCTTCATCCTGGAAAAACATATCCGTAAGCTCAACAATTTCCGCTCCAAAGCTCATTTTTTCCTGGAATAGCGCAATAAGTTTCGTTGCCCATTCTCGTTCGGCTTCGTTCATGTCAACGTTAAGACGACCGGCTTTAATAAGATGTGGTAAGGAAATTCCGACAACCTTTTCAAGGTCTGCCTTTTTCACATATTGGTTATTCATCCATTCCAGCTTTTGCTTATCAAAAACTGCGGGTGATTTTGAGAGACGGTTGGCATCAAAAACCTTAATAAACTCCTCTTTCGAAAAGATTTCTTCCTCCCCGCCGGGCGACCAGCCAAGTAATGCGATAAAGTTAAATAATGCTTCAGGTAAATAGCCTAAGCCTTCGTACTGCTCCATAAATTGGATAATAGATTCATCACGTTTGCTAAGTTTCTTGTGGTTTTCATTGACAATCAATGTCATATGCCCAAAAATAGGAGGTTCCCAACCCAGCGCATCATAGACCATCAACTGCTTCGGTGTATTCGAGATATGATCATCTCCGCGAAGCACATGAGAGATTTTCATTAGATAATCATCAATTGCTACGGCAAAATTATAGGTTGGTATTCCGTCCTTTTTAATCATGACCCAATCACCGAAGCCGTCAGATTCAAACGAAACAGAACCTTTCACCATATCATTAAATGAGTATACTTTACCTGCAGGCACTTTTATGCGAATACTTGGTTTGCGGCCTTCCTTTTCAAGTTCTGCACGCTGTTCTTCAGTCAAATGACGGCATTTGCCAGAATAATGGGGTGTTTCACCCCTTGCTACTTGCGCATCATGTTCAACAGCTAGTTCTTCTTCTGTACAATAGCATTTGTAGGCTTTGCCTTCTTCTAAAAGCCGTGAATAAAATTTTTGATAAATATCATTTCGTTCAGATTGACGATAAGGACCGTATTCACCACCGACATCGACACCTTCATCCCAATCCATTCCGAGCCATTTTAAATATTTTATTTGACTTTGCTCGCCGCCCTCGATATTTCTTTTTTGATCGGTATCTTCAATCCGAAGGATGAATTTTCCTCCCAGATTTCGTGCAAATAAATAGTTGAACAATGCTGTTCGGGCATTTCCAATATGTAAGTGTCCGGTTGGACTTGGAGCATACCTTACTCGAACTTCACTTGACATCAATATTGCCTCCTACCAAAAAAGCAAACAGCCCCCCACCTGGATCGCAACTGCTTTTGTCCTTTGCGCAGGTGCCCAATTGCTTTCTGACTCTATATTTTTATATTTTTATTTAGCTATCAGGAAAGAACAACAAGTTTCTACTTTCCTGTCTACTGCAAGTAAAAACTACGCATCTGCCATTGCCCTTTGGGCCGCCAATCAGCAAGTTTTCTTTTTATCCTGTTTCATTTTACCATTGCTCTATGAGGCTTTAAAGCTTAATCATTTTGATTTGCCTTTTTTAGCAAGACAACCGCCTGAGCGGCAATCCCTTCGCCTCTTCCGGTAAAGCCTAATTTTTCCGTTGTTGTTGCTTTTACATTGATTTGCTCCGGCGCTCCTTCTAACAGCTCGGCAATTCGTTGTTTCATTTGGTCGATATACGGTGCCATTTTTGGCCTTTGGGCAATAATCGTACAATCTGCATTTCCCAGCACATATCCTTGTTCTTTAACCAAATTCCAAACATACTCTAGAAGCATTGCTGAATTAGCATCTTTAAAAGCAGGGTCGGTATCAGGAAAATGCTTTCCAATATCTCCTGCACCAATGGCACCTAGACAAGCATCGGCTACGGTATGCAGTAAAACATCCGCATCTGAATGACCTAATAGACCTTGTTCATAGGGAATAGAAATCCCCCCGATAATTAGTGGACGCCCTGGTGTTAATTGATGTACATCAAAGCCCTGTCCAATTCGAAACATGTCCGCAACTCCTTCTTTGTTCAACTCCAACTTTTCTTACAAATTAACGTTTTTTCTTAGAATAGCCTCAGCAAAAAATAGATCTTCCGGAGTAGTCAATTTGATATTATCATAATCTCCTTCAACCATCGTAACAGAATTTCCTAGACGTTCTACTAAGCTTGCGTCATCTGTCCCAATGAAATGGTCTTCTTCCGCTTTTTGATAAGCTTTTAGTAACAAAGAAAAGCGAAAAGCTTGTGGAGTTTGAACAATCCACAAGCTGGACCTTTCGACCGTTTCCTGAACAACACCGTTATGAACCTTTTTCATGGTGTCTTTAGCAGGAACCCCAATGATCGCTGCATCCGTTTTTTTCGCAGTTTCAACAAGAAGGTGAATCTGCTCTTGCTTAATAAAAGGACGGGCGGCATCATGAACAAGGATCATACGATTTCCATCAACTGTTTGAAGTGCATGATAAATGCTATCTTGACGTTCCTTCCCTCCAGGAACTAATCTTTTCACCTTGGATATTTTGAAATTATGAAGCAGTAATCTAAATTCACTCTCATCGTGCGGATGAATAGCTAAAATAATTCCGTCACACTTTTCATCGTTTTCAAATACCAATAACGTATGAATTAAGATTGGAATTCGATTAAGCTCAATTAAAAGTTTATTTTTCCCTGCCTCCATTCTTTTCCCTTGGCCAGCAGCAGGGATAATGACCTGGTAAGTCATAGTAAAACCCCAATCTGATCTTCTATCTCCTCGTTAAGCATTATCTATATTATAGTGCTTTTTCCAAAAGTTTTGGTTTAGCAAAAATCATTCGCCCTGCAGATGTTTGCAGGACACTTGTGACCAGCACATCGATTCGCTTCCCGATATATTCTCTTCCTTCTTCCACCACAATCATGGTTCCATCATCCAAATAAGCGACACCCTGATGATATTCTTTTCCATCCTTAATAACTTGAACATTTAATTCTTCGCCAGGTAAAACAACTGGCTTAACAGCATTTGCCAAGTCATTAATATTTAAAACAGTGACTTTTTGCAGCTCACATACTTTATTTAAATTAAAATCATTCGTAACTAAAATACCATTTGTTAATTTCGCTAACTTGACGAGTTTGCTGTCTACTTCTTGAATTTCATCAAAATCGCCCTCATAAATTTCCACCTTAATCGCGAGCTCTTTTTGAATCCGATTTAAAATATCAAGACCTCTTCGTCCCCGATTCCGTTTAAGGACATCGGATGAATCTGCAATATGCTGCAGCTCCCCCAAGACAAATTGTGGAATCACAATAGTTCCCTCTAAAAATCCCGTTTGGCAAATATCAGCAACACGCCCATCAATAATGACACTTGTATCTAAAATTTTCAACGAACGGCTGGCAGCTTTTTCGCTTTCTTCTTCACCAGGTTTTTTCTTACTCATTCGATTGGTAAACAAATTCAACAGCTCATCCCGTTTCTTAAAACCAACCTGAAACCCAAGGTAGCCAAATACTAGGGTTAATAAAATAGGCGCAAGTGTATTTAGAAGTGGGACTTTAATAGCATTTAAAGGTAACCCTATTAAAAAAGCTACCAATAGCCCGGAGATTAACCCGACACTTCCAAACAAAATATCTGTTACAGGAACCTTTATCAGTGAATCTTCTGCCCACCCAATAAATCCGTTGACATAATCCACTGCCCAAAAAGTAATAAGATAAAATATAATTGCACCTAAAATAGCTGAAACATAAGAGTTATTGATGATCGGATTGTCACTTAGTTTTAATATTGATAATAAATCAGGAATTAACAGTATACCAAGTGTTCCCCCGGTTATTAGGAAACAAGCTTGAACGATACGTTTTAACATTCCTTCACCTCCTTCTATTCATTATAAACATATTCATAAAATTGAAACGTAAGGAAATAGATATTTTTTTGATTTGTAACACCTTTGAAATATATTGCACTTATTGGGGAACAAGTTGAGGAATTTAAAGGCCCTGCAAAGCCTGTATCTCAAGGGTAGCATCCAGATAAATAGTGTGTCAAACAAATGGAACTATTTCCCTTAATTCCTTTTTACAAATGACGTTCTGTATGGAGACGCTCTTTGATCAGCTTAAATCCCTCTTTTATTTTCCGGGCCCTAACCTCCCCTATTCCTTCCACCTCATCT
Source organism: Bacillus sp. EB600 (assembly GCF_024494385.1). Classification (GTDB taxonomy): domain Bacteria; phylum Bacillota; class Bacilli; order Bacillales; family Cytobacillaceae; genus JAEVLT01. The sequence continues at coordinate 67,356 of NZ_JAEVLT010000024.1, forward strand.
AACTCTTCCACTGAAGCAGCAATAATTTTTGGAAGGCCCCCAAAGCTGTTTATTAGGTTTTCAATAATTACAAGTGGTAGGCGGGGGATTTTATGAAGAATCCGATAACCGCGTGGGCACTTAAATTCATCAAGGTGAACATAACCTTGATAACCCAATGCCTTCAACAAATTTGCATCCTCTATCGGGTCAATACTGACCATGCCTTGCAGGCGCATAAGAACCTCCCGGGCCTTTACCTCCCGTTCAAACGCATAATCTTTAATAATCAGTAGAGCCGTTTCCTCTAACTCGGTTAAAATTTCATTCAACTGTAAACGAATCAATCTTCCTTCTGTCCCTAGTTCACTTAAATAAGTCAATAACTCTTTTTTAATTTTTAATACCATTTCAAAGCGACGCAGCACCTGAAGAAAGTCACTGTATGTAACGGATTCCTCAAACTCTAAAACACTTAGATTTACAACACTTTGTTCAAAAACAACCTTGTATTTTTCGAGTGTTTGAATAGCTTGGTTTGCTTTTGTTAACATAACAGCAATATCGTTTAGCGCATAGCGAAAGTTCCCTTGATATAAGGTAATAATATTCCTTCTTTGTGAAATAGCGATGACAAGCGCTTTTGTTTGTTTGGCCACTCTTTCAGCTGTCCGATGACGCATCCCTGTTTCAGTTGAATGGACAGCCGGATCTGGAGCAAGATGGGCATTCGCAAATAATATTTTATTCCCTAGTTCATTTAAAATGATCGCTCCGTCCATTTTCGCCAATTCATATAAATAGCTGGGCGTTAAAGAACAGTTGATTTCAAAACCACCATCTACGATACTTTTCACTTTTTCATTGTAGCCAACGACAATAAGCCCACCTGTATTTGCCCGCAGCACATTATCAATACCATCACGAATGGGGGTGCCAGGGGCGATAAACTTTAGCACATCGATTATCGTTTGCTCACTTAACCTTTTAATCTCCATTGACTCCCCCCCCCAACGCTGCCTTCAATGCCTCACTAACCGATGCAACACCAATCAATTCAATGCCATTAGGTCCCTTCCAGCCCCCTAAATTGTTGGCGGGTAAAATTACCCGTTCAAATCCGAGCTTGGCCGCTTCCTGAACACGTTGTTCAATCCTTGAAACCCTTCTTACTTCTCCGGTCAGACCTACCTCTCCAATGATGCAGTCTGTCGGTTTTGTTGGCTTGTCCCGAAAGCTTGAAGCTATGCTGACTGCAATGGCAAGATCAATCGCTGGCTCATCCAGCTTTACTCCTCCGGCTACTTTTAAATAGGCATCTTGGTTTTGTAAAAGCATACCAACCCGCTTCTCTAATACTGCCATAAGCAATGGTACTCTGTTATGATCAATGCCTGTAGCCATTCTTCTTGGGTTCCCAAAGCTTGTTGGTGAAATTAACGCTTGAATTTCTACTAAAACAGGCCGTGTTCCTTCCATTGAGGCAACAACAGTGGAGCCCGCAGCACCCCTAGATCTTTCTTCAAGAAAAATTTCTGATGGATTTTTGACTTCCTCAAGACCCATTTCTTTCATTTCAAATATTCCCATTTCATTTGTAGAACCAAACCGGTTTTTTACTGCCCTTAATATTCGGTATGTATGATGTCTTTCCCCCTCAAAATAAAGAACAGTATCCACCATATGTTCAAGAAGTCTTGGTCCTGCGATTGAGCCTTCTTTTGTAACGTGCCCAACAATAAAAACAGCAATCCCCTTTGTTTTTCCAATTCTCATTAATTCCGCCGTACACTCCCGAACCTGTGAAACACTTCCTGGAGCAGAAGTTACATCTGGGTGAAAGATTGTTTGAATCGAGTCAATAATTACAAAATCAGGATTCGTACCTTCAATTGTCCGATTAATTTCCTCTAGATTTGTTTCCGCATATACAAGAAGATTGGGCGAGGAAACTCCTAATCTGTCGGCACGAAGCTTTGTCTGCCTTATTGATTCTTCCCCCGAAACATATAAAACCTGGTTGCCTTTGTGAGCAAGCTGGGAAGAAACCTGCAATAAAAGAGTTGATTTTCCAATTCCCGGGTCACCTCCAATTAAAACGAGGGATCCTCTTACCACGCCACCGCCAAGGACCCGATTAAGTTCATTTAGATCAGTTAGAATCCGCGGTTCACTTTCCGTTTCAATTGAAGTGATTGGTGTCGGCTTCGCCGCAATCATCGAACCTCCCTGCGAATGAGCAAACGCTCCTCTTCTTGATGCACCAGTAACCTCAATCTCTTCGACCATTTTATTCCATACTCCGCAACCTGGACATTTTCCCATCCATTTAGGAGACTCATACCCGCATTCCTGGCAGATAAATTTTGTTTTTCTTTTCGACACTAAATAGCCTCCCTTGCTGACTGCCCTTTACATGAAAAATAGAGGTACACGATGAGCAATATTTACGTGTACCTCCTTATTGGTCCTTACTTAAATTCGATCGTGGTCTATTTAGCTAAGCTTGTATTTTCTGCCGTTCTAACTTTAAATTCATCATTTTCTACATCAATTACAACATGCTGTCCTGTTAGTAATGTACCCTTGAGTAATTCCTCCGAAAGTCGATCTTCAATATGTTTTTGAATCGCACGACGGAGCGGGCGGGCACCATATTCAGGATCATAGCCTTCTTTCGCAATTTTTTCTTTTGCGGCCTCAGTTAATTCTAAGGAAATATCCTGTTCCTTTAAGCGTTTTATTAATTGGTCAGACAATAACGTAACAATCTCCTGAAGTTGCTTTTTCTCCAACGCATGGAAGACAATAATTTCATCTATACGGTTTAAGAACTCCGGACGGAAGGCCTTTTTCAACTCCGACATCACTTTGCCCTTCATATCTTTGTAATCTTGGTCAGCGCTGTCTTGAATGTTAAAGCCAACATACTTGTTCCGCTTTAACGCCTCGGCACCAACATTCGAAGTCATGATTAAAACTGTATTGCGGAAGTCAACTGTTCTTCCTTTAGAATCAGTTAAACGCCCATCCTCAAGCACCTGCAGCAATATATTGAATACATCTGGATGTGCCTTTTCAATTTCATCAAGCAGGATGACGGAATAAGGCTTTCTGCGAACTTTTTCCGTTAATTGTCCGCCTTCTTCATAACCAACATAACCAGGAGGTGAACCAACAAGACGCGATGTGGAATGCTTTTCCATATACTCGGACATATCAATCCGGATCATTGCTTCTTCATCACCAAACATTGCTTCAGCAAGGGCACGGGCCAATTCTGTTTTCCCTACCCCTGTTGGTCCTAGGAATACAAACGAACCAATCGGACGTTTTGGATCCTTTAAGCCAGCACGGGCACGGCGGACAGCCTTTGAAACTGCCTTGACAGCTTCCTCCTGACCAATAACACGTGAGTGAAGGATATCTTCGAGATGCAGGAGTTTCTCCGTTTCTGTTTCAGCAAGCTTGGAGACAGGAATACCCGTCCAACTAGAAACAACACTAGCAATATCCTCAACTGTAACTTCGCTGTTTTCTTTGCCTTGTTTTTCCTTCCAGTTTTTCTTCGTTTCCTCAAGCTGTTCACGTAGACGCTGCTCTGTATCCCTTAATGAGGCAGCCTTTTCAAATTCTTGGCTTTGTACAGAAGCATCCTTTTCTTTTCTTACTCCCTCAAGCTTAATTTCTAATTCCTTTAAATTAGGCGGTGTTGTATAAGAACGAAGCCGTACCTTTGAACCTGCTTCATCAATCAAATCAATGGCTTTATCCGGCAAGAATCGATCGGAAATATATCGATCAGACATCTTAACAGCTGCTTCAATGGCTTCATCGATTATTGAAACGCGATGATGTGCTTCATAACGATCCCTTAAGCCTTTTAAAATCTGAATTGACTCATCGAGTGTTGGTTCATCAACACGAATTGGCTGGAAGCGTCTTTCTAAAGCAGCATCTTTTTCGATATACTTACGATACTCATCTAGGGTAGTTGCCCCAATACACTGCAGCTCTCCTCTGGCTAGGGAAGGTTTTAAGATATTCGATGCATCAATGGCACCTTCTGCACCTCCAGCTCCTATCAATGTATGAAGCTCATCAATGAATAAAATAATATTTCCAGCCTGCCTTATCTCATCCATTACTTTCTTTAAGCGATCCTCAAATTCGCCGCGATACTTTGTACCTGCTACTACAGTTCCCATATCAAGCGTCATTACGCGTTTATCACGGAGAATCTCAGGAACTTCATTATGAACAATTTGCTGGGCGAGTCCTTCAGCTATAGCTGTTTTACCTACACCTGGTTCGCCAATTAGCACTGGGTTATTTTTCGTGCGGCGGCTAAGGACTTCAATCACACGTTGAATTTCCTTACTGCGTCCAATAACTGGATCAAGCGTGCCTTCTCTTGCAATTGCTGTTAAATCTCTTGCTAGGCTGTCAAGCGTAGGAGTGTTTGCATTGGCTGATGCTCCACCTTGATGTCCGCTCGATTCATTGCTGCCTAATAATTGAAGGACCTGCTGACGTGCCTTATTAAGACTGACACCAAGATTATTTAATACTCTTGCTGCAACTCCTTCCCCCTCACGGATAAGGCCAAGCAGAATATGCTCTGTCCCAACATAAGAATGTCCAAGTTTACGGGCCTCATCCATCGATAGCTCAATGACTTTTTTTGCTCTTGGAGTATAATGAATTGTTTGCGTCGACTCTTGACCTTTTCCAATTAAGTTTTCAACTTCTTGTTGGATTTTTTCTGCACCTAAACCAAGCCCAAATAGAGCTTTTGCTGCAATTCCTTCACCTTCGCGAACTAAACCAAGTAAAATGTGCTCGGTTCCAATATTATTATGTCCTATGCGTATTGCTTCCTCTTGTGCTAAAGCCAAAACCTTTTGTGCCCTTTCAGTAAAACGGCCAAACATCATCGTTATTCCTCCTCACCTTTTTTCTTCTCCATTTTTAATCGTTCCCTTATAAGGGTTGCTCTTCTCATATCCCGTTCATTAGCCCTTAATGGGCCTCCGGCATAAAGCTGTAAAAAGCCTGGCTGCGTTAAAATCATTAACTCATTTAAAATATTTTTTGAAATATTTTTAATATAATTCATATCTATTCCTAGCCGAACATCTGATAAGCATCGTGCTGCTTCTTTCGTTTCAATGATGCGACTATTCGCCAAAATTCCATATGAACGAAACACCCTGTCTTCTAATTGTATGTTAGAAGTCTTTCGCAATGCTTCTCTAGCTGACCTTTCTTGGGAAATTAGCTGACTTACCACACCCTTCAAATCTTCAACGATATCGTTTTCTGACTTTCCAAGTGTAATTTGATTAGAAATTTGAAAAAGGTTTCCTAATGCTTCGCTCCCTTCCCCGTAAATACCTCTTACAACCAAGCCTAATTGGTTAATCGCCGGAATTATTCGATTTATTTGCTGTGTTAATATTAGCCCTGGTATATGCATCATTACGGAGGCACGAAGACCCGTCCCTACATTAGTAGGGCAGCTTGTCAAATATCCATGCTTTTCAGCAAATGCATATTGGATATTACTTTCAAGCCAGTCATCAATTTCATTGGCTGCGTAAAGTGCCTCTGATAATTGCAAACCTGGAAATAAGCATTGAATCCGAATATGATCTTCCTCATTGATCATAATACTGACTTCTTCGTTTTCTGTTAACAAGCAAGCACCAAATGGTGATTCTTCCGCGAGATGCGGGCTAATCAAATGCTTTTCAACCAATACCCTTTTTTGAAGCGGCTGTAATTCATCTATTTTTAATAATTCCATTGATCCAAATTTATTGAATCCGGAGGTATGGATAATATCCTCCATCTTCAAAACAATCTCCTTTGCTTCATCAGGTGAGAACAAAGAAGGAAACTTATAATCTTCAAAATTTCGAGCTAAACGAATTCGGGAACTTAGGACAATATCAGAATCAGGCCCCTCTTTGCTCATCCAAGTGCTGATTGCATTATTCAAAAACTGTTCTAGTGACACGTTATTTCCCTCCCTCTTGGTTTTCCGTTAGTTCTTTTTCAAGGGAACGAATTTCGTCTCGAATGATCGCTGCTTTTTCAAACTCTTCCTGAATAATAGAAGCTCTTAGCTCATTTTTTAAGTCTTCCAGTCTTTTTCTTAAATGAATTCCTCCACCGCTTCGCTTTGGAATCTTCCCATTATGGGTCCAATTTCCGCTGTGAAGCCGTTTAAGTACTGGCTTCAACTGATCCTTAAAAGTATCATAGCAATGAGAACAACCAAAGCGTCCTGTCTTTACAAATTGGGGAAATGTCATCCCGCACCTTTCACATTGAAGGATTTCTTCCTGCTGGAATGCGCTTTTGTTTTGCTGCTTAAAGGAAGAATCGATGTTTAGAAGTCCAGCTAATAAGTTATTGAAAGTAAAACCCGATTCCCCGCTGAACATAAACATTTCGCCTTTTTCTTGTGCACACTTTTCACAAAGATGTACTTCTGTTTTTTCACCATTGATAATTTTTGTGAAATGCAGTGTCGCTGGCCTTTGATTACATTCTTGGCAAATCATAACCTCACCTCTCCTGCTGCTTTATTTATATCTTAGAGTTGTTAACATTGCTTTTAGCATTCGTGAACGCAATTCATCTCGGTAGGGCAGGTCAAGATATAATACCGACCGATCGATAACACTTAACATAATCTTTGCTTCCCTATTGGTAATTATTTCCTCCTCAACAAGTCTATATATAATATCTTCGCCACTTGATTGACTTATCCTGTTTTGTAAAAGTGACAATAAATGGTCAATTAGGTGTGCGGCATCATTGGAATGAACTTTTGTAATCCTGATATATCCCCCTCCGCCACGTTTACTTTCAACAATATATCCTCTTTCAATTGTGAACCTTGTATTAATAACATAATTAATCTGTGATGGTACACATTGAAATTTGTCAGCAACTTCACTGCGCTTTATCTCGACAAGATCTTCTTCGCTCAATTCTAATACATGTTTTAAGTAACTTTCTATTATATCGGAGATGTTTCTCATCCAACCACCCCCCCTATCTGACTTTGACTATATTTGACATAAATTATACATGAAGTATATGTAAAGTTGCAACGATATGATACTGTAATATTTTCCCCAAATCTCGCCATTGTAAAACATTTTTCGCTTTATTAAATTGTTGAGATTTAGTTAGAAAGAGATCAGATGTATTTCTTTATTTTGTTTCTTACAGATTCTCACGCGAGGATATCCGTCTACTTCCATATTTTATCCGTATTATTTCTTCTTTTATCCGTATTTTGAATCTGAACCTTCTAAAGTACCTACTTTTTAACATACAAAAAGGACAACCCTAATCAGGTTGTCCTTAAA
>NZ_JAEVLT010000025.1 GCF_024494385.1 Bacillus sp. EB600
TTTTAGAATGAATAAATTAAAAAAAGGTCTATTTTTTTATATCTTAAATGTGTATACTATTGAACTAATTCAATATGTGAATCGGTATCAACATCTACTTGGGGGTAATGGGTATATGAGGGATGTAAACGTTAAATTAAATCAATCACTTGAAAAGGCCATTAGTATTTTAGACTGTTTTTCTCATGATTCGCAGTATCAAACGATAGAAAATATATGTAAATTAGTAGATATTCCAAAAGCAACTGCTTATCGGCTTCTTTATACAATGGAGACTTTGGGGCTAATCCATTATAACCAAAAGGATTCCACCTATTGTTTAGGGTTAAAAATGTTCGAATATGGCGGCGTGGTTATTGGTCGATTAAATATAATTAATGTCGCAAGTCCCTATTTAACTGCTCTCCATCATAAAACAGGTTTTACTGTTCTATTAGCGATTCTTGAAGGTGACCACTTAGTTTATATAGATAAACGTGTAACGCTTGAAGGTGTAGGATATACATCTACCATTGGTCGATTCAGGGATCCCCATTATGGAGCTCTTGGGAAGGTTTTAATGGCATATCTTGAGGAGCCAGAAATAAAAAAGCTTCTTAGAACAGCGCCATTAATAAAGTATACGAATTACAGCATTACAGATCCTGAGGCTTTTTTGAAACAGTTACAGCAAATAAGAGAACAAGGATACTATGTTGATAATGAAGAGGTAATATATAACGTCACTGCTGTTGCAGCACCTATTAAAAATAAATGGAATGAAGTTATAGCTGCCGTAACAGTAGTTGGGCCAAAGGATACAATCAATGAATACTCAGTTTCAGAAATCATTCAAAGTATCTGCCATTGTACAGACCAAATATCTGGAGAGTTGGGAAGAAAGTCTCCAGATTGATATCATTAAAGATATAAATATTCGTTTTCTAATCATTTTCACGTATTGACCACCGATTGATAAATTTCCAAAAAAAGGGTCTCAAGATAATGGTAGCTTTTAGAAAGACAGCCATTACATTGAGACCCTTTTAAAAAGATACCTTTCTCCACTCAATCAAATTGAGTGGAGAGTTTTCTTTATTCTACTTCAAAGTAACTGCAAGCTACTTGTCCAACTGCCTTCGCAGCTACAAGAAGTGCATCCTCATCAATGTCAAATTTTGGATTGTGATTGAAATATGGTTTTTCTACCCCTTTTGGTGAACATGCAATGTAAAAGAAGCAAGCAGGGAATTTTTCAGCATAATGAGCAAAGTCTTCGGATGGCGGCATTGCCGGGAATTCCTTCACTTCTTTAATATCTTTATCATTCATGCTTCGTAAACTTTCAGCAACCTTTGCGGTAAGCTCAGGGTTGTTATATAAAGGCGGATAATCCGGAGTATAGGTAAGCTCACAGGTTACGCCAAATTCTTCTTCAATTCCTTTTACAATCCGTTTTACTTCTTTCTCAATCGTTTCTTTTGTTTCAACAGTCATATAACGGATATCACCTTCAAGCTCCACACTGTCTTTAATAACGTTGAATGTACCTTTACCATCAAATGATCCGATTGTAATAACGCCTACATCGAAAGGACTTAATCTGCGGCTAACAATGGTTTGAACGGCAGTAACAAAATAAGAACCAGCAACAATGGCATCATTCGCTAGATGAGGAGAGGAACCATGTCCTCCTCTTCCTTGAATTTTTAGTCTCATGTATGCTCTTCCATTGAATGAAAAACCAGCATGATAGCCTACTGTTCCTGCAGGTCCCATAGGTAACAAATGGATGCCATAAATGGCATCTAAATCATCAAGTAAACCAGATTTAATCATCCCGATTGCGCCGCCTGGCGGTACCTCTTCAGCAGGTTGGTGAATGATTTTAATCTTGCCGGGAATTTCATCCTTAAGTTGGATTAAGCAGTCTGCCAGAACCATTAGGTATGCGGTATGGCCATCATGACCACAAGCGTGCATGACACCTGGATTTTTCGATTTAAATGGTACATCTGTTTCTTCAAAAATCGGAAGTGCATCGAAATCAGCACGTAAGCCAATTGTTTTTCCCGGTTTACCACCTGTAATGGTCACGATAAGACCGTGTCCACCGCCAACATTTGTTTGCACTTCGACATCTTTACCTTTATAAAACTCTTCAATATATTTACTTGTGTTTTCTTCTTGAAAGGATAACTCAGGGTTTTCATGAAGATATCGACGAATTTGAATCATTTCTTCTTTACGGTCTTCTAACATTTTCATCAATTTGTCTTTCATATCGATTACCTCCATTTAATTATTATATTTTGTTTTTATTATGACTAATGAAAACATTAACCAACCTTTTTGATGAGTTCTTCTTGATGTGCTTTTCCTGCACTTTTTGGAACCAGGGCTACAATTGAAATAAGTGCCAGTATTCCGAAGATCACGTTGACGATGATTCCGGATGATGCTGCAATTTCTTTACTGCTCGGTGCGATGGCACCGTAAACCGCTGCTGAAATGGCAACACCGAATGCCCCGCCAAGTGAGCTTGCCATTTTGTAAACCCCTGCAGCAGCCCCAATTTTATCTGAAGGAGCATTCGATACAGAAGTATCTGTAGATGGAGTTGCATAGATGCCAAGTCCCAGACCAAATAATGCAAAACCGATGAACACCACAACTGTATAAGCGAAGCCTTGTAAGAAAGTAAGACCCATAAACGCTACCCCAATCGTCGTGATGATTGTTCCCCAGATCATTGGAGCTTTAGCACCTGCTTTTTGGAGAATTTTCTCACCAACACGAATCATCACTAAAACAGCAACTAAATAACCAAGTGACAGCATCCCTGATTGGAAAGCAGTAAATCCACGACCAACTTGAACATACGTATTGGCCACAACTAATGTACCAGCTACGGCGTTTAATAAGAAATTTGAATATGTTGCACCGGCATATGGTTTATTTTTAAATAAAGAGAAGTCAATTAAAGCAATGGCATTGTTTTTTTCCACTTTGACAAAAACAAAAATCCCAATAATGGCTACAGCTAAACAAATTAAAATAGGAGCGCTTGTCCAGCCCCAATCTTTTCCCCGAGTGATGAAAAGATTTAAAGCAAGCAGCGTGACAACCAAAATGGTTAAGCCCCTCACGTCAAATTTAAAAGCACCTTTTGATTCTGCTTTACTTTCGGGAGTATCTTTTATAAGCAACATGCCCAGAAGAGCAAAAATGATCGAGAAAATGAAAATCCATCTCCAACCCATATAGGTGGCAATCGCACCACCGGCGAAAGAACAAACCCCAGAACCGCCCCAAGACCCAATTGACCAGAAACTGAGAGCACGTTGACGATCCGCTCCCTCATAATATTCTTTCACTAACGCAATGGTTGACGGCATAATACATGCTGCTGAAAGACCTTGAATAATACGTCCAATAATCAGTAACGTTGCCCCTTGTGTTATTACAAGGAGTAAGGAACCAATGATGCTCAATATTAACCCAATATACGTAATTTTTTTTCGTCCAACTTTATCCGCTAAACCACCAGCACCTACGATAAACATACCTGAGAATAACGAAGTTAAACTAATCGCAATATTCAATGTTCCAAGTGAAATGCCTAAATCCGATTGTACAGCTGGCACTACGTTCACCATAGCCTGAGCAAACAGCCAAAATGTAATAACGCCGAACACAATTCCTGTGATCATCTTATTTGTTCCTTTATAACCTGTCTCCATGATTTCCCTCCTGATGTTGTTTTCTAAAAAGGTTCACTACTCAATCGCCCTAAGGATTTCATTAATGATTTCTTACTGCTACTTTTTACATATAATAGCTTTATAAACTTGGTAATATTCCTCAATCTCTGCAATAAGTGCTCCTTTTGACAAAAGGCAGGCAACCTTTTCTTTCTACACCATTATTATAAAAAATAGGCCGAAATAAAATGAGTCAATAATGATGTAATTTGATGCCTTAAAAAGGGGAATTTTAAACATTGAAGTGGTTTAGGTAAAAAAAAGGCGGTTTTTTTTTACCTAAACCAAAATGGGCCTGACCTATGCAACCTCTTTATACCGTTTAAAAAAGTGTATGTACCACTATTAACGGCGTACAGAGAGCAAATTCAGACCCTTTTTGGATTACCTTCACTGAACCTCTTTATATGATGACCTTACGAATATCAAAAAAATGAATAGCATTACTCGTCATGTAGGAATAAAATGACCAGTCTCCTTTGATCGATTCATCGAATATTTCCAGGGACGGACGAGTGGAATTGATAATATAATCGATAATCTCAGCATCCATGCCATGTTTGCTGTTCAAGCCCCACCATTTCGTATACAAAGCACCATAATTTTTGTCAAATACCTGCTTCCGTATTTGATACTCACCTGCTTGCATTCCAGATATTGTAACACGAATATCCTTATTAAGTTTTTGAAGGAACGCCTCTTCAAGTGAGAAATACGGATTGACGATATTGCAATTCATCAGGACCAATTGAAATCCTCGGTCATTTTGTGTTAGCAAAAAATCCTCGCCCTTTGCTACAATCTCTCCATTCAATCGTTTTAAAAACATCATGGCAAAATAAGCAGGTCGTTTACCTTTAAAATAATGGAATAATTCGATGCCATCCATTCGTATATTGAGATCATTTCCCCCTTCTTCATGAACTTCCGTGTTCATCCAGAAACAAACAGATTCTACTTCATTTGCTATATCCAAAACATTTTTCAAGATTAAAGCTCCGCGAAAGAAGGTGCCGTTCGTATACCTGGTATTACCAGTCAATGTGTTCCAAGTTACGAGATGGAGCGGTTTTTCGAGATGATTCTTCCTTAAATAGTGTTTCATTTTATTTGTTTTCTCTTTGATATAATCCTTAGCTAAATCTAAACGTTCATCTTCTATTCCTTTAAAGTCAAACATCTCATTCTGGTTGGCATTGAAGCCGATAAAATCAATATAATCGGCAAATTCTACCTGCCAGGTGTGGTTGTCGCTTGTTTTTTCTTCACGATAGGAAAAAGGCATATAGACGCCAACCCGAATGGATGGAATATACATTTTTAAGGCTTCATACAGCCTAGAATAGACCCTCTGAAGTTCTATTGATTCGACCCCTGTATAATAAGGCTCGTAAAACATAACATGCCAGTGTTTAATATACGTTTCTCCGTATAGATGCAAACAATGTCTGATAAATTGAGTAAGTTTGGTGAAATATTGTTCTTCATTTCTCGAAATGTCTTTATAATCAATCCGTACAAACAAAGAGAAATCGTGCTTTTTCATGAACTCCAGCGCACTATCGATATTAAAATAAGGAGATGTCGTCGCGATCGCTTCATCTGTTTCCACCTCAGGAGGAATCACCGCACTGCTTAGCAGATGACGAACTCCGATATATCTGAGCTGTAAATCTTTTTTCACGCTTAATACTTGGGACCTTACATCTTCTTTTAACAGTTCGATAATGTCTCCAATATTGAGAATATGATCAGGACAGTTTAATTTTGATGGGACTGAATTGAATAAGTTTACTGTCAATTTTTCATAACGAGTTTCTGTATGGTTATACACCTTATTATCATCCATTAATAGTCTACTTAATTTCGCAACCGTTTCTGGTGAACGAATCAGCTTCGCAGCATCTTCTATGTTATATTTTTGAACAGAATCTACCTTTTGCACTGGATGATTATCTCGATAAGCATGCGGGGACATTCCGTATACTTCTTTAAATAGAGTAGAGTAAGACTTTGTATTTGGAAAGCCATTATTCATTGCAATTTGTGATATAGATTCGGATGTGTACAGCAAATCCTTCATGCTATGTTTGAGTCTAATATTCATTAAGAACCTGCTGAATCCCATCCCCATCTTTTGTTTAAAATAACGGGATAAGTAGCCTGTGGAAAGATAAAATTTCTTTGCCATTTCTTCTAATGTAATCACCTGTTCGTAATTCTTTCCCATAAAATCAATCATTTGGGATAACCGCATGTCATCTGTATCAATTCTCTCATAGACACTCCCATCTTCTTTGAAGCGACGGATGAGGATGAGAAGGATTTGACTGATATATCCATGAATCTCGATTCCATAGCTTTCTTCTTGTCTATAATAGCTGATCATCACATTTGCTAGCAGCTTTCGGATGGAAAGAATCATTTCTTCTCTTCCCATATCGACTTCTCGCGAAAAGCATTCAAATCGACGATTACGATACTCACCGTAATGATGATCCATGAATGCATCCGAAATGGTTAAGTTCAGTACACTATTATTTTCGCTTCCCTGGACTTGATAAAGCTGATTACGATTAATAACAAGCAGATCTTTCTCTTTCAAATGGTAAAAGCGACTGTCGGTTTCAATTTTTAATTCACCGTCTATCACTAAAATGAATCGAATTCCTTGGTTCACTCTTGGGGCAAGAAACTCGATATTTTGTAATGAAATTTGAAAATCTGACAGTGCATCGTTCAATCTTTTCACCCATTTCCATTTTTTCATTCTATTCATTATATACCACGATATTAACCTAATATAATATCAGCCATCGTGGAACATCCAAAAATCCTCCTTAGTATCAGTTTGATCAAACTTTATTCTAAAGCAACTGCAGTTGATTTTGTCCTTTAGAGCTTTTTGTTTAACTGGAGCTAGACAGTTCCCAAAGTCCAGCAACTATACTATTCATTACTACCAAAAGAAAAGACTGCCTTTGTTTTAATGTCCAATCTGATTTACTTGAGGGATTAATTCCTTCCATTCATTATAGGTGATGATCGTATTCCAATGGCCGGTGATTTTTGCGAAGCTGACAACAACTATAAACAGGGCTATGAATGCAACAGGAATTACCCATTTGTTTACCTTTTTATTGACGACTGTCATGTTTAACGTATCCTTAATCGGACACGCCTCTACACACGCCATGCATGCGGTGCAATTTGGCGTAAGTACAGTCTTTTTTTGTGAAACCTTTATTCTTTGTGGACAAACCTTAGTACACATTTCACAATTTGTGCAGGTATCTTCATTTCTGCGAACCTTTGTAATTCGAAAAATAGAACCGAGGCCGATTAATGCTCCATATGGACAAAGAAAGCGGCACCAAAAGTTTTTAAAGAAAAGCGAGAGCAGAACCAAAACAATGACAACCTTTAAAGAAAAACCGCTAATATTTAAGAAAAAGAGCAGCATTTTTACATCGGAAATCTTATTATAAGGATCATCTAAAAAATATTTAGCAGTATAGGTCGACATCCCGATAATCATATTTAAGAAAAAGAGCAATAACAAATATTTTAGCGGTGTCAATAGCCATGCCACTACTTGAGGAATCTCAAAATTTCGTTTAAACAGCTTTTTTCCAAGCACCCCCAGCCATTCACTTACTGTACCTATCGGACAGAACCAGCTGCAAAATGTTTTGCGGAACAGAATTCCCGAGCCAATAATAAAGGTGAATAAAACAAGACCTGCCGGGTGAACTTTATCAAAATCTCCACTGGTTAACCAAACCTTTAAGGCAACCAAAGCACTGATCGGCAAAAACCCTTCAACCGCTGAAGGCCGTACCACGAATGGCTCTTTTCCGAGTGATTCAAAATGTAGATAAAATTGATAAAAACGCAATCCTACATATAATAAAAAGAAAAGAAACACAGCTTGAACAGCATGCCTTGCTAGTTGAATAGGCTTGCGTTTCAATTGCTTATAATACCACTGCTTTGATTTCATTACGAAACCTCCATTCCTCGTTACACTAACTATAAAGAATGGAAAAAAGCACACATGTGATTTAAATCATCGACAAGACTGATTTCATAAAGATTTCACATTAGTCTTCGCAAATAGTTCATATTTACTAGATATGATTGAATACAGAAACCGTTTTCGAAAAATTTTTATAAAAAACCCCTTGCAATATTATATAGAAATAATATAATTGCATTATCAAAGTTTTTAGAAAAGTCTTTGTATAAAGTCAATGAAGAGAACAGTAGCATGCACAATCTTGTTCTGTAGAGAGCCGGCGGTTGGTGAAAGACCGGTGTCAGGTTGCCTGTGAAAATCATCTCTGAGATGCAAGGCCGAACCAATTAGTAAGCCTTTGCCGGAACTGTCCGCCGTTAGCATGGACCGCGTATGATGGTACGTTGATCGAGAGCCGCAAATTTCTTTATTTGTTTGTTTGCGGAAGTAGGGTGGTAACGCGAGCACGCTCGTCCCTATCCATTAGGGGCGGGCTTTTTATTTTGTCCAAAAAGCTCTTGGCGCACTGGAGCTTACGATGAAATGCGGAGGTACCCTTTAACGACTGACCAACATCCAGCTGCAAAGATATATTTCTATACTAATAAAAGGGAGAGAGAGAAATGAAAAGAAAAGATACTTTTTTTGTAGGTTTAATGCTATTCTCAATGTTTTTTGGAGCAGGAAATTTAATCTTCCCTCCTTTTTTAGGAATGGGGGCCGGAACCTCCTTTTGGCCAGCTATAATTGGCTTCGTTTTAACCGGGGTGGGCTTACCGCTCTTAGTACTAACAGCTATTGCCCTAGTAAAAGATGGTGTCAATACATTGGGGAGTCGTGTTCATCCATTATTTGGGGTCATTTTTACAGTAGTCGTTTATTTATCGATCGGACCATTCTTTGGTATTCCAAGAAATGCGAATGTTGCGTTTGAAATGGGCTTTAAACCATTCCTAGGCAGTGTTTCCATCAGCCAATCCGTACTATTGTTACTGTTTACGGTAGTATTCTTTGCACTTGTTTACCTATTAAGCTTAAACCCATCGAAAGTGGTTGATTATATGGGACAATTAATTACTCCTGTCCTATTGATCTCCATTGTGGTTCTATGTATAACAGGATTCATGAAGCTGAATCATCCATTTACTGCGCCTAATGAAACCTATCAAACAGCTTCCTTGTTTAAAGGTTTTATCGATGGCTATCAAACAATGGACGCCCTTGCTGCGCTTGCCTTCGGAATTGTTATTTTATCAACCCTTAAGCAAAAAGGGGTGCAAGAGAGAAAACAGTTAACCAAATATACCGTGAAAACAGGCCTTGTTGCCGGAACAGCACTTGCCCTTGTTTATGTAGCAATTGGATTTTTAGGAGCAAAAATGGGCGGTTACGGAACATTCGATAATGGTACATCATTATTATCTGCCGCTTCAACGATGCTCTTAGGAACAGGTGGAAAGGTCCTCCTTGGGGTAATTTTCACGCTCGCCTGCTTTACAACATGTGTCGGACTTACCATTGCTTGCGGTGAATATTTTTCAAAGGTTTTACCGAAGCTTAGCTATCGTTTTGTTGTGACAACCATTACAGTTGTTAGTTTTTTAATTGCAAATCTTGGCTTAAATCAAATTATTTCCATTTCTGTTCCATTCCTGGTCACGGCGTACCCATTAACCATTGTCCTTGTAACTCTTTCGTTTTTCCATCGCTATTACCATGGTTCACAAATGGTTTATGTTGGCGCAATGTTATTGACAGGACTTGTGAGCTTAAATGATGGTTTGAAATCGTTTGGTGTCGGTGTCCATTTTGTCCAAGTATTCATGGATACTCTACCATTAGCATCTGTTGGTTTAGGCTGGGTTGTTCCGGCACTAGTTGGAGGGATCGTTGGGCTCGGTTGGGACCGGCTGAGGACCCATTCTACTGATGAGCTTAATGTGGAAAAAGCATCATAATAATAAAAAATACCTGGGCCATGGCCATGGCACCCGGGTATTTTTTATTATTTTTATTACCAAAGTAAATGCCGAACAGATTATGACATTCGCGGAATAAAAGTTGAACTGCGCGGAAATATCGCTAAAACGTGCGAAAATAATCAAAAATTCCTCGGAATTCAAGCTTAAATCCGCGGAATAGGTAATAAACACTTTTTTATTTTTCCGATTCAAAAATAATCTTGTTTTGTTTTCTTGATTCCTCTGTGATCTTGAGAACGATTTTGCTCAAAGCTTTTAATTCCTCATATTCCTTGTTATTTTTCGTGTTTAAAATCTTTGCGAAATTCCTACATTCATAAACCATATCTTTTTATTCAAGGGGAACACTTAGGATATTGCTTTCTTTTGTATGGCTGTCAAAAAATTCAATTTGAGAAATTGGGGCGGCATCCTCCATGACAAAGGTTCCATCCTCACCATGAATTTCACACAGCAGTGTCGAATGAGAAACCTTTGAGCAGACGATCGTACACACAAATTCCTCATACTCTAATACGAGTGTCCCGCTCCCATCGACACCAGTCCTTAAAATCACTGGATGGTACCCTGCTTTTTTCGGTGCCCCAAACAATCCAACCGCTAAATAAAGCGGGTATACTCCTAAATCAACTAACGCTCCTCCAGAATAAACGGCTGAAAATATATTGGGTTCTTCGCCTTGTCAGTATAAATCATAGCGGGAAGAGTACTTGATGTACGGTAAAATAGCACTTCTAATTTCCCCTGCCATTGAAAGCTTTTCTTTTAAAATTTTAAAATTAGGAGTATGAATATTGCGGATTGCTTCAAATAAACAGACCCCATTTTCTTCTGCTGCTTTGAACGCTTCTTCTAACTCTCTTGTGTTTGAAAAGATTGGCTTTTCACAGATTACATGCTTTTTATTTTTTAAAAATAAAATAGCTTGTTCGTAATGAAAAGAATTAGGCGAAGCAATGTATACAACATCAATTTTGTCGCTTTTCGCCATTACCTCCAAGTCGGAAAAGGTCTCTGATGCATTGTATGTATCAGCCAGCATTGCCGCATTTTCCTCTGACCGTGAATATACACCGGCTAATTGAAACTCTCCACTAAGCTGAGCTGCTTCTATAAATGATGAAGTAATCCAACCTGTACCGACTGTGCCGAAGTTTACCATTTCGTCATCTCCCTTCAAGATCGCTCTTCAACAACCATTTTACACATCTATTATTCCCTTTTAAAATAGATAGCTGCATTTGTTTCCTTAACGGATTATCGGGAATAATGGAAAAATATCAATATTTATGATATATAAGAAGTACATATAATGAAAGAGGTTGAAAAAAAGTGGACAATAATACGTCTAATTTTATTAAAGATGTTATGATTCAAGATCTGGAAACAGGCAAGCGCAAAAGTATTGTCACCCGCTTTCCACCTGAACCTAATGGTTATTTACATATTGGTCATGCCAAGTCAATCGTGATTAATTTTGGATTAGCAGATGATTTTAACGGTAAAACCAATTTAAGATTCGATGATACCAACCCATTGAAAGAAGATGTTGAGTTTGTAAACTCGATCAAAGAAGATGTTAAATGGCTTGGATATGAATGGGACGGATTATTTTTTGCTTCAAATTACTTCGAAGAAATGTATAACCGTGCTGTGCTTTTAATTAAAAAAGGATTAGCGTATGTGGATGACTTATCAGCAGACGATATTCGCGAATACCGCGGAACATTAACGGAGCCTGGAAAAGAAAGTCCATATCGTAATCGTTCAATCGAAGAAAATCTTGAGCTGTTTGACCAGATGCGTAATGGCGAGTTTGGTAATGGCGAAAAGGTTCTCCGTGCTAAAATTGACATGAGTTCACCTAACATTAACCTCCGTGACCCGGTAATTTATCGAATTGCCCATGCGACCCACCATAATACTGGTGACAAATGGTGCATTTACCCTATGTATGCCTTTGCCCATCCAATTGAGGATGCAATTGAAGGCGTCACACATTCAATTTGTACAATTGAGTTCGAGGATCAACGTCCATTATATAATTGGATCGTTGAACAATGTGAGATGGAGTGCCAGCCGCAGCAAATCGAATTTGGTCGCCTAAATATTACAAATACTGTAATGAGTAAGCGGAAGCTGAAGCAATTAGTTGAAGAAGGCTATGTGGATGGCTGGGATGATCCCCGCATGCCGACTCTTTCCGGGATGCGCCGAAAAGGATATACACCTGAATCAATTCGTGAATTTGTCCGTGAAACAGGTGTATCGAAAGGTTCTGGAGTTGTTGATTCGCAAATGCTTGATCATTTTGTCCGTGAGGATTTAAAATTAAAGGCCCCCCGTACAATGGCTGTGATTAAACCATTAAAGGTCGTTATTACCAACTATCCTGAAGGACAGGTTGAATGGCTGGATGCGGAAAACAATCCGGAAAATCCGGACATGGGCAGCAGGAAAATTCCATTTTCTCGTGAAATCTACATCGAACAGGAGGATTTCATGGAAAATCCACCTAAGAAATATTTCCGCTTGTTCCCAGGAAATGAAGTCCGTTTAAAAAATGCCTATTTTATTAAATGTGAAGAGTTTATTAAAAATGAAAACGGGGAAGTTGTTGAAATTCGGTGTACCTATGATCCTGAGACGAAGAGCGGAACAGGCTTTGCCGGCCGAAAAGTAAAAGGAACGATTCACTGGGTTGAAGCAAGCCTTGCCGTTCCGGCGGAATTCCGTTTATATGAGCCGCTCATATTGGATGAAACCAAGGATGCAGCAGATGGTGAAGGAAAGACGTTCCTTGACCATGTGAATCCGAACTCACTAGAAATAATCCAGGGTTTTGTAGAGCCAAATATGAAAGAAGCACAGGCTCAGGATAAGTTCCAATTTTTCAGACATGGATACTTTAACGTTGACCCTAAAAATACGACAGCAGACAAGCTCGTTTTTAACAGAATTGTCTCATTGAAGAGTTCATTTAAATTATGAAAATCATAAAAAGAACCAGGCAGGCGCCTGGTTCTTTTGCTTATTAAACATCATTTTTCTGATTCACTCATTCTACCCTTTTTACGATTATTGGCACCTCTAAAATAATTTTCGTGCCTTGGCCAGGGATAGACTGGACCGATAACTCCCCACCAACTGAGCGAGCCCGTTCATCCATGCTAAATAAACCGACACCGGGCGAATGTTTGCTCATATCAAAGCCTTTACCCCTATCCTCTATCATCACCCTAACCGCTTCATCCAGCTCTCTTATCGTAATAGTTGCTATTGTAACTTCAGCGTACTTACGAACATTTGTTAAAGCTTCTTGTATGACGCGGTAAATCGTTGTTTCAATACTCATACTCAGACGCCGGTTTAAGACACATTCAAAGTAGACATCAATATGATAGTTATCGGAAAAACGGCTTAAAAATGTACGGATAGCTGGAACCAGGCCCAGATCATCAAGCACAGAGGGCCGCAGCTCCCACGAGATATCACGAATTTCTTCAATTAATTGTGCTGCCTCGGCCTGCATCTGTTCTAACAAGGGATGATCCAACTCAGATTGCAAACGATTAATTGTTATCAGATGACTGTATAAATTTTGGCCGATTCCATCATGCAAATTCCGTGAAAGTCGTTTACGCTCCTCTTCTTGTACATCGATTATTCGCACCATCATTTTTTGAAGTTCTACTTCGGCTTGCTTTCTTTTCGTAATTTCATAGCGAATGGCAAGATATTGATATGGGCGACCCTTCTCATTTAAAAACGGGACAATGGTTGTATCGACCCAATAGTAGCTGCCATCCTTTGCCTTATTTCGGATTTCTCCCTTCCAAACTTGACCTAAACCAATGGTCCGCCACATCTCTTTGAAAAAATCCCTCGAGTGGTAGCCGGAATTAACAATTCGATGATCCTGGCCAATGAGCTCTGCCCTGGGAAATTTCGATACTTGGCAAAATTGGTCATTCACGTATGTAATCAACCCCCGTGCATCAGTAATAGCAACGATGGAAGATTCATCAAGGGCAAACTTTAAATCAACTAATTCTTGCACCGACTTTTTAAGTTCCTCTTCAAGGCCTGCCACCTTGTTTGCAGGCTGAATTATTTTACCGTCCATCATTCTGCCTCCTGCAATCAAAGGATAATGTAGTCTTTTAACGCCATTTCAAGTAAGGTTGCAGTTTCTTTCACAGTTTCCTGTTCCCTTTCGGAAAAAATATACCGCTCTCTTTTTCCTATCAATAAAACACCTTTTGGGACACCATTAAAAAATAAAGGGACTGCATATGAGGAAACAAGTTTTTCAGCGAGCATGATTGGATGTTCAATTGCCTTTCCTGTAATCCCATTTGGAAAGTCCTGAATCATCATTGGGCTTCCGCTTGAAATCACCTTTCCCGCAATTCCTTTTCCGTACCGTACGGTTATTCTTTTATACTTGTCATTCAGATTACCGGAAGCATACCTCCATCTGATATCAGGGCCTACTTCGTTTTGGATAGCAAGTCCGACAAACTCACCTTCAATTTCATTCTTCAATTTTTCACAGGCTTCAACAATTGGCTGCAGTTCCCTTAATTCTGTCATGCGCGAACTTTCTCCTTATAAGCCATAACCTAGTAACCCCTTTTTAAGAGCATATTCGACTAACTCTGGCCGGGTTTTCATTTGCAGCTTTTCCATCAGGTTGCCTTTATGGGTCTCAACGGTCTTCACACTAATGACTAGCTTTTCAGCTATTTCCTTATTGGAGTATCCCTTGGCAATGAGGGTAAGCACCTCTTTTTCCCGATCCGATAAAAGGTGATATGTATCAGCATTCCCATGCTTCATACTGCCAAGATATTCTTCCATTAAACGCTTTGTTGCCGAAGGGTGCAGATAGGCGTCACCTTTCGCAACAGATTCAATCGCAGCCATCAGCTCATCATGGGGAGCACTTTTTAAAATACATCCTGATGCTCCCGCCTGTATGGCTCGAAATAAGTATTCTTCATCATCATGCATCGTTAATATTAAAATGTTTACTTCAGGCATTAATTTCTTTAACTCGGCTGTCGCAGACAGCCCATCTTTACCATGCGGCATGCTTAAATCCATAACGACTACATTTGGTTTAAGCTTTAACGCTTTTTTAATTCCTTCATTTCCTTCCGAGGCCTCTCCAATTACCTGAATCTCAGGGTTGGTATTTAAAAGCATTGTCAGTCCCATTCTTACAACCGCATGGTCATCAACCAACAGGATTTTTATCACGATAATCTCTCCTTTGATCCCTATCCATTTCTGCAAAGGGAAGAGATAGTTCAATTGCAGTTCCCTCTCCTATTTTAGAGGAAATGCAGCAATCCCCGCCAGCTAAAAGCATTCGTTCCCGCATCGCAGCCAGCCCTGATGATGGATTTTGCTTCGAGCGTTTCTCCGGCTCAAAGCCCTTGCCAAAATCACGAATAGTAATTTTCAAATCAGCTGCATCCCAACTAAAATCAATTGTTACATTTGAAGTGTCAGCATATTTCGCGATATTGGCAAGGGCCTCCTGGCAGACACGAAAGACGGCAATATTGTTTTGTTCAGGGATAGGCTGCTCCTTTCCTGTGGATGTAAGATCAACGATGATTCCGAATGTTGAGGTATATAATTTACTATAGCTTTTTATTGCTGGAAGTAAACCTAGTGTATCAAGGGTTGGAGGATGCAATTCTACGGAAAGCAGCCTTAGCTCTTGGATGGTCTTTTCTAATAACTGCGACATTTCACGTGCATACATTTTCATATCCGGTTTAATCACACCGGATTCCAAAACCTTTAATCCCGTTAGTAGGCTATAGAGGTTTTGGCCAACTCCCTCATGAAGCTCAAGAGCAATTCGTTTGATTTCATCTTCCTGCGATTGAATAATATATGAGCTTATTTGCTGATTAGAAGAAACATTCTCCATATCCATCTCTGCTCCCTTCTTTACATTAGTATACAAAAAAGGCAGGTTCTTATGAAGAAACCTGAACCTTATAATGCAATCCGCTTTCTTGATCAAACGCAGACCATTCTGTGTCCGTTTCACTTATCCTGCTTGCGAGCGGCACAGCAAGAAAATAAATATCATCAAAGTAAAAGCGGATATGTGTTTTATCTGGGCAAAGCTGAATCCTCTTTATCGATTTTTTGACGGTGGGAGCCTGATCGCTCCCTTTTTCATCATGAATTGAAATTTCAGCATGAATGCCGGCAAATCTTTGTAGTTCTTGCAAGTTAATGAGTTCCACAGCTACTACATCCTCTCGTTACAGGATAAATAAACATCTTATAGCCTTGTAGGTACTTCCAAAATTCCTCACCGGCCTGCTCCTCGAGAAATTGAATCGTTTCTTCTTCGGAAGTCCAATCGCTCATTCCTTTTACTTCTGCAACGACCATTTCCGCTCCATCCATTTGCTTTTCCTCTAAATACCAGTTTACTCTTTTCCCCTGAAAAACAAAGTGCAAGATTTGGTCAATTTCAGCCTTAAAACCGCCGGATGCTCCCCTTATAAAACAAAAATCAAGATAGGTTTCATTGTTCATCTGTCTTCCAGACCCCTCATTTTCTTTTTGTCATATTTATAGACAAGGAGAGCGATCGGAAACAATACCACATTGATTAGGGCCGCGATTATAGAATTGGTATAATGTTCGTAAAAATACTGATGCACCATATATTGAGTAAAAATGATATTCACCATTAAAATTACACATAGAATAACAAGATTACGCTTCATAACGTTTCACCCTCACAGCATAAATTGCACCGTTTTCTACTTTCACTTGGACTTCAGGGAGCGGGCGTCTTGGCGGACCGGCAATCGGTTCACCCGTTTTCACATCAAATTTTCCATGATGGCACGGGCAAATCATTTCTCCCTCCTTCTTTTCCCAGAATACGGGACAGCGAAGATGTGTACAGGCATTTTGATAGGCTACATATTGATTTTCGGAAAGTCGAATCAGAATAGCGCTGTCATGTTCTCCTGGAAAGGCAAAATCAACTGCATCCCCAACCGCGAGCGATTTCACATCGGTGATTTTCTTTTTTGGATAGTCTTTATGGCTAAGACCCGCTAACTCCTTTGCCGCTACAGCTCCCCATGGAAGAGAGGAGATAGCAAAAACCCCGGCTGCACCAACAAGTGTTTTCATGAAACCACGGCGGTCTAACTTTCTTTCATGATTACGATTAATATTATGGGTATAATTATCCTCATCAAATGGGATTTTGTTGTTTTTATCCGTCATCCCTAATCCCTCCTAAAACAGTTTCGTGACTCCCTGCAAAATACCTGGAAGATTCACTCTTACGTTTGTTTCACCCTCTAGATAAGGCCTGCTTGTTACCCATTTTCCATTATCAAGGTTAAATTGCTTTTGCTTTGCTTCTATTTCTTCATCTGTTAGCCACTGTAATGTATTAGACGGACAAACGCTCGCACACATCGGCGGTATTCCATCCTTTGAACGGTCAATACAAAGGTCACATTTGTACATTAAATTTTGCTCAGTATCGAATTTCGGTATCCCGTACGGGCAAGCAATTGTACAGTTTTGGCAGCCAATACATTTCTCTACAAGTGCCGAAAGCACAGCACCCGTTTCATGGATTTGAATCGCTTGGGCCGGACAGCTTCGTGCACATGCCGGGTTCACACAATGAAGACACATTAGAGGCATTGTCTGCCGGTTAACGAGCGGGTTAACGTCGTAAACATAGTTGCGATTACGCTGTTCGTGTCCGCCGCATTGCGTGCAGGCAGCTAAACAGGAACGGCAACCGATACAGTTTTCAAGTTCTAAATAAAGCCTCTTCTTCATTTATTGCACCTTCTTTAAATCTAATTTTTCAATTTGTGCTGCACACGCTTTAAATTCTGGCATCTTTGAGATTGGATCAAGCGCCGGATTTGTTAGTAGATTAATAGATTGTTCATGACCCCAATGGTATGGAACAAATACTGTATCTTTCCTAATAGCTTCGGTAATTTTCACTTTATATACTGCCTCTCCCCTGCGGGTATACAATCGAACCCGTTCCTCATGTTCGATTCCGTATTTTGCTGCCGTTTCTGGGTGAACTTCTACATATGGTTCTGGACACATATCACGTAAAAATTGAATTCTTCTCGTCTGATTTCCTGATAAATAATGGAATACCACACGACCTGAAGTTAAGCGAAGCGGATACGTGTCATCCGGCTCTTCAGCAGGCGGACGGTATGGAAGGGCACAGATTTTCGCCTTTCCGTCTGGGTGGTAGAACTTTTTATCTAAAAACATATGTGGTGTACCTGGATCATTTTCATCTTTGCAAGGCCAGAATACGCCATCTTGTTTGTCAATCTTATCCCACGTTGCCCCGTAATAATCGGCATACCCGCCTTTGGAGGCTAAGCGGAATTCATCAGCAACATCTCTTGCAGTTTTTAAATGAGAGAAATATTTTCCTCTGCCCAGCTTTTCTGCAAGTTCCACCTGGATTTGCCAATCTGGCTTGGATTCACCAAGCGGCTCTTGCGCTTTATTAATCTTAATGATTCGACCCTCAAGGTTTGTAACTGTTCCTTCATCCTCTGACCAAGTGACGGTTGGCAGAATGACATCAGCAAATTCTGCTGATTCAGATAGATAGAAATCTGCACAGACCATAAAATCTAAGCCTTTCATAGCCTTACGGACCAAGTTTAAATTCGGAGCCGAAACAGCAGGGTTTGAACAGAGTAAATAAAATCCTCGGATTGTCTTTTCCTCCATTAGCCCAAACATTTCATAGGCAGACACACCCGGCAAAGGCATTTCTTCCGGAGTAATTCCCCACACTTCGCATACTTCTTCCACATGCTTTGGATTGGTTAGTTTGCGGTAACCTGGAAGCAGATCTGCTTTCTGGCCATGTTCACGGCCGCCTTGACCATTCCCTTGTCCTGTAAATGTAGCAACACCTGCTTTAGGGCGTCCGATTTTACCTGTTACCAATGCCATATTGGTATAAGCAGAAACATTATCCACACCTTTTTGCTGCTGCTCGATTCCACGGGCAAACATAACAATCGCGTTTGGCGCCTTTCCGTAGATTTCAGCAGCACGGATTATTTTTTCTTTCGCTACACCAGTGATCTCACTTGTATACTCTGGAGTGAATTGTTTAACAAGCTCTTTTGTTTCTTCAAAGCCATTTGTATGGTTGTTAACGAAATCCTCATCCACATATCCATTTTGGATTAACAGATTTAAAATCCCGTTTGCAAGTGCTAAGTCTGTTCCTGGCCTTAAATCTAAGTGAACATCTGCTCTCCGGGCAATTGGCGTTTCACGAGGGTCAGCAACGATTAAGTATCCGCCTCTTTCTTGAACATTCCAGATTCGAAACATTGATGTTGGATGACATTCTGCCGTATTGCTTCCGGCAATAAATAAACAATCCGTCTCATGGAGATCTGTCCAAGGTAAAGTAGACCCACGGTCAACACCAAATGAACGAAGGAACCCCCCTGCTGCACTAGACATACAAAAACGTCCATTATAGTCGATGTAGCGAGTCCGAAGCCCCACCCTTGCAAATTTTCCTGTTAAGTAACATTTCTCATTGGTCATCGAAACACCGCTGTAAACAGCCAATGTATCTTTCCCATATTTACTTTGCAGCTCGGTAAACCTTGCAGCAATCAAATCATAGGCTTCCTCCCATGTTGCTTCACGGAATCCTTCTTTTGTCCCTTTTAACGAAGCATCATCACGGATCAACGGTCTGAGAATTCGATCAGGGTGGTTTGTTTGCTGATAAGCGGTTACGCCTTTGGGACACATTTTTCCCACGTTAACCGGCCAATCATAACGAGGTTCAACGCCAACAATTTTATTTGTTACCGTATTCACCCTTAAGTTCATCCCGCATTGCATCCCGCAATAGGCACAATGTGTTTTAATGAGGGTCTCATTCGGATGTCTTACATTTTCAATTTCCTTAAAAAACTTATCCCTTGGCATTCTGGTTGGCCTCCTTGAACTTTATCTCGTGAGTGGGAATTCCTGAGAATCTTGAAATACGATATTTTCGTCGGCATGGAAGACATAATTCCGCAAGCTGAAAGCCTTCCTTCATTTTAAATCCGATATCATTGACACCTAATACATGAATGACATCATTTGATTGTTCCACCGAAACAAAATGATCGCCGCAAACCTTGCACTCTTTCATTTTTTGTTCACCATAGTGCTCACGATAGTTTCTTGCCAACACACTCATCGGCCGAAAAGGAATATGAGCGAGTTTTCCAAATGGAAGATAAATCAATGTAACAATTACTGCAAACTGATGAATCAGTGACATAATTGGCTGTCCATAACCATGCATAACAATGTTCATAAACGTTAATAAGAGTCCTGTAATCGAAATAAATAACAATAAATATAATGGTAGGAAATCATACATAAATTTTTGTTCCGCTCTTGCCTGGAAATTTTTCAAGCGGCGGTATAAGGCCATGCAGACCCCTGCAGTTACCATGATCGCTGCAATATTCAAGGCATTATAGGAGAAAAAAGCGACAATCCCCTCCGCTGGCATCTTCATTACATTCATTCCAAATAACACAACGGTATAATAGCCATTATCATCCATCGTAAAATACATCCAGCTAAACACGAGCGGAAACGTAACAAAGCAAGCTAAAATGCAGCCCCAGCCAATTAAAATATGTTGGACCCAGCGATAAACTCCCCTGTTTCGAATGAAGTTGTATATCGCTAAATGATTGATTGATGTTTTAACCGTATTTTTTCGAAACAGCAGCTTTAATCCCTTTTTAATAATGATTTTAGTTGGCGGCCTTTCCCCCCATGCGATAAATCGATAAAAGAATCCACCGATAAAGACAATAGTTCCCACCATATATCCATATAGGTTCAAGTCAATATGCGTAAACATTCTTGTACCTATAAACGTTAAAATGGCAAGACCGACAACAGCTAAAAACATTGATTTTGCAAAATGGGAAGCAAACGCATTATTGATCGAATGTTCCTGTTTTTGATTGGTTGTTGTATGAACACTATGTACCTGCATCAAAGTTCCCTCCTAAAAAAATAACACTACCGTTCTTCTTATTTCATTCTAAGAAAACGGTAGTGTTATCAGTATCGGGGAAATCCCCGATCATGTGCGGAAAATCCCCCTATATATAGCGATTTAGACATACTTTTGTCACAAACACCGATTTAGGCCGCTTGCCTGTATTTTTTTGTCCAAGAATAAACGAGCAGAACAAAACCAAGAAGGATCTGAATGACAAAAACGGCTGCGTCCCAAAAAGATAAACTAGTTATAGGATTTCGAAATTCGGGAAGAATTTTATGAAATGCATAGAGCAGTTGTGGAATATAAAAGCCGATGTAAAGAGCAATGGTCAAAACAACACCCACGATATAGAAAATAGAATACCAAAGGACTGTTTTTCTTTCGCTGTCAAAGACTACGTCTCCAGCTGCGGGAGTCTTATGCAGCAGCTTAAAGCGGTTCCTAAGAAGCTGTTGGGCGTTTTCCATCAAATTATAACAACCAGTACTATTTTCAAAAACATAATATAAATCTGTTTTCATATAGACACATAGCTGGTAAACGACGCGAATAAACGTATTTAAAACCATAACTTGTAAAATTCTATGTAAAATCGGAGAGCTGCTTGGAATAGCCAATTGACTAATTAAAGCAAGAAAAAGAATGACAGTATCAAAGCATAGCCCTGCACTATATAAAACATTTCGGTCTTTCGCAGGCAACTTCCATGCGGATGACATATCCGTTTCCAGAACAACCAGAAATAAGCGGTGGCCAACCTCCAGTTTTGTAGGAAGACCATAGGCCCTAACGGCTAAAACATGTCCAAATTCATGGATTATAACTAAGACAAAAGTCAAAACCAGCCATGCTGGTATATTCAGTACCATCAGATCAAAGATAAACATGTCTCTATATTGTGGGAATAAATTGTGGTGGAAAATAAGAAGACTAAGATTAGCAATAAATAAAACTAGATAAAGAATGATAGCTAACTTATTAAAGAAAAACCGACCTGCTTTTGATGAGATCCATAAAAAACCTGATGGCTGCTGCCTTTTTTGTTTGGATTCCATCCTAACCCCATCAATTACTTCAATCAACTCAAGCTCTAACAGTTGTTCGGCAAAATTGAGAAGATCTACTTCCTCCTCTGGGTATTTTTGTTTAAGTTGAGATTCAATTTCCGCTAACATAGCCCCAGTTTGAATCATTTTAATGGCATCAATACACACCTCAGTCATTTCGTAAAACTCACCCGAAGCCATATCCTCAACAATAAAATGCTTCTGATCCTTGTGTATTTTAAGCGGGACCAGCTTAATTTGTGTAGTCATGGCGAGCTTCATATGAACACCCTTTTTTTAAATAAAATAAGGATGCACATGAAGCATCCCATTCAAAAAACTATATTATATATTAAAAAATAGACACCACCAGCAAGTTGTCTTCACTTTCTCTAACTTCCGGATTTTCATTATTTCACCCCCCTAATGACAAATTCATTTGACCAGGGATACTTTTTATGAAATTCGACCCATGTAGGAAAAACCGTTTTAAATATTTCTACAAGGGCAGGGTCAAACTGAGATCCTTTTCCATCAATGATCCTTTTATATGCCTCTTCAACAGGTAACGCTGCACGATAAGACCTGGAAGAAGTCATAGCGTCATACGCGTCTGCGATCGCTGTGATTCTCGCTAGATATGGTATTTCTTCCCCTATTAATCTTTGAGGATATCCATTTCCATCCCATCTCTCATGGTGGGATAGGATTACACAGATATTGGTTTTTAAACCATCAATATTTTTTATTGCCTCAGCCCCCACACTAGGATGCTGCTTAATAATATTAAATTCCTCTTCCGTCAATTTTGAAGGTTTCATTAATATATGGTCAGGAATGTTGATTTTTCCAATGTCGTGTAATAAACAAGCATAGTTAAATTCCTTCAGTTCTTCATTTGAATACTTTCCAATTTGTTTTGCAAGGGATAAAGCATAACATGCAACCCTTTCGCTATGACCTCTTGTATATGGGTCCTTTAATTCAAGTGTGGCAATGACCCCTTTTACAATTCCCTCTAATTGTTTATCATAGGAAGATTTTATTGAATTTACATACCCTTTGATACGAATTAACAATATAAAAGCCATAATTGAAAAGACAAGAAACAAAATAATTGGTAATATTACAATCGATGTTTTGATAATAATTCCTTCTAATAAGTACTTAAAGCAAATTCCTAAACAAACGGTCCAAAAGTAACGGGAGTTAACAAACAATGGAGCAAACAAAATTAAAAATACTTCTAAGATATTACCAATTTTATATTGATTTGGATAACTATGATAAGTAAGTACATCAACAATAATGGTTATAAATATATAACTAATAATATAAATATATTTAACCATATTCTGTTTTTTACATTTAAATAGATATTTTGTTATAGGAATTAAAGCTACAATCACAATATATGTGAGGTAGAAGAATACGCTAGGAAATCCTGCTTTTTTATTGGAAAGTAATATAGGTACAATAAAGTAATAGAAGAAATCATAAGATAGTAAAATAATGTAGAATAGACTTAAAAACCATTTGATTGTCAGCTGTTCTTCATTTATTAATACTGTACCCTCCACAGTTTTTTTCATTAATAATACCCCACACTAATAAGTTTTCGAATTTTCAAGACCCTGCCCTGTAACCACTTAGAATTTACTTAAAAAGACCTATTTTATACAAATTATAAATCATTTATCTACCTATTAGAAACAGAATTACTTTGTATAAATTGTTAATTATTCTCTTTACTTTTGAGAGATTGGTAAAATTACATTAACTTTTGTTCCTACCCCCACGCTGCTCTCAATCCTAAATTGTCCATTGTGATCACTAATAATTTGATTTGTAACCATTAAGCCCAAACCATTGCCATCCTTTTTCGTTGTATAAAATGGTTCACCTAGATTAAGAATATGTTCGTCTTCAATTCCACAGCCTTCATCTTGAACAGATGTTAACATCCTTTTTCCTTCCAAGACCTTGATATTAATTCTTATTTTTCCACCATCAGGCATTGCTTCAATTGCATTTTTTATTAGATTAATAAACACTTGTTTTAATTGTTTATCATCGCAGTCAATAGGAGGAAGCGGTCCTTCCATAATTGTTTCAATAATTATTTGTTGCCTTTCAGCCTGCTGCTGGGTAATTGATAAGGTGTAGGCGATGATCTCTTCAATATTTACCTTTGTAAATTGGACTGATTTTGGTTTTCCAAGATACATTAAATCATTTGCTATTGAATTTATTCGATCTATTTCTTGAATCATAATCGGGTAAAAATCATTTGTATTTGGATACCTTTCCTGCTGCAGTTGAGTAAATCCTTTTAATGATGCAAGCGGGTTGCGGATTTCATGGCCAATCGCAGCAGCCATTTGGCCAATTACAGCCAGCTTTTCTTTTTGGCGGAGTTCTTCATGGACAGAAGTTATTGCTTTAATATAGGAAATAAATCGGACTAATAGAACAAATGCAATTGCAGATATAATAATTACTAACAAAATAGCAACAAGAACCCTTGTGTCCTTTAGGATAAGCCCAAGCAATCCGTATTTAACAATTGTACCTAATGAGACAAGAAAAAAATATTTTTTATTAATAAATAGGGGTGAGAACAGTACCAAAAAAATTTCGACTAAACTTCCGTTAGCGAACGGCTTGTTACTCCCCCAGTAAATCAATACAGAATTTAAAAAATCAAAAAGTGTATAGCCGAAAAAAAATATATATTTGACTAGATATGGATTACCTCTTTTTAAAAAATATATACCAATAGGTGTGATCAAAAAAATAAGCAAATAAAACCAATAACCAAGTCCTCCTTGAGGTATACCTGCTTCTCTGTTAAGAGATTTCGGAAAAATAAAATAACTAAATAAATCATAAGTAATAAAAACGATATTAAACAGCCAAAAAAATAACTTAACGGCTTTTTTCTCTTCTAAGACCAACTTTGTAATTCTAATCTCTTCTTTCATTAAAATAAACGCCCTGTCATAAATTTTTAGTTTCCCCTATATTCTATCATCATTATTAAAGTGGGTTTACAAAAAATATGAAAAATCCATGATACATTCGACAATTTTCGCATAAAAAAAGGAAACCTACCAATATCAGTAAGTTTCCTTTTAACTTGTATCACGCTACATGTGACTCAAGTTTTACTCGAGGTGAATTCCACATCGTAATCCATTTTTTTATCGCGGTAATCATAATAACTACACCAAGAACTAACATGATAACGGATAGAACACCATTTAGGACATTATAACCGGCAGCCGCTGGGTTAAGGTAGACGTTTTTAACCATCCAGTATCCGGCAACGTTTACGGTAACATACAGATAAGCAAGTGGAATAAGGCATGTTAACATGTAGCGGCGTTTATCAGCAACTCTAAGAATAACTGTTGCCCCAATAATCAATCCAATGGAAGCCATTAACTGATTGGAAACACCGAATAGTGTCCAAACCGAACCAATATTACCGGTAAAGAGGAGATACCCCCACATTACACTTGACAGCGCACTGGCAAATATCGAGCCTGGCAGCCAATTTGTGTTTTTCAATGGCTTGTAAAAATCGCCAAAGAAGTCTTGAATTAAATAACGTGCCGTACGGGTTCCTGCGTCAATCGCTGTTAAAATAAAAACAGCTTCAAACATGATAACGAATTGGAAGAAATAGGACGATAGCTTAGAAAACCAGGAAATACCGGTAAACACATAGGTCATTCCAACTGCCAGCGTTACCGCACCACCTGTTCTTCCCTCCAGATTAAGACCAATTTCATGGGCCAGTTTCGGTAATTGATCAACATGCATTCCTAATGTCTTAAATACTTCAGGTGCAGAGTTAATCGCAAAATAATCAGCTGGCTGTAATGCTGTTGCAGCAACCAAAGCCATGATACCGACTACACATTCCATAAGCATGGAGCCAAACCCGACAGCTTTAATATCTGTCCACTTGTCAAGCATTTTTGGTGTCGTTCCTGAACCAATGAAGGCATGAAAACCAGAAATGGCACCACAAGCAATGGTAATTGAGATAAATGGCCAAACCGGACCACCGATAACTGGACCGCCGCCATGAATAAACTTAGTAAACGCTGGCATTTGAATCGATGGGTTGATAATAAAAACACCAATAATCAAGGCAGCAAATACGCCAATTTTCATAAAGGTACTTAAATAATCCCTTGGAGCTAATAACAACCAAACAGGCAAAGCAGCTGCCATAAATGCATATGCTGGTAAGATAAAGGATAATGTCTTTATATCCAATGTCAACCAGTGTCCAAGGATAGAATCTTTAATAAAGGGTCCGACGAATACACAAACCATGATAGCAATAAAACCAAACGTTGAAGTAAGTTTTAAATTTCCTGTTTTCCGATAGGCCAATCCAACAGCCATCGCAATCGGAATTGTCATTCCCACAGCAAATGTTCCCCAAGGATTGTTTGCAAGTGCATTTAATACAACCATTGAAAGGCCGGCCATCGTAATCGTAATAATAAAGAGCATTGCTAAACCTGTACAAAAACCTGCAACTGGGCCTAATTCTTCCTTTGCAACTTCAGATAGAGATTTCCCTTTTCTTAGCATTGAGGCGTAGAGAACAACTGCATCATGAACAGCTCCCCCAATTACTGCCCCGATCAAAAGCCATAATAATCCTGGCAAATAACCGAATTGTGCTGCCAAAATCGGACCGACAAGCGGACCGGCAGCAGCAATTGCTGCAAAGTGATGTCCAAAGGTTACCCACTTATTAGTTGGAACATAGTCCTTTCCATCATCAAATTCATGTGCTGGTGTTACCTTTGAATCATCTAGCTTCATAACTTTAACAGCCATAAATGTTCCATAGAGACGGTAGGCTATGATTAAAATACAAAGAGATCCTATGACAATTGGGACCGCATTCATTTTTAACAACCTCCTTAAGTTGTTTGTTTTCTATGGCATAATCATACTAAATAAAAGCGCTAACAATAGGTTTTCAGGCTAAAACGCAAAAACTTAGGATTGAAATGCAAAAAAGGGAACTTGAAATGCGAATATAAAAGCGGATGCACCTTTTAGCAAAGTACGCTGGGCGCTGGCCGACTAAAAAAAGCGCCGCCGTCCTAGCGGCCACATCGGCACTAGCACTTCCTGTGCATCGAAGCTAGACGAAAAAACAGCTGCTTAGAATCCAAGCAGCTGTTTCAATTCTTTTATATGGGTTCGGCTTACCGGAACCTTATCACTATTTGTCATTACCAGGTTATAGGTTGAATTAAACCAAGGTTCTATTTCTTTTATACCGTTAATATTAACAATAAAAGCACGGTGAACACGAATGATTGAAAAGCATTTTAGTTTTCGTTCGAAGGTAACTAAAGCATCATTAACTACATACTTTTCCTTATTTGTAACAATAATCGTCTTTCCTTCATTTGTTCCAATATAAAGAATATCATTTACGTTCACTAAAATGATTTTTTCATCTACCGTAATTGCAATTTTTTCAGACAGTTCAGAAAGCCCAGTATTTTGTCTTGAAGCCAATGGGATTGGCGGCTCATGGGCGCTTGTTAATTTTACTAATTTTTCGATGGTGTGCAAAACTCTCTTTTCTTCAAATGGCTTTAATAGATAATCAGCAGCATTTAACTCAAAAGCCTTGAGTGCGTAATCATCATACGCGGTGGCAAACACGATCATCGGAGGATATTCCAGCTCATTTAGTTTGTTGGCAATGTCAATTCCACTTTGATCCCCGAGTTGGATGTCTAAAAAAATAACATCGATATCAAGGTTTTGTAATTTTACTAGAGCTGTTTCTAAGCTGTCCGCCTGCCCCACAATTTCTACTTGCTTACTTCTTTTCAATAGATAAGCAAGTTCATCTCTAGCCAGTGGCTCATCATCAACTATAAAAGCTTTAAGCAAATTCCCCACCCCAATTCTCCTTTGTTAGGGAAGTTTAATACAAACTTTGGTACCTCTTTCTGCATTACTTTCTATCTGAAATAAAGCTTCAGGCCCATAAATTTCCTCGATGCGTGTTCTAATATTCCATAATGCCGTACCGGTCCCCTCAGCTGATTCAACAGTTTGCTTTCCAAGTGTTTGAAGCCGTTCTGGTGAGATCCCTTGCCCATTGTCTTCAGTAAGAAGAACCATTCTGCCATTCTCTTCGAAAGCACTTATTTTTACAGTTCCTGTTTTCGTTTTTTGAAAAGCATAACGAATGGCATTCTCAACAAGCGGCTGCAGCGTAAAGGGCGGTATTAAAACATGTTCTAGTGACGGGGCAATCTCCATTTCCACTTTGTATCGGTCTGGGAAACGCGCTTGTTCTAATGATAAATAAGCCTCGACATGCTCAAGTTCTTTTTCAAGGGGTATGAGCATTTGACGGGCACCCTGCAAATTACTGCGAAAAAAGGTACTTAAATTAATCAAAAGCCCTCTAGCTTGATCAGCATCCGTTCGAATCATGCTTGATATCGTATTGATGGCGTTAAAAAGAAAATGAGGATGAATCTGCGCCTGCAGAGCCTTGATCTCAGCATCTTTTAACAGCCTTCTTTGCATTTCTATTTCTGCCATTTCTAGTTGATCTGAAAAGAGCTTTCCTAATCCCTCTGCTAACTCCTGTTCTACTTGATCAAGCTTGCTTATATTCTTAAAGTATAGCTTTAATGTCCCAACCGTTTTTTGATGAACATGCAGCGGTAGAACAATGGCTGCATGGAGAGGGCAATTTTCCTTCCAGCACTGAATTTCCTGGGGGGATTTAGCAGTAATAATCCTCCCTTGCTCTAAGACTTTTTTCGTTAATTTAGTCGCCATCTTACTTAATGGTAAATGGTGATCTGAACCTGCACCTGCATGCGCTAGCACTTGTTGTTGATCCGTTATGGAAATGGCATCGGCGTTCGTCCATTTCAGAATGACCTCTGCCGCTTTTTTGCATGAATCAACCTTTAAACCTTGACGAAAAAAAGGCAGTGTCTGTTGAGCTATATAGAGCGCTTTATGCGTCTGCAGTGCCCTAGTCCGCTCTTCTTCCAAAAGAATTTCTTGAATAATCATTAAAAATATAAATGTTCCAAAACCGTTAATCGCAATCATCGGTACGGAAATTAAATCAACCAAATGCAGTGCTTCATCATAAGGTTTTGCCGCAACTAGGATAATACCCATTTGGACACATTCCATCAAAATCCCGATGACAACAGCCTTCCACGGCGTCTTTTCCACTTGGATTTTAAAGTGTTTCCCCATAAAACCAGTAACGATTCCTGCCAAAATAGTTGAAAATGCGCAAGCCCCTGCAGTAAAACCTCCCAGTGATAAACGATGAAGACCGGCAATTAAACCAGCGCCAATCCCAACGACTGGTCCGCCAAGCAGACCTCCAATGGCCACTCCCATGATCCTTGTATTTGCAATGGCATTGTCCTTGTCTATTTCTGTTAACCAGTCCTGGGACCTAATGGAACCATGACTAATCTCAACCCCTGTATAATTACTAATGATCCCAAAGACTCCGAAAATAGCAATCATGAAAACTTTCTCCCGTAAACCATGTTCATCATGAATAACCCGGCGAAATGTTTTCATTCGTGAAAGTAAAAACGCAACTATGATCAAAATCCCGACACGTTCAAGCATAAGAGGCACTAATGTCAGCATTAACTTCCCTCTTTCCATCGTCACTTTAACTCAATTGTCCTAATGTTTTCTATTCCAGCCCATAATTCGGAAACGCTTCCAAAATAACAAAGACGCATGCACCCTTTTAGCGACGTACACTAGTCGGCGCTGTGGCTAACGAAAATGAAAGCACAAAATTCTATTTAAACACATTAATAATATATCAGAAAAATAAGCTAACTGGGTGATCATTTTCGATAGCATTTATGTAAGTATTTTCTTAAATACTTCAGTGTGTTGGCAGCTACTACATTTATTGTTTTAAAACCAAACTTCTTAACGATCATGAAGTAGAGAGAATCGAGGAGCATTCATCCTATTAAAACATCCTTTTTAGAAGCAATTATACTCAAGCTATTGACTTATAGATAAAATCAATGTAATATTATCTATTGTGCTTTAAATTTATGGTACTTCGGATTAACAGATAATCGTAATGTAAAAATGAACTGGCATTCTGCTTTTGTTTTTTTTAGAAAGACTTATTCACACTGGATCGGCTTCGGAGCCGTAAGGATGTAAGAGAGGTAGGGCTTACGTCGTTTAGGTATAAAACCATCAGGTGGGATTTGAACCGCGGCAAATTGTTATAGTATAGAAAAGCTATAACATTAAATAAAAATATTTTTACCTTACGAAATAGAAAAGCGAAAGCGCCCGTTTAGCGCACGGCAGGACTGGAGCACATCGACTGAGATAAAGGAAACACGAAGAGCGTTAGCGCATTCGTGCTTGACTTATCGTAGGGAGGTGGGCGAAGTACACTAGTCGCTGGGCGCTGCAGCTAGACAGTTATCAGAGTTTAAAACTCTGATACAGAAAAAGTACAACTATTCATAAGTTACTCATAAAGGTTCTTTGAACCAAAAGCAAAAAAGGCAGAGGGATGATTCGTTCCTCTGCCTTTGCCAATTTAGTAACCCTCTTTATGCATTTGAGGGTTCTTCTTCAATAACAATAGCTTGGCTACCCATTTGTTCCCATGCCTTTTCAAAATTATCACGATCTAATTTTCGATTTTTATGACCATATGGGTCATTAACATAGATAAAATTTTCATCATATCCAGTTATCACAGCACTATGCTCGCTGAAGGTTATCTCGATTGTACCTTGCGGTGTAGACCACTTTTCAAAACCAGAAACAGGCGAAAAGCTGGTGGTTGTGATCACCCAAACTGGCTGACCACCGCTCACTTGTTTCAGTAAATCGGTAAAAGGACTACTCGTTAAATTAACTACATTATCACCCGCATACTCCTTAGCTAAATCATAAATTGGTCCATTGTAGGCACCGTATCCTGGGCCATCCACCATATCACCGACAAAGCCTTCATTTGGGTTTCCTTTAAGACCATTTTTATAATTTAAGGGGACCGTTTTTATCTTAGAAGCTAGTTCATTTTTCGTCACAGTATACCCATTGTAGTTTAAGATCATTGCTAAACTTGTTACCTCACAGCCATTATAAAGACCCGGTGGATCCAGCTGATTGATTAAGGGAATATCTAACAGTTTACTCTCTAAGAGGATTGGCTGTTTTTCAACTAATGCAGTTTCAAGTTGGCTTAAAGAATTTGATTTACGAATTGCTGAGGATTTTCTAGCTTGCTTATGAATGGTTAGGAAATTTTCCGTCAAAAAGATAAGCACTGCCATAATTATAGCTGATAAAAAAATCTTCTTTATTATAGAAGTCAAGTTCATCCTCTCACTTTGTATTTATTGTTTAATGATCGGCAAGGAACAATAACATATGTATAATATGTGTGCCTTTTAACTTTTCCTTAATTCGTTTCATTCTTTCACATACTTTTGTTTGTCTGTCAGCTTCCGAAACACTTGGTTAATAACCTCGGATAAAACAAGACCGAAGGCAATTGAACCAGATAGCATGAAGGCTTTTGCTGCTAAGTTGAGCGCTGTATTATAATCATTCTCAACAAAATTCCTCATCGAATCATAGGAAAGTCCTCCCGGCACCAATGGAATAATTCCGGCAACGCTATAAATAATGACAGGGGTTTTATATGCTTTCGCTAAAACATGACTAATAACACCTACAAAAACGGCTGCAGTTACTGTTGCCACAACAGCATCATGATTATTGTTTTCCAAGATATAATAAATAATCCAGCCACCCATTCCAATTAATCCACATTTAATAAGTGTTTTTGTTGGTGCATTAAAAAGAATTCCAAATGCTCCTGTAGCGATAAAGCTTGTTACTAACTGTGCAACAATGGCCAATTCCACAACCTCCTATTAACGATTACTTATCTAGCTTTATTGACATTCCAATGTCAGCATACCTGCAATTCGATATGCCTAACCTAAAAATGTCAATACAGCGGCAATCCCAGACCCAATCCCAAAGGAGGTTAAAAATGCCTCAGCTCCTTTTGATAAGCCTGAAACAAGATGTCCTGCCATTAAATCTCTAATAGCGTTGGTAATCAACAACCCCGGAACTAAGGGCATAACCGATCCGATGATAATTTTATCTAACTGATGTCCTATTCCTATTTTTACAAAAAACAGCGATAGCAGACCAATAATAAATGACGCTAGGAACTCAGAAAAAAACTTGATTGGTACAAACCGATGAAAGGAGACAAAGCTAAGATACCCCACCCCTCCGGAAATCATTGCTGGGATAAAATCATTCCAATTTCCATTAAACATAATTAAAAAGCAGCCACTGGTAATCGATGAAGCTGCCACTTGTATCATCATTGGAAAGGTCATCCTTAGTGTTTCAATTTCCTTTAACTGAGCAATTGCTTCTTGAAGGCTCAGGTTCCCGCTGCTAATTTGTCTAGAAATACTGTTGACCATTGCGACCTTCTTTAAATCGGTAGAACGTTCTAAAATCCGAATTAGCTTTGTCTTCGTTGGCTCCACGCCGCCAGCTGAGAATATAATCCCTGTTGGAGTTACATAGCTGTGTGTCTCTGAAATGCCAAAAGCGGCTGCCATCCTCGTCATTGTGTCCTCGACCCTATAGGTCTCTGCTCCGCATTGGAGCATAATCTTCCCCGCAAGTAAACATGCCTCGAAAATTTCATATGTTTCAGAATCTTGATTTTCCATATTCGCTCTCACCACTATTATTTTAACATTTGATTCTTTACCATTTTATAGAAAACAAAACCTTGAATCAATGGACAATAACGTAATTTGTAAAAACAGTAAGTATTTTTTTCATATAGTACAAGAAAATAGTACAAACATTCAAAATTATGTAATATACTATAATTGTTATATAACAGAAAGGTGGCGAGTTCATTGAAAGCAATAAGATCCATACTATTATGGGGGGTTATTTCAGCGCTGGGTGCTGCAAGTTTTGCGGTAATAGCATTAAACAGCGGTGAAACAATCAATGCAATTTGGCTGTTAACAGCAGCAGTTTGTACTTATGCGGTTGGCTATCGTTTTTACAGCAAATTTATTGCTCAAAAGGTTTTTCAGCTAGATGACACTCGTAAGACGCCTGCAGAGATTCACAACGATGGGAAGGATTATGTACCAACAAACAAATATGTTCTTTTTGGGCACCACTTTGCAGCCATTGCAGGAGCCGGTCCATTGGTTGGCCCAATCCTTGCGGCACAAATGGGATATCTGCCCGGAACCATTTGGATTATCGTTGGGGTTGTTTTAGGTGGAGCCGTTCAGGATTTTATCATCCTATTTGGTTCCATGCGCAGAAATGGGAAGTCTCTTGGAGAAATGATTAAAGAAGAAATGGGCCCAATAACAGGGTTTATTTCGATGATTGGTATTTTAGGAATTATGATTATTTTGTTAGCCGTTTTAGCATTAGTTGTCGTGAAAGCGCTAACCGGAAGCCCGTGGGGAATGTTCACGATTGCCGCTACGATTCCAATTGCAATTTTAATGGGCATATACATGCGATTTATTCGGCCGGGCCGTGTTGGTGAAGCCTCCATTATAGGTATTGTCCTATTGATGCTGGCCCTTTATTTCGGACAATATGTTTCCCAAGACCCAACCCTGGCAAAAATGTTTACTTTTAAAGGTGAAACAATTGCTATTATGTTGATTATTTACGGCTTTATTGCGTCTGTCCTCCCTGTTTGGCTGCTTCTGGCACCGCGGGATTATTTAAGTACATTCTTGAAGGTTGGTACCATACTAGCTCTTGCATTAGGAATTGTCATTGTAGCACCAAATCTTCAAATGCCTGGACTAACAAAGTTTATTGATGGAACAGGACCTGTTTTTTCTGGAAACCTCTTTCCTTTCATATTTATTACGATTGCCTGTGGGTCTGTCTCTGGTTTCCATGCTCTCATTTCCTCAGGGACAACACCAAAAATGATCGAGACGGAATCGCATGCTCGTCCAATTGGTTATGGGGCTATGCTGACCGAATCATTTGTCGCGGTTATGGCGATGATTGCTGCATGTGTACTTAGTCCTGGGGTTTACTTTGCAATCAATAGCCCTCCAGCTGTTATTGGTACAGATGCTATACAAGCAGCTACTACGATCACCAGCTGGGGTTTCACCGTAACACCGAATGAAATAACAACCATTGCCAAGCATGTTGGTGAACAATCGATTCTCTCTAGAACAGGTGGTGCACCAACACTTGCCATTGGAATGGCAACCATCTTCTCAAAGATCATTGGTGGAAAAGCATTAATGGCTTTCTGGTATCATTTTGCCATTCTGTTTGAAGCACTATTTATCTTGACGACAATTGACGCGGGTACTCGTGTTGGACGTTTTATGATTCAGGACCTTGTCGGGACAGCTTATAAACCATTCAAAAGAACGGAAGCATGGGTTCCAAACCTGATTGCAACCGCTCTTTGCGTGAGTTTCTGGGGATACTTTCTTTATCAGGGTGTTATCGACCCGCTCGGTGGAATCAATACATTATGGCCGTTATTTGGTATCGCGAATCAAATGCTTGCCGGTATTGCCTTGCTGCTCGGTACGACACTTCTCTTTAAAATGGGTAAAAAAGTTTACGTATGGATCACGCTGCTTCCTACCACATGGCTGTTAATCGTGACGTTAACAGCAGGCTGGCAAAAACTTTTTGACAGTAATCCTAAGGTTGGCTTTTTATCCCACGCCAAAGTTTTCCAAACAGCGTTTAATGATGGACAAATTTTGGCACCTGCCAAAACAGCTGCACAAATGAAGCAGGTACTTATTAATGACTATGTGGATGCTACGTTAACAGGAATATTTATGGCCGTGGTAATCATCGTACTCATTTCTGCTTTACGTATTTGGTTTAAGGTCATCACAAACCATAAACTGGCATTACATGAAGAGCCATTTGTTCCACGCGAAAATAATGGAGATGTGAAAACTTATGCTTAAAAAACTAAAAGTTATCTTACACTATCGGAAACAATTTATAAGCCTGCTTGTTGGAGTGCCAAGCTATGAAAAATATGTGGAGCATATGGACACTCATCATCCTGGTGAGCCTATTCAATCAAGGAAAGAATTCTTTTGTGAAGCCCAGGAAACACGTTATAATTCAAAAGATGGGAGAGTTTCAAGGTGTTGCTGATTAGAAAAATAGCAACGGTAGAATAATAGCATTACGGTTTTAAAAAATGCTTGGAAAAAATTCCAAGCGTTTTTTCTTTTAAAATCCGCCACCTTGGACCGTCCCCCCTTATTAAATTCCATTTATTCAGAAAATCGAGTAGGAGGCTAATCATTATTTGATTAGCCGACCTCTCACACCACCGTGCGTACGGTTCCGTACACGGCGGTTCTAAAGTTTACAGTCTTACGGACAAATAATACTCAAGAAAACTAACGTATTTCGCTTTTCGGAAGAGTTCGTTTGTCAGGGTTTTATCCAAGATATAGCTACCAGCGATTCGCCAGTAGCCTTTTCTTGTGTTCGCCCATTCCCATGCTTTTCTTTCACTGGCTCCCAATTTTCTGAGCCAATAATAGCGGGTGCGAATCTTCTTCCAGCGTTTCCAAGTTACCATTCGCATTCGTCTTCGGGTCCATTGGTCCATTTTTGCCATGAGTTTCTTCATGTCAGCTAGTTTGTAGTAATTGACCCAACCGCGAATCGTTTGGTTCAGTCTTTCCTTTCTCTTTTCAATACTCATTCCATTACTTCGTCCTGTTAAAAGGCGGATTTTGTCTTTTAACTTCTGAACACCCTTCGGGTGTACCCTTAGACGGCATTTTCTTTTGTAGAAATAAAATCCATAACTTAGAAACTTTATGTTCCGTATATGTGTGATTTCTGTTTTCTCTTGATTGACTTTCAGCCGTAATCTTCCTTCTATGAATGGGAGGATGTGCTGATAGGTTCTTTCACAGCTTCTTTTGCTTTTGCAGAAAATGACGATATCATCGGCATATCGGACAAATCGATGATTCCTTGATTCCAGCTCCTTGTCCAATTCATTTAACATAATATTAGCCAGGAGTGGACTTAATGGTCCACCTTGCGGTACTCCGAAATCATTCGTTGTCTTTACACCCTTTTCCATAATTCCTGCGTTAAGAAACTTGTGGATTAAAGAAATAACGCGGCCGTCGTGGATGGTATTGCCAAGTATTTGTATGAGTTTGCTATGATCAACCGTGTCAAAATATTGTGCTAAGTCCAGATCTATCCCATTATGGTATCCTTCATTTGCATTCTTCTGACATGCTAGAAGTGCATCATGTGTACTTCTGTGTGGTCGAAATCCATAGCTATTGTTCGAGAATTGCCTCTCGAAGAGAGGGATTAT
This sequence comes from Bacillus sp. EB600, assembly GCF_024494385.1. Classification (GTDB taxonomy): domain Bacteria; phylum Bacillota; class Bacilli; order Bacillales; family Cytobacillaceae; genus JAEVLT01. Next base: position 36,382 of record NZ_JAEVLT010000025.1, read on the forward strand.
GACTTGTGCAATGGCTTGTTGGATCATTCTGTCTACTACTGTTGGAATGCCAAGTTTTCTTGTTTTCCCATTATCTTTTGGTATTTCTACCCTTCTAACGGGTTGAGGTTTATATGTTCCCCTCCGAATGGATAGTATGAGTTCCCCCTGGTGTTCGACTAGATATCCCAGAAGTTCATCTGTTGTCATCTTATCGATACCACCTGCTCCTTTGTTCTTCTTAACCTATTTATATGCTAGTTTAAGATTATCACTGGATAGAATTCGCTCAAGCATCCATTCGTTTTGCCTGTTGCTGTTAGTGGTGTTGTTTTCAGTTATCCTATTTAAACAGTGCCCTCTGTCATACATTTCCTGTTCCGCAGTATTTCTTTGACGATAGGTTTCTTCTTGTTTTCTGCACTTTTGTGTTCTTTTGGTAACTTTCATTGACTTCCACTTCCTTTAGTTCAGCCCTTCCTTTGATGTCTAGAGCATCTCTGTACTATGGCTTTTGCTGACTTCTCACGATAAATCTTGTTTCAACCAAGCTTCATACTCTGTTTCTGCTTGTCCGTGAGACCTCCCCGGGTAAGAGCTATAACCTTCCTCCCATGTAACTGCTGTATTTACTGTATGGAGTCCGTGCAGTATTGGACTTTGTTTTGTTGTGCAAACTCGTCCATTCCAATTCAGCCTTATATACAGTTTCTGTTCGTCAGTTCGGGATTTTGCCTCCGGCTTCCTTCAGATTCCACCTCACGGTGGACACCCTTGCCATTGGCTAACAGTTCCTACTGCCAGGCCTGTAGTGGACTTTCACCACCAAGTTATAGCCCATGCCGGGCGCACACAAAGAAGGTACAGAAAAAATTCTGCACCGACTTGACGTTACTTTTGTTTCACACTGTTGACTTTCCCCACTTCCGGGGATTGACGTAATACTAGTGATTCCATGCAGCGAAGGAAAGCTAAAACAAGGATAAGGGTTATTCCCGCTGCATAGATGAATAATGCCCAAGACCTTGATGAATCTGTACCGATTGCTAGACCATGAATAACCATCATCACCCAGGCAGGAATCACGGCGATATGGACTTTCTTCCACATTGCACGACCCAGTTTTTTTATAAAGAAGTCAGATGTACCAATCACCAATAAGAATAAATAAAATGAAACGGTCCCAAGTGCTGAGAAAACGGGTGCATTTTTTGCAAATAAAGGGATAAATAGCTCAGTTAATGAGTATGGTACAAACTGATCCTTCCAAATAAGTGTCATATGAAAAACAATGGTCAGCAATCCAAACCAGCCGCTCGTTTGATGATAGGAAAGCAGGAACGCCTTCTTTTTCTTCATGATCGATAGAGAGATTAGCAGTCCAAAGGCAAGTGAGATGGTCATGAAAAAGTAAGCTAAAAATCCCGAGGCCCGAATCAGGCTCCAAACTGAAATATAGTCAGTCATAATCTGTTACTCCTTTCATATCAGAATCAACGATCTTTTGATATGAAGTTTAATCAGAGTAACTGAAATAAGACTGAAAAAGAAATACAATGTTTGCAATTGTAAAATTGAAATTTATTTTTCAGAAAGGTGTTTGGATTTACTAAAAATAGCAAAATGTGCAAAACTCCTTGAAGATGGTGCACAACCCCACAATAATGGTGCATAACAAAAGCATGCATTGATCCGATTAGGTAAAAAAACCTCCATTTCGGCGCAATAACCTAAATCCTATTGAATTTTTGCTAATTTGGTAACTTTACATCTAATAATCCTTTCACTTCATTAATTTTTAAATTTGGAGTATGATTCTGTTTAGGTTTACGAAATAGTTTATTGGAAAGAAGTGTTTTTATGGTCAATCAACAGGAAATTGCACGTCGTAATTTACATATCATGTGGTTTGCCAATTTCTTTGTTAATTCCAGTATGACAATGGTTCTGCCATTTCTATCATTATATATTGAAACGTTTGGACATTTTTCAGAAAAGTATGTTCAGCATTGGTCTGGATTAACCTTCGGGGTTACCTTCGTTTCCGCGTTTATCTTTTCGCCAATTTGGGGAAAAGTCGGGGACCGCTACGGAAGGAAAAGAATTCTTATTTTTTCCGGGCTGGGAATGGCATTATCCATCTTTTTAATGGGATTTTGTCATACAGTATGGCAATTATTTACACTGCGGTTTTTCATGGGATTTTTCTCAGGCTTTATTTCTATGTCACAAGCCTTTATTTCTACGCAAACACCAAAAAAAATCGCCGGACAAGTTCTTGGAACCTTGCAAACCGGTACGATTACCGGTGCATTACTTGGCCCAATCCTTGGCGGTGTATTAGCTGATTCACTTGGATATTCAACAACCTTCAAATGGACTTCGATCTCCATTTTTATTTCAGCACTGCTTGTCATGCTGACAAAAGAGTATCGACTTAACGAAAAACAAACGGCAAAATCGATTCATTCCAGCAGGGAGCTTATCAAGCATATCGCCCAAAACCCTGTTCTGTTGACAGCCTTACTCATTTCAGCACTCATTCAAATTGCTCATTTCAGCATCCAGCCGATTCTTTCGCTGTATGTAACTGAATTACATGGGAAAGCGAATATTGCCTTTTACTCTGGGATCGCTTTTTCCGTAGCTGGTTTAGGAAATTTACTGATGGCAAGAAGTTGGGGGAAAATTGCCGATACGCATGGCTACGTTAAGGTCCTTGTAATTCTTCTTTTTACAGCAGGGTTTGTCTATATGCCAGGCGCCATTGTGACAAGCTTATGGCAGCTTGTTATTATCCGGTTTCTCTTAGGAATTGCACTTGGAGGGATCGTCCCTGTCCAAATTGCTTACCTGCGCCAAGAGACCCCCATTACTATGCAAGGTGAGGTTATTGGTTATAATACTAGCCTTAGATTCTTTGGTAATATCATAGGTCCGATGCTAGGGGGATTCGTTTCCGGGTACTTTGGCTTTTCAGCTGTATTTATTACAACAAGCACGTTACTTCTGTTGTGCGGTTGTGTTTTGCTCACCGCCATCCTTCGTCATCAAAACTTAGTAAAACATACGATATAAGAAAAAGGTCCGAAATCCGGGCTTTTTTCCTTATTGCAGTTTCTCCCTATCTTCATTGCATCATTCGCCCTAAATTTTAACCCTTTTTAATCTAAGAGAATTTAATACAACGGACAATGAACTAAAAGCCATTGCTGCTCCTGCCAGCCACGGAGCCAATAATCCAAACATCGCAAAGGGGATCATAATAATATTATATAAAAATGCCCAAAGAAAATTTTGTTTTATATTGATAATTGTTCTTTTACTGATGTTAATTGCATCCACAACTCGATGTAAATCACCGGTTATAACCGTTATATCCGCTGATTCAATGGCAATATCAGAACCGGTCCCTATCGCGATGCCTACATCTGCGATGGTTAATGCCGGAGCATCATTAATGCCATCGCCTACCATTACAACTTGGTTTCCTTTTTTCTGCAGATTTTGAACAATTTCGGCCTTTTCCTGCGGGGTTATCTCTGCATACAAACTTTTTATTCCTACCTGTTTTGCTACTTCGATTGCAGTACTTCTGTTATCCCCTGTTAACATGATTACTTCTATTCCTAATTTTTTCATTCGTGAAATTGCAGCTTGAGAAGTTGGCTTTATTTCATCAGCAACAGCAACGATTCCGGCAAAACGTGAATCAATCGACACAATCATTGCTGTTTTTCCCTCTTGTTCAAGCTTTACAACCATACTAATTGCTTCACTAGGTAAAATGAAATTATTTTTTTTAAAATATCTTGGGTTAGAAATGACAACTTTTTTTCCGTTTACCGATGCTTTGATTCCATATCCTGGGGAAAATTGAACTTTAGTCGCAGTTGGAAATTTGCGAATCTTTTTATCTGCCATTCTAACAATTGCTTTGGCGACCGGATGATCTGAAGCACTTTCCACTGCACCGATTATTTCTAAAAAAGCACTTTCGCTAAAATGTTCAAAATAGAGGTTGGTTACTTGGGGTTCGCCTTTTGTAATCGTTCCTGTTTTATCGAGGACAACAATATTGTTTTTACCAAGCAATTCAAGGAATTTGCCTTCTTTAAAAAGAATTCCCAATTGGGCGGCCCGTCCGCTTGCGACCATAACAGAAGTAGGTGTAGCCAAACCCAGTGCGCAGGGACAAGCGATAATTAATACTGCAATCACTTTTTCCAATGCTTCATGAAAATTCCCCGGCTGTAAAATGAAATACCATGCTGTAAATGTAATGGCTGAAAATAGAATAACAGCGGGTACAAAAACGGCAGTAATTTTATCTGCGATATGTTGAATGGGAGCTTTTGAGGCCTGTGCTTCCTCCACAATCCGAATGATTTGCGACAAAGTCGTTTCAGAGTCTCTTTTTGTTACTTTAATTTTCAATAAACCATTCTGATTGATCGTTCCAGCATAGACGAAATTTCCGATCCTTTTTTCAACCGACCTGCTTTCACCTGTTAACATCGATTCATCAATCATTGAGTTTCCTAGAATAACTTGTCCATCAACTGGAATTCGTTCGCCCGGTTTCACAACAATGACATCTCCAAGTGAAATCCTATCAATGGATATTTTGGACTCCGTCCCATTTATGTACAAGGTGGCCGTTTTGGGCTGCAATTGATACAGTTTCTTGATCGACTCCGTTGTTCTCAATTTTGTTTTTGCTTCCAGTAATTTTCCGAGTAAAATAAAGGTAATAATAAATGCACTTGTTTCATAGAACAACCCGATCGAATGAGAATGATAAGTTGAAAAAGTAAGATAATGACTGTAAAAAAAGGCGGCTGACGTGCTCAAAACCACTAAAACATCCATGTTGGCACTTCCATTTTTCAGCGCTTTCCATGAGCTTTCGTAAAATTGATAGCCGATAAAAAACTGGATGGGGATCGTAATCGCCAGCTGAAAGAACGGGTTTAAAAAAAGTTCCGGTACTATTACAAAAGAAGTCAGCTGAAAATGAGCAAACATCGCCCATGCCAAAGGAAGGGTAAGCAGTGCTGAAAAAATAAACTTTGCTTGAAGAGTTCTCATTTCTTTTCGTTTTGCTTCATCCGATCGGGGGCTATTTTGGGTGAATTCGTTCGCCGTAAAGCCAATATGATTAATTTTATTGATGATTTCCGTAGTACTTGTCCGATCTTTATAAAACGTAACCCGTCCTTTTTCAGTTGTTAAGCTGACGTTAACATCGACTACACCTTCCATTTTCGAAACTGCCTTTTCGATTCGCACGGAACAAGCAGCGCAATGCATTCCTTTTATCTCTAAATAGCTCGTCTCTTCCATTTTTCCACCACTTTTGTTTTTTTAGATTATCATATTAATGGTAGATTTTATTTATGCGAGTTTTACAAACTAATAGTTAGGCATCACAAAAAATGAACATGAAAACGGCTCGCCTTATCATATAAATGTAAAAGATAACTGATTCATTTGAGGATGTGAAGAGACGGAAAATGTTAATTTCATTTAGTATTACAATCATTTTTCTGATTACATGTATTGTCGTTTACTGCACTTTTTCAAATAGAACATACATTTCCCCTATGACCGGCATGATCATCAGTATGGCAAACGCAATGATGACGAGTATGGCAATGGGGACTATTCTAGGGATCCTCGTTCCACAAAAAGATTTAACGATCCCTACGATAATATCTGTTTCAATTGGGATGATTGTAGGGTATGTAACGGGACGACCTGTTTCCCTCATTGCTTCGTTAGATGGAATAATAGCTGGGATAATGGGCGGGATGATGGGCACCATGCTTGGAATCATGCTAATGCCGACATTCACCCAGATGATGATTTTATTTATTGATGTGATCTATATATTGGTCACAGTGTTACTATTTCGTGTTATTGCTAAAACATCATGAAAGTTTTCATTGCTGTACGTTCCTTTCTGCTTTAAATGAAATTTCCTTTGCTATTTCTTGTTTTTCATTTGTGATATTGATGTCCGCAATCCAATCTCCGTGCATCGGGAGTTGGACGTTTTCTTGATAAATTCCATTCCCTTATTCATGGAACAGCACCTCGATCTGGCCGTGATCAATCACCTTCATGCCACGCTAGTTTTCTAATAACCATTTTCAAATCTCCACCCCCATATGACCATTTTTTGAAGAAGAAGGCGTGGAAATACAGTTATTTAGAAAAAGGGTGTCCCAAAAGTAGCTTTTGGAACACCCTAATATCCCCTGAACCGGAAATTTAAAACGTAACTTGTTTGCACAAGGAAAGCCTTTAAACACCTCTGCCCGTTAGCGGAATAACTGCCTCTTTTCCTATTTAGTTACTTTTATACCTTTATAGTAGTTTTTATACTTTTAAGTCTTTCTTCACCTTCTTATTAAGCAACTCATTTACATTACTTCCTACGGAGTTAACCATCCATATGCCTATACATACTAATATAAGCGCCACAATATTTTTTAACTCAAATATTGTTTCTCCTAAAAAAATTGCTGAGAGCACAGAACCGAAAATTGGTATTAGAAAATTATATACAGAAACCAGGCCGACATTATTATACTTTAGTAAAAGATTCCATAATGAAAATGCAATTGAAGACAATAATGCTAGATAAATTAAAAGTAAAGAAGATGTCAGTGTAAAATGATAAACTTGTCCACCAAAAACCTCCCCCAATAAGACTAGCAGAATGCCTCCTATAAAAAGACTATATCCTGTAGTTACCATTACATCCATACTTTCTGTAAGCTTTTTGGAATAAATAGCTGCAACCGAAAAAAAAAGGGCTGCAATTACAACAAAACCATCCCCAGTAAAATTAAAAGAAAATCGCAATAGTTCAGAATTAAAATTTACTACTATAACTCCTATAAATCCAACCACGCATCCTATTGCCTTTGTTTTAGTTAACTTATCATATTTATATATGTAGTGAGCTAATATAACACTAAAAAATGTAGCTGTAGAATTCATTACTGATCCTTTTACTCCGGTAGTATTTGCTACACCTATGTAAAAAAATATATATTGTAAAGTTGTTTGAATTAAGCCTAATATAAACAATCTTGAAAAACTTCTCTTAGAAACACTCAATATACTCTTTCCAGATATTTGCGCAAGAATAAGTAAAATTATACCTGCAATAACAAACCTATACCCTGCAAATAAAATTTTTGATGCTGTATCATTAGAATTAATAGTAAATAATAGATATCCTATTTTTATCGCTGGGTAGGCACTTCCCCATAATAAACAGCATAATGTTGCAATTGCAGCAACAAATTTTGTATCTGTAAACTTTTTATTATCAAACAAATAATCTGCTCCTTCTGTAATTAAACTAATGTTATTTGTCATGTGCATTTTTAGTATAGCATGAAATATTTTTAGTTTTTATTGAAAATGTTGACAAACTACTAGCTGGTTTCCTTTAAGTGTTAATTTTTAAACTGGTGATACCCAAACTAACTACAAATAGAAAACGGCGGTCTATTTAAGCCCGCCATTTTGGAGTTTATATGTGACTATTTAAAAGTTGCCCAAACCTGGATAAGCAACGCACAAAGTATTGCTTCCAACTTAGTTGTCCTTTTCATTAAATATCTGCCTTTAATATCGATAAATATGATGCTTTACCTTACAATTTTAATTCGGGAGCGTTTGTTTCTCTTATATATTTTTCCACTAATTTCTGAAACCCATAAATCATAACTGCCATAGAAATACAAAACACATACCACATGGTATGACTTAATTTTTTCAATTTAAATACTCCTACCTTTTCCCATATTTCAGCAAAAGGATAAGCACAAATAACATCTAATACTGCATTTGTAATGAAATATTTAAAAAAATTTCCGTATGTTAGTTTAAATATCCATAGTGTGGCTACAAAAAAAGGACCCAGTATATATGTAAAATCAACTAAACCGGGAGATAGAGGATTTTTATTTATCCACCATTTTCTCTTATTAGCGATAACACTGAACATACTTATAAATAAATTAGTAAAACTTGCTACTGGTAAAAACCTAAAAAATGATTTTTTTCCAAGAAAAGGTACAGTTAGCCAAGGAATGATAAGCATTCCTATAGCGAATGCCATTTTTTTGTTGAACATAAATTACCTCCATAAGCCATATTTTAATGATTTATTGAATCCAATTATTTAAGCAAAGAAACATTCTTTAATCAACAACATCAAGGGAAACATCATATTTTTACCTCTGCACCAGCTTCTTTTTCTTCCTCCTCAGCCTATTCTGCTAATTGATAATTTGTATTTGTTGTACTATAAAAGATGATTGCCAGTTTTACATTAGACATAGTACCTATCCCCTTTACTAAAAATTAATACATATAAACCTCTTCAGAGCTTCTAAATTATAAGTTACCCTTGCGTTTATTTTTAATCCCAAGTTTTACAACTTCCTCTTATTTTTTCCTCAAAAAAATAAAAGACTTTCTGAACTTTTTATCGATTTGTTTTTTGAAACCATTCGGCAACAGTTACTGTACGTTTTGCTTGATGTTTCACTGCAGCTAGAACATCCTCAATCACTTTTCCATTTTCATCAACCGTCACACTTGCTCCATATAGGTTTACACCAGCAGCTAATATACTTTATTAGCAAAAAAAAACTAACCGGAAATTTTCCGATTGGTTTTTTTTGATTGGCTTTCTTAACCCATTTAGCAACAGTAACTGTACGCTTTGCTTGATGTTTTACGGCTGCTTGAACATCTTCTAAATTTGTATACCTTATTCTTTTTTCATTTCTATAATTAGAATATGTGAGGTTTTCAATGCCTTAATTAGAATATTTTCTTCCACAATCTCCATTCCATCTCTATCCGACAACTCAATATCATTAATTACGGAAGTACCTTCTATTTGAACTAAATAAGCATGCCTTCCTTCTTTTACAGGGAAAGTAATCTCTTTTCCTTGTTCCAATTCCAAAGAATAAATATTGGCATCCTGATTAATTTTGATTGGAGCATTTCCGTTCAATCCTGAAACCATATGCAACCAATTATTCTTTCTATCTTCCCAATTGAATCTATAATCACCGTAGTTTGGCTCAAGTCCATTTTTTACAGGGAAAATCCAAACTTGCAAAAACCTTAGTGTATCTTCTCCTAAGTTATACTCACTATGAAGCACACCTGTTCCTGCACTCATGTATTGAACTTGCCCACGTGTTACTGTGTTTTTATTTCCCATGCTATCACCATGAGTTAGTTCACCATTCACAACATAAGAAATGATTTCCATATCCCTATGAGGGTGTACGCCAAATCCTTTTTTTGGTTCAACTAAATCATCGTTGATCACTCGTAAAACGCCGAACTGGATATTGTCTGGATTATAGTATTCAGCGAATGAAAAGTGAAATTTACTTTTCAACCATCCAAGATTACTGGCACCCATGTTTTTACTTTCGATTTTTCTTAACATAATATTTCTCTCCTTACTTCATACGTAATATCTATTTGATTTATAAACTCCATTGTTTAACTACTTGTTTTTTTGCTAAGTGCATAATTTTTTCACAAGGCATTCCTTTATTGGCAAGGATATTAGTTTGATAATTTTTACCTTTATATTTAACTGTAACGGTTACCTCAATCATTGTTTATTCTCCTTTCAACAAAAATAATTACCTTATATAAATGAACTTCCCTGTGGAATCAGCGAAACATATTTTTCTAATTCATATTGGATCCAAGATAATATAAAAAATTCATTCTAATATGGATATACGGTTTTATGGTCGGCAAGTATCACCAATTGTTTTTCAATAGGTTGAAAGCTTATTTGTGCATCAGAGGAGTAATACCAGGTCTTTTCCTTTTCATTTACCTCAAATACATTTAACTCCTCCTTAAAATCCAAAATTTTTGAAGAAGTTTCTTCATCAACTTGCAGGCTAATTTTCCAACGATCCTCTTTATTTTTTTCAATACTATAAATTTCAGTTTGGCAAAAAAGACGACTCCCGATAGAATGACGAATCAATAGCATTTAGCAATCCCCCCATTTACCTGTTATAAAGTTCTTTATACTACTTTGCGGCTGCTTCAACTTCTTCCATGGTTAATTGATGACCAATGGCTATTTAGGTCTTTCTATTTCGAAAATCTCGCCAATTTTTGCATAATCATTACCAGCCAATCTACTAACAGCGGCTAAACCTTTTGGGTCTATTCTGCCATTTTCATAAAGATCATTTTCAATGTGAAATTGGACAACTCTTCCAATGATCAGATCACACCCTGGGGAATCCAAACCTCCTAATTCTAAGGAGTGTTCTACTATACACTCCATTCGAATTTTGGCTTCCTTTACTCCTGGAACCCTAATTTTTACGCTTTCTATTGGAGTCAAATCAGCTAGTTCTATTTCACTTTGGTCAGGAGGAAGACTTGCAGCTGTTTCATTTATTTTTGCAACATTGTGTTCATCTACAATATGAACGACAAATTCCTTAATCTCCATGATGTTTCTAGCTGTATCCTTCTGTCTCCCCTGTGACCGTTGAATCGCTAATGAAATCATCGGAGGATTAGATGAGACGATAGTAAAATAACTAAATGGTGCACCGTTCAAAACTCCATCTTTCGAAATCGTTGTTACAAAAGCAATAGGTCTTGGTATTATGCTTCCTATCAGAAATTTATAATTTTCTCTTTCAGTCATATTGGATGGGTCAATTGAAAGCAATGAAATCAATCCTTTCTTAATTAGTCTTATTCTCTCACTTTAAAAGGAAGCAGCTCTCGTTCAATCTGTCCCCTTTTCGGTTCATACTGTTTAGGCAACATTATTTTTTGTCCCACAGTATCTTGTGATTCATCACGAGCGAATCCTGGTGGATCCGTTGCAATTTCAAATAAGATTTCTCCGTGTTCTCTAAAAGTAAATGGCATTAAAATAGTTTCGATTTCATAGGTGTTACCCCATATCCATTACCTTGAACAAACTTTTTCCACTGCAATTGATCCTGATCATCTTTAGCCCGCCATGCAATATGGTGTACAGCACCAACGCCCATTCGTCCTCTACCGTAATACTTAGGTTATTTTCACCCATTTCCTTATATGTTCCTGAACTGCGTTGGATGTTTGCATTAAAACCAGATAAGGCAAATTCCTGCATTTTGATTCCATATGCTCACATCATGCAATAAACCTCAAATTAAAATATCTTTAATTCAAGATAATGATAATACTTAAAAATTTTCGTGTCAATAACCTTGTTTAAGACAGCATTTAAAATCGTTTTAAAAATTGTATACATAGTTAATAGGATACATTTACCCATTTAAGCTGAATGAAATATTCCCTGTTTCTTTAGAAACAACCAATGCTAGTGCATCACTTTGTTCAGTTATACCTAGTGCTGCGCTATGACGTGATCCTACCCTTTCTTCCCCAATTTCTCGTTTTGTTAATGGAAGCAGCACATTTGATGCAGAATCAACTATGTTACCACGGACTAAAACAGCCCCATCATGAAGGGGATATTAGGGGTTACTATAGCTACAATAGCAATTACCGTGATGGCTAAAGTCATTTTTTGTTCATTAAGATCCTCCCGCTAAACAAATATATATAACAAATAGGACACTGCCTATTGTAATCAAGGCTGCAAATATTAAAACAATGGAAGCAAGAATCATCCTTAGAATAAAAACTATGGACATTTGATGAAATAAAAAGAAGAATATAACAAAAGCCAGGAAAATAATATATAAGATATATTTAAATATTTGGAATGCTGAAATGAAGGTCATACGTAAAAAAAGATGCTTGGAATACCTTGCCCAGCATCTTTTTCTATATAATATTACTATATTCTTATTTCATTTCCATTTGGTGAGAGGGATTGGCATTTGGTCCCTCAATTGCTGCGTAAATTCCATAACCCGTCATCACTATTAATAAGTAGACAAAAGCAACGATTGCCCATTTTTTCCACACTTTCGTTCACTCCTACAAATTTACTTTTTGCAAGCGTAATGCATTGAGAACAACAGATACAGAACTAAACGCCATTGCTGCTCCCGCAAGCCATGGTGCCAGGAAACCTAATGCAGAGATTGGGATGCCAATCGAGTTGTAAGCAAGGGCCCAGAAAAGATTTTGTTTAATATTACGAATCGTTTTTTTACTCATAAAAATGGCATCAGCGATACTAGTTAAATCCCCACGAATAAGTGTAATATCGGCTGCCTCCATGGCAACATCAGTACCCGTCCCAATTGCCATTCCAATATCTGCTATTGCAAGGGCAGGGGCATCATTAATTCCATCCCCAACCATGGCTACCTTTTTGCCTTGTTCCTGTAATTTCTTAATTTCATCTGCTTTTCCTTCTGGAAGGACCTCAGCAATTACATGGTCAATACCGACTTGGGCAGCAATGGCTTTTGCCGTCTGCTGATTATCTCCTGTAATCATAATTACTTCAAGTCCCATATCTTTCAGGCGGCTAATTGCCGTCTTTGACGTTTCTTTAATGGTATCGGCCACAGCAACAATACCGGCAAACTTACCATTTATAGCTGCAAGCATTGCTGTTTTTCCTGCACCTTCAAGTTCCTGCATCTGATCCATTACAGAATCGACCGCTATGTTATATTTACTCATTAATTTTCTTGTTCCAACTAATACTTCATTTCCTTCAACAAGCGCTTTAATGCCGAAACCGGGAATAGCTTCAAATTCTGCAGTATTCTTTAATGAAATTCCTCTCTCTTTCACTCCTTGGACAATCGCTTGTGCAAGAGGGTGCTCTGATTGTTTTTCGGCTGAACCCACCAATGCCAAAAGCTTTTCTTCCGATTGTGATTGAGAAGTAAAAACATCTGTTAACACAGGAGTTCCATTTGTAACAGTTCCAGTTTTATCTAGAACGACCGCTGAGATCTTATGGGTCATTTCCAAGTGCTCGCCGCCCTTGAACAAAATGCCATATTCTGCTGCCCTGCCTGAACCTGCCATAATCGAGGTTGGTGTTGCCAAGCCCAATGCACATGGGCATGCGATTACAAGAACAGCAATCATTTTCTCTAATGCTCCTGCAAATTCACCAGGGTCAATCACAAAATACCAAAGGATAAACGTGATAACGGCAAGCGCCACAACAATGGGTACAAACACTCCGGAAATTTGATCAGCCAGTCGCTGAATCGGTGCTTTTGATCCCTGTGCCTCCTCGACGACTTTAATAATTTGAGCAAGAGCTGTATCCCGGCCCACCTTAGTTGCTTCCACTTTTAAGAAGCCATTTTTATTGATGGTTGCACCAATAACATCATCGCCGACATTCTTATCAATTGGAACACTCTCACCTGTCAGCATCGACTCATCAATCGCGGAAAAGCCTTCAATAATTTTTCCGTCTACGGGAATTTTTTCTCCCGGTTTGATATGGAGAATATCCCCAACAATAACCTCTTCGATTTGGATTTCCTGTTCAACACCTGCCCTTTCAACAATGGCAGTTTTAGCTTGAAGGCCCATCAACTTTTTGATAGCTTCGGAAGAGCGGCCTTTTGCTTTTGCTTCAAAAAGCTTTCCTAAGATGATTAACGTTATTAAAATTGAACTGGTTTCAAAGTAAAGCTCAACTGTATGTGCGTTTTCACCGAGAGACATAAATGAAAGATAAACACTGTAAAAGTAAGCTGCTGAAGTACCTAATACAACTAGGACATCCATATTGGCACTTTTATTCTTTAATGCTTTATAGGCACCAACATAAAACTGCTTTCCTATGAAAAACTGTACCGGTGTTGCTAAAGCTAGCTGCACCCAGGGATTCATAAACATTTTCGGAACCCAAATAAAAGAAGTAAATGAAAAATGACCAACCATTGCCCAAAGTAACGGAAAGGATAGAATAACAGAGAAGATAAATTTACCGGTTTGTTTTTCAATTTCAATTTGGCGATGATCAACAGCATCTTTGGATTCTTCTTTAATAGCTGCACCGTAGCCTAGACTTTCAACTTTTTTAATAATGTCGCTCGGCGCTAAGACAGTTCCGTTATATTGGACGCTTGCTTGTTCAAGTGCTAAATTGACATTCGCCTTCATGACCCCGTCTAATTTATTCAAACCCTTTTCAATTCTGGCTGAACAACTAGCACATGTCATACCAGTTATGTCAAACTCTGCTTTTTCAGTGACAACATCATATCCCAAGTCTTGAATTTTTTTTTGAATATCGATAACATTTATTTTTGCAGGATCGAACTTAATAGCTCCTTTTTCTAAAGCGAGATTAACATTTGCAGTCTCAACGCCTTCTAATTTATTAAGACCTTTTTCAATTCTGGCTGCGCATGCGGCACATGTCATTCCAGATATTTGCAAATTGGTTTCTTTCAAACTTTGACTCATGAAAACCAACTCCCTATACCCCACATAGGTATATTTTATTTTTGAAAGAACGTGCTAGAAGCTAGCACGTCTTTTAAAGTTTTATTTTACATCGTAGCCTTGGTCATCTATTGTTTCTTTAATTTTGTCTAATGTTACCTCTTGTTCATTATACTCAACATCGACTTTTGCTCCCTTTAAATCAACCTTTACTGAGCTGATGCCGTTTAGAGCACCAACACTTCCTTCTACCGCTTTCACACAATGCCCGCAAGACATTCCTTGAACGTTTAATGTTACCTTTGCCATTATAAATCTCCTCCTATTTTTAATTTATTTTTTCATAAGCCTTTGGATGGTTGTCAGCAGCTCATCAACAACTTCATGATCTCCTTCTTGAATCCGTTCAACCACACAGCTTTTTAAATGACCTTCTAAAAGAATTTTGGCAACGCTGTTTAATGCTGCTTGAGTTGCTGCAATTTGCGTGATGACATCATCACAATACGTATCTTTTTCGATCAGACCTTTTATTCCTCGGATTTGCCCTTCAACACGATTTAATCTTGTAATAAGATTCTTTTTCGTACTTTCTGAATGGTGGCTTTTTCGCTCCGACGTGATTGTATCGCAATGATTATCACATGGAGGATTAGGGTTTGACGATTCTTGATTATGCATCAAACATCCCTCCTTCACACCAATTAAACCATACCCCCCCATCCTATGTAAAGCCTATATTATTAATTTTTCACGTGATTCCTTCCATACTTCACAAATTATTCAAATATCGAATTACCAACATCAACTAGCATGTTTGCGATGGTCAAATACAAGGACTTTCAATCAAATTATCACCCTGGCTCTAATGGGAATAATAAACGAGAATAACGAATAAAAGCTGAAGGAGCTACTGGTCTCTTTGGAGCTTATTTTATAATTCATTAAAGAAAAGAAAATTATTTATTATCGCTCTTCTTCATATTTTTCATTTGTTCATTAGTCATATTCATTTTTTTACCATCTGATTGTTGTGTTTGTTTGTCACTCATTTTTTTATCACTACTTTGAGAATTTGAACATCCAACAACCACGGCTAATAATAAAGAGGCCATTAGGCCTAACAAAATTTTTTTATTCATTAAAATAACCCCCGCTGACAAAAGGAACAGTTGTATGAAGAGAATATAGCCGAAAAGTTTGCAGAAATTATGCATTTTATTAAGTTCAAAAACATCTTTGAATTTAAACCCTGTGCATCATTGGCATCGAGAACAGATAAATATTTGCCACTGCAAGCAATACCATTAAAGTATAGTAAGGCACTAATGCTTTAAATGAACCTTTATTCCCAATTCGGTAAGCAGTATAGATGGAACCAATTGTTCCAATGACGATAATGATATACTGGAGCATTTGTACAGTTGAAGCAGGTGCGAAAGCAAGATCACCTCTTGTGACGTTAACACCAAATAATACTGCTGAGTTATACCAGATTGCTTTTCCTTCGGTGATAATATGAAATAAGTTATGGGCAAGGTGTCCTGCTAAATCCAACGGAATAATCGCATAACCGAAACGAATAAAGTTTTGCTTAACCTTCTCAACAGATCCGCCTGTTAAAGTAGCAATTTTCGCGGTTGCAAATAAAAGTCCGACTGGTATAGCCATTGAAATAATGAAGGTAATAGTAAAGTTAACATTGTAATTATCGGTTCCTGTAATCGAACCAATTGCTTTTAAGATATCTTGCCAAATAGCTACCATGGTAATATTTTGCACAAACACAATTCCCATGATAACAGCCGCTAAAACGGTGTGTTCGACTTTTGGCTTTTTAATTCCCCATAATTCAGAGGTAGGCACCCGCGGTGAAATCCTAATTGAATCATTTGGACAGTTCTTCACACAATTTCCGCAAAGGTTGCAATCAGCTGATGAACCCAATGTTCGCACAAATTGGAACATTGGACAGCCTTCTGCTTTTTCGGTCCCTTTAAAACAAGATTGTGCTTTGCAGGTTTTACAAACTTCCGGTGTTCCACGAAGCTCTAGAGAACCTGAACGAGAATAGTTTCCTGACAATCCCCCTAGGAAACATAAATTCTTACAAAATGTTCTTCTTTCATAAAAGATCGATGTGCCGACTACCATTGTTACAAGTAGAAGCAGCAAGTATCCTGATCCTCTTGGATTTTCAACTACCCCCCAAATATGGTCACTATAAGTAATCGCAATAAAGAAAAGGTCAATCATCCAAAGTCCATATTTTCTGATAAACTTAGGTGCAGGTCTTTCACTGCCAATTGTTTTCCGGATAATATCACTTACCTTACCAAATGGACAGATTGCACACCAGAACCGGCCAATTAGAACGAAAAAGAGTGGGATTAGCGGCCACCATAATACCCAGGTTAGCGAAGTTCCCACGTTTCGAGAGGGATCAACAGTTCCTGCAACTAATTCATATACAATACCGAAAAAAACAATTAAAACAATCCATTGAAAAAGACCTGGATACCATCTGCTCTGGATAAACTTTTTAATGATTGGAATCGATAATAAATTGATCGCTTTTTTTTCTTCCAGTTTATGAGTAAGTTTATTATTTGGAATTGCCATCCAAACCATCCTTCCTTCTAAACCATTTATTCCAAACGCCAATGATAATAAAAGAAAGGTTTACAGCCCCATAGGTTCCTAAAACCTTTACATTAGGCGGTGTTTCTTTAATCGGTTGTTCTCCCATGTCCATGCCAGCCATATTACCATCCTGATTCGAGCCACTCATATCCATGTTTTTGTCTTTACCGCTCATATCCATGCCTTGCATGCTATTAGTAGAATTTCCGCTTCCATTTAGGCTTGAGGTGGACGGCATTTTCATATCTCCTCCATGAGCCATCGCCATTCCTCCACCTGCTAGAACAAAAACTAGTAAAGCTAAAACTACTATTTTAACCTTCAAAACATTCACCTCATTCCCAATATGTTTAAATTAATTTTGTTAGTTAACCTATGTAATACAATAATAGAAAAGTGTGCAGAAACTTTGATTTTTTTTTGTACAAAATTTGTCTTTTATATTTGGAAAGTAAATGGGCGGAAAATAAGAACGAACGATACTCTGTTTATGATACTATTTAAAACCCTTTCAATCGCCTTAATTTTCTAAATGGTAAATTTGTCTTACTGCAAAGAATCTACATTTTTTTCTGTTACTATGTTGGTAGACACTTTTCAAATGGAGGGTAAAAATGAAGACAATCTTACTAGTAGACGATGAAACCCTAATGCTTGATCTTTTGAGTCTATATTTATCTCCTTACGGGTATAAATGCTTAAAATCAAAATCCGGTATGGAAGCCTTACAACTTCTATGTATAGAGAAAGCTGACCTTGTCATTCTTGATGTGATGATGCCTGAAATGGATGGATGGACAACTTGCAAAAAAATACGGGAAGTTTCAGATGTTCCAATCATAATGCTTACCGCTCGAAGTGAAACAGTTGACGTGATCAAGGGTTTAAAGTACGGTGCCGATGATTATGTGACAAAACCTTTTCACGAGCCAGAATTATTAGCAAGAATTGAGGCTTTGTTAAGACGAACAAGCACTTCCAAAGATCAAAAGCTTTTTTTTAAAGGACTTGAATGGGATGAAGATTCTGTTGAACTAAAATACGAGTATCAAATCATTCCCATTACACCAAAGGAATTTGCATTAATTGGTTTGTTTTTAAAAAATCCTCACAGAGTGTATTCACGAGATCATTTACTGTCTCTTATTTGGGGAGATCATTCTCATATAGATGATCGAACAATCGATTCTCATATCAGGAATTTACGAGAAAAGCTGCGATCTGCGGGATTCCCAGTTGACAACCATCTTTTTACTGTATGGGGGGTTGGCTATAAATGGATATCTGACAACTAATATCTCTCATTAAAACAAAAAAGCAGTGAAGCTCATTGGTGAATTCACTGCTTTTAGACAACGTTTAATTTAAAACTCCAGATGAAATTATTTTATCCCAATTCTTACCTCCATCCTTCGTTTCATACAAGGATGTATTAAAAGTTGATACGGCAATTTGTTGATCATCCTTTTGATTTACCGAAATAGACGAAGCAGCATCTTTGCCTAAGTCTAATCCCACTCCTTCCCAAGATTGACCGTTATCCTTGGTGATCATTAGCCCGGATAACATGTTACTCATGGAATATCCAATAATATCTTTTCCATTTGGCATCACGGTCATAGCAGTAATTAGACGGGTATCATCAAACATTTTCCAGTTTTCTCCCCCATCTTTCGAAATCATTACTCCATTTTCAGTTCCCGCAAGCAAAGTGTCTTTATTATCCGGCAGTACAAGCAGTGAATATACTTTCATTAAATCATCAGGTAGTCCTTTTGGTTCAATCTTAACCCATTTTTTTCCGCCATCAGAGCTTTGGTATATTCCGGCTCCATATTGCCCAGTACCCATTTGATTTAGCCCATATATTAGGTTAGGATCTTGATGATAGGAAGTTAGCACATGAAAATCAATTTTACCAACATACTCAACTTTTTCCCAATGAAGACCGTGGTCTTTGCTTATTAACACACCAATTGGATTCGGATACTCGGAATTTTTGCCTGGATGCCCACTCGTCATCATTGTGCCATCTGACCTCATATTAAAACCCATTAAATCATCATTCGATGCTCCTACTTTATTCCATGTTTTCCCTTCATCCTTTGTGGAAAGCAATCCCTCATGGTTTGCTACATAGGTAGTACCATCATTTGAAATCCCCACGCCATGGATATCCATCAATTTTGTTCCACTTTTTACAGAAGAAAGTTTAGCATCGTTATTGGAACGGCAAGCAGCCAGTACTAAACTCAAAGAAAGTACAGATAAGATTACTCCTTTTTTCATCCAAGTCACCTCTATATGTTTTTATATCTTTAGAAACAAACAAATAATACTTATGTGAGTAATCTAACAAATTAACTGCTTATTTATCTCTAGTGACACTTGCAATCTTCTCCACTGCAAGAACAATCGGAAGAACAAGAAGGACATTTACCTTGTTTTGATTTTTGAATGTTTTTATATAGCATCCACCCTGCAAATGAAAAAATGATAATTCCAATTATCCAGTTAAACATCTTCTATTCCCCTTTGTAGATAATCGATGTTATGCTCTTTAAAACTTTAAAGAAAGATTCTTCCATAAATTTCAATTGATGTTTTCCCTCTGATTGTTGAAGAGTTCTTTCTCTTTCCATTTGTCGAATTGTATGCTTCATCAAATGTTCGTAATTCATGAAATTCCTCCTTTGTTGTCGCTATAATGAGTTTATAAATTAAATGTGCAGAAAGTAACAATTTTTTGTAACAACTTTATTAATAGTTCGCTAATGTACGCAACAAAATGTTTTCTACTCAAATCCTTAACATTTTCTGCAATGTTTCTCGACATTTATTTAATAAAATAATTGTCAAGTCAACAATACAAGAGGTGCAACCATGAAAATTTCCATTAAGTTAGGTCTATGGCTCTTTTTCTGCATATTATTTATTGAAACTTTCTCAATGATTTTTTTACACGACCATCTAGTTCATTCACAAATTGATCAGGAATTACAATCACTCTTGGCAAGGGGGAATAGTCACCGGGATGTTCTGGAGATCAGTGCTGACCCAGGAACTCTCCATCATATCGGTTTAATGGAATCCCATACAGATACAATGATTGTCATTACGGATACAAAAGGCAAAATTATTCTATCTTCGAGCAAGATTGATAAAAGTATGCAAGATATACTAAAAAAGCCAATCCATTCACTTCATGAAAATGGACAAATAGTGCAATCTGATTGGAAAAATGAAAAATATATTTCTACAGTCACAAAGATTAAAAAAAGTGGTAAGACAACCGGATATGTCTATATGTTCAAAAAAACGGATGAGATTCAAAAGTTAATTTCCCAATTAAACGGGCATTTTCTATTAGCCTTTTTATTGGTTCTTTTCGTTATGTTCATTACTATTTTTGTATTATCTAAGGCTTTAACAAAGCCTCTATTGTCAATGCTGGAGGCAACAAAGAAATTAAGCAAAGGGGACTTTTCAGTATCTCTCCCTGCTCCATCTAACGACGAATTAGGAGAACTTTCAAAGTCCATTCAAACACTTGCCATGGACTTAAATTATTTAAAACAAGAAAGAAATGAATTTTTAGCAAGTGTATCCCATGAATTGCGTACTCCATTAACCTATATTCAGGGGTACTCAGATATTGCAAGGAGAAAGGAATTGAACGAAGATAATCGAATTCAGTACTTGGATATTATCCATGAAGAATCAATACGTGTCAGTCAATTATTAAAAGAATTGTTTGAACTTGCAAAACTGGATCAAAATGCTTTTTCCATTAAAAAGGAAGTAGTTGACTTTTGTGCTTTTTTAAATTCCATTTATGAAAAAGTTTTGCCTGCCTTTAACCATAAGGGCATACAGCTAAAATTAGTCTGCCACAACAGTTTATCTACTGAGATAGATCCTGCCAGATTTGAGCAAGTTATTTTCAACTTATTAGATAATTGTCTTAAATTCTCACATGAAGGTACTACTACCTATTTGAGAGCAATTGAAACGAATGGAAAGATACAAATCACTGTTAAGGACCAGGGCAGTGGGATCCCACAAGAGGACTTGCCTTATGTTTTTGACCGGTTATATCGTGTAGAAAAGTCACGAGCAAGGTCAACAGGTGGATTTGGCTTAGGACTCGCGATTGTTAAACAATTGGTCGAAGCACATGGTGGGGAAATTTCCGTGGAAAGTAAGGTCGGAAGTGGAACATGCTTTAAGATTATTTTATAGCAAAGAGCAACTTAGTTGGACAGTAACAAAAAATTTTTTACAAATAAAACTTTAGTTAAAATCTATTTCCCTCCCCATAAATCAAACTTAAAAAATGTGTAAAAATCCATATTTTCTGCACATTTTTTTACTATTGTAAACTTATTAACTTAATTAAATATTTTTGGGAGGAAAACGATGAAGAGAAAGTTATTTGTCATTCCGGTCATTTTGATGATCGTGTCCGTTTTTTTAGCTGCATGTTCAAGTAATCAAAATACAACCACGACCCAAAGTAAACCAAGCACCAATAAAAATACTGCATCGAACTATTTCACTTTAGAGGCCAAAGAAACCAAAATAAAATATAACAACAAATTGGTGGAAACAGCGATGACCTACAACGGAAGTGTGCCTGGTCAAGAAATTCGGGTTAAGGAAAGCCAAAAGGTGACCATTCATTTCAAAAATTCATTAAAAGAAGCAACAACACTGCATCTTCATGGATTAACAGATGTTAATAAAATGGATGGTGTCCCGGGTGTCACACAAAAACCAATCAAGTCGGGAAAAAGTTTTGATTACACATTTACCGCGCCAAAGCCAGGGACTTATTGGTTTCATTCTCATCTAAATGAAGCTACTCAAATTGGCAATGGATTATATGGTGTTTTGATTGTGGAACCCAAAAATGGTGAAAAAGTTAATGTAGATAAAGCTGTTACCATAAACGAACGTTCATCCATGGGTTCAATGGATGGCATGGGTAATATGGATATGAGTAATAAGAATATGGGAGGTACGGATTCTTCTCACACAAATGCTTCAAATCATTCCGATATAATGATGAGTATGTATGACACGCCAATCATTAATGGAAAAGCTGCACCTAGCATTCAGCCAATTACAGTAAAAAAAGGCGATAATGTTAAATTGAGATTTGTCAATTCCGGATTATTTACGCAAAATATTCAAATCCCAGCTCATGAATTTAAGATAACGGGTTATGACGGTGAAAGTGTTAATAAACCAACTTTAATCAGCAATCAATTAATACAAATTGCCCCTGGAGAACGTTATGATGTTGAATTCAAGGCCAATCAACCAGGTAATTGGGGAATTAAGATATACGCAGACAACAATACAAACTTAAAAGCCGTTATCCCTATAACCTATAAAGGATATGACAATCAAAAGGTTAAAACGGAAGGAACGATAAACAAATACTTTGATTTTTCAACTTACGGAGAAAATAGTAAAACGACAGTTCAATCTCCAACAAAAGAATTTCAAATGATTTTAAGCTCGAATGATGGTGGGAATACATTTACCATCAATAGCAAAAAAATGCCTGATCCGGAAGTGTATAGTGTAAATAAGGGTGACGTTGTTAGATTTACGATCAAAAATGAAACAAATGTAGACCATCCAATGCATCTACACGGACATCATTTCCAAGTATTATCAAGAAATGGAGTACCGTTTACTGGTTCTGAAGTAATAAAGGATACATTAAATGTCAAACCAAACGAAACATATGAAATACAATTCGTTGCAGATAACCCAGGCACTTGGTTGTTCCACTGCCATGAACTTCATCATGCTGAAAGCGGAATGGTAAGTTTAGTAAAATACAATTAACAGAAAAAAGAGGTTCAAATTAATCAATTTGAACCTCTTTTTTGTTTCATTCCCCTTATTAATTGATAATCACTTTTTTAGGATATTTTGGAGAAGGATATGCGTTCTATCAAGGCCCGCTGCTAGGAATTACTTTCACTTCGAAATTTTCGCCTTCATATTAGTAAAGTCTTTATTTTGATAATAACTATTTTTTACTAATAAGTTAGGTCCCAGACAGGCAACACCCGGACAATGGCAGCTTATTTCTGTTGCGGCCTTTGTGTTATTCCAGATTTCATACGCCTCTCCCAGTCTGGTAGTTTGTATATTTCCCAGTGTAGGGATATCGCCAAAGTCTGTCACAATAATATCCCCTGTAAAAATATTAACATTCAACCGGGAACGTCCATCAGGATCATTCCGAACCGTTACATTTCTGCTCTTGTACAACCGCTCTAATAGCTTCAAATCCTCTTGATTAGTGCTGCAGGCATAAAACGGCAGTGTTCCAAACAGCATCCAAACATTTTCATCACGTATATCTAATAAGTGGTGAATTGCCCCTCTGATCTCGTCCAAGGAAAGTGCTTCTAAATTGCTTGCGAAATCGCTCGGGTACATCGGATGTACCTCATGTCTTTGGCAAAGCATATCATTGACGATTTCCCGATGAATTTTTTCCAGATATGGCAGTGTCCGTTTGTTCAACATCGTTTCGGCTGAAACCATGACACCCGCCTTTACAAGCGCCCTGCTATTATCTATCATTCTCTCAAAATATTTTATCCGTTGATGATATTCTGGCTGCCGCTCCATACGCGCGAAGCCGGCAGTCGCAAAATCATCGACTGTTCCCCAGTTGTGGGAAATATGTAAAACATCCAAATAGGGAATGATTGATTCATAGCGGTCAAGATCAATCGTTAAATTAGAATTGATTTGCGTCCGAACACCACGTTCATGCGCATATTTTAAAATAGGTATTACATAATTTTTTACAGAGGTTAAGGAGAGCATTGGCTCACCGCCTGTTATACTTACTGCCCGGAGAGACGGGATTTCCTCTAACCTCTTTATGATCAGATCCAATGGTAATGCTTCAGGATCCTTCGCTTGAAGCGTGTATCCTACGGCACAATGCTCGCAGCGCATATTACAAAGGGTGGTTGTTGTAAATTCAACATTACTTAGTTTCATTTCACCGTACTGTTCTATATCCATATAGGCTTCCCATGGATCATATAACGGACTGATTTTTTTTAAGGTCTCCATTCTTTACTCCTTTATAGCTAGATCGTTTAATTATATTCGTTCCTACTTCTAATTAAACCTGCGAATCGGCTGCTTTTTCTTTGATATACAGTAAATAAGCTTTAATCATAAAATAACTAACCTCATTAGGAAGCAGTTCCTTAATTGGCTTCAACCTTTCCCGTCCAGCCTCTTTAACTGCCTTTTCTAAAAGTAGAAAAAAATCTTCAGGAATTAGTTTTGAAAAATCAACAGCCCATTTTTGTTGGGCACACAAAAGCAGATGATTTTCAATCGTACTCACAGCCAGCTCCCGCTTTGAAGCAATTTCATTTACAGTAAGACCAGCCTGATGCAGGCTAAGCGTCTCTAAATGGGAATTCCCCTCGGCTTTCTTCGATACTTTTTTCGGTGCCTCCTCCGTTACTAACTCGCTTTGATAGTCGGGGTTCGTCTCACAAAACGCATGAATGGCCGTCATAAACTCATTCCCATATTTCTGAAGCTTATGTTCGCCAACACCGCTGACCTGTAAAAATTCTTCGCTTGTTTTAGGAAGCTTTGCACACATATCCTTTAAGGCTGAATCTGAAAAAATAACAAAAGGCGGAACTTTTTCAGCCTCGGCAATCCTTTTTCTTACTGCCCTCAAGCTTTCAAACAGCGGATCATCCTTGGAAACCTGCTTAACCTCGACTGTTTCCTTTCTATTTACTGCCCGATTTCCTAAAAGAACGTCTTTCCCATTGGCTGCAACATACAGAGTTGGATAGGTCCCATGCTTAACCCCAATCAGTTCTTGTGATATTAAAAACTCTATAAAGTCACTGACATCTTTTGCACTCTTTTCCTTCATAATTCCATATGTTGTCAGCTTATTAAAGCCTAATTCAGCAACTTTTTTATTTTTCGAACCAGTTAATACTTGAGCAATAAGTGATTTTCCAAACCGCTGCTCCATCCGGATCATACACGACATGACCATTTGGGCTTCCTTTGTTACATCAATACTAGTTCTTGAGTCAATACAATTACCACACCTGCCGCAAGGCTCTGTTTCTGTTTCACCGAAATAGTGCAAAATAAATTCCTGCAGACAGTTTTCCGTATGGCAGTAATCGACCATTTGCTGCAGCTTTTCTAATTCCTGCTTCATTCGATCCCGTTCACTTGATTGATCAATCAAAAAACGCTGAATCTGTACATCCTGGGAAGAATAAAGCAGGATACATTCACTTTCCAATCCGTCTCTCCCGGCACGCCCTGCCTCTTGGTAGTAGCTTTCCATATTTTTAGTCAGTTGAAAATGAACAACATAGCGGATATTGGACTTATCAATCCCCATTCCAAAAGCAGATGTCGCTACCATCACTGTTGCCTTATCCTCCAAAAAACGCTCCTGCTCACGGTTCCTTTCCGTATCATTCATCCCGGCGTGATAGCGGGCAACATTTATTTTGGCTTTGCGCAGCCTTTCATAAAGCTGATCAACTGTTTTTCTGGTCGCAGCATAAATAATCCCTGCTTCTTTCTCATTTTTTTTTAAATAATCCTTTAAAAAGAGAAGCCGATCTTGACCTTTAATAACTGAAAATGAAAGATTTTTACGTTCAAAGCCTGTAATGATGGTATTTTCTTCATTAATGGCAAGCGAGAGGCAAATGTCCGCGCGTACCTTTGGAGTGGCCGTAGCCGTAAGAGCCAAGACGGTCGGCCGATTAGGAAGACTATCGACTAATTTTTGAATATGCCGGTAGCTGGGACGGAAGTCGTGTCCCCATTGTGATATACAATGAGCTTCGTCAACCGCAACAAGCGGAATTTCCATCCTTTTTAAGTTCTCAATGAATTCATAGGATTCCAATCTTTCCGGGGCTATGTATAAAAGTTTGTATTTCCCCTGAATCGAATCCTGCATTCGTTGATTGGCTTCGCCTATAGTTATCGAGCTATTTATAAATGCAGCCGGGACTCCAACTTGTTTAAGTGCATCAACCTGATCCTTCATTAACGAAATTAAAGGAGAGATTACAATCGTTGTTCCCTGCAGAACAAGTGCGGGTATTTGATAACAGATCGATTTCCCGCCCCCCGTCGGCATAACACAGATTGTATTTTTCCCTTCTAAAACGCATTGAATTGCCTGCTCCTGCCCCTTACGGAAGGATGAATACCCAAAATGTGATTGTAAAATTTGTTGTGCTCGATCCAACAAAACATTTGCTCCTTTCTATTGCTACTTCTAATGATTCAACAATTAATTACGTTATTTTATAAGTAAATTCCCCAAAGTGACTGTTTTTCTTTTCTTATTATAGCACTGTTGGCTTAGCTAAATGGCAATTGTAAAGGAGGGCAACTATCCATTGTATTTGCACCCTTATCAAAAGGATAAAATTAGAAATTCATTTTTTGTCTTCTTTTAACATTGAATAACTCAACTATTTGTAGTAATATAATATCCATAAGCTGCGTTGTTCGTAATCATAATAAAGTTTTAACCTTTAAGCTGTAATAGGGAGTTTTAATTGAAACAGGAATGACAAGCCTCTGTCTAAACGACATGGAGGACATGCAGGAGAGTTTCTGCGAACACCCACTTTGAGGAGTGGTGGTTTAAAACTTTCTTATATTATCTACGGCAAATGCGGCTTCTTACCTGAATGATTAAAAACCAGTTCCTCTTGGGACTGGTTTTTTTTATACAGTAAATAGTTAAACTATTCTTTCATTTCCGTTATGATTACATATGAAGCCATTCATATGATTGGAGGGAGTATTTTTGAAGAAAAGAAAATTGGTCATCACCCATACTGTTGAGCAGGAACATATTAAGCAAATTAAAGCGATCATTCCTGATTGGGACGTAATTTCTGGAAAGGACAAAGAAATCTGGGAGAGCCACTTAAAGGATGCTGAAGTGATTGCCGGCTGGAGAAAAAGTGCCGAGAAAGAATGTCTCCAAAACGACTCAAATCTTAAATGGCTGCAAACATGGAGTGCCGGCGTTAATTCCTTACCACTTGAAGTATTAGAATCAAAAAACATTCTGTTAACCAGTGCAAACGGCGTCCACACTTTTCCTATTTCCGAAACAATCTTTGCCTTAATGCTTTCATTAACCCGAAAAATCCATACATATGTACAAAATCAACAAACAAAAACATGGGAGCATGCCAATTTAAAAAGTGAAATTCACCAAAAGACAATTGGAATTATCGGGGTTGGGGCGATTGGAAAAGAAACCGCCAGAATAGCCAAGGCGTTTGGAATGACCGTGTTGGGTGTCCGCCGTTCTGGAAAGCCCGAAGACTTTGTTGATCAAATGTATACTACCGATCAATTGAGCATCCTTTTGCCGCAATGCGATTACGTAGTTATTACTCTTCCATTAACAAAAGAGACATTCCATTTATTTGGTAAAGAGCAATTTAATCTAATGAAGCCCTCCTCCTTTTTCATCAATATTGGCCGCGGTGAAATTGTAATAGAGAATGACTTAATTGCAGCATTACACAACCAGACAATTGCCGGAGCTGGGTTGGACGTTTTTGAAAAAGAACCTTTAAGCGAGGATAGTCCGTTGTGGGATATGGAGAATGTTATTATTACCCCACATACTGCCGGAGCTACAGAACATTATAATCAGCGGGTAATCGAGAATATCTTCATCCCCAATCTAAAAAATTACGTTGCTGACAAGACACCAGCAATCAATCTAGTTACTTATTCCAAAGGATATTAGGAGTAAAATAGAAAAAAGGAAGATGTCGACATAGCATGACAGCTTCCTTTTTTTCTATTTGTAAATAGGAGTTACTCCTTTTCCGGAAACAGTCATCCATTCAAATTGACGCAGTTTCACTTCAAACAATGTTAACGGATCACGGTACAACTCTGGATTCGTATTCATTTTCCGGAGCCCTTCTTGGTTTGTTTGGATTTCCGACCGTGCATCTTCAACAGCTTGCTTTAGCTCGCTTATCGGTTCTCTAAAAAACATCGTTATATCCCGCTCCAGCGATTTTTCAAATAGCTCAAATTGTTGAAAAAACTGTTTGATTACGAGCGAGGATGGCTCTGAATAATCTTCCGTTTCAATGAATGCTTTATATTTGTTATAGAGCATTGCCTTATTTTGTGTTAGCGCACCAAATAATTTCCCTGCACTTTTTAATAAAAGCTGTGCAGGAGTCCGGCGAAGAAGGATATTAACATTTTCCAATTGAAATCTGCTTGTCATCCTATCCATATCCCGCCGCCAATCATTAAGTACTCTAAAGTCGCAATCAAGTTTAATGCGTTCCTCACCGTACAATGTATTAAATCCCTCAGCCATCTCATCCAAAAATGTTTGCCCCTGTTCAAACTCCTCCTTGGATTGGGCAATCCACCCCTCAAGGGACTGAAAATAGGACGGTCGAACCGTATTATCCAAGTAATCTTGTAATCTCCTATTCATCTCATCATTCAGATCTAGATGAATATTACTAAAGTTACTATCTTCTTTAACTAAATTGGCGCATTCCTTCAGCAGCTTCGGTATAGATGCGGAGATTTTCGTTTGCATTGACTCCTTAATTGAACGGTAAGACCGCATAATCGCCTTTGTTTTTTGTGTCTCTAAATCACTCAACTGATGTAATGCCCCATTTAATTTCATCACAAGCTCTTCATTCCATTGAACGGACTCAATCATTTGATTTTCAACGTCGATCCGCTTTTGCAAAAGCATGTTGATCGTAGAACGTATAAAGTAAAGGAGTTTTGTTAATCGTTTATCTTCTCTATCATTCGCATTTTTGATTGAGTTTATAAATTCCCTCAAGTCATTTAGCTGCTGGCTCCGGTCGTAATGGGATGAGAATGCAAATATTTTTGCATTCGGCAAATAGGAATTAATGGTTGCCCTTGTTTCCTCAAAAGCCCTTATTGCTTCATTCTCATCACTAATTGTGTCCATCTTATTTAGTAAAAAGTGCATTGGGACCTCTGGTGCTTGAGTATGCAGGTACGTAAGAAGCGTTTGTTCCTTATCTGTGAAAGGTGCGCTTGCATCTAGCACAAAAAGAATCGTGTCGGCAATCGTTAAATACTTAAGCACTTCGTCCTGTTCATATTGATTTCCACTTAAACCTGGGGTATCCATGAATACAAGCTGGTTGTCATGTAAAAATCTGTTTGGCTCTTTATACTCAAGAATTGACTCTAAAGCGTTTCTGCGCCGTTCCAATCTCTCTTGAAAATCGGAAATACTAGAGAGTCCAACGATTTCCCTATCTGTTATTTCATCCATTTTCAGCTCTTCATTGTCTTTAAACACTACTAAAGACGATGTTGGCACTTCTAGCAGGATGTCCTCACCAAGAACAAAATTAACAAAAGATGATTTTCCACTTCCACTATGTCCAGCAATGAAAAGATAATCAGTTTTTAAATGAAGCAGCTGTTCAGCCATCCATTTTAATCTTAAATTAGCTCCCATGTCGTGGAAACCAGCCCATTCCATAATCGAATCAAATAGATGAAGGCATTCATCGAATTCATTTACATTCTTTTTTGAATGGCTGAAAAGATTTTCTGCATCACTGATGGTAGATGATGGAATACTTGCTGGGAAAAGCTCACTCCAAGCCAAGACAGCCGTTGAAGCCAAGACAGCCTGTGTGGAATCTGTAATCCTTACCCAATTTGTTAAAAGGCTTGGGATAAGACTTTCAAGCTGTTTTATCAAATACTTTCCATCAATTAAAGCAAAATACGTATCTTTAATCATTTTTGAAAGTTCCTGCCAGGAATCATTCCGACTCAGCTCTAGACCTGATAGCAATTGATTCAATTCCCGCAGCCATGAAAAATAAGTGTTCTCCAGCTTGTAGCTGTTCCAAATGGATAACACAAGACCCTCGAACCTAGCATGGTCAAATCGATACAGAACCGTTAAGGCTTCGGTAAAATAATTTGGCGCCAACATTTTCGTTACGCCCTTATCAACATAGGTTTTAAGAATATCAAACCATTGTACTGACTCTGTACGGACCCCTTCATTTACCGCCAATTCAATTGCATTGGCAAAGTCCCGATGTTCTTCAAAAAAAGCACGGGCTAGCTCGGTTACATCTGGGTAATCTGGATTTGCAGCAATTGTTTTTTTGATTATCATGACAGCCGAATCAGCTTTCCCTCGTTCAATGTACAAAGAAAATAGCTGTAAGGCCACCTCGGTTTTTAAGGTAAGATTATCGGTTGTAATTGATTTATAAATATCTTCTGCTGTTGGAAGCAATCCAAGTGCATAGTAGGCATCCCCCATATTTTTCTTTGCCCACGGTTCAAGCTCATTCGTGATATTTTCCCATTTAAAAATGGCTGACTCAAAATCCTTATTTTGAAAGTATACTTCACCCTGTGCAAACCTTATATACGATGATTCAGGCACATCCTTTTGCTGTTCCTCCTGAAGAAGTTCACCGAGCACCCGAATCGGATGAACCTCTTCATGTTCATTAATGAACATTTCGTAATATGCCTTTTTTATAAGCTGATTGTCTAAGTCCATTCCATTCCCCTCCAATAGCAAGCTCCTCTGTCATTCATATGGAAAATAAGCACAATTATTCCATATACTATTCGTAGAATCATTCCAGTATAAGTCTCAATTATATGATTTTAACAAACCATTCTTTTAAAGACATTTCAGTTGTATTTCAATTTAAAGACAAACTGAAATTTATTACTTATTCAGTAGCCATCCCTTACGATAAAACCAAACACTCATACCAATTGCAATCAGTCCCATGAACACTAGAACAATAAAGTATCCATACCTCCAATGCAACTCCGGCATATTCTCAAAATTCATCCCGTATACTCCAACAATAAAGGTAAGCGGCATAAAAATCGTTGTAAAAACAGTTAGTGTCATCATAATAGAATTCATCTTATACGACTGAACGGACATAAAATTCTCCCTCATGTCTGCTGTAATTTCTTGAGTGCCATTCAGCATATCAGTAAGTTTCATTAAATGGTCATAAATATCGGCAAAGTAATGTTGATACTGCCCTGTTTCTTGGATTCGCCCCGAATTCGTTATCCTGTATAATAAATCTCTCATTGGAATAATTGTTTTTCTTAAGCGAATCAGGTCCGCTCGGATATCATAAACTTCATCAATGACTTTTCGGCTTCTTGCTTCGTTCTCTTCAAAAGCAGTAAGTTTATCCTCTATTTGATGCATAATCGGAAAATAATTGTCGACAAGTTCATCAATAATTGTATGTAGGATGAACAGCGGACCCATTTGTTTCATGTTCTTTAGCCCAATAACTTTTCCGATTATTTCTTTAAATACCGGCTCATTCTGCAAATGAAAAGAAACAACATAATTTTCTCCAACAAAGACGTCTATTTCTTCACACTTTAGGGAGCTTTCATTAAGAGAATGCAAGACAAAGAACAGGACATTATCATAAAAGCTCATATTTGGCCTTTGAATAAAATGTAGACAATCTTCAATGGCTAATGGATGAAAATGAAAAAAATCAGTTAGTAAGCGGATCTCTTGTTCTGTCGGTTGATCCAAGTCAACCCAGAAAAATTTATAATCAGGGGAGTTTAGTTGGTTGATTTCAACACCTTGTTTTAAGGTATTATCTTGTGTTAGAGCAAAAGTATGGATCATTATCTGTACCCCTCTTTCAGGAGAAAGCCTTTTTAAGCTTTTTAAATAAGTCTTTTCCTAATAATAACAAAAATTAACCCTCACAAAAAGAAAATTGAATCCAATAATTGGAGACCTTTTATTCAACTCT
This sequence comes from Bacillus sp. EB600, assembly GCF_024494385.1. Classification (GTDB taxonomy): domain Bacteria; phylum Bacillota; class Bacilli; order Bacillales; family Cytobacillaceae; genus JAEVLT01. Next base: position 68,343 of record NZ_JAEVLT010000025.1, read on the forward strand.
TTGAAAATGTATACTATTTTTAAAGAACTAAAGGCGATAGGGATTTTAAATAACTAGATTAAAATGTACGGAGAAAATAATGGGAGCATAACCAAAAGCGCCGAGAAATTATTTATTCATAAAAACA
>NZ_JAEVLT010000026.1 GCF_024494385.1 Bacillus sp. EB600
TCTCAGCGCCGATGGTAGTTGGGACGCAAGTCCCTGTGAGAGTAGGACGTTGCCAGGCTGTTTTACTTAATATGAGCAAAACATTTTAATTTCTATTGTCGCGGGGTGGAGCAGTCCGGTAGCTCGTCGGGCTCATAACCCGAAGGTCGCAGGTTCAAATCCTGCCCCCGCAATAAACCATTTTTTGAACGAAGAATGCGAAAAAAAGCCTCAGTATACTTGCTGTGGCTTTTTTCGTGTTTACTTTGTATTCTGCCATTTAAACAATCGATTGTTTAAATATTATTCGAAACTAAAATGAAGTAAATATTTTCCATGAAAATTAATATTGGTGAAAATTATTTACATTTATTTTTTATTATGCTATATTTCGCATGAAACCGCTAACTATAGATTCTGAATATAGAAGGGAATAGATTAAATGATAACTGATCATATAAGTAATTACGATTTGTATAAAGGTATAAATGAAAAGGTTGATCAAGCAATTGCCTATATAAAAAGTACAAACTTTGAGAATTTAGTCAAGAATACGTATAAGGTTGATAGGGAAGAGCTCTTTTTCAATCTTTTGGAATATGAAACGAAAGATGCAGAAAACCGCTTTTGGGAATCCCACAAAAAGTATATCGATCTTCACTATATATTGGAAGGCACTGAATTTATCGGCTATGAACAGTTTGAACGAATGAATATCAAAGAAGAATATAATACTGCAGATGATTATTATCTTTTGGAAGGCAGCCTGCATTCAAAGGTCCGGCTCCAAAAAGGGGATTTCATGATTTGTTTTCCAAATGATGTTCATATGACAGTAATTAAAGTGGATGAACCGGAAAAGGTAAGGAAGATTGTATTTAAAGTCAAAATATAGAGGGGATATTGTGAAGATAAAAGAAAGGTTATCTGTGGATGTATTGGTGGTGGGCAGCGGCATTGCGGGTTTAAAGACAAGTATGGAGCTATCGAAGGATGGGCATAAGGTTTTAATGGCCACAAAAACACAACTTTGCTCTGGTTCGAGCTTCTATCCGTTAAAAGCCTCCCTGGGAACACAGGTTACAAAGGACAATGACGACAAGAACGTATTTTTACAAGATATCGAAGATGTAAGTCATAATATGCATGATAGAGAAATGGCCAAAATCTATGTTGAGGAGATCGCTTGCCGGGTAAACGAATATGAGGAAATAGGGATTCAACCAACTAAACTTTCAGATGATCGAAAAGCTTGTTTTGCCAAACATGGCAGAAAGATTTATATGCTGAAAGACTGGAATAAGATAAGAGAAAATGTCAAAGAAATTTTGTTAGATCATCCAAATATAATTGTTATGGAAAGATCAGTGGTTATTTCTTTAATAAAGAAAAATGGAAAAATCGCCGGAGCATTCCTTTTAGATAAAGAAGATAATCTCATTTTGATCCAATGCAAAGCAGTGATTTTGGCATCGGGCGGATTTGGCAACATTTATAAGCACAATTTGAATCCAAATGATGTGGACGGGTCTGGGCATATACTTGCTCTTGAAGCTGGGGCAAGCCTGATTAATATGGAATTTATTCAATTTATTCCTGGCTTTACAACGCCAAAGTATAAGACATTATTTGGGGAGCATACGTTAACGTACTGCAAAGATTTTGTTGATGGAGAAGGGAACAGTATTTTAGAACGATTTCTTCCCGACGGGGTGTCAAAACAAGAGTGCTTGGCAGTTAGAAGCACACATGGTCCCTTTACGAACTCATTAGTTTCTAAATACTTTGATATCGCCATGATGAAAGAAATTATCAATACAAAAAGTGAAGCAGGTTTTGAGCTTGTTTATAATAAAGATATTTATGAGGATAAACGGGATTTCTATTCCATCTATTTAAATTGGTTAAATGAAAGGGGAATCAACCTTTTAAAGGATAAGGTGAAAATTGCCCCATTTGCCCATGCTAGTAATGGTGGAGTAAAAATAGATAGTTTTGGTAGAGCAGGGGTGGAAGGACTCTATGCCGTTGGTGAATTGGCGGGCGGTATTGAGGGTGCAAATCGGCTGGGGGGAAACTCCACAGGGGCTTGTATGGTATTTGGCAAACGTACTGCAGAGGATTGTTCTGAATATGTTAAGCAAAGCGATTACCTGGACATTGATGAACAGGGAGAAATTGATAAATTAAATAAACAGGTAGCCTGTTTTTCAACCGGGGTCCATGAATCGTTAACTCCTAATGAAATCATGGATGCTATTAGGGATATTATGTGGTACCACGGGAATATTATCAGGAACGAAGAGAATCTCTCATCCGCCATTAAAAAAATAGATGAATTACATTACTCCTTTAATATGAGTTTTTATTTTACTAAGGACGGGGAACCCAAAAGTGCCTTTAAGGCAAGAAATTTCTTGCTACTTTCCAAACTTCTTTTGATGGCAATGCTAGAAAGAAAGGAAAGCAGGGGAGCTCATTATCGAGAGGATTATCCACAAGAAGATGTAAGGTTTAACAAAAGATTGTTTATTTCTTTAGAGGATCATGAAACGAAACTTAAATTTCAATAAGATAAAAAACCTTATTACATTATTTTGTAATAAGGTTTTTCAATAGGTTCTTTTTTTAAAATAAAGACAGGACTTAATAGGTGGGTAACATTAACTCGTGATTAGTGGATTTTTTTTTCATATTTTATAAAAATGAAGAAAATTATTTACAATATAATTTCAATATGCTATATTTTGTTTGTAAACGTTATCAAAAATTATTTTTAGGTGGGGAAGAGAAAAAATGACATTAGAAAAATTTAAAGGTATATTTCCTGCTTTTTATGCTTGCTACGATGATCAAGGAGAAGTATCTGAGGAACGAACAAAAGAACTTGGTACCTATTTATATAACAAAGGAGTGAAAGGCCTTTATGTAGGCGGAAGCTCAGGAGAATGTATATATCAAACGATTGAGGAGAGAAAAGCCACACTGAAATACGTTTCAGAAGCCCTAAAAGGGAAACTCACTTTAATTGCACATGTTGGTGCACCTTCAACAAGGGATAGTGTGATTTTGGCCAAGTATGCTGAAGAACTTGGATATGATGCCTTGTCGGCTATTCCTCCAATTTATTATAAGCTTCCTGATAGCTCGGTTTATAAGTATTGGACTGAGATTGTAGATTCAACTGAACTGCCATTTATTATTTACAATATTCCACAAACAACTGGCTACAGCCTTTCTATTAATCTTTTTAAGAAGATGTTAGAAAATAAAAAAGTTATCGGGGTAAAAAATTCCTCGATGCCAGTAATGGATATTGAAAGATTCAGAGCCGCTGGCGGGGAAAATATTATTATCTTTAATGGACCAGATGAACAGTATGTTTCTGGAAGATTAATTGGTGCCGATAGTGGTATTGGTGGAACTTATGCAGTGATGCCAGAACTACTTTTGCAGGCTGAGGCATTTGTATCCACAGGAAATTTTAATGACGCAAGAAGAATTCAAAGAGATATTAATGATATCATTATCGCCTTATGTTCGCTTAACGGTAATATGTACTCTGTAGCTAAAGAGGTACTTAAATTACAAGGAGTAAACGTTGGAAGCGTAAGAGGGCCATTAGAACCGGTAACTGGAGAAGATCTAAACAAAATTGGTGAAATAAAAGAGATGATTGAAAGCGCTATAAAAAAATATTTAAAGTAATCAATAAAAATAGCTTTCACATCTTGATGAAAAAGGACATCAGCTTTTAGTAAAGCTTGACTTTAATCAATTATAAAATATTTTATAAAGGGGAGAAATATATGATAAGAAAGCGTATACTTGCAACCGCTTTATCTGGAGTGCTTGCCCTCTCAGCCTTGGCAGGATGTGCTGCTAAAGACACTAGTAAATCTGATCAAGGAACGAAAGCAAAAGAAAAAGTAGCATTATCACTTTGGTTAACTCCACAGTGGAAGGGAGTTATGGGCCCTACTGAAAAAGGAGCAGACTTTGATAGCTTCTTTAAATATGCAGCAGACAAGTTTTCTAAGCAATACAAGGATTATGATGTGAAAGTTAATGTGCAGGTTGTTGCAAGTGATCAAAGAGATGAGCTTCTTAATGTGAAGCTAAATGGCGGAACGCCTCCGGATATCTTCTTTGAAAATACTTTCGCAATGGGAGATTACGCACATCGAGGTGCATTAGTACCATTAAATGATATTGTTGATGATTCTGCTAAGAAAGATATCGCTAAGAGCTATTGGGATAGCGTTACCTTTGGGAAGGACATATATTTCTATCCATTCTCACATATGCCAGGTACGTTAGTTTATAACGCAGACATGTTTAAGGCTGCAGGGCTTGATCAGTATGTTGGTGGAGAGAATGAAATTAAGACTTGGACCTTAGCTGATTATGAAAAAATTCTTAATACGCTAAAGACAAATTTACCTAAAGATAAATATCCAAATGCCTATCCAATGGCTCTGTATGCACTAAATAATCAGGGAGACACATGGAATTTGGCTTATTTAAGAATGTTTGGGAATAAATTCTTTGATAGTAAAGGAAATATTGCCTTTGATGATTCCAAAGGTGTTAAAGCTGCAAAGTGGTTAAAGAAGATCCATGATGAAGGTTTAACGAACCCTGGTGCAGAATCAGTTTCTTCAAATGATACTCTTGCAATGTTCCAGAATCAAAAGCTGGCAATAAGCTTTACAAATTCAGTTTTATTTAACAATGCAAAAGCTGACATGGCAAGTGGAAAAGCTCCTAAGTTTGATATAAGACTAGCAAATATTCCATCTGAAAGTGGAAAACCACTAACATTTACTTACGTGTCTGGTGCTGCTGTATTTGATACAAAAGACAAAACAAGAATCAAGGTTAGTAAGGATTTTGTAAAATTCTTCTCCACTGACCCAGAGCTTGTGAAAGCCTCGAAAAATGGTGTTCCTGTAAGAACTTCTGTTGCAAAAGAGTTCAAGGCGCAAAATCCTTTATTTGCTGCATATGATGCGAACGCTAAATACCTGTTTAACTTTACTGGAAACGTACCAGGATATAGCCAATTAAGACAAGCACTTTATCCAGAACTTCAAGCAATTTACACTGGACAAAAGACTCCTGCACAGGCAGTAAAAGATTACCAGACAAATGGTAATAAGATCATTAAAGATGCAAAAGCAAACTCAGTAATTAGTAATAAATAACCTTCAAGGTAAATGACTTTAAAAGCTAGAGCCCCGATTTGGGGCTTTAGTTTTAGAAAGGTAATGGATACCCATGAAATCTAATAAGCATTCTTTAAAAGCCAATATGACGGGATACTTATTTATAGCACCGCAGCTTTTACTCTTTCTAGTCTTTCTCGTTTATCCAATAATAGAAGGAATAAGGTTAAGCTTATTTAGGATAAATTATCAAAATCAAATCTTTGTTGGATTGGATAACTATCGAACTTTATTTCAAGATCCAGTTTTTATTAAGTCAACGCTTAACACAGTCATTTTTGTTGTCTGTATTGTTGCGTTAACCGTAATCTTTGCTCTTTTTGTGGCTGCTGCAATTTTTGATAAAAATGCTAAATATGTATCATTTATTAGAGGAAGCTATTATATTCCTGTAATGGTTTCTATGGTAGTAATGAGTATGGTATGGAGCTTTTTGTTAAATCCTGCAAATGGACTTATTCCATATGTTGCAAAACAGCTGGAGTTTTCAAATATTAACTTCTTAGGTAATACAAAGACAGTTTTACCGGTTATTATATTTGTAACATTCGCCACTAACGTTGGTCAAGCGATCATTTTGTATATTGCCTCGATGATTGGTGTGCCAAAAGACCTATTTGAAGCAGCAGAGGTTGATGGTGCAAATAAACTTACTATTATCTTTAAAATTCTAATTCCAATGGTTAAGCCAACCACAATCTATATTACAATCATGAATATTATCGCTGTATTAAAGATATTCGTAGTAATCCAGCTATTAACTGGTGGTGGACCAAACAATGCATCAACAACATTAATGTATTTCTTATATAATAATGCCTTTAAGTACAATCAACTGGGTGTTGCTTCTGCTGTAGGTGTCATTATGTTCTTAATTACATTGGTTTTATCTGTTCCACAGTTAAGGGCTATGTTTAAGAAGAATTAGAGGTGATTCAATATGTTGAAGAATAAAAGTAAAAAAAAGAGAGAAAAAGTTGATATAATTGCCAATATTGTCGTTATATTCTTTGCAGTGCTAAATTTATTTCCTCTTTATTGGCTGTTAACAAGCTCATTAAAGAACAGCTCTGACGTTATAAAAATGCCGCCAGATTGGTTTCCAAAAACCTTTACCCTAAGTAACTATGTAGATGTTTTTCAAAGCCATCCAGCATTAAGATGGACCTTTAATAGTATAGTTGTATCCCTAGTGACAACTGTGGCCGTCATTATCGTTAGTTCGCTGGCAGCCTATGCCTTCTCAAAACTACATTTTAAAGGTAAAAATGTCATTTATATTATCTTTATTTCCAGCCTAATGGTTCCAAAAGAGGTTATGATCGTTCCATTATTCAGGATTATCCAGAACCTTGGAATGGTTAATTCACTTAATGGGATGATTTGGCCTAACGTAGCCACTGCCTTTGGCGTATTTCTGCTTAAAGGATTCTTTGATACAATACCGGACTCTTTAAGGGAAGCAGCAAAAATGGATGGTGCAAGTGAATTTTATATTTTCTATAAAATTATCATGCCTATCGTTAAACCTGGTATTGGCGCTTTATTTATCCTTAATTTCGTTCAAGTATGGAATGACTATCTATGGCAGTTAATCGTTGGCCAAGAAGAGAACTCGAAAACCCTAATGGTTGGTATTGCAACATTAATGCAGGATTTAAATCCGAACTTTGCCTATAAGATGGCAGGGGCAACAGTAGCTGCAGTTCCAATGATACTAATTTTTATTTTCTTCCAAAAGTATTTTACAGAGGGATTAACAATTGGAGCAGATAAGGGATAAATTCAAGCGTGGAGATGTATACAGATGAATAACAAAGACAATGTATTTGAACTCATAAAAAGAAAATTAATCGTTTCATGTCAAGCCCTTCCTGAGGAGCCTCTTCATAGTCCATATATCATGGGGAGAATGGCATATGCCGCAATGCTTGGCGGAGCAGGTGGAATTAGAGCCAATAGTGTTGAAGATATCCAAGAAATTAAAAAAACAGTTCAGTTGCCTATAATTGGTATTATTAAAAAGGTATACGAAGGGTCGGAAGTATTTATTACGCCCACTTTAAAGGAAATAGATCTTCTTTATAGGGAGGGGGTAGATATTATTGCCCTTGATGCTACGAAAAGGATTAGGCCTGACGGCAAGACTATAAGTGAAGTCTTTCCTCAAATAAGAGAAGAGTATAAAGACCAAATCTTTATGGCAGATTGCTCTACCTATGAAGAAGCAAAAGAGGCGTATAAGTTAGGATTTGATTACTTAGGGACAACTTTAAGCGGATATACCGAATATACGAAAGGTAAAAATTTGCCCGACATAGGATTAATTGGAAGATTAACAAGAGATTTCAATATTCCAATTATCGCTGAAGGTGGAATCTGGACTCCGGAGCAATTAAAGGATATCTTTGATCTAGGAGTGCACGCTGCAGTCGTTGGAACAGCTATAACCAGACCAATGGAGATTACAAAGAAGTTTCTTAATGCGATAAAATAATTTAGAATAATAGATTCCAAAAATAATAACCATTTAGAGCATAGATCCCTAGGCCCCTGAGAGGGGATTTATGCAGCACTAATGATTTGCGTAGAAGGTGAATGGTATGAAAATATTAGCGGCTGATATTGGTGGAACATCAATTAAGCTTGGCATCTCCGATCATGAAGGAACGATAGAGACATTCAAAGAATATGATTCAGAAAGTAAAAAGGGTGGAAAGCATTTAGTTGAAAAACTAATTAATATAATAACTGAATTTCAAGGTTTTGATGCGATAGGCATAAGCACCGCTGGGCAGGTTGATTGTCATGAAGGAACGATTATTTATGCCAATGAAAATATTCCAGGCTATACAGGTACTAGGCTAAGATCTATTTTAGAAGAAAAATTTATGGTCCCTGTAAAAGTTGAAAATGACGTTAATGCAGCAGCCTTAGGGGAAAAATATTATGGGGCTGGAAAGAGTTTCGATGATTTTCTATGTTTAACTTATGGTACAGGTATCGGCGGTGCAATTATTATCGGCTCTGAAGTTTATAGGGGACATAATGGAGTTGCAGCTGAATTTGGACATATTATTACCCATCCTTTTGGAAATCAATGTAACTGTGGTCATAAAGGATGCTATGAAACCTATGCCTCAACAACAGCATTAGTGAAAAAAGCGCAAGAAATAGACTTAGATTGTGTTAATGGCAGAGCCATTTTTGAGAGAATTAATCAAGGAGATAGTAGATTTGAAAGCCTGCTTCATGATTGGGTAACAGAGGTGGCCTTGGGACTAACTTGCCTTATTCATATATTTAACCCGCCAGCCATTATTGTAGGCGGGGGAGTAATGGAACAGGAAAAACTTGTCGAGATGGTTTCAAGAAGAGTAAAAGAGTTAACCATGAAGAGCTTTTCTGACACTAAAATAATTAAGGCTTCTTTAGGAAATAAGGCTGGAGTTCTTGGCGCAGTATCTCTTCATGTAAAGGATTAATAAAAGAGGTGTGAAATGGCAAAAATTGACATTTGTTCACTCGTTCGTTCAAGATACAATTCATTTACAAATACGGAAAAAAAGGTTGCAGACTACATTCTTGAAAATATAAAGAACGTAATCTACATGTCGATTACGGATTTAGCGGACGCTTGTAATGTAGGAGAGTCCAGCGTTTTTAGATTTTGTAAAACCATGGACCTTAAAGGATACCAAGAGTTTAAAATAGCTTTAGCTCATAGTTTATCTCTAGAAGAAGAAACCCCGCAACTGTCTAATGAGATTACCATGCTAGATACAATAGGGGAACTATCTTCAAAGATATTATCTACAAATATTGGTGCGCTTACAGAAACGTTTAACCTTATTAATGAAAATGACATTTCTAATGCCATCGATTGTATGATAAATGCAAAAAGAATTCATTTCTTTGGTGTAGGTGCTTCTTTAATGACAGCGATGGAAGCAAAGAATAAGTTTATGCGGATCACGAATAAAACGGAGTGTTCCCTAGATTCCCATCTTCAAATCATGTCAGCTGCATTGTTAACAGAGGAGGATGTTGCAATCCTTATTTCTTACTCAGGTTCAACTAAAGATACTATTGAAGTCGCAAAGGTAGCAAAAGAAAGAGGAGCAAAGATTATTTCGATCACAAGATTTGCAAAATCACCATTAACAAATTGCTCGAATATCACATTGCTTTGTGGTTCAAATGAAGGGCCTCTTCAAGGTGGAAGTCTGTCTGCAAAGATATCGCAGCTTTACCTATTAGATATACTTTATGCTGAATATTTTAAAAGAACATACAAAGAGTCTGTTCTAAATAAAGAAACAACTGCAAAGGCAGTTATTGAGAAGATGCTTTAATAATAATGGTACTAAACATTTGTTACTATATCAAATGATGAATTTGTGAAAAAACGAGTTTAACCGGAAGGGAAGTAAAATTTGATGGTTCCGAAGGTTAGTCCTATTTTACTTAAGGGTATTCAAGTTTATACAGAAGGAAAAGTAATTGATAGTGGATATATAAAAATAAAAGAACAAAAAATAGAAGATCTAGGATCAATTGAGAATCTTACAAATGAGGATAAATATAAGGTAGTTCAGGTTCCTCCATATTATAAAGCAGTTCCTGGTTTCATTGATGTCCATATTCACGGGGTTAATGGGGCTGATGTAATGGATGCAACGCAGGAAGCGCTGGATACAATGGTTACTGCACTTCCGAAAGAAGGGACAACCAGTTTCTTAGCCACTACGATGACACAGGAAGCTAAGCAGATTGAAGCAGCGTTAAAAAATGCCGGACAATATATCCATGAAAATCAAACTCCGGGTAATGCAGAAATACTTGGGATCCACCTTGAAGGTCCCTTTGTAAACAGCAAAAGAGCAGGAGCGCAGCCGGTACAATATATTATTGATCCTGACATTGAAGTTTTTAAAAAGTGGCAGTCTCTTTCAAATGGAATGATTAAACAAGTTACTTTAGCTCCTGAGAGACCTGGTGGACTAGAAATGATCAAATACTTAAAGGAGCACAAGATCACTGCTTCTATTGGTCATACGGATGCTACGTATGAAGAGGTAATTGAAGCAATTGCAGCAGGTTCCAATCAAGTAACACACCTTTTCAATCAAATGAGCGGGCTGCATCACCGTAACCCGGGTGTCGTCGGTGCTGCATTTTTAAGGGATGAATTAATAGCGGAACTGATTGTTGATGGCGTCCATGTCCGACCAGAGGTGGTAGAGCTTGCCTACAAACAAAAAGGGAAAGATGGATTACTATTAATAACCGATTCCATGCGGGCAAAGTGCTTGAAAGACGGTCATTATGACCTCGGAGGCCAAGATGTCACTGTTGAGGATGGAAAAGCCATTCTTGAAGACGGGACCCTTGCAGGCAGCATATTGAGATTGGGCACAGCGGTTAAAAATGTTCAAACCTATACAGGATGTTCCCTTAAGGATGCAATTGAAATGGCTTCAGTGAATCCTGCTAAGCAACTAAATGTTTTTGACCGAAAAGGCAGCATTGCAGTTGGAAAAGATGCAGACATCGTTATCCTTGATGATCAATTTGATGTTTTTATGACAGTATGCCGGGGAGAAGTGGCTTTTAAAAAGGAGGGGAAATGAAGTGAAAATAATTGAAGTCAAGAATTATCAGCAAATGAGTAATAAGGCGGCTGAATATATCATTGAAAAGGTTATTAAGTATCCAAGCATTACACTTGGTCTTGCTACTGGCGGAACACCAATTGGAACTTACCGAAAATTAATTGAAGATCATCAAAAAAATGAAACCTCCTATCAGAAGGTTACTACCTTTAATTTAGATGAGTACATTGGACTTTCAGGAGAAAATAAAAATAGCTATCGTTATTTCATGAATGAACAGCTGTTTAATCATATTGATATAAAAAAAACGAAGACTTATGTTCCTCGCGGTGATGTGGATGATGTGCAAAAGGAATGTCTTTATTATGAAGAATTACTAGCTAAACACGGCGGCGTTGATCTTCAAATTTTGGGTATAGGCAGTAACGGCCATATTGGCTTCAATGAGCCTGGAACTTCATTTGAATCTAAAACCCATATTGTGAATCTCACCCCCTCGACGATACAAGCGAATGCAAGATTCTTTAACCGGGTGAAAGAAGTTCCTACTAAAGCAATTACAATGGGGATTTCAACGATTATGAAAAGTAAAGAAATTTTATTGTTGATTTCAGGTGAAACAAAAAGAGATGCTCTGTTCAGACTCTTAAATGGAGATGTGAATGAAAGTTTCCCAGCCTCTGTTCTGAAAAACCATCCATCCGTGACAATAATTGCAGATGAGGCTGCTGTTGCAGATATAAAAATTCAATGTTAACTTTAAAATGGTCCCTTTTGTGACCCTTTTTTTGTCACTATCATGTGTATAAGCAAACTAATTACTCCTCAGCCGATCAAAGTGAGGCGGATTTAAAGAGGAACAACCCCGTTAGTCTCGAGGTTGTTCCTTGATTCCTATTATCAGTTTTCACCGGCATGCCTGATACGTAATTCAGTATCAACATCAAAGAAGTGTGCTTTGTTCATATCAAACGCGAGCTCTAATGTATCGCCAGGTTTGATATCTGTACGGGAATCAATCCGGGCGACAAAGTCTTGGCCGCCAAAGTTGGAGTAGATCATTGTTTCCGCGCCTGTCAATTCAGAAACATCAACATGGGCAGAAAACTTAGATCCGACAGATGCATCAATGAAAAGCGGCTCATCATGAATATCTTCTGGTCGTACGCCTAAAATGATTGGTTTATCAATATAGCCTAGTCCACGGAGATTTTTCATTTTACCCTCTGGAACGGACACCGAAGCATTTCCAATAATAAACTTTCCATCTTCAAGTTTCCCTTTAAAAAAGTTCATGGCTGGTGATCCAATAAATCCCCCTACAAAAACATTTTCCGGCTTTTCATATACTTCTTTAGGTGCTCCAACCTGCTGAATAATTCCATCCTTCATGACAACTAAACGGGTTGCCATAGTCATTGCCTCAGTTTGGTCGTGGGTAACGTAAATTGTAGTCGTTTGCAGGCGGCGGTGAAGCTTTGCAATTTCAGTACGCATCGCAACACGTAGTTTGGCATCAAGGTTAGAAAGTGGTTCATCCATTAAGAATACCTTAGCATCACGAACAATCGCACGTCCTAAAGCAACACGTTGCCTTTGTCCGCCTGAAAGTGCTTTTGGTTTCCGGGTTAAGTACGGATCTAAGCCAAGGATTTTTGCTGCTTCATTTACACGACGGTCAATTTCGTCCTTTGGAAATTTACGGAGCTTTAATCCGAATGCCATGTTTTCGTATACAGTCATATGGGGATAAAGGGCATAGTTTTGAAATACCATTGCAATATCACGGTCTTTGGGAGCTACATCGTTGACTCTATTTCCATCAATGTAAAAATCACCTTTAGAAATCTCTTCAAGTCCTGCAATCATCCGTAAAGTTGTCGATTTTCCACAGCCTGATGGTCCAACAAACACGATAAATTCTTTATCCTCAATATGCAGGTTAAAATCTTCTACTGCCGTAACTTTATTATCATAGATTTTATAAATATGATCTAATACTAATTCAGCCATTTGAAAAGCCTCCTTGAATACTTGCTTATGATAGTAGTTTATCAAGAAGTAAGCGCTTAATGGTATGGACAAACTGCATAAAGTTCCTTTGTGCAGTTTTACCGACTGTTTATTCTTTTCCTCAAAAATAATGCATGCTAAAGACAGTAAAGCCTCACAAAAGCCCTTAAATTGGATTCCGGTTTTTTTAGTGAAATTAGTCAAGAAGGTATTGTTCAAGGGAAATTTTGAAACGATCAAGCATTTTTCATTCAATAAAGGATACTTCGATCATCAAGCCTTTTTGCTCAAATCCCGAAAATCATGTAAACTACAGGTAGCCATTGGTTCCTTAGGCACGACCTAAGGTTTTTTGCACGTTATAAAAACGCTTATTTTGAAATAAAAGGGTATAGGCTATAATTAAAAGGTGATCAAAATGAATCCATACACAATCAATACAAATGATGAAGTTCAGACTTCCCAACTTGCGGAACGGCTGGCCGTCCTCCTTCAACCAGGTGATGTAATTGCGCTGGAGGGAGATCTTGGTGCCGGTAAGACGACTTTTACAAAAGGGCTGGCAAAAGGACTTGAAATTAAAAGAACCGTTAATAGTCCGACATTTACGATTATTAAAGAGTATCACGGAAGGCTCCCATTGTATCATATGGATGTATACCGGGTCGAAAATGCTTTTGAAGACTTGGGATTTGATGAATACTTTGAAGGTGATGGCGTTACGGTAGTGGAATGGGCTCATTTAATTGAAGAGCAGCTGCCGGCGGAACGGTTGACGATCTACTTTTATCACGAGGAAGATAACAATCGAAAAATTGAACTAGTTCCGGTTGGAAAAAGATATGAGCAATTATGTAAGGAGATTTTCTCATGACAGTTTTAGCGATTGATACTTCTAATCAAGCATTAGGAGTGGCGCTTTTAGATGAAGATAAGATCATTGGTGAGTATATCACGAATATGAAAAAGAACCATTCAATTCGAATTATGCCGGCTATTCAAATGTTAATGAAAGACTGTGAACGTACTCCAAGGGATTTAAGCAAAATTGTTGTCGCAAGAGGGCCGGGTTCCTATACCGGTTTACGGATAGGGGTAACGATTGCGAAGACAATGGCTTGGTCGTTACATCTTCCGCTTGTTGGAATTTCCAGTCTGGAAGTTCTCGCTGCTGGAGCAGGCCGTTATTTTGATGGAGTTGTGACGCCACTATTCGATGCACGCAGAGGACAAGTTTATACTGGCGTATATCATTTCCAAAATGGACAACTCGAAGCCATTCAGAGTGATCAATTGGTTATGGTAGCAGAATGGGCTGAAAAATTAAAATCGATCGAGAAGCAAATTCTGTTTATCGGAAGTGATTTGGCTATTCATCGCCCGACAATTGAAGGAATTCTAGGTAGACAAGCACTTTTTGCGGAAATAACAGAGAATAATCCTCGACCGTCTGAGCTTGCTTTATTGGGGAAAAATAAGCCAGGTGAAGATATTCACTCTTTTGTTCCGAATTATATTCGGTTAGCAGAAGCCGAGGCAAAATGGTTAGAAGCAAAAGGACAAAAATAAACAGGGATAGGAATAGAGAGAAATGGATGAATCAATCGTTTTTCGGTTTATGAGGGAAGAGGATATTGACCAGGTGTTAGAAATTGAGCATGCCTCCTTTGCAACACCTTGGAGCCGTGAAGCTTTTTATAATGAACTTAACATGAATAAATTTGCAATTTATATTGTACTTGAAATTGACAAAAAAGTTGTCGGGTACTGTGGAGTCTGGATAGTGGTTGATGAAGCGCATGTAACAAACATCGCCATATTACCAGACTATAGAGGCAAAAAACTGGGAGACGCTTTAATGCAGAATCTCTTTGAGGTTGCCAAAACGATGGGGGCAAAAAGCATGACACTTGAAGTGCGGGTTACGAACTATATTGCCCAATCGCTATATCGGAAATTTGGTTTTCAGAATGGCGGTCTACGTAAGAATTATTATACAGATAATCATGAAGATGCATTAGTAATGTGGGTGAGATTATGAAAAAAGACCAATTGGTAATGGGAGTCGAATCAAGCTGTGATGAAACAGCGGTAGCGATTATTAAAAACGGCCGGGAAATCGTTGCAAATGTTGTCGCCTCTCAAATTGAAAGTCATAAGCGCTTTGGCGGGGTCGTTCCTGAAATTGCCTCCCGCCACCATGTTGAGCAAATAACAATCGTGTTAGAGGAAGCGATGAACCAATCAGGTCTTACCTTTGCTGACCTTGATGCGATTGCCGTTACGGAAGGACCAGGGTTAGTCGGGGCTTTATTAATTGGCGTAAATGCTGCAAAAGCGCTGGCATTTGCCCATGATATTCCGCTTGTCGCTGTCCATCATATTGCTGGACATATTTATGCGAACCGATTAGTCTCAGAAATGAAGTTTCCGCTTATCGCCCTTGTGGTGTCAGGAGGCCATACAGAGTTGGTTTATATGAAGGAGCATGGTCACTTTGAAGTAATTGGGGAAACAAGAGACGATGCTGCTGGTGAAGCTTATGATAAGGTTGCCAGGACATTAAATTTGACGTATCCGGGTGGTCCGCAGATTGACCGTTTAGCACAGGAAGGAAAACCTACAATCGATTTGCCAAGAGCGTGGTTAGAGGAGAATTCCTATGATTTCAGCTTTAGCGGTTTAAAATCAGCCGTTATTAATACGGTTCATAATGCAGAACAACGCGGTGAAAAAATTGCACCAGAAGATTTGGCTGCCAGCTTTCAAGCAAGTGTGGTGGAAGTACTCGTAACGAAAACAGAAAAGGCAGTAGCAGAATACGGCGTGAAGCAAGTATTGTTAGCAGGAGGAGTTGCTGCCAATAAAGGCTTACGAACCGCTTTAAGTGCCGCTTTTGCCAATAAAGAAGAAATTGAATTGGTTATTCCTCCTATATCGTTTTGTACAGATAACGCGGCTATGATTGCTGCTGCCGGAAGTATTATGTATGACAAAGGAAAACGTGCTGAATTATCGTTAAATGCTAATCCAGGACTTGAAATTGAAAAATATAATGACTGATTTTTCCTTAAAAGAGCCAATGTGTTTCAACATCCATATATAGCATGAGGGTAATTCACTGATTGCTAAATATGGTTAGCGATAACAACTTTGGTTCTTTTTTTGTGGATAACTTAAAAAATTTAATGAGGTAACAAATGAATAATGTTGATAAACCGAACTAGTCCTGTTGACAATGTGGATAACTTTAACGATTTCTGTGGATAATGTGGAAAACCTTTTGGAAAGTTGGAGATTTACCTTTTTAACTGTGGATAACTTTGTGGAAAAAAGGCGGGAATTGTTTCCCGCCTTGTTACTGTCTAGGAAATTATAAAATAATAACCTGTGGATAACTTTTAATGAAGGTAATAAAGGAAAAAGTTGATACTCTTTCGAAAGCTTACCCGTTTATTCCTCCGCCAACTCTGCCCACTCGTCCATGAGCTTCTCTAGGTCTGCTTTGGATTGTTCATTTATTTCAGTAATCGCCAATACTTTCTCGTGATCTTGGAAAACACCCGGATCACAAAGCTGTTGTTCGTATTCGCCAATCATTTCTTCAAGCTCTTCAATTTTTAATTCAAGTTCTTCAAGCTTTCGTTTCCGCTGCCTTTCTTGCTTTTTACTTTCTTTATCTTGTTGATAGGTGGTCTTGTCCTGCGGATCTGATATTGCCACAGCTTTTGTTGATAATTTTTCCAGCTGCACGAGTTCTTCTATCTCGGTTTTCTTTTCAACATAATAATCATAATCGCCGAGAAATTCTGTGCTGCCTTCATTACTCAATTCTATAACCTTGGTTGCAATTCGATTAATAAAATACCGGTCATGCGAAACAAATAAAATTGTACCGGGGTAATCAATTAAGGCATTTTCGAGTACTTCCTTGCTGTCGAGATCAAGATGGTTGGTAGGCTCGTCCAAAATTAATAAATTTGCCTTTTCCAACATTAACTTTGCCAAAGCAAGCCTAGCTTTCTCGCCACCGCTTAAGGTAGAAACAATTTTTAAGACATCGTCACCAGAGAATAAAAAGTTACCTAGAGTGGTGCGGATTTCTTTTTCCGGCTTTAATGGATAATCATCCCAAAGTTCGTTCAATACTCGTTTGTTGGATGTTAATTCAGCCTGCTCCTGGTCGTAGTATCCAATTGATAAGTTCGATCCATATTGAACGGAGCCTGAAAGGGATGGCTGCTTTTTAATGATTGTTTTCAGCAAGGTTGACTTTCCAATCCCATTAGGACCAACAAGGGCAATGCTTTCACCTCTGGAAACGCGAAAAGAGATGCCTTCGGAAACCTTTTTACCGGAATAACCAACAGTTAGTGAATTTACCTTCAACACGTCATTTCCGCTTTGTTTTTCAATCTCAAACGAAAAGGAGGCTGATTTTTCATCACCAAGAGGACGGTCCATTCTGTCCATCTTTTCAAGCTGTTTACGGCGGCTTTGGGCTCTCTTTGTGGTTGATGCCCGAGCCAAATTCCGTTGGACAAAGTCCTCTAAATTAGCAATTTCTTGCTGTTGTTTTTCAAAAAGTTTCATGTCACGTTCATAATTAGCTGCTTTTTGGTCTAAATAAGTACTGTAGTTGCCTGTGTATTTCTTGATATGGTGGCGGGATACCTCATAAACCTGGTTAACCACCTTATCAAGAAAGTAACGGTCATGAGAAACAATTAAAATAGCACCGTCATAGCCTTGGAGGTATTGCTCCAGCCAAGAGAGGGTATCGATGTCTAAATGGTTCGTAGGCTCGTCTAAAATGAGAATGTCAGGCTTTGTTAATAAGAGTTTCCCTAAGGCAAGCCGTGTTTTTTGTCCGCCGCTTAGACTTGATATCAGTGTAGAAGGATCGTGGAAGTTTAGGCCATGCAGGACAGAGCGAATATCTGCTTCGTACTGGTAGCCGCCAATCTCCTTAAATTTCACCTGCAATTGATCATATTCTTTAAGAACTCTTTCATATTTAGCCTGATCGTTGAAAACATCGGGATCAGCCATTTGTCCCTCTAATTTCCTCAGGTTCTTTTCCATCATTTGAACAGACTCAAAAACCGTCAGCATTTCGTCCCAAATCGATAACCTAGATTCTAAACCAGTATTTTGTGCTAAATAGCCAATTGCGACTTCTTTTGGTTTGATTATTTCACCATCATCATGGGATAGCTGTCCAGCTATCATCTTGAGTAAGGTCGATTTTCCAGCACCGTTACGTCCAACAAGTGCAACACGGTCCCTAGTTTGTAATTCAAGCTTTATATTCGATAAAATAAGATCAGCACCATAATATTTTGACAGTTGATTTACTTGTAATAAAATCATTTTTTTTCACCTCAAGTACTAGGAATAGTTTACCGTATTCCGGAGAGGTCGGCAATAAAGCTGTTGACCAGAGAAATAAGAAAATAAGCCGGGAGAACTATTTTTTATGACTAAACGTTCAAAGTTTCACACACATTTAGGATAAAATAGTGTATGATTTGTAGGGAGGAATATTTATGGCAGAATTCACACACTTCAATGAAGAAGGCAGAGCAAAGATGGTAGACGTAAGTGATAAGCCTGAAACAGCCAGAACCGCGCTTGCCCATTCAAGTATTACTGTAAATAAAGAAATATTTGACAAGATTACAAATAATGAAATAAAAAAGGGTGATGTATTAGCCGTAGCCCAAGTTGCAGCAGTTATGGCAGCAAAGAAAACATGGGATATTATTCCTATGTGTCATCCAATTCCTCTAAAAGGAATAAACATTTCATTCGCTTGGGAAAAAACTGATTCCGAGGCATATACATTAATGATTGCTGCAGCAGTTAAAACAAAAGGGAATACAGGTGTTGAAATGGAAGCGCTCACGGCAGCGTCCGTTTGTGCATTAACTGTTTATGATATGTGTAAAGCCGTTGATAAAGGGATGGTAATTGGTCCAACCTATTTGGTAGAAAAAACAGGCGGCAAAAATGGTGATTTCAAGCGAACTCAGCAAATTTAATAATGAGAATGAATTAATTCGAGCGGGGTGAAGAAGACTTATGAGTAATGAAACAACGAAAATACCACAAGCAACAGCAAAACGGCTCCCCTTATATTATCGTTTTTTAAATGCCTTACATTCCTCCGGAAAACAAAGGGTTTCATCAGCAGAATTGAGTGAAGCGGTTAAAGTAGATTCTGCAACGATCCGCAGAGACTTCTCTTATTTTGGAGCATTAGGAAAAAAGGGTTACGGTTATAATGTAAACTACTTGTTATCTTTCTTTCGAAAGACTCTTGACCAGGATGAGTTAACAAAAGTGGCCTTAATTGGGGTCGGGAACCTGGGTACAGCATTCTTAAATTACAACTTTATGAAAAATAATAATACAAAAATAGATTGTGCTTTTGATGTTTCCCCTGGAAAGGTTGGAACCAAGATCGGGGATGTAACAGTCTTCCATATGGATGACCTAGAAAAGCACTTACTAGAAGAGAATATTTCCGTCGCAATCTTAACGGTTCCAGCACCGGTTGCCCAACAAATTACGGATAGTCTCGTAAAAGCGAAGGTTAAAGGCATTTTAAACTTTACTCCAGCAAGATTAAACGTCCCTTCTACAATTAGAGTCCATCATATTGACTTAGCAGTAGAGCTCCAATCACTTGTTTATTTCCTAAAGCACTATTCAAACGCAAGTGAAGTTGCAGCAGAAGTAGAAGTTGAGGTTGAAAAAGAAGTCGAAGTTGAAGAAGAAATATAAGTAATGAGAAGGCCTATTCACTAATACGTGAATGGGTCTTTTTTAGCGTAAAGAAGCGTCCGCTTGTACTTTACATTAGAAGTCAACCATTTTTATGTTGTACAGAAGAGACCTACTTTACAACGTAACAGTGTTATGTTATGTTGGAGATAGGAAGGAGTTTTCGAAATGAACGAAGAATTAATTTCAAAAAAGGATTTGTTGGAGTTGACGGGAATCTCCTATGGACAGCTGTATCGGTGGAAAAGAAAAGATTTAATTCCTGAGGAGTGGTTTGTAAGAAAATCAACTTTTACCGGGCAAGAAACATTTTTTCCAAAAGAAAAGATTCTAGATAGAATCAATAAAATTCAAACAATGAAGGAAAACCTTTCTCTAGATGAATTAGCGGAAATGTTTTCACCTAATTTGACAGAATTAAATTTACATAAAGATGAATTAATAAAACGTAACATTGTTTCGGATCAAGTAATTCATTTTTATCTAGAAAATGATGTGCGTGGTGCCCAACTTAATTTATCGAGAATATTAGAAGTATTTATTCTCGATAAATTACTTCAATCCGGAGAAATCAATCTGGAAGAAGGAAAAATGATTCTTCAAATGTTAAAAGATAATGAAACAGTTAGTAAGCAAAAAAAATGTGAATTGGTGGTAATCCGTAAGTTAGGGATTTCCAGCTGTCTTTTACTGATCAATGGGGAAGAAATCCATTTTGAAAAGGGAACAAAAGTCATTGCGCAGCTATCTTTTCTTTACCTTATGGAGGAAATAAAAGCGAAATTAGTCGAATAGGATTGAGGTGAATGGAAATGGAAACGGAAAATAGGGGCGACCTAACAATTAATGGTTTTGGAGCATCAAACGGCGGAGCGTTCAATCGCGTTGTTTTAAATGGAAAAGGGACGGTTAACAGTGATATCGACTGCGTTGATTTTGAATGCAATGGAACTGGATTTGTAAATGGAAGCCTTCACTCCAAAACGGCAAGAATAAGCGGTAATGGGAAGGTTGCCGGGAATGTAGAGAGTCAATTTTTGAGTATTGAGGGCAGAGGTAAGATTGAAAAAAACGCTGTTGTCAAAAAATTGAAAATATCGGGGAGTGTAACGGTTAACGGCTCCTTGAAAAGTGAAGAAATCAAAGTGAGAGGCCGTTTCACTGTCGGAGAAGACTGTGAAGCGGAAGTTTTTAAATCAGAATGTCAGTTTACCATCGGTGGTCTTCTAAATGCCGATCAAATTGATGTAAAAATCTACGGGGAATGCAAGGCAGAAGAAATTGGCGGGCAGACGATCACGGTAAAACAGAAAACATCGTTCTTCGGGACTATATTTAAGCCTTTTTTTCAAAATATACTTGAAGCAGACTTAATCGAAGGCGATCATATTGAAATTGAAAACACAAAGGCCAAGATTGTCCGCGGGAATCATGTAAAGATTGGACCAAATTGTACTATTGGGCTGGTTGAATACACGGACACTTTTCATAGAGATAAAAAAGCAATTGTAACTGACAGCAAAAAACTATAAGGGAGGAGGAGCAGTTATGGTGAAAGGTCAAAACCTGGTTATTAATGGCTCTGGAAGTTATTCCGGTGGCAGTTACGATAAAGTGGTCATTAGGGGCGAAGGCACGATTGTAAGTGATATCGAAGGTTCGGTTTTTAAGACATATGGAACAAGCGAAGCGCTGGCAAATGTAAAAGTGGAGTCAATGAGGGTTTTTGGGGAAGCTGAAATAAAAGGCCGGATGACAGCTCAGAAATGCCTCGTTATGGGAACAATGTCGATTGAAAGCCAAGCGGAGATAAAGGAATTAAAAGTCCGCGGAATGCTGGATGCCGGCGAGTATTTAAACGGCGCAAAGGCAGACATAAAGGGAAGCTTATCTGTGGATGGCGATGTTGAATTTGATACGTTTCATTCGATTGGAAGCTTTGAAGTGAATGGACTGTTAAGTGCTGATACGATTACAGTAAGACTGAGGCATTGCCGTAGTTCTGCAGAGGAAATTGGCGGCGGAAACATTACTGTAAAAAGAAAATCCTTACTGATTCCATTTTTAAAGGATGAAGGGCTTCTAATAGCTAAGATAATCGAAGGAGACGATATTTATCTTGAGAATACCGAAGCTGAAATTGTTAGAGGGAATACAGTCAAGATCGGACCAGGCTGTACGATTGGACAGGTGGAATACTCAGACAGCTTTAGCCAAGACACAGATTCAAACGTAAAAGTAAAGACAAAACGGGGATAACGAATATGAGGAACAAAAATAGGGCTTTTCACGAAAAAGTGAAAAGACCCTTTACTTATTTCTGCTTATTTTTTTTTAATTGAAATGAGGAAAGAAGTATTTTTAATCCTGAACCACAATCAAAGGTTGCCAATATGACGAGCAAAATCGCGAAAATGCTCCAACCGCTATCTTGGACATTCTGGATAGCAAAATACGTAAATAATAAGCCTAAAAACAGATAAATGAAGCCGGAAAACAAAGGTGACTTTTTCATAAGAATCCTCCGATAAAATTTTGAATACCATGTGCTGTTCTGCTTAGTCTTTCAATATCGTCTTGATAAACAAATTGGATTAAAACAACAATGGTATTCATTGCTGTGTGAGCAAATATTGGCACTAAAATATGCTTTGTTTTTACATAAAGAAAGGCAAATGTAAATCCCATGGAAGCGTACAAAAGGATGTGCTGCGGTTCGGTATGCGCCAACGCAAAGATGAGTGAACTAATGAGAGCAGAGACGAAGAAGTTAAAGCGTCCATACAGTCCGCCAAAAAGTATTTTACGAAAAATGATCTCTTCTAATATTGGCCCAATAATGGAGCTGACAAGAATGGCCAATGGGAATGTTTGAATGATTTTCAGAATTTGTTTTGTGTTTTCCGACCCGACTGGGACTCCAAAAAACCGTTCAATATTGGCTGCCAGTGTTTGGGCAAACAAAGCCAGAAAAATCCCGAAAATGGCCCATATAACGGATACCCCTAATGAGCTTCCCTTTCGTTCAAAACCTGATAAGCTTATTTCTTTTCTAAGGATAAACAGGACCATAATAAGAGCGATCGAAAAGCTTAAGATCAGCCAATACGGAATCGCATCTGTTTGATCTTTTCCTAAAATATCTAGGAATTTGATCATAAGGGGGACTCCGATAAAGCTCGACAGCTGCATGACAATATAGACAAGTAGGACAAACCAATACTCCCTTTTCAAAATTGCAATCTCCTTCAAATTCAACGATATTTTCTACACTATTATTTATTTTACTCTTACTAAAGCCCCTCTTTCAAATTAGAGCATTTTTTTAAAAATAGGATGTATGATTATCAACTGGGAGTTACATACTTTTAAGGTTGCATAAAGAATCATTAATTTTCTTTATAAATTTTTTTGCTTCTCACTTGCAAAAATTGGTTAGATTAATTATTATAATAATTGTGTTAGCACTCATGATGAGTGAGTGCTAATAATGACAGAAAATATCTTAAATATTTGAGGAGGTTGTTAGATTTGTTAAGACCATTAGGTGATCGTGTTGTCATTGAGCTTGTTGAATTAGAAGAAAAAACTGCAAGCGGTATTGTATTACCAGACACTGCAAAGGAAAAACCTCAAGAAGGTAAAGTTGTTGCCGTTGGTACAGGTCGTGTTCTTGATAGCGGTGAACGTGTAGCACTTGAAGTTTCTGTAGGTGACCGCATTATCTTCTCAAAATATGCTGGTACAGAAGTAAAATACGAGGGTACTGAATACTTAGTTGTCCGTGAAAACGATATTCTTGCTGTAATTGGTAAGTAATTAGATCCGAACAAATTATAAATAAAAATTATGAGGAGGTTTTTATACAATGGCTAAAGAAATTAAATTTAGTGAAGACGCTCGTCGCGCAATGCTTCGCGGTGTAGATGCCTTAGCAAATGCAGTAAAAGTAACTTTAGGACCTAAAGGACGCAACGTGGTTCTTGAGAAAAAATTCGGTTCACCTCTTATTACAAATGATGGTGTAACAATTGCGAAAGAAATTGAATTAGAAGATGCATTCGAAAACATGGGTGCAAAGCTTGTTGCTGAAGTTGCAAGCAAAACAAATGATGTAGCTGGTGACGGTACAACAACTGCAACTGTTCTTGCCCAAGCAATTATTCGTGAAGGCTTAAAGAACGTAACAGCTGGTGCAAATCCAATGGTAATCCGCAAAGGGATTGAAAAAGCTGTCGCAACAGCTATTGAAGAATTAAAAGCAATTTCAAAACCAGTTGAAAACAAAGCTTCTATCGCTCAAGTAGCAGCTATTTCTTCCGGTGACGAAGAAGTAGGTCAATTGATTGCTGAAGCAATGGAACGCGTTGGTAATGATGGCGTTATTACCATTGAAGAATCAAAAGGCTTCACAACTGAATTGGACGTAGTAGAAGGTATGCAATTCGACCGTGGTTATGCATCTCCTTATATGGTAACCAATACTGACAAAATGGAAGCTATTTTAGACAATCCATACATTTTAATTACTGATAAAAAAATCGCAAGCATTCAAGAAATCCTTCCTGTTCTTGAGCAAGTCGTTCAACAAGGTAAACCATTATTGTTGATTGCTGAAGATGTTGAAGGTGAAGCACTTGCTACTTTAGTAGTTAATAAGCTTCGCGGAACATTCAATGCTGTAGCTGTTAAAGCACCTGGTTTTGGCGACCGTCGTAAAGCAATGCTTGAAGATATCGCTGCTTTAACTGGCGCTGAAGTGATTACAGAAGAACTTGGCCGTGACCTTAAATCTGCAACAATTGCTTCTTTAGGCCGTGCTAACAAAGTTGTTGTAACAAAAGAAAATACAACAATCGTTGAAGGTGCAGGCGATTCTGCTGCAATTGCAGGACGCGTAAACCAAATCCGTGTTCAATTAGAAGAAACTACTTCTGAATTTGACCGGGAAAAATTACAAGAGCGCCTTGCTAAATTAGCAGGTGGTGTAGCAGTTATTAAAGTTGGAGCTGCTACTGAAACAGAATTAAAAGAACGCAAGCTTCGCATTGAAGATGCTTTGAACTCAACTCGTGCTGCAGTTGAAGAAGGTATCGTATCCGGTGGTGGCGTTGCTCTTCTAAACGTATACAAAAAAGTAGCTGCAGTTCAAGCTGAAGGTGACGAAGCTACAGGCGTTAACATCGTTCTACGTGCAATTGAAGAACCAGTCCGCACAATTGCTGCGAACGCTGGTCTTGAAGGATCCGTTATCGTTGAACGCTTAAAAAATGAACAAATTGGCACAGGCTTCAACGCTGCTACTGGCCAATGGGTAAACATGATCGATGCTGGTATCGTTGACCCAACAAAAGTAACACGTTCTGCTCTTCAAAACGCTGCATCTGTTGCTGCTATGTTCTTAACAACTGAAGCAGTTGTTGCTGACAAACCAGAACCTGCTGGTGCTGGAATGCCTGACATGGGCGGCATGGGTGGAATGGGCGGAATGGGCGGCATGATGTAAGGCTTTTAAAAGCCTTGCATTTGAGAAATAGTTACAGCTATTTTTCGCCCAAACTGAGAACTACTCACAGTAATAACTTTATTCAATACCAAGGACTACTTCCTATTATTAGGGGGGTAGTCCTTTTTGTGTTGTTAAAATTTGCATATCAAATATAGCTGAATGAATTTGGTTAAACAAAAAATATCGACTTTGTTATTCAAACTCACATTCGGTGGTGTAAGAGATCGGCACAGTAACGTGCCTCCTACTCGATGAAACGCCTTTTGCAAAAGTGATTAACAATTATGCGAAAATTCTCAATTTTGCGAGAAGGCATAGACCTAGGTCTTTGTTTATAAGGAACAACTGTTGGCATGAAACTTGCAACGTTATTAGTAGTGAGAGGAGGAATATTTGATTTACAGAACTACATGATTTTTTTACGTTAGTTAGTATCCAATATTGGATAAAAATAATAAATCGAAAAAGGAGAGACATAAGTGAACATTTATGTGATTATGAAACGTACCTTTGATACCGAAGAAAAAATCATGATTGAAAACGGTAACATCAAGAGCAATGGTGTTGAATTTATCATTAATCCTTATGACGAGTACGCCATCGAAGAAGCGATCGCTCTCAAGGAAAAACACGGCGGTGAAGTGACTGTTCTAACCTTTGGAGAAGAGGAAGCAGAAAAGGAGCTTCGTACCGCTCTTGCAATGGGAGCTGACAAAGCTGTGTTAATTGATAGTGAAAGTTTGGAAGATATTGATCAATTCTCCACTGCTACCATTCTGTCAACCTATTTAAAAGATAAAGAGGCAGATATTATCCTCGCAGGTAACGTAGCTGTTGATGGAGGTTCGGGTCAAGTAGGGCCGCGTGTAGCCGAAATTCTGGGAATCCCGCAGGTCACGTCGATTACCAACCTTGAGATTGATGGTCGAAAAGCCATCATCGTACATGATGTGGAAGGAGACGAAGAAACAATCGAAGTATCACTTCCTGTTTTGGTGACCACTCAACAGGGTTTGAACGAACCTCGATATCCATCCTTACCTGGGATTATGAAAGCAAAAAAGAAACCATTGGAGACACTTGAGTTAGATGACTTAGATATAGAAGAAGATGATATAGAGGCTAAAACGGTAAAGATTGACCGCTTCCTGCCGCCAAGGAAACAACAGGGTAAAGTCTTGGAGGGTGAATTAAATAATCAAGTTCAAGAGCTAGTGTCATTATTAAAATCTGAGGCAAAAGTTATTTAACTTGAGGAGGTAAATTATGAAAAGAAAAATATTAGTTTTAGGTGATATTCGCGAGGGTGTTTTGAGAAATGTCTCATTTGAAGCTGTTGCAGCAGCGAAACTCATTACAGATGGCGGAGAAGTAGTTGCAGCCTTATTTGGAGAATCAATAGGTGATGAAATTTTAACGTTGCTTCACTATGGAGCAGACCGCGTGGTAAAGGTAGAGCATCCGGAATTAAAAGTGTATACAACTGATGCATACCAACAAGCGTTATTTCAAGTAATCGATACAGAAAAGCCAGATGGACTTATTATGGGACATACAGCACAAGGAAAAGACTTATCACCTAGAATTGCGACAAAATTAAATGCCGGACTTGTATCAGATGCGGTCAATATCGAAGTTGTTGATGAAGAGGCTATTTTCACAACCCCAATTTATTCGGGTAAAGCCTTTGAAAAGGTTAAAATTAAAGATGGCATGATTGTCGCAACGGTGCGTCCGAATAATATTACTCCACTCGAAAAAGATGAATCACGTTCCGGTGATGTAAGTAATGTCAAAGCGGACATTAAAGATTTACGTACAACAATTAAGGATATTGTGCGAAAATCAACAGGTGGAATCGATTTGTCTGAAGCAAAAATTATTGTTTCCGGCGGCCGTGGTGTGAAGGCTGCAGAGAACTTTCAACTTTTGGAGGAACTTGCCAATGTACTGGGTGCTGCAGTGGGTGCTTCACGCGGTGCTTGTGATGCAGGTTATTGCGATTATTCTTTACAAATCGGACAAACCGGTAAGGTTGTCACTCCGGATCTCTATATTGCAGTGGGGATATCGGGAGCAATTCAACATTTAGCAGGGATGTCCAATTCAAAAGTTATTGTCGCGATCAATAAGGATCCGGAAGCACCTATTTTTGATGTAGCTGATTATGGTATTGTTGGGGATTTATTCGAGGTTATTCCATTGTTTATTGAAGAAATGAAAAGTGTAGTTGTTAGCTAAGATAGGTACCAGACGCAATATATTCTATATAAATTGAAATTAGGAGGAGTTTTTGATGATGAATTTTGAATTAACTGAAGAACAACAAAGTGTGCAAAAAATGGTGAGGAAGTTTGTTGATAAAGAAATTATCCCGTACATTCAAGAGTGGGATCGCAATCATGAATTTCAACCTTCTATTATGAAAAAATTGTCTGAATTGCAGCTAATGGGTGTTTGTATTCCAGAGGAATACGGCGGAGCCGGCATGGATTATAATACACTTGCCATTGTTTGTGCAGAATTAGAACGTGGCGATACGGCATATCGTACAGCTGTTTCTGTTCATACCGGTTTAAACAGTATGACATTATTACAATGGGGCAATGAAGAGCAAAAACAAAAGTACTTGGTACCTCAGGCAAAAGGAGAAAAGATTGGTGCGTTTGGTTTGACGGAACCAGATGCCGGAAGTGATGTAGCCGCAATGAAAACAATAGCACGAAGAGACGGGGATGCTTATATTCTTAATGGTTCAAAAACATGGATTTCCCTATGTGATTATGCAGATAATTTTTTGATTTTTGCGAAAACAGATCGTGACACAGCACATAAAGGGATTACTGCTTTCATCGTTGAACGTACATTTCCTGGAGTATCAACAAAGGGATTTAAGGGTAAATTAGGTATCCGTGCAGGGAATACAGGCGAAGTCTTTTTATCTGATGTAAGAGTACCTGTAGAAAATAGGCTCGGTGAAGAAGGAGAAGGTTTTAAAATTGCTATGGCTGCACTAGATAATGGACGTTTTACCGTTGCTGCAGGGGCTGTTGGTTTAATTGAAGCCAGCCTTGAAGCTAGCGTGAAATATTGCCATGAGAGAAAAACATTTGGAAAAGAGATCGGGAAACACCAGCTTGTTCAACAGATGATTGCGAAAATGAGTGCTGATCTTGAGATTTCCAGTTTGCTGGTTTATAAGGCTGGCTTTTTGAAAAATCAAGGGAAACGTAATACAAAAGAAACGTCATTAGCGAAATGGATTGCGTGTAATGCAGCGTTTGAGGCAGCAAATAACGCGGTTCAAGTCCACGGTGCATACGGTTACTCCGATGAATATCCAGTTGAGCGTTTTCTTCGAAACTCTAAAGCGCCAGTGATTTACGAGGGAACAAGAGAGATTCATACAATTATGCAGGGTGAATATGCGTTGGGGTATCGTGAAGATAAGCCACTTCGAAAAATGCTTCCTGCATGGCCTTTTGAGGAGGTTTCTCTACAAAAATAAAAAAAGTAGACAATTTTATACGAAAAAGGACCATACTCCCAAGTTTTGGTGTATGGTCTTTTTTTGTCAGTTTTAAAACTAGCATACTATTTAATTATTTTAATAAAAATGACAAAGTTTACTTGCTCCTAGAAATGGAAACGATTACTTTTATTTTTTTATTATTTGTTATATACTAATAATTGAGAAAATTTTGTCAAAAAATATTTTGATATATTGATATTTTAGAAATTTTGTCAAAAAGGGGGATTCTTGATGAGTTTAACCAATTCAGAATTGCTTATCGGGCAAATAGCCCGTTTACAGCGGATTTATACAGAAGATGATCTTCAACAATGCAATGAATTAACAAAAGATTTTAATCCAATCTATCAACGACATGATGTTGGTTTGAAGAATGGGTATTCTCAGGCAATTATTCCTGCGCTATTGGTGGAGGGCTTAATCTCACAAGTGATTACCGATAAACTACCGGGATGTGCTTGCGTATTACTACAAAAAGAAATGATTTATTATCATCCGGTGTATATTGGAGATGAGATAACCGCCGAATTGACGATTATTGATATTAATCATGAAAGAGACTGGGTTACGCAAAAGGTGATATGCTTTAATCAAAATGGAACTGAGGTTATTAAGGGACAAGTTGTCATTTATGTTACCGGGAAGGTGATATAAATTGGAAAAAGCAATTCATTTAATAGAAGATTGGGGATATCTTGAAGTTGATGACAGTGGGAGATTGATTTACGTTAGTCTAGACTTTTGTGAACACTTTTCAATTAATAGGAATGATATCTTAGGCGGTTCGATTCATGATGTAATCCATGGGATGTATGGTCGAAAGCGTAAAAGGGTCTTCTTTGGTGTGATCTCTGGGATTAATTGTATCATAAGAGTAACGAAAAAAGGGCATCGGGAAATTTATCGGGTATTAGTCCGCGATGGGGATATCGAGCATTATGAAATGGTATCTTTCATGCATACGATTGATTTAGAAAAAATGAACAAAAAAAAGCCACACCAAAATAAATATAGTTTTGAAGAAATAATTGGCAATAGTCAGGCGATTAACAACGCTAAAGAATTAGCTACTCGAATCGCTACTAGTAATTCAACAGTGCTGCTGACAGGGGAAAGTGGGACAGGTAAGGAATTATTCGCTCAAGCGATTCATGGTATAAGCACTAGGAAAAATAATCCTTTTATTGCAGTGAATTGTGCCGCGATCCCTGGGGAATTATTTGAATCAGAGCTTTTTGGCTATGAACCAGGAGCGTTTAGTGGAGCCAAAAAAGAAGGAAAGCCTGGAAAAATTGAATTAGCCATGAATGGAACCCTTTTTCTTGATGAAATTTCTGAACTCCCTTATGAGGCACAAGGAAAGCTGCTTCGAGTCTTGCAGGAAAAAGAAGTTGAACGGGTTGGGGGAACAGTTAGTAAACACATTGATATCCGTATTATTGCCGCAACAAATCGTGACTTAGGACAACTTGTAGAGGAAGGGAAGTTTAGACAGGATTTATTTTATCGTCTATATGTCTTTGATTTAACGATCCCCTCACTGCGTGAAAGGGTAGATGACATTCTTCCATTAGCTTTTTATTTTATCGATTATTTTAATCTGCAGTTTGATCTTGAAGTGAAACATATCGATTCCAAGCTTCATAATTGGATGCTGAATTATGATTGGCCTGGAAATGTTCGTGAATTAAAGGCTGTTATTGAACGGGGAATGAATATTGTGGAGGGAGACACCCTATCGATGAATGATCTCTATTTTTCAACTCAGGTGTCTACTAATCCAACAAATAGGAAAACCGTGCCTCTGCAAAGTTTAGAGGAAGAAGTAAGAGCCGCAGAGATAAACGCAATTCAACGAGCATTACAAGAAGCGGATGGGGATCGATCTCTAGCTGCTCAAAAGCTAAAAATTCATATTGCGAGCTTGTATAGAAAAATAGCTAAGTACAACCTGAAATAATACAAAAAATACACACTACTTAGTAGTGTGTATTTTTTGTATCAGAATTTGTAGGACCACAAAAGTAAGGTTAAAAAAGTAAAATCATTTTTCCTTTTTCGTACTAATAATTCGTAATTATTAAGGAAATTGACTGTTAACTTAATGACGTGATGATCATGGCTTTGATTTATTTTCGATAAATTAAATTGTTGAAAAATTCAAACTATTATTCTATACTTATATTATTATCCGATGACAGCAACAGCATTGCTGCATGACCGGTTTGAATTGGTGAAGATCATTCTATTTAATAGACTTTGTTCACTCGATCCCCTTAGCAGGAAGACGAGCCTTGGAGGAGTCAGTAAAACAATCAATGTGAGAGCATTGTTGTTTTTACTGGCTCTTTTTTATTAACAAAGGATGTAAAGGGGGTGGACTAAGACTGATTTCGGATCAAGTATCAATTGATCAAGAGCGAACGTGTAATTGATAGAGGTAGTACCTCCAATTTGTTAAAAAAATTTGATTTTACTTAAATATTAAGAGGGTGTTAATCAATGGATCTTCTCGTTATACTACTAGCTCTAGGGCTTCTTATGCTCATTGCCTATCGCGGTTTCTCTGTTATTTTATTCGCTCCACTTTGTGCATTGCTTGCTGTTTTGTTGACAGAACCAAATTACGTTTTACCTTTTTTCTCTAATGTATTTATGGAAAAAATGGTTGGCTTTCTTAAGCTTTACTTTCCAGTTTTCCTTCTGGGAGCCATTTTTGGAAAAGTAGTTGAAATGGCTGGTGTGGCTCAGTCTATTGCTAAAACAATCGTGCAAATGGTTGGGGAAAAGCAGGCAATATTAGCGATTGTCTTGATGTCTGCGATCATGACTTATAGTGGAGTAAGCGTGTTCGTTGTGGTGTTTGCAGTTTATCCATTTTCTGTAAACTTATTCCGAGAAGCGAATATACCTAAAAGACTTATTCCAGGAACGATCGCTTTAGGAGCTTTTTCCTTTACAATGGATGCTTTACCTGGAACACCGCAAATTCAAAATGTCATTCCTACGACATTCTTCAAGACTGATATTTATGCGGCTCCTACCCTCGGAATCATTGGTTCTATATTTGTATTTATTGTAGGGATGCTTTATTTGGAATCACGTCGAAAGAAAGCGCAAGCAAATGGTGAGAACTACTACGGATTTGGGGACGCTCGGTTGGACGCTGCTTTAGCCGAAAAGGAAATGTCTGCGGCTGCGGAAACAATGACATTGCAAGCTGAGAGAACGATGGAAGTTCCGTCTAGTGTGGTTCGTCAATTATTGGCCTTCTTGCCCCTAATTCTTGTAGGGGCAACAAACAAGCTTTTTACCAAGTCTATTCCGAAGTGGTATCCAAATGGCTTTGACTTTTCCATCATTGGGTTGGAATCGTTTGGTAAAGTGCAGCTTTCTGGGGTCGTCGGAATATGGGCAGTGGAAATGGCGCTTGTAATTGGGATTATATCAGCCATTGCATTTAATTGGAAAGAGGTAATTACAAAATTCCAATCCGGAATAAACGCCAGCATTGGAGGAGCAACACTTGCTGCAATGAACACAGGTGCGGAGTATGGGTTTGGAGCAGTAATTGCGGCACTTCCTGGTTTTAGCATTGTTCGTGATGGCATTTCACAAACGTTTACCAATCCCCTTGTAAACGGAGCAATTACAACCAATGTTCTAGCAGGAATTACGGGTTCCGCTTCAGGGGGAATGGGGATTGCCTTAAGTGCCATGTCTGAAAAATATCTTGAGGCTGCAGTGAAGTATAATATTCCCCCAGAAGTTATGCATCGTGTTATTTCAATGGCCTCGGGGGGGATGGATACTTTGCCCCATAACGGCGGGATTATTACCCTTCTTGCCGTAACAGGATTAACCCATAAACAGGCCTATCGCGATATTTTTGCTATTACGGTGTTAAAAATCTTAGCATGTTTCTTTGTGATCGGGGTTTATAGCCTAACTGGAATTGTATAAGTATGAATGATAGGGACACCTGACCAAGGATTCGCGATATGGATTATGTAATGATACAAAATGGTGACATTAAGGGGACAGAGGTTAAAATCAAGAGTATTACTGTTAAAGTTGCAAAATGAACCCAATTACCGGAGTAGTTTGTTACTATATTGGAGCGATTAAACCAAATACGGATAATAGCAGAACAGTCTGTCATTAGATTCAAAAACTATTTGCACATTACATTAGTAGTGTGTATTTTTTTGTATCTGAATTAGTAGGTCTACTACAAGAGTACTCTTATAAGTCTCTCATTTTTGCATTTTTGCACAAATGATTCTTAATTTTGAGAAAATTATTAAGTTTGCGATATTTATAAGATTATGATGCTTATTTTAACAAGAATATACGTTGGCACAGAACTTGCAACATTAAATAAGTGAAAGGAGGGAAAACATTATTTAATTTTTCTTTTACAGAAAACAAGTAACGACCGTAATTTGAAGCAAAGAGTGGAAACTCAGCATTACTGAAAAAAACTAATAAAGAAAACGAAACAAAGAAAATGGAGGAATGAAAAATGGAATTAATGGAAGTATTGTATGAAAAAACGAATGGAATAGCAAAGATCACAATTAATCGACCTCAGGCTTACAATGCTTTTACAGGACGTACGATTAGAGAATTAATTTGGTCTTTCCGCGATGCTTGGGATGATAACCAGGTTGGTGTTGTTATTTTAACGGGTGCTGGCGAGAAAGCATTTTGTACAGGTGGGGATCAGAAGGAAAAGGGAGATGAGGGGGGTTACGATTATAACGGAGGATTAGGTGGTGGCATCGGCCTTGAAATTGAGACCTTGCATCAAACCATTCGGAATATTCCAAAGCCTGTGATTGCGGCAGTAAATGGATATGCGATTGGCGGAGGGCATGTCCTACATGTCATTTGTGATATGACGATTGCTTCAGAAACAGCCAAGTTTGGACAAGCCGGACCGAAAGTAGGAAGCTATGATGCTGGTTTCGGATCTACTTATTTAGCAAGAGTAGTTGGGGAAAAGAAAGCGAGAGAAATTTGGTACTTATGTGAGCAGTATACTGCACAAGAAGCTAAGGAAATGGGCCTTGTGAATAAAGTGGTTCCAGCGGAAGAGCTTCAAGCGGCTGCAGAAGAATGGGCTACTAAGATTCTTGCGAAAAGTCCGACAGCGCTTAAAATGCTTAAATATTCATTTAATGCTGATAGCGCCCACATCCAAGGGATTTCTCAACTTGCAATGGGCAGTCTAGCCATGTTCTACAACACAAACGAGTCTGCTGAAGGAATGAATGCGTTTCTTGAAAGAAGATCTGCAGATTTTAGTAAGTTTAGAAAATAACTAGGAGATGGTGAGGTTCGTGAAATTTGAAACGATTTTGAGTCCTGAATATATTGAAAAATATCAGTCCGATTGGCCAAATAAAACGATTCTCGATTATCTTAATGATGCTATTGCAAAATTTCCAGACAAAGTGGCGATAATCGATAAAAAGAGCCGTTATACGTTCCGTGAACTCGGGAAAATGGTCGACCGTGTTGCCTTAGGAATGCTGGAATTAGGCTTAGGAAAAGGCGATGTCATTTCGATTCAACTGCCAAACTGGAATGAATTTATTATTCTTCACTATGCGGCAACGAGAATTGGTGCCATTACGAATCCATTGATTCCGATTTATCGAGATCGGGAAATTGGTTATATGGTTGGAATGGCTGAGTCGAAGATGATTGTCGTTCCCGATGAATTTCGCGGATTTGATTATCCAGCCATGATTGATAGATTGTCTCACCAATGGCCGTTACTTGAGCATGTGTATGTCATTGGCGAGAATGTACCTGCTCACATGAAGCCGCTCGCATCATTGTTTGATAAACCTTGGGAAGAAATTCACGATCGGGCCCTATTAGATGAAATCACTCATGATCCAAATGATGTAACCGAAATTATTTTTACGTCTGGTACAACAGGAAATCCAAAAGGGGTTATGCATACACATAATACCATTTGTGTCTCAACCAATTACTGGATTGATCATTTGCAATTAACCTCTGACGATGTCATGTTCATGGCCTCAACCTTTGCCCACCAAACTGGGTTTGGGTATGGTGTGCGCCTTCCGACTACGATCGGAGGAACAGGTGTTTATCAAGATATTTGGAACCCGTTAGAATTTATTGAACTAATTGAGGAGGAAGGAATTACTTTTACAGCCAGTGCGACTCCATTCCTGCAGGACATCATGCAATTGGAAGGAGTTGAAAGTCGAAACATTGATTCACTAAGAGTATTTGCAGCTATGGGTGCACCGATTCCAATGGCGTTGGTAAAAGAAGCTTCTAAAAAAGTGAGTTTTGCCATTCTTGCCGGTTGGGGTTCAACGGAATGTGGTCTCGTTACTTTGACAAAGATTGAAGATTCTGAAGAAAAACTGACAGGTACTGACGGTATAGCGCTTGATAGTATGGAAGTAAAGGTCATTGATTCAAACGGAGACCCTTGTCCACCTAATCAAGAAGGAGCCCTTCTTAGCAGAGGACCAGCCCTATTTGTTGGCTATTTGAATAATTTCGAAGGTACCATGTCTGAGTTTCAGGATGGATGGTTTCTCACAGGGGATCGTGCGTTTATGGATGAAGATGGTTACATTCGAATTACGGGGCGAAATAAAGATATTATCATTCGTGGTGGTGAAAATATCCCTGTTGCCTATGTTGAAAATGTATTGTACGAACATGAGGACATCATGGATGCGCAGCTTATCGCACTGCCTGATCCAAGGCTGCAAGAGAAGGCGTGCGCAGTCATTAGCATGAAACCTGAAAGGACGCCTCTGAATCTACCATTATTGCAAGAATACCTAAAGCTAAAAGGGGTTGCTAAGCAATATTGGCCAGAGTATCTGGAAATTGTTGAGGAATACCCTAGAACTGCCAGTGGAAAAATTCAAAAGTTCCACTTGAGAGAAAAGATTCTTCAGCAATTAAGTGAACAGAAATTAAATTAATAGAGTGATAGAGTAATAGTTTATTCAAATTTAATCATTTAACTAAGAAACCGGAGGGAAATATAATGACAAAAAAAGTAGCCTTTATTACTGGAGCAGGACGTGGAATAGGAAGAGAGATTGCGAAAACATTAGCTTCTCGAGGAATGGATATTATTGTAACCGATGTCAATATTGATAATGCAAATGAAACGGTCTCTATTGTCGAAAAAGAAGGAGGAAAGGCAGTTGCAGTTTATTGCGACGTAACAAAGCTTGAGAGTGTCCAGGAAGCAGTAGGAGCCTCACTTGCCCATTTTGGAAAAATTGATGTACTCGTGAACAATGCAGGATGGGATAAGGTTGAACCATTTTTAAAAAGTGAACCAACCACATGGAAGCTGATTATGGATATTAATTTGATGGGGCAAATTCATACTTGTAAAGAAATTTTACCTATTATGATTGAAAATGGTTGCGGCAAGGTAGTTAATATTGCTTCTGATTCGGGTAGAGTGGGTTCAAGCGGTGAGGCAGTCTACTCGGCTGCTAAAGGAGGCGTCATTGCTTTTACCAAAACGATGGCACGAGAAATGGCAAGACATAAGATCAATGTAAATTGTATTTCCCCAGGACCTAGTAATACCCCTCTTTTTGAAGAAATTGGTTCTTATAATGAAGGGATTGCAACAGCACTTGAAAAAGCTATTCCATTTAGACGTTTAGCACAACCAAGTGATATTGCAAATGGGGTCGCTTTCCTTGTGTCAGAAGAAGCAGATTATGTAACAGGTCAAACCCTTTCAGTCAATGGCGGATTAGCGATGGTTTAATTTTGAAAATTCAAAAAAATAGATATTCGAATAGATGAATAGTTTGGGAAAAATTATTTGTCCCTCTTCTCACAAGCTGCATTAGGTAGCTAACTTCAATTTATTGGAAAATGCTACCCATGCAGCTCATAAAAAAGAGGTCGGATTCTATCTGACATTCAAAAGAATATATCGCAGCTCAGGTTACAACGGAAATATCATTAAAGGAGGAGTTCATCATGATCTATGAAAATTTAATTGTTGAAAAAGGAAATCACATTGGATTTATTAAAATCAATCGCCCCGAAGTGAGAAATGCCTTGAATAATGAAACAGTAACAGAAATTTTATCTGCTTTTGAAGAGTTAGAGAATGATCAGGAAATCGGTGTGATTGTATTTACCGGAGTGGGTGAAAAGGCATTTGCAGCAGGAGCAGATATAAACCAGCTAACAACAAGGAAAGCAACTGAAGCATTTAAAACGGGAAGTATGAGCGATGTGTATCGCCGCATTGAAAATAGTAAAAAAGCAACGATTGCAGCTATTAATGGGTTTGCTCTTGGCGGTGGATCTGAACTGGCAATGAGCTGTGATATTCGGATGGCGTCCGACAATGCAAAATTCGGATTGCCTGAGTTAAACTTAGCAGTCATTCCTGGTGCAGGAGGAACACAGCGGTTAACTCGAATCATTGGAAAAGGCCGTGCGATGAATATGATTTTAACAGGAGAATTGATCTCTGCGAGTGAGGCAAAGGCGATCGGCCTAGTAACTGATGTAGTTCCGCTAGAGGTATTAATGGATGCTGTGATCGAAAAGGCCGAAAAAATCTTAGCTAAAGGCCCTCTTGCTATTCAAATGGCAAAGCTTGTGGTGAATCGAGGCTTTGAGGTGGATATGGATACTGGATTATTGATTGAAAGCTTGGCACAAGCTTTTCTTTATACAACAGAAGATAAGGTAGAAGGAACGAAAGCTTTTCTTGAAAAAAGACAGCCATCCTTTTCAGGAAATTAAATGAAGAAACTGATTTCTTATTAATATTTTGTAAATAAGAAGTCCAGTTTCCACTTTAGGAGGAGAAGTTAGATGGAACTTGATTTGAAAGGAAAGAATGTCTTCATAACCGGTGCAGCTAAAGGGATTGGCAGAGGAATTGCATTCGCAGCAGCTGCTGAGGGAGCGAATATTGCTTTACACTATCTTAGCTCTGAAGAGGAAGCCGTTCATACGGCTAACAAAATCAAAAGTGCTTTTGGTGTGAACGTTCACCTTGTTAAAGGGGATATCGCAAACATTGAAGATGTCATAAGGATGAAGGAGGAACTGTATCAAGGGTTAGGCGGGATTGATTGTATCGTAAACAATGCTGGTTTTGACCAGATGAGAACGTTTTTTCAATATCAACCAGATGAGTGGAAACGAGAAGTTGATGTTTGCTTTTATGGAGTTTTGAATTTAGTCCATACTTTTATCCCTGAAATGATGGAAAAGAAGCAAGGGAAGTTGATTAATATTGTAGGTGATTCAGCTCGGACTGGGGACAAACATTTAATTCTATCCGCAGCTGCCAGGAATGGTGCCATTAGTTTCATCAAATCATTAGCACAGGATGTAGGGAAAAGCAATGTCCAATGTAACACAGTAGCACTTGGAATGGTCGACAGCCGTTCACTAAATTTTAACGAGGCAACATTAGAAAAAATGGTAAGACAATATCCTTTGAAGCGGCTTGGAAAAGTGGATGATGTAACAGGAATCATTTTATTTTTACTATCTAATCATGCTGACTGGATAACAGGGCAAGTGATACCGGTAAATGGCGGCTATAGTATGCTAGGATAATTGCTTATTGCGAGGCAGCCTACAGGAGAAACAGTTCGATTCGTAAAAAGTTTAACCAAAAAAAGGGGTGTTGACTAAATGGAAGTTAGACTGATTAAAAAAGAACTCCTATACGAAGATATTCAAATAGGAGATACGGATTCATTTACTAAAACAATTACTGAGTATGATATTGTTCAATTTGCTAGGCTAACGGGTGATTTTAATCCGGTACACCTTGATCCAGAATATGCTAAAAATACACCTTTTAAAGAAAGAATTGCCCATGGTATTTTATCAGGTAGTATTATTTCTACTGTACTTGGAATGAGGCTTCCTGGGACGAACACGATCTATTTGTCCCAAAACTTTAAGTTTCTTGCACCTGTAAAAATTGGAGATACGATAAAGGCCAATGTCGAGGTAGTGGAAAAGAGGGATGATAAGAAAATCATTAAGTTAAAAACACATGTGATGAATCAACATATGGAGATAGTAGTAGATGGGGAAGCGGTAGTCATGAAACTATAGGTTGTAAAGAGGAAATAGGGTAAG
This sequence comes from Bacillus sp. EB600, assembly GCF_024494385.1. Taxonomy (GTDB): domain Bacteria; phylum Bacillota; class Bacilli; order Bacillales; family Cytobacillaceae; genus JAEVLT01. Next base: position 38,827 of record NZ_JAEVLT010000026.1, read on the forward strand.
GAATCGAAATTTCCGCTTGCTAAAGAACCCAAATATGAATACATATTTGCGTTTACTTCCTCTACTAAAATATCGAAATAGATGTAATCGAAGGGGGATGAAAAGGATGTTCTCATTACTGAATTTACTTGCTTACCTAACTGTGGCAGGATATGCCGTGTACTTATTTGTCAATCTTCTATATACCCGGATTTTATTTATAAAGCTTGGTAAAAAAGCAGAATTTGAACCAAACCTGAAAGAACGAATTAATCTGATCTTGATCAATGGCTTCGGTCAAAAGAAATTATTCAAAGACAAGAAAAGCGGTTTGATGCATCTTATACTATTTTATACCTTTTTTATCATTCAAATTGGACTTATAGAGCTCATCATAAAAGGATTTATTACAGGGTATGAATTTCCTTTTGGTGAGGCCCATAAATATTTCAGTCTTCTGCAGGAGTGGGCTACATTCCTTATGTTGTTGGCTGTGATATATGGATTTTACCGCCGTTATGGAGAAAAGTTAAAGCGATTACAATGGAAGCGAGATGGCAAAGCAGCTTTTGTCTATATCGCCTTAATTACTTTAACTTCATCCATCCTGCTTACATTGGGATTTGAAGCAATTATGGTAGGACATGAACCAAACCTTGTATATGCTCCATTCTCTGGTTCTATTGCGATGTTGTTCTCTGGAATCGGTACAACAGTTGGCACTGTGTTGTTTTATGCATTTTGGTGGGTTCATATGTTTACTGTATTCACATTCCTAGTGTTTGTACCGCAGTCCAAGCAATTTCATGAATTATTTGCCATGGTCAATATCTTTTTTAAAAAACAAGGCCCTGTTGGGAAACTAAAAAAGATTGACTTTGAGGATGAGTCAGCTGAAACATTTGGTGTTGGGAAAATTGAGGATTTTGCACAGAATCAGTTAATTGATCTTTATGCCTGTGCAGAGTGTGGACGATGTACCAATATGTGTCCAGCTTCAGGAACCGGAAAAGTGTTATCTCCAATGGACCTTATTGTGAAAATGAGGGATCATTTGACAGAAAAAGGAGCAGCGATTACTTCTAGACAGCCATGGGTACCTACCTTTGCCTTTAAAAACACAAAGGGATATCAATTGGCAATAGCGGGTGTCGGAGCTCGCGAAACTGCAGCGACAATCGAAAATATTAGCTTAATTGGAGATGTCATTACAGAAGAAGAAATCTGGGCATGTACAACTTGCCGAAACTGTGAAGACCAATGTCCAGTCATGAATGAGCATGTCGATAAAATTATCGATTTGCGACGTTACCTTGTCTTAACTGAGGGGAAAATGAATTCAGATGCTCAGCGCGCGATCACAAATATCGAGCGACAAGGAAATCCATGGGGAATTAATAAAAAAGAGCGTGAAAATTGGCGTGATGGCCGAGAAGATATTCAAGTTCCAACGGTTAAAGAAATGGAAAAATCTGAACAAGAATTCGAATATTTATTCTTCGTTGGTTCCATGGGATCCTATGATAACCGCAGTCAAAAGATTGCCCAGTCATTTGCCCATGTGATGAATGTAGCAGGAATTAAATTTGCGATCCTTGGTAATAAAGAGAAAAATTCAGGTGATACACCTCGACGAATTGGAAATGAGTTCTTATTCCAGGAATTAGCATCTGCCAATATTGACACCTTTCAAAAGCATAACGTGAAGAAAATTGTAACCATTGATCCACATGCTTATAACTCCTTTAAAAATGAATATCCGGAATTTGGTCTTGAGGCTGAAGTCTATCACCATACAGAATTGCTGTATCAATGGATCAAAGAAGGAAGAATAACTTTTACAAAAGAACTAAATGAAGTGATTACGTATCATGACTCTTGTTATTTAGGTCGCTACAATACGGTCTATGATCCACCTCGTGAAATATTAAAAGCAATACCAGGGGTAAAATTGGTTGAGGCTGAACGCAACCGTGAAAACGGCATGTGCTGTGGAGCTGGCGGCGGGATGATGTGGACAGAGGAGAAGACGGGAAAAAGAGTTAATGTGGCAAGAACAGAACAGCTTCTTGAGGCAAAACCAACCATGATTGGTACGGGATGTCCATATTGTTTAACGATGATCAGTGATGGTGTTAAAGCCAAAGAATTAGAAGAAACGATAGGAAACTTTGATATCGTTGAAATTGTAGAAAAAGCACTGTAACTAAAAAGAATAACCACCATCAGTATGATCAAAACCCAATTGATGAAAGCTATACCTTATTTGAAAAATTCTTAATCTTGCAAAATTGATTCTTAATTTTGCGAAAAATTATCAATTCTGCGAGAATCTTAGATTTTAGTGCTTGTATATCGAGGATATAGGTTGGCACGAAATTTGCAATATAAATAATAACTATAACCAATAGGGGGAATTAAAATGTTAAATTTTTCATTCACAGAAGAACAGGAATTTTTTCGTAAGATGTTAAAAGACTTTGCAAAAGAGGAGCTGTTACCAAACTATACGAAGTGGGATAGAGAAGGGATCACGCCAAGACATTTGTGGAAGAAGTTAGGCGAACTTGGTGTAAATGGTCTTCGAATTCCGGTCGAATATGGCGGAAGTGGTGCTGATTGTGTCACCACTGGGATTGCGGCTGAAGAAATTGGTCGAGGCGATTTCAATCTTACCTATGCCGTTATGTTGAACGCTTTAATCGGTGAAATTATCAATAAACATGCACCTGAGGAATTAAAGCAAGAGTGGCTTCCAAAAATCGCAAGTGGCGATAGAATCGTCGGGATTGCGATTACAGAGCCTACTGCAGGAACAGATGCTGGCGGAATTAAAACAACGGCTGTCCGTCAAGGAAATGGGTATGTTTTAAACGGTGAAAAGTCCGGAATTAGTGTGGCAACCGTCGCTGATGCGTTTCTCATTTTTGCTAAAACAGATCCTGAACTGGGGAACCGTGGGATTAGTTGCTTTATCGTTCCTTCTGATCTTCCAGGCGTGGAATGTAAAGGTTACGAGGATATGGGGAACATTCCAGTAGGACGTGGTTCGGTTTATTTAACCGATGTAGTGGTACCAGAGGAAAATTTGATTGGCCTTGAAAACAAAGGGTTTTCCCAGGTTATGAATGGGTTTGATCTCAGCCGTCTATTAATTGGTCTTCAATGTGTAGGGGCCGCTTCGCAAAGTATCGATGAGACGATTGAACACGTCAAAATGAGAACTTCTTTTGGCAAACCTCTAGCAACTTATCAAGGGGTAGCCTTCCCAATTGTCACTCACTATACGCAATTAGAGTTTGTCAAATGGCAGGCATATCGTGGCCTTTGGCTTCGTGACCAAGGATTAAATCACTCGAAGGAATCCGCATCTGTCAAATGGCTAGGTCCAAAATATGGTGCAGACGCGATTCATGAATGTCTGTTGTTTAACGGTCACTATGCTTATACAAAGGAAATGCCTCATGAACAGCGTTTACGTGATGTCATTGGTTTGGAAATCGGGGATGGAACGGCACAAGCCAATATGATGGTCATCGCGAAGGATATCATCGGTAAAGAATACAAATCTACGAATCATCAATTAGTAACGTCCAAAAATTGAAGCTGAACATGCCGATTCAAATAATTTAGTGATTGGTAGATCCGTTAAAATAAGTATTCAAATACAGTAATAGATTTATAGGAGTTTATGGCTCCTTAAATCTATTCATTTCTATAGGAGGAGTAAATGAAACCAGTATATGTAGTTGAAACAGTACGTACGGCTATTGGGAAAATGGGGGGGACGTTAAAGGATGTTCCATCTGATTTTCTTGCCGCAAAAGTGATTGAAGAAGTCGTTAGTAGAGCGAACATAGATAAAAGTGCTGTTGGAGAAGTCATACTTGGCCAGACAAAACAAACGTCAGATCAGCCCAATATTGGCCGGCTTGCTGCGCTGCGTGCAGGACTTCCTGTAGAAGTCCCAGGGTACACGGTTCATAGACAGTGTGGTTCGTCCCTTCAAGCGATCAATAATGGAGCATTGCAAATATCATGCGGGTTGAATGATGTCATCGTTGCAGGCGGAGTGGAATCGATGAGTTTAGCGCCATTTTATATTCGTAATGCCCGTTATGGAGTAGGTACAGGAAATAATGTTCTTGTCGATTCGAATACGGAAAGCCAATTACGTTCTCAACCCTTTGAGAAGTATGGGAATTTAACGATGGGCTTAACAGCGGAAAATTTAGCTGAGCAATATGGGATTTCTCGAGAAGAGCAAGATGAATTTGCGATGAGAAGTCAACAACTTGCGCATGATGCGATTTCTTCTGGCAAGTTTGAAAAAGAAATTGTTCCTTATGAAGTTCGGGAGCGTAAAAGCGTGAAAGCGTTTGCGGTGGATGAGCATCCACGTTTAACAAGTTTAGAAAAGTTGGCTACCTTAAAACCCGTTTTTAAAGAAAATGGATCTGTTACACCTGGTAACAGTAGTGGTCGTAATGATGGAGCATCAGCCGTTGTGTTGATGTCTGAAGATGCAGTGAATCAATATGGAGTACAGCCAAAGGCCAAGATCCTTTCACAAGCTGTTTCAGGTGTGTCCCCTGAAATTATGGGAATTGGACCGGTTACATCTACAAAACTTGCCTTACAAAGAGCCCATTTAACATTGGAAGAGATTGGATTAATTGAGTTAAATGAAGCTTTTGCTGCTCAATCGATTGCCGTAATCAGAGAACTAAATCTTAATGTAGATAAAGTAAACGTAAACGGTGGCGCGATTGCATTAGGTCATCCATTAGGAGCAACCGGATCTGTTCTTACGACAAAACTCCTTCATGAAATGGAACGAAGAGGCGTGAAGTATGGATTGGTGACATTGTGTATTGGCGGCGGACAGGGAATTACAACCATTTTTGAAAATTGCTTAGTTTAAATAGGAGGAAACGAAATGGAAGTCAAAAAGATTGCGGTCATTGGTAGTGGAACGATGGGGCGTGGGATTGCTTATACTGCTGCATTATCAGGTTTTAAAGTATCCCTTCAGGATATATCGTCCGAAGCTCTCGAAAGAGCAAAAGATTATAACGGATCACTTGCTAATTCAAGTGTTGAAAAAGGATATATCACAAGTGAACAACGTGATGATGTACAACAAAATTTAACCTATACAACAGGGTTGCAGGAAGCAGTGGAAAGTGCGGATTTGGTTATTGAGGCCATTCTTGAAATTATGGAATTAAAGATTGAAACCTTTAAGAGGGTTGAGGAATTTGCCCCTGACCATGCCATTTTAGCAACCAACACGTCTACGATGAGCCCAACTGAAATTGGGGCGGCAACGAAAAAACCAGATCAATTTGTAGCGATGCACTTCTTCAATCCCGTTCACCGTATGAAATTAATTGAAATTATTCGCGGAATTGATACTTCAGACAAAACGGTAGAGATCGTCCGTCAAGTTTCTGAAAAAATGGGAAAAGAAACGGTTGAGGTCAATGAATTTCCAGGCTTTGTCACGAGTCGAATGAATTGCATTATCGGAAATGAGGCCATGAATATGTTGATGGAAGGTGTGGCATCAGCTGAAGATATTGATAAAGCCATTAAACTTGGCTTAAATCATCCAATGGGTCCACTGGAAATGGCTGATCTCGTTGGTTTGGACAGCCGACTTCGCAATATGGAGTATCTCTACCACGCTCTGGGTGAGAAATATCGTCCATCTCCATTACTGGTTAAATATGTGAAGGCAGGAAGATTAGGTAGGAAATCGGGACAAGGTTTTTACACTTATCAATAATTAGAACGAAAAAAATAATTGAATGGAAGGAACGTGAGACAAATGGAACAAGTTCTATCAAAGGATATTCAATATTTAAAGCAGGGAATTCGTGACTTTATCGAGAATGAAGTAGAACCGCATGCAAATTTAATTGAAGAAACAGATGAAATTCCTCAAAGCATTTTAGAGAAATCGAAGGAAATGGGTTTATTTGCTCTTAGTATTCCAGAAGAGTATGGCGGCTTAGGGATTGGAATGCTTGGAAAATGTGCTGTGTTAGAGGAAGTTGGCAGAACCATTAATGGATATACAACTGTCATTGGTGGTCATACAGGGATTGGTAGTGTTGGTATTGTAGAATTGGCAAATGAAGAACAAAAACAAAAATATCTACCGAGAATGGCTAGCGGGGAATACATTGGTGCCTTTGCTTTAACTGAGCCAAGTGCGGGATCTCACGCACATAATTTAAAAACAACAGCGGTAAAAAAGGGTGATCATTACATTCTTAATGGCTCTAAGTGCTATATTACCAATGCTGGACTTGCAGATGTATTCACAGTAATGGCGGTTACAGATTCATCTAAAGGACCAAAGGGGATTACGTCATTCATCGTTGAAAAGGATTTCCCAGGATTTAAGTTAGGAAACAAAGAAAAGAAAATGGGTCTTCATGGATCACACACATGGGAGATTTTCTTTGAAGATTGTGAAGTTCCAGTTGAGAACGTGTTAGGTGAAGAAGGGCAAGGCTATGTCAACGCGCTGAAAATCTTAGCAAACGGACGGGCAGCAATGGCGGCAAGAAATCTTGGATCCGCTGATAAATTATTAGATATGTCACTTGATTATGCTCATATGCGCATACAGTTTGGCAAACCGATTTTTGAACAACAAATTATTCAACACTACTTAGCTGAAATGGCGACAGAAATTGAAGCGCTTCGTGCCTTTACTTATCATGTAGCCAATCTGGTTGATCAAGGTAAGAATGTAATTAAAGAAGCGGCAATGGTCAAATTGCTTGGTTCAGAAACATATGGTCGAGTTGCGGATAAAGCCGTTCAAATTCACGGAGGAATGGGTTATATTTCAGAATACCCGATCGAACGTTATTACCGTGATGCCCGAATTACGAGAATATACGAAGGGACATCTGAAATTCAAAAGAATATTATCGCAGCTCAATTGCATCGAAAATATCAATAAGGGAAGCTAACTAGATTCACATAATCAACTAACCCACAGTGGGAATGAAAGGAACCCCCGCTGTGGGAAGTTTCAATTATAAAGCTTTAAAACTAAAAAAGGGGGATTCTTTTGCGGATTAAAGATAAAGTGGCCTTCATAACCGGTGCTGGGGGCCCAATGGGGGAAGCGATCGCGTTACGTTTTGCCCAGGAGGGTGCTAACTTAGTTATCACGGATATTTCGGAGAATCGATTAAATCGAACGAAAGAGAAATTGCTAGAATATATGGATGCTGATCAGATTTTAGCCATAAGAGCAAGTGTACTAGATTTTGATGAAGTAAAGGAAGTCGTGGATGAAGCAAATAAAAGGTTTGATAAAATCGATATTCTAGTGAATGTTGTGGGAGGTATCCGTGATGCGAACATGATTAAATCTCTATTTGAAATAGAGGGAGAGCGCTGGGATCAAACAATGGAGCTTAATTTAAAGGGAACTTTTAATTGTACAAAATTAATTGCCCCTATGATGCTTCAGCGTGGTTACGGAAAAATGATCAACATTTCTACCATTCATTTTGACGGTGAAAAAGGGTACGCTGATTATGGGGCAGCGAAGGCGGGAGTAGCCTCCTTTACTAGAACGGCTGCTAAGGAGCTAAGTCCAACGATTAATGTGAATTGTATTGCACCAGGGTTAATTCAAACCTCCATTGTAGACCGAATGGATAGTGAAACCCTTAAGGAATATCGTTCTAAGACATTATTGGGAAGGTTAGGGGATCCAAAAGATATAGCCAATGCGGCGCTATTTTTAGCCAGTGATGAGTCAGCTTATATCACAGGACATATTATGCCTGTATCTGGTGGAATTTGGCCACATCTCTAAACGCATGCGGCAGCACCGTCTATTGAAATTGGAAAAGAGGTAGTAAGACGTATTCTAGTTCAGGAAATTTTTAACAAATAGGCTCGGGTTGATCATGGAATTATTAGAGAGAGGGGGTAGATTTCAATGTTTAATGAAAAAACGATGTTTATTGCGGGGCATGCACGTCTACCTCAGGGAATGGCAGCGAAAAGTGTCTTTGAAACTTTGACGATTACAGCCGAAATAGATAGAAAGTATGGAGTGATACTGGAAGCATCTTGTACATTGGCTACCGAGCATGGACGTCAGTTTATTGGACAGCTATTGAAGGGGTTCAGTATCAAAGATGGAGTGGATGAAGCGATCGATGCGATCCAAACCTATTATCAAGGTAAGGGTACGAATGCATTGGTAGCCTCACTAAAGGACCTTGCTCTCCATTATCAAAAAATAAAGGTAATTGAAAGTAAAATTCTCTAGATCATATGTATTTTATTAAGAAGAATAATAGTCTAAAAAACGATGTTTATATAGTGTATAAATCGTAAACTATTATAACGTGCTTATCTTTTGAAGACTAGCCTTTTCAAAAACGTAAACAGTTAAAATAGGAGAAATGGGAAAGTAAAAAATCCTGAAGACTGTTATTTTCACTGTGACTCTATTTTCAAAGAGCAGGGAAGTGAATATAAGCCAGTTGGTATAGTGGTGCCTAATAATTAGGTAGCATTTTTCAACTGGCTTTTTATATTTCATGTTTACAGATTTGCTTATTAGCAGCCGTTCCAGCTCTAATCATTGCAGTGTTATTTTATTAATATTCCTGGAATTGAAAGGCGTAGAACTAAATCTATAATAGGAGTGAACATATGAATAATCAGGTTGTATGGGAACCTAGTCAAGAATATAGGGAATCCACTAGACTTTACAATTGGATGAAAAAACTAGGATTCTCTGATTATGAAACTTTTTTAAATGCTTCAGTAAATGATATTGAATGGTATTGGGGAGAGGTGGAACAAGAACTGGGGATTGATTGGATCACTCCTTATGAACAAGTCCTTGATCTTTCAAATGGTATAAAGCATCCAAATTGGTATACAAAAGGAAAAATTAATATCATTCACAGTATGATCGATAAATGGGCAAAAGATCCTTATACCTCCTGCCAACTAGCATTAGTATGGGAGGGAGAAGATGGAGAGGTTAAGAAATATACGTATTCGGAATTGAATAATTGGGTAAATAAAGTAGCACAAGGGTTCAGAAACCATGGTATTAAGAAAGGCGATCGAATCGCGATCTATATGCCAATGATTCCAGAGACAGCTGTAGCTATTCTGGCTGCAGTCAAAATAGGGGCTATATTTTCTCCAGCTTTTTCAGGCTATGGGGCCGATGCGTTAGCAGTCCGGTTAGAGGCTGCACAGGCTAAAATGATTATAACAGCAGACGGTTTCTTAAGAAAAGGGAAAGAAATAAAGATGAAAGAAGAGGTAGACCGAGCCGTTTATACGTCCTCTTCGATTGAAAGAGTCGTCGTCGTTCGTCGACTGAATCGTGACATTCCATGGAAAGAAGGAGTCGACATGGAATGGACAGACTTGGAAACGGTGGGGAATTTTGAAACTGAAGCTGAAGTAATGGAAAGCCAAGATCCTATGATGTTGATATATACTTCGGGTACATCTGGAAAACCTAAGGGGGCCGTGCACACTCATTCCGGGTTCCCTCTTAAAGCAGCATTGGATTTAGGAATTGGAATGGATTTAAAACGAAGTGATAGGTTTTTATGGATTGCCGATATGGGGTGGTTGACAGGACCAGTTGTTTTATTTGGTGCCTTAATAAACGGTGCTACAGCTGTCTTTTATGAAGGTGCGCCAGATTTCCCTTCACATGATCGAATCTGGAAACTAGCAAGTGATCATAGAGTGACACATTTAGGAGTTTCACCTACACTCATCCGTTCCCTAATGAGATACGGTGACGAAGTTTTAGAGAATCATCAACTTGAAAAGCTAAGAGTGATATCCTCAACAGGAGAACCTTGGAACCCTGAACCGTGGTTATGGCTCTTTGAACAACTAGGAAAGGGCAAAATTCCTATTATCAATTATGCAGGAGGGACAGAAATAGGCGGAGGGATTCTCATGAATGTGTTAGTGAAACCAATTTCACCTATCACGTTTAACTCCCCAGTGCCTGGTATGGATGTACAGGTATTAACGGAAAATGGAAAAGCAGTACGTCAATCATTGGGAGAATTAGTGTTAAAAAGGCCGTGGGTTGGTATGACAAAAAGTTTCTGGCAAGAGCCTGAGCGGTATGAAGAAGCTTATTGGAATCGTTGGCCTGAAACATGGGTTCATGGTGACTGGGCGATAATTGATGAAAATGGTTTTTGGACCATTACAGGCCGTTCAGATGATACATTAAATGTGGCAGGAAAGCGCTTAGGACCATCAGAGATCGAGTCGGTTTTGATCGAAGATGAATGTGTTTTAGAGGCAGCCGTAATTGGTGTACCTGATAAAATGAAAGGGGAAGCACCAGTCTGTTTTGTAGTAAAGAAGATAGAAGAATATGATAGTAGTGTACTAGAAAAAGAACTTCTAAATTTAATCTTGATCAAAATGGGAAAATCTATGCGTCCGAAAGCGATTCATTTCGTGTCTGATCTTCCAAAAACAAAAAATGGAAAGGTTTTGCGACGGGCTATTCGAGCATCGTACCTTAGTACAGATATTGGTGATTTGTCGTCATTGGAAAATCCCAATGCACTTGAACAAATTCGAAGCCTTACTATTGTTGAAAATTAAAAATACTTAACCTGATAGACAGCGTATAGATGCTGATAATAAACGAGTTTTACAAATCCAAGAATTATTTAATGGACAAACTCCTAAAAGTACTCCTAAGAGGATGTTTTGCTATTATGTTTCTCAATTATGCGAGTATTATCATCTTTGCGAATCTGCTTTGTGGAGAAATAACGTTATTAGGAGTAAAAGCTTGGCACGGAACTTGCAATTATAAATAAGTGAAGTTTCTGTGGAATCTAGCTGCATCTATAATAAAAGGAGGGATATGATTATGTATGATTTTGCAATTATAGGGGGAGGAATTGTAGGTCTTTCAACAGGAATGGCTATTTATGAGAGGTTCCCAAATGCAAAGGTTGTTGTCATTGAAAAGGAGTCGTCAGTTGCTCAACATCAAACTGGTCATAATAGCGGGGTTATTCATTCAGGCATTTATTATAAACCAGGGAGTTTTAAGGCACGCTTTGCTAAACAAGGAAGCCAATCAATGAGAGAATTTTGCCAAGCATACGAGATACAACATGAAATTTGCGGGAAAGTGATTGTGGCAACAAAAATGGAAGAAATACCTTTGCTTGAAAATTTATACAAACGAGGCTTAGATAACGGTTTAAACATTCATCGAATTGGTTCAGATGAATTAAAGGAAATTGAACCACATGTTAATGGTCTTGGTGCCATTCGGGTTCCAATGGCAGGTATCGTGAATTACCGTCAAGTTAGTGAAAAATTTGCTGAGATTATAAAGGAACAAGATGGTGTCATTCTATTAAACACAAAAGTAGAGAAAATTCATGAAGAATCAGACCAAGTTACGATTGAAACGAATCGTGGAACGGTAAAAGCCAGTATGATCATCAACTGTGCTGGGTTGCATAGTGATCGTGTAGCAACGAAGGCAGGGTATAAAATAGATATGAAAATTTTACCATTCCGTGGCGAATATTATAAATTAAAGCCAGAAAAACGAAATCTTGTTAAACATTTGATCTATCCTGTACCAAATCCTAAATTTCCATTCTTGGGAGTTCATTTTACCCGAATGGTTAGTGGGGAAGTGGATGCAGGTCCAAATGCTGTATTAAGTTTTAAACGGGAGGGCTATAAAAAGACTGATATTAATGTGAAGGATTTAATGGAATCGTTAAGCTTTCCTGGATTATGGAAGATGGCTGGTAAATTTGCGAAAGAAGGCTTGGATGAATATGTTCGTTCTTTTAGCAAAAAGCAATTTACAAAAAGTCTTCAAGAATTAATTCCTGAAATACAGGAAGATGATCTAATCCCAGCACCTGCAGGTGTCCGTGCACAAGCATTGAAGGATGATGGGAATATGGTAGACGATTTTCATATTATTATGGGAAAACGCTCCATTCATGTTTGTAATGCACCGTCCCCTGCAGCAACAGCCTCTATTGAAATAGGTAAAGAAGTAGTAAGACGTATTCCAGTTCAGTCGAATTTAACGAATCGAATCAGCACCGTCATTTAAATTATTTTCGAACGGTGTAGATTCAATGTTGTAAATGAATTTTTTTAGTATAACGTAAATTATCTATAGAATATATTGAATAGTGAAAATAATTTGACAACTATATAAATAGGTGCTATATTAGGGATAATTAATATTTATTACATGGTTACCTTTTGAAATAGACCATTTCAAAATCGTAAACAGGAATAAATACGAGGAACGGGAAAGTAAAAAACCAGAAAACTGTCATATTCGCTGTGACTCTATTCCCATAGAGCAGGGAAGTGAATATAAGCCAGTTGTAAAAGCTAGATTCCTAATGTTTTAGGTATCCTTTTACAACTGGCTTTTTATCTTTCCTGTTTACCACATTACTTTTTACAAAAACGGGAGGAATGAATGATGGGTATTGCAGAAAAGCAGAAAGCGAAATTTGAAAAGGTTACACCAAATTATCAAGTTAATTTTCATCCGCAAACAAATCGTTTGTATCACATTGAATTGTCAAAAGAGAGTATTACCAATTTTCTAGATACAGTAAGTCAGAAGGGTTTTTCCGTTCAACACTTGGAATATACACCATATGCACGCCATCTCACTGCTTCTTATTTATTAGATCAGGTCGGAGAAGAGTTTGGAGAGCTGCTTAGCAGTATTCTTCATGATAGAGAAACAGGGGGCTTTACTCTAGGCTTGCAGGGAGTGACAGAAAATACCGATGAATATGTGATTTTCGCAACGGCGATTTCTCATTTAATTGGCAGCCCAAACTTTGATGCAATGTCTGGAAAATATTATGCACGGTTCACTGTGAAAGATACAGATAATAGTGATTCTTATTTACGTCAGGCCTATCGTTTATTTACACTCCATACGGATGGAACGTTTGTAGATGAGCCAACTGACTGGCTGTTAATGATGAAAATGGTAGAACAACATGCACGTGGTGGAGAATCAAGATTACTGCATCTTGACGATTGGAAAGATTTAGACAAATATGCGAATCATCCATTAGGCCATCATAAATTTCTTTATAAAGCACCTAGCAGTAAAAATGTAAGTCAAGAAATTGAAAGATTGACATTCTTTAATCATCATAACAAGCCAGGAATTTGTTTTATTGATCAATTTGTCAATCCTGAAAATATTGAACAAGCTAGATATTTATATGACCTTTCCAACTCTATGGAAAAGGATGAAAGTGTAATCGAATTAGAGCTTCCTGTGGGAGATCTTGTAGTCATTAATAATATTTTTTGGTTACACGGACGTGCAGCCTTTGAAAAGGATCCGAATTTAAACCGTGAATTGTTACGCCAACGAGGACGATTTAATTCATAGGCTGTGTTAAACATTAGTGTTGATAATAAATTCTCCATTCGTACACATGCTTATTACGTTATTCGTTATAATAAAACCCATTCGCATGCATACAAATGGTTTATTTTCAACATTAAACTTTAACTGAGCCCATTGATAAAATAATGGAATTCATAAAAGACAAGTTCATTTTCCTGACTCAGCTATGGAAAATGAATTTGTCTTATTTTAATGGTCAAGATTCTGTTCATACCATATATAGACTATGGGTCTTATTAAAAGCTTCTTTTCAAAAAGATTTTCTAGGTGAATTTTCTTATTTTGCAATCATGTTTCACATTTCTGCGAGTATTATCTCCTGTGCGAAATACATCGTGTAAATAGTTACGTTAGAAGGGATAAAAAGTTGGTATGGAAATTGCATTATACATAGTATGTAGAAATTTAAAAACGAAAATCGAAAAATAGCGTTCTAGTAAAAATGATCAAACATAGAAGCAAATCATTAGATATTAAGAGTTAAGATGAGGAGGTTAGTACCATGAATGCAAAGTATTGTAGAGAATCAAGAGTGATCCAAACAAGCCGTGTCTTTCAAAGTGATGTAAATAGTCATCAAACCTTATTCGGTGGGCGAGTCATGAGTGATATTGATGAAGTGGCTTCCATTTCGGCATTACGACATTGCCGCACCAATTGTGTAACCGCTTCAACGGATTCTGTTGACTTTTTAACACCGATTCGAACGACCGATGCAGTCTGTTATGAATCATATGTAACTTGGGCGGGTTCATCATCCATGGAAATATTTGTGAAGGTAATAGCAGAAGATTTAAAAAGCGGAGAATGTAAAATAGCGGCGACTGCCTTTTTAACTTTTGTCGGAGTAGATGGAGATAAACGTCCAGCAAGGGTTCCTGACGTTATTCCTGAAACAGAGGAAGAAAAAAAATTAAATGAAACCGCACCAGAGCGAGCTAGAATCCGAATAGAAAGAAAAGAAAAAAGCAAAGAATGGTTCAAGTTTTATTCAACAGCGATTCCTGGAGTGGATCCTGTAGAGATTTCTTTATGATAGTCGGTATTTATCTCCTAACCCTACGGGAAGTTCAAATCCTACAGGGGATCCATCATAGGTTCGTCACAAATTCATTAAACCTTGTATTTTCCGTTCGTATGAAAAGAGTAGGAAAATGATAAAGAAACTAAGTGATATAGATTTGATAGAATCATATACCGTCGCACTTAAAATAGATAAAATGTCAAAGGACTTTGTAGACCTTTTAAGAGAATAATTAATGAATAGACGTTTACTTTTTATTGCTGGGAATTCATCATTTTAGTTATTGCGGGATGTGAAAAAATGTTACCAATAAACCTGATTTTAAGTAACCATTTGGGGGTTATAGAATGGATAATAAAAGCTACAGATGGAGCAACAATCAAATTAGAAAACAAGTAGGGGTCCTTGATGGAGTCATCCATCCTCATATAATCTTTAAAAACGCAACCTATTTAAATACGTATTTACAACAATGGTTAGTAGCGAATATTTGGATCTATGAAGATCGGATTGTTTATGTTGGAGAGAACTTTCCTGAACACATTGATGGATGCGAAGTAATAGATTGTCAGGATCAATTTTTAGTTCCTGGATATATTGAACCACATGCCCACCCCTGTCAACTATACAACCCTCTTACATTAGCAAAACATGCGGGATTCTTTGGGACAACGACGTTAATTAGCGACAATTTAACCTTTTTTCTTCAGCTCACGAATGAAGAAGCTTTTGAGTTAATAAATGATTTTAATAACCTACCATCAAGCATGTACTGGTGGTGCCGGTTTGATGGAAATACCGAGCTGTTGAATCAGCATGAAATTTTTAATCATGAAGAGATCATGCCATGGATCCAACATCCATCTGTGCTGCAAGGTGGAGAGCTAACAGAGTGGCCGAAATTAGTCAATGGCGATAACGACATGTTAACCTGGTTACAAGAAACAAAGAGGTTAACCAAGAAGGTAGAAGGGCATTTCCCAGGCGCCTCCGAACGGACTTTAGCAAAATTAATGGTAATGGGAGCAGATTGTGATCATGAAGCCATGACAGGTAAAGAAGCCATGACACGGCTCCTGCAGGGCTATACGGTATCCCTAAGACATTCATCAATTCGACCAGATTTAGATATCCTTTTAAAAGAATTAATTGGGTTAGGTGTTCAAAAATTTGATCGGTTTTTCTATACCAACGATGGATCCCATCCTTCCTTTTATGAAAACGGAATGACAGATGAATTAATCAAAAAAGCTATTTATCATGGAATCCCATTAATAGATGCTTATCTGATGGCAAGTTATAATATTGCTCGTTATTATAATCTGGAACATTTACATGGATCCATCGCTACAGGGAGAATAGCGAATATAAATATTATAGAGAGCAAAGAAAACCCTACACCAGCCAGTGTATTAGCAAAGGGAAAATGGATTAAGAGGGATGGGAAAGATCAATATGATTCGCCATCCATTGATTGGGAAACATATCAGCTTTCACCCCTGGACTTAAAATGGACTTTACAAGAAGATGATTTGACTTTTTCAACAACAACGGGCATCCTCTTAAGAAATAATGTGATT
This sequence comes from Bacillus sp. EB600, assembly GCF_024494385.1. GTDB lineage: Bacteria > Bacillota > Bacilli > Bacillales > Cytobacillaceae > JAEVLT01. The sequence continues at coordinate 54,902 of NZ_JAEVLT010000026.1, forward strand.
ACCATACCATATGAAAGTAACATTGATGTAAGTAGTGAAGAATTATCCCTTGACCATGATGAATGCTTCCTAATGATGGTGGCCAGAGACGGATCATGGAGAGTCAATACATTATTAAAAGGGTTTGGCCAATATTTGGGCGGATTTGCCAGTTCGTATTCGAGTGCAGGCAACATCATCATTATAGGAAAAAATAAAACGGATATGCGAATGGCTTTCGAACGTATGCAAGCAATTGGCGGGGGAATGGTTTTGGTGGAAGACAATCATATTATTCATGAGATTCCTTTACCTTTATGTGGGATTATGTCTAATCTAGAAATGGGCCTTTTAATAAAGGAAGAGAAAAAAATGATACAGTTATTAAAAAACAGAGGCTATAAATATAAAGATCCTGCTTTCACTCTATTATTTCTTCCAGCAACGCATTTACCGTTTATTCGATTGACTCCAAGTGGTTTATATGATGTAAAAAAAAGGAAGGTTTTAGTACCTCCAACAATAAGGAGAAAAAATCAGTAAAGACAAATTCATTTTCCTGACTTCGGTTTGGAAAATGAATTTGTTTTTTTCTTGGTAAATTGTCAAAATCCTGATGCTGCCTCAAATAGACTACTAGGTACTTTTTAGAAAGCATATTTCGTTATAGAAAATGTTTGCAATTTGTTAATTTTGCAAGGGTGTTTCGCAAATTTGCGAATATTATCATCTTTACGAATCCACACGGTGAAGAAATAAAGTTTTATAAGAATAAAAAGTTGGTACGGAAATTGCAACTATCAAATTAAATAGAAATAAACATAGATTTAGGGAGATAGGATAGGAATCTTATCCGAACAAACCGTGTATTTCAAAATGATGTAAATAGTCATATACTAGAAAACTTCTGACTTGAAGAGTATTAATCAGAGTTTCCTAACTTTAGGAATCCATTTATATTGTATTTTTCTTCCATAGGAAAATTTAAATTTGTTGAAATTAAATTAGAAAGGGGTAAGAAATGAAGAAACTTAGTGACAAAGAATTGATCGAGGCATACATGGTAGCACTAAAAATAGATAATATTGCTAAAGAATTTATTAACCTTTTAAAAGAAGAATTAATGAACAGGAGTTTATTTTTCAAATTTTAGAGTTTTGTTTTTATCAAATTGAAGATGCAGAATCACTTGTTTTTTACAGCGGCCATTACCGTTCATTAATAGAAGAATAGCCTGCCACATTGTAGGTGGCTGAAAGGAGACTTTATGGAAACGATTTATTTGAATCGAGAAAACTTACGAGCTTGGCAGGAAAAAGCAAAACCGTGTGTTTGTGCACTTGGCTGTTTTGACGGTCTCCACATTGGGCATTGTAAAGTGATTAACACTGCTTACGAAAAGGCGAAAGAAAAAAATGTACAATTAGCCGTGATGAGCTTCTTTCCCCATCCTAAAACGGTAATAACAAACGGTAAAAAACAAGTGCACTATTTAATGCCGCTATCCGAAAAAGAGGAGAGGCTGCAAAGCTTAGGTGTTGATACATTCTACATTGTTGAATTCGATAAAGAATTTGCTGCTCTTCCCCCAGAACAGTTTGTTGCCAAATATTTAATTCAACTAGGTGTCGTCCATGCAGTCGCTGGTTTTGATTTTTGTTATGGATGCCGGGGTTCAGGAAATATGGATCGGTTAAATCGTGATTCAGAAGGACGTATAAATATTACAAATTTAGGAAAAGTAGGATACCACGGGGAGAAAATAAGTTCTACTAGTATTCGCGAAAGACTGTTAACGGGAAATGTCGAAGAACTGCCCCATTTTCTTGGTCACTACTATGAGGTCAAGTGTGATTGGGATGGGGAGATTTTAAAGCCGCATCCCTACTATACACTTCCTGCACCAGGGCGTTATGCTGTTACGGTAAAAAATGAAACATGTGCTAAGGATACAGAAGTGATTGTCATCCAAACACAGGTTGGTCCGTCACTAAAATGTACGACAGAGATTCCACCTAACCTGAAAGGGAGGTTATCGATTGTCTGGTATCGCCACATCGTGGAAGACAATGTACAACACTATAATGAAAAAATATTAATATCCTAGTGAATAACTATTAATTACACAAATGGTCGCCAAGAGATCAAACAGCTTCTTTTTGAATTATTATTTATCATTTACTGCCCTTAGAAGCTACCGCTGTAAAGAGAAAATAGGAAAATTTTTTAAGGAGGTTATCTGATGAGAAAATCTTTAAATAGAAGAAATCTAGATGAATTAATAAAGAGTAATATAAAAAATTTAGAAAACAATCCGAAATTACTTGAGCAGATTGAAAAAAGAATTGAAATAAAGCATATTGAAAAATTATCTAAAGAAATGAAAACGGTGAAATGAGTGTTGTCTATTAGGTAGTTAACTAACTTTTAATAAGAGAGGGGAATCATTTTGGATAGGTCAAAAGGAATTCTTGAAGCCGAAATAAGTAAGACTTTAACTCATTGGGAGAAAAACTATCTTGGACGCGGATCAATATCAGTTAAATCAGATATCTTACGAGACATGGTTATAGTTACATTACATCGTATACTAACTCCTGCTGTATATTCACTATGTAGAGATAAAGAGGGATTGTTATCCCTAAAAAGGAACCGAAATAGTTTGGTAGAATCAGGTGCGGAAGACTTAAAGAAGATTATCTTTACTCTAACAAATCAAGAGGTAGTGAGTTTTCACACAGATATTAGTACAACCTCAGGAGAACGAGTTATGGTCTTTAAACTTTCAAGTGATTTAGAAAACAAATTAGCATAAAAGGGTTCTGGTACAAAAATATTTAAAAAGTAGTAGGGGCAAAATAGGAGCAACTGCTCTTTTAACTTTTGTCGCACTAGATGAAAATAAACGTTCCAGCAAACGTTCCTGAAGTAATTCCTGAAACTGAACATGCATAAATTTTTTAAATTTTTTTCAAAAAGGGATTGAAGCCCATATAATATAAACGCTTTGTAAAAAAAGAATAGAAAAAGCTGAAATTCATTTAACCGATCTAATTTAAAGAATTTTAATTTTGTACAAATCCTTGTAATTACTCAACTTTCGCACACTGAAATAGGCAGATATGCCTTGATATAGTTGGGCAAGCCTGCGATCCATTGTAGTAGTTGACTTTTGATAAACTTTTGAATTTTCTTGTTACTCTCTTTAAGGGTATCTTCAAGAAGCTCGATTAATTGCTGAAGAGCAATAGCCCAATCGAGGTTACTGATTTCATCACAGAGTTCATAAAACATACCGTCTAGTGTTCTTTCATCCGTGCTACATCGGTTTTGCCAGGACAGCACAATGTATCGGGAAAAAACAATCGTTGTATGACTAATTAATAAATCATAGGAACGACCTTGAAACTCCTTTTGGAGTTTTAATAAGGATTTTGTTGTCTTGAAAAAGACTTCGATGTCCCACCTTATGCCGTATATTCTGATGACTTCTTGGTCATCTAACGTACAGTCTGTACTCAAAATAGCTAGCCACTCCCTCTTTTTATTACGGTTACGAACGAAGACCATTTTGACTGGAACTCCGTTGGCTTGGGTGGTTTGTATGGATCGAAGAAGACCTTTTTTTCCTTGAATGGGTGCTGCTAAACGATAAAGTTCATTCAAGCTCACGCGCTCCCATCTACAAAGTAACGTTGCTTTAAATTCTTAACCATGCCAATTACATCTAGCCCTTGTTCTTTGATGTTCTTAATGAGTGGTTGATGGGTAAACCAAGTATCCATTAACACATAAGAGGCATCAATACCAGCATTCAGAGCACGTTCAATCATGTCTGGAATTTGTTCTGGTGCAGATTGTAATGCTTCAAGGCGTCGTTTGTAACCTGAACTGCGCTTATCGATTTTACTTGTAATTCCGTTAATTTGGCTTGTTTTTGAGCTTAATAAAGAAAAGTCCACAGGAATGAACGTGGCACCATCTGACCAGCCAAGGGTAAGCATGCGAAAGCCTTTATAAAATCTCATTTTTTGAGAAGCATGATCAAAACAACGAGCTAGTAACTCAACGTATTTACTACGATTTCGATCATACGAAGAATCATCTAACACCAAGACCTTCGGTCTGTCATGATTCGAGAGTTTCGTTACTTTGCCAATCGTGTGAGCACTAAGAGAAAGTAAAAATCTACGCCATGCAAAGGTAGACTTATTTAAAAAACGATAGACAGCGTCTTTAGCAGGAAAATCGGCAGATTTTTTACTTTCAAGCGTCCGAAACCAGTTCTTGTTTTCAAAGATCAAACAAAAAATCAGTTGAAAAAGAAAACCACAAGAAAAGCCAAAAGACTTTGTAATACCAGCTTTTCTTAGATGTTTTAGCACTTGTAATTGTTTAAATGTGGATGTTAGTTCATTTGGTAGTGCTTATTTTGACCATTATTCGATATCATATAGGAGGCACCTCTTCTGTTTGGATATTGTGATTCTAGTCAAATCAACTATACCAAACGATGAGGTGTTTTTTCTTGCCTTTATTGAGGTCAAGCACCATATTTCAACAGCCCCGAACATTACAGCGAGTTAAACTCATTACATTTTTCTAGGTGCGAAAGTTGAGTTACTTATAATTAGTGAAAAAAGATTCAACGGGAAATGCACGTAGATAGTCTAGTGAAGTTTTGTGCATTGGGGTTTAACGGAGTATGTACAGGATAAATGTATAAAAAATAGGCGGGTCTCGTCACCCGCCAAATTGAAAGGGTTTATAGTTACTTCACTGACTTTGTCCATATATTTTATTGGATCACGGATGTCACCACGGTTACAATCTGCACAAGTTAATACTAGGTTCCATACTCCGTTAAGTAATAAACTATTAAAAATTGCAATAGAATCATACAAAAAACGATTTTTTTACCAGGGCAAAGATCATCATGATATAGGTTTTATGGATGGCTATATTGACTCGTATATGGACTATTTCATTGAAGGTTTAAACAGCAAGTAAATATTCATCACCAGTTTTATTCAAACGGAACCCTTTATAAACAAAGCTTTTTTTTGACCACAAAACATAATATGTATTTAACTTCAGTTTATTGTTCAAATAAAAGAAAGCCTGTTTTATCAGGCTTTCCCAAAACAAATATATTTTGTTTTTATTCATATTTTATGAGTAAATTAAAGAGCGGAAAAAATACAGTCTTTGAATCGTTTGCGTAACCTTCATTTCCCCTAACCCTGTGGCTAAATAAATGTCAAAGATCCCTTTTCTTTTTGAAAATTGGCTCCTTTATTGTCCTCCTATGTGTCCTCGTCCTTTTTTTATTTTATTTATCGATATTTAAGTTGAGTATTTCAAAACGTTGATATAAAGCCATTTTTTTAATTGGTTTTTCTCTATTTTGAATTGAGACGAATGGGCGGCATGATGTAATAAACATCATAAAGCCTTGATATATAGGGGTTTTTAAGTGGAATTAAGATAAATGCTCATACTTTTGCTCATAGTAAGCAAAAAATGCTCACTTTTTTCACAAAAGCCATCTTATCATAGAAGGTCTTTCATCAGTTTACTAAACTGGTGGGAGGCCTTTTCTTCCATATTGGCTGTCATATGCGCGTAAATATTCATGGTTGTGTTAATGTCTGTATGCCCTAAACGCTGTTGCATCTCCTTTACTCCCACACCAGCCTCAATCAAAAGAGATGTATGTGTATGTCTGAATGAATGAGGGGTAATGTTTTTATCAATATCTGCCTTTTTTAATAAACGTTTTAGCCTAGTTTCAATCACTTTTCTTAATTGTGGGTGTCCATCATCACGCGCAAAGATAAACTGATTATCCACATATAGAGGCCCTTTTTGGAACTTTATTTCTTTTTGCTTGATCGCATGCCGCTTTAACATTTTTACAAGTCTTTCATCAATTCGAATGGTTCGGATAGATCCCGATGTTTTAGGTGTCAGTAACTCATACCCTTTAATATTATTATTTGGGTTGTATAAAGTTTTAGTAACACGCAATGACCCTTTTTCTTCATCAAAATCAGTCCATTTAAGAGCAAGTAATTCTCCAATACGTAAACCTGTATAGGCAAGTGTGGTAAAAATCAAAGAATCCATATCTAAGCCATTTGAATCAGTAATACGTAAAAATTGTGCTAACTCCTCTTTCTCTAAAAATTTTATCTTCTCTTTTTTGCTTTCAATTTCTTCAACCTTTACTTGATACTTTGGTAAATGAGTATTTTCAGTGGGATTAATTTTAATGAGCCCCAGTTCAACCGCATGATTAAAAATCATTCGGCAGCAAGCATGAATGCCACTTACATAATTCCGACTGTACTTTTCAGATAGCTCCATTATTCGCTTTTGATAAATTTGTTTGCTGACTTTTTTAAGTGGATAAGGTCCCCATACGGATATAAAGTGTTTCATTTCTTTACTACGTGCTCTTACACTGCTTATTTTTGTATTTTGGGCGTATACCTTTATCCAGTCTTTAGCAAAGGATTCAAAAGTCATTTTAGTTTCTTTTAAAAACGTCCCATTTTCCACCTCTGCTTCTACTTTTCGGGCAGCAGAAGTAGCTTCTTTTTTGGTAGCAAAGCTCGACTTGGTTATTTGTTTTGGCTTTTTGGTTAGCGGCTCTATACCACAGGAAACCGTATAAGCCCATTTTCCATTACTCCGTTTGTGAATATATGCCATATTACTTTTCTCCTTTCAGTTTCCTTTCTTTTTTTAAACGATTATTGTAAGCCATTTCGCAACTAGATCTTTTCCTATTTGGAAGTGGGGGACAAAACCTTTGCCTTTTGTGTGTAACTTCAAAAATATGTCCGCAGTAGTCACATTTACGAACTTCTACATTGTTAGATAAAGCTTTAGCTAATTGAAGAAAAAAAGCATTATCTCTTTGTTGAAGTAATGCCGCCCATTATTGAATAACAGAATAATTAATAGCCACTTACAACTCCGATTGGGAATTATTTGCTTTCTTAATTGTTTGTTCAACAATGTACTGATACCCATAAATAATAATTGCTAAAGACACACATATAAAAAACCAAATTGAACGTGTCATTTTTTTAAACTCAAAAATTCCAACTTTTTTATTAATAGCATAAAAAGGAAAAGCACAAATAGCATCCAATACTGCATTTGTAATTAAGTATTTGAGAAAACTGCCGTATGTTAGTTTAAATACCCATAGTGTAGTTACAAAAAAAGGACCTAATATAAATGAAAAGTCTATAGGAACACCAGAATATAAGGGGTTTTTATTTTTCCACCATCTTTTCTTATTAGCAATTACACTAAAAATACTTAGGAATAAATTAACAAAACTTGCTACAGGTAAAAACCTAAAAAATGGCTTTTTTCCCATAAAAGGAACAGTTAGCCATGGTGCAATCAGCATTGCTAAAGAGAATATCTTTTTTTTATCCATATAAGTCAACTTCCTTCTGAAATGTTTTTTTTAACATTCCTCAAACTAAACCTTATTATTATTTTCTCTTGTCCAAGTAATCTGCCAGTTAGTTCAACAAGGAAATCAACATCATTGTTTAACACAGCCTATAATAAAAGCCCCTCTCTGAAGCTCTCAACAAATTAAACGAGTTGAAAGAACAAAAATATGTATTAATGCCTTCTTTAGGAGGTAGAAAACGTAAACGACTCCTTTAATCCGATATAATTAAATTAATATCTGATTAAAATGGAGTGGCTTAAATGGACATTAATAAAGAAACTTTAGAAAGGTTATATCGTGCTGAAAATCTTTCACATGAGGAAATTGGTAAAAGATTCGGAGTAGGTCGTAAAACGATTGCTAGGCGATTGAAAAGTTATGGAATTCCAGAAAGACCCAGAAAAACAAATAAGATATTAATTGAAAAGGAAATATTAGAAAAGTTATATATTCATGATCAACTTAATCCAGATCAAGTAGCGGAAAGGTTGGGAGTAGGTCGTAAAACTATTACAAACCTTTTAAAAGAACATGGTATTCCATTAAGGGATACTAAAGAAGGTACAAGGATTGCAATAGAAAAAAAGTTATTAAAAAATACTTTAAATATTTCAAAAGAAGAATTGGAACAGAAGTATTTTCAAGAAAATATGCCTATTCCTAAAATTGCAGAAGAGTATGGTGTTTCTTCAACTTGGATGTATAGATATTTTAAGTCAATGAATATCGAATTAAGATCTTATAATGAGGCTGTTTCATTAGTTCATAAGGAAAGGAATGCTAATATTGAAAAAGTTCATAAAGAGGTTTTAATTGAATTATTAGATCAAGGTTTAACAATGGCTGAAATTGGTCGTGAATTAGGAGTTAGTGAAATTGTGATATCTGATAGGGTGGATCAATTTGGATTAAGGGACTATGTAACAAAGAACATCAAGAATTTTTACAAGAAATTTCTACCTGATGTTTCACCTTTTAAAAGAGGGAATAAAATGCCTTATGAGTTAATCGAGAAAACAACTAAAAGTAGAATGGAAACATTCAGTAAAAAAAGGGATAAGATTGATAATTTCAAGTATTATCAAAATACTGCTGGACATCTATCTTATTTTTATTACACAAAAAATGGAGCTAATATTCCTGAAGGTATGCACATAGATCATATCTTTTCTGTTTGGGATGGATGGATTCATAAAGTTCATCCAGAAGATATTTCTAATCCTATTAATTTAAGATTAATCCAAAAAGAAATGAATCTAAAAAAGAATGCAAATTCTGATATCACTTTTGAACAATTTAAAAGTTTAATTGGTGAATTAAAACCATTTGAAAGACCCGAATTAGAAAAAAATTATTGTCATTTTTGTGGTAAAGATATTACTTATAAATCAAGACCTGCTAAATATTGCGGCAAAAGTTGTGCGGATAAAGTTTACTATAGAAAAAGGAAATCAAAGAGCCATTAGCATAAGCTAGTGGTTTTTTTTGGTGTACCTAAAGGGGGTATTTATGGTTTTTGAAGTCGGTTGTTTAAAGGAACTAAGAAAAGTCGTAATTACAAGTTTTATACAATGAGAATACGTGCAAAAAAGAAGGTTTCATATTCCAACTAAACTGCCACGATAGTTCAATATCTGCACGTTTCCATTTCAATAATCAAGGCAATAATTCCTCTTATTTGCCGAAAAGGAGGAAATTATTTTGTTATTATCAAAAGCCTGGGAACTTTATGAATCAGATAAAAGAATCGAAGGATTCTCTCCTCAGACATTAAAAGCGTATAAGCTCCAATCTAAGCTACTTATCCAACACTTTAACGATGTGAATGTTGAAACATTGACGACCGAACAATTGAAAGGATACTTAGCAAAATCCAGTGAACACCTAAAACCATCAAGTTTGGCTCATCGAATCCGATTTATTAAATCGATATTTCGTTGGTCACACGAGGAAAGGCATATGCCCAGAAATCCGGCTGCCAAAATCAAAGAACCTAAACAGGGAAAGCGGATTCCAAAATTTTTAACGGAGAGAGAAATTGAACATTTGAGGGAAGCGTGTATTACTCCAATGGAAAAGGCATTATTCGAATTTATGTTTTCGACGGGATGTAGAATAGGTGAAATTGTTTCTCTTGATAAAAATAGCATTAATTGGTCCAATCATTCTACCATTGTGCTTGGAAAAGGTGATAAGGAAAGAGAAGTCTATTATAATATACGGTGTGAAATCTGGCTGAAACGATACTTGGACCTTCGCCTGGATAAAGACCCGGCTATTTTTGTTACAGAACGTCACCCACATAGAATGAGTATTGGACAAATGAGATACATTATAAAACGAATATCAAGTCGGGCAGGGATCAACAAAGAAATTCACCCACACCAACTACGCCATAGCTACGCCACACATCTATTGAACAACGGAGCTCTCCCATTGATGTAATTGAAAGTTTACTTTGGCACGAAAAATGCGAGACCACTAGGATTTACGCTCAATTAAGCGGAAGCCTTAGAAGAGAATTTTATAGAAAGTATTTTTAAAAATGGATTTGCAAAAGGCAACGGGCACCCCGCTGCCTTTTACTATTGCACCCG
>NZ_JAEVLT010000027.1 GCF_024494385.1 Bacillus sp. EB600
ACTACCAAATCAATTGAAAACACAGCGGACGAATTCCTGTCAATCATCGAAAAGGATGGGTTGCTATTATGATGATCCACAACGTGTTTACCAAAAAACAAGCGATGCTGACTATGAACATAACAGAACTGGTGAAACGCGTTTCAGACGGAACGATCCTGATAAGAGAAGTAAATCAGCCGCATGTCAGGGCGATCAAACGGTACATTTTTGATAATTGTCATAATGGACAAGTATACTTTCCACCAATTGTCGCTCACTTAGAGGAAGGAACCTTAGAGGGGGGAGGTAATGGAATCCTCTCCATTATCGACGGCTCACACCGAATCAAAGCCTACGTTCAAGCGAAAGAATTAATGCTAAAAGCAACCAACAGTGAAAATGAAGAAGAAATGAAAAAAGGCTACAAGCTTCTTTATCTGCTTGAACACACGCAACTTGCCCTGCAGATTTTTGAAGGCTTTACTCCAGAAGAAAAGGACCAATTGTACATTGATCTAAACACAAAAGGCAAAAAGGTTTCGCTGTCAAAACGGATTTCCTATGATTCAAGAAATCATATTAATCAAATAACCAACATGGTTTTACAGACAAATAGAGGCCTTCAGACAGCAGGCGTTGAGATGGAAAAAGCAGCGATTATCAGACCCAGCAACAAAAAACTGTTGTCACTGACCCAATTGCGGCAGATTGTCGGCATCTTTCTAACGGGAAAAATCCAACACAGCACCGCTGAATTAACGTTTAAGGTTCCGTTAGACAGCAGGGAGTACATCGACTTGAATAATGTATGGTTTGATGAACTGTTTTCCATTTGTCCGGCAGCAATGATTGGAGATTATCATGAATCGATGCTGGCGGGATACCCTCTCCTAGTAAGCATTGCGCTTTATGCCAATAATGGTCTGGTGCATTCCTCTTTTGAAAAAAGAAAAAAAGCATTGATCATTAGAATGGACAGTATAAAAACAGTTGATTTTAGTAGAAAAAATGAAGCTTGGAAACAATTCTCGGGGACTGTTAAATGCAAAGAGAAATACTTTTATTTAGCTAATAATAAGAAAAATATTGAGCAGCTTGTCAATTGGCTGCAGCTGCAAGGGAGGTGAGGTGGATGTGAGAAAAAATATAAAAAACCCATAGGTGATAATGTCGTGGTGGACAGCACCCATGGACTTTCGCAAGTTGGGTATACCAACTTTATTGTAGTATACCCTTTTTCGTAAAAAAATCAATGTATTAAACTAGTAGGTTAATATTTGAAGGAGAAGGGTGAATGAAAATGGAAATAAGAATTAACTACTTAATTAATGCTAAAACAGTAGTTTTTAAAGGCGTCTATTATAAAAATGGTGAATTGATTACTGTAGTCGTAGAGGGTGACGACAAATTTCTAGTAGCTCAATCACCTGTACAGATCATCAAACATTCATTATTAAGCTATGGGTCGGATTTTAATGGGGCGTTAAACAGTTCCAAAGAACTGCTTGGAACCAAAATTAATCTGCATCCAATTATGGTGAGCGGAACATTGGATCTTTGGATTTTCCCAACTAAATCATACAAAGAGCAATATTGTATTTGGTTTGTCTTAAACCAGATCCAAGGCACAGAACGTCTGGGTGTGAAGCAAACGAAGGTATCCTTAAGTTATGGACATTCGATTGAACTTCAAATGAAAGAAATTTCTTTTAAAAACAAACGGGATAATGCAAAAGAATTAAGAGACAAAATTACAAACAATGGGAAAAACCCTTTAAGTTTTTTGCTGGAACCGCGGAAGGGATTCTGTCTTGTTGAAGGGAAGGGGGAATATAAATCTATTAAAAAAGATAAATGATAATTGACGGGCAGCTTCTTTTTTGGAGCTGTTCTATTTAATATAATAGTCTGTTCGTGAGTTTTGCAGAAGGCCGTTTTAACCCTTGATTCCATGGGGATTAATTGAGAACTGGTAACCTCCACGGTCTTCAAAACCGCTTGTGACCTGCGTGCCAGGTCAGCTGGGTTCGATTCCCAGGCGGTCCCGCCAATCCAGTTATATCAAGGGTTCTAGTGAATTCCTTACTTACATAGGGCAGAGGGCACTCGGTCTTTTTTTATTATCGAGTGCCGAAAAAGTGCCATTTATCTTTTTTGTGCCGATTAAAAGTTTAATTAAGCAATTCGTTTAAGGCTGTTACTGCTTGTTCCTGTATAGTGGCTGTTACATGAGAATAAAGATCTAACGTAATTCCAACTTTTGTGTGACCCAATCGATCGCTGACAATTTTTGGATGGATGCCAGCTTGCAATAAAAGTGTCGCGTGTGAATGACGTAAATCATGAAATCTGATATCTGGAAGATTTGCAGCTTTTAAAGCTTTCTTTAGTGATCTTGATAATTCTGACCCAGCAATGATATTGCCCGCGGAATTACAAAAGACTAAATCTAATGGATTGTATGTTTTTCCGAGAATTTTTTTTCTTTTATCGTTTTGCTCCTTGAGCTCCTTTAACAACTTTGCAAGTTCGTTCGTTAACATTACACTCCTTGCTTTGTTATTTTTAGGTCGTTGGTTTGTAAAATATTTTCCATTTGCTTCAGTGATGGTTTGGCGAACATAAATCTTTGGTTTTGGTGAATTAAGATCAACGTTGTTCCATGTGAGCCCTGTAAGCTCGCTTTTTCTCATTCCTGTATGTCCAGCAGTATAAATAATTGGAAAATAGATTGGAGTCACTTCCTTAGCTGTTTGTCCTAAAATATTAAGTTGTTCGGAACTAAGTGTTTTCATTTCTAATTTTTCAGGTTTAGGAGGTTTTGCTCCTTTTGCCACGTTTTTACTTATGAAGTCCCAATCGATAGCGTCATTTAATGCTTTAGTAAGGAGACGATGATGATGAGTAACTGTTTGGGCTGACAAAACTTCTAATTTTAAAGTATAGTAGTTTTGTAGTTGAATGCTTTTTAATTCATCAATCATTATCTGCCCCAATGATGGTTGAATATGGTTTTTGATAATTTTTTCATACTCAGCAAAAGTTTTAGGTCTTGTGTTCGTCTTTGCGTAGTTAAAAAGCTTTGTATCTTTGAGCCAAAAGGGTCAAAGAACACGTTAAACAGTTTCTCGTATCTCATCAACCGTAAGGAGTGTAAACCGAGAAAAGGCGAGATGCCAAGACTCGTTAAAATTTGGCGATTCGGATATTGCGGCAAGTGGATGGCATGAAATGAACGAAGTGGAATTGTGAAGACAAGCGGAGCAATGGCATATTGGCGACTGCCAATATGAAGTGAAAAAACGCGCAGCGTTTTTGAACGGCATTGCGACAGCGAAGCGAACAATGCAGCTGAGTGAATGAAAATGCAAAAGCGGTACTAACACACGGTTAAGTGGCTATTTCAAGCCGATTTTAATCGGAGATGAAATTGCGACTTAACCAGTGTGTAACACTGGAGGGAGACCCTTTTTGATGAAATTGTTAGCGGAACGGAAATGACGGAAGTGAAACGAAAGCATCGGTGAGGCAATTTATTACCGATGCGATCTGTCATCGAACGAGGGAAATTTGAGCTTGAAAATTCACAAAGAATGGGACGGCGGCATTTTTGGACAATGACTCATTTACCTTAGGAGGTGATTTTATGAGTAAAAAATTAGAAGCAAGTTTGAAAAAGGTGGAGGAAGTCTTTCAGAAAATGTTTGACAAAGGCATTTCCAATAAATCGGTGAAAATCGGCGACGATGGGAAAGAGATCGGCAGTTCCAGATGGAGCGAAAACACCAAAAATACATACTGCAACATGATGAAATCGTTTGTGCGGGAGTACCATGAAGTGTTTGGTCAAGCAGATATTAAAAAAATGGGCGTTGAGGATAAAGTGAACCAGCTCATCCAAAATCGGATTAATAAATACCATGCGGGTGCGACGAAAGAAGCGTACACTCTGAAAACTCTTGTTGCGGCGATGAAGGCTTTTAACCTCGGCGTTCAGGAAACCAATATTTTCAAGGGGAAAGATAAGTTCTCTCTTAGCAATCCAGATGCTATACGGCAGGAAATGAAGAAACAGCATATGATACGGCAAAGCAATACATCCATGACGCTACGCGCAACGCCTGAAGAATGCAGAAGTGTCTTGGTTAACATCAGAAACAATGGCTATGATGTGGACACCAGGAATATCGCTTATCATGTTGGACAAATATCGCTTCAGACAGGAGGACGGATCTCGGCAATTCTGCGGCTGCGGGCAAGTGATTTCCAAATTGATAAAACAAGAAATGAAATCGTTTTTGACCGTGACAAGGGCGGTTTGACCAGAACGGTTGCCATCTCAAAGGAAACGGCGGACGGACTATTTAAGTCATCTAAAAGAAGGAAAAGAGGATAATCACCGTATTTTTAGTGCCAAACGTGCGGACGGTACATTCAAGTCCATCGAGGAAACCAGAAAAGAGGTCACAAAGATTATTTCGGCTTCGGGGAAGCATTTAACCCGAAATGAAAAAGTCACGGTGAAAGGGGCGAACGGAAAAAAGAATCAGGTTGAAGTGACGAGAAAGTTTTCTCCTCACTCTTTTCGAAAAGGCTTTGCTGTTGACCGCGCGGGATATTATTTTCAAAAATTCTCATCCAAATCTGCGCTGGATCGTTATATTTCTTCCCGTCTGAATAACAATCAAAAATTAAAAGATAAATTGGATATAGTTCGTGATCGGATAAATAAAGACCGCAAAACGTACCGTGATTTATCCAGAATGGAATATGCCATCTTCTTTACTTCGGTGGATCTTGGACATTTCAGAAATGATGTGATGACTGCTTTTTATACAGATTTTAAAGAGGTTCAGCGCTATATAGAGTGATTTCCATATTTACCATAATAGCTTTTTATTTTGATAAGAAGACCAAAAGGAAAAACAAAATAAATGGTAAGAAAATATTGATTGGGTGAAATAAATGAACATTGATTTACAACGAAGAATCATCTACAATGCATTAACTTTGGTTCAATATAATAACTTTGAGGATGTCCTTTCCCAATTTACCGATGAAGAAAAGGCAGCACTTATTTCAAGAGTTGAAAGTTACATCACCGTCTTTCAATAATGTCATTTTATATAAGTAGAAAGGTCTCTGGGAAAACTTAAGGTAAAAAACAAATGGTAACAAATATCCTCAGTTAAAACAAAAGCCTGCTCATTTTTTGAGCAGACTTTGCTTTTTTAAATAAACTGATTTAAATTTACGTTTATTGCTTTATTATTAACAATTAATTCCAGTAGATCACTTAAAGAGTTTTTAAGATTTAGTATTTCGATATTTAGTTGATAAATTCCAACTTTTTTATTTCGCTCTTTCTCTAAAATAATATAATTGTTAAAATCTACATTAACATTTTTTGTCAAGTTATTATAGTATAAGGCTGCAATTGCTTTTTTCTTTTCATCAGGAAAATCAGGTACAATTGTATCTAATATATTATCATTGGTTAGCCCTTGTTTAGTTCCCTTTGATCCATTACTTAGTAACTGTATTTGTCCATACTTACTATTTAAAAACATTGCAATAAAGATTTTATTAAAATTCTCTGATGGTAAACGCAGCACTTTTAAATCCTCATTGACAAAAGCTTTTTCAAATAAGTCCTTATAAAACATTATTAGCTTTCCTACTGTGGCACCTTTACGAGTTATTAAAATATCTCCATCTTTAAGAAGTTGATAATAAACATCTGTTTTCAATTTTACCTCATTAATTTTGTTAAAACATAACCCATAGGATATATCAGCAACTGCAATCCACCAATAATTATTTGGGTTATTTTCATAAACAGGAAAATAAGTATCAGGCGTTAAACCTGAAACAAATTTCTTGTCCTTATTTTTAAACAAACTTGAAACAGAAAAATAACCATGTGTATAATTTTTTATTTTATACACTGTTTTCTGGTAATTTTCAGTGTACAATGAGGTATCTAAGCGACTTTCAGACATTTTTATTTGACTTTTTCTTGGGTAAGTAAAATTATAAGCTTCTTTGTCTTGATTGTTATTAATTTCATTTTCAAAAAGATAATTTAACTGGTTATTCTTTTTTTGTATTTGTTCTTCTTTATCTATTATATTTTGAACAATTAATGAAATTAATTTTATTATTTTTTCTGGGTCTCTGTAATTTGTTTCAGTTGGTAATGGTATTTCTAAATCCAAAAGATTACCTCTTTTTGCATTTTGTTGTGTTCCACCGCCAGAGGTAATACAGGTTAAGTATTCTGTACCATAATCAACCATAAAAAACGCTGGAGCATACCATTTATATTTTTCCTTAAATCTTAAAACAGAAATACCACCATTTAAAATAGCTTTTATATCTTCATTGACATAAGCTATTTTCCCCAAAGAAGCATTTCTACTGATTACAAAATCACCTTTTATTAATTTTTTTGAAGAAATATTATAAATGTGTGGAGAAATTTTTTTCCCCTTTGTTGGATCAAAAATCTCACCAGTCATACATGAGATGGTTCCTAAATAATAACCAGAGTCAAAATTAAGGTACTCACTTACATCTATTTGTTCTCCTACATTTTCTTCAAATACTAAATCCCTTATTTTCTTCTTATAAGAATTTTTAATATTAATGATTCTATATAGTTGTTCTTTTTGAAACAAAACTTTTCATTTATTATTCAACCCCAAATGCGTCCTTAATAGCCCTTGGTTGAGTATTTAGGAACTCTTTAAAATCCTGAATCATTTCAGTAAAATCTTCATCCAACTCATTTGTTTTTTCAAATGTAACTCTATCTATTTTAAATTTCTCCACGAATTGAATTGTACGTTGAATTTCTCTTACTTCGTAACCTACATTATCAATTTCTCTTACAAATACATCATAGTCTTCGTTTAGCATTGTTAATTCATCATGTTTAGGTTTATACGCAATAATAACGGTAGTTGCTGTACCCGTTTCACCAAACGTATTAAAAGGAAGATCAAATAATGCAACTATTCGCATTTTTTGTAGAAACCATTCCCTTACACTTTCCCAGGCTTTTATGGAAGCAATTGAGTTTGAAAGGACAATGCCCATTCTTCCACCATCTTCAAGAAGTTTATAAGCATTTTCTAAAAAGAGTACACCCATATCCATAGATTTAGGGCGCTTTCCATATGATCCATTTTTATTTTTACTTTTTTCTTTCCATGTCTCATATAGATTCATTGTAGATTCAGGTAGATCCCATTTTCCATCTTTTCCTGTTTTTAAATCTCTACCTTGTCCAAAAGGTGGATTTGTTGCAATTATTTTAAACTTTTTTAGAACCACATCTGGGTTATATTTGTGTTCCCAGGTATCTATTTCAAAATTCTTATCAGTAAAAGTGCCTTCAGGAATAATATTGCCATTTTCAAGATACTTTTGCGAAAGAGAATTCATATGTCGTAAAATTGCCCCACCGTCACCGTTTAATACTAAGTTAAGTTCCGCAAGTTTTAAATTTCCAGCTTCCAAGTCAAAACCAAAGAAATTTGGTGATATAGAAGGGTAGTTTTCTGAATTTCTATACATATGTTTGAAACCCATTGCAGGAAAATCACAAATGCCACAACAAGGATCGCATATTTCTTCCGACTTTTTAGGATTTAGCATACTAATTATTGTTTTTACTAAGGGGATTGGAGTAAAAAATTGCCCCTTATCAGCTTTTTGTTTTTCATCACCAAAATTATTGAATATGATTTGATTAAAACTTTCATTTTTGGCTTTTAATATAGCCCTTCTAAAAAAAGATTCAACTACTGCAATAAGAAAACGTTCATCATTTGAATCGCTTGGACGTAATTTGGTATCATACCAGAAAAAAGGTTTTGATAAGATATTTTCGTATTCCTTTTTGGCATCTTTGTATAACTGATTAATTCTCTCCCTAAACGTTTTGTCTGCAAGCCCATCTGATCTTTTTTCCTCTGACTTAATATAAAATGATAAAAACTGACCTTTTTCTTTGCTTCGTTTTTCATCAAAAACTTTTAATGTTAGAAATTCAACAATAAGATTATTTACAGGTGTTTTTGGTCTCACACTATCATTAGCTCGTTTCATTTCATTCATTAAATCTGTAAAATTTGTTTCATCAATAGAATCTAAGTAATCCAGTTTTAATTTCTCTGGTTCTGAAATACTTTTGTTATTTTCAATGAATTGATGGTAATTAGGAAGCTCTAAATATGTATCTCTGTGTTGGAAATTTAAACTATTTAATCCAACCCTATGTAATTCTTTTTCTTCATAAAAGCGAGTTATAGGCGAATTACCAAACTTTTTGAAAATTAGAAGTCCATCTTGATTGTCAAAATAAATACCAAATATTCTATCGACCGATTCATTTTCATTCATGGCTGGTCTAAGTTGATTTTCGATAGCATCTTCAACAGTCTTGTTATTTTTCTTTGTTTCAAAAATAACTAGCATTATTTTTCTAATATTTGAAAAGTTCTTTGTTCTCTTTGCTTCTTCATAAAGTTGAAACCAATTTCTATCTTTAAACACAACAATATCTGGGTTTATTGATTTTCCTTCATTCCCTTTTGGGATTTGGAATTCGACACATATATTTTCTTTATCGTACATATTGCTTTTTATTAATGACCAAACCATTCTTGCTCTAATATATTCTTCACTAAAATATCCATTTGCATCTTTAGTGTTAGACTTTTTACAAAAAGCTTTAACACCAAAACATTGATCATTGTACCAATTTGAATCAATTGATTCCAAGTTGTTGAAAGTTCTGTCGAAATCATCCATGTAAGTTTTTAAATTTTTCTCCATTTTTCCACCTTGATAAAATTATTATTTTTATAAAATTCATTATAAGTATTTTCATTATAACTTTAGACAACTTTTTAAGCTATAATGAGCAAATAAAATTTTAAAAAAATCAATTTTCAAAAAAATAAGAGCTATTTTATAGTCATACAATCCTGGAAAATAAAATCTTAAACAGGAAGATATTGGGGAAATAGTTAGTCCGTGATTGAAAGGGGTGAAATTAAAAATATATATAAGCATTTTAGCTATTCTTTTAAAGATGAACACTGTTACACGAGTAATTGTTTGCTGTTGTCATAAACATAGGTCAATAAGATAGGAGGGGTAGAATAAATAACCTTTTTAGGTGCGAAAATTTTAGTGCCATGCTTGGTGCCCAAATTTTTAAAATTACAAATCACAAGAAAAGACTAGAAATCAAGAAACCTTTATTTATCAATACTTGAGGGTATATCAAGGCACTAGAAAAACAGATGCTAGCAAACTTCAAAACCGCTTGAGACCTGCGTGCCAGGTCTGGTGGGTTCGATTCCCACGCAGTCCCGCTAACTAATGCGTTTCTTACATAATCTATTCACTCGTTAAAAAACAAATATAATTTATTGTTCAGGGCCTTCTACAAATAAAATGTAAGAGGTTTTTGGTGTTTTATTAAAGGAAAAATAAAAGAGTACAAAGAATACCTTACAATTAATTTTGTGAAACAAGAAAATCCGGGTCGTGCCAGGCACTGAAATTATTCCTCTTCCTGAAGCAGAAGAGTATATAATAAGAGTTAAAAAAAGGAAATTAACGGAAAAGAAATTTCCGAAAGAAATAAAACAATAAACAGATTTCTAGAGGCATTACAAAACAAAGATTATTGATGAATTTGATATTGAGAGTAGTTCTACAAAATTAAACTACAACGCTAATTATCTTCAATTAATAACAGGTCAACCAGGTGTTCAATTTGAATTTTGTTTTAGAGGAAAAAGAAATGCCTGGGAAGTGGGAGTACATTTTGAAAAAAATAACGATGATCTAGTCTCAATGATGAATGTTTAAAGTTCCAACCAGAATGGATTACTAAGGGCAATGGGCAAGAATCTATATTTTAAATAACTCTGAAGTATTAATGAGAGTTTAAAAAATTGGTCGTTAGAAAAAATGAAAATACTGTACAATACCCTTAAAGATGAAAGTCGGTATAACTAAAAAATATTTTTCTTAAACAAAACTAAGCCAGGTAAGAATAGGGGAGAGCAATAAGTGAAAAGAAGCAAAGCTAAAACAATTCAGATCTTCTTACCCGATGGAAATCCAAGAGGAGTTAAAATTGTAGAAGTAACAAATAGAACAGTTCAGGCAATTTTAATACCAAGAAATTTATTGAATATAGTCAAGGAAAGGAAGGAAGTACAAAATGTTGCTTTATACTTTCTATTTGGAAATAACGATGAGGAAACACGAACGGAAGCTTACATAGGAGAAGCAGAGGTAGGCTATGATAGATTGAAACAACACAATAGTACTAAAGACTTTTGGGAAGTGGCTGTATTAGTTGTTACTAATAACAGCCAAAATCAATTCACTAAGGCTGATGTAAAATTTTTAGAACATTTAACTTATACGGAGGCTGTTAGTGCAGGAAGATTTGTAATTAATCAAACAGTCCCTACAAATCCTTTTATTCCTGAGTGGAGAAGAGAAGATTTATTAGATATCTTTGAAACAATAAGTCTTTTATTGGGGACACTTGGATATCCCATATTCGAAAGCTATAGAGGAAACCAAGAAGAAGTGAATGAGGAAGAAAACAATATTTTCTATTGTACTCGTAGAGATGCTGACTCATTTGGTAAGTGGACTGATGATGGCTTTGTGGTATTTGAAGGTTCTAAAATGGCCAGTAGCTCCTTACCAGGATTCGAGAGTAAATTACCTAAGCATAATGAAAAAATACTAAGTTTTATAAAAGAAGGAATATTGGGAAAAGAAGGAGGGAGATACGTCTTTTTAAGGGATCAACCCTTTTCTACTCCTTCAGCAGCATCGACATTCGTGTTGCAAAGTGCCAGTAACGGTTGGATAGAGTGGAAAGATAAAAATGGGAAGACCTTAGATGAGTTAAAAAGAAAGCAGTTATAATAAGCTGTATATAATCATGTAATTCACATGTCAGATCCTCCAGTGAATCAAAAGAACGTCCTTTGACAAACTCTGTTTTAATGATTTTGAATGTGGCTGCAGCTACTGCATTATCATATGGGCATCCTTTCATACTGAGGGAACGTTTTATCTTAAAAGTCTCTAGGGCTTCATCAATCAGTTTGTTTTTAAACTCATTTCCACGGTCTGTATGGAAAAGCTGGATCTTATGGAGGTCTGCCTTAATAGAGGCGAGTGCCCGATAAACTAATAAGGCATCTTTGTTCGGACCAGTGCTGTACCCAATGATTTCTCGATTGAAGAGGTCGACAAATACACATATATAATGCCATTTTTTATCGACTCTTACATACGTCAAATCACTTACAATTGCACTCAACTGCTCGTCCTGTTTAAACTCACGGTCAAGTTCATTAGCCTGGGCTGATTCGTTACACGTTTTTGCATGTGGCTTAAACTGAGCGACAGTGTAGGAGGAGACAAGGCCTTGTTCATTCATAATACGACCAATTTGTCGTCTGGAGACGATTTTTCCCTGCTTTTTTAATTCAAATTTTATTTTAAGAGTTCCATAGTTTTGACGACTCGCCTGGATAATTTCAATAATATCAGAAGTAATATCATCCTCTGAAACTCTTTCTTTTACTTCGTAATAATAGGTAGCTGAAGGACTTTGCACAATGCTGATATCGAGTATTTGTCACGGTTATTCCGGATTACATTTACTTTCGTCCTAGTATCAGCGGAGCTTGCTTTAAAATATCGTTCTCCATTAGCAGTTGCTTATTTTCTTTACGTAGTTTGTTCAACTCAATTTCTTCAGGGGTCAGGTTGTCTTTCTCTTTAAATGAACCCGTGGTTTTGCTTTGAC
This sequence comes from Bacillus sp. EB600, assembly GCF_024494385.1. GTDB lineage: Bacteria > Bacillota > Bacilli > Bacillales > Cytobacillaceae > JAEVLT01. Next base: position 11,849 of record NZ_JAEVLT010000027.1, read on the forward strand.
CGATCCATTTATCTAGAGAAGATGGTGTCAGATCGTACTCTCGAATGATATCCTTTCTTGGTTTGCCATTCAGATAAAGTTGCACCATCTGATTTTTAAATTCTTCTGTAAATGTTCTTCGCTCTCTTTTAGTCATCGTAGATTCTCCTCAAATATATTATCTGTAGTCTACTTGACCTTAAAATTTCTGTCTAGATAAGTGTAGCCGATCCACATATTCTTTAATAATGAGTTTTTCTAATGTATCTGGTTCGTATGACTCTGCTAAATCTACATAATTTTGAAGCCGTTTTATTCCCCATTTGCTCTTTTAACAGAAATCAATTTTGCCCTAAAGCACCTCCTTCTTGAAAGGATTCTACTATTCTGCTCTTTAACCTTTTGACAATAATTTGGCGATTTTGATAAAATTCCGTTTGGAATTAATAATTAATAATACATTTTTCTTACATTGTGGTAATATTTTACTAGAATGTTGATAGGGGGATAGAGTAGTGAAAAAGATATTATTTGTTTTATTTCTTCTTTTGAGTTTAGTATCAACACAATTGCTGCCAGCTGGCACAGCATTTGCAAGGAGTAATCCGCATTCAACATATGTCCACGGCTATACTAAACACAATGTAACACATATAAGTGGTTATCATCGTACGGTTGCAAACCACACCAAACTCGATAATTACAGTCATAAAGGAAATTATAATCCTTGGACACATAAGTATGGCACGAGGCGATAATACCAGTCATAAAGTAACTCATAAAGTAACTCATAAAGCTTATTACAAAGTACATACACATTCGTTAGAACAAATAACAAGCCCCTCAATTTAGAGGGGCTTTCATCTTTTCAATACAAACTTAAACACCTTAAAAGTTGTCTAGTTTGTGTTGACAATCCACAGCAGCAGTAGCATTTTCTCAATTTATTGTTCACATGCATAATTATCATGATCTCTGTCCATTTTAGCCTGGTAAGCAGGATGAGTGGAAGGTACACCATTAGGATATTTCTTTCTTAGTTCAGTGCAGTTGGCAAAATATTCACTTTCTCCACTAGCTGGTGCCGGTGTAGTTGCTGCAGGAGTAGAAGCAGCGGGCGCTGATGAGTTTGTTGTATTACTAGAAGACGATTGGGAACTAGATACTGCAGTACTTTGGTCAAGATCACCTTTAGTTGTTCCATTTACCCCATATGCCCAAAGACCAGTTCCTTTATCTCTTGCCTCCCTAGCATATTTAACGAAGTAATCACTGTATTTTACATCTGGCGGGTAGGTTGAAGGTTCTGCAAATCCATTTAAAACTAAATCAGCATTGTACATCTTAGTCTTGATCTCATTTTCATCCATGTCATTTGATGGAACAGCTAACCACACAATTCTTAACAATCTTCCATATCGATCTGTCTCAGAAACATCTTTTTGTAACCATACTTGCTTTCCAGTTAATTTCGATGTTGTATAATTGCTAGCTTCCTTTCCATATGTTTCATGTCTTGTTGTGGACTCAGGAGTGTTAACTCCAATAAATCTCACTTTCCTACCATCGGTTAGTTCTATAGTATCTCCATCTACAACCCTTGAAATTGTTGCAGCTACAAGACCAAGGCTTTCAGCAGTTTGCTGTTCTTTTCGAGCAGCTTCTTGTTTTGCTTGCTCGGCAGATTGGGCTTGTTTAGCTTCTTCTTCTTGTTTTGCTTGTTCTTCAGCTTGCTGTTTAGCGAAGGCTTCCTTTTCATCCTCCTCTTTTGCTTTTTTCTCATCAAGTGCTTTTTTCTCATCTTTTTTTATTTGTTCACTTTTTACTTTTTGGTTAGGACTAACATTTTTTGCTGTATCGTTTGAGGGTTCGACAAAAATCATAGCCATTACAAAGCTGAATAGTAACCCTCCGATAATATATAATTTTGGATTAGAAAGAATACTCCTACCAAGTACTTTTGCTTTACCCTTTTTAAGTTGACTATTTTGGTATAAACCAAAAAGAAACAAAATTAATCCTATCCATGCCCATCCAGTAATCGTAAGTGCAGAAAGTAACAGTAATAGAGCAAAAATTAATAAAATAATCCGCAATATTTTCAACTTTTTTCCCCTCTTTTTATCTATTTATTTGTAAATTATATTTATAAACCCAAGCTTGTAATTAGTAATCTTTGTTTCTTGGCTGGGCTAATTATTCATTAAGAATTTGCCTCTATTATAATATCATGAAACACGTTATCTTCGTTAATGGTAAATTATTAATAGCTGAGTCTCTGATTTTTTCATCTTCAAGTAACATATCGTTTTTTGATTTTAAAAGCGAAGGTGAAAAAGTTATCATTATTATAGATAGCTTTCATATAAAAAGAGGATGGTGCCTTTTAATGAACAATTTAAAATCAAACTTAGTGATATTGAGAAAAGATAAAAATCTAACACAACAAGATATAGCAGAATATTTAGGTATATCAAGAACCTCTTACACCAGGTATGAGAGTGGCATTGAGCCCAACAAGTTGATCTAATAAAACTTGCGGATTTATTTCAAGTTTCATTAGATCAACTTGTTGGTAGGGTGCCTTCTGATAATCAAAAAGTTGTTATTAATTTCTTCACAAAGAAAGAAATAGAAAAACAAGCTAAAATAATATCGAGAAAGGTATTATTGGAAGCTTTTAATAAAATATTGGTTGATAAAGAAGAGGATATTATCAATAAAGTTTGATATAAAATTAACAAACAATAAGGTATGGTTTGTATTCGATAAATATTTTGAAACCGTATAGAGGCAGATGTCTTCTTAACTTTAGATGCTTATGCTTAAGATGAGGGTTGTTGTAGTGCTCATATTTGGTCAGCTAACGAAGCAGGTAAAGAGAAGAAATGGTTTATTTATATCGAAAATTACTCATACCGCCTCACTAAATTGAAATGAATAAGGTGGAAATAAATGAATGTGACAATAGAAATACATTATATTGCTGCTAGTAGATTAACACAGAGTGGTTCCTTTCTGTTAAGGGGCAAACAACCTGTGCAAGTGGCTTTAAATTTCTGGAAGCAGATAAAAAAAGAAATGTCTTTTCATGCCAAGTTAGAAAAGGTTATTGTTGATGGCGATAAGGATATTACTGATTTAGTTAAGGAATCAGAAAAATCGGAATGGAGAAATGTTGAGAATAATTGTGATTTGCCTTTCTAAGGAACAAAACGACCGTAAATTTATGATTTTATCAAGAGAGAGGGCATATAAATTTATCTATTTACAATGATTTTAGATCGCCTATAAGAAAAAATATTTACCATCATTCAACGATTCAGATAAAATTTTTACAGAGGCACCGGGTTATTGTTCTGACAGAAAAGCAAAAGAAGGTAAGAAAAAATAGTGGTAAGAAAACAATAAAAAGGCCAAACCTTGATACAATTAGGGGATTGTTGAAAGATTTCTGAATTACAAACAGACAGAAGGAATGTCACCACGAACAATTAAAGATTACCAATCGCATTTTCCTATTTAATGAAGTTTTTAGAAAAACGAAGATATTAGTAAAAAAGAAATGACAAAAGATTTATTACGGTGGTATGAGTGGCGTGGAGACTAGCTGTCTCCCCCTATCCTAATTTAGTTGTGATGATTTTATTATGAAATAGGATAGAGGTTTCAGATACGTCTAAGAAATGGTATGATTTTCCTATGCAAATTAAAGGAGTAGGCTGTATATGAAGGTAGCATTAGTTAGTTGTACAAAATTAAAAGCTGATTATCCATGCATTGCAAGAGAAATGTACCAAAACTCTACTTTGTTTAAGAAGGCTGTTAAATATATTGAACAGAAAGATTATGACAATTGGTTCGTACTATCTGCAAAATATGGATTATTAAGGCAACAAGAACAGATTGATCCTTATGAATTAACTCTTAACAATATGAAAGTATCTGAACGAAAAGAATGGTCTAAGTTAGTTCTAGAACAAATTGAGAATCTACATGTGGATATTGCTGAAATTGATTTTTATGCTGGAGCAAAATATCGAGAATACTTAATACCTGTACTTGAACATAAGGGAATTAAATGTAATGTACCGCTAGAAGGTAAAGGCATAGGTGAGCAATTACAGTTCTATTCTTTAAATACAAGTAACATAGGCTGATAAATGGAACACAGAGGTGATTATCAATGGCAATACCTAAAAATATTAATAGAGATCACGTAATTTTAGCGATTCAAAAGATTGATAGAGAAGGAATTCCTGAAAAAAGGGAATCAACAAGGTTTAACCTTACATATGAGAGTAAATATTATCCACCAAAGTATGTAATCTCAATTGCTAACATATTTGCAAATGGTGAAGAGTATTCGCCCTCTTTGTTTAGTGGTGGAGAAGAAACAAATAAATTCCTAAATAATCTTGGTTTTATAATAGTTGAAAATAATCTTAATGGAACAGATGATGAAAAAGAGAAAACTGATTTTAAATTAGAAGTACCTGCTATCAGATTGTTACCAATGTCGGAAAATGACCCAGAATTTACTGGAAAATCAATAGACGAAGTACAAGAGTGGTTTATAAATGAATTACCATATAGAAAATATAATTTTAAAAATGGAATGAATGCAGCCTCTGGAACGCTAGTTCTATTTCAATATAAAGGGCATGTAATTGCTTCTGCAATCCTTGAAGAAAAGATAATGTATGATGAGGATAATGAAGGAAGTTATAGAGGGGCATATTATTTTACTCCTACATCCATAGCTGTTTTCACTCCTATTACTACTGAAGAGATGGGAATTATTTGGATTCAATTTAAGGGATTTAATCAATCTCTACAAAAATTAGATGTTAATCAGTACGAATTATTGTGCCAACTATTATTAAGAAAAAATATTAGATATTTATTTGATAAAGATGTGGATGAAGATTCTTTTCAAAAACAAGTTGAAACAGTATCAATTAACCATAATGATGGTGTTGTAGATAAACCAAGAGAAAAGAAAGGATATTTTTATTCATCCTCACAAAAATTAATTAGAAATCCTGTTTATTCAAAAAGAGCTATTACTTCAGCAAAATATTTATGTGAAATTGATGCTAATCATAAGGATTTTATTTCAAAAGTTACAGGGCAAAATTATGTTGAAGCACATCATCTCATACCAATGGAATATCAAGATGATTTTGATAAAAGTATTGATATTGAAGCAAATATAGTAAGTTTATGCGTATCCTGCCATAAGAAATTGCATCATGCAGTATTTGAAGAAAAAGAAGAAGTTTTGAAAACACTCTATAATAATAGAACAGACAGATTAAGAAAATGTGGAATCAATCTCAGAGAAGAAAATTTATTAAGTTATTATGAATAGAAACGGAAAATTAAAAATAGTACACAGTTTTCTCTAAATATAATATTAGAATTGTGTACTATTTTTAATTGGTGTGTTTTTCTCTAAAATGACTATTAACTGTAGAAGGATAATGAAAATGGTGTGAAAAATTGAGGTGCTATTTATCCAATCTGAAATATAGTACAATAAAAATATCCAAAATATAGTAAGAGATATAGTAGTAATGAATTTAGTGTCTGGGGGGGTAAACATGGATATGGTAGAAAATAAATTAGTCATTAATTCGGATAAAGGAAATTTATTAATTGAATTAATAAAATCAATAAATGATTGTGAGCAGTTTTATTTTAGCGTCGCATTTATTAATTATAGTGGGCTTCAACTCTTACTAGATGCTTTAAAAACAGCTGAGCAAAAGGGGATAAAAGGGAAGATCATTACTTCTACCTATCTAAACTTCACAGATGCAAAGTCTTTAGAGAAAATAAAAGAGTTCAACAATGTGGATTTGAAGGTGTTTGTTACTAATAAAGAGATAGGGTTCCATACAAAAGCATATATATTTGAATACAAAGAAAGCTATAAGGTAATAATCGGATCATCCAATATTACTCAAAGTGCTTTGAAAAGTAATATAGAGTGGAATGTTGAAATCATTTCTAAAGAAGAATCCTATTTTATAAAAAAAGTTTTAAAGGAATACAAGAACATTTGGAATATTAGTTCAGAAGCTGATCAAGAATTTATAGGTAGATATGAAGACTTTCTTAGAAGTTTAAAAAAAACTCAAATGACTCATCAAATGATCTATGAAAACAAACAGTACATAGTCCCAAATAGAATGCAAAAAAGAGCAACAGAAAATTTAGAAAGACTTAGAGGGTTTGGTGAAAGCAAAGCCCTCGTTATAGCAGCAACCGGTACGGGGAAAACTTTTATGTCTGCCTTCGATGTAAAAAGTTTTAAACCAAGAAAACTACTTTTCATTGTACATAGGGAAGAAATATTGAAAAAAGCGAAGGACACTTTTGAATTGCTTCTTCCTAATGACGGCCTCACTTTTGGCTTGTTAACCGGAAATCATAAGCAAAAAAATGTAGATTATGTTTTTGCTACAATTCAAACAATCTCAAAATGCTTTCATGAATTTGAAAAGGATGAATTTGAGTATTTGATAATAGATGAAGCACATCATTCTACAAGCCCCACTTATCAAACCGTATTAGATTATTTTGAGCCAAAATTTACTCTTGGCATGACCGCAACACCTGAACGAAGTGATGCGCTAAATGTTTTTGACATTTTTGATAATAATGTGGCCCTAGAAGTACGTTTACATGATGCCTTGGACGATGACCTGGTCATTCCATTTCATTACTTTGGAATTACTGACATTGAAAGTATCGACCTAAGTGATGTAAATATTGACGACATTGCGGAAATTACAAAAAGACTAAAGGTCAATGAGCGTGTTGAATTTATTATTGAAAAAATGAATTTCTATGGTCATGACGGGGAAAAGAGAAAATGTCTTGGATTTTGTGCAAGTGTTGAACATGCACAGTACATGGCTAGTGAATTTAATAATAGAGGTTACAAAAGTGTATGTTTACATGGCGGGGATTCACCTGAAAAACGGGAATTATTCATAAACAAACTGGAGAATGATCTTGATGAATTGGAATTTATCTTCACTGTAGATATATTTAATGAAGGGATTGACATTCCTTCAATCAATACAGTTCTAATGTTAAGGCCAACCAATTCTCCAATTGTATTTATCCAACAACTAGGAAGAGGATTACGGAAATATGCTAATAAGAATTTCTTAACTGTCCTTGATTTTATTGGCAACCATAATAAAACATTTTTAATTGCACTGGCACTTAATGGAAGTCGATATTATGACAAAGAGAGTATAAAGGTTGCAATAGCAACTGGGTTTGCAAATATTCCTGGCTGTTCTCATATTCAAATGGACAAAATTTCACAAGAAAGAATTTTGGCTCAGATTGATAAGGAAAATTTCAATTCAATGAAATATTTAAAAGAAGAGTATTTTGAATTTAAAAAGCTCAACCAAGGGCGAATTCCATATCTATTATTGGATTATCTGAAATATGATGGGGCACCAGACCCAATCAAGTTCATTGATAGGGAAAAAACCTATCTACAATTTGTGGCGAAAGTAGAAAAAAATGGTTATTTAAAGGAACTTTTACAAAATGAAGCATTTGAAAAAGCTCTTAAAGAATTGTCTAATATGCTTCCACTGAAGCGAGTTTATGAGTTTGTCATTATTCGTTATTTGTTCGACTACGAAGAAATAATTCCTGATGTGGCCAAAAATCAAATCTTAAAGCATATTAATAATGTAGATGATGATAGTATATTACATGCATTTGAATGCCTGAATCAGGACTACATGGATAGTGTTCAGAAAAAGTCTTATCCCCAATTGTTTCATTTTAACAATGGTAAATTGGTTAAGGATCAGCTGTTGAAAGATCTTATACAAAATGAAGAATATCGAAAATATCTTGAAGATGTTGTTACCTATGGGATTTTCCGGTACGAAAAAGAATTTAAGGAAGAATACTATGGTGTTCCACACTTTAAATTATATGAACAATATCAAATGATAGATGCTGCCTTACTTTCGAACTACCGAAAAATTCATACTTCCTTTAGGGGCTCGGGGCTATTGGCTAATGGGAATGATTATTTCTTGTTTATTGATCTTCACAAAGAAGAGGATATTAAAGAAAGCATCAATTATAAGGACAAATTTATAGATGAACGCTATTTCCAATGGCAAACGCCTAATAGCACTTCACAGCATTCTGAAAGAGGACAGAATATTATTCATAATAAGCGGCGTGGAATCAATTTGCATTTATTTGTAAGAAAGTATCGGGAAATTGACGGAAAAAATGAGCCGTTTATTTATATTGGAACGGGAAATACAGTCGAATTTGAAGGAGAGAAACCAATCACAACTCAAATTAAATTGGATAATGAAATTCCACCCACCTTATTTACAGAGTTTACGAAAAAAGTTTAGTCTTCTCATTGTGAGAAGACTATTTTTTCATTTATTAATTGTTCTACAGCGGGAATGTCAGCAGGTGCCCATTTTAAGGAATCTAAATTCTCTCTTTTAAGCCAGATCAACTTTGAATGCTCACTTCGTATCGGCATTCCTTCCACAACTTTACATTTAATGGATAGTAAATTAATAATGAATGTATCATATTCATGGGTGTTTTCATTAAAAACTTCTTCCTGTGTTTCAATTTTACATTCCAATTCCTCAGAGATTTCTCTTCTCAATGCTGAAAAAATATCTTCATTTGCTTCAACTTTTCCACCAGGAAACTCCCACCTATTAGGAATGGACATAACAGGGGATCTTAGCGCACAAAGAACTTCATTTTCTTCATTTTCAATGATAGCTGCAACAACTTTAACAAGCTTTTTCATGATAGCCTCCAAATCATTTGTTAACATTTATTAATATGATACCATTATTATTTTTATAGTTAAAATCCTTAATCATGAATACTTCATCCCAATTAGGTAAATATGTTAGATTCCTAGACTTGGTAGAATAATTCCAATTGCTCATTGTCAAGTTTAGAAAAGAAGTTCCTATCTTACTATAACTGTTTCTCCATGTATTAATAATTATGGTATTATTTAGTAATAGATTGTTTTTTAGTTAAAAACACCTATGACCACAATACTATAAAGAATATATATGTAATATATAGGCTATAAGTAAAGGGGTGCAATCTAAATTGAATATAGATTATCATCTTATTCTTATAAAAAGTGAAGATAAAACTGATAGCATCGAATATTGCAAGTACGTTAATGGTAAATGGATGGTCAAATACCAAAATACAAATAAAGTATATAATTACAAATACGAAAACATAATCTGGTACACGAATCCGAAAAATATCAACCATGAAGCATGCGTTATTTATGAAAACAATCACCCTATAACTGGTATTGTAAAGATACTTGACTTTGGTGATTATGTAAAACTTTTATTTAAGACTGGATTTAAAAAGCTTTATAAGAGGACTCAAATTACTTTAGAAGAATCTTGCCTAACAAATTCCAAAGCAAAGAGCACATTTGAATATCTAAAATCAATTGCGAATCATGTAAGTATAAAACTTGATGAAGACATCAACTTTTTGAAAAAACAGTATAATACGCTAACAATGATTAGCCCAAGAAGTGTATTGTCAGCTTATTTAGAAGGCAAACCTTTGAAGCAACAAAATCGGCAGGAACAGCAAGTTATCTTTCCTTTTGGGTTTAATATTAGTCAAAAATTAGCAACGGAAAAAGCTATGATTGAACAGGTAAGTATAATCGAGGGTCCTCCCGGGACTGGGAAAACACAAACGATCCTTAACATAATAGCAAATGCGATCCTAAACAATAAAACGGTTGCAGTTGTATCAAATAATAACTCAGCAACAGCGAATGTTCTTGAAAAGTTGCAAAAATATGGAGTGGGTTTTCTTGCTGCATATTTAGGAAATAATGAAAATAAAGCAAAAATTTTTAACGAACAATCAAATACATACCCTGACATAAGTGATTGGTCTATACCACATTCAGAGTTTGAAATGTTTAAGGCAGCCTTAAAAGCATCTCAACAAAAATTAAATCAAATGCTTAAATACCAGAATAAGAGGGCGGTTTTACAGCAGGAACTATCCAATCTTAAAACAGAATACGATTATTTCCAAACAATATTATAAGGAATCCAACTTCAAGACTCCTCAATTGAATTCCTTTTTAAAATTTAGTGCCGATAAGATTTTAAAATTACTTGTAGAATATAAACAAAATAGTAATAAAGGAAAAATAACGTTTAGAGAAAAAATTTACAATTTGTTTTTTCACGGGATATACAACCTGAAATTCTATAAGTATCCTTCAGAAATCGTTATTTCTTTTTTGCAAAAAATGTATTATGAGAAAAAACTCATAGAGATCCAAAATGAAATCGATGAATTATCGAAAAAACTTGAAAACTATAACTTTGAAAATGAAATGAAAAATTACACCAACAGGTCAATGGAATTACTCAAGTCAAATTAGCTGATAAGTATAGTGTTGAAGGGGATAGGCCCATTTTTACAGGTGATGTACTTTGGAAGGACTTTAAAACCTTTATTAAGGAATATCCTGTAATCTTAAGTACGACACATTCATTGCGTAATAGTCCGGAAAAAAATTATCTATTTGATTACGTAATTATCGATGAGGCTTCACAGGTAGACTTAATTACAGGTGCATTAGCTCTTTCTTGCGTCAAAAATGCCGTAATAGTCGGGGATGTAAAGCAGCTTCCAAATGTAATTCCATCCGAAGTTGCTCGTATTATTGTAACCTCTCTTTGTAAAACAATTTACTTCAAATTGGGGAATTGAAATAGCAAAAGAACCATATAAAATTATGAAAGGAGGGAACGAGTATTATCGTACGAGTATGAGTATGGTCTACATTATGACTAATAATGAAGTAATGAATCAAATCATTTCCTTTTATAGGGACATGAATGGAATGCTCACTTTTGTAGGATCTTACCTAACTTATGGCAGAGGTACTGGAACAAAGGAAGTCTCCACTGCAACAGCAAACGATGGCGTCGACCCCCTTACTTCACAAGGCGCCCTAACTTTGTCCCGTGATGGACGTTTCCTACTTGCCGTAAACGCAGGAAACCATAGTATCAGCAGTTTCATCATAACCGACAGCGGAACACCTGTCCTCGTGGATGTAAAGCCGTCAGGAGGTGCTCAGCCCAATAGTGTTGATGTGTTTGGTAACCTTGTCTATGTTTCCAATGTAGGTAATGCCGCAAACAATTTTTCATCAAATATCACTGGTTTTCACATCGATGATAACGGACGCCTTACTTCTATTCCCCATTCTCCCCAATCTCTCAGTACTTTCAATGCTCAACCGGCGCAGGTTCTCTTTACTCCTGATGGCAGTAAAATCCTTGTTTCCGAACTTACTTCAAACCATCTCAGTGTATTCAATGTAAATAAAAATGGTACCGTTACAGGACCAATCGTTAATGATTCTTATGGTCAAGGACCATTGGGTGCATATTTTCTATCCTCTGGAATCCTCTTAGTTACAGAAGCAGATTCAAACGCGCTGTCATCTTATTCATTGAGCGCCGACGGGATCCTTCATGTGATCAGCGGATCTGTACCAGACGGATATAAGACAGCATGCTGGGTTGTACCAACGAGGGATGAACGTTTTGCATACGTTACCAATACTTTAAGCGGCACCATCTCCACCTACCGAATTGATCCCAATGGAGCACTGTCAGTGGTAAGGCATATTACCAGTACACCGCCAGGTACAGCACCAGGTCTGCCGATTGACGTTGGAGTGAGTAAAGATGGACGGCATTTTTACACCCTTAACGGAAATCAGGGTACAGTCTCAGTATTTAAAATACAAGATGATGGTAATCTGGTTAGATTGCAGGTTGCTACTTGGACTAACATTCCTTATCTTGGGTCACAAGGGTTAGCTGTTCTTTGATTCTATTGGGTGGAATAGATTGCGAACAGTGCCAGTCACTGTTCGTATTCTGAGGAAAAAATCAAGTATATAAAAAAATGGTTAAGAGAATATGAACTTGAGCATTATAGACCAACAGCCGAAGATATAAACACTCAAGATTCAATTAAAGTGGGTATTCTAGTTCGAACAACTATGTGAAAACTAGTCAGAGCTCAATTACTTTCAGACGATAGGGTCAGATTATTACAGGAAGCAAGTTATTGTAAATCGACATTTGATATTAATTATCCTTTATTAAAAAAGGTTTTATGGGATTCACCCCTTTCAGAGCAAAGAAAAATAAATGGATATGGACGCTATTGGGCAGATGTAGAATTGATTAACGGAGTGAGATATCTTGTATGCAGTCAATTGTACGAAAGAAATAAACCCAAATTTATGAAGTGGGTCAAGGAATTAAAAAATGAAAGTTCTACAAAGGGAAGGAGATAACACAGATGAAGGCAGCTGTTTTATGAGAAAAGCTTAGAGAGAAAGCTAGATTATCAGAATTTGAAATACAAACGGTTCCAAAGAATATGAGTATTCCATTATGGTTTGTTGTGGATGTTACGGATCGTCATGTTGTCATTAAGAAAGCAAAACTTCATACACCAAGTATCAAAATATCGATGGATAGGGTTATAACGTTTAAGGACTTTGAATTTGTGTGCGAACAGTGCCAGTCACTGTTCGTAACGGAATCCTTTATAAATCCTTGGGCTAGCTTGTCGAATTTTTTAAACATCCAATGCAAAGTAGTTTTTTGATTCGTTCAATTTGGTTAATTTGCTAAACTGGCAATCCAAGAACAGAGAGCTAGGAGTCTTTGACGATACTCAATCGAGTGTCGAAACGAAGGATGGGCGGGCCATTAGGAAGTATAGAGTCGATCGATTTCCGGGAGAATGGGAGTAGTCTGTAAAATCATAAAAGAATAATTCGGAAAGGAATTTAGGTGAAGTCTATGAAAGCTTATCAGATAGAAATCCAATTGATAGATTCCAATCCTTTAATATGGAGAAGAGTTATTATTCCAGCAGGTGTCACATTTAAACGTCTTCATGATACGATACAGTTTTCGATGGACTGGTGGGATTATCACCTTTATGAATTTGATTTTCCGCAAGAAAAGCTTCGAATTACTAACGATGTAGAATCGTATGAAGAATATAAATTCTATTTAGCCAAGTACAAAAGTAAAAAACTTACCGAGAAGGAAGATCCTCATGGTTTTATAGCCAGGATACTTGAAACAACTATCAGGCAGCCTCAAACAATCAAAATTGACAAGTATCTGGAGAAGTACAAGGTCTTTGAATATATCTATGACTTTGGAGATTATTGGCGACACAGAATAAAACTCGAAAAGGTCATAGATGATTATAAATTTGGTTACCCTCTGATTCTTGAGGGGGAGGGCACTTGTCCACCTGAAGACGTTGGAGGACTTGCTGGTTATGAAGAATTCCTAAAGGCATGGAATAATCCTGATCATTCAGAATATGAATCCATGCGCCAGTGGGGAGAAAGCCAGTATTACCGGGATTTTGATATTGATTTCAGGAATAATCTGCTTAAGACTTGTTTGAAAATCAAGAAAGTTAAGCATGACTGATAAGAAGGTAAATAGTATTTGAGCAAAGGTTTTTGCCGAAAAAAGTTACCCCCTTTAAGTTTAGGCGGGATATATTAATTAATTATTGTAAATTTAATTAGGAAAGGAAGCTTTTATGGATTGTGTTTTTTGCAATATAAAGGATATCGTTGTAGAAAATGATCTTGCCGTTGCTTTTTATGATAAATATCCAGTTAACAAGGGCCATTTGCTCTTCATTTCCAAAAGACATGTTGAGCAGTATTTTGATTTAACTGATCAAGAAAAACGCGCGATTGACCAATTAGTATTGGCAGGTAAAAAGATACTAGACGAACAATTTCAACCGGACGGATACAATATTGGTATCAACTGTGGTGAAGCAGCTGGTCAAACGATTTTTCACGTACATGTTCATCTAATTCCGAGATATAAGGGAGATATGGAAGATCCACGAGGCGGTATTCGGGGGGTTATTCCAAACAAGCGCATGTATGAACAACGTAGTTTTTAATGATTTAGAGGCAATAGAAAAGACGATTTATTAAATTAGAGCAGTGAGGTGAGAAGGGGTTCACTTGAGAATTCCGATGGAAGCTCTCAAATGAACTGCCCATATAGATATCTTTTAAATTTTTAAGTGCACCACTGCTAAAAGCATAAAAATAAGATAAAGATTTTAATTTTTCCGAAATACTCCTTTTTGCTAGATTAACAAGGATCCCTTTATTCTTGTAACGATTATATCCACCTAAATCAAGTTTAAGTTTTTAAACCAAAAAGTCCCCGCCTCTAAAAGAGGTGGGGACTTTTTGACGTTTACGTTTATCAACTATTTTTAAGTAGAAGCCTTGAATTATGGAAGTTATAACTTAAGTTGTTTAATGTTTTCTGGATTATTTTTTTGAAATGTCTTTTTTAAAAGTTTTATTCTCTTTTGGGATTGTATAAAACTAATGAAGCAAAGGACCGACATTGGGGCACAGTACCAAACGAAGATAAATCCTCCGTTGTAATAAAAAGGAATATAGGCAATTGATACCCCAAATAATACAAACGATAAAATTAAATAAATACCAATGCAGTGATGATAAAAGTTATAGTGAGTAAAGGTTGTTTTTCCATTTTTCATGAAGGAACTTAAATTTTTATCGGTTCGATAAAACAGAAACAAAGAGATGAGCAGTAAAAATGCATAGATGGGAAGTGAGTAAAAATAAATGGAAACGCCTAATATGCAGAAGTAGAAACTCAAACAGAAGGCAACTCCCGAAAAAAATAATGGAATTAGAAATTTGTAAGTGTTTTTATTTCCATCTAATTGATTCACACCATTCCCCCTCGAATTCTTTATTAAACCATTTTATGCAGCAAAAACTGAAAACTAAATTTAAGTCCCCCCTTTTATTCGCTTTCTTTAATTATTCTATATATGTGAAGAAATTCCTTTTCATTCACCAGCTGAAAAAGCAGTTTGTTAGGCTCCTTTAATCACCATTTTAAATTAGAATCGTGCATTTCATCCATGTAACAGCCTGAATTGATATAGACATATTTACATATACTTCACAGAATTGTATCATTTTTAGACACTGCCAGGGAGTATAATCTATATATACCCAAAGAAAGTTCTCTTAAATTTTAAGGGGTGATGATCGCTGTGCCAACCATCATTCAAGTAAATAATCAAAGTTTTAAATATCATGATCAGCCGCTGGTTGCATTTTTTGAAGAGCCTTTAGAGTCTGTCTATTATGTAAGAAATCCCGAACAGCACATTGAAAAGACATCACCTAAATTATTTCGGATTAAGAAAAAGGGAGTGGAGTTTGCCATTAAAATGAAGGTTCTGCCAGATTGTATACATTGTGGAAGAACCATGCAAGTTACAAAAGTAGAACCGTACATTCATGGAAACTATCGGATCACTTTTCATTGTCAAAATAACCAATGCGGTAAACACATTCAAACCATTTATTATGAAAATGTGCTAAATGAAGAATTTTGTTAACTTTGATAGTTTTAAATCATTTAATTAATATAAAAGGGAAGTAAATACAACCTCATTGAGAGTAGTGAAATTCATTTTTGCTTTTAAGGGGAAGTAATTTTTGAATCTCGAATCACTCCAATCTATTGAATATGAAAGTGCCCTATTGGTCCGGCTTACAACAGCCTATAGCCCTAAATTAGGTGAATTGGATCATGATTTTTATTCAGAAACTCTTCAAAACTGGTCGACGTTGGAATTAAAACAATTGGAAGCGAACTTAATTCGTCTAAATAAAGATTTTAAAAAACGAAAAAATGAAAAACAAGAGATGTGAAAAAACAAAGGCTTATGACAATGTGTCTAAGTAGTTCAGTTTTGGAGTACAAAATGTAAAATAACACTTCAAAACGAACTACTTTTTTATATGCTTTCCACAATATGAATCGTATGCTAATTCGTATAATTTTAAAGAGTAGATTGGAACAAAAAATACGGAGGACTTTAATGAACAACAGGCATTTTACGGGTTACCTTTTGAGGTGCAAACATTGCTAATCACATCACATATTTTTTATCACTAATATCAATGCAATTCTCAATGGAATTCTCTAAGTAAATAACATAAATAAACGCAAAGAAGGGATAGCTTAATGACTATCCCTTAAATTCTCTATTGACTCTCGTTAAATAAATTTGTTGTCTGTTTTTATTGAGTGTCTTCGTTGCTTTTGTACTCCAAAATATCTCCTGGCTGACAATCCAAAGTCTTACATATCGCTTCTAATGTTGAAAAACGAACCGCTTTTGCTTTCCCATTCTTCAGAATAGAAAGATTCGCCATCGTAATTCCAACCCTCTCCGAAAGCTCCGTTACGCTCATTTTTCGTTTTGCTAACATCACATCAATATTAATAATAATTGCCATATCCTCCACCTCAGACCGTCAAATCATTTTCTGATTTTATGTTAATCGCTTCTTGTAGAAGCCGTTGGAGGATAGCAGCAAAAACGGCAATAACCAACGAAGCAAAAATGATGATGAGTCCCATTAATCCAATAGGAGGGTCAACTTTCTTCGCTATAAAATGAAAGAGTGGCAAACCTAATACATACAAACCACTGATTGTAATCGCACAGCACTTTATGTTTTTTAACGCCTTTACAGATAATTCCGAGAACGCTGTGTTCTCGTCAATATATCGTAAAAGGTTGAACGCCTGATAGAGAGCAAAGTAAAAAGGCACAGCCGCTCCATACATCACAATAAAAATGAAATATTTCATTGGGGCAATATTTGGATACAATTTTGCTGCTAAATTCGCCATATGGGGCACTAAAAATATACATAAAGCAAGAACTGGGATTCCTATAATAAAAACAGCTATTTTTAAAAAGAGTGTCGTAACTTGAACTTGTTTCATAAAAGCACCTCACTTAATTATATTAAAATTCATTTTAAATTATAATTTATCGATTTACAATAAATTTGTATCGTTTATGATTATATTATTATCGTTAATGTAATATCCTTTTTATTTTAAGTAAAAAATAAAAAGCATTTCCCATTACAAAGAAATGCTCTACCGGCAATTTTATATCGACTAGGCTTGTATTCTAAATCCTCGAATCTTTTTTGGGTTTCACCAAACCATTTAACAATTTCCCTTGATTGCTCCGAAATAACCCAGTAACTTTTTTGGCATTTAAACCTCTTGTCTCCAAATAAATCATTGCGAATCACTAAATTTCCGTTTGGATTTTTACAACTATTTTAGCACTTAAATTCGTAAGGCTCTAATGTAAATTTCAGTCTTACGAATTGGCATCCGGAGTAATATACGAATTATGGATATATATTGGCTATAATACTGATATAACAAGAAAAAAGACATACGAAATCATTGACGACTTCGTATGTCTTTTTAAGTGTTTTTTAATTGTTTGTACCCCAAAAGTGAAATGTGTCACGGTCTTTTTTATTTTTACTTTTTTATCTGGCTCAATCATTTCTGCAGTATCATCTGGATTGGTCTTTCTAATTATAAGAGAGTCATTCAGGGCTTAAGTGCAGGGCTGTCGTTCTTAACCATCTTGCCGGTTAGCTTAAGATTCTTCCCAAATGCAATCCAAAATATCTTTTTGTTTAAAGAATTTAAACATAGTGCTAATATTATTTAAGAGAGATATATGAACATCAGAAAACATGTAGGACTTAATAAAAGGAACGTAAGGGTATATTACCAAGTAATCTATAAATGGATATTCCGAACATTGGAAAATTGTAAACTATTATGTGTACTTATTCACAAATTGACTATTCTTTTTGGAATACTTGCTGCCTACTATTCTTACGGCCAATCGGAAGGGGAATTAGTTATGTTAAATGTAATGGAGAAACAAAAGTCAGAACAACTTGAAGTACTTGACCAGCTATTAAAACCAGAGGTTCAGGAATCATTAACCACATTAGTTGAACAACTTCCTAAATTGACTGAGATTGTAAATTTATTAACAAAATCCTATGATTTCGTCCAAGCAGTTGCAACTGATGAAGTATTGAAAAATGATACGGTTGGAGCCATAACTGAAATTGTAGAACCTATAAAAGAAACAGTAAAAAGTGTTGCTGCGACTGCAATTGAAGCCAAAGATCGTGCTGAGGATAGTAATGAAGTGATCGGTCTCTTTGGACTTTTGAAAATGCTCAAAGATCCACAAGCGCAGAAGCTTTTCCGCTTCATCAGCGCCTTTCTTGCAGTTTCCGCAGAACGCTCATCTAAATAATTCTTGATTCATTTCATCTATAAGGACGGGGGAAAAACTATGTCAAAGAACATTGTCATTTTGGGTGCAGGTTATGGTGGATTATTGGCTGCCATAAATGTTCGTAAATATTTAAATAAGGATCAAGCACAGGTTACTGTCGTTAATCAGTATCCTACACACCAAATCATTACAGAACTTCATCGTTTAGCAGCAGGAAGTGTTTCCGAACAAGCCGTTGCAATGCCTTTGAAGAAGCTTTTTAAAGGAAAAGATATTGATCTGAAAATCGCAAAGGTTGAATCATTTTCAGTAGATCAAAAAGAAGTAAAACTTTCAGACGGATCTTCATTATCCTATGATGCCCTTGTAGTAGCTTTGGGAAGCAAAACAGCATACTTTGGTATTCCAGGATTAGAAGAAAATAGTATGGTCTTAAAATCTGCAGATGATGCAAATGATATCCATAAACACATCGAAGATCGTATTCAAGAATATGCAAAAACGAAAAATGAAGCGGATGCAACGATTCTTATTGGCGGCGGCGGCTTAACCGGCGTTGAGCTGGTTGGTGAAATTGCTGATAAGATGCCTGAACTTACCAGAAGCTATGGCGTAGATCCTAAAGAAGTGAAACTACTTCTAGTAGAAGCAGGTCCTAAAATTTTACCAGTATTACCAGACCCATTAATTGAACGCGCAACTGCAAGTCTGGAAGCACGTGGTGTTCAATTCTTAACAGGCCTTCCTGTAACAAAGGTAGAGGGCAATATCATTGATTTAAAAGACGGTCAAAAAATTGTTGCGAATACGTTTGTTTGGACCGGAGGAGTACAAGGCAATCCTTTAGTAGGTGAATCAGGCCTTGAAGTAAATCGTGGACGTGCAACGGTTAATGAATATTTGCAATCAACTTCACATAAAGACGTATTTGTTGTTGGTGACAGTGCGATTGTCATTGGTCCAGAGGGGCGTCCATTCCCGCCCACTGCACAACTTGCATGGCAAATGGGTGAACAAACAGGCTACAATGTTTATGCTTACTTGGAAAACAAATCCTTAAATGAGTTTACTCAAGTAAACTCAGGTACACTAGCAAGTTTAGGACGTAAAGATGGAGTGGCGATCATTGGTGGTAATTCTACTCCACTTAAAGGTCTGCCAGCATCATTGATGAAAGAAGCAAGTAATGTTCGTTACTTATCACATATTAAAGCATTGTTCAGCTTGGCTTATTAAAGAAATGTTAGAGTAAAAAGGTATAGTAAGATAGCAATTTACTAGCAATCTATATCTTATTAATTCTATAATATTAATTGGCTTTCTCAAAGTGAACCACAGTGTGTTGTCAACACTGTGGCTTTTTTTTATAAAAAATAAATGGAATGGAGGAATGCACTCCTAATAGTAAAAAGTTTTTTAGTATGGGTGCTAGCCTGCTTTGAACCAAGATATTTTAATTAATATTATTTTGAGAAAGTTCCATTGGATGAAATGCTCATTCTCTACGGGGTTAAATGGACACATCAATACCCGATCATCGACATCATTAAGCGGTCGTTAAGTGCAGAAGGGCTTCCTTATTACTGGATTACAGAAGATTTTCTTGTTTAAAGGGCATTTTTAATTTGGTAAAAATAGACATTAAAAGTTCCTTCTAGGGGGATGTTATGAAATTAATAAAGAACATTTCGATTCTTGTGTTTTTAACCATCTTATTAGCTTCATGTAGTAATCAAGTTGTTGAAAAACATAAGGGTTGTCCTGACGCTATAATTGAATGGGCAGATGTTTTAATGATTAACGGTATTAACTACCAACATCCTATTCCGGATCAACACGATGAAAATGTACCACTTTCGCTTAAAAAAGGAAGAAAAATTGGTAAGGTAACTTACAAAATGGCTGATCACGCATGCAAGGATCACAAAATGAAAAATGGTGATGCTTCATATTTAGAAAAAGGTACTCCTATTTATGATGTAAAGGGATATCCATCAACTTTTATTGTAATGGCGGATGACAAAGTATATGTAGCAGATCGAAATAAAAAGGTAAAGACAGCTGGTGAAATGTACCCATTGCACGGGTTAGTAAAAAACATTCACATCGAAAGTACAGAAGTCGGTAGACGATTACACACATTGTCAGCCCCATCAACGAATAAGTTTATACACGAATGGTATCAATTAAAATTAGAAGATTATGATACTTTATATAAAAAGAAGCGTTTTGAAGGCGAACGTGTATTTTTAGAAATTGAACTGAACAATGGAGTATCATTTAGACAAGTTTACTGGGCAAATACGAATACCTTTAATGTTGGTGCGGTCGGAAACAATGATATAAAAGAAACAATTACTAATGAGTTATCGAAAATTAAATAATGTTTGAATGAACGGTGCGTATGTTAAAAATAAGGTTTCCAACATACTGACAGCTTTCCTTATTGAAGTAACGGACAGGATAGTGACAAAAAGGGGGATACTGTTGACAGAGAATTCAATTCGAATCGGGGTAAAAAATGGCCTAGCTAGCCGAATAATCTTTAGCCGCAAAAAATATTAAGCAATAAATGGTATAATTTTTGTCAGAAGTAAGGATGGGCTCAGTCACAACCGAAAAGAATGGAGCGATCAAAAAGATAGTGCATATGGGGCCGAGGTTTTGTTTAAAACTGTTCGTAAACTGGCAATGGAGAATTAATTTTTAAAAACAAAAAAAGCTGTCAGTAGGGGTCTTTAATTTGTTAAAAGCTTTCTTTCATGAGAGTAAAATTCTTAAGAAGTTCATTTTCATCAATCGATATTCTATCCGTTAAATCTTTCGTTCTCAATACAAACTCTTTAACCCCTATAAATTCTGATTCACTAATCAAGTAAAACTGTGTTCCTTTTTTATATCCATTAAACCGCTGTTTTAGTTTATATACCTTCATTTAATAACCTCTAGTGATGAAATATAATGATTATTTATTAGTATAGTGCTATTCTTTAAAACAAGTCTTACTTACAAACTCTTATAACTTTATTTTTTTCTAATTCTTCATCAGTAGCAGGAATAGCAGTTGTTCCTTTTTACCTGATGACAATACTCTATTCGCTCATATCTAAATAAATATTATTGTGTACACAAACCTCATACGTCACTGCGAAATAATACTTTTTCATCGTTCTACTCCCTAAAATTTTTTATTACCCTAATATAACCAATCCTTGTTGAACTTTTCTGCCGCGATAGTAGAATAAATATCCAACGTTTCACTTCTATAATTAAGGCAATGATTCCTCTATTAAAGCCAATTTAAGGAGGGGCATTCACCTATCGCACAACAAGAAAAAGCTGCCGTAACGACAGCTCTGATCTTCAATTCTCCCACCCGTTGGAAAAAGAAGATATTAATCAAATTCTACGATTCCGCTGCTAAAGCCTGTGCTTTAGTTAAATGAACTGTACCAAATGGATGTTGTGGAGGAGCATATATAGAATAAAGTTTTAAAGGGGTATTACCTGTATTGGTAACATTATGCCAGGTGCCAGCAGGTATCATAATAGCAAAATCATCATAAACCTTTTGAACAAAGTTTAAATGATCTTTTCTCTTTCCCATTTGCACAACCCCTTGACCTTGTTCAATCCGTAAGAATTGGTCAACGTTAGGGTGAATTTCTAAACCGATATCGTCACCAACATTAATACTCATCAATGTAACTTGCAAATGATTTCCTGTCCACAAAGCGGTACGATAGGTATTGTTATGCTTCGCAGCCACATTTATACAAGCTGGTATAACCTGAATGCAGCCATACATTTGTTTTAATTACATCAAAAATAAGAGGTACATGATAAAAAGAAAAAAATCCCTTAAATAAGATCAGCGCAAAGATGGGCCTGGTGAACAAAGTAAATACTGGCCTTTCCAGCTAAGAAGGATCTACCAACTCCACCCGGGAATCCCTGTAATGAAGAGTGGTGGTATAACTAAATAGAGAACTGCACTTTGGATCATATGGGCGTAAAACACGAGATGGCTCATTAAATCGATAGGTGATCCTTTGACAACGTATAAAAGAGTGATTCCAGTCAAGAACCTAAATGCTTGTTTACTGGTAAGAGGCTTACTGTTTTTGAACCGATAACGGAATTTTACGGTTATCAGAAAATAACCCGCTGTAATGAAAATTAGTGTGGCCAAAAGATACGGGCTCCATAATGCCTGAAAACCAAAAATTGCAAGTCTACCCATTGTTAACTCACCCCATCAACTAAATATGTTTTAAATTCAATATACTCCTTATTCAACGTGCTTTCCAAATCGCCTGGAAAAGAGAGAATTTCTTATGTACATTATAAAGGTGAGATTTACTCTTTAAGTACAACACTTTTCCTAGTCCGAATAGATCATTTTCATAATAAGAAATTCGTTATAGCCAATGAGAAGATAATATGGGAATAAGCATTTTTGTTTGTGTGCTTATTTCCAACATAAAGTTTTTAAATTTAGTATATCTATTTACGGACTACTTCTAAAAATAGGGAATACATCAATAGTTTGTTTACCACAGTGTTAATAGTATAAATAAAATCTTGAATTATGGTAAAAAAAGAAAAAAATTTTCAATTAGATTTTTTCTAATTTAATACTTACAATTAAATCAATAAGAGAATATTTTAAATATTCATATACCTATATATTTAGATATTTAGATATAATCTTATTGCTTTATCTCTATTCCAACTTTACCTTTGCATTAACCCTATGCCGAAGTATGAATGTAACGTAATTTTTAATCTTAAAATTTGTACACGTTTACATATGAACTGAAAGATGGGATGGTTAGTGCTTAAGGTAAACGGGTTCTGTCTTGTCCAAAGAAGAAACTGCCTGTTTTTCATCAATGAACAGCTATGATTTAAGAAAAAAATCAGAAATGAAAAAAGATGATTTGAGGGGACAGGATGCAAGAGTAGTAAAGCCTTTTCAGAAGAAATTGTTTTCCTAGCATTATTACTATAGCGGAAGTTAATTGTGGTAAGTAATGAATATAAAAATAACCTTAGGAGGCAAGTCATGAGCAAATATGTAAAAGAAGATCAACAGAAATGTTCATTTAAAGTGAATCGTCAAGCTTTTATTGATCCGCAAATTTATGAATTAGAACGAGAAGCTATTTTTAGCAAGTGCTGGTTGTATATTGGACATGAATCAGAATTAAAAAATAACGGAGATTTTCATAGGAGAAAAGTAGGCGGACGCAACCTTTTATTTACTCGCGGCAGTGACGGAGTAATAAGAGCATTCTATAATAGCTGTCCACACCGTGGCGCTTTAGTTTGCCGTGAAGGAAGAGGAAACTCCAAGGTATTCCGTTGCTTCTATCATGCCTGGAGTTTCAATAACCAGGGGGAATTAGTTGGAATGCCTGATAAATCAGGTTTCACCGAAGATCATAACTGTGATGGTTCTAAAAACCTGGCAACGGTAAAACGCCTTGAAAGCTACCGTGGTTTTGTATTTGTTAATTTTGATGACGATGCGATTTCTCTAGAAGATTATCTGGGAAATGCTAAAGAATATCTTGATTTAGTTGCTGACCAAGCAGCTGCAAGTGAAAATCCAGAAGCAGGTATGGAAGTTTTATTGGATCCACAAGAATATAGTGTACGCGCTAACTGGAAATTACTAGGGGAAAATAGTGTTGACCTTTATCATGGTGTACCAACACATAAGACTTATTTTGATATCGTTGCTACTCGCGGTGGCGTAATGGAAAAAGATAGTCTTAAGGGCGTTGGTGTTGACTTAGGAAATGGCCATGCTGTTATGGAATATTATTCTGCTTGGCCAAGACCAGTAGGAAAATGGATCGAAGGCTATGGAGAAGAAGCAAAAGGCATCATCGATGCAAACATCGAAAGATTAGAAGCAAAGTTTGGTGAGGAAAGAGCGCATCGGATTGCTAAAAAGAACCGTAACATCTGGATCTTCCCTAACCTTGTTATTAACGATATTATGGCGATTACAATCAGAACATTCTATCCAACTGCACCAGGCTACATTGAAGTTACTGGATATGCCTTGGCAGCGGCAGAGGAAAATGAGAACTTCAGACAAGTTCGTAACGACAGCTTCCTAGAATTCTTAGGCCCAGGCGGTTTTGCTACTCCTGATGACAATGAGGCTCTTGAACTATGTCAAGAAGGTTTCCAAAATAGTCAAGAAGTTGGATGGAATGATATTTCAAGAGGTATGAACAGAGAAGTTCCTACAGCAACTGATGAAGCACAGATGCGGGCTTTCTGGCGTGAATGGAATGACAGGATTACATTTGCAGAAGCTAAACAAGAAGAAGCTGGGAGGGTAAAAGCATGAATATAACACGTCAAGAAATTGAAGATTTTTTATATCATGAGGCTGCACTTCTA
This sequence comes from Bacillus sp. EB600, assembly GCF_024494385.1. GTDB lineage: Bacteria > Bacillota > Bacilli > Bacillales > Cytobacillaceae > JAEVLT01. Next base: position 36,578 of record NZ_JAEVLT010000027.1, read on the forward strand.
GACGATTGGAAAATGAAGGAGTGGTCAGCATTATTCTCAAGCACTGGAACTTATGCGATCCCACCAATCGGCAATCCTGATGCGGATTTTAAAAAATCGTTGTTTTTAGTTCATGATGACCGTGATCGTTTAGAGCAAAGAGCATTACGCTTATTGAAAAAAGAGGCTCATGTGGAGTATCCTCATTCAACAACTCTTCACAATGTAAATAATGTAAGAATCGTAAATGTTGAAGAGAACTCAGTAAAGGTCAAATGTAACTTCGCAACTTACCGCACAAAGCGTGAAACGCTTGATTGTTATGTTGGAGTTAACGAATACACATTAGTGAAAGAAAACGGCGAACTAAAAATTCAAGATAAGAAGGTTGTTCTTAAACTTGATAGTCTTCGTCCGCATGGAAAAGTAAGCATTATTTTATAGGCTATATTTACCAGTTGAAAGCAAAAGAACCTATGTTAAACATGGGTTCTTTCGTTTTTTAACTATGCTTTTTTGTTTCCCCTTAGAGATTCACTTTATTGATAAAATCGTCTTTATTCAGGAAAAACTTGATCCAGCACTGATTGAAAATTTAGCTTCGATTGATCATAAATCCTGTTAGATTATCGGTAATATCTTGTAAGATTACGAAGGTTTAAGAGTCTCCTTGAAGTTTTAAAACTGAGTAGTAAACAAAAGGAAAAAGTCAATGAACTCCGTATGCGGTACCCTTTAATCCTCTACTAAGACTTTAATTTTTTCTAAAAGTCAATCTTTTTTAGCTTCTAAGTCTCGATTTCTTTTTTCTAATTCTACAGTTTTTTGTTTAGCTTTAATATGCTCAATGTATTGTTTAGGGAAAAAAATTGAAGGCAACGGTTTTTAATCTCAATTATATTCAGGGTAGCAATCTTTTGAATTTTTTACAGAAACTACGTTAGATCCGGGTCTATTTACTGCGCTTCTAAGTTTTCCAAAGTCTATATTCTCCATTACGCATCTATAGCGCTAAATGCTTTGTATTCATAGTATTCCCCTATATACATAATGAATTTGTTATGATTACATAATAATAATTATATTTGTATTATACTTTAATTCATGCGAATATAAAAATATTAAAAACATTTAAAACTTTTTAGAAATTACTTAGCGGGTATTACTTGAAAAAATAATAGCCATATATTTTTGTTCGATAGTTCATCACCTGATTAATTTTTAAATATGCCGATAGGTTATTTAAATTTTAATATTTTAAATATTTATATTCCTCTATTGTTGGGGATATATGAGTTAAAACATAGGAGTGGGAGAAAAAATGAGTTTACAAGTCAAACGTGCGTACAATTTTAATGCAGGTCCATCTGCCCTTCCTTTAGCTGTTTTGGAAAAAGCACAGCAGGAACTGGTCAACTTCCGTAGTACCGGTATGTCCGTAATGGAATTAAGCCACCGTAGCAAAGACTATGAAGAAGTGCATAATCAGGCAAAAGATAATTTAATTGAATTGCTGTCGATCCCTGATGATTATGAGGTACTTTTCCTCCAGGGCGGTGCCAGCTTACAATTTTCAATGGTTCCGATGAATTTCTTACAGCCAGGCCAAAAAGCTGGTTATATCTTAACCGGCTCATGGTCTGAGAAAGCTTTAAAAGAGGCAAAATTATTCGGAAATCCTTATGAAATATTCGGTGGTAAGGAAAGTCAGTATCGCCGTATTCCAAATCTCGATGAATTGTTATTTGATCCGGCTGATGCTTATGTCCACTTGACATCTAATAATACGATTTATGGTACAGAGTGGAGAGAATTCCCGAATATAGGTGATATTCCATTGGTAGCTGATATGTCAAGTGATATTCTTTCAAAACCATTTGAGGTCAGCCAATTTGCTTTAATCTATGCCGGTGCTCAGAAAAACCTTGGACCTTCCGGTGTAACAGTGGTTATTATTCGTAAGGATTGGATTGAAAAAGCCAACACCAATATACCGACCATGTTAAAATACAGCACACATGCTGAAAAAAATTCTTTGTATAATACACCGCCAACCTTTGGTATTTACATGCTTGGTGAAGTTCTCAACTATACCAAAAAGTTGGGTGGAATCGCTGAAATAGCCAAACGCAATGAGGCAAAAGCAAAAGTCATTTATGATGTTATTGATACCAGCAATGGATTTTATGTTGGCCATGCGGAACCGGAAAGCCGTTCGCTCATGAACATTACCTTCCGCCTCAAGGATGAAGCATTAGAGAAGAAATTCCTCGCAGAAGCGAAGGAAGAAGGGTTCGTTGGTGTAAATGGTCACCGCTCTGTTGGTGGCTGCCGTGCCTCGGTATACAATGCCGTACCATATGAAACATGTAAAGCATTCAGTGAGTTTATGGAACAATTCCAAAAAGTAAATGGCTAAGACGTAAGCCCAGCGCTAGCTAATCTACTATATTTCTAGATATATCATCCTCGTTTTCTAGCATTCTATGCCGAGTAAAGTAGCTTTTTGAAATTGTTTAAAATAAATCGTATATAAAGGAGAAAACCAAAGTGTACACAATTAAGACGTTAAACAACATTGCTGAGTGTGGCTTAAATATATTCAACAATGAAAATTACAAGATTGATAATGACAGTCAAAGCCCTGATGCCATCCTTCTTCGCAGTTTTAACATGCATGATATGGTGATCGACAAAAATGTAAAAGCCGTTGCGCGTGCTGGTGCAGGCGTCAATAATATTCCTGTCAGCAATTACACAGAGCTTGGTATTGTGGTATTCAATACACCAGGAGCCAATGCTAACGCTGTAAAAGAAATTGTCCTGACTTCCTTAATAGCCGCTTCCCGTAACGTATTTGCGGGTATAAGCTGGACCAAGTCCTTAGAAGGCAAGGGAGACGAAATTCCGAAACTTGTCGAATCCGGAAAAAAACAGTTTGCTGGAAAAGAAATTACAGGCAAAACATTAGGAGTCATTGGTTTAGGGGCAGTTGGTGCCCATGTTGCCAATGCTGCACTTGCTTTAGACATGGATGTAATCGGATTTGATCCATACATTTCTGTCGATGTCGCCTGGAACCTATCCCGCAACATCCAGCGCGCTATGACGATTGAGCAAGTATTTGCCAACTCTGATTACATTACCGTTCATGTTCCATTAACGAATGAAACAAAAGGGATGTTCAATAAAGAAAGCTTTGGTCTGATGAAAGACGGCGTAACGATTTTGAACTTCTCCCGCGGCGGCCTTGTCAATGATGCCGATATGGCAGAAGCGCTTGAGAGCGGAAAAGTCGGCAAATACGTTACTGATTTCCCAGATGAAAAAGTATTGAAAATGAAAAATGCCGTGGCCATTCCTCATCTTGGAGCTTCCACAAAGGAATCGGAAGAAAACTGCGCTATCATGGCTGCCCGGGAAATCAGGGACTATCTTGAAACAGGAAACATCAAAAATTCCGTTAACTTCCCTAATGCCGAGATTCCTTATACAGGTAAGAAACGAATCACCATTTTCCACAAGAACATTCCGAACATGGTCGGGAAAATTACTTCCGGCCTATCCAACTACAGCTTAAATATCGCTGATATGGTCAATAGAAGCCGCGGCGAATATGCCTACACCATTATCGACATTGACAATGAAGTAGGCGAGGATGTTCTTTCTGGTTTGGAAACTAAACTGAACCAGATCGACAGCATCGTTTCTGTTCGAATTATTTAATCTGGAACCTAAAAAGGAGGACCGAGGACCTTAGCTGTAAGCTTTGGTCCTCTTTCCTTGGAAATGGAGATTGGAAACATCAATAAAAGCGTTAGTACGGGAAACCCAATAATGGCGATTTCTTTTTTAATCATTCATCTCATTATTAAGGAAAACGGTAGCGTGAAGGAATAGATGTGGCGTTACAAATGGGTGTTAGGTTTGGACGCCCAAAAGCTAAGATTACAGAAGACTTTAGAAAAGTATACAGTCGCTGGAAAAAGGGAGAGATTACTGCCGTTAAGGCTATGGAGGAATTAGATATGAAGAAGACAACTTTGTATAAGTTGGTTAAAGAATATGAAGGTAACCTTTAAAGAATTCTAAAAGTATAAAAGAAACTCGTTAAAAGTAGCCTTTACTCACATAACGGAAGTGTTTCCATTTAATAAATTGAAAATTCCAATAGTAGACGATCAAAATACTCTTATAGGGACACTGAGTCAAGAAGATGTTATTGAAGGTTTTGTGGAGGTTCATAAAAAATTAAATCGATAGAAAATAGTGCTGAATGGTTTAAAGTTTGTTTTGACACTATCTGTGAAGGCATTATAGTTGTTGATGAAAATGGGATCGTAAGGATGATTAATGAGGCATATAGTCATTATCTTGGTGTAAGAAAAGAAGAAGCGATTGGTCAGCATGTAACAAAAGTAATTGAAGGGACTCGGTTACATATTGTTTTAGAAACAGGTGTTCCGGAACGAAGTCAAGTTCAAGAGTTGAAAGGGCAAGAAGTAGTTGCTCATCGCATTCCAATATGGAAAAACGATAAAGTCATTGGGGGAATAGGAATACTTGTTTTTCAAGGGGTTTCTGATTTATATAATATTTTTAATAGTATACAGGCTTTACATCTCAAAGAGGGTAATCCATTGACAATTCCCGAACCACCAATGCGGAAGGAAAAGATTATCACCTTTGATCAAATTATTGGTGAAAGTACAAGCATATCTAACGCTATAAGTATTGCACGACGTGCAGCTAAATCACCAGCAACCATTTTGATTACCGGCGAAAGTGGCGTAGGAAAGGAGATGTTTACGAAAGCTATTCATTATTTAAGTAATTATCGCGAAGGGCCATTTATTAGTGTAAACTGTGCATCCATTCCAGAACAGCTATTAGAATCGGAATTGTTTGGTTATGAAGAATGAGCTTTTACAGGTTCAAGGAAAAATGGGAAACTAGGAAAATTTCAGTTAGCACATAAAGGTACACTGTTTTTGGATGAGATTGGTGATATGCCGTTACACATGCAATCGAAAATATTACGAGTTATCCAAGAGCGAGAAGTAGAACCTGTTGGAGGAACGAAGGCAATTCCTATAGATTTTCGTCTGATTGCTGCAACAAACCGTTCACTTGAAGATATGGTTAAAGAAAAGACATTTCGCGCAGACCTCTTTTATCGTATAAATGTCATTCCGATACATATTCCACCGTTACGAGAAAGGAAAAATGATATTCCTTTTCTCATTGCCCATATCATTCAAAATATTTGTAAAAAATATGATTTACCTGAAAAAGAAATTAGTAAAGAAACAATGGCTGAGTTTATGAATTATCATTGGCCTGGAAATATTAGAGAACTAGTAAAATTAGTAAAAGGAACACGTATTTATTTGGATGATTTTCACCGTTATTTTATGCAACACAAAATAGTTAATATAGAAACAAAGTTGGAAGAAAAAAATATATTTAATAAAACGGAAGTTTATTAACGTTACCTCCATTGTTCAATTCTTTGGCAACAAGCGTAAATATCATAGCAATCGCTGGTAAGAAACTATAAATCATAAAATTCTGCTCTTCTGTCAGCTACACTGGGCAGCTTGTCACGAACGCGTTTAATCCTTTCAAGATCTATTTCAGAAATGATGATCGTTTCTTCTTCACCTGCATTTGCCTTTACAACTCCCATGGGATCAATAATCATACTTTGCCCTGAAAAGTTATTTCCAATTTGATCAGCTGCAAAAACATAAACTGTATTTTCAATGGCTCTGGCCCGAAGAAGAATTTTCCAATGCTCTTCTTTCATTACTCCGTCTACCCATGCTGCCGGAATAAAAAGAAAATCTGCACCTTTCATAGCTAACCGTCTGCTAATCTCCGGAAATCTAACCTCATAACAAACCATCAATCCCACTTTGCCAAATTCAGTGTCAATCACTTCTTGAGGAACCGTCCCCGGGATAATCGAATCAGATTCTTTATAGTTAAATGCATCGTATAAATGCGTTTTGTGGTAGGACTGCAGCAATTCCCCATTTCGTCCAAGGAAAACAGTTGTGTTATAAGATCTAGTGTTTTCACCAGGTTTGGACTCAAATATTCCGCAAATAACATATACTTGGTTTTCCCTTGCACATTCAGCCAGACCGCTTACAAAAGGACCGTCCAAGGGTTCTGCAATTTCAGCATATCTACTTTGTCCCAATTTAGGATGTAGAAAAGCCATATACATTTCAGGCAGCAAAACAAAATCTGCACCCAGACCTTTCGCCTTTTTAATATACTCTTTCGCTTTTTGTAAATTAGCACGTTTATCTGAACTTGATTTTAATTGAACCGCAGCTACCTTCATTCAAAACCCTCCAAAAATTTATTATTAAGTATCTTTTTCTGAAATTAAGCAATGTATTATTGCAACCACAAAGTAATAAAAGATATCAATGTTCTTCTAAAAAATAACAAATTAATTTTATTATTTCTTCCTTTTTTTCTTAACTTTATAACTGACAGCTTTATTTAAACGATCAATCACTTTTTTCGGAAAACCAAAAGGAATGGCTATCAATAATGAAAACCAAATGTACAAGGTTAATAAAACAAAGATCCAAGTCCAAAGGGGATGACTATCAACATATTCTTCGAAATTCGATAAACTATAAAACAAGATATAAGCAATTAGAAATGGTGCAAAACCAATGCCAACCGAATCATACTATCCGGACCAAATTTCTAACGTGGAGTATATTCTAAATTATAAAAATCCTCTTCTGTTAATTTTTTCAATTTTTCTCTCTCCTTCAATACTAACATTCTATTTTTATTTTCTGCACATTTCAATTGCAAAGATAAAGATGCTGGTGCCTGACCCCCGATGCGTTAACGCTTTAACACACTGGGGGTCAGGCACTTTTTTGGACTATTTCCTTTTATTGATTTCACGGGGTTTTTGTGGCAAATTGATGTTAAATAACACTTTAATTCGCACCTTTTTTAGCAAGGTGACAGAAGTTATTGTCATCTATAATATGTCTCAAGTCATATTGAACTTATTACTTAAGATACTTTTTAGAGAACTTGTAAGTTAGTATCCTAGAATTATAAAAACCATTCGATTTAACAAACCAATTCCCACTAGAAGCTCAACATAAAATTATATCGTGAGTAGAAAACGATTCGAAAATAATATTCTTACTTTACTTTGCATCCTAGTTAGCCGAACAATCTTTAGCTGCAAAAAAAATTAAGCGAAAAATGGTATAATAAAGATTGCTAATGATAGAGGGGGGGAATTTATATGAACCTATTAGTAGCCATCTTTATTTCGGTTATTGGAATTATGGCAGCGATAGGAATTAGAATGAATTTGGAATAAAAAGCAAAAGACTGCAGTATGAAGCGACCCTTGTCAAGTAAACATATATGTATTAATATTTTTAGATAGTCTGAGTGTTTTAGCCACCTCATAATATCCTATTCATAAAGTTTTTAAAAGGGTTATAGTTTTTCAAACTACATATGTAAACAGCCTCGGTTAGTCGCCGAGGCTGTTTTGGTTTCGCTATTGCATGTGACCATTTTTGAATCCAGATATATTCATATAACTAAAGGTTTAAAAGTTGGAAAAGGTTTTTGGGACTCATAAAGGGACGAGAGGCTGGTGATTTCAGCAACAGCCATGATTTTTTCCCAAACAGACATGACCTTTGCAGATTGGTGTGCTTTTTCTTTTGCCTCGGAGGATTTCCACTCTGCTATTTCAATGATGGTTCCGTCTCCCGCTTGAAGCGTTACTGGTTCACGATCAGTAATTAAACCTTCTTCTCTTAATGTTGGGATATGTACCTTAAGAATTTCCATTAACTCATTTTCATTTTCAGATTTGGGACGATACAAAGCCATGAAAACTAATGATGACATCCATTCCACCTCCAATCATGTAAATATGATAACATCTGATTGAAAATTTAAAAAGAAACGTAAAATAATTCCCATCTAGAAAATAGAGGGGATATTTTACGCTTACGTTTTCAATAACATTGAAACCATCGAACCAATCAGAGAAAAAAACGGTAAGGATTCCTCCTAGTCTCCAATTCAGCGTTAGTCTCGTTCTTAGCTGGATATACTAATTGATCCCATAGACTAAGCCGGATGGAAGATACTCCTTCTTCGGTAGGATCTGGTTGTCGAAAGTTATCGAAGGCTGATAAAGTAACGACTTTTTCAAGTAACATATCCGTTACGATTGTCTGTTTATTAAGCAACCTTACAAATTTTTCGATCTCAGCAGGAGTACCTACTGCAGTGACCGTTTCCAGCGCCCCTGCCATGGCTTGTTCTAGTCTTGAAATGGCTTCACGAAATGAATCTGCCATATTCTTATCACCTTTCCAATAATAGGCTGAAAAACCTGAATTAAATTAACCTACCTCTGTTGGTCAAATGGTAAGCAAGGATTGAATTTATAAAATATATAAATTCTAATTGGCTGGGGGAGTGGTGACTTTTTCCACAACATTGATAACATCTTGAAGAATAATATCAAGCGCGAGTTCTTTTCTAATGGTTAATGCGATTAATGTCATTAAATTATCCGTAAATAGTTCTAATTGATCTGACTTGAAATTTCCTTTATTGAGAATTCTGGTTTGAGCATTTATTGCATCTGCTAATGCATTTTCGATGCTGGCAACAGAGGAAAGGATTTCAAGAATTGTTTCTCGGGATGAACTCATTCTAATCACCTTTAATTTTAGACTTGTATTCTAATGTATGAGCATTTTTAAAAAATGACATTACAAAGCTAATCAAATGGTTAAACCTAAATTAGAATTTTGAAATGTTTATCCCTGTTTGGTCCATGTTTTCCTTTTAATACAAAAAGCGAAGTATCACAATATTGTGCTGGAAATGCGTCAAAAGTGGGAGTGTGGATATATCATTCCCTACATTTTTGTTGCTTTGGAAGCAGAACGTTTTTTTACTTTTCCAATCATTAACAACAACAGCGGTAGAATAAAACAAATTGTGAAGGAATAAGGTGTTAACGTTTTAGAAATTAATTGATTTATACTGACGATATTTGGACTCATAAAGATTGCAAAGGGAATAATTAAAAACGCTAATGGAAAGGTAAGGATTTTGTAGTTTTTTAAGCCAAATAATTGAGCTAACCCAAGCGAAAGTCCGAAATAACAAATTGCCATTTTAAAATATATTGTCAACATCCAAATAATTGCGACGATGACTTCCACTCTTTGTAGAAAGGTCCCAATTCTTACTTTTTTTCCTAACATATATGTAGGATAGGATTGCCTTGCAGTCAAATCAGCACCTAATACTAAAATACTCAGAGTAATCACAGTCACCATAACAATTCCACCGATTAAAAACCCTTTATAAAAGGTTTTTTTCATTTCTTCTTTTTTAGCAACATACGGCATGATCATTAAGAAGATGCCCATCTGTAAAGTTTGTCCCCAGTTAATGTAAACATTCTTTATAATTGGTTTCAAACCTTCCCCAAAAACAGGCTGAATATATTCTAATTTTATTTGTGGGATAACAAATAAGCATAATAAGACAAACAGCATGATAATCCACGGGAAAAAAATTACTGCCGAACGGCAAATAACTTCTAATCCTAACCGAACACCAATTAAGCTTGTCAATGTAAAGATGATCATGATCATCTGCATCGGAGTATCAACTAATATTTCCGTCGTAAAAAAATCCCCAATATCTCTAACCTGTCCGCACACAATAAAGAAAATATAAAAAAGATAGGGAAGGGTCAGGATTTTCCCGATCCATTTTCCATATATTTTTTCATTGTACTCAACATATGTCATGGAAGGATAAAGGGTTGCTAATTGATTAAAAATGAAAATTATAAATAAAGTTGTAAAAAGCGTAATGACAGCAGCAATCCAGGTATCCTGCCTAGCAGTTTCTGCACCTGGAGCCGGGACAACAAGTATGGAACTTCCAATCGTAAATGCAGCTACTACTACTAGAAATTCACCGGCGTTAATTTTTCCTTTTTCGAGCATAATTTCCTCCAACTGTATCATTAATATTTTAGTTTTCCAATAAATTCTTATATTATTATTTATAAACAAAGATAGGTATGAGTTAAGATATTGTGAGAGCTTTCGCTTAAACTAACGATCAGGTGTGCGGCCGAGCAAGGTCGTATCATATAGCGGGTGGGATCTCCGCCGAGTAAGAACTAGCCATTCGCTAGCAGCGAGTCTTGGAGGACTAAAGGTAACTTTAGTCTTTAAGCGTAGACAGTTAGGTAGCGGGCCGAAAGCCAGATGGTTGAAGGAATTGAGCTCCATAAAGTTGGTAATTCGAGAGGGCTGATGCTTTACCTGAGTCAGAAAGCTACATTTTATCCATCGTTAGGGCAAGAGGGATAAGTATCCAGAAATCGCTCCTTTATGAATTGATGTTTCCTATCCCACTGTGACACTCCTGTAATGACGACAAAATATCAATTATTAAATTGTCTATTTAACGTTCGTTTTATGAACACTTTTAGAAAAACAACAACAAAAAGAAAGAAGTGGTATTGTATTCGTCTATAAACTCGTCTATCCAAAGAACATAAAATGATTCTATAAAAGGTATGGTCAAGGGTACAACTTTATATAAACTTTGTAGAATTCTGTTTTAGTAGTTTCACATTTAAATATGTTGAAAAAAGATTCATTTAAATCATCCATCAACAACAATAAAATTCAAGGTGTACGTAAGGTTCGGTGGGAGCTCTTGGAGACCTACCGTATCATACGGCAAGTCGTCGGGTTCTTACCATACTTATTGGATACCACTCAATTTAAAGATAGTTTAGGTACTATCATTGCCAATCTAGTTTACAAATTCTTTCTTGGATGGCTGAAGACGAACGGAACCAAATTCGAAAACGGCAGCGTGAAGGAATTGATGTGGCGTTACAAATAGGGGTACAGTTTGGACGGTCGAAAGCTAAGATTACAGACGACTTTAAAAAAGTATATAGCCGCTGGAAAAAAGGAGAGATTACTGCAGTTAAGGCTATGGAGGAAATAGACATGAAAAGGAATACTTTTTATAAGTTAGTTAAATAATTCGAAGGAAACCTTTAAAAGTATTGCTCCCTTTGAGCAAGAGGTAGGTGTTATTTATGTTTCAAAACTATTAAAAATATCGAAAAAATATTTGTTGGATGAATGGGATTATTCAAAAAATAGTGAATTAACTCCGCGAAATATCCTTTAAATTATACCAAGATATTGATATATCTGGATGTGAAAATTTGCGAGCACCCATTTATTTCAAAAATATCCTCCAGCTAGCACTCATTACAGGTTTATCCAGTTGTATGAGCACATATAAAAAGTGGGATTAGATAAATTTATTTATAGAGGAACAGACATTTGGTCAGTTCAAATTAAAGAGTTTATTCACATTTAGGGTGCTGGAAATAGCGTGCTAGAATGAACGTCGAGAAAAACTTGACACATACTTGGTACTCAAAATATTTGACATAAATAATAGAACCATGTAAAATGGTAAGGTTGGTTTTTGGAATCCTACATCAAGGCCACCCTCACTCAAACGTTGTTTGCTTTTGTTCACTTGATCTATATTTTCCTGGATAAATCCAATATGGATATTTTTCAAGGGAATCCTTTTCCATCCATTAAAGTTATATAAAACCATCTTCGGTACATATTACTGAAAATCCACTTCCCTAGTTGTTTATACATATCCTTCAAAATTTAGTTTTGGAAAATCTTGGTAATTTTAGATGTCCTTAACATTAAGATTGAGGTGTATTTTTCTTCGTTTGTATTATGTAAACAATGCTCTTTGCCCTCCTATTATGATATTACTGTTGATAAGGCACAGGGAAATCTATATCAGGAACTAAACACTTTGAGCTTATATTGCTTAACCTGAAAAAGTCTTTATTCTGTGCAGAAAAATTAAATATACATTTCCAGCCGGCACAAAGAAGGGATATGGAATGGAACAGTACGCGCCATTTTGTATTTTCTAGCGGATCGAACAAATGTGACATGCATATTCCTTTTCTTATCCTCACCTATATAAGAAACCTAAAATATCTGAGGTTATTTATATAGTGTGATTGATTTAATTAAATAGTTAAGTGGAATTATTTATCAGATTTTAAGCTGACGATTAATCTGGCCGGTTTCCAGTGAAATGATTTTTGGAAAAGAGGTTAAGTTAATGAATGTAAAAAGGATTAAAAAAGCTAGAATGGGAACATTCCTCGGGGAAACTTCAGCTATTGCTTGGGGAATCGATACGGTGATAATTGGCATTATAATTGCTAGTACACATTTTAAACAGAATGTGGTATTTGCACCAATTATAGCAGCTTTCATGCATGACTTTTTCTCAGCACTTTGGATATCATTTTTTATGATCTTAAAAGGTGAATTTATTAATGTATTAAAATTACTGAAAACAAAGAGCGGAGCAATTTTAGTTTTTGGAGGATTGTCTGGCGGACCTTTAGCAATGACCTTTTATTTTCTTAGTATTCAATATGTAGGAGTAACTTATGCGGCAAGTATTTCTTCTATATTCCCTGGAATAGGTGCTTTGCTTGCTTTCATTTTTTTGAAGGAAAAAGCGAGCAGAAGAACTTGGTTCGGCGTTGTTTTGAGTATAGTTGGAGTGTCTATATTAGCATATACTCCATCGGAGTTTAACGCCGATCGTCACTTCTACATCGGAATTTTGTTTGCATTAGGTGCCGCCATATTTTGGGGATTAGAAGGAGTAATTAGTGATTGGGGAATGAAAGGAAAAGAGGTAGTTCCTCTTTATGCGATTAATATAAGACAGATGACCTCTGCACTCTGCTATGCAATATTAATTGTTCCATTCATACATGGATATTCTTTAGCATTTCAAGTAGCGTCATCCAACATCGTATGGCTAATTATTATAGCAGGTTTATTAGGTACTGCCAACTATTCTTTGTACTACACATCAATTCATTTAATCGGTACTGCTAGAGGTCAATCTCTAAATAATACCTATGTTTTTTGGGCAATAGTAACCGAAATTATATTTATAGGTACCCCTATTAGCTTACAATTTGCTATAGGTGCGGTAATAGTCATTTTAGGTTCAATCCTCGTTTCAAGAACCCCAAAAGGTAAATAAATAATGGATCCATGAATCTAGACACGAAATAAGGAGATGTTAAAGTAGGTTTATGACAAAAAGAAATCGATATAAACCAGAGTTTTAATCTCAAATCGTGCTAGAAATATTTAAGGAAGAGAGGTCGTTAAGCGAACTCGCTTCCCAACAGTGTTCTTTTTGAATTGGAAGTTGAATAAGTAGGTACTTTTGAAAGGTTATAGAAGTTGTATTAGAAGATGATTTCTATACTCATTTTTACCTACATGCTTATTACTAATAAAGTGTCTAAGTTTTGACAATTCCATAAAAAAGAGTAAAGTAGAATTCGTCAACAGCTTTAGTTAACCAAGGTAACTATTTTGCTTTTTAGGAGGTAATTGCATGCAGGGCTTTTTTCAATGTTTTCTCGCACTTTATCGTCCTCTAATTAGTCAATTAAATGAACTACTTAGTGAATACGAGCTATCATACTCTTTATGGCAAGTTATTTTTTATTTAAAAAACAACGGCACGTCCGCGTTGATAGATATTTCGAATTACTATAATGTTGAAAAGCCTAGCATTACGAGAAGAGTCCAGCGTTTGGAAAAAATGTGTATCGTGAAGGAAATCCCAGGCCAAGATAAGCGTGAAAAGATCATTCAGTTAACAGATGTAGGGGAAGAAATTTATCAATCATGCCGGCAAAAGATAACGGAGTTGGAGTACAGTGTGATGAAAGATACATCGAAAGAGGAACAAATGGCTGCATTCCGGTTACTCCCTAAAATGAAAAAAAACATTTTGGAAGGAGAGTAGATATGAATAAAATTAATTTGTGGACAAAAGATTTCTTGATTGTTTCAATAGCCAACTTTTTTCTTTATTTTACATTTTATTTATTAATGGTAGCCACGACAACCTTTGCTACAGAAAAATTCCAAGCAACACCGAGTATGGCGGGTCTCGCCTCGGGAATATTTGTTATTGGAATACTGCTTGCCCGCCTTTTTTCTGGAAGATTCATCAACCAGGTTGGATGGAAAAAAATGCTTTATATTGGGGTTGTTTTTTTCTTACTTACGACATGCTTGTATTTTGCGGTGAATAGTTTTTCGTTCTTGTTAGTGAATCGGTTTTTAAATGGTGCAACATTAGGAATTGCTTCCACTGCAACAGGAACCATTGTTGCAAAAATTATCCCCAATGAACGGCGTGGGGAAGGGACGGGCTATTATGCTTTGAGTGTTGTGTTGGCGGCAGCATTTGGTCCTTTTTTAGCAATACTTCTAACGCAGCAAATAGGCATTATGAGTAATTTCATTTTATGTGTTATTTTGTTAGTCATCAGTTTTATAGCAATCTTCTTTTTAAAGGTTCCGGTAGTAACATTTGCAAAAGAAAAAAAAGAAAAGCAGAAAGGATTCTCGCTTCACAATTTCTTCGAGGTAAAAGCAGTCCCGATTGCCATTATTGGTTTTTTTGTTGCTTTCGGATATTCGAGTATTTTAACTTTCCTTAGTGCTTATACACAAGAAATTAATTTAGTTAATGTCGGCAGCTTCTTCTTTGTAGTCTATGCCGTATTCACAATCGTTTCCAGACCTTTCACCGGACGCTTATTTGATACAAAAGGTGAAAATTCGGTCATGTATCCTGCCCTGCTACTATTTGCCGTTGGTTTGTTCCTCCTTGCTGAGGCACGTCAAGGCTTCGTTCTTTTATTAGCTGGGGGACTTGTAGGACTTGGTTATGGGACATTTTCAGCCAGTGGCCAGGCGATTTCTATTAAAGTGTCACCAAAGGACCGCATGGGATTAGCTACTTCAACCTTCTTTATCTTTTTAGATGCGGGAATCGGTGTAGGTCCATTCATTCTAGGTATATTTGTTCCATCCATAGGCTACCACGGGATGTATTTGTGTATGGCTGTTGTGTTAGTTATCTGCTTTATCCTATATTATTTCTTACACGGCCGAAACAAGGGGAAAAATACAGAATCTATTAAACAGGAACAGACGGTATAAGATATTTCATGCAGGGGATAGTCTTTTGGTGCGTTAATACATTAACCGCGTCCGGGGGAGTTGTCCCTTGTTTGCTCTCACCTGTTAATTGCAAAGAAAATCAACCATATTCATACCTTTTACTTAAGATCTTTTTTATAAACTAACGATAATCATACATTCAGGAACGGATGCTAATAGCTCATTAATCCCTCCTCGTAAATTTGTCCCTATTTGGACAAAATATGTTACGGGACAGTGCTGCTAAAACAATAGCACTTCCCTATAAAAAATGAGGGAGTGAAATAGATGGCTGATATCAACGAACGAAAACGTGACGATTACGATACTGGCGAGGCAGTAGGAACTAGTGTAGGTGCTTTTGCTGGGGATACTATAGCTTCTGCTCTTGATCCATTTGGCAGTGCTGCAGGTGCTCCTATTGGTGGAGCGCTGGACAACAAGGCGGGGGAAGGTACCGTTGATGACGACAATCATGGCTCCCAAAAAAGAGATTAGAATTAAGTAAAGTCATCCTTTAATCGAAGGGTTATGGCATGAAGTGGACTTCCTAAAAGGGAGTCCTTCTATTAAATAAAGTAGTAGGAAGCTCCAAAGCAACTTGCATAGAAGGTGGCTGACAGATGTCATCTACTTCAATTAGAAAATGTGCCTTTACATTGAAAACATTATCATATAGAGAGTATTTATGGGTTATTGTGAAGATCTGAGAGAAATGATTGGAAATTCTTCATTTATCATCGTGCGACCAAGTGAGCATTCATTAATGATAAAGGAGAAATTGTACTGAGTAGAAACGTAGGTGGAACGTGGACTATAGAGTCATTTATGAATAAAAACCTTAGTACCAATTGGAACTAAAGATGATAATTCCTTAACATCATGATTAAACATTCTAATACACCCATGCGAGACATTCTTACCTATAGAAGAAGGATTATTTGTTCCATGTATACCGTAATGAGGTCTTGACAATCCCATCCAAAGCACTCCAAATGGCCCGCCAGGATTAGGATCCTTGTTGATAATCTTGTATGTTCCAGTAGGTGTTGGTGACAATATTTTTCCAACTCCAATTGGGTAAGTTTTTAAAAGTCTGTGACGATCAAAAAGTTTTAATTGGTGTTTTGATGTTGATACATCAATCCATTTCGCCATGAAGATCAACTCCATTTTTTGAATATTGTATGAAGTAAATCAGGCATACGTTAATAAATTAATAAAACCTCTATTAATTAGATCTCCATCATGAACTATTTCCAAGTCGGTTAATTTTCGGGATACCAATAACTTTCTACTAAATTTTACTTTTTTAAAACACCATTTTTTACAATGTTGACAAGAATTCCTTTATTCTTGTGGCAATTAGATGCATTAACGCTTTAACATGCTGGGGTCAGGAACCTTTTTCTGAAATTGCAGGAAAACTTCCCATCGTAATTTAGTTTACATGTGGCAATTCTAACTAAACAATCTTTTTTAGAAGATCATTTGATAAATGGTCTTCTTTTTATTTGGTGAAGATTTTTATTTATTAAAAAATTCCAATAAATTAAACCCGTTTAACTCAATCAGTCCAGCTTTTTTGATATAATTTTTAATAAGAAAGGAATCGACGTACGCCAAAGTAAGACCAAACGTTCACACCCAATCGAAATGATTCGTTATAAAATATTTCTATTTCATAATGAAATTTTTAAGGAGGATAATAAATTTGGAAAAAAAGAAGATTCTCTTAGCCTTACAGGGCGGAGGGGCATATGGAGCTTTTACATGGGGAGTTCTCGATCGATTACTTGAAGAAGAAAACTTGGAAGTTGTGGCTGTATCAGGTACCAGTGCAGGTGCGGTTAACGCTAGCCTGTTGGCCTATGGATTGACGATTGGAAACAGGGAAACGGCGCGAGAGAAGCTGGGCTTATTTTGGCGTAAAATCTCTGAATGGGGAATGTTTTCTCTTTTTCAACCGACATGGCTGGACAAAATAGTGAGCCGTGGCAATATGGATTTCAACCCGTTCTATCAATCATGGGGTACTATTTCTTCATTCCTGTCCCCTTATCAGCTCAATCCTTTCGATATTAACCCGCTTAAGAATATACTGAATGAGACGATTGATTTTGAGAAGATCCGTAACAATCAGGAAATAAAGCTCTTCTTATCTGCTACGAATGTGAGAACCTCACAACTTAGAGTGTTTGATACCCATGAAGTTACAGTCGATACGGTCTTAGCTTCAGCGTGCGTTCCGCAAATCTATAGGGCTGTTGAAATCAACGGAGAGCATTATTGGGATGGCGGTTATGTGGGGAATCCTTCTCTCTTCCCACTGCTATGGGAGCATGATTGCAATGATTTAATGGTTGTCCAAATTGAACCGACCAATTACCCCAAGCTGCCGACAAATGCTCATGAAATACTTGATCGTGCATATGACATCAGTTTTAACACTAGTTTAATGCGTGAAATACGCGTCATCAACTCGTTAAATAAGCTGGTCGATCATGGATTTGATTACCATGGTCAATTAGAGAAAGTCAATATTCACTTTATTAATACAGTTGAAGGTTTGAACAATTTAGATGGTTCAAGTAAATTAAATGTTTCTTGGGACTTTCTCATTTACTTGCGTGACTTCGGCCGAAAGAATGCTGATTTATGGATCAAGGAAAATTATGATAAGATTGGCGTCAAGTCAACATTTGATGTGGAAAAGTTTTTTGGTTCGGACTCCCCTGAAGCTTTGGTAAAATTCCCAGGCAGGCAAAAAGTTCGACCTTTTGATTGCTTTTTCTGTTAAATACAGTAAGAATTCTAATTGAATGGTATTGAAAGATATTTAGAAAATAATAGCCGGATATTCCTTTCGTAAACGTACAGAAAGGAGTCCGTGAATTCTGGAGCCTGACCCCCGATGCGCTAACGCTTTAACACACTGGGTCAGGCACCTTTTTCCTTCTGCCATCTTCATCAACTCCATTTGCCCATGTATATGGTTCCAGGGACACATAATTTCTTAACAAACTGTTAAATTTTCATGAATAATAAGATCCATTCTGAATGGTAAGAACAGGTATCCAGATAGTGGACTACGTTGTTCATTGGATATGGTTAAAAGGTACTTTTACTTAGGCAGGGATTGTTAAGTTAAAAAAATTTATTTATAAACGGTAAACATTAGATATTACAAACTTAAATATATTAAATATTAGACTCTAAAAGGGGAGGGAGTTGAGTAATGCACCAGAACATCGACAAAATCATAGATCGTTTAATAAACGAGTTTTATTGTGCTGCTGCAACTAATGGATTGGGTTCCTTTTTTGGGTTAAAGAAATTTTCATCCGTTACCGAACGATGTAATCATAATTAATAGGCTATCTTGTAAGGAGGGGAAAAGGATGGCTCATTCAGAAGTACAGACAACCAATCAAATAACGGGTTCAAAAAAGTGGTGGGCGCTTGCTACCGTTCTTATGACAATGTTTTTCTCATCCATGGATCAGACAGTTGTGTCTACAGCAATGCCCACGATTATAGGGGATTTACATGGATTAAACTTGTATGCGTGGGTCTTTACTGCCTATATGATGGCTTCTTCGGTGACAATTCCAATTTACGGTAAGTTATCTGATGTGTTTGGCAGAAAGCCGTTCTATCTGTTTGGACTCATCATGTTCGCACTCGGATCCGCGGTATCCGGTCAGGCTCATACAATGTTGGAACTTGTTTGGGCTCGTGCATTTCAAGGTATTGGGGCCGGTGCAATGATGAGCATGCCGCGTGCTACTGTCGGTGATATTTTTTCTCCTAAAGAAAGGGGAAAATGGATGGGGGTTATGATGGCTGTATTTGGTCTGTCCAGTATCCTTGGTCCAGCACTCGGTGGTTGGATTACTGATTCCTTTTCATGGCGCTGGGTATTTTATATTAATTTACCGTTTGCCCTACTTGCCATCATCGGCGTAATTGTTACGTTACCGAAGGTCCGGGCAGAACACCGGGTGAAGGTTGACTGGCTGGGTTCGGTTATTTTGATCATCGGTTTAATTCCGATTTTGCTGGGTTTTACATGGGCAGGTACGAAATATGCCTGGAGTTCTCCGCTTGAATTAACACTCTTTATAGGTGGTATGGTTGTCCTTATCCTCTTTATTTTGTGGGAGCGTAAAGCAAAAGATCCGCTTTTAGATCCAGCTTTGTTTAAGAATCGTATTTTTAGCACCTCACTGATCTTGGGGGTGTTAGTCGGTATGACGATGTTCGGCAGTCTCATATTCTTGCCTGTCTATGTTCAAGGGGTAATTGGGCTCAATGCGCAAAGCAGCGGCTGGGTTATGTCGCCAATGATGCTTGGTTTTATTTTCGGTAGTATAGTTTCAGGACAAATTATGTCGCGCACAGGTCGTTACAGGTATCTTGCATGGTGTAGCGGTGCTGTGATAGTGGCGGGCTCCCTTTTGTTGAATCAAATGAATATTCATACTACCTGGTCTACAGTTGCCATAAACATGGTTGTGCTTGGACTTGGCATTGGCTCGTTAATGCCTCTAATGAACATGGTCGTGCAAAACGCATTCCCTTACAAAATGATGGGCACAGTAAATTCAACACAGCAATTTGTAAGTTCGCTAGGCGGAGTTATTGCTTCTCCTATTTTTGGTTCGATCCTAAACAAAGCGTTTACCAAAAAATTTAGTGAAACTTTACCAGATTCAATGCAACAGTTTAAAAATAAGCTGGCGGATCTGAATCCACAAACGCTCCTAACGTTACAAGCACAACAATCTATTGCAGCAGAGTTCAATAAATTGGGTAATGCAGGACATCAAATGTACCTTCAACTGATGGAGGCCGTGAAGACTTCTTTAACATTTGGTATCCAACAAATATTCCGTGTGGGATTAATCTTTGCCATTTTATGCTTCATTGGTACCTTCTTCTTACCCGAGGCCAGGCTTAAAGGCAAAGAATTCTTTTTGTCAGGAAGTTCTAAGGACGAGATACAAAGTAATGAAGGTGTAACGAAGGAATGATAACCGAGTTTTAAACACTTGAATCCATACTAATAGAAAATAACTTATTATTTAAGCCCACTTGATCTATCCGGTGGGCTCTTTTTTTATATATGGGGGGGTATCCATAAAGGTTACTTATTTGAAGCACATTGGAACCCAATTTAATGTGATAATATTTTATGAATTGGAAAAAGATAGTCTTAGGAAAGGAGGGATTGCGAATGTCTGTGAAAAAGTGGTTAACTGGATTGGTCGTTTTGCTTACGATGATTGTGGTTGTAACAACTTCAGGCTCACTCAGTGTATTTGCCGAATTCGGCGGCGTAACACAGCCTATTGAGTCAGTGAAAGCGATTGAGGTTAACTTGAACGATGATTACTTTAATCCGAAAGTCATCACTATTTCGAATGGAAGTACGACAAAGTTGATATTGAAAAACAAAGGTAAGAAAAAGCATACCTTCACAGTGGAAAAGCTCGGAATTGACGCCGAAGTGCAGCCAGGAAAAGAAAAAACCATTACCGTGAAACCGAAAAAGTCCGGAACATATGAACTGATATGTCGGTATCATTTACAGGAAGGAATGGTTGGAACTGTAATAGTCAAATAACAGGCAGGCCCAATCGGGCCTTGCTTGTTTTAATCAATTCTCTCTTGTAGCTTTTTTCAACAGTGCCGTTCTACCCCGGATACCGTTATATAAAACTCTATAAAAATGGCCAGTCAGAAGTGAATCTTATAATACGAACGAGTGCATTACTTGAATATCCTGCTGCCAATTTTGACAGAATGAAACAAATCCTTATAAGGAGAATTGCTTTATCAGTTTGGGCGAGAAGACCCATTCCTGGAAGGAGCGGGAATTTAAGTTACCTTACATCCCAGAGGTTAATTGATAAAACCATTCCTTATCCTTTGTAGCAAGTGCCAAGTCAATCAAAGGAGAAACATCGTATTTGATCGATTGTTTTTGTTTTATTTCCACCTTTACTGCTTGTTCCTCTAGATGAGTTGCCCAATAGATCATTTCCGATATTTCCGCACAATTATTAAAATTTTCCATGAGAATTGTCCTCCTTATTGCTTTTAAGAAAAACTCTCTCAATGTTTATTATTGCATTTGCAATAGATTCGAACCTTGGATTCTTATCTTTAGGAGAGTTTTATGTATTCATATAAAGGGAAGTCTTTAAAGTTTCCATCCATATAGTATTACAAAATAAGACAAAAGTCTACAATTTTTGACAACCCCTAATCGACTTGGCATTATTACGAAAAATATATGTTTCACACAATTTAAAAGTGTGTTAAAAAAGTTTCATCCTTTTCATTCCTGTAACATTATTCATTTTTAGTAGATATCAGATCATTTCCCAATTATACTTTTTGTTAGATATTGCCTAAATGTGTATTTTTTATCTGTAATCTCGTTTTTAATTGAATGGGATACAGCAAAGGAAATGGAAAAAGTGCTGGAACTTCCAACATTTAAAGCTTCGAGAATAAATATTTATGAATAAGATAAAAGCTGCAGTGCTTTGTCGGGTGCTGGAGCTTTTCCTTTTGCATTACTGTTAAAAATCATTTTAATTTGAATAAGGAAGATGGTTAGAGAGAATGTTTAGAATATTACAAACTGCTTATTATCATAACGAAGAGGTTACCATTCATGGCTATAATAAATATACAGATATATATACTGTTTATAATGAAAAAACAGACATGATTTATAAGCTTAAGGAAAATGAACTTTCATTAACTCCCCTACCTAAAACGGATCCCCAAACAGAGAGAGATGTTAAAAATGAAAACGAAGTTCAAGCTGCGCAAATGAATGATCCTTTAGATGATGAACATAAAACAAGGGAGATTAGATTAAGACCCATTAAAAAGGCACTTTCTAATTATTATGTAGAGGAAATATGGGAAATGATTGATTATCAAATTGCAAAAATCCGGACTAAAAACAAAGAAATATATTATGCTTCATTTTTACAATACAAACTCCTTCCTAAGTTAGCACTTACATTTGATGATGCTGTTTTACTTTGCCTGGGATATAAATATGATAATGGACGGAGCGACTCATTTATTTATGTGCGAAGATTGCTTAATATGAATTATCGGAAACAG
Source organism: Bacillus sp. EB600 (assembly GCF_024494385.1). Lineage (GTDB taxonomy): Bacteria > Bacillota > Bacilli > Bacillales > Cytobacillaceae > JAEVLT01. Next base: position 58,891 of record NZ_JAEVLT010000027.1, read on the forward strand.
TAGAAGAGGATATAAGGGCAAAGCTGTTCTTTACATCAAAAAAAAAAGGATATTTATGGAACAGTATCTAATAAATAGTTATAGATTTATAGACTTATCTGACAGACGAGGTGAATTAGGTATGTCTGAAATATTGATATTGGTAAAAGAGGCAGCGAAGGCGGTAGGATTATCAGAATCAACAGTCAAAAAATACATGAACAAGGTAGAGAAGTTTAGCAGCTATAGGATGGAAAGAAGTAACGACGGCAAATTAGTATTTTCTGAACTCGATATCAATTTACTTAGAACCGTTAACAAGCTAAAAAAAATGAAAGGTTATACGGTAGATGTTGCGATCAGGCAAGCGATATCAGACATACTGGGCCTATCGGATGATCCTAATCAATCCAATGGGTCTTCAACAGAATTAGTCGATATGTCGGATGTAAAAAATGGACCGGATATGTCTGTTAGATTTAACGTGATATCGGATAAAATAGACAAGGTTATATGCCACAATCAAGAACTTGAAAACCAAAATAAAGAACAAGCTGAGTTTAATAAGTTTTTAGTCGAAAAGTTAGATCATCAAGAGCGATATATAAGAGAATCATTAGAGAGACGTGACCAAGCACTTCTAGAATCAATAAGGGCATTACAAGAAGAAAAGAAGGCACTGATAGAAGTAGCTGCAGCAACCGCAGCCGCAGTAAAAGAAGATCCGAAGAAAAAGATCTGGTGGAAATTCTGGGAGTAATTCCAGTGTATACGTGGGGACGGTTCTCATGTGTCTTTCCGTGAGACGCAAGAACCGTCCCCTTGCATCTTTAACCTACTTTTGGTGGTTTTTCTAACCATCCCATCTTTACCATTAACTTTATCCCTTCTCCTCCATAATCCGCTACATCTTTTGTAAATAGAGCTGCTTTTAGTTTTATATCACTGCGTAATGCGAAGCTAAAAGCAAAGGCATTCGCACCAAGCGTAAGGTTAATTAACAGATAATTAAAGTACATCATTAACTTATCTGAAAATGGGCTATCCTTTGAATTGGTTGCATTACCTATAGAGGTAATAGTTGGTGATATATTATCATCTAGCAGCATTTTACTACTTTCTTTTAGGATTTTACTTGATAACTCCATTCCCTTATGAAAATATTCTTTAACTTCCTTTTCTTTTGCAACTTGCGAAAATGCATACATTAAGGTCATTCCAATATTATTATTTTCCATATTATGATGTAGAATTGTTAACTCGTACGAATCCATTTGCCTTGTTTTTCTAAAATGTTAAAACCACTTAAATAATGTAAGTCATTAATATATTCAGTTGAAACAGGCATTGGGATATATGGAGGACGTGTTAGAATCCCTTTTTCTAATAGATATTGGGTACAATCATCGTAACAAGCTTGAGTGATGGCTGTTAAATCTTTATATATATTTACAACATCAGTACGATAGGACAATCCCATATTAAGTGTATATAAGCCCATACTCATTTGTTTGATTGATCTTAGAAGCATTACATCAAAACCATTATCAAATAATTTTGGTGCATTTATATTAACGTCACTGCTGGAGGAGAATCCTTGAGGATGTATAGACCCTTCATTATGAAAAATATTTTTTACTTTTTCAACATAGATTTCTAAGTTTTTATGCAAATCACTCATAATTTTTTCTGCTTTTGGATCATTTGCATTCGGAATTAAGTACTCTAAAAAACGTAAAATAAAAGTTTTTTCCTTGTAAGTCTCCCACAGCGTAGCTATTTCAGTAGAGGAAAGTGAAGATTTCTGTGACATTTGATTCACCTCAGACTTTGGAATGCACTAAGCATAATTTTTCCAATAAGTCTTGTTATTATGCATAGGTTGTTTTGGTGATTTCACTCAGTTGTGAAGGTGCAAAATGCAAATCACTGGACCTTTTTCGTCAGTTTTAAAAACTATTCCTTTGACTTGAATTGCGTAAAGCTATAAATGTAAACAAAGGACAAGAAAGCGATTCATGCCCTTTTTACTTTGTATGTAAATGATTATGATTTATAAAATTCTCGTCTATCAATCGGTTGTGGAGGTTGTTCCATCCAACCTCTTTTAACTAAAAGTTTAAGACCCTCGTCGCCGTACTTCATTACCTCCATTAAGAAAAGGGAATATTTAGCTCCCACATCTTTTCTAATTGAAACTGATAAAGCATCTCCCAGTGTAGAAATAGCGATTGAGTTTGCAGCACTTATAATAAACAATATCAATTTTTCGGAAAATGGGGAGACTGTTGAATTTGTTACCTCCATAGTTGTTGGGAATCCGATATAATTGTCATTTTCCTTCAGTAACTTATCAAATGTGTCTAGTTGACTTTGGGCTAATTTTTTTCCAGCTAATAAATAATCCTTTATTTCCTTATCTTTTGTTACTTGTATTAACCCCATCAATAGAATTAAACCCATTGCATTTCTTTCAATATCTTGATAAAGTTCAGCCATTTCCAAACAGTTTAGAGGTCTTTTCTCACCAAACCATGTATTTAATAATGTAGGTTCATGCTGAATAAACTCAACACTTTTTGGATACTCCATCGTTGGAGGTCTATCGTATAAGCCCTTTGAAAGCATAAGAGCTAATGCTTTCTTATGTAATTCCGTCTCAGTAAATAAGCATTCTTTAAAAAGTTCATAAATATCTAACCTGGATACCTTGCTAAGAACATTTGTATAATGTGGCATTTTTACCTGTCCACTACGAAAAACGAAACTTAATGCAAATAAGTCTGTAAATAGGGCAGGAGCAGACAAATCAATATCTTTATCTGAAAACCCTTTTGGTATGGGGAAGCTTTCCTTTTCAAAAATCGACTCAATTTTTCCGATAATGGTTTCATCCAAAACCAAAGCTTCTTCAATAATTGACTTTATTTCAACATCTTCAAGATGTTGAACAAAATGTATGTAAAAACATCTTTCGGCTGTGTTTTGAATATATGTCTTCCAAAGAGCCGCAATATCAGTAGTGGTCATTTTGATATTACGTTCTTCCATATAGCTACTATCATTCGTTGTTAATTTTTCATCAGTCTCTTTTTGATTTGAACCTAATTTAATTGGTTTAATGGTTTTCATGGTTACTCCTTTCATTCATACTTTGGGTTAGTATTTCCTTTCATTTGGAATAACTCTCAGACAAATTTAGAAATCGTATTTGAATTACGGTCACGAGCTACAAGCATAAAAATTTCTTCCTTGTAGGTTCATTTTGGAGTGATATTTTACATTTTGTACTCCAAAACTGAACTACTTAGTCTTATAAAGACGTTCCCTTTATAATTTACCATCCCTCGCAATCCTTTTTTAATGGTTATTAGTGAACACAAATCATTCATATAATATCCTTAAAAGAAGGCAACCAATAAAGGGTTTATGAAGATCAAATTCGAAATACTTAATCTATTGGGTGATTTAGTAAAATAATAATGGACTGCTGTTTCGGTAGTC
>NZ_JAEVLT010000028.1 GCF_024494385.1 Bacillus sp. EB600
TTCCCTTCTACTCGACTAGTGAAGAAGGAAAGCAGGAAAATAAGTGCATTAAAATGAATTTCAATATATAGCGTTCAAGTAGGAAGTTCTATGATGTTAAATATTTTAACTCAGATTGTTAGTTGCTTTACTTAATAAGGGGGAATATAAATGAACGTTGTATCTGTTAGAATAAAGTATTCATTTTGGGATTTTAATACTGAGATATCTCGAGTAGGTGAAAAGCTTGTGTATGAAGGAGTATTTAGAATAGATATTGATATATCTGAACTTGAAGAGAAACTATGTAAACTTATTATGAATGATAAACATGATGGAATGACTATTGAAGTTAATTCCTTTAATGATCTTCATTTTATGGAAATTGATCTCTTTTTAGGGGAGCCAGGAGATACCTATGATATTAATTATATTATTAAATTCTTAAGTCAATTTAAGAAGCTGGATAAATTACCATCTACGAATGATTTATCAAATTATCAAGGATTTATTTATTTAAAGTATTCAGATGAAGTTGAAGAAGCATTAAATATAATTAGAAGTTGTGGTTTAAATGCTGAGAAGATAGGTATGACAACTTTTAAATATGAAAGAGGGGCAAGTGACCTTTGGGAATCCTTTATTCTAGGAATTGCTAGTTCTGTTGCCTGGGATTCAATAAAATTTGTAAAAGCCAAATTACAAGAAAAATTTAATAATCATTATAGGGATTTACAGTTTGGTACATTTAATGCTCAAAGACTAAAAGAGAATGTTGCACATCTATTAGGTGAGGCTCCACAAAATCTGGAGATGGTTTCTTTTGAGTGTATTGAAGGGGATAGATTTTTGGTTACATTTAATAGTAGGTATCAAAAGGTTTTTGTAGAATCAACGGATTCAGGAACAATCATTAAAATGAATACAGAGAAGGAAACTCAAACCAGAATTTAATTATTACAACAAAAATTGACTATCTAACTTCAAAATTTATCTTTCACTATCGGGGGCATTACTTCTACAACGAGGTAATGCCATTTTTATATTCAAGTAACTGGCAGTTTTGTTGAAGAGGAAATGATATTATTTAGTACATAGACAGACAAAAATGAGGCTTAATTGGAGGTGTAATTACACTTGGATAAATCTCAGGTAAAAGTTTATTTCCGCTTATATGGAGATGTTTTTCCAATAGATAAAGTAACCGAAAAGTTATATGTACACTCTACTTAATCTTATAAAAAAGGCGATTTAATTCCAAACCGTTCAACTAATGAAGTAAAAATTAAAAATATTCTTAATTTATTGAATTATCAATATATTGACGTGGTAGTCATATGTGATACAATATTCATAATTGAATATTAATATTATTCATAATACTTGATGATAAGGGGTGTGATGGGATGCAATTATTGAAAAGAACGGACCGGTTTATATTTTGAGCATATCAAAAACGGTATTGTTGTTACATTTTACGAAACCGTTTACATTTAAGGAGTTAAAAGTGGTAGGTACCTAACTGAAAACAGAAAAATATGGGGAGGTTCATTAATGACCAATATAAGCAGTTTGGATAGTGTGATAGAGGCAAGAATTAAGGAACTTAGCAACAGGTATCGATGCGAAAGCTATCTAGATGAGTTGCTTTCTGACAAGTTACGCAAACGTGTGACATTTAAAGATAAAAGACCTTCGGTTAGTATAGATGATCCAGAAGGACGTCTAAAAGAATTCTTTAGTGACCATATTGAAGAGTCATTTACAATAAGCGATGTCCAGCGTTTGAAGGGTGGCGGAGCCAATGAGGGGTACAGGTTTATCCTAACTCGAGGATCCAAAATTGAGAAATTGGTCCTTCGGTTGAAAACTCTTGGTGCCATTTGTGCAACCGCTGCTCCACGTGAGTTTCAAATGTTAAATGTGGTGAAGGAGATAATGCCGACACCTCAACCACGTTGGCTTGTCACCGACCCCAAATATTTTGGTGAGATGGCCTGTATTACTAGCTTTGTCCCAGGAGTTGCGTCACCGTCACGTAATGTCCCCAAGGCAACAGGATTGGGAGTGGCCTATGGTGAGGAATTACGCCAGAAACTTGCACCACAATTTATCGAGTATTATGCAAAACTACACTCGTACAACTGGAGCGGGCAAAACCTCAGTTATTTTGATATCCCTCAACCAAATACAACCGATGCTATTGATTGGCGTTTAGCCTTTTGGGAAAGGTCATGGGAACAGGATAAAATTGAATCACACCCCACGATGATACTCATGAAACAATGGCTATGGGAAAACCGTCCAGTGGTAGATCATGTATCTTTGCTCCACGGAGATTTTCGTAATGGCAATTTCCTTTTTGACGAGGAGAGCGGCAAGATTAACGGAATAATAGATTGGGAATTATCGTACCTAGGTGACCGTCACTCTGACTTAGCTTATACCATGCTCCCAGGTTGGGGATCTTTCGACGAAAAAGGCAATTTTCTTGTTGCTGGACTCGTTGATACGGAGACGTTCATCGCTGAATACGAGAGAATCTCAGGTTTAAAGATTGATCACAGTCGTCTTCATTACTATTTTGTCTACAATTATTATTGGTCAATTGTATCTTTGATTGGTACCGGTATCAAGAATGCTGACTTGAAAATAACACAACTTGACGTAATGTACAATTTCATTGCCGGTTTAGGCGGCCGTTTCATTGATGACGTTAATAAATTAATATTGGAGGACATACTATGATTCCTACTATGGCACTGCAATTACAAGCTCTTAAGCTTAGGATGGAAGAGACTATCATACCTGCTTTACCTTCTGACGCAGCATTTGCACATGAACAAGCGAATCTCATGTTGGCTACACTTGATTGGATGTTGGATACGCACGAGCATCAATACCGTTATGAGGTTGTCGAAAATGCTGAGTACAGAGAATTGCTAACCAAGTTGGTAAGTAATGTAAAGTTGATACACACAGATGTGGAAGTAATTACCTCAGTTTATGAGGTTCTCTCCGAAGTTGGACCGGAGCCAACTGAAGCAATCATACCGTTGAATAAAATTATTGACCAAAATAGGAAGATGAAGGGGCTTACAGAACGGCTTTACGATGTCATGCGCGTACTTCCGAACAAAGAGGTAGCGAGGCAAGCTCGAACTCAGCTTGCAAAAGTAGCTGAGCGTCAAGCTAAGCTTGAGTTTGCATTCTTCCGTATGACGGGATTTTCGAAAGATGCCCCTGAACTAGGAACAGTACTTGCTGAATATGCAAATAGTTACCAATCGGCCAAGTGAGAAGGTTATTCCAAGGTACTAATGAAACTAAGATGAATAAGATCAGCCAAAGTGATAAACGACTTTCCCACGGTGCTCCATCATAAAAATAAGGGAATGAAACTAAAAATCTACACTTCGCAAGTGTATGGGATGATTTTTATATTAAACTTGTGGACAACTACTCTGAAAACCAAAAAATAAAAGGGGGGTTTGAAATATGCAACGTTATGAAGATCTAAGTAAAAGTATTACTATTGGTAAATGGATTAAAGAATTAAGTAAAAGTTTTATTAATGGTAAATGGATTGAAGGGAAAAGTGGGAGATATTACGATATTAAAGATCCATATGACAATTCTGTTGTCGCGACCATTGGTTTGGCTAATTTGCAACAAATAAAAGAAGCTTACGAAATCGCTAAAAATTCACAAAAAGAATGGTCGAAGTCGACTCCAGAACAAAGAACGGTAGTTTTAACAAAGGCATTAAATTATATTAAGGAAAATAAAGAAAATATCATACAATTGATCATTCGTGAAACTGGAGGAACAGTACTTAAAGCTGAATTTGAATATGAAATGGCAATAGGGGATATAACTGATGCAATTAAAATGGTGGATGAAATTTATGTCCCTAAAGATTATCCATCTCAAAATCCAAATAAAGTAAGTCGTGTGTATAAGTTACCGCTTGGTGTTATTACATCGATTACACCATTTAACTTTCCATTCAATCTAGGAACAAGAACGGTTTTCCCTGCGATTGCTTTAGGAAACAGCGTTGTGCATAAGCCAGATATTCAAGTTGGTTTGATTGGTGGACAAGTTTTTGCAAAAGCGTTTGAAGAAGCTGGGCTACCAGCAGGAGTGTATAATTCTATTCTTACTGATTTACAAGAATCCGGTGATGAATTTCTAACAAACCCCCATTCTGCTTTTATTAGTTTTACTGGGTCTACTCCTGTCGGGAAACATATTGGGAAAATTGCAGGAGAAAACTTAAAACAAGTAGCCTTAGAACTCGGTGGAAATAATCCATTAATTGTTCTTGGTGATGCAGACGTGGAGCAGGCAGTAAAAATTGCAACCTTCAGTAAATTTTTACACAGTGGTCAAATTTGTGCCATTACAAACCGTATCATCGTTCATAATGATATTTATGATGAATTTGTTTCGAAATTCGTAGAAAGAGTAAAAACATTAAAAGTCGGTGATCCTAAAGACCCTAACACGAATATTGGACCAATTATTAATGAACATCAAACAGATAAAATTATGAATTTTGTTGCGAAAGCTAAGGAGGAAGGGGTGAAATTAGTACTCCATGGTCAACGAAATGGTAATTTAATTACCCCATTTGTTTTTATAGATGTTCCAAACGATTCAACTCTAGCTTCTTGTGAACTTTTCGGACCAATAGCACAAATTATTCCTGCTAAATCGGACGAAGAAGCAATTTCCATTGCAAATAATACGGAATTCGGACTTTCTGCTTCGATTATTACATCTAATTTAGAAAGTGGAGAAAGACTTGCACTTGAAATTGAATCTGGAATGACACATGTAAACGACATGTCAGCACTTGCTGATGGGAATGTTCCTTTTGGTGGAGTAAAACAAAGTGGGATTGGTCGCTTCGGGTATGAGTGGATTGTTGAAGAGTTCACTGCTACTAAATGGGTTACAGTACAAAAAGAACCGATAGATTATCCATTCTAAAGGCACCATAAATTTATGATTCTTATAGAGGAGGTATTAATATGAAAATTAAAGCAGCGGTAACAGAAGGTAAAGGTGAAAATTTTGCAATTAAGGATATTATTTTAGAAAAACCAAAAGCAGGGGAAGTATTAATAAAAATTGTCGCTTCTGGCATATGTCATTCTGATATGATTGCACGAGACCAGTACTACCCAGTTCCTCTTCCGGCAGTATTAGGACATGAAGGATCTGGGATAGTTGAAAAGGTTGGGGCGGGAGTAACAAATGTTGAACCTGGAGACCATGTTGTTATTTCCTTTAGCTATTGTGGACATTGTAAAAATTGTTTAAATGGACGCCCTTTTGTTTGTGAAAAATTTTTTGATTTAAATATTGGTGGGGCAATGGGAGATAAGACTCATCGAATGCATCACAATGATCGTCCTATTTCACACTTTTTTGGTCAATCTTCATTTGCTCAATACTCAATCGTTGCTGAAAATAACCTTGTTAGGGTAGAAAAGGATATAGATATTAGTCTTCTTGGACCACTTGGTTGTGGTATTCAGACAGGTGCGGGAGCAGTATTAAACAAGTTAAAGCCTTTTGCGGGTTCTAGTTTTGCAGTATTTGGTTGTGGTACAGTAGGTTTGAGTGCTTTAATGGCTGCAAAAGCAATAGGATCAACGAAAATTATTGCAGTAGATGTTCATGAAAATCGACTTGAAATGGCCCGCGAGTTAGGTGCTACTCATACTATCAATTCAAAACATGAAAATCCAGTTGAAAGAATACTAGAAATTACTGGCGAGGGCGTTAATTATGCTGTCGAAACATCGGGCCGTGTCGAGGTTCTTCGACAGACGATTGATTCTTTAACATTTCAAGGAGCAACAGCTGTAATTGGGGCACCACCAATGGGAACTGAAGCTAATATTGATGTTAATGATATTTTGCTTAAAGAAAAAACAATTGTTGGTGTAGTAGAAGGGGATAGTATTCCTCAAATTTTTATTCCACAATTACTTGAATTATATAAGCAAGGAAAGTTCCCATTTGATAAATTAGTTAAATACTATGATTTTGAAAATATTAATCAAGCAATTCATGATTCAGAAAGTGGTTTAATCATTAAACCTATTTTAAAAATGAATTAATATAGGATTTCATTAACCTTAGGAAACATGTTTGATCATTCTAAATATATTTTTAGACCTTTACACACAATGTCATAATGCAAATCATCTTATCAAATAGTCAATAAAAAGAGGATTGTGAGAATATGTAGTTCGGTTGTGGAGTAGAAAAGTTCATTACAGGCTTTATGGTAAACTAATTCACATTTTTTGGACAATAAAATTCAATAAAACATGCAGGGGTTTCAAAAAACCCCTTTGTTTTTGGTACGCACTTAAGAATCTATAATGAATTTTGAGAACAATTGTTTTAGGAGGACACTAAGCCGATGAAGAATGCAAAGTTAAACTGGGTTCGATTGCCTATAAATAGCCTTGAAAACTGCCGAGAGTTAGGTGGGTACAGTACTAAATTTGGCCAACAAACGAAGTGGCATTCCTTTATAAGGTCAAGTGATATGAGCAAACTCACTCGAGAGGACATAACCTTTTTAAAAGAATACGGTGTGAAAACAGTCATTGACCTGAGAGGGGAAGATGAGATACAAACTCATAAAAATCCGCTTGCAGAAGAGGATTTTTGTAATTACCATAACATCCCGTTAATTACAAAGAGTGTATCGGATATTACGACTCATACTTTTAAGGATGTCTCTATGGGAGATCTCTATGTAGATTTATTGGAGCAAAGCGGTGCGCTGAAGAAGATCTTTGCTGTGATTGATCAGGCAGAAGAAGGATGCATTGTCTTTCATTGTCAGGCCGGAAAAGATCGGACAGGGGTTTTAGCTATGCTACTGTTAGGCATAGCAGGAGTAGAGAAGAAGGACATTGTCTCGAATTATGAAGTGACATTCACAAATTTAGAGTCCATTCAACAAAACGAAAGACAGTATGAAAATATTCCAAGGGAGTTTTTGTACTCGAATCGGGAATACATTCTAAGAGCGTATGAGTATATTCTTCACACATACCTAAGTGTTGATCGTTGTTTAAGTGCAAAAGGTGTAGCGAAAGAAGTAATTGATCGTTTAAGAGCTAGAATGATTGAAATGCCAGTTAGCGTGCATTGATCCAGTGTCACTCCCAGGAAAATCTATTTTATAAACAAAGATTAGGCGCCCTGAATGAAATGTAGGTATCTTCCCATTTTGTTTTTGTATGGGTGAATGAACGTCTAAGCCTTCTCCAACGAAAGGCTTTGGGTGGAATGAACAACATTGTCGAGCTTCGCTTCAAGTCGATGTAGCAAGTACAATGTGACGAAAATCGGAAACCCGCCCTCGCTGATTAATGGAGCGAGATCTTGCATGTTCCTTTTCCTCCTTCCTATGGTTTTAATAAAAAGACCGATTCCACGCCACGTCGAGCAAAGTGTTGAAGAGATACCCCATATGTTAAGGCATACCAAAGCAATGCATCTGTTAGAATCAGGGGTAAATCTTGTATATATAAGAGATTTGTTGGGGCAACTAAGTGTCACTACCACTGAACACTATGCTAGGGTAAATTCAGGAAGAAAAAGAAAGGCCTTGGAATCTGCCTATACAGAATTAGTTACCCAGGATATTCCGTATTGGAAAGTAGATACTGATTTATTGAAATGGCAAAATGAATTTTGTAGATAAATATTATGGAAAGATTTTCAGTATGCAGTATAGATATTTCATTGAGCATTTTGCAAAATTAGATTTTTAGCAAAAAGAGCTATAAAAGAAACCCGAATTGATTCGTATTTTGTGTTTCCTTTGGTTTGAATATTCTGTTTGTTCCGTTTTCAGGCAGATTGCTTCCTTGTTTTCATTCTTATTTGGAAGTTGTGAATGCACTTGCATTGGCAAAGGAAAATTTGTATAGTCCACTCTCTACACAAAAAGCCCCTCTTGTTTGCATGTTTCAAATAAAAGATTAGAATTATCTAGAATGATATTGACATTGGTGTCATATTTGACTACAATATTAGAGATGATAAATATATATTTAATGGGAGTAGAATATAATGAGTTTTGACAATCTCACAAGAACGGAAAAACGGAAGGTTTTGATGAGGAAACAACTCATTAATGCTGCGATGGAGTCATTTTTAGAAATCGGGTACACAAAGACAACCGTGAATGATATTACAACGCGGGCAGACGTGGGGCATGGGACATTTTATCAACACTTTAAAAATAAACAAGAGCTATTAGAGATGTTAGTAGATGAACTCGCTGAAAAAGTTGATGACTTTGTTCAGCCAAAAGAATTGAAGTTAAACATCTATGAAAGAATGAGGTACGAAGCTAAAAGAATACTAGAATATTATGTAAGCAACAGAAGTATTCTTATGGCCTTAAAAGAAGCCATGATGGTAGATAGACAATTTGAGGAAAAGTGGAATAATATTAGTGAAAGTCTATTTAGAAGAATCGAACGTGATATAAAAGGTTCCGTGAAAAAGGGATATTGTCATGATATGAATGTTGACGTCACGATTCGGGCACTTACATGCACGTTTGAGGGGTATGGTCATTATTTAATGATGGATCCGCCTTCTTGTGATAATCTGAATGAGATAGCTGAGTCCATCACTTCATTATGCTATCGTGCTGTTTTTAAGACGGATGATAATCAAACGAAATAAATAAAAATGAAAGGGAAATACCCTTTTATTTTTATTTTGAAATATCAGAATAATCTAAACATTCTGGTGTTACTGTGGCTCTTATGAAATTTCCTGAAGTAGCTACTTTACAAGCGAATGTGATTAAATTAAATGAATATCAATGAACGAAAACGGATAGAAAGAATAAGTAACAAGTAGGTGAGTGGTTGCTAGTTCTTTAGCTATGCTTAATAATAAGGAAATTCTTCAATCTAATCCTCAAGAACTAATGGGCGCATCTTTATTTGTTCAATAAAAAATCAACCTCTTAAAATAGCAGTAAATCATATTGTATATAGAATGAAATAAATAATCAGCTATAGAGTAGCAGATTATTTGTAAACGCATACATACCTATAAATCAATAGTTATTTTAAATCAAAAAATTACCTTAAAAATTTTTTATCATTCAATTATCTAACGCTACCACTCTTGTTCACAGAAAAATCAGTTTATACAAACTTTTATAGGCTTAAACAATGTTTTCAAAGTAAATTGTGAAATCTTTTAAGGCCCCAATATTTTTCTCCTTTCCTATGACAGAAAAACTTAAGGAGGTGGTTCATGATAGTGGTTTGGAAACACTTTAATATACTTATATTTTAGAAAAGAATAAGTGGTGAATATAAGGAGAGGATTTTATTTGACAAAACATGAAATCTATAGTCAAAGACGTTTAACGGAGTCCTATTGGCCTGCTGACACGACACAACCGCTTCATGACTGGACTGTCGCTCAAGTATTACGTGATACAGCAAAAGAAGTACCTGACCGCCTAGCCCTAGTGGAAGGAACGCATGATCCTTCTGAAAGCAGAAAGTGGACCTATGCCCAACTATTAGCTGATTCAGAACGTGTAGCAACTTCGCTTCTCAAAAAATTCAGGCCAGGGGAGCATATAGCAGTTTGGGCTCCAAATATGGTGGAATGGGTGCTGGCGGAATTTGGATGTGCGATAGCGGGATTAACAGTAGTGACCGTTAACCCTTCATTTAAGGCGAAAGAACTTGATTATGTTTTGCGACAATCCCAAGCGGCGGGGATTTTCGTTGCGGAGGAATATCGCGGTCATCATATGCTAACAACGGCCAGTGAGGTTCAGAAGAAATTGCCGTCTCTTCGTGAAGTGATTTGTTTTTCGGATTTTGATGAGTTCATTGAAATTGGCAACGATAAATCGATTTCATTTCCTGACGTTAAAGCAAACGATCCGTTTGTAATTATGTATACATCAGGCACAACTGGTAATCCTAAAGGAGCCATTCTCCACAATAAGGGTATTACTAACAGTACAAAGTTTATGGCTGAACGTGCTGGTATGGAGGTTGGCGGTGTATGGGTGAATGTTATGCCGCTCGTCCATTGTGGTGGATGTGGTTTCGCGGTATTGGGAACCCTTCAACAGCAAGGAACACATGTCCTTGTACCAGGATTCGACCCTGAATTGTTCCTTAAGCTGGTTGAAAGGGAGAAAGGAACCTTTGCTCTCCTTGTGCCAACCATGGTCGAGGCGATTTTAAACTTCCCTGAACGAGAAAAATATCAACTTTCGACACTACATAGTTTGTTGTCTGGTGCCTCTAAAGTTGAACCTCATCTTGTTCACCGCATTAAAAAGGAATTGGGCTGTGGTATTTCCATTGTTTGCGGACAAACAGAAATGCATGGTGGCACAACTCAGACACACTTGGATGATTCAGCAGAGGATCAAGCAGAAACGATTGGACAGCCTTATCCACATATTGAGGTTAAAATTGCCAATCCGTCAACAGGGGAGATACTGCCACTAGGTCAGGAAGGGGAAATCTGCTGTCGAGGCTATCAAACGATGATTGGTTACTATCAGATGCCGGAGCAAACAGCTGCCACACTCAAAGAGGATGGCTGGATTCATTCTGGGGATATTGGGACGATGGACGAACGTGGTTTTATTAAAATTAAAGGACGTCTAAAAGATATGATCATCCGCGGCGGTGTTAATATTTATCCAACGGAGATCGAAGCCTTACTTAAAGAGCATCCATTAATTCAGGATGTTGCGGTGGTTGGCGTACCTGATGAATACTGGGGCGAACAAGTATCTGCGATTGTGGTTCCGAAGTCCAGTGAAAATCTCCCACTACCGGAGGAACTCGAAGAATACTGTAAGGCTAATATGGCGAGCTACAAAAGACCAAGATTTTGGGTATTCGTAGATGAATTTCCGACGACACCAGCAGGAAAAATCCAAAAGTTTAAACTTCGCGAAATCGCAAAGAATAACTTCAAGGCACAAGAAGATGCATCTATATACTAAAAAGAAACTTGTAAGTATGCTGTTCTTTAGGATGTTGCTGGAAAATGAATAAAATAAACAAATGGTGTCCTAAAGTCGGGACCCCTTTTGTTATTTTTTTAAGGAATTTTACCTTTTAAAGGACTAAATAAAAAGACATCGGCTTTCCCGATTGGAGTGATAAGAGTGTCTTTTTATATTGTTGTTATTGACGCTCTTTATTGACAAGAAATTGACGGAATCCTTTGTCCATAATCTGACGGAAATTTTGACCGAAGGAAAGGGGAAGCCCGCAACCTGCTTTAGCTTCCCCTTATACTAAATATCAACCTGATAGGTTTCGTTTGGTTTTAAATAAAACTTTGTATCATTTTGACCAACGATAATGTACCAGTCATCCCTAGTTCCATCCGGCAGGAAAGCTTCAGCCCGTCCCCAAGATGAAGTTTGAACAAATCGCCACATCGTACTTTGTAATCTCTTCTTTCGTAGTCCCAAAAGACCATCCAACAATCAAGAAATAGGGTACAAAAGAAATCAGGTAGTTCGTGGTGAATCCGTCAACAATCATCGCACACCAAACGGCGAATATTATAAACACTTGATTCTCCAGATCTTTTCTTAGATTTTCTATCTTTAGTTCCAATTACGCTCATGCTTTTTTCACAACAAGGAGAAGGAATCCTCCCCGCACCCCTAACTAAAACCGCCTGTATGGCTGTTTTCAATTAGTTTATAATCGATACAATAACCATAAGTTTTTTTGTGTGGGACGTCTCCCGTATAACTGTTGGCGCAGTTATACATGAAGGGAGGCGTCCTTTCCTTTCTCCAGAATTTTACAATTATAAAGGTCATTATACTTGTCAATTTCTGGACAGGCAATACCGTCAACTTTCGGTAATTTGAAGTTATCAAAAATAATTGTTTAATAAATCGGTCCCTTAAATAGTGATACTTTGCTAACAGAAAAGATTTAGATTGCTTGCAGAACCAAATGGAATGAGGGTTATAAGTATTTTTGTTACTAAAACATTAATGTATTGACACCAAAGTCATACGTGATACAATATTCACAAATTAATATTTTTAATATTCATAAATTTCTGACTTATAGGATGTGGTGAGATGTTAATTATTGAAAATAACAGACAGATTTATATTTAGAGCATATCAAAACCGGTAATGTTGTTGCATCTTTACAAAAAGCATTTAAGGGGTTAAAAGTGGTAGTTATCTAACTGAAAACAGAAAAATAGGGGAGGTTTTTTAATGACCAATATAAGCAGTTTGGATGGTGTGAAAGAGGCAAGAATAAAGGTACTTAGCAACAGGTATCGATGCGAAGGCTATCTATATGTTGCTTTCCGACAAGTTACGCAAACGTGCGGCTCTTAAAGATAAAAGACCTTCGATAAGTATAGATGACCCAGAAGGACGTCTGAAAGATTTCTTTAATGCTCATATTGAAGATTCATTTACAATTAGTGATGTTCAGCGTCTAAATGGAGGTGGAGCCAATGAGGGATACAGCTTTATCTTAACTCGAGGATCTAAAATTGAGAAATTGGTCCTTCGGTTGAAGACTTTAGGAGCCATTTGTGCAACTTCAGCTCCACGTGAGTTTCAAAAGTTAAATGTGGTGAAGGAGATCATGCCGACACCTCAACCACGTTGGCTTGTCATCGACCCCAAATACTTTGGTGAGATGGCATGTATTACTAGCTTTGTCCCGGGAGTTGCGTCACCGTCCCGTAATGTCCCCATGGCAACGGGATTGGGAGTGGCATATGGTAAAGAATTACGCCAGAAACTTGCACCACAGTTTATTGAGTATTATGCAAAACTACACTCGTACAACTGGAGCGGGCACAATCTCAGTTATATTCTTTAGCTCTCGAATTGCACAAACGCAATGCACGCTATGGATTAGCATCACTTTGTATTGGCGGCGGACAGGGTATCTCCCTTGTGATTGAAAAAGTCTAATTATTGTTTTATCCATTTGCTTCAGAAATGGAGGGAAAATGATAAAAAAATTTGTTGGAAGGGGATATGCAATTGAAAAATGAAGTTTTTCGCACTACCCGGTTAACGGAGTCCTATTGGCCTGCTGATACATCTAGGCCGCTTCTAGACTGGACACTTGGTCAGGCATTAAGGGAGGCTGCCGCAGAGGTACCTGATCGCATTGCCTTAGTTGAAGGGATACCTGATGCAAAAAAACGTCGTAGGTGGACCTACGCTCAGCTGCTGGCGGACGCGGAGCAGACGGCTTCAGCCCTGCTTACCAAGTTTAAGCCTGGAGAACGAATTGCGGTATGGGCACCGAATGTAGTTGAATGGGTACTTGTTGAATTTGGATGTGCGATTGCAGGTATGACAATGGTCACAGTTAACCCAGCCTATAAAGCAAGCGAGCTTGAGTATGTCCTGAAACAATCTAGAGCAGCAGGTCTATTTTTGATAGATGAGTACAGAGGGCATGATATGATGGCTACTGCCAATCAGGTTCGCACCAATACTTCTGGTTTACGGGAAGTGATTGGGTTCTCCAGCTTATCTGATTTTATTAAATCCGGTACTACTAAGCATTTTCCCGAGGTCAAACCAACAGATCACTGTATTATCATGTATACGTCTGGTACAACCGGCTTCGCAAAGGGTGTGTTGTTTCACCACAAGGGGACAGTCAACGCATGTTATTTCACTGCGGAAGGTGCAGGTTTAGATATAGGTGGTGTGTGGGTGAATCCGATGCCAATGTTCCACATCGGTGGTTGTGGGCTAGCCACTGTAGGGGTGATCCTGCAGCGAGGCACCCAAGTTTTGGTGCCATCCTTCGAACCTGGCCTCGTGCTCGAATTGATTGAAAAGGAAAGGGGGACATTTTCTCTTCTTGTTCCTACAATGATTGAAGCATTATTAAGTCATCCTGACCGCATGAAGTATAATCTTTCTACTCTAAAACATTTCATGTCTGGAGCATCTAAAGTAGAGGCCTCTTTGGTCCGACGAGTTGCAGCAGAATTGGGGATTGGTGTATCCATTGTCTTCGGTCAGACAGAAATGCACGGAGTTGTTTCCCAAACTCATCGTGAAGATTCTGTTAAGGACCAATCTGAAACACTGGGTCAACCAATGCCCCATTGCGAGATAAAGGTAGCTGACCCTGAAACTGGAGATGTACCCCCGATTGGTGGTCTGGGAGAATTCTGTTATCGTTCAACCTACCAAACAATGGATGGTTATGATAATATGCCAGAGGAGACAGTCAAGGTCCTTACACCTGATGGATGGTTCCATTCAGGAGACATAGGTTCTATGGACGAACGAGGCTATTTGCGTATCACCGGTCGCTTAAATGACATGATTATTCGTGGGGGAGAGAATATCTACCCTGCGGAAATTGAAAATCTGCTCAAAAGTCATCCTAAGGTCGCTGATGCAACAGTAGTTGGAGTGCCAGATGAATATTGGGGGGAGCAAGTGGCAGCTGTGATTGTACCACAGTCCGAAGATAACCGACCAACTCCAGACGAGCTTTCCGAATACTGTAAAGCAAATCTTGCGGGGTATAAAAGACCAAGACGTTGGTATTTTATCCATGAATTTCCGATAACAGCCACGGGAAAACTTCAAAAATATAAGCTAAAAGAGATGATTCTTCAAGATGAGCTAGAAAAGGAGATACTGCTTTGACAAATTAATCTAGTATGAAGCAGTATCGTGGTCCTACGGTTCAAGTATTAAATGTATAGTGAATTTGACGGTGTCTCTAAAAAAGGGAGGCACTTTTTATTTTGTTTTCTTCTTAATAAGAAACGTAGAATAACACTGTTTCCAAAAAGGGATTTTAAACTATTTAAAATTTTTATAAATATTGACACAAACGAAATTGACGTCATTGTCACTAGTGACTACAATGTTAATTAAGGGAGTGAATAAACAATACGGGAGTTAATACCAATGAAAACCGCGAAAATTCATAAGGAAACGAAAGCAAGTCAAAATATGGGATCGATTAGTGAGTAAATCATAAGCGGTGCGATTGTTGTCTTTGCTGAAATCGGATACGATATATCGACTGTAAATGATATTACTACAAGAGCGAACGGTGGTTATGGAACCTTTTATCATTATTTCAAGAATAAACAGGACCTTCTTACTGGATTGGTAGATGATCTTGTAAACAAATTAGATGATCATGTTTCTCATACGGATAGGAAGCAAAGTATTTATTAAAATATGAGAAATGAAGCACAAAAAGTTTTGGAGTATTACATAAATAACAGAAGAGTTCCCATCGCACTAAAAGAAGCAAGGATGATTGATCAAAAGTTTGAAGAAAGCTGGATGAAAATTAGCGAAAGCCTTTTTAAACGAATTGAGCGTGATATCACTGGTGCAATAGAAAAGGGATATTACCGAAAAGTGAATGTAGAAGTAATGATTCGATCAATCACCTGTATGTTTGAGGGGTATGGACACTATTTAATGATGAAGGACCAGGGCCAAGAAGATATTCATGATGTTGCCGTCTCTTTGACCAATTTATGCTATCAAGATTTGTTTAAGGTTTAAACAAAGCTTTTCTAAAAAACTTCAAGAGCGAATCTTAAATAATGAAACATACGATTGCTGTTGATTCTGAAAAACTAACCAATCCAGATAAAGCGAAATCATAATCCGCCTATTCTAGCTGCGTGAACGTGGAGAATTACGAGCAACAGATTCAAACCCTACTGGATTACGAAAAAAACTCGCAGGTGACGCTCCCGGCTGAAGAATCAAACTAGGTTCTGGCAGAAATGTTTTTATGGATGGTTATGCTATGGCATATAAGTAAGTTCGGTAATCTTAATGAATTGGAATTATGAAATTGATTCAATTTGAATTATTATTTAAAAAATCAAGGGGTGGAACATTGATGGCTGTAGCAATCTCAAGACCTGCGTCAACTGTAGTCTTAATGGATGATGCATTTAGAGTGTATATGACAAAAAGACCGAATACCATGAAGTTTATGGGAGGGTTTTATGTTTTCCCTGGGGGTAAGGTGGCAAAGGGAGATTATGAAGTTAACCAAGAAAGACTAAAAACGTTTAACCTGGATGAATCCTTCCATTATTCCTATTATATTGCTGCAGCGAGAGAATTATTTGAAGAAGTGGGAATTCTGCTTGTGTTCGAAGAGGATGGAAAACAGCTGAGCACAGAGAAGAAAAAGGAGTACCGGCGTCTCCTAATTAATGAAGAAATAACTTTTGCTCAAATGCTGCAAGAGGAAAATCTCCATTTGGATCTTACCAATTTAACTTACTTTGGCCATATTGTTACACCAGAGTTTAATCCGGTTCGGTTTGATACAAGATTTTTCATGGCTAAGCTGCCAAAATCACAAATACCAAAACCTCATATAGGTGAAATTGACCATGCGGCTTGGATTGTTCCAGAAGACGCCGTTAATGGTTATAATTTGGAATTAATGATAGCGCCTCCTACCCTACATTCTTTGAAGGCCATCTTCTCCTTTATTAATGGGGGAGAGCTAGCCATGTCTGCATTCAATATTTCGGATTACCTCTCCCCAGCTCAAATAGAAAAAATGAAGAAAAGGGCCAATCATTAATCTTTTATGGGGGAATAAAAGGATTCGTCTTGCATAATTAAGCCTTTCTTTATTAATTTTTCCAAGTGTATCCCTCGGTTGTTCTCTAAGCAACCGGAACCATATTTGGGTAAATCCCTACAAATTTTACTTTCTTTGTTAATTGATCACAAGTTTGTTGCCCATGTATTTCAAAAAGACTCTTAGTCTGCTTTATCTGCTTTTTTCTTTTTAGTTTAAGCAAAAAAATTCCCTAGCATTAATGGGAAATCCTGTTAGTGGAATTTTAGTTACAAATACAACTCCATAAATGACTAATTAATTAATATTTAAATATGAGGGGGATTTCTGTTGAGTGGCCTAAAAGAGAAAGTTATAGTGATTACAGGTGCAAGTAGTGGGATTGGAGAAGCGACTGCATTGTCTTTAGCAGAAAAAGGTGCAAAGGTTGTACTAGCAGCAAGAAGAAAATATCGGTTAAAGGAAATAACAGAAAAAATAAAATTAAATGGCGGGTCTGCTATTTATTTTGAGACAGATGTGACTTCCCATAGTAATGTACAAAAACTATCTGAATTTACTATAGAAAAATTCGGAAAAATAGATGTTTGGGTTAACAATGCTGGTATTATGCCACTTTCCTTTTTGAACAAATTAAAAATTGATGAATGGAATCAAATGATAGATGTGAACATCAAAGGAGTACTGTACGGGATTGCAGCAGCCATTCCAATAATGGAGAAACAAGGAAACGGGCATATTATAAATGTTTCTTCTGTTGCTGGGTATTCCGTTGGAATGACTGGAGCAGTGTACAGTGGTACTAAATTTGCAGTTCGAGCTATAACGGAAGGTTTACGTTTAGAACTATCTTCAAGATCAAATATACGTACTACGGTGATTTATCCTGGTTCGGTTGAATCAGATTTGAATAACAATATTACGGATAAAGATGCCCTAAATTTAATAAGTAAAAACCCAAGCCCTAATAAGCTTGAAGGTACAGATATAGCAAACTCTATTATTTATGCTATTGAACAGCCTGACAATGTTTCTGTAAATGAAATTTTAATCCGTCCTACATGGCAGAAAGTATTCTAGTTTATTAATCTTTTTTTGGAAAGTATCAACCGTTACTTAATGAATTAATTTCATAATTATGAGCTCTACGGGCTCAAGGATTTTATACTCAAAAAGGAGTACCTCTTCAACATATCGAAATGAGAAAGTAACTAACACAAACACTATGGACTGGGAGAAGACTTCCTATGACTATAATACATTTGGAAACCTGAATGACAGAAAAGCTGCGATTCCTTTTTAAAAAGAATTCATGATAATGTATCTTATCTTTTTGCAATAAGAATAATTTCCTATTGTTTGCTCATTAATAAAGCTAAAAATGGTAAATCGCACAAAGCTCAGCAAAAAAATGACAAACTCGTCATACGTGATTATAATATTCCTGAATATTACTAAAAGGCTTAATATTCTAAAGGTGGAAGAAATCTATTTACCTGCGCTTGATAAAGGCGCAATAAAAAATATTTTACTAGGGGTGAAGGATTGTATGTATGATAAATATTTTGGATATTTCAGTATTGGAGAGAGATGGGAGTCAAGTGGGAGGACGATAACGGAAACGGATTTAGTATCGTTTTCCGGACTTACAGGAGACTATTCCCCGCTTCATACGGATATTGAATATGCCAAGAACTCCTTTTTTAAGCAGAGAATTGCCCATGGTATGTTAGTATTATCATTTAGTTTTGGTCTGCTAAAATTTGAACCATCTATAGTGATAGCCAATTATGGACTTGATAGATTACGTTATATTGCACCGGTTTTTATTAACGATACAATCCATGTACAACTGGAAGTCTTGGATCTTCATGATAAAGGGAATGGAACGGGAGTGGTTACAGTAAAACATTCGATTCTGAAGCAAACAGGAGAAACGTGTATTGTCGGTAATACGAAAATACTAGTAAAGAAAGAAAAAGGTTCGTAAGTCCTTATTAAATCAACTTCGCCACTTGGTGGATTTAATATATGATTTTTCAAGAATTTTATTATATAGTTATTGACAGTATTGTCATATCTGATAACAATGTTATTAAATATAATTAAAATTTTCATAGGAGCAGGATATTATGAGTTCTGATAATCTCACAAGAACGGAAAGACGGAAGGATTTGATGAGGGAACAGCTCATTCAGGCTGCAATGGATTCGTTTTTGGAAGTGGGATACATAAAGACATTTCTGTTGAATCGCATCGAAAGGCATACGAAGCCATCCAATCAGGGAGGTTTGCACAAGAAATCGCACCGGTAGTGATACCCGACCGGAGACATGGGGAAAAGATCATTGCCCGAGACGAACATGTGAAAGCGGAAACTTCGGTAGAAAAACTTAGTAAACTTAAACCTTCTTTCAGGCGCGACGGGACCGTAACGGCCGGAAATGCAAGCGGAATTAATGATGGTGCTGCAGCGGTTGTTGTTGCATCAAAAAAATTCCTTAACAACCATGCTCATGTAAAGCCACTAGCAAAGATTAAATCATGGGGAATAGCAGGGGTAGATCCTCATATTATGGGAATCGGCCCCGTTCCCGCTATTAAAATTGTTAAAAGCATGGTCGATCAGCAGCTGGTTTGAGTTTATTTTCAAAATATTTTAAATTTTTATAAACATTGACATCTAAGTCATTGACACTGATGTCAATCGTGACTATAATGTAAATTAAGAAAGGAAATAACGATACGGGAGTTAATACCAATGAAAACCGCGAGAACTCAGAAGGAAACGAAAATAAGTCCATATAAGGGATCGATTAGTGAGCAAATCATAAGCGGTGCGATGGATGCGTTTACTGAAATCGGTTACAAGAGGGCTACAGTTAACGATATAACAACTAGAGCGAACGTTGGTTATGGGACCTTTTATCATTACTTCCAGAATAAACAGGACCTCCTTACTAGCTTGGTAGATGACCTCGTAAACAAAGTCGATGTCTATGTTCAGCGCAACAATAAGGACAAAAGTTTATATGAAAATATGAGAAATGAAGCACAAAAAATTTTAGAGTATTACGTAAAAAATAGGGGTATTCTCATTGCACTAAAAGAAGCGGTGATGATCGACAGAAAGTTTGAGGAAAGTTGGTTGAAAATCAGTGAAAGCCTCTTTAAACGAATTGAGCGTGATATTACTGGGGCAATGGAAAAGGGATATTGCCGTAAAGTGAATGTAGAAGTAACGATTCGGTCAATCACCTGTATGTTTGAGGGATATGGCCACTATTTAATGATGAAGGACCAGGGTAAAGAAGATATTCATGAAGTTGCAAACTGTTTGACCAATTTATGCTATCAAGCTTTGTTTAAGATTCAAACATAGCTTTTCTATAAAACCTTCAAGAACGAATCTTAAACAATGAAACTACATAATTAAGAAAAACTAAAGGATTTGGGAGGTTGTACTCATGCAAGATGTTTATATCATCGGAATTGGAATGAATAAGTTTGGAAAGTATCCCGAAGAAACGGTACGTACCATGGCTGAAGATGTAATTCATCAGGCTCTAGAAGATGCAGCGATTAACAAAGAAGACCTTGAAGCTGGCTTTTTTTCTAATACGTTTTGGGGGATGTTC
Source organism: Bacillus sp. EB600 (assembly GCF_024494385.1). GTDB lineage: Bacteria > Bacillota > Bacilli > Bacillales > Cytobacillaceae > JAEVLT01. The sequence goes on from NZ_JAEVLT010000028.1 coordinate 20,285, forward strand.
GATAATCAGCATTCGATTCGTGGGCAAGTAGTCTTTAGAGGGATGGGGATTGATCGTATCCCGGTTACGAATGTGGAAAATGCTTGTGCGGGTGCATCCACTGCCCTTCACTTGGCTTATACCGGAATAAGAGCAGGAATGTATGATGTGGCGATTGCTATTGGTTCTGAAAAACTAACCAATCCAGATAAAGCGAAATCATTATCCGCCTATTCTAGCTGTATGGACGTGGAGAATTACGAACAACAGATTCAAACCCTACTGGATTACGGAAAAAACTTGCAGGTGACGCTCCCGGCTGAAGAATCGAAACCAGGTTCTGGCAGAAGTGTTTTTATGGATGTTTACGCGATGATGACGCGTTGGCATATGAGTAGATACGGAACAACTCAAAAGCAGCTCGCGACCATTGCAGCAAAAAATCATTATCATTCTTCTCTTAATCCTAAAGCTCAATATCAGACCGAAATGAGCGTCGAGCAGGTGTTAGCCGATAGCCCGGTAACCTACCCGTTAACTCGCAGTATGTGTGCACCGGTTGGAGACGGAGCGGCAGCTGTCGTTGTTTGCTCGGAGGCTTTTCTTAAGAAATTAGGAAGCAATCGAGCAGTAAAGATTCTCGCATCCATTCATGGACAGGGAAGCAATCGCGACCTCGATGGAGAGGACATTGGAGAAAGACTTGCAAAAGCGGCCTATGAAATGTCAGCTCTTGGTCCAGATGATATCGATTTAGCTGAATTGCATGATGCCACTGCATATGGGGAATTACATCAATGTGAAGCCATGGGTTTTTGCCCTCCAGGGGAAGGTGGAAAGTATGCGGAATCAGGTGCTACGACATTAGGAGGAGAAAAACCAATCAATACAAGTGGAGGCCTTGAAAGCCGAGGACATCCAATTGGTGCATCAGGGCTGGCACAAATTTATGAAATCGTAACCCAGCTAAGAGGAGAAGCAGGGAAACGACAAGTAATTGATGCGAAAATTGGTCTTGCTGAAAATGGTGGCGGAAGCATTGGTGTCGAAGAAGCAGCGATGTGTATCCATATTCTCGGAAATGTATAAACACGAGATTAGTAGAAAGGTAGTGGCAGCATGGATTTTAATTTATCGGATGAAATGATGATGTTAAAGGATATGACATTTAAATTTGCAGAGAACGAAATCGCTCCTTTTTCATTTGAATGTGATAAAGAAGAAAAATATACACCGGAAATTCGTAAAAAAGCGGCGGAACTGGGCCTAGTCGGAGCATGGATCCCCGAACAGTATGGCGGCGCTGGCATGGGGATATTAGGGCAGGCCATTATTACGGAACAGCTGTCGCGGGTAGATATGGGAATTGGAACGAATATTATTACGGCAAGCTTTGGATGTGAATCCATTTATCTTTACGGAACAGAGGAGCAAAAACAAAAGTATCTTCCGAAAGTTTGCTCAGGGGAATGGGTTTCATCCGGTGCCTTCACAGAGCCAAATGCCGGTACGGATGCTGCTGGTTATCAAACAAGGGCAGTTAGTGATGGGGATGATTTTGTTATAAATGGAAGTAAAATCTTTATCACCAATGGAACCGTTAGTGATTTTATGGTGGTTCAGGCGATTACCCAACCTGACGAAAAAAGACATAAGCGATTCTCGCAAATCATCGTAGAGACAAATACCGAAGGAATCACAAGAAGCAAACTACATGGAAAAATGGGAATCCGGGCAAGTGATACAGCACAAATTTCTTTTGAAAATGTCCGTGTGCCTCAATCAAATCTTCTTGGCACGGACGGAAAAGGGTTCCCACAGCTCATGCACTTTTTTGATATTACGCGAATCATGGTTGCTGGTCAGTCACTTGGCTTATCTCAGGCATGTCTTGATGCCTCTGTCAAATATTCGAAAGAACGACATGCCTTTGGGCAACCAATCGGTAACTATCAGGCAACCATGACCAAACTAACGGAAATGGCGATCAAGATTGAAGCCCTAAGAAATCTTGTCTATAAAGCTGCATGGCTGATTGATTCAGGGAAACCAGATTATACGCTATCAGCGATGGCTAAATATTTAGGTGGGCAAACAGCCGTATTTTGTGCGAATGCTGCGATTGAAATACATGGTGGATATGGGTATATGGATGAGTATAGTGTCCAAAAATGGTACCGCGACGCGAAAATCCTTGAACTTTATGAAGGCACAAAAGAAGCAGAAATCATGGCAATTGGCCGCGTTCTACAAACGTAATAAGTTTGTAAACTTTCATTAGAAAAACGGTTGCTATCTAAAATAAAGACTAAAGATTACATTTAAATGCAAAAAGGAGAAGACTATGATAACAAATTTGGATGGGAAGGTCGCTCTCGTTACAGGGGGAACCAATGGCATTGGTAAGGCGACCGCTTTAAAATTAGCCAAGAGTGGAGCAGATGTTGTGATTGCTGGCAGGAACCACGAGGCCGGTGAGCAAATCGTCTCTGAAATCAGGAAAATGGGCAGGCGAGCCCTTTTTCTAGAGTGTGACCTTTGGGTCTATGATTCTGTCAAAGAAATGACAGACCGTGCTGTCACTGAAATGGGAAAACTTGATATTTTAATATCAAACGGAGGGACGACAGTTAAATATGCAAAATTCTTTCATGAACTAGACCCAAACGATTATGTGGGATGTTTAAACACTCAACAATTTACACGGCTATACACCATCCGCGCAGCACTTGACCATATGAGAGAACAAAATTACGGGAAAATTATCATTATTACAAGTGATGCAGGCAGAGTTGCTACACCAAGGGAATCATTAATAGGATCTTCTGCAGCTGGATTAGTCCTTATGAACAAGGCACTTGCCAGTGAGTTTTCACGCTGGCAAATTCGGGTGAATACCCTCTGCCTAACCGTTATTGAGGAAACACCAGCTTTTGATGAGGTAATGGCCAGTGATGCTAGTCATGTTTTTAAAAAAGCGGTTGATCGAGCAAGATTGGGTCTTCCAAACGCGGAAGATGTTGCCGAAGCAGCTTTGTTCTTCGCTTCCCCTGAATCGGATCGGATTACTGGTCAAACATTAAGCATTAATGGCGGGCTTTCATTTTCAGGCTAATAAAGAAGCCAGCTTGATTCCTAGTTTTATCATTTAACAGTCATAAAAATCTAGCAATTTATCAAATTAAGGAGGTTCATTACAATGTATTCAAATTTATCAGCGGATGAAATCTTAAGTCAATTGGCAAGTATTGCAGCAAATCCTTATGAGAGAGCAAAAGAGTGGAAAATGGAAACAGGATCAAAAGTAGTTGGCTGTTACATTATGCATTTTCCTGAAGAGTTGATTCATGCAGCCGGAGCCCTCCCGATTGTCCTCCAGGTAAAAGAAGAACCAATTACTTCGGGTCACGCGTATTATCCTTCTTACTTTTGTGGACCAACACGAAGCATCGTTGACCAAGCGGCAAAAGGGGATTTGGAATTCCTCGACGGATTCGTGGGAGGTGATTATTGTATTCAGGTTGTTGGCGGAACAGAGGTATTAGGGAATCTTCTTCCAAACGCAAATAACATGTTTTTCCGCCTGCCGGTTGGTAATCAGCCTTGGACACATGGAGATATCGTTACGGGCTTAAAAGAATTAAAGCGTGATATTCAACGCTTTACAGGAAACGAAATCAGTGATGAGTCAATTTCCAAAAGCATTCGGATTTATAACAAAAACCGCAGCCTTATTCGCGAAATATATGCACTAAAATCCGAAAATCCTGGTTTATTAACAGCAAGTGAAATGTTATCCATTATTAAATCAAGTATGGTCATGCCGAAAGAGGAACATAACGCAATTCTTGAAACGCTCGTACCAAAGCTTGCAAAGCAAAAGGATTCTAGAGGAAGCGATGCCGTACGTGTCTTTATTTCTGGCAGCTTATGTGGAGCGCCGAAAAGCGAAGTCTTATCTCTAATTGAAGAATCAGGAGCCGTTGTTGTCGGTGATGACCTATTCCACGGTTTAAGATATACAAGCAACAATATTGCCGAAGAAAGGGAGCCATTAGATGCGATTGCCCTGAATTATCTGGATAAGAACACAAGTGTCCCTTGTCCAACTAGATGTGACCCAAAAACTGATTGGCCACAGTACCTTGTCGATTCTGTGAGAAAGAATAAGGCCGATCAGCTTGTTATCCTGATGACACAATTTTGTGAGCCCCATATGTTCTTTTATCCAGATATTAAAGATGCGATGCAAGCAGAGGGAATCCCCCATCTGTTGCTAGAAATCTCACATGAACTCGATTCCATTGAAACGATTAAGACTAGACTTGAAGCCTTTGTTGAAATGGCTGTTTAATTTAAAAAAAGAATGAAAGGGATGGGGATAAATGGCAGTACAGGAAGCAAAAAAAGCAAATCGATTAAAATCTGGAAAGTTAGTGAATAAACTGGTTAATGAGTATTGGGAAGATTTGATTAATGCAAAGAAATCTGGGAAAAAGGTCGTTTATACGACAGGTCTGCCGATTGGACCTTTCATGGCGGCCCAAGATATGGCATGGATCCATGGAGAAGGATACGGGGCACGTGTTGCGGCGAGGCATGAGGAAAAAGAACCCCAAATATTTGCTGAAAATCGTGGCTTCAATCGCGAATTATGCTCCTATGCAAGAACGCAGATGGGATGTGCCATGTTTGCTGAACTAGGGGTTCCAGATGATCTAACACCTGGACCAATTGCTACCGAAATCCCAGCACCCGATGCAATTGTCACCTGCTATCCTGGATGTTCTACCGGTCCTCAGTGGGACTGGGCCATCGAACGAGTCTTTGGTAAAAAGATTCCTTGGTTTAACGTCGTCATTCCATACCATATGGGACGTAACGGCTCTACCTATATGAAGGGCGAAGAATTTGAGGAAAATGTGAAATATGTTGTCAGACAGTTTGAAGATTTGATTAAGTTCCTAGAGGTCGTTAGCGGCAAGCCTTATAACTGGGATAAATTCAGAGAGTTAATGGGTGTGACAAAGCAAGTTGGTAAACTTCGTATGGAGGCAATGGAGTTATGCCAAGCGAAACCAGCCCCTGCTAGTTTCTTTGATTGGACGATTCAAATTGCTCCAGTTAATTATTTGACTGCATGGCCGGGAACCGTAGAAGCGATGCAAGCGGTTAAGGATGAAGTTCAGGAAAGACTTGATAATGGCATTAGCGCTGTTCCAAATGAAAAATACCGAATTTTCTGGGAGGGAATTATGAACTGGAACAAGCTCGGTTGGATGGCTAATAAGTTTGCAAGCTATGATGCCACAGTTGTCGCAGGTCGTTATACACATATGGCCTTCTGGCATGAGCCTGATTCCATCGATCCTGAAAATCCGCTCCGCGGAATTGCCATCAATCATCTTGAATGCCAACTAAATCTTGGTTACCCAATTACTGAAGAGCGAATGATGAAACTATCTGAAGATTATTCGATCGATGGAATTGTCTTCCATGGAGCTAGAACATGTCGCTCTTTTTCAAGATCACATTTCCTATTGGCAGAAAACTTGAATAAGAAAATGGGCATCCAGTCAACTTCATTTGAAGGGGACATGGTAGATGAATCCTTCTATAAAGAAGAACTTGTCAATACCCGTATCGAAGCATTAATTGAAAGCCTTGAGGCAAGGAAAAGCAGAGGATAAGGTTTTTTCGAAAAGGGCGAATCCGGGAATGTTACCCATTCCCGGGGAATTCTTCAATCGTGAAATTGGAATCATCTTGTACGAATGAAGATGATGAAAAAGGAGTGAGTGTAATGACAGCTAAAGGAGAAGGAACACCGTTTTATACAATGGGTGTTGATAGCGGTTCATTAACAGGGAAAGCCGTGATTCTGGATGGAGAGAAACGAATCGTTTCACACAGTGTGAAGCAGTTGGGATTTGTAAGTGATAAAGCAGTGAAATTGGCGATTGAAGAAGCATTGGAAAAAGCAGGACTTGAGCTTGAAGATATATCTTTTACTGTCAGTACCGGATATGGGCGGAAGCGGTTAGCCATTGCCGGGAAAAATTTAACGGAAATTAGCTGCCATGCAAGAGGAGCGAACTATTTATCTCCTGAAGTAAAAACGGTGATTGATATTGGCGGCCAGGATAGTAAAGTGATCGCCGTGGACCCTGTCGGGAATGTTAAAAATTTTGCTATGAATGACAAATGTGCCGCCGGAACCGGACAATTTTTAGAAGTATTAGCAAGAGCATTGGATGTCGAATTATCTGAAATTGGCGAATTGTCACTAAAGTCGGATGCCGATATTAAAATTAGCAGTATGTGCACAACATTTGCGGAATCGGAAGTGATTTCTTTAGTTGCTGACGGAAATACAACCGAAGATATTCTTTCCGGCATGCATCGAGCCATTTCAGCACGTATGAAAGGCTTGGTCGGCCGTGTCGGAATGCAGACACCTGTGATGATGACAGGAGGTGGAGCCAAAAACATCGGTTTGGTTACGGCGTTAGAAAAATCATTAGGTGTTTCGATTTTTATTCCGGATGATCCGCAAATCGTCGGTGCTTTAGGGGCAGCGATTTTTGCCAATGACTTTGCAACAGGTCTCAGGAAAAAAGTTGAAGAGGAAGAGAATTTAGATTCAGCGCGGGGTCCATCTAAGGATTGCTCGACATGTATTGTTCAGAATATTCAGTTAAAAATTAAATAATGAATGAAAACAAGGACTTTATAAAGAAAGGTGAGGCCTGTGGAATTTCAAACAATCCAATTTGAACGCCGGTGCGCCGGTGCATGGATTTTTTTAAACATGCCGAAAAAGATGAATTCGATATCGTCACAAATGCTGACGGAATTGGACAGCGTCCTGAATGAATGTCAAGCAGACGACAGGATCAGGGCAATCGTTTTTACTGGAAAAGGTGAAGCCTTTTGCGCTGGAGCAGACCTCAAAAATGTGCTTTCTTCCCTTAACAATGCTGAACCGGGTACGAGAGATTTCCTCGATTTGTTTGGGGAAGTTTGCCATATGATTCGGAAAATGCCGAAGCCGGTAATTGCAGCAGTGAACGGGCTGGCACTGGCAGGGGGACTTGAACTCGTGATGTCCTGTGATATCGTCTTTGCAGCTGAAAGTGCAAAGATTGGCGATGCCCACTCCAATTTTGGTGTATTTCCAGGTGCGGGCGGTGCAGCCGTTCTTCCAAAGAAGATTGGTCTTAACCGGGCAAAACACCTTTTGTTTAGCGGGGAATTCCTTTCAGCTGCTGAGATGGAAAGGTTTGGTCTGGTCCATAAGGTTGTGCCGGATGAGGAACTTGCCAGGGAAGTAGAACAGTATGTTGAGATGCTAGCGTCTAAAAGTCCATTGGTGCTGCGGCGCATGAAAGAAGTGGCAAACGCCTCGCTTGATCAAACTCAGGAAGCGGCGCTTCGTCACGAGATACTGAATCTTCGACAGCACGTTCGTTCATATGATCTTGCTGAGGGATTGAAAGCTTTCACAGAGAAACGCCAACCGGAATTTAAGGGGTATTGAGGGGGAAACAAGAAATGAAAATAGAAAATCGGGTGTTTATCATCACAGGAGGTGCCTCGGGACTTGGTGAAGCGTGTTCGAGGCTGTTTGTGGAATCTGGTGCTAAGGTCGGAATCCTGGACCTAAATGAGGACAGGGGGGAGAACTTAGCAAGAGAGCTTGGCGGCTCTGCTCTATTCTGTAAAACGGACGTGTCTAATGAGAGCTCTGTATGGGAATCTGTGGATGATGTTGTTAAAACCTTTGGATCCATACACGTGGCAGTCAACTGTGCAGGTCTTATTTATGCTTCTAAGGTTTACTCAAAGAAAGGTCTTTTCCCAATGGAAATGTTCAATAAAGTCATCCAGGTCAATCTAATCGGCACGATGAACGTAGTTCGCTATGCTGTACGAGAAATGATGAAGAACGAACCAGATGATAATGGGGAAAGAGGGGTCATTGTCAATACATCCTCTGCTGCGGCTTTTGGCGGTCAATTAGGACAGGCGGCGTACAGTGCATCCAAAGCTGGAGTAGTCGGCATGACTCTTCCCATTGCCCGTGAGATTGGGGATTATGGGATGCGGATCGTTTCAATTGCACCAGGTTTGTTTGATACGCAAATGTCCAGTGGCATGCCTGAGTCTTTTAAACAGGAGGTTACGAAGCATATTCCTTTCCCAAAACGTCTGGGTAAAACGGCGGAGTATGCGTCAACAGTAAGGCATATCGTAGAGAACCCTTATCTAAACGGAACGACCATTATGCTTGATGGTGCAGCACAGCTGCCTGCTAAGTAAGAGAGGTATGAGGCGTGACAATAGAATTTAGGAAAGTAGAAGAGTGGTTTACTTTTAAGGATAGCCAAGGAAATTTAATAGAAAGAAAAACGGAAATTCGCTTTGATCCGCTTACAGGAGAATCGTCACGCTTAATTTATGATCCAGGGTTAAAAATAATCCCTCCTGATTATACAGAGGTAGCTGTCCAAACAGGCGGGACTAATTGTCCGTTCTGTAGTGAAAATTTAGTAAAAATGACTCCAATTTTTCTCGAAGAAATCACTGGAGAAGGAAGGATTCAACAAGGAATAGCAGTTGTTGTACCAAATCTTTTCCCGTACAGCAAACATAATGGAGTTGTTATCATTTCTGATCAGCATTATGTCCGTCTAGAGGAATTTACCACGAGTATGCTGAGAGATGCATTCATGGCAGCTCAAATATATATCCAAAAAATAGTGCCTACTGATTCAAAGGCAAAATATGCTTCTATAAATTGGAACTACCTGCCATTATCAGGAGGAAGTATTCTCCATCCGCATATACAAGTGATGGTTTCAGAATCGCCGACAAACTACCAATTCCGAACAATTGAAAAGACAGACGCATTTGAAAGGGAAATGGGTAAAGTTTATTTTACTTCCTTATTAGAGAAAGAAAAGAACCTAGGTGAAAGATGGATCGGTGAAGTTGGAAACATTGCTTGGATGCATGCCTTCTCTCCAAAAGGTCAGAATGATTTCATGGCTATTTTTTCTCAACGGCATTCTGTCAATGATCTTATCGAACAAGACTGGTTAAATTTTGCGAAAGGATTAACTGCTATCTTTTCTACATTATCGGAACAAGGATTGGAAAGTTTTAATTTATCTATAAATCTATCAATGGATCCAGAAGCAAATCAGCCGATCCATGCCCGTCTAATCCCACGGCATACACTGGGATTTCTCAATACAAGTGATATCAATTTCTTCCAGGCCTTGCATCAAGAAACACTGTCATTTAAAGCACCCGAAGAGATTGCCGTTAAAGCCAGGCATTATTTTAATAACATCAGATAATGGCTGTTGTGCAGGGGGCAGGAAAGTAAAGCCCCGATAGAGATAGAATTCTATACGCAGAAAGGGGAAAAAAATGGCTGGAGCGCTTGAAGGTTTAAAAATACTAGATTTCAGTACATTGGTTCCGGGGCCTTACGCCACCATGTGCTTAGCAGATATGGGAGCTGATGTTCTCAGGATTAAATCTGGATCCCGGCCTGATGTGGTGGATTTTTTACCGCCTTTCCTGCCTGGGACAGAGTTGTCAGCCGTATCGGCACAGTTGAGCAGGAACAAAAAACTCATGACCCTAAATTTGAAGGATTCTCGTGCAATCAAAGTGATTCATCAACTTCTGAGTGAGTACGATATTATTATTGAACAATTCCGTCCAGGAGTGATGGCAAAACTAAATCTTGACTACGAAAGTCTGAAAAAAGTAAATCCGAGGTTGATATATTGCTCGTTAACTGGATATGGACAAACAGGTCCGATGAGGGATCGTGCAGGACATGATATTAACTACATAGCAATGTCTGGTGTCGCATCTTACTCGGGGAAGAAAGCATCAGGCCCGCCACTTATGGGAGTGCAAATTGCAGATATTGCTTCAGGTTCTAACAATGCAATTATCGGTATTCTTTCAGCAGTCATTTATCGGGAGCGGACTGGAAAAGGTCAGCATATCGATGTTTCAATGACTGACGGGATGGTTGCATTCAATTCGTTCATGCAGGGGGCTGCCTATTTAGTTGATGGAAAAGACATAGGAATGGAAGAAAACCTTGTTAATGGAGGATCACTGTACGATTACTATGAGACTCTGGATGGAAGATATCTAAGTTTTGGCGGGGTTGAGCCGCAATTTTATAAAGCTTTTTGCCAAACAATTGGCAAACCAGATCTTGCTGCTGAAGGAGTAGCTCCAAAGGACGGGGCTAAAATTAAGGAAGAGATTCGGGAGATTATAAAGACGAAATCATTAAATGAGTGGATGACATTATTCAATGCTGCGGATGCCTGTGTTGAGCCGGTACTTACGCTTTCTGAAGTATTAGAGGGGCCTCTTGTGAAAGAACGAAGTATGGTCGTTGAGGTTCCTGGACCGAATGGGAGAAAGGTGAAACAGATTGCAAATCCGATTAAGTTTTCAGAATCTTCCCCAGAGTACCGTCATACAGGGATTTCTATATCAGATGCTAACACGGAAGAAGTCATGAAAAGTCACGGATACTCGCAAGAAAAAATCGAGGAATTTTCTAATACAGGCCTTTTCAGTTGATTAAGAAAAGGAAAGACAATTCAAGAACCGTTTATAAGAGATATAAAATGGAACATTGTAATTCAAAGCTGCGTACTGGAATGGCAGTGTTAAGGACAAATCCAATCTAATTGGGATATGAATTGTTTACACGAAGGGGAGTTGTAGATATGTATGAAGGGGAAAAAACTGTAAAAAATAGTTTGGTAAGTTTGGAGTTAGACGGTGATGTGGCCGTCATAATCATTGATAATCCGCCGGTAAATGCTGTAAATTCAGAAGTTATGGCTCAGCTTAACCAGATCCTTCATCATGTGGAAGAGTTAGAAAAAGTCCGGGCTGCTGTTATTACTGGAGCAGGGGAGAAGGCTTTTGTGGCTGGAGCAGATATTAAACAATTTACAGATCTGGATGAGTCCTCCGGGAAAGCACTGGCCTTATTTGGACAGTCTGTTTTTGAAAAAATCAGCCGCTTAAATATTCCTGTAATTTGTGCTGTCAATGGATTTGCACTTGGAGCAGGTTGTGAACTGGCCTTGGCCTGTGATATCCGTTTTGCTGCTATGAATGCAAAGTTTGGGCTTCCAGAGGTAGGACTCGGGATCATCCCTGGGTATGGGGGCACTCAAAGACTGGCAAGACTGATCGGTTCAGGAAAAGCAAAGGAACTTATTCTTTCCGGTGAACAGATCTCGGCAGAGGAAGCCTATCGAATTGGCCTTGTAGAAAGAATAGTTCCCGCAGGGGAAGCTTTGAATAGCTCAATAGTATTTGCACGAAAGATAGCAAGAAATGCTCCATTGGCTTTAGAAAGAGCTAAACGGGCAATAGATACGGGGCTCAATATGAGCTTACAAGAAGGCATTCAATTTGAAGCGGATCTGTTTGGACAACTTTGTGAAACAAAAGATAAAAATGAAGGGGCTGCAGCATTTTTGGAAAAAAGATCTCCGAAATTCGAAGGACAGTAATCCAAACCAGATTATTTAATAAAACAAAGTTAAAATAAAAGCTTTATAAGGAGATGAAGAATTAATTATGAAAACAATTGGAGTGGTGGGAGCAGGAACCATGGGGAATAGAATTGCGCAGGTGGCCGCAGAAGCAGGTTACTACGTGATTATGCGTGATGTAGAAAAAGGATTTGTAGAAAAAGGATTAGCTTCAATTCAAAAAAACATAAACCGGGCTGTAGAAAAAGGGAAAATGGAGCAAGGAAGGGCACAACAAATTTTAGATAGAATCAGTGGTACCGTAAATTTGCAGGACTTGGCTGATGCGGACGTAGTCATCGAAGCAATTATTGAAAAGTTGGAACCTAAAAAGGCTCTATTTAAGGAACTTGATGTCATTTGCAAAGACTCCACAATCTTTGCTACTAATACCTCTGGTTTAAGTATTACCGAGATTGCTTCCGTAACAAACAGACCCAATAAGGTTATAGGCATGCATTTCTTTAATCCGGTTCCTGTAATGAAGTTGATCGAAATTATTAAGGGTCAGGAAACTTCAAATGAGTGCTTTGAAATTGTAAAGAACTTAACAGAATCCTTTGGAAAAACAGGAATTCAGGTAAATGATGCACCATTGTTTGCGGTCAATCGAATTTTGGTGCCAATGCTTAATGAAGCCATCTTTGTTCTCGCGGAGGGAACTGCCAGTGCTGAGGATATTGACGAGGGTATGAAGCTTGGGGCAAACCACCCGATCGGACCCCTTGCATTAGCGGATCTTATTGGTTTGGACACTTTGCTCTTTGTAACCGAAACATTATATACGGAGACATATGACAGCAAATACCGCCCATGTCCATTGCTGAAGAAGCTTGTACGTGCAGGACATTTAGGCAGGAAGACAGGCAAGGGATTTTATGATTATGAAAGCAGGTGAACATAATGTCTAAACCCATAGAAGTGAATATTGAAGATGGGATTGGAATTATTACGTTAAATCGTCCAGAAAAACTAAATTCATTATCGTTTGAGTTAATCGAAGCATTTACTCTGGAATTGGAAAAATTAGATAAAAATAAAAAAGTGAAAGTAATTATTGTATCGGCTGAAGGAAAAGCATTTTGCGCGGGCGGAGATTTGGAGACAATGAAGAATTTATCCGAATCAAATGACAAACTTGATTATATGCAAAAAGCCTCTGGTTTGACTAAGACAATCCTTAGCCTTGATAAATATGTTGTTTCCGCTGTCCATGGATTTGCAGCAGGGGCAGGTTTTAGTTTAGCACTTGCATCGGATTTTATTGTAGCTGACAGCTCCGCAAAGTTTGGTTTGAATTTTGTACATGTGGGGGTCATTCCTGATCTAGGTTTAATGAAATTACTTTCGGAACGAGTACCTGTGGCTATTGCCAAAGAATGGATTTTGTCCGGGAAAGTAATTTCGGCGGAAGAAGCAAAAAATTGGGGGATTATCAATCGAATATCGGAAGAAGATGTTCTTCAAGAAGCAATTGAATTCTCTCAGATCATATTAAAGGGCCCCCAGTTAAGCAACAAATATGTTAAACAAATGTTCAATCATACCGTAAATTTAAATTGGGATATTGTCCTGAATCAAGAAAATATGATTCAAACATTCCTTATGCAAACAGAAGACTATCAGGAGGGGCTTAGGGCCTTTTATGATAAAAGAGATCCTCATTTCAATAGAATTTAAGTAGACTAAATAGAAATAAATAGCTTTAGGTAAAGAAAAATAAATAAAAGTATCTAATATTTTCTGATAATCAGTAATATTTCTACAACAAAGATAAAAATTTGATTAAATTTATTTATAGTTACTAGGAAAAATCGAAATTTTGCTTTTAAATTGGCAAGATATATTTCCTAATAGACGTTTAAGGTACTCGAAGTAGAGAGATTAATATCAAAATATATATAAGATAAGGGTTTTAAGATTGATGTAATGGTATAACCATAAGTATTTGTAAATAAGGAGTAAAAATGAGTTTGTTAGAATCTGAAATTCTGCCTAAAGTAAAAAAAACTAAAAATGGAGTTCCTACTGTGATTGAATGGAACGGACAAAGATATATTTTAGATCATGTGAATCAGCAGAAGCCCAAGAAAAACATGTTTCAAAAATCCGATTAAGTAAGATGGTCCCGGTTAAATTGGAGGAAACACATGAAAATAAGTGGAGAAATCTATAACAAAAGAACATATATAGATGACTACAGACAGAATATTACCAGTATTTTATTTGTTGAATTAGAAAAAATGATAAAAGTTAATGGTGAGATGATTAAGTTTATCCCAATAATATGTGACGGTTTTTCCGATTTTAATATAGGGGAGAAAATAGAAGTTGATGGGGTAATCAGTTTTGAATCTATTAAGACCTCGAAAGGAAATCGTAGTTTTTCACTAAACCCTGTTATCCGCCTTTGTCAAGGAGAACCGGTTAGTAATCTATAGGAAAAATTCTCTAGCTTTTAATAAAACCAAATAATCACTTTTGAATAAGGAAAGGAAACGGACCTTTTACAAATGGAGGATGCTATGATGCACTTTCAATTATCAGAAGAGTATGAAATGATCCGAAAGATGGTGCGGGATTTTGCAAAGAAAGAAGTAGCACCTACAGCGGAAGAACGTGATGAAGAAGAACGCTTTGACCGGGAGATTTTCCGAAAGATGGCCGAGCTCGGTTTAACAGGTATTCCATGGCCTGAAAAATATGGTGGCATCGGCAGTGACTATGTTTCTTACTGTATAGCGGTAGAAGAACTGTCCCGTGTATGCGCTTCAACTGGTGTTACACTCTCTGCACACACCTCTTTAGCAGGATGGCCTGTCTTTAAATTTGGAACAGAAGAACAAAAACAAAAATACTTAAAACCGATGGCACAAGGAGAAAAAATCGGCGCCTACGGTTTAACTGAGCCAGGCTCCGGTTCCGATGCCGGCGGCATGAAAACAACTGCCCGCAAAGCAGGTAATGAGTATATTTTGAACGGCTCCAAAATTTTTATTACGAATGCAGGGATTGCGGATATCTATATTGTTTTCGCGGTAACAGATCCCTCATCTGAAAAGAATGGGATAACCGCTTTTATTATCGAAAAAGATTTTCCCGGCTTCTATATAGGAAAAAAAGAAAAGAAAATGGGGATCAGGTCTTCGCCGACAGCGGAAATTATCTTTGAAGATTGCCTTGTACCGAAGGAAAATGTGCTCGGTGAAGAAGGGAAAGGGTTTAAAGTAGCAATGATGACCTTGGACGGGGGACGTAATGGAATTGCAGCCCAGGCGCTCGGAATTGCTCAGGGTGCTTTAGACGCAGCTGTAGGATATGCAAAAGAACGACAGCAATTCGGCAAGTCAATCGCCGCTAATCAGGGTATTTCTTTTAAACTGGCAGATATGGCAACGGCAGTTGAATCTTCACGTCTATTAACCTATCAGGCTGCGTGGCTGGAATCCAACGGTTTGCCCTACGGAAAAGAGTCGGCAATGTCGAAGCTGTTAGCAAGTGATACGGCGATGAAGGTTACAACAGAAGCTGTTCAAATATTTGGTGGCTACGGTTATACAAAGGATTATCCAGTAGAACGTTTTATGCGTGATGCCAAGATTACACAAATTTATGAGGGAACAAACGAAATTCAACGAATGGTAATTGCAGGAAACCTTTTAAACGGCAAATAAATAGAACAAGGCAGGTGGTGCTAAAAGATGGAGACAGAAATTTTTCGCCCCACAAATAATGTTCGATTTGTTACTGCCTCGGCATTATTTGATGGCCATGATGCGGCTATTAATATTATGCGCCGCATCCTTCAGGATTCAGGTGTGGAAGTAATCCATCTGGGACATAACCGTTCTGTAGATGAGGTTGTCAATGCCGCAATCCAAGAGGATGTCCAGGGGATTGCAGTGAGCTCTTATCAAGGCGGCCATGTGGAATATTTGAAGTATATGTATGATTTACTTCAGGAAAAAAGGGCAGGCCACATTAAGATATTTGCAGGCGGCGGCGGGGTCATCGTTCCTTCTGAAATAAGGGAATTGCAAGAATATGGAATTGCAAAAATTTTTTCACCAGATGATGGACGGGACCTTGGGTTACAGGGCATGATCAATCATATGATTCGGGAAAGTGATTTTCAAACGCCAAGGCAACTTGAACAAGAAATTGCCGGAATAAATGAGAAAAACTGGGGCGCCATTGCGAAGTTAATTACCATTGCCGAAGAAATTCTGATGGAAAATAAGGGGGAAGAAATGGTTTCCGCTGCTTTGGAACGATTGCTGGTAGAAGCTCCAAAGGTCCCTATTTTAGGAATTACTGGAACAGGGGGAGCGGGAAAGAGCTCACTGACGGATGAGTTAGTTCGCCGTTACTTGGAACAATTCCCGGACCGTTCCATTGCTATTATATCCGTAGATCCTTCCAAGATGAAGACAGGGGGAGCATTATTAGGTGACCGAATACGGATGAATGCCATAAACAACCCTCGCGTCTATATGCGCAGTTTGGCTACCCGGGGGTCCAAGTCCGAGTTAAGTAATGCTACAAAGGAAGCCATTAATGTCGTCAAAGCAGCCGGATATGATTTCATTATTGTAGAGACGAGCGGCATTGGACAAGGGGATTCTGAAATCGTTGAAATTTGTGATCTGGCCATGTATGTAATGACAAGCGAATTTGGAGCTGCCACACAGCTTGAAAAAATCGATATGATTGATTTTGCTGACCTCATCGTCATCAACAAATTTGAACGACGCGGGTCAGAAGATGCTTTGCGCGACGTGCGCAAGCAGTATCAGCGCAGCCGTCAGCTGTTTGAAGTCCCTGATGATAAGCTTCCTGTATTTGGAACGATTGCAAGCCAATTTAATGATCCCGGGACAAACGTTCTTTTTGCAAATTTAATGAAGCTGGTCGAAGAGAAGACGGATCGCAGCTGGTCAACTAATTATGACAGCGAAATTCAAAAAGTAACGAAGCAAAACTTAATTATCCCGCCAAACCGTACCGGCTATTTAGGAGAAATCGTCCAAACGGTTTATCAATACCGTAAATTTTCGGAAGAACAAGTCAATCTTGTTCGTAAGTTGTACCAGTTGCGAGGAACCAAGGAATTAATCGAGGGTAACAGTACGAACGTGATGTCAAAGGAAGAAGCGCAAACCTTTACGGCGAAGCTGGATGAAATGATTGCTCATTATGAACTAAAGATTGATCCGGAATGCAAAAAGATGGTGGAAGAGTGGCCGAAAATTAGGGAAGCCTACCGGCAAAATCAACTAGTTACAAAGGTTCGGGATAAGGAAATGGTTACTGAGCTATATACCGAATCATTATCCGGAAATAAAATCCCCCGGGTAAGTGTACCCAATTTCGAGGATCCCGGGGAAATTCTCCGTTGGCTCTTAAAAGAAAACCTTCCTGGTTATTTCCCGTACACAGCAGGGGTATTTCCGTTTAAACGTACAAATGAAGATCCGAAGCGCCAGTTTGCTGGAGAAGGGACACCGGACCGCACGAACCGCCGCTTCCATTTTCTTAGTCAAAATGATGAGGCAAAGCGGTTATCGACTGCATTTGACAGTGTCACCTTGTATGGGCAGGATCCCGATTACCGGCCTGACATCTATGGGAAAATTGGCAACAGCGGTGTAAGTGTCTGTACATTGGATGATATGAAGAAGCTCTATAAGGGATTTGATCTATGCCACCCATCGACAAGTGTTTCCATGACCATTAATGGACCGGCACCGATCATTTTGGCGATGTTCATGAATACGGCCATCGAACAGCAGTTTGAAAAGTTCGTTGAGAAAAACGGGCGCCAGCCGAACGAAGAGGAATTTGGAAAAATCAAGGAATGGACACTGCAAACAGTAAGAGGCACAGTGCAAGCGGACATTCTAAAAGAGGACCAGGGGCAGAATACCTGCATCTTCTCAACGGAATTTGCCCTAAAGATGATGGGGGACATTCAACAGTACTTTATTGATCATAAGGTCCGTAACTACTACTCCGTTAGTATAAGCGGCTATCATATTGCAGAAGCGGGAGCAAATCCTATTTCGCAATTGGCGTTTACCTTGGCGAATGGCTTTACCTTTGTAGAATATTATTTAAGCCGGGGCATGCATATTGACGATTTTGCACCGAACCTGTCTTTCTTTTTCAGCAACGGATTAGATCCTGAATACACGGTTATGGGACGGGTTGCGCGAAGGATTTGGGCAACGGGCATTAAAAATAAATACGGCGGGAATGAACGCAGCCAAAAGCTGAAATATCATATCCAGACATCGGGCCGCTCCCTCCATGCACAAGAGATGGACTTTAATGATATCCGTACAACCCTGCAAGCATTGATAGCCATTTATGACAACTGTAATTCCTTGCACACGAACGCATTTGACGAGGCGATTACAACACCGACAGAAAACTCTGTCCGAAGGGCGATGGCCATCCAGATGATCATTAATAAAGAATTGGGTATCGTGAAAAATGAAAACCCGCTGCAAGGAGCTTTTATTATTGATGAACTTACGGACCTGGTTGAAGAAGCAGTATTAGATGAATTTACACGGATTCATGATCGCGGAGGTGTGCTGGGCGCGATGGAAACACAGTATCAACGCGGGAAAATCCAAGAAGAGTCCCTTTACTATGAACACAAAAAGCATTCTGGAGAGTTACCAATTATTGGTGTCAATACATTCATTAACCCGAATGCAGAAGAGAATACTTATGAAATTGAGTTAGCACGTTCGACAGTAGAAGAAAAAGAAACTCAAATTCGAAATCTTAATGAATTCTGGGCTAGAAACAAAGAGAAATGCCCGGGTACGCTTAAAAAGTTAAAGCAAGCGGCCCTTCAAAACGGCAATATTTTTGAAGAATTAATGGAGTGCGTAAAAGTAGCATCCCTTGGTCAGATCACAGCAGCCTTATATGAAGTCGGAGGACAATACCGTAGAAATATCTAGTAAACCAAAATAACAAGAGAGACGGAGGACAATGAATATGGAACCAATTTATATCATTGAAGGAGCAAGGACGCCAATTGGTACGTTCGGTGGGGGACTAAAATCAATTACTGATATTGATCTTGGAGTAATTGCAGGAAAAGAGGCACTCTCAAGAAGTGACATTCAACCGAATGAAATTGATCACGTATTCTTTGGAAATGTGATTCATACATCAAAATCAGCTTCCTATTTAGCGCGGCATATCGCTTTAAAAGCAGGCATTCCAGAAGAAACCCCGGCATTGATACTAAGCCGGGCATGCGGATCTGGTATGCAATCGATCATTTCAGCTACACAATCTATTATGGCAGGAGACGGACAAACGGCACTTGTCGGTGGAACTGAAAATATGAGCCAGTCCCCGCATGTACTGCGTCAAACACGTTTTGGTACCGGTTTAAAAGCGCCTGAACTTGATGATATGCTTTGGGCAACATTGACTGATGAATACATTGGTTGTGGCATGGGAGTAACAGCTGGAAATTTAGCGGAGCAATATGATATTACTAGAGAAGAACAGGATGAATTTTCCGTTTCTTCTCATCGAAAAGCAGCTGCTGCTACGAAATCTGGACGATTAGCAAAAGAAATTGTACCTATTGTTATTTCAGAGGGGCGTCGTGGGGAAAAGACAATCAAGGAAGATGAACTTATCAAACCGGATACATCGATAGAGAAACTAAGTAAATTAAAACCCTCTTTTAAAAAGGATGGTACGGTAACCGCAGGAAATGCAAGTGGAATTAATGATGGTGCTGCGGCCCTTGTCGTTGCATCAGAAAGCTTTTTGAAACAGCATCCAACTGTAAAGCCGCTTGCCAAAATAAAATCATGGGGAATCGCCGGTGTAAATCCAAACGTAATGGGTATCGGACCTGTTCCAGCCAGTAAACTCGCTGTTTCGAGAGCTGGACTCTCCTTAGCCGATATTGACTTGTTTGAATTAAACGAAGCGTTTGCAGCCCAATCCCTTGCTGTTATTAAGGAACTGAATATCGATCCGATGAAAGTAAACGTTAATGGCGGAGCAATTGCACTAGGACATCCAGTTGGAGCAAGTGGTGCGCGTATTGCCTATTCACTGGCGCTCGAATTGCATACACGTAATGCACGTTATGGACTAGCGTCCCTTTGTATTGGCGGAGGTCAGGGTATTGCTATTGTGATTGAAAAAGTATAACTGTTTTCTTCAGGGGAGTAGTAGGAACTAAACACTATAATTATCCATTCCTTCAGGATTAAAAATAAAGTCAATCTTATTAAAGAGCGGGTCTCTTTTTTTAGATTGTACATTATGATTGAGACCACTTTTAAACGTAAATCTATTTCTGGGGTGAGAACAATGGAAACCAAGTTTATAAAAAACCAATTTGATAATTTATTAAATTGTCAATACGAAAGAATAAGTGAAACTAATTTAAAAGTAATTTTGCCAGTACAGTCATTATACTTAAATACAGTAGGAGTTGTTAATGGGGGGATCATTAGTTTACTAGCTGACCTTGCGATGGGTAATACATGTGAAACATTTGAAGTTGAAAACAACTGCCAGTCCGTTGTAACAGTGGATCTTAAAACAACTTATTTAAAAGGAGCAAAAGGGGAGCTCCTTATTGCGGATGCTCATTTAATAAAAAAGGGGAAAACCCTAAATCATCTGGATTGTTTTATTTATAATGACCATAACGAACTAGTCGCTAAGGCAACGGGAATTTTTGCTAACCTGTCCATGAGTCAGGATTAATATACGGTACATTCATGTTAATAATTTACTTATTTAAACTACTTCGAATTCTGCATAATAGGTTGGGGTATTAATTAGTTTGGCACGAGAAAAATCGTTTGAAAAAGGAATAAAATAAATCTCCTTTTATCTTTCAATTTGATAAAAGGAGAAATAATCCTACATTCTATTCGAGTCCTTTTTGATATTTATTATAATAAATCTAAAAAATGAAGAGAAGTATAATACCAGAAGGGTATCAATTAAAGAAAGAAGACATTAAGACTGAGAAAAATCATATTGAGAAAGATCCCGTTGTTAAATTGGAATATAAAAACGGAGAATTTGGATTTTACACTATTCAGCAAAAAATAGATAACAGTCAAAAAGACTAGCTAGAAATGTGGGACTTTGAGAAAACAGATTCATATATGCTAAAAAATTATAAAATTGATTATGACCATTCAGATGACACCAATATTCAAGGAATGAGAATATCAGTTTCAGAAAAAGGTTATAAAATCGTTATGATTGCAGATGTTTTGTCCAAAGAAGAAATGGAAAAAATACTGCTGTCTATGATTAAAAAGTAAATGGGACTTTTAAATATGAGAGTAATCATTCTACATACCCCCTCAATATTGAATGATAATAGGTCATAAAGTGATCACTTAAAAAGTCGGTTCCTTAACGTACAGGGAACCGATTTTTTTAGGTTGAGGTTCGCTTAGCGTACAAAATTCGCGTTTTTTGCTTTGGACCCCAGAAAGGTTAGAATTGGGGATACACTTTAAATGGCTACTGGATTATCTAGGTCAAGACTTATCAAGGCTTCTACTGTACCCATCTTAAAATTCTTATGGGTTTTAACCAAAGTTCCCAAAGTACATATGTATAGGAGGAATCAATGTAAACTAAACTTAATAAACTTTAGCATCATGAAATCCTTAATTCAAAAGTTTTGATAGTAAATATTTATAAATAGTAGTCACTCCTATTTTATTTTCCTTAAAAACCCAGCCTTAAGGCTGCATTTTTTCTTTAGAATTAGAGATTTAAAGATTTAGGATAAAGGAATATAGGAATTAAATTAGGCGGCAGCACTACAGACTGATCAGAAAGCAAAGAGCGCTTTCTGTCATTCTGTACGTGTCGCTTCGGTATTAAATGGACCGATAACCACGGCCTGTAAAGAAAGGGAAGGGCGCCTTTCTTAACAATCCGTAGGTTCCTGTTCCATTTACGGCAAGCCGCCATACCGAACGAGCCGAAAACCTTTAAGACCTTGGGCTCCTCGCCCAAACCCAGCCAACGGTAGCCCGTTGGATCGCTTTATATGCTCCTCAGCCCAAGTTTAGTTCCTTCTTTGTTCTCCTCATTGTAATCGTTTGCTCATTAGGGCAGTCAAGGGTGCTACGCTACGCTTCGCAAACTTTGTGAACTTTTTTAAGAAGAGCGCTTAAAAAACTTCACAAACTTCAAGCCCGTTGACAGCCCTTTTCGCAAAGATTTAGAGAGGTCAAACAAAAAAGGAGTGATGGAGAATGAAAGCAAGTTATTATGGGTTGAAGGTTGCAAAGTCAAGCACAGGCTATTATGTAGGAAGATTCTTTCAAGAGGACGAAGTTATCACTCAGTTTGTCCGACTTACCGATGATTTCAGCAGCAAACAAGAAGCCATCGAGTGGCTCGAATCCATCCTGGAAGAAATCACAGAGAGGAATGAGGGGGACTGAGTTCTCCCTTTTTTTCTGTTATCTTAAAAAGTGTACCGTACACAATGAAAAATTCCCGGCTAACGCCAGGAATCGTGTCGTTTGCTTCGCTTTGCTCCATATGATTTAAAGAGTTTTGACGGCTTTTTGGGGACATCGAATCCCCAAAAAGGCCGACTGCCTCCAAGCTTACGCAAGGAGACAGTACGCGATTTTTATTAACAGTCTTTCAATCGAAATCCTGTTGAATAAAGATCGCTTTTTAGTTAAAAAACTCGGCGTCGAGCCTCGTTTATTAACCGATGCTGCTACCTTTCGGTAGCTATTCGCCTCGGACGCTCAGGCCCTGTTTTTTAATGGAAAAAGGGCTTCGAGCCCTAATGCCATTAGGCGGTCCTATACCTTTAGGTATGTTTGACCGCCACGCTCGGACTGTAGTAAGCCTTCTTTGTTCTCCTCATTATAATGAGTGGGCTTATGACCGTGTGAAGGGCGGGCGCCAGGCAAACAAAATCGGCAAAGCCAAGTAGGCTAAGGGGCAGTACGGAAGCAAAAAACGCTTCCCAACTGCCCCTAAGTCATTGGGCTTTACTCGATTTTGAACGACAACGGGCAAAAAGCCGGCCCGTTGCCTATGCCTGCCTGGCAAGTTCGCTTCTTCGTAAGCGAACCCTTCACACGGTTTGCGCCCATCATTGCTCTCTTCTCAAACAAAGAAAGGGAGTGTTACAAATGGAAAAAGTGTATGAAATTCAACGTATTAAACAAGTCATTCAAGAGGTTGAAGGAGGAGAACAATACATTGTTCGCTCCCCTGAAGATGGGGCGAAAATAGCCTCTCAATTTATTGGAGATGATGATCGTGAAGTATTCTTTGTCATGAGCTTGAATACAAAAAATCGTGTAGTTGCTGTCCATCGTTGTCACGTAGGAAGTCTAAATTCCAGTATTGTTACGCCAAGAGAAGTGTTCAAGTCTGCTATCTTGAATAATAGTGCATCCATCATTGTAAGTCATCAGCATCCATCCCAAAATGTTGAACCATCGAGAGAAGACATTGAGGTAACGCGCAGGTTAGTAGAGGCAGGTAAGATTCTGGGCATCGAAGTCCTTGATCACCTGATTGTGAATGCCAATGCTGAATACTGCAGCTTGAAAGAGAAAGGATACATCTAAGATTCGAAGGAGAGGGGGAAATTCTCCCTCTTCTTTATATCTTCATTTTTTTTGTGGTCGTTCGTCTTGTTTAGGGGCATCGAGCCCCAACAAGACGGCTTCATCAATGCTGCGCATAGATAAAGCATTAAACCCTAGGAAGCTGTTATTGCTCTATTGGTATTGACCAATGAATTTAATTGAACTGTAAATAAATGTTCAATTAAATCGACAAAGATTTTACAATCTTCGATTTATAATGAAGTTTGAACAGATCTATTAATGTCCAAAAAGATTTTCCTACATTTATTATAAGGGAGATGTAATAGTGGATTTTTATGAAAAGCTGCCTACTGATTTTTTAATCGCTTTTTATGATGAAATGATGAAAAACATTGAAAAAGGCTTATTAACAAAAACTATGTATTATGAATTAGGTCTAATCATTTCCGTTGCTAGACGAAGAGGGATAACACTGGGACAACCATGTGACTTTGAACAGATCGTGGATCAAAAGGATCAAAAGGATCTGAATGATTTCATTGAATCTAATTCATCGTCCTCTACAAACATTATCATAACTCCCTTGGCCGTTATGGGTTAGTGCATAATTAACTTGCATACAAGCAATATTATGCGAGAAATCTCATATAATTGGAATAGTTGCGACAAAACTTCTTAAATACTTACAAAAACCAATAGTAGGATTTTTATATTTAGATTTGGGGTTGCTGTTTTGAAGTTGACTTAGTCAACTTTTTGTTTTATTCTATTGTTGACTAAGTCAACATGAGGTGATAAGATGAAAAGCTCAACCAAACGCATCGTTGAAACTTTTCCGAAGTTTAAAGGCAGATTAAAGGCATATGAGAATATTGATTTAGTGAAAGAAGCATTAAAAGGTTTAACTGAAGTAGAAGCTACTTTTTTAAAATTAGCTTGGTTTTTTGAGGCTCCAGAATATGAAAGTTTTAATATACGATGGTTATATGAATATTTGGATGATGAATGGCTTGAATTCGCATTAGAATTAATGGTTCAGTTCTTTCGAGAGGACACGTATTTAATTCAAAAACCAACCTTTTCTATTCTTCGGGAACCAAATGACAATTATTTCAATCAAAAACAGTTTGCTGACTTTTTGTCTGAAAACGGCTTACATTACGATAAACGGAAATTAAATGTGTATTACAGCCGAGGAAAGCTGCCAAAGGCAGATATAGAACTTGCAGGTACCCCCTATTGGAGTAAATTAACAGTTGAAGATTATTGCGAGCAGGAGAAAAGTCGTTTGAAAAAAGGTTAGTAAGCCAGAGTATTATCAATCATAGGAAAAACGGGTAGATTTGCCAGATAAATTTACAGGAGACTAGATAACTAAAACAATATCTGGTCTTTATAGATTTTCTAAGGTAATACTTTAAAAATAATTTTTTCCACACACCCAACCAAAATATACATTAATTTCATTAATATTAACTGGACCAATGATACGATTTTTAAAGGCTTTTAAGTTAAAGAGAGCTAAGAACATTTCGTAATCTTTATATCCATTGTCTTTTTCACTAAAAGAATGAACTAACACTACTGCATTTGGAGCCGTAAATTTCTTTGCAAGGAGAATAGAAGAGACTGTTCTATGTAACAGTTGATAGCGTATTACAGATAGTTCTTCGGAAGATAACTTGTCTAATCCAAGAGTCTCAAGTAGAAAGTTTACTCTTTTTCTTAAACCACTACTGGGTTCTTGACCTAGCTTAGCTCCGGTGGTTTGACCGAAATCCTCACTTACTTTTCCTTCTACGGCAATTGCAACTAACTGTTCTTGTTGATGTGATTTCCCTTTTGCTAAGACAAAGATATCGTTCTGAGAGGCGCGACTACCTCCTGGTAATGGAACCCTATATTCTGGTATACCTAGCAGCATTTCAATGGTTTTAAATAACTCAATTCCAGATGCATGAAATACTGATTCAACATCTCGAGGAAAACCATTTTGTTTTTCCCAGCTATAGGCTAACGTTTTTGCTGAATATCCTGTTTTAAATTGTTTAACCTTATTTGCTAATAGGTCTCCCCAGTCCTCTGGTCCATTGCTAGGTATAAAAATCAACCCGGTTCCCTTGTTATTCGGCTCGTCGTCCTTAGTGCCTTTAAACCAATGATGATATAACTCCTTAATTTCCATAAGGTATTTGTCCTTTCCGCTTTGTACAGGTGGAGAAGGGTGATAATAATCCCATTCTTTTTTGCCTTTTCTACCGAATATAATGGAATTACGGTTGGTGATTGCGTTATACCATTGATTCATGGGAAGTTCGAAAGCCGGAGGATGACCACATCCCCATGCTAAAAGAAACCAGGGGTGATCGATCGATAGGCATTCCTTAATAATTGGATCATTCCAGTGTGTGACTTTGTCTCGAACTAATGTAAACTCTTTTTTGGCACTCTCCATGTCCGGATCCCTTAACGGAAATAAATTATAAATATATAAGCTTCCTTCCAGTCTTTTGTTATCACTATAAAACTCCCTAATCATTCGACTAAGCTGTTTCATTGTTGGATCAAGACTTAACTCCCCACTAACTGTCTTCATACTTGAGTTCAGAAATGTTACCCATTCCTTATTTGATTTTAAGGTTGCTGAACCAGGATTTAACATAATAACCGAACCGATCGATTGTTTAGATTCTCCCCATTGTAGGCGCGTTTTACTTCTCAATATTTTTCCGTCATCCTTCAAGAATGTTCCGATAGCTCTTGGTTCATTCATATTGACACCTCGATTTGCTCAATATCGTTCTTAGTTTCCTTTAATCAATCGAGGTTAAGAAAGCTCCTAATCTCCATTGATTCCATTGATTTTTCCTTTGATCTCTTCCTGATACCATACAATAATCAGAAATCTCGGTGTTTAATCCATCAAAAGATAATGGAATTTGATTTTTGTTAGTAAAAACATGATTAGCAATAAATCTTAGCGCCTCTTGTATTCCAATTAATTCATTGTTTAATAGGATCTTTTCGTTCTAATATACTTGTTCTACAGTGTAAACTTTTAGTTTCTTGCTCCCTGTGATGATGAAATGTAGGTCATCTTCTTTGCTAATATGACTAATGACTTTTTTAAGCATTCCAGAGGCCTTTCTCTTAGATTTAAATGATTTTGTAACCTCAAGAAACTGGGAAATTAAAAACTTCTCGTTGCTATCACTTTCTATGTAAATAATTTTTAAGGTATTACATGAGCCCATTCCAATAGGATAATCTCACAGTCTTTTCCCAGAGTTTTAGATGAGCAGCCAGTTGTGACTCATCTAAAATTCCTCTAATTTTAAATTCGAATAACAAGTTAAAATTTTCACCACATATCCACGTATCAGGAATGAATCCTGAATTATCTTCATAAGCAGTATGGTCATTAATGGCTTGTTTATGGGCGCAATCCCAATAATAAATTGGAATTTTTTCATTTCCCTAGGGCAGTATCTTTTTCTTATACTTATATCAATAAATACATTTTGAAAATTAAAATGACTTGCTTGCTTCGGAATAAGGGCTTTTAAGAATCCCTTTACCAAATAACATGAATTGAGTCCAAGTATATTCTTAAGAATGTTTGTATAATGATCTTCCTCTTGTCCTTGATATTGGAATAGATTCATAGCTTTCTTCCCACCCAAGATTAAATCTTCCTAGATCTATAGTTCAATATTTATTTTCCATTTCCTTTTTGAATAAGCTATAAAAACATACAAGTCAGCGAATATTTCTTATTTTTAATGAAACCTATTTTTGATTTCATTAAAAGTTTTGTACTGGACCAGTTTACCGTTCAAACCGTTTAGCCTTGTATTCTTCCTGCCAGCCTCGCACCCCAAAACAACATTAAACATGAAAGCGCCTTTTAGGGCGCTTTTATTTATTTTTAAGAAGTGGTAATGCGAAGTAGCTTAAAAACAAAGAAGGGGAATAGCATTGATCAGGCAACCAAAGAGCTTGGAATGAGTGCTGATACTATAAAGAAATGGATTGATACAAACGATATTCGATACTCTGTAGACAAAGAAGGGAACTATTTAATTTCGCCATAGGCATTTTCAATTAGAAAAGCCGAAAAAATTGAAAAAATGAATGAGTAAGAAAGAGAGAAAAGAACTCGAAAAAGAAATCGAAGACATGAGAAAATTCGAGGAAGACATCAAGAAGGTGATAAGGGAATTAAAGGAAACAGACGGGATGTGATAAAAGAAATTGCGGACACGGACATGACTGCAGCGGATTCGATATTGGAGGGTTTGATTGTGGTACGTGAACTATTTCATGACATCATAACGCTTCAGTTTGTCCCATGCCATCGGAGAAAATACCGGACCATTTGCATTAACGGAAAATACTTTCCAATTTGCAGTCGCTGCATGTCTGTTCTGCTTGGCTATTTATTCCTTATCCCTTTATTATTATTTCATATTCATGTAGCTTTTTGGTTAGGAATCGTACTTAATATACCGATGGTTGTCGATGGATACACACAATGGAAAAGATGGCATACAAGCAACAATACTCTTCGGGTGATAACAGGTTTATCCGCTGGGATCGGTCAAAGCATTTCATTCCTTTTGATTCATTTACTAACAAAAGCATAAAAGTATGGTTTTACCGAAAACAACCTTAAGGCAATTACAGAGTGTTTATTCCATGTAAAAAATTAGAAATCTCTAATCTTAACAGCGCTCTAAGGCGTTTTTTTTTGGAGATGCCAGCTTGAATGTCCCCCAAAGCTAAGTCATACTTATTCTATGAACCTATCAGAACAAACAAATGGAGATATTCCATTGATTATTTCTTAAATTGGAAATACATCTTTGGATTTGGATATTTTCTTACTCTACATGGATACAACAAGAGAAAAAGCCAGATTAGCTACTGAGGCTTTAGATATGCGGAGGAAAAATGACAATTATAACAAGCAGGTAAACCAGTTTTCGAGCTTCAAATGCAATTATGTACCACTACCATCCTCCCTTCTTTTTATTCTTCCTAAACAAACCAAATGTATAATGGAGGTTTTTATGGCAGGTATACTAGAAATACGCAATGTTAAAGAACAAAATTCAACACAGCTTACCTATCATACATTGTTATCGCTCGACCAAGATTTTAAGAAAGACATGCTTAAGTCTTTGTATGAACAGTATCGTCACAAAAGGATAGAGCTTTTTTGTTGTTGCAATACCAACCCTATTAAAATGAGTGTGAGTTATATAACTGTATCTGATTCTTATTACCTGAAAAGCTTTCCAAAACAAGCAGGAAACCACGCTGAAACTTGTCATTTTTTTACCGAAAACACTATCTCGACAGGTTCCAGCTATATAAAGAACTGCGAGGAAGACGAGGATGGTAATTTTCATGTTAATCTTGCAGCTCATGATTACAAGAAATTAAATAAAAAAGCTGCTCCTACTTCTAATGGAACAGTAACCAACAATGATGGATTGGGGAAAAGTGCTAGTAAACTTACTACGAGCCAACTTATAAAACTGATTGTCACTAAAGCATGGAATGATTATATGTTCTTTCAAGGTAGGACCAAATACCCTACCATTAAAACAATTTTCAATCAGATCATTAAATCCACAACAAAGAAATTTTTTATTTCTAAGAATACTAACATACAAGACTTACTATTTAGTGGAGGTAATACAGGCCGTATTTATTATATAGAGCAATTTTTTAATAATAAGTTTAATCCTTTCGTTTTGTTCCCGTTGAAAGAAATTATAAAAACAGGTGACCAAGTTTTACTTATCTTGGAGAATCCGTTAAATGATAGCAGCATGAAATTTACAGTAAAACAAGTGTTATGGGAAGAGGTTAATAATTCCGTCAATGTCTCAACCGGCCCCTATTTTGTAGGTGGTTTTGTAAAAAGCACAGGACCAGGGCGTGCCCCTCACTTTGTTAGTATTGGCTTGCTCCCCATTAATGATTATGGAGTACCAATTGAGAGTTCTTTTGAGCGCGAAGCATATGATTTATTCTGTTCTCAAAGGCGACTGGTACAGAGACCGATTGACACGAAGTATCATCCAAAATGGAATGGATTAGTACCTGATGGGTTATTTATTGATACGGAACTACCTACCATAGTAGAAGTTTTTGGCATGTCTGAAAGCGATACCGAGTATCACCTGCATAGGCAGTTTAAAATAGACCATTTTTCCAGATTGAAAAGCAACTATGGCCTTTGGTATTGGGATGCGTTTAATAACAGTCCTAAGCCTTCACTGCCTACATTAAAATAAAATAAAAGGAGAGGTAAGGACCCATATTCAGAATTAAAACAATGCAAAAGTTTTTTCATGAAAACCACTGTTAATGACCGCTTTGAGGTAATTTTAAAGGGAAATGGGTATCTTTTTTGAGATATAATCCCTCCCCTTTTAGAAAATGAAATTACTAATTTAAAATCTGTTAAAATGCCACAATATCTTTTCAATCAATTAAAAAAAGGCAATTTAGATAGACCAATAATTTCACTTGTGTTTTATGAAAAAGTACATACTTTAATTAGGTTAAGGTTTAAAAAAGAAGGTCTGTCCAAGCGGACTGACCTTTAAGATATATACTCTACAAAAGAGGGGAGTCTCAATAGACCTGCTTTTGTGTAATTTCTAAACTTTACGCGGCATTTTATTTTGGGTTCTAGGAAGATAAACTTCTTGTTTTCTTCCTTTTTTAGCTCCTGATACTGTTTATAAAATACTTTCTTTGCTTCAGGGACCATAAACTCCATTATCCCACCTGGTTTTAGATGACCATTTTCCTCGACTGAGAGCAACAACCCGAATTTATCTTTCCTTAAACCGGTTACGATTACATCCTTATATTGATAGTTGATGACTTTTAACCAATCTTTTGAGCGTTTATTTATTTGGTATTTCGATGATGCCTTTTTCAGCACAATACCTTCTAGCCCGTTTTGTTTTACAACATCAAAATAAGCTTCTGCATTGCCGTACATCCATTGAACCTTAACAATCGTTTCGGTTTGTTTAAGAACCGAATCGAGGAGTACTTTTCTTTCCACTAATGGAATCGTTAATTTCTTTCCTTCAAAATAGATCATATCGAACACACAATATTGAATGTTGTGTTCAGATCTTCGTGACTGAAATCTTTCCATCATGGCTTCAAAATCTGGTTTACCTTGTGTATCGGTTACAATGATTTCTCCATCTAACACAGTACCGTCAGGAATATCAATATGAAGAAGTTCGGGAAACTTAGAAGTTACTTCGTTATTGTGTCGGGTATAAAGCTTTATGGTGTTATTGAACTTGGAAAGGATCAATCGTATCCCGTCTAATTTAAGCTCCGTTATATATTTATCATCATCAAAGGGATGATAAATTTTGTGTAACAACATTGGTGAAACAAACAAAACATACCACCTCTAACAAAATAGTAACATATAAAACTGCAAATTTACTTTTTCTTACAAATGGTAATTTAAAGTAAAAAACTCTACATTAAGGGATTTGTCCCCTCTTCCAGCACTCTTCTTCATCCAGCCCCCAATCAGCTTGAGGGAGGCTGACGTCAGCTTTTTTATATTTTTCTAAAATACTTCGATACTCTTTTGAGTGTGCAGCCGCAAAAAGTACCGCCCTTATTAGCTGATTTCGGTCTAAATGGGTAGCATTGAAAAGATTGTCTATATAAGATTTAAAACTATCGTTATAACGGACCGTTGGTCGATACATATCGCTTCTATCCTCCTTATACTTGCTTGACGTCATATGACGCCTGCAATGTCCTTAGCAAATGTTATGGATTACTCCTTGTCCAACTTTCCAATAAAAAAATTTAATTTAAAAAATTGGAGATTGTTTTAAAAATGATAAAATTAGACAAAAAGGATAAAAATAATATTTAGCAAGGAGGTAACTGCATTGTTTGGGCTTGTTAAGAGGAGATCCCGGTTCGGTAAATATTTAGATGACCATTCTATTTCGCAACAAGAAATAGCAAATGAAAGTGGGGTTAGTAAAAGTACAATTAGTCGTTTATGTCAGCCTGAAGAAAACGAACCGACTGTAGGGGTGCAAAAAAGATTGTTAGAGCTTTAAAAAAATATGATTCAAAGATAGATTACACAGACTTTTGGGATATGTAGAATCATTTACCTGTTCTAAGGTATCCAGGAGACTTGTACAGTCATTTCAACCCTGTTAGGCTACAATCAATCCCTATTACTTAATTAAAACAATAGCCAAAATAGGCGAATTTTTAAGTAATAAAAGAGTGATTGCCAAATTAACGGACAATCACTCTTTTATTTTTATAAATTGTTTAAAAGAAACAAAACAAAAACCATCCAATAGGATGGCCTTTTTTGTTAACAGAGGGTCATGTTTTTTAATGTTTTAATGTAAATTAGCCTGTTTTACTTTCTTCTAGGGCCTGTTGCCAACTTGGGTAGTAATACAAAGCACTCCGCATTAAATCAGGATAAAGTTGTTTTACCTCTTTTTTCTTTAGAGATTGACCTTCGTTCTGTAACTTCTGGATCTGAGTAATGACTTCCTTTGATGTTAATGGAACATCCATTCTTCATTCCTCCTTTTCCAAGTTCACATTATTATCTTCCCCATTGGCTAACAACTGTAAACATATGGACATATTCATCGCCCCTATGTTTCAGCAAAGCTTAACATAAAAACATTAGCAGTGTGAAGAAATTTGCTCTATTTGGTAGCAACAACGATAAACAGTATTTTGTTTTTTTTTTAAGACAAGGATGGTTAAAATAAATTGCATAAAACCTCTCTTTTTTATGCAGCATCCAGGCTTTTTCAAAAGCCAAAAACGTTGATTTATCATAGGTGTATAAAATCCTGCATAAACGATCAATGTAAGACATGCATTGATCCAAATGTAAAAAGTAGTGATTTCTGGGATATGTAAAAAAGGGTACCCCAAAATTGAGGTACCCTTCTTACGCATTTAAAGGTATATTTTAGACGTTTCAAACTTTCAGCTAGAAAACCATTACTTTATACTCCATTGAATCTATTTGTACTATAGAATAACTTTACTCATTACTTACAGGATTATAAAATTTAAATGTTAATAGCGAGCATAGATCGAATGCTGGATTTTCCAACGCTCGAAATGTGTTTTACACGTTTAAAGTATAATTAAAAACTGGAAATTTGTGGAAATCAACAGAAATTTCCGAAATTTCGAACCGTTTTTTCCTGCCTGATAAATGTACAAGCAGGCGCTCTTCTTACTTGTTTGTTCTTTAGAAGCTTGGAATTTGTCAAACAAAAAAGCCCCTTATAAGGAGCCTTTTTCCCGATCAAATCCATTTTAGTAGAACATAAAAGAAGCCCCAACAATGATCAGGAGAATGAACAATACCACGACTAGCGCAAAACCAGAAGTTCCGTGCCCATCACTCATTTTATAACACCTCCAGCACTAAAGGACTTAACTTGCCCTATTCATACTGTTTGGATTAATAAACCATACTTGCACCTACAATGATCAGGAGAATGAACAATACCACGATTAATACAAAAGTGCTGCCTCCATAGAAGCCACCGCCGTAGCCAAAGCCACCGCAACCACCAAATCCGCCGTAACCAAATCCCATATTTTTGACCACCTATTGGATTCCAAATATAAACACTGTTCTATGTATTTATATTTTTTTAGACAAGAGTTGATTGGACAATCATCATATGTTTAGGTCTAAATCAACTCTTGTCTAAAATACAAAAAACGTCTGCTGTATAAGGCAAACGTTCCTGGGAAGGTAATGTTTATGTTTTATGGCTATGATGGAGTAATAATAACATATGTACAAGAGATTAAAATGAATGGACAAGTGCTGATTTAAGTCAATTCATTTGAAAATTCCTTCTATCTTGATATTACTTAAAAATAAGGCTTAACCCAATGGCTATTAACTTAAACTGATGCATAAGCTAAAGTAGCCGTAAACCCATAGCATAGTCAAACGTATCCCATACCACATCATCTCAATAGGAATAGTCTCAAATAAAAAAGCCCTGCAAGGGCTTTTTTTGTATTTTTAAGATAAGCGTAATTGGTTTTTACTTAGAAACAGATAACTGCTCCAACGATGATTAACAAGATAAACAATACAACGATTAACGCAAAACCGCCGCCAAAACCGAAACCGCCGCCGTAGCCAAAGCCACCACCATATCCGCCGTATCCACCATATCCAAACATTTCATACCCTCCTTTATATACTTAATCCTTACAAAATATGTTGAGAAATTAAGGATGGAAGGGCTCTTTCACTAGGATTTTTTTGAGGACAAAACCATTAACATAATCTGAATTATGTGGCGAGTTTAAATATAAAGGCATAGACCCCGTTCTAAAATAGAACTTCCTCTTTTTATGCAGGATTTTATACAAAATGAAGCGTCAGAGCCGATTTAAAAAGATTCCAAAACCCTTGTTATGACGAGAATGTATAAAATCCTGCATAATCCAGAAAAACGGTCAAACAAAAACCCCTTGTAGCTCAAGGGGTTTTAAATTTGCCAACTTCCTAGAGGTTTTTTTATGTAAACCAAGAATGAATAGGGTATGCATGAGCAAATCAGTTGAATGTAACATATTTTTATAAACGTTACATTCAAAAAAATCGAATGGTCAAGGCCAATATTTTCAACATATTGAATGTAACTTTTTATCCTTTAAGTTATATTCGTTTTTTTACTTAAGACATAAAAAAAGCTGCATCTGCAGCTGATATTTTTAAATTTAACACCCTTCAGTTCAATAACAAACAATTAAAAGCTACTCATAATTCTGATTGGGAATTATTTGCTTTCTTAATTGTTTGTTCAACAATGTACTGATACCCATAAATAATAATTGCTAAAGACACACATATAAAATACCACATAGAACGTGTCATTTTTTTAAACTCAAATATTCCAACTTTTTTATTAATAGCATAAAAAGGAAAAGCACAAATATAATCCAATACTGCATTTGTAATTAAGTATTTGAGAAAACTGCCGTATGTTAGTTTAAACACCCATAGTGTGGTTACAAAATAAGGACCTAATATAAATGAAAAATCCATAGGAACACCAGAAAATAAGGGATTTTTATTTTTCCACCATCTTTTCTTATTAGCAATTACACTAAAAACACTTAGGAATAAATTAATAAAACTTGCTACAGGTAAAAACCTAAAAAATGATTTTTTTCCCATGAAAGGAACAGTCAGCCACGGAATGATTAACATTGCTAATGAGAATGCTATTTGTTTATTATGTTTATACATAAACTTACTCCTTAAACCGTATTTTTAACTATTTAATCAATCAAATTTAATATCCCCGAGATGGAAATAAAATACAATAAACAACTGAAAAATTGATTTAACACAAAAAAAGGGACCTAATGCTAAAATAACGGGTTCTCTTTTGGGGTGCAAAAGTCAATTTCACAATACATTTTTAACGTGAATTCACACATGAATTCACGTTTTTTATTTCCTTGATATTACTACGCTCTTTGATGTTTTTATTAAAATTCAATCATTATTTCGCATACCAATTCTCGAATATGGAAATAATTATTGTACAGTGTGAATTTAACTGTGAATTTAACTGTGAATTAACATGTGATTTTTACTGTGAATTACGAAGGATATTATTTATTTTAAGTAGGTTCTGTTATCTTTCGTTGTTGATTTGCTTTATTAAACTATTTGGTAGTTTTGTTGAACAAGTTGTAAATTTAACATTTTAAAGTTAGAGCATTTCTTTGTTATAAGAAATGCTCTTTATCTTTGTCTGAAATTAAAAGGATATTTCTATAACGATAACAATATAATAAAATACGATACAAATTTATTGTAAAACGATAAATTATGTGTTAAAGTCAAGAATGACATTAAATAAGAGAGGTGCTTTTTATGAAACAAGGAACAACGCTCTTTTTGAAGATAGCTGTTATTCTTATTGGAATCCCAATTCTTGCATTGTGCATATTTTTGGTGCCTAAGATCGGGAACTTTGCTGGAGAATTGTATCCAGATATTGCTTATATGAAATCTCTCGTTTTAATCGATATGTACACGGCAGCGATACCTTTTTACTTTGCTCTGTATCAAGTTTTTAAACTTTTAAGCTATATTGATAAGAACCAAGCGTTCTCGGAATTATCGGTAAAGGCTTTAAAGAATATAAAATACTGTGCCATCACAATCAGTACCTTGTACCTGCTAGGTATGCCACTCTACTATCTCATGGGGAAGAGAGTTGACCCTCCAAGTTTCATACCAATGGGATTGGTCATTATTTTCGCCTCTATGGTGATCGCCGTTTTTGCTGCTGTTCTCCAAAGACTTTTACAAGAAGCTATTAATATAAAATCAGAAAATGATTTAACGATCTGAGGTGAATAACATGGCGATTATCATCAATATTGATGTAATGTTGGCTAAAAGGAAAATGAGCGTAACGGAGCTTTCGGAGAGGGTTGGAATTGCTATGGCAAATATTTCCATTCTGAAAAATGGGAAAGCAAAAGCGGTTCGTTTTTCAACATTAGAAGCGATATGTAAGACTTTGGATTGTCAGCCAGGTGATATTTTGGAGTACAAAAGCGACGAAGACACTCAATAAAAACAGACAACAAATTTATTTAATTAAAGGTAGTCGATAGAGAATTTAAGGGATAGCCAATAAGCTATCCCTTCTTTGCGTTTATTGGCGTTATTTAATCAAAGAATTCCATTGATATTAGTTACAAAAAATATGATGTGATCTGCTAAGTTTGCACCTCAAAGGGAACCCGTTAATGCTAAAATTAGTCCCTTTTTCATTATCTATTTAAACACTCCTGCTCATTAGCTTAAGAAACAAAGGCCTTGTATTTCAATGTAACAAAGCATCCATTATGTTACATTCATTTTTTCTTCTGAATCCATAAATAAAGCTGCTGGTGCAGCCTGATCTTTCTTTAAGTACAATCCTTCACAAATTATTGAAATAAAAAAACTAAAAATTTGGTTTTCTATACTTTATAATTTGATTTTTTTAAGTCACTTATCAATTGAAAACCATATAGAACTAACTCTCTCAAAGTGAGCAACATTAAATATGGAAATTTTTTTATATTAACTAAGGCAATTTTGTAACGTTTTAACTGTTTTAAGCCAAAGAAGGTAAATATTATATGATTAATTGCATTAATGAGTAAATATAACGGAAATTTACCGTAAGACATTTTTAACATCCAAAGAGCAGAAACAAAGTAAGGACCCCAATTAAAAAAGTTCATACTATCTAAGGGACCGATACCTTTATAAATACGCCACCATTTCTTTTTTTCACCGAACATATCTAATGCCTTTGTAAACGTACAAATGAATAGTGCTGAAGGAAGATATTTTTTAAAAGCATTTACACCTAGGAACGGGACGGTTAACCAAGGAAGAATTAGTAGAACTAAAAGTAATTTTGATTTTTTCAACTGTACCACCTCTAGTGTTTATAATGTGTAGTTTTTATAAATTCTAATCTGATGGTTTCATATATGTCTTTTGAATTAAACTGCCACGTCAGCTTAGTAAACAAAAGATCTGCAATTCACCCAATGTAACAAAACACCATTATGTAACATTCATTTTTAGCATCTGAATCCACAAAAAAAGCTGCTCATGCAACCTGACGCTTATTCATCTCAAGCACCCGTTAGTGGGCTAAGCTTGTGCGCATTAACTTCGAATAGCGTCGTATTTGGTAAATTTATTTCTTAATGTCGAACTTTCGGGAACTATATTTGTTCGATATAGTGAACATTTGTAGTAAAATTTATACAATTAATTAAATATTGATTAGAAAGCAAACCTTTCGAAAGATTGGGATGCAAAGCAAACAGGTCTAAGGTTGACGCTATGACGGCTGGGCTGCCTAAAATAGCACACTTTTGGGGGGATTTAGTTTGATTACTCTAGCTACTGAAAAAGAACTGGATAAAGAATGGGTGGAACTTATTAAGGAGGCTTTAGAGTTAGGAATATCAGTTGATGAAATTAGAGATTTTCTTAATCAATAATCGAGACCATAATACGGTCTTTTTTTATTCATTACGATACATAATAAAAGTAAAATTAAGCATTAATAAGAAAGGTTCTTCTTTCATTTATTGAACTATCTTGCCATTTAATAAGCAAAAGATCTACGATTCACCCAATGGAACAAAACATCTATTATGTTACATTCGTTCATGATCTTGATCCATAAAAAAACTGCATACGCAGCTGATAATTTTCTTGAAAGTTCCGACTTATTATATGTAAAATAATGGTACCCCTAAAAATATGAATCCTGTTTTGAGGCTGTTAATTCCTTTCCAGAGGATAGCAGTCTTTTTTTATTTAAACTCAGTATAAGGCTGGCAGTTAGCTTAAATCTGAAGTTCATCTTGGTAGGTCCCCAATATAAAGAAGCGCATGGTAATCCTTTATTGGACCCATGCTTTTGTATGCAAAATATTATAAATTGTTTATAGCCTCGTTAATTTTTTCAATGAGCTTTTCTTTTGTTTGGTCGCTTGGATAATTCCTATAAATTTTATCATGTCCTACTAAATGCTCTAGCCAACCTTCCAATAAGCTCAAATAAGTATCATTTATATGATTAAGACTACTTTGCGAACCTACATAGCCATTACCAGCTAAAAACGTTTCAAATCTTACAGCATATGGTCCACCTCTTGCCCGATTAAACGGAATCAAATGGAGATACCCATCAAAATCAATAATTAAGGAATTATGGTCATGCTCATTTCCTGCAATTAATACCCTTTTTAAGTCTTCTTTCGTAATGTAAGGATTTTTAGGTTTTTCGGTTCTGTGGGGACGTATACTAACAGTTGGATCCGTTAAATCATAACTTGTTGGATCAACCTCTACACTTTTTCCTTCCACTTCAATAAAATCATGAGTCTGCATCCAAAGCTTAGCTGCATAATCATCAAAAGTTAGGTCATCCGACTGGATTTCTTTTTCGTATTTTCCGGTAAACTTTCTAAAAACCCAGTCTTTGTTTAATCTGTGTGTTGTACCAAGCAAATTAGCCACATCAATTGTATACTTCAAATCCTGTCTCCCCTTTCTCTCCATTCACTTAATCACTTCAACAAAAGGATAAATTTTCCTTCAAATTCTTACATTAAGTATTGGCTACAAAAAGCTTATAAATTTTTGTATATCCTTAGCGTATAAAATCTACGTTTTGACTTCGGGACCCGTCACTGTAGTTTCAAGACAGCTAGCCTTAGATTAGTTTTTTTCTTTAGAAATAACGGTAAAAAGCCCTGGTTAATAATCTAAAAATTGCTTTAGCCAGCAGCACTGCAGATTGTAAGAAAGGGGAAAAGCATCCTTTCTAACATTCTGTACGTGTCGCTTCGGCATTAAATGGACCGATAACCACGGAATGTAAAGAAAGAAAAACGCCTTTCTTAACATTCCCTGGGTTCCTGTTCCATTTACGGTTGACGCCGCCATACCGAACGAGCCGAAAACCAGAAAACCAAAAGATTGAAAGATCAAATGAATAAAAGAAAAAAGGAATGCAGCCGAGCCGGCTGCTTTTATTGTTTATTTTTCCCTTTTGCCTTCCGAATCGTAAAACAGCGCAAGCCTTCTAACCTTCCAGCCGGTAGGACACCCGAACCTTTCCGGCTGGAAGCTAAGGAGGCTATTCAATGGGTCAAGGGGCAAAAACTTTTTGCTTAAAAAGCGCACCCCACAGCAAAAAACTTTTTGTGTAAAGAGCGACCTTGACCCCTTGCCTATGCGTGTTTTTCGTTCTTTTTGTAAAAGGGGAAAAATAATCCCTCTTTGGGGAACTAACTCGCTTCGCAAGTCAAAAGAAATCACAAAACCAAACACTTAAAAGCCAAAACTAATTAAAAATCAAAGGAGGAAAAGCAAAATGACA
Organism: Bacillus sp. EB600; assembly: GCF_024494385.1. Taxonomy (GTDB): domain Bacteria; phylum Bacillota; class Bacilli; order Bacillales; family Cytobacillaceae; genus JAEVLT01. The sequence continues at coordinate 59,498 of NZ_JAEVLT010000028.1, forward strand.
AAAAGCGTTTATGAAAAATTAGAACAGGGTGTAATACCATGGCGCAGGTTACGCAG
>NZ_JAEVLT010000029.1 GCF_024494385.1 Bacillus sp. EB600
ACTGTATAAGAATTTAATTATTTATGATATGGGTTACAATCAGGAGAAATTTCGTTTGAGACAACAGAATTATTGTAAAATAAGGCTACGGCTTTTTTTCCCTTTTTAACAATGAAATCGTCTTAATCGTATGAAACTAACGGAGTAGGTTATTTTTAAGAAAATAAGATATAAGGGAATTTATTAGCTTAGGGGGTTATAATGGCTCACAATTTATAAATCTAAGCCTACCTCAGCTTATGGAATAACTTGAAACACCCAGATTATTTATGCTGCTTATCCCCAATAAAAATAAGCATCCAATTATTCGGATGCATACTTAATTATTCCATGTAAATAAACTGAGTATTCTCTATGTACATATTCTCTTAATTTAATTTTTTGTTCTGTTTCTAAAAGTCTAACCAATTCTTGAATCTTTTTTTCATCTTCTTTTGTAGTAGGAATTTCTAATGAAAACATATTACCTCGACTACCATTTAATAATCTTTTTAATAACTCAGCTTTATTCATTGAGTCATCCCCTTTAGCTGTTATATTCGACATAAAGTGGACTTTTTCCTTGGAATATCTTATATTGTTTCAAGTTTACCGACTTTCCACTAAAAGCATCTGATTACAGGTACCCTGATAGAAATGGATAGCTTTTTTTATTTGCTTTTTTTTGTACCAGTTGCTATCGCCATCTTCATTTAGCCTATATAACTTATTGGTAAAAACATTAGTATAAAAATCTCCATTTCTTAGCCTCATAATATCCCACCTCTAATGTATATAAACTGTATTATGCCCAAGATACCCACCTAGAGTCATTAGACATGTACAGTCCAAAAATCCCATGGATATACATGGAAAAGACGTGACAATCAAGGGCGTAGGGACAGAGCATGGAAAGTATGTAAAGTAAGGAATACCTGCAGCTGAATTTTTCCTTATTCAGCTAACGGACAGGATTGTTTAAGAAGGAAATATGAGTATCGTTCTTGAGAGGGGTATTGTGGAAATGGAATTTTATAAGTGTGAAGGTTTTTGGAACAAGGATAGTAAGTATAAACAGATTGAATATACGATAAACGACGAAATAATAAAAAAAGCAGAAGCTACTTTGGGAATTAAATTCCCTCAGTCATTTATTGATTTAATGAAAATACAAAATGGTGGAGAACTAAACTTTCCTTATTTTTTATTGCCTGATTTAACAGAAAAACAAAAAATTCCTAGCATTGAACCTATTCATTTTAAAGAGGATGATTTGAGTAGTTAATTCACATAAGCGATTTTATCAGCAATCAAAAAAGACCTTCGGCTGGAAGCTCCTTTTAGCTGCTTGTTCAATTAAAGCGCCTTTTAATGGAATCTAAACTTAATAGAGTAACATATAAGACAAGTCTAAAATTATAATTCGTATATTTGCCCATCATCCGAATGTGATAAATCAATCAAAGTAACAGCAGCCACATTAACACTAAATTCTTGTTCAATTATTTGTTTATTTACACTAACTTGTATTTTTGCAATTTCATTTTGGTTTGAAATGCACGTGCCAACTTTTCACAGGTTTTCCCCTGAATAAAGTTGAAATCTACGATATTAATCTTTTGCTATTACGTCCAATTTCGGAGGTTAAAAATTTATTTATTGTAAATGGAGGATAATCTTAATTTATTTTTTTGCATATATGTAAGTATTTTTTTATGAAAAATAAAAAAACTTAAAAATGCTTAACAAAAGTACTTAATATGACTTATAATGATTTTAAAAAGAAGATGATTGATATTTACCAAGAGGAAAGATTATTGATGATTTTAGAATATCTAAAAGATCAAAATAAGATATCCAATCAGGAAATCTGTAATATGTTGAACATTTCTCGTGATACTGCACGTAGAGACATTATCAAATTAGTTGAGGAAGGAACTGCAATTAGAACCCATGGAGGAATTGCATTACCACATCTGAAAGATGAAATAAAAGCTTATAAAGAGCGATTACATACTTCAACAAAAGAGAAGTATTTGATTGGAAAAGCTGGTTCAACTTACATTCAAGAAGATGAATTATGTTTCCTTGATGTCTCAACAACAGTTAAATGTCTTTGTGAAGCATTGGAAGTCCCCTCAACTCTGTATACTCATTCACTTGATAACGCAGAAGTACTATCAAACAAAAAAAATATAAAGGTACACTTAATCGGAGGAGCACTTAATTTCGAAAATCGATTTTTTTATGATCCAGACATTGCTATAAAATTAAATAATATTTACTTCGACAAAGTCTTTTTAGGGGCAACCGGATTTTTAGAAGATGGAGTTTACTTTGCAAATCGAGAAGATGCATATATTAAAAAGATTGTGGCAAAGCGTTCTAAACAAGTCATTCTTTTAGCAGACTATGAAAAGTTTAATCACACTAGCCGCTATAAAGGATTCTCATTTTCTAGTATAGATACGTTGATCACGGATAAAGAGCCACCTCCTATATTTTTAGAAAAATTGGAAAAATCAGATGTAGAAATTGAAATCGTTAAAGAATAAATGAAGAAGTATTAAAATAAGGAAAGAGGTTGGAGAATGGTACGTGTTGGGGTAGTCGGTACAAATTGGATAACAGACCAATTGCTAGATGCCGCAAAACCAGTTAAAAACTTTGAACTAACAGCTGTTTATTCCAGAACGAGTGAAAGAGCAAATGAGTTTGCAAATAAGTATAATGTTGAAAACATTTTTACGAATCTTGAAGAAATGGCCTCAAGCTCAATAATTGATGCAGTATATATCGCTACACCGAACTCCTATCATGCACAACAAGCGATATTATTTTTAAAAAACCGCAAACATGTTTTATGCGAAAAACCTTTAGCAGCAAATGCAACAGAAGTAAAGAAAATGGTTGAAACTGCAAAATTAAATAATGTGTTATTGATGGAGGCCATGAAATCGACACTTCTTCCTAACTTTAAAATCATCCAAAACAATCTACACAAAGTAGGCCAAATTCGAAAATTCTTTTCAAGCTATTGCCAGTATTCATCGCGTTACGATAAATATAAAGAAGGAATTGTACTAAATGCCTTTAATCGAATTTATGCAAACGGAGCATTGATGGATCTCGGTATATATTGTTTATACCCATTAATAGCATTGTTTGGAGAACCACGTGATATAAAAGCAACTAGTATTATGTTGGAATCAGGTGTAGATGGTGAAGGTAGTGTGCTACTTAAATATGAAGATAAAGAAGCAGTCGTTATGTATTCAAAAATTAGCAACTCTTACTTACCTAGTGAAATTCAAGGTGAAAATGGCTGCATGATTATAGATAAATTGCACACACCAGAACAAGTAGAGATCCGTTATAATGATGGATCTATTGAACAATTGACAGTTGAACAACCGTATCCCGTAATGTATTACGAAGTAAAAGAATTTTTAGATTTAATCGAAAATAGAGATACAGAGTCTTCAATAAACTCTTATAAAAATTCATATAAAACAATGAAAGTGATGGATAGAATAAGAGAACAAATCGGCCTTAATTATCCAAATGATAATTAGTGTAAATCTGATCTTATTTAAAAATGAAAGGATGTTGAAATGATGTTATTAGTGATTGATTCAGCTAACATAGAGGATATTAGAGAACTTGTTGACTATTTTCCAATTGACGGTGTAACTACAAACCCTAGTATTATAGTTAAAGAAAAAAAGAACTTTTTATATTTACTTAAAGAAATTAGAGATGTAATCGGAAATGATAGAGAGTTATACGTACAAACATTAACATTTAAAGCCACAGAAATTATTGAAGAAGCAAAGTATATTATCGAAAAAGTTCCAGGTAAAGTGGTCATTAAAATTCCTGTTACAATCGAAGGGATAAAGGCAATTAAAACATTAAAAACATTAGGTATCAGAACAATGGCGACGACAATATACACACCGCTACAAGGATATGTTGCAGCAAAAGCAGGTTCATCTTATGTAACTCCCTATGTTAATCGCATTGATAATCTTGCAGGAGATGGTATACAAGTTGTTAAAGAATTAACACAAATATTGGATAAACATAAGTTTAACTGTCAAGTACTTGCTGCAAGTTTTAAAAACGTTCAACAAGTTCATAATGTTTGTATTAATGGAGCACATGGTGTAACACTTGCACCAGATATTATTAAAAATTTACTTTCACATCCTTCAACTGAAGCAAATGTCAGCATGTTTAACGATGACTGGTATAAAGAATATGGTGTAAAATCCTTATTAATAAATAATGCTTAAGCTACCGACACGTTTAAGGCTACCTTCAAGTAACGAGTAAGAGTCTGAAATTGAAATAAAACTAAAGAAAGACGCTCAATCTCGTCTTGTCGTGCCAGATACTCTTTGGCAAGTGATTGTCAACACACCTGGATGGTTTTTCAATTGAAGATTTAAAAAATGAAGGTTTGTAAGTGAGAAATTTGGCTTTTTCTTATTTGAATTTCCTTAACATTGTAAATGTGCGGTTATCTATACTTCAGAGTAAAAAATCTTGGTTTGATAAGCGTTTTACATTGAAGACATGTAAACAATGTAATCGTCTTGATAACGAGCATCGCCGTCTCAAATTCTACTACCGTTTGTTGCCTTGAAGGCAACTAAAACGCCTTAAGGCGTTCTCTATTAGTAGAATGCTTTTGCTCTTCACCGGAATAACACATATAATGGCACAGTTTATCCAAGCATGTTTATTCGCTGCCTTTTTATTTTTAATCTTCACTACTTTGAATACATTGTTTACTGAAGTTAAGATATCAAGTATTCAAAGTAACCTTTCATTCAAGTTTTCTTCTTAGAATATTTTAAATACTAATGATTTTCTTAGTATAGATAACCGCACTTTCCTGATGCTACCCATTTTTAGAACAAGTTATTTTTTAGGACTTAGTAATTGTTGAAAAAGTAAAAAAAGAGGAGTTTTATTCCTCTATGTCAAATTAGAATAGAAAAAAGAAGGGGGAGAATAAGATTGACGCAGAGGGCACTTGGAATGTTTATGATTCCAGTACATACTAAAGTCCAATTAGAGAATGAGTTTAAGGAAATAAAAAATAAATACGAACAATTGAATCCTAATAAGGAAATCATATTAGATGTTAGACCGAACCTATCTGGTGTGGAATTTAATGGGACTGAGGACATTAATTTTTATGTTACAGTATCATTAAAGCTAAAAGGAAAAGAAAAGACAATCAATTAGGCTACAGGATTTCGTTTCCTTCTAGCTTTTAGCTAATTTTATAAAAGGGACAGAAAATGATATGCTGCTATCTCTACATAATATCCATTACATAAAAAACACGTATTGAGGCGACTTTTTTTCTCCAGTTTAGCATCCTTGGGGTCCCCACATTTCTTAGTTCTGGAATGAAAGTAAAGCCGATCCAGCTTTCAGGTGTTCAGTAGCAAAAGGAGCCATCGGAAAAGCTTTCGGTAGCCAAACTATGTTCCTTTCCGATGAATTAACAAAAAGGAGAAGAGTTAAAAATCCATTTACAGATTTTCTAATAAATTTTCATTTTTATTTTCTTGATTAAAGGTCAAAACCTTACTAACTGGTTCATATGATTCTCCATAAAAATAATGGTCTTTATAGGTGTGAATCAAATCATATGTTTCTTTCATAGCTTCAAAGATCTTTTCTTCCGACTCATTATTAGGAGCCCAATAAAGAATCTCCATCTCATTAACCTCTTTTGTTGCCAGGGATCTTCTTCTATACCCAATTGACATAGCATGCTCAAACCCTTCACGCTTATAAAAATGTAGTCTTTTTTCAGTATCACTGTCTTCATAGTTAACTGGTTCTACCTCAAGTAATATCGGTTTATTTTTTTGTTTCATCTTTTCTATAAGCTTATGCCCTAGCCCTTGACCACGGGTATTTTTTGAAACAAAAAGGTAATCAATAAATACAAAATTGTCTAGTTCAGCGTACATTAAAACATGATTAGGACCCTCATTTTTATGATATATATCTGATCGCTCTTTAAGTAGTGTTTCCATGTGCTTTTTTGATTTCATTTCTTCTACGGGAAAATATTGATTTAACTTTTCATACCAATGCATTATTATACTCCTTTTAACGTTTTTCCTGAAAAGTATTCAATTAAAACAGAAATGTCTTTAATGCAAGTATTCGTAAATTTTCTTATTTAATACGAATTTTTTTTAAAAGCCCCATCCTTGCATCAAAGATAGTGATTGTTTCAAATCTTCATCCAAGTTGAGGTTAAGGGGATGATCATGATCTTTACAATGATCAGCCAATGACAATATAGAGATCTCATCTAGAGCAAGAATGTTCTATATTTCTAGGTGATTACCACATTGTGAGAGAAAACGGAAAAAATGAGGAAGCCCGGTAGGACACCCGGACTTCATGCTATGGTTTGCAATTGTTGTCTGTCAAGAGATAAGGAAGATCTAGGTAACGCATTTAATATGTCATTGATTGTTTACAGTTTAGTTAATGGATAGGAACAATTTGGTAACATTCTTATTAAAAAAGGAGATTGACCGTGAACCAAGAAAATTGGGCATTTTCTCAGTAGTTTCCCCTGGGCTAAAATTCTGTTCGTTGACAGAACAATTTGACAAGGTTCTAAAAAGCATACTTTTAAGCAAGCTTACGGGTGAAGATGCTTAGACGGAATGCTCATACATCTAGACTTTGATGTCGATCGACTCTTTTCTATCAGTGCTCAAGCATATAAAAATAGTCATCCACTTTTGAAGGTGAATGACCATAGACCAGAGCAGTAGAAAAACTTTGACGAGTTGCTTTCCCTATTTTATGAAACATACTTCTAATTAGGCTAAGGTGAAAAAAAGAAGGTCTGTCCAAGCAGACGGTCCTTTAAAATTTATACTCTACAAAAGAGGGAAGTCTCAATAAACCTGCTTTTGTGAAATTTCTAAACTTTACTCGACATTTAATTTTCGGTTCCAGGAAGATAAACTTCTTGTTTTCTTCTTTTATTAGATCTTGATACTGTTTATAAAATACTTTCTTTGCTTCAGGGACCATAAACTCCATTATTCCACCTGGTTTTAAATGGCCATTTTCCTCAACCGCCAGCAACAATCCGAATTTATCTTTCCTTAAACCGGTTACGAATACATCCTTATATTGATAGTTGATGACTTTTAACCAATCTTTTGAGCGTTTATTTATTTGGTATTTCGATGATGCCTTTTTCAGCACAATACCTTCTAGCTCTTTTTGTTTTACAACATCATAATAAGCTTCTGCATGGCCATACATCCATTGAACCTTCACAACCGTTTCAGTTTGTTTAAGAACGGAATCAAGCAATTCTTTTCTTTCGATTAACGATAGGGTTAATTTTTCTCCTTTAAAATAGATCATATCAAACACACAATATTGAATCTTGTGTTCAGATCTTCGTGACTGAAATCTTTCCATCATTGCTTCAAAATCTGGTCTTCCGTATATATCAGTTACAATGATTTCTCCATCTAACATTGTACCGTCAGGAATATCAAGATTGAGCAGTTCAGGAAACATAGAAGTTACTTCATTATTGTACCGGGTGTAAAGTTTTATGGTGTTATTAAATTTAGATAGGATTAATCGTATCCCGTCTAACTTTAATTCCGTTATATATTTATCATCATCAAAGGGATGATCAATTTTGTGTAATAACATTGGTGAAACAAACAAAACATACCACCTCAACTTAATGGTAACATATAAAACTACAAATTTACTTCTTCTTACAAATGGTAATTTAAAGTAAATAACTCTACATTAAGGGATTTGCCCCTTCTAAGAAATTGGTCTGTTAACGTGAAAAGTATGTTTCTATTGAATAAGTAACAAACCATGGGTCCTTTTTTCTTTTAGCAAAAAGGTGATGCAATCTTCTACTTAGTAAGGACGTCTGTAATGGATGAGAAATACTGATGGATTCCTGTTGATCCTGAATTTGAATTTTTTTCTTTAGAGGATCAATTTTCTTTACAAGTCCAACGCGTGCAGTAAAAAAACCGTTTTTCCATGTAATCTCTAATAGCATTTGAGTTTTCAGACTTTCAGATAGAAGCCGTTCCATCTCTTCTATTTTGGTTTCATCTAAAAGTGGTCTAGGTGTTTTCAAATCATCCAGCCGAAGTTCCTTCAACATTTTTATGTTTTCTGGCATTAAAAAAACTCGCCACTTCTTATTTCCCCGATCTCTAAGCATAAAAATTCCTCCATTCGATTTATTATAGGAACATTAGTTCTATAAATTCAAGGCGTGTCTACCGGAAAATTTTATGATATGCCTTAATTCTTCGAAATTTACTTCATTAACTCACCTTCTGGAATTATTGAGAGGAGCTGAATAATTTCCTTTTTTTTGTTCATATTAAACTGGAGGTGAAACGTATGAAAGAAAATAAGTGGAAGTTAATTGGCGACGCAAAGGAGTACCTTAATGACTTCAGAGGAGCTGAAGCCAGGGAGATGAGCAAGGAGGAAATAGCTTCCTTCAGAGGGATTCTGAGTGAGCTTGAAAGGGAAATAAAAGAGGTAAATAGTGAGCTGGACTTTGCTGAGAGTAATATTGAGAGCTGAGATGATTACACCGCATTTCAAGAAATAAATTCAGATAGAAGTGTTCAAACATATGCACCATTCGCATTAAACAATGATACTCCTACAGTTCAAGTTGATTTCAATAGTAATTTGTTTAATCAGAAACTTACATATGAAATACCAGTTCAAGGCAGTTGACCTATGCCTCCAAATTGGGGAATACTCTACTTTTTGCAAAGTTCTTCTTAACATATTTCACTACATTTTCAACCTTCCCTTTGCTCTGGGGATCTGCCTTTCTACATAGATAAATCCGGAATCCACGTTCTTGCTTATACGCTTGGAATTCACCAGTTAAGATAATATCACCGGCATTTTCACTGACGGTTATCAATGGTCTTGGTCATAAACAATTTCCTTCGGAATTCCTCCAAAGAATTGAAATGCTTTTTCGTGACACCGAATAGTATCCCTTGTAGTGAAAGGCCTATCCAACCATTCCACATATTTATAACGAGAATGAGAGAGAACGAAGGTAATAAAATATAATTTAATAGGCTTTTTTTCTTAATTCTTAACTGTTATTTCCCCCCAATCCACTTGAATCTGTTGCCTCATTGGCAGTTCTTCGACAGCTTCATGGTGCCGAATACGAATTACCTTAGGAATATGGTAAATATCCCTTAGTTCACTGACATAACCTCGAACAGTACTACTACCAATTTCTATTGGAGGAAATTTCTCTTTTAACCAATCCTCCACTTGAGCAGAAGAAAGATCTGGATTTTCCTTGAGCCAGCTTAAAATAAGATCCCGGTGTGCATCTAATTTCTGCCTTCTATCTCCTGTTGATAATACCAACTCTGATGCTTCATTGAAGCTCATATTCAAGTACTTATAAACTGTATTTCTAGAAATCTCTAGTTTTTTTGCAATCGCTGCTATTTTAAATCCCTGCCTTTTTAGTTGATGTATATCTACGTACAACAGTAACTTTTCCACCTTTCAAAACCTACGGCTAACAATGATGATATAAAATCATGATATAGTAACTGTTGGCTAATTTGGTAAAAAAGTGTTCAATTCTATCTGGCAGAAACTGTTGACTTTAGTTTAGCAGTTACAAACGTATGTAATGATACAAAATAACCAGATTTCTAACTTTGTGGAAACATTATCTACAGTTATTTTTATAGTATTCAACGTATTCAAAGGTATGGGAAAATGGACTTGGGCAACAGGAGAAAGAAACTACCTTGAAGTTTAGTGTGGAAGTGTAATTCTTCCAGACTAAACTTCAAGGACAGCAAGCGAAAGCGCGGTAGGTGTGATAGATAGACTCGTTGCCTGATGGAAAAACTGCTACAGCCTTCAGGATCAATTATATCCACAGGGGGCTCAAGTCGAGCCCATAGTACGTGTATCTATGACTACATGTAATCAATGATAAAAGGTGCATTCTTTCAACTTTTTTGAGCTGATACTGTAGATAATGGCCCTTTAATAGAATAAGACTCACAAGCAAAATTGAATATTTATGTTGACTACAAAATGAAATTTGTGAAGAATTTCACTTAAAGGTTCGGGTTTGTGAAATAAAGTTATATGAAAATATATGGATAAATTAGTATAGTAATGCACACAATAAACTTTGGAGGTGCTATAATGAAAAACTTAAAATTATATTATTTCGCTTTGCTAATCCTACCTTGGCTAACAGTTCTATTCCTAGGTCGAAATTCATTTAAAAAATATCTTCCAGCAGCTATTTTTATGAGTACAGTCACAACAGCTTTAGATTTATTCGGTGAAAAGAAAAAATGGTGGCGATTTTATAAAGAGATACCTCCTTTAAAAAGTATGAACCTTTTTAATTGGGGTCCTTACTTGGTTTCAAGTCTTTGGATGTTAAAAATAACTTATGGGAAATTCCCATTATATATAATCTCTAATACGATTCTGCACATTTGTTTTATTTATCTTGGAGGAATAAAATTTGGTAAACATTTTAGAATATTTAGCTTTGAGAAATTAACAAAATTTCAATACTTGGTTATCGACTTTTTAAGGGCTTTAATTCTTTATGGTTTTCAATTCATAAATAATTTTAGTCAAAATGCAAAAAATGTTTCTCACAAGTAATGAAAGTTAAAAATTTATTGCAAATTTCCCTAAAAACTAAACGCTGTTCCTTGTACTTACATATGGAAAAAAACTAACGTTTTTTTGATTAAAAAAGCAGGCATCGAGCCTGCTACGGCTGCAGTAGCAGCCTAAAACCTTTGAAAGAATGATTCAAGGAAAAGAAAAAACTCAAAATCTTTAAAATATAGACATAAAGAATAAAAGACAAAAGGAAACAGCCTATTTTCGCCATGGTGCAACTGTTCATAAAACAAACAGATTTATGATTTCCCATTAGAATAGAAAGATCTTACAAAAACAAGCGCAAAGGAGAGGCTCTATTGAAAACTTGTCCATATTGCGGCAGCAACATTGAAAAAATGGATCATCAGCATTATTATTGTGATTTTTGTTGTATGAAGCTTCATTTCTTGATTGTTAAGGAGAATCACGAGCGTCTAGCTTTTTCACTAGTAAGGAAGTAAAATCTCTATCCAATAATCCATATGTCAAATCTGTTAGTTCTAAGGGTATCACCTACACTGATGAGTTTAAAAGGATTTTTGTAGTTGAAGATGAGAAAGGAAAATTACCAAGACAGATTTTTGAAGAAAATGGTTTTGATGTTGAAGTTCTCGGTATAGTGAGAGTACATAGGGCTGCTTCTAGATGGCGAGGTGCTTATAATAAATCTGGAGTATTGGGACTTCGAGATACACGTAAAGATAATTCAGGAAGACCGACTAAAAGGGAGCTTAGTTTAGAAGAAAAAAATGCAAAATTAGAAGCTCAATTTCAATTGTTGCGAGCTGAGAATGAATTATTAAAAATGTTAGATATGATGGAAAGGGGGCTGGAGAAAAGCGAGTAAAAGTCTCTGCTGAAGAGAAGTTTCTTTTAATTCTCTCAGTCATTGAAAAGTACCAGCTTAAAGATATGGTTAGTTTTTTATGTGAGATTTCGGAAGTATCACGTTCAGGTTATTATAATTATTTTTCATCGGAATCTAAAAAAAAAGAGATCGACGTGAGAAAGAGGATTTGATACTAAAAGAAAATATCTTAAAAGCTTTTCAGTTTAAACAACGCAATAAAGGTGCTCGTCAGATTAAAATGACTTTAGAAGGACAGTTTCATATTACTTACAACTTAAAACGAATCCGAAGGATTATGAAGAAATACAACATAGTTTGCCCTATTAGAAGAGCCAACCCATATAAGAAAATGTTGAAATCTACTCAAGAGCACTCAGTAATGCCTAACTTATTAAATCGGGAATTTAAACAAGACATCCCATATAAGGTATTACTTACAGACATTACTTATTTATATTACGGAAATGGACAAAAGGCTTATTTGTCCACAATTAAGGTAGTTCAACGAATGAAATGTTAGCCTATAACGTTTCAACGTTAGATTTAGCTACAGATACATTAGTAGAGTTAAAGAAAAATAGACGGGTAAAGTTTGCAGAAGGAGCCTTTATTCATTCAGATCAAGGAGTACACTACACTAGTCCTACTTTTCAAAAGCAGGTAAAAAAACTAGGACTTGGACAATCAATGTCAAGAAGAGGAAACTGTTGGGATAACGCTCCACAAGAGTCTTTTTTCGGTCACTTTAAGCATGAGGCATTTATAAAACCGTGTAATTCTTAGAGGAACTCAAAAAGGAAATACGAAGTTATATTATCTACTATAACAATTATAGATATCAATGGAATTTAAAGAAGATGACCCCTGTTGAATACAGAAATCATCTTCTCCATGTGGCATAACCTTTTTTAAAAATGTCCTTTACAAAGGGTACACTTTAAATATCTGGCTGACCTTATAATACGAACGAAGCAGGTTAATTTAATAGTTCTTCTTTAAAATAAAAGCAATAAATGAATTAAACCAAGTGATAGTTACATTTGATTAAAAAGGAAGTCATTCTATCTTATTATGCTCACGGGTACGTTATAAGTAAAAGGATGCCACATATAAATATGTCAAATATGTGGCATCCTATATTTTTTATGACTATTTACGATTTAGTTCTTGATAATTGACATTATGTTGAATTTGTGTTTTGGTCATTGTTTTTTCTATATGGACATAAAAAGACCGATCTCCATTAAAGATATTCAATTTAAGTACACCGAATGATGGTTAGTAGATCAAAAATGTTGAGAAATTAAAAGAGTAGCATTGGTAAGCCTTAAACTGTCGGGTCTAGTCCACTCCATGGAAGTGGACAGTTTCATAAATAGTTCAATCAAAACATCTCAATAAACCGCTGGGCACCTTTCGATAGAGGGCGCTCTTGGTCCCAAATAAGAGAAATTTTATTTTGCAGAGGGCAATCCTCTATTTCAATAATTTTAATATCGTCTGACGGGTGAATGGAAAATGTTGATTTTGGCATAGCAGCTGCTCCCATCCCGGTTGCGATAAAGGAAAAGATAATGGCAGCGTCATGGGATTCGCAAATAATGTTCGGTTTTACTCCTTGCTTTATACAGGCATCCTGGAAGGCGGTATATTTTCCATGCTTGTTTTCTCGTACGAACATGATAAACGGAATGTCTTCGAGATCCTTCATACGGATAGATGTTCTAGACGCATCCCACTCCCATTTACTTGGTATGAATAATACATATGGCTCTAAGAGTAATGTTTTTGATTCATAATCTAGATGCAAGTCTGAAACGAAGCGAACGACAGCCAATTCTACTAATCTATCCTCTAAAAACCTAACAACTTCATGAGGGTGGCCGTCCTCTATACGAAACGTAACGAGTGGATATTGTTTGTGGAACTCTTGAATTCTTTCCGGTAAATAGGCAACGGCACATGATTTTGCAGTACCGATTGAGAGCTGTCCCCGCAAACCGTCTCCTGTTTCTTTTACTTCCATTACAGTGTCATCGATTTGAGTTAGAATACTAATTGCACGTTGGTAGAGAAGCATTCCAGCCTCCGTTAACTCGACGCTTCTGCTATTCCGGATAAACAAAGTGGCCCCTAGCTCTTCTTCGATTAGCTTTAACTGTTGGCTTAAGGGCGGCTGAGCCATATTCAATCTTTTAGCAGCTCGTGTAATTTGTCCTTCATCTGCAACCGTTACGAAGTAACGTAATTGACGTATATCCATCTGAAAATCACCTATCCATATTTTAATCATATCGCAAATCTATTAAATAGATATTTGAAATATTAGTATATCAAATGCTACTATGAAAATAAATAATATTCATAATATTTTAAACTTAAACAACAATTGTTGGAGAAAATCTAGCAAAAGACCATGCGCATGGTTTCAAATGCAAGAATGAAGAGTTAAGGATATAAAGCCCATTCAATCTAAAGTAAAAAGCAAATGGTTGATGGAAGCTTCAGATATATATTAATTAGGAAAGGGAGTGTATTGGTGCTGATATATTTGAATCTAGCAGCTGTTCTAGCTGTGACAGGATATGCGTTTTATTTATTTTTTCAAATAGTATACAGTCGGTATTTGTTTGTAAAGCTCGGCAAGAAACCCGCTTTCGAACTAAACCTCAATGAACGATTGAATAGCGTGTTAGTCAATGGATTTGGTCAAAGGAAATTGTTTAAAGACAAGAAAAGCGGTCTAATGCATTTTATTTTGTTCTATGGCTTTTTCATCATTCAAATAGGGCTTATCGAAATCATCATTAAGGGATTTATCAAAGGATACGAGTTCCCATTCGGTGTCGTACACAAATATTTCAGTCTCATGCAGGAATGGACAACCTTCCTCATGCTGTGTGCTATGGTATTTGCTTTTTACCGTCGTTATATTGAAAAACTAAAGCGTTTGCAACTCAGAAGGGATGTTAAAGCGGCTGTGGTCATCATTGCACTGATCACGCTGACGGTGTCCATCCTGCTGACGCTGGGGTTTGAAACTGTGATGCTCGGACATGAACGGAATTTTGTCTATAGACCGTTCTCCAGTGTGGTTGCAACAGTGTTCTCCGGTATTGGTACAACGGCAGCAACAGTATTGTTTTATGTATTTTGGTGGGTGCACCTGCTGACAGTGCTGTCCTTCATGGTGTTCGTTCCTCAGTCGAAGCAAGCACACGAGTTGTTCGCATTGTTCAACTTGTTCTTCAAGAAACTCGGACCTGTCGGAAAGTTAAGGAAGATTGATTTCGAAGATGAAGAGGTTGAAGAATTCGGTGTTGGAAAAATTGAGGATTTTACCCAGCAGCAACTGATTGATCTGTACGCCTGTGCAGAATGCGGACGATGTACAAATATGTGTCCTGCCTCAGGGACAGGCAAGTCTCTTTCTCCAATGGAATTGATCATAAAAATGCGAAACCACCTGACAGACAAGGGAGCAGCGATCACATCCCGATCGCCATGGATGCCTGTCTTTGCCTTTAAGAATACCAGAGCAAATCAATTGGCACTGCAGGGGGGAGCGGATGCCTATTCAGAGGTGGCAGCAACCGTAGAAATGCCAAACTTAATCGGGGATGTCATCACGGAAAATGAATTATGGGCTTGTACAACATGCCGAAATTGTGAAGATCAATGTCCGGTCATGAATGAACATGTGGACAAAATTATCGATATGCGACGATTCTTGGTCATGACGCAAGGGGAGATGCCTGCTGAAGCTTCACGCTACTTCAATAATATCGAGAGACAAGGAAACCCCTGGGGCACAAACCGCAATGAACGAATCAAATGGCGTGAAGGCATGGAGGATATCATCAAGACTGTTGATGAGGCCCCTGAATTCGATGTGTTATTCTGGGTTGGTTCGATGGGGTCGTACGATATTCGCAGCCAGAGGATTGCCCGATCCTTTGCCCGTTTGATGCACAAAGCCGGTGTGAAATTTGCCATTCTGGGCAATGAAGAGAAAAACTCTGGTGACACTTCACGCAGGATGGGGAACGAGTACTTATTCCAGGATTTATGTTCTCAAAACATTGAGACGTTCCAGAAGTACGGTGTGCGCAAAATTGTGACAACCGATCCCCATGCCTTTAACACCTTTAAAAATGAGTACCCAGAGTTTGGGCTGGAAGCGGAAGTTGTCCACCATACTCAACTTCTGGCTGACCTGCTAAAAGAAGGCAAGCTCAAGCCTACTAAGAGGGTTGAAGAGAAAGTTGCCTATCATGATTCATGTTATATTGGACGCTACAACGATATCTTTGAATCACCAAGGGATATCCTTCGTGCCATTCCGGGAGTTGAACTGCTTGAGATGGAACGAAATCGCCAAAATGCTCTCTGCTGCGGTGCCGGCGGAGGAAGAATGTGGATGGAGGAGCGCGAAGGGACGCGGGTGAATATAGCTCGGACAGAAATGGCGCTTCAGGTAAATCCAACTGTTATCGGCAGCAATTGCCCATATTGTTTAACGATGCTTACCGATGGCACAAAGGCTAAGGAAGTCGAGGAGCAGGTGCAGACACTGGATATTGCCGAGATTATTGAAAAGTCCGTGGAATTTTAATAAATAACAAAGGGGTTAAACTCATGAACGATGTACAAAAGTTAGACAGGCATACGGCGACAGACTCTTTGTCAGACAGGTATACGGGGGCAGAGGCTTTGATGGAAGCACTGCAGGAAGTCGGTATTTCCTACCTGTTTTGCAATCTGGGCAGCGATCATCCTTCGATGATCGAGGCCCTGGCTAAGGCCAAAGTGGAAGGAAAGGAACTTCCAAAGGCCATCATTTGCCCGCATGAGAGTGTCGCTTTAGCTGCAGCTCAAGGCTATGCGATGCTGTCTGGCCAAGCACAAGGCGTGGTTATTCATACGGATGTGGGGACGCAGAATTTAGGAGGGGCCATTCATAATGCATTCCGGGCTCGTGTTCCGGTATTCATTTTCGCCGGAGAAACACCGTTCACTATGGGTGGAGAGCTTCCTGGCACCCGTAATTCTTATGTCAATTTCCTGCAAAATGTATACGATCAGCGTGGAATCCTGCGGTCCTATGTCAAATGGGAGTATGATATCCGAACGGGAAAGAACGTGAAACAGCTCATTTACCGTGCGATGCAGATGGCTCAAAGCGACCCGGCCGGACCTGTTTATTTGACCGGAGCGAGAGAGGTTCTAGAGGAGAATGTGGAAAAACTCCCGGATACATGGGGGAAATGGGCGTCAATTGAACAGGCATCCTTATCCAAATGGGGGATTGAAGAAATTGTAAGTGCTTTATTGGAAGCTGAAAATCCATTGTTGATTACTACTTATTTAGGGCGGAAAACGAAAGCAGTTCAAGAATTAACTGAATTTTGTAAAAAATTGGCAATGCCTGTGGTAGAGCAAATTCCAACCTACGTCAACTTTCCGAGGGAGCACCCTTTACATCTGGGGTACGATCCAAATCCATTGATTCCCGAAGCGGATGTCATAATCGCCATTGATACGGATGTCCCTTGGGTTTCTACACTAGTCCAACCAAAGGATGATTGTAAAGTTTTCTTTATCGATTTGGATCCAATTAAGGAAGAAATCCCATTGTGGCACATTCCGGCCATGAAGAATTATCGTGCAGATGCCTATGCGTCCTTAAGTCAATTAAATGAAGAACTTGCCCAGAGGAATATTGATGAGGATCAAGTTCGGGAACGTTATCAGCGTTTAGCCGAAAAACATAAGGAGCAGCGTGAGGCCTGGAAGCAGGAAGAACAAGTGAAAGGAAATACGATTACGCCGGAATGGCTGACAGCTTGTTTGCGAAACGTGGTGGACGAAGAGACCATCATATTAGATGAAACAATCACGAATACCATGACCGTTTCCAAGCATTTGCCGCGCTCCAAAGAAGGAACCATGTTTGGCAGCGGGGGTACCTCCTTAGGATGGAATGGCGGCGCAGCCGTTGGTATCAAGCTTGCTGATCCATCGAAAACGGTTGTTACCTTAACTGGTGATGGTTCCTACTTATTCAGCGTTCCATCAGCCGTTCATTGGATGTCGCGCAGATATCAAGCTCCATTCCTAACCGTTATTTACAATAATGAAGGCTGGAATGCTACAAAGATGAATGTATTAAAGCGCTATCCGGATGGTTTGGCCAAACAAACGGACAGTTACTGGGTGAATTTTGATCAATCTGCTGATCTAGCAAAAATTGCTGAAGCGGCAGGTGGGGCATACGCCAGGACGGTGACGGATCCATGGGAGTTACCTGAAGTATTGCAGCAAGCAATGAATGAAGTGAAAAACGGAAAATCTGCTGTGGTGGATGTCCGCCTTAAGAAAATTTCGGATCAGAAAGATTTTTAATCTATGTCCTTCTGAGAGTTTTATTTTATTGGGAGGTGATGTCTTAGTGCTGATTAGTTAAACATGTGTTGGTTGGAATAGATCAGAAATTAAATATTAGGGGGAAAGTTGGTAAATGAAAAAACTCCTTGCGATCTTTTTGTCACTTCTACTAATTGCACTGGCAGGTTGTCAGTCTTCACAATCAACAGCATCCAAGAAAGCTACAGCATCCGATAATAAAAAGCAGTCCAAAATTGAGTATCCGACAAAGCCGATTGAAGTGCTCGTACCGTTTGCTGCAGGCGGCTCGACAGACATTGGTGCAAGAATCATAGCAAAATACCTTCCGAAATATCTACCGAACGCTAATCTAGTAATTGTGAATAAGCCAGGTGGCAGTGGCTCGATTGCAATCTCTGATTTGTTTAACGCCAAGCCTGATGGATATACCCTTGCAATGTCTACACACCGTGCTATTTCCATGCAGCCTTTATATGGAAATGTAAAATACAACTATGACAGTTTTCAACCGATCTCCAAAGTATTCGGCAATCAGCAAATCATGATTGTAAAAGCAGATGCACCTTGGAAAACCTTCGACCAATGGCTTGATTATGTGAAGAAAAATCCTGATAAATTTTCATATGGAGTAGCTGGTGGACTTGGATCAGGTGCCCATATTCCGGTGGCAGAACTGGAAAAGCAGGCAGGCTTTAAAGCAAAGGCAGTATCATTTGAAGGAACGCCTCCAGCCATCACAGCCGTTTTAGGCGGTCATGTTCAGGGTGCCATGGTACAACCGAGCGATGCGAAGGCGCTCATTGAATCTGGCCAGCTCCGCGGATTATTTAATGTCTCAAGTGTACCTGTTCCTTATTTTAAAGATATTCCACTGTTGAAGGATAAAGGTTACGATGTTGCAATTGACAGCAATACCTCGCTTTTCGCACCGAAGGGTGTACCAGAAGAAGTCGTTACGAAGCTGGAAGAAGCAGTTAAGAAAACAATGGAAGATCCTGAAGTGAAAAAAGAATTCGAGAAGGCCTCTTTACAAAGTCAATATGGCGATCCTAAGGAAGTCCAAAAAGAGGTTAATGATGAGAATGTGAGATTTGCAAAAATCTTAAAAGAACTAGGTTTAATCAAATAAACCTTGTCATTGAACCATCATTGGGTACTCAGGTTGATTCCTGAGTGCCCGCCATTTTCGATTTGTTGGTGGAAGGGGATGAATTCTATCATGAGTAAAAACAGGTCAGGAATTTGGGCTGGAGCCGTCATTTTCCTTTTAGCTCTTTTCTTATTTGTAATGTCCTTGCAATATAACTATTCCGGTGCTCTAGGACTAGGACCGGGCTTTTTTCCTACTTGGTTGAGCGGTATCCTGATGGTCCTCTCAATTTGGTATATCTTTGAAAGCGTGAAAGGGAAAAATGCAAGCAGTGAGTCGTGGCCAACTGGACGTACTCTAAAAGATATTTTGTTTATTATTATCAGTTTGGTCCTTTTTATCCTTCTCTTTTCTTTATTCGGATTCCTGCTTGCGGGATTCATCTTTTTGGTTATTTTGTTCTACAAAGAGTATAGATGGTACACCACCATATTGATGTCGGCCGGAATAACAGTATTGTTTTACTGGCTGTTTAATTCGGTATTACAGGTGTACTTACCATTAAGCGGGGTTCTATTTTAAGGAGGACAGATAAATGGATTCATTGTTATTGCTTATGCATGGATTTGAAACGGCACTGAGCTGGTCGAATCTTCTCTACTGCTTAATTGGTGTATTGCTTGGGATGGTCATCGGCATACTTCCCGGTCTTGGTCCAGTGTCTGGAACTGCTTTGCTTATTCCTATTACCTTTGGGATGGAACCAGTATCTGCTATCATCATGCTTTCTGGAATTTTTTACGGAGCAATGTATGGAGGAACGATTACTTCTGTATTAATGAACGTACCCGGTGAGGCAGCATCGGTTATTACATGTATAGACGGTTACGAGATGACGAAGCAAGGTCGTGCGGGAGTGGCCCTTGGAGTGTCTGCAATGGGTTCGTTTATCGGCGGGATTGTTGCTGTAACTGCGCTTACATTTGTAGGTCCGGCTTTGTCTAAATTTGCGTTGAAATTTGGTCCTCCGGAGTTCTTTGCGATTATGCTTCTTGGTATGCTGATGATCGTGGCATTGATGGGAAAGTCCTTGGTCAGGGGATTAATTGCTGCCGTCCTCGGTTTATTGCTGGCCATGGTTGGACAAGACGCGACCAGTGGAGTACTCCGTTTCACATTTGGCTCCACAGAGTTGATGGATGGGCTTGATTTTACGGTCATGGCCATGGGTCTGTTTGGAATTTCCGAAATCTTGCTGAATGCGGAGAACCCAGCAAAAGTTACCAGACCAGAAAAGGTCAAAGGTCTTCTTCCTAAGCGGGGAGAATGGGGAGCAACTCTAAAAGCTGTTGGAAGGGGAACTGGTATCGGAATGATTCTAGGAGTTATCCCAGGTGCAAACTCCATTATCGCTTCAACCTTTTCCTACATTTTAGAAAAAAAGATTGCAAAAGACCCATCTCGCTTTGGAAAGGGAGCGATCGAAGGGGTAGCCGGACCTGAAACAGCAAATAATGCTCACAGCGGTGCAGCCTTAATTCCTTTATTTTCATTAGGACTGCCAAGCTCGCCGACCATGGCGGTTATTTTAGGAGCTTTCATTATGCACGGATTAACGCCAGGGCCAGCCCTGTTTACGAAAGATCCGGACTTTGTATGGGGCCTGATTGCCAGTATGTTTATTGGAAATGTTTTATTACTAATCATGAACATGCCTTTAGTTGGTATGTGGGCCAAAATTGCGATGATACCGTATAAATTATTGTTTCCGATTATCCTGATGGTCATTTTGGTTGGAACCTACAGTCTAAATGGCAGCCTTTGGGATGTTGGAATGATGCTGATTTTTGGGGTTATTGGTTATATCCTGAAAAAATTGGATATCCCGGTGTCCGCGATGATTGTAACTTTTATATTGGGATCACAATTGGAAACCTCTATGCTGCAATCCTTATCTATTTCAACAGATGGTTTTCTTATCTTCTTTACGCAGCCAATTTCAGCCGTTATTATGGGTATTGCCCTCATTATATTTGCCGCGAGCATCTTTAGCGTAGTGAAAAATAAGCGTGGGAATCTGGCAGACGATGTTGAAATGTAAGATAGGAGTAAATGAATGAAATAGACATATCGAAAGAACGGGGCAATTCTGCTTTGCGATTAAGCACGTTTACATCCCCACTGATATGTATGATGAATTTTATGAAAGGGCTTGCAAAAATGACGGATTCCTATAAAATTAGGTATCTTTTGAATGAAGAGGCCACAATGGGTCCATTAACAACCAACTTCGATATGAACAAACCATACTTAACCCGAAACAAGTGTTTATCGAGAAGCTAAAACGAATGGACAAGGGAGAGCAGAGGAAATTGCCTTACACATTACAGTGCAATTGGGGAATTTTCCTCTCCCATTTGAAAGAATTTCAAAGCATCGGTAGTTAGCTTTAAAATGATTCAAACAAAATGATATACCTTACTTCAATTTTGTTATATTTATCAGCTTAACGAGCATGAGGAGGAATAATATGGGAACTATTGATGTATCTGGAGTTATTAATGGAAGTAAGTTTTCCCGGTTTCATGGAGCATTACTTTTTTGGTGTGCCGTACTAGTCTTTTTTGACGGAATTGAGATTGGTATAATTGGTCCCATTGCGACTCCATTAATTAAGGAATGGTCATTAAATTCAGTTCAAGTTGGGGAGTTATCAAGTTATACAGCAATTGGAATGATTATTGGGGGACTACTAATAGGGCCTTTTGGTGATCGAAGCAGTCGTAAGAATATTATTATCGTATGTACATTTATATATAGCTTTTTTACCCTGATGGGTGCGTTCTCTCATGGACTTGTTGATTTTAGTATTTTTCGTTTTATAGCAGGTATAGGAATTGGGGGAATTGTTCCCAATGCTTTAGGATTAATATCCGATTTTTCTCCCATTAAGAATCGTTCATTCTCACTTACAATTGCAACTTCCTCAATAGCTGTAGGAGCTATGGTTGCACGATTTATTGCGATTTTCTTAATCCCGGCATTCGGATGGAGATCATTATTTATTGTGGGTGCAATACCACTTCTATTATTGCCCTTCCTTTTTAAAACGCTGCCAGAATCACCTACTATTCTTTTTAAGAAACAAAGGTTTGCACAATTGTCCAATATATTAAACCGCGTTGTAAATGAAGTGACTTACACTGCAAATGATAAATATCAAATCATAAATAAGGCCCAATCAAAGGTTCCTTTTAAAGCTTTATTTCAAAATAAGCTAGGGATTAGTACATCACTTATTTGGCTGTGTTACATGTGCTCGGCTTTAGTATCCAACGGCTTATCTGCATGGCTGCCAAATTTAATGGTAAGAGCTGGTTATCCATTAACAGCAAGTTTGTTATTTTCAGTTGTACTTGGGCTGGGGGCATTGGTTGGAAGTTTGACTGGTGGTCAAATCGCGATACGAATTGGCTTGAGGAAAGTAACAGCCTTCTCCTTTTTGTTAGGCGGAGTAGCTTTAGTTTTACTCAGTATCAACTATGGCAGTGCCGCTATTTTATTCGCAATCTGTTTTATAACTGGTTGGGGAACAACAGGCTCACAAAACTTATTACTAGCTTATTGTTCACAGTTTTATCCTGCAGAAATTCGTTCAACAGGATCTGCATTTGCCATATCATTTGGAAAAATAGGTACATTTTTGGGACCACTTGTTATAGGCGTCATCCTGACATTCAGTTCTTCTCCAATAACGAGCTATGTGACCTTTGCCATTATTTCTTTTATTGCTGCTTTATCGCTTTTCGGGGTCAGAGCTGTGAAAGAAAATTCAGATGTTCATACAAATGATAAAAGCAAAATAAATGCCAGCTAAAATTTGGACCTTTCTATAAATTACGAATAGAAATTTAATTGAATCAATGATTAGGGGCTTTTGGGCTCTTATTCCCACAATTAAGAAAATAAAAAACGTCAATATTGAACTTCTCATTAATAAATGAAGGAAATGGACATACCGAGGTGAAGACACATGAAAGTGAACTTGTTTATAAACAATGAAGATGTGACAACAGAGCATTATGATGAAGTGAGGGACCCAGGCAGATTAAGTGAAGTAGTAGGCTATATCGCCAAAGGGGATGCGAGCCATATTGATCAAGCTGTGCAGGCTGCACAGCGAGCCTTCCGCTCCTGGAGCCAAACCTCACTTGAAGAAAGAATGTCAATCCTAGTGAAATCAGCTGAAGAAATTGAGAGAAATGTGACTTCCATCGCCAGTGTGACAGCTAAAGAAAACGGTATTCTGTTTAGCAGAACCGTTGACGAAGTCAAGATGGGCTTGATGGATATCAGAAATATGATAGAATTGGCACCTTCTGCCTTTCAACCACAGACCATAGAGGATGAAAGCGGTTGGGTGAGAGTGGTGAAGAGGCCGATGGGTGTGATTGCTTGTATCGTACCTTGGAATGCTCCAATTATTCTGACTTTACAAAAAATAGTGCCAATTCTTCTTGCGGGCAATACCATTGTTGTAAAGCCTTCTCCAACTGCTTCAATGGGTGTGGCAACGATTTTAAGAACGATGGTGGAGTTTTTCCCTCCAGGAGTCATTAATGTTGTTCTTGGTGGCGGTGATGTAGGAAGTGCTTTAACCTCACATCCGCTAGTTCGTAAAATTTCCTTTACCGGCGGCGGGAATACGGCCGTGTCGATCATGAAGTCTGCTGCTGAAACACTCAAAGGGGTTCACTTTGAATTAGGAGGTAACGATCCGGCTATTGTATTAGACGATGCCGACCTGAATGAAGTTGTTCCAAAGATCGTTGAAGGAGCATTCCGAAGAACGGGGCAATTCTGCTTTGCGATCAAGCGCGTTTACATCCCCGCTGATATGTATGATGAATTTTATGAAAAGGCTTGCGAACTGACGGATTCCTATAAAATTGGGCATCAATTGAATGAAGAGGCCACAATGGGTCCTATTAACAACCAACTTCAATATCAAAGGATCAGTGAACTAATCGACAGACTTGAGCAAAGTGGCGCTAACTTAGTCAGGTTAGGGAAGGTACTGGAGCCTGAAAATTGGGATAATGGATACTATCTGCAGCCAGTAGTTGTAAGGGATATTGATCCAAACGCCGAGATTGTTACATGCGAGCAATTTGGTCCAGTGCTTCCGCTGATTCCATATCATACGGAAGAAGAGGTTATTCAAATGGCCAACGATTCAGAATTGGGTCTGGGTTCTTCCATATGGTCTTCGGATTTTGATCGTGCATTGGGCGTTTCGAACCAAATAGAAGCGGGTATGACCTTCATTAATGGTCATGGACAAACACCTTTAGGTTCAAAATACATCCCATTTGGCGGGGTCAAACAAAGTGGAATCGGAAGAGAAAAGTCCATCGAGGTTTTCAATGAATTTATTGAATATCACGGGATTAATTACCATAAGAAAAAATAATGATTAATTGTATAAAAAGCTCTCCATATTGGAGAGTCCTTTTTTATTTAATATCAGTTTAATGCACTCTATCTCGGCGGTGAATCTATTGAATTTTTACATTATTATCCTTATGAATACAATCCTTATCACTACAATTACGGGGATTAAGCCCATTGTTTCTTTATACGCCTATTCCTTAGGTATAACACCTCAAGAAATCAGCATGATTGTTGCTAGTTCTGCCATCTGTCCGGCCCTTTTGGCTTTACAAATTGGCAAATGGGTTGATCATATAGGAACACGTCCCATGGTGATCATTGGGAATGTCCTGTATTTGATTTCCTTATTGTTAAGTGTCATGTTCCCATCCTTTTTCATTTTTTTAATCCAGCTAGCTTTGGCTGGTATTGCTACTACCTGCATAATGCTCGCCTTGCAGAAGAGAATTGGCAGCTTAGGAGGCGACATCAATCGGACGGTGGCCAACTACAGTCTGTTTGGCTCAGTAGGCTCAATGATTGGCCCCGCTATTAGTTCTTTTCTATATGATTATTACGGGTACCATATCTTTATCTTTTTTAATATGTTGCTCATTGTCATCGCATTGTGCAGCGAGATGGGGATAAGGAATTTAGATGGAAAGAACACGCAAATAACGGTTAAGAACCAACAAGCAAATTTGCAGGGAAGTGAGTCGATTTGGGTCCTTATACGAAACCGTGATATAAGGAATGCCATTATTATTGGAGGATTAATCTTTTCCTATCGAGAGCTGTTTACCGTCTACTTTCCTTTGCTTGCCGACAATATGGGCATCAGTACAATGATAACAGGGATTCTCCTCTCCTTCAGCGGTCTAGCCATGCTTGTTATTCGATTCACCCAGACGTCTCTCGTTCGCTCTTTTGGCCGCATGAGAATCCTTACATGGTCACTTTTCGCTACTGGTATCATTTATCTTGTCACACCTTTTTCCCCTTGGATCGTATCGCTTTTCGTTTTGGTTGGCATTTTAGGAGCTGGTCTGGGTCTTGCACAGCCGCTTAGCACCGCTGCTCTACTGGAAGGAACCATACCCGAACATCGTGGAGAAGTATTAGGCGTTCAGATGATGATGAATCGTGTCTCCCAATTTGCCATTCCGGTCATCTTTGGCGGACTGGGCGGCTTGATTGGTATTTCCGCTATTTTTTGGGGCAGCGGGTTTGTTCTTACAGCCGTTGGGTATATAACACGCCCATTGCCTGTGCATGTTGATAAGCTTAAGAAGCAGCAATTATAGTTTTTATCATCGAAAGAACTACCAAAAAAACCATATTTAAAACATATGTGAAGACTATTTTATAGATATTAGTAATATGTTTAATCTTATGATAAATTTTAAATATACAAACAATTCAAATATATTGATGAAAAATTAATCATTGTACATTCAGGAGGAGGCTAACATGAAAATTTTGGTGCTACTAAAGCAAACATTTGACACAGAAGAGAAAATTGTACTCTCCAATGGAAAAGTAAGTGAAGACGGAGTTAAATACGTCATTAATCCTTATGATGAATACGCTGTCGAGGAGGCAGTGTCGATTAAGGAAAAACACGGTGGAGAAGTAACGGTTGTAACGATTGGCCCGCCACGCGTCGAGACTGCATTGCGTGCAGCTTTGGCAATGGGAGCTGATAAAGCAATCATCGTGGATGATGAATCCGTATTCGGTGATGAATATATGATTTCCAAAGTATTAGCGGCTGTTGCAAAAAGAGATACCTATGATTTGATATTAGGCGGATATATGGCGGTTGATGATGGTTCTGCACAGGTTGGACCACGCTTAGCCGAAGAACTGGGAATCGCGCATATCTCTACCATTACGAATATGGAAGTTCATGGAAATATAGTAAAAGTGGATAAAGACGTGGAAGGCGATATCGAAATCATTGAAGCGAGCATGCCTGTACTGGTTACAGCACAGCAGGGATTAAATGAACCGCGTTATCCTTCACTTCCGGGAATTATGAAGGCGAAGAAAAAGCCACTTGAACGGCTTACTGCCGCTGACCTGGGTTTAAATATTGAAGAGATTCTTTCAAAGACAGAAGTACTTGAACAATATTTACCACAGCAAAAAACGGCCGGGAAAATTCTTCAAGGTGAACTGCCTGAACAGGTCTTTGAGCTCGCAGAAGCGCTTCGCTTTGAAGCGAAAGTCGTGTAATCCTATCTGGATAATAAACATTTAAGGGGGAAGACATCAATGAGTAAAGATGTGTTAGTTGTTGCTGAAAAACGAAATGGCAGTTTGAGAAATGTTTCATTTGAAGCACTTGCTGCTGCCAAAACAATAGCGGCAGGCGGGAAAGTGACGGCGGTATTATTTGGTCAAGGGGATAACAGTGATGCGGGCCAGCTGGCGCAATATGGAGCAGATCAAGTTTACTTGGTTACCGACGAGGAATTGAATGCGTATTCAACGGATGCATTCTCGAAAGCATTCACAGAAGTATTTCAAAATGTAAACCCGGGCGCCGTACTGCTTGGTCATACAGCTTTGGGTCGTGATTTGGCACCAAGAGTAGCAGCTCGTCTCGGACTCGGCTTAATATCTGATTGTACCGATGTTGAAGTGAATGGTGATGAAGTAGTCTTTGTTCGCCCGATTTACGCAGGGAAAGCGTTCCAAAAGAAAAAAATAAAAGACGGAATCATTTTTGCTACGATTCGCTCGAATAATATTGCCAAAGGCGAACCGGATGCCGGGCGTACAGCAGAAACGATCGAATATAAAGCGACCATTACGGATATTCGCACAGTCATTAAAGGTATCGTAAGAAAGACAGCAGGCACCATTGATTTAACAGAAGCTAAAATTATTGTTTCAGGTGGCCGGGGAGTGAAAAGTGCGGAGGGCTTCAACCCGATTAAAGAATTAGCAGATGTACTGGGAGCGGCAGTTGGTGCATCCCGTGCGGCTTGTGATGCGGGCTATTGTGACTACTCCATGCAGGTTGGGCAAACCGGAAAAGTAGTAACACCTGATTTATATATTGCATGCGGCATATCCGGTGCAGTTCAGCATTTGGCCGGAATGTCCAACTCCAAGATTATCGTAGCAATTAATAAGGATCCAGAAGCACCAATTTTCCAAGTGGCTGATTATGGAATTGTCGGAGACTTATTTGAAGTGGTTCCAATGTTGGCTGAAGAGTTCAAGAAAGTTCCAGTATAAGCAAAAATAGAGGGGAGAAAACAACATGGCTAATATTCTATCGGGACTTACAGTTATTGATTTGACGCAAAACGTGGCAGGTCCGTTTTGTGCACAAATGCTAGGGGATTTAGGAGCGACGGTCATCAAGATAGAACGTCCGGGACATGGAGATGATACGAGGCACTGGCACCCGCCTTTATGGGGTGAGGAATCCTCTACCTTCTTAGCATTAAATCGTAATAAGAAAAGCGTATGTGTTGATCTTAATCAACCGGAGGGGCAGAAAATTGTCCAGGAATTATGCCAAAAGGCAGACATCTTTATCCATAGCTTGAAACCTGGAAGTGAAGAGTCTCGCGGGCTGGGCTATGAGGCATTATCCGAAATCAATCCTTCTTTAATTTACGCGGCGATTAGTGCGTTCGGTGATAAAGGGAAAATGAAAAACAAGCCAGGCTACGACCCGCTTATTCAGGCATACAGCGGCATCATGAGCATGATAGGAAATGAAGGAGACGACCCGGCTCGTGTCAGCGTATCGATTGTTGATATGGCAACAGGCATGTGGTCTCTGATTGGTATACTAACTGCCCTTCACCAACGCAACCAAACGGGCAAAGGCTGCAAAGTAGCAAACAGTCTATTAGAAACGGGTGTTGCATGGGTTACATTACAGCTTTCAACGTTCATGGCTTCCGGAAGACTTCCAAGGAAGATGGGAACAGGAATGGCGACTTCAGCACCATATGAGGCTTTTAAAACAAAAGGAGATCAATGGGCAATTGTGGCAGCAGGTAACAATCGACTGTTCAAAAATTTATGTGCAGCGCTCCAAATGCCTGAGCTGGTCGAGGATCCTCGCTTTGAATCCAATCCAGCAAGAGTTCAAAACCGTAAAGAGCTTCACAGAATAATCGAAGAATGCACCCTGCGCTATGAGGTGGATGACCTTGTTAACTTAATGGAGGAATACAATGTACCAAGCAGCCCAATCAATACATTGGATCGGGTACTCCGGGATGAACAAGTGAATGCGCTTTCTCTGATTAAACCAGTTGAAGGATTTAGGGTTTCTGATTTCCGAATGGTCGATTTACCATTCCGTATCAATGAGGAACGTGGGAATCTTCAATCGTTGCCACCGCTACTGGGGGAGCATACGGATGAAATTCTTAGCTCACTAAATTACTCAGAAGAAGTATTGGAGCAGCTCAAGAGCAAGAACATTATTGGTTAGGAGACAGACGATGAATTTACCTCGACACGTTGAATTGTATGAGGTAGGACCAAGGGAAGGCTTTCAATCGGAAGCAGGCAAAATTCCTACCGAAGATAAGATTAGTTTCATTAATTCATTGAGCCAAACTGGACTCAAAAACATTGAAGTTACTTCCTTTGTTAGTCCGAAATGGGTGCCGCAGATGGCAGATGCGGAAATGGTATTAGCAAAGATTGATAGAGTGCCGGGAATTTCCTATCGAGCAGCATATCTGAATTTGAAAGGGCTTGAGCGGGCACTGGACAACAACGTGACATTGGACGGAAGTCTTGTCCTATCTGCAAGTAATGCCTTTTCAAAACGGAATATGAATAAATCGACGAATGATATGTTTGATACATTGCCAGAATGGATTGAAGCCTATAAGAATGCAGGCATTCAGGTGAAACAGATGGGATTTATGGCCTCCTTTGGCTGTAACTTTGAAGGCTATATTTATTTAGATCATTTGCTGGATCTCATGGGTAAGGTTATTTCCTTAGCAGAAAGCTACGGAGAACGGATACAGAAGGTCAAGCTAGCCGATACGATGGGCTGGGCAAACCCAGAACAGATAAAACGAACCGTTCGTGCCATTCAGGATAAATGGCCGGAACTTAACATACATTTACATTTGCATGATACACGCGGACTTGGTCTTGCGAACGTTTATGCAGCTCTTCAAGAAGGGCTGTGGGAATTTGATACGGCTGTTGCAGGTCTTGGAGGCTGTCCATTTGCTGCAGTGAAAGGGGCGCCGGGCAACATTTCTACAGAGGACGTCGCATTTCTATGCGAGGAAATGGGCATTGATACAGGACTGAACTTGGAGGCTTTAGTTGAATGCTCCAAGATGGCTGAAAGGATTGTAGGGCGAGAACTCCCTGGGCATCTGTCCAAGGGCGGTGTTCTTCCCGGAATCAGACCACAATCCTGGATGCAGGTACAAGGATCTTAATTTAATAGAAATATATATTCATAAAACATGGAGGAATGAAAAATGAATTTTGAATTTACTGACTTACAGAATGATATTCGCGATGGAGTAAGAGAGGTTTGCTCGCGGTTTGATTTAGATTATTGGAGACGATCCCATGAGGAACATTCCTATCCAACAGAATTTGTAAAAGCCATGAGTGACGCAGGCTGGCTGGGCGCACTAATTCCGGAGGAGTACGGCGGCTCAGGGTTAGGTTTTACAGAGGGAGCAATTATCCTGGAAGAAGTCAATCGTTCCGGTGGAAACTCTAACCAGGTTCATGCCCAGATGTATACGATGGGTGCCGTTCTCAGACACGGAAGTGAGGAACAAAAGAATAAATATTTACCACAAATTGCGGAGGGTTCCTTAAGACTGCAAACGTTCGCTGTTACAGAGCCTGACGCTGGTACGGATACAACAAAAATTAAAACATTCGCTGAGAAAAAAGGTGACCGTTACATTATTAACGGACAAAAAATCTTTATCTCCCGTTTCAACAACACAGATTTGATGCTGCTTCTTGCTCGTACAACACCGCTTGACAAAGTAGAAAAGAAAACACATGGCATCAGCTTGTTCCTAATTGATACCCGTGAAGTTGGAAAAGGCATTGAATCAACGACAATCTCAACGATGTTAGGCGGAGACACGAATCAATTGTTCTTCACTGACCTTGAAGTACCTGAGGAATGCTTGATTGGTGAAGAAGGAAGAGGACTTTATTGCGTAATGGACGGAATGGTTGCAGAAAGGATTCTTGTATCCGGTTCCGCGCTTGGTAATGGTAAGTGGTTTATTGACCAGGCAGTAAAATATGCAAACGAGCGTGTTGTCTTTAACCGTCCAATCGGTCAAAACCAAGGAATCCAGTTCCCGATTGCACAAGCCTATATGGAGCTTCAAGCTGCTGAGGCGCTGATGTATAAAGCAGCTTCTAAATTCGATAATAAACTACAAGCTGGGGCAGATGCAAATATGGCGAAGTACATGTGTTCTGAGGCTGCTTATCATGCAGCTGAAGCGTGTATGCAAACGCATGGCGGCTATGCTGCAGCAAACGAGTACCACATCAATCGTAAATGGATGCAAGCAAGAATGATGAAAATTGCTCCAATCTCTTCGAACTTAATTTTAAGCCATGTAGGTCAGCACGTATTGAAAATGCCAAGATCCTATTAAGAAGTCAGGAAAGGAGGGCGAATCTTGTGAGTATAGTGCAAGAATCTTATGAAATGTTGAAGGTTGAATATAAGGGTGATCATAACGAAATCCTGGTTGTCACGTTAAATAGACCTGAAGTAATGAATGCGATGAATACGCAAATGCTCGAGGAAAGGCTAAGGCTTTTCCGCGAGGAGGCTTACAACGAAGATTTAAGATGTGTGGTCATCACCGGTGCAGGAGAGAGAGCGTTCAGCACCGGAGGCGATTTAAAGGAACGCAATGGAATGAGCGACGGTACGTGGAAACGACAACATCATATCATTGAGGACTTGGTTCTGTTAACGCGGGATTTCCCGGTACCTGTTATCGCTGCCGTGGAAGGCTATGCCCTTGCTGGCGGATGTGAAATGGCGCTGTCAGCTGACTTTATCATTGCTTCAGAAACAGCTGTTTTCGGCTTATCGGAAGCATTAAGAGGAATTTTACCTGGCGGCGGAGGGCTGCAAAATCTGGCCCGGGCAATCGGTGTACGTCGAGCCAAAGAGCTCATCTATACTGGCCGAAAAATTGACGCTGCACTTGCATACGAATGGGGTATGGTCAACCGAGTCGTTTCCAAAGGAAAAGCACTGGAAACCGCATTGGAATTGGCAGCCAAGATTGCAGACACCGCCCCAATGGCAGTAAGAATGGCAAAAGTCTCCATTAATCAAGGATCTGAAACAGATTACCATACTGCCTACGCTCTGGATATTGCAGCATATAACCAGTTAGTGACATCACAAGACCGGTTAGAGGGAGTGGCAGCTTTTAATGAAAAGCGTAAACCAAGATGGAAAAACCAATAACTTGATGTCAAAGCTTACTGCCTTTATTACGGAAACATCCTATGAACAGCTTCCAGAGGAAATGGTGGAATTAGCCAAGCAGGCAATCATTGATACGGTTGGGGTGGCATTAGCCGGGTGGAATGAAACTGCCGTAGAAAAGGCTAAAAAGGTATATGGTTTACATGAGAACGGGCAGGAAGGTATTTCCTCCCTTTGGGGAGAGCCGGTGAAGGTCGATTGCGATAAAGCAGCCATCATTAATGGGACGGCCTCACATGTGTTGGATTATGACGATGCCTCGGTTGGTGTCGTCATCCATCCTAGCGCACCCATTCTGTCTGCGATTACGCCACTTGCCGAGAAGCTTAACAGCTCAGGTAAAGAGGTTATAACAGCTTATGCTATTGGCACGGAGGTCATGATCCGCATTGGACAAGTCATGGGGATAAGGCATTACAACCTCGGCTGGCATGCAACCGATACATTGGGCACGATTGGAGCTGCTGCGGCTTCTTCCTATCTGCTCCATCTCAATGAAGAGCAATGCTCCCATGCCATCGCCATTGCTGCCTCAATGACCGGAGGGTTACAGAAGAATTTCGGCTCCATGACCAAGTCGCTCCACGTAGGATTGTCGGCATCGCATGGTATTCAGGCAGCACTCTTAGCTGAACAGGGCTTTACCGGGAATCGTGATATTTTTGGAAAACGCGGCTTTTTCATGGCATATAGCGGCGGGGCCAATGAGGAAGAGCTGAAGAAGGCGATGGACTCCATTACATTTGGAGAGCCTTACGATATGTTGGAAGGACTATCCGTTAAGAAATTCCCTTGCTGCTTTGGTACGCACCGTTTTATCCAAGGAGCGCTGGAACTTAAAGACGAGCATCAGTTGAGCTTAGAGGATGTGGAAGAAATTGTGCTTCAAGCACAGCCGAGAAGCCTCCTGCCTTTGGTTCATTCCCGGCCAATAACAGGATTACAAGGAAAGTTCAGTGCTGAATATACTGTACTGGCATCACTAGCCGATGGATATGTAAGGCTGAGCAGCTTTGAGGACAATCAAGTGCAACGCACAGAGATTCAAAAGCTGCTGCCTGCGGTGAAGGTGCTGGAATTGCAGGAATCTGAGGATGACAAGCGACTTAATCGAAGATTAGCAGTAGAAATTAGAATAAAAACAAAGAATGGGCAAGTGTATGAAAAAACAGTTCAACATGCACCGGGCTCCAAAGAAAAGCCCATGAGTGAAACAGAGCATCGTGAGAAGTGGGGCAGCTGTTTAAGCCATTATGCCCAGTCTTCACTGGATCATGACAAGATAGAGTCAATCGCCCATGAACTGTATGATCAAGGTTTGCGAATGGACACGTATTCAACCTTTAGTGATTGGATGTACGAGATTCACAATCAGATGAATATTTATAAGCCAAAACAGATGATTTGATTCAATAAGGAAATCAATTGGAAGGAGTACCAAAATGAAAATTGCATTGTTCAACGAAAATCGCGTAGGTGTTGTCGATGGCACAAGTGTGATCGATATAACCGATTTAACATCTTGGAACAACGGGGATCCGCAAGCCTCTTTAGTCAAGTTGATGGGAGACTTTGAATCTTTGAAACCAAAAATTGAAGCAGGGCTAAGCTCTTGTCCGGTTTATCCTGTATCGGACGTTGCGCTCCGTGCCCCTGTTCCAAATCCGAGTAAAATTGTAGCAGCTCCAATCAATTATATCTTGCACAAACAAGAGATGAACACCGCCTTAACCGTAGACGGCCTTGGCTTTTTCCTCAAATCGCCTTCATCACTTATCGGACCTAATCAAACAGTATTGCTGCCGTTCAGAGACCGAAGAGTGGATCATGAAGCGGAAATTGCTTTCGTAGTTGGTAAGGAAGCAAAGGATGTCAAGGCAGAGGATGCGTCTAAGTACATCTTCGGATATATTGCTTTAATGGACATTACGGTACGGGGTAAGGAAGATCGTCCATGGCGCAAATCCTTCGATACATTTACACCAATCGGACCATGGATCGTAACAGGGGATGAAGTGGGGAACCCAAATGAATTGCAAATGAATCTATGGGTTAACGATGAAATCAGACAATCGGCAAACACAAGTGATCTCATTTACGATTGCTATAAATTCTTTGAGGCGGCTTCCAGTGTCATGACGCTGCTTCCGGGAGATATTATTACGACTGGAACACCTGAAGGCGTGGCTCCGATTACAAAAGGGGATACCGTACGCATTCATATCGAAAGAATCGGTGAATTTTCCGTACAGGTTGACTACAAGCCGGGCATTTAATTGAAAAAAATGAAATCATTTTTCATTTTATAGACTGACTGTTAACAAGAATGGAATGGTGACTATGAGAACTCATAAGGCTTTTACAAAAAAAGAGACATTAGAATATAGGATCAACCATTTGAGAAATGAAATGATCCAATCTGCTGCAGCCACTGGTTTGAATAGTCACAGGACCATTTACTATAGTCAGGAATTAGATAAACTCATCAACATCTATCAAAAGCATTTTTATCATATGGATAGGAACGAAAGAATCTTTCATAACGATAAAATTGTTTGAGGATTGCGACGCTAGGTAGCTATAATATCTAGCTTTTAACCATACTCTTTGATTAATTTCATAAGAACATTTTCATTTGAGTTTGCTCCATATATTGATAGGACTTTATCGTACGAACGTTATGACGAAAGAGGGGGAAGTATATGTCGGAACATAAAGCGAAACAACAATGGACACCGGAATTGCTGGATTTCCACCAGGAACTGAAGGATAAGAATATGGGCCCTTTATGGGCTTCCGTTTTCAGCTCACATCAGCCAAAGCCCCGTGCCGTACCCTATCTGTGGAAAAAGAAGCTGATTCTCGAGGCGCTTGACAAAGCCAAGGAGCTGCTTGCGGTAGGTACAGGTTCGATTGACCGTCGAGCCATCTATTTAGTGAATCCCGGGATGAAGCATTTGGAGCCTCATGGATGGGGAGGGGCAACGCAAACGTTGTACGCTGCTGTGCAAGCGCTTAATCCGGGGGAAATCGCCCCATCTCATAGGCATATGACATCAGCACTGAGGTTTATCATGGAAGGTCATGGGGCATCTGGCATTGTAAATGGTGTGAAATATCATTTCGAACCAGGGGATTACGTCATTACACCGGAATGGTGCTGGCATGATCATGTGAATGAAGGAAACGAAACGGTGCTATGGATGGACTGCTTAGATATCCCTTTCACTTCAGCACTGACAAGCTCCTTCTTCGAGTTGTATCCCGAGGCGCAGCAGCCTGTTGAATTTCCTGTAGATTATGGTACAAAGCGTTATGCAGGTGGTATGGTACGGCCAATTTCCGATCGCAAGCCTTCAGCTGCACCGCTCGGACGATATACATGGGATTTGACGAAGCAAGCACTGGATGGACAGAGTGAATTGAATCCGGATTCATATGACGGGTTCGCTGTAGAATATATCAATCCTTCTACGGGCAAAGACGCAAATGGAAGAGTCGGTGCCAGAATGCAGAAGCTGCCCGTTCAATATAAGGGAAAAGCACATCGCCATGTGCATAGTTCAGTCTTTCATGTGTACAAAGGAAGCGGGTATACGGTAATGAACGGTGTTCGTTTTGACTGGGAAGAGGGCGACTTCTTCGCATTGCCGGCCTGGACATGGCATGAACACGTGAATGCATCTGAAACAGAAGAGGCATTCTTGTTCTCTACGAATGATCTGCCAATCTTGGAGCCATTTGGCTTTGAACGAGAAGAAGCATATCCAGAAAATGGCGGTTATCAGGAGATCAAATCAGTTTTTGAGCCTGATCAATCAGATGTAATAGCAATAGATTAGTAGAATCATAAAAATAGATGGGGTGATTGTAATGGGAGAAGTCAAAGAGGTCATCATTGTAGGCGGTGGAATTGGCGGTTTAGCTGCTGCTCTAGGAATCGCAAAATTAGGAAAAAAAGTAACGCTACTCGAGCAGGCGCCACAGTTTGGTGAGGTGGGAGCAGGATTACAGGTAGCCCCAAATGGATTGCGGGCACTTGATGCTTTGGGAGTATTGGACGAAGTCTATAAGCAAGCGGTATTTCCTCGCCGTCATGTGTTCATGGACGCACTGAGCGGTAATGAGTTATCTGCCGTACAATTCGGAGATAAATTCCGTGAGAGCTTTGGGTATCCATACATCGTTATTCATCGTTCGGATCTGCATAGTGTTTTACTGAAGGCTTGTCAATCTCTAGATAATGTTTCATTTTTGACTAATCATCGATTGGAATCCATTAAGGAATTCGATGATTATGTTGAATTACATTGTGAAAATGGTGCTGTACTAAAAGGAGAAACAGTAATCGGTGCGGATGGAATTCGTTCGAAGACACGTACACTAGTCAGTCAAGCAGATCCAGTTACCTCTAAGTATGTGGCTTATCGCTTTACTGTTCCAAGTTCAGATATGACGATTGATATCAATTGGGATGAGAAATTCACGTGGATTGGGCCTGGCATTCATTTGGTTCAATATCCGGTGCGTCATAAGAATGTCATTAACCAAGTAGCGGTATTCAAAAGCTACAAATATAGTGAGAACTCTGATGATTGGGGCACGGAGGAAGAACTCCATCAAATGTTTGCAAATAGCTGCTCTACTATTAAGGAATCTCTCAAGTTTGCAGACCGCGGATTAATCACAAAGCTATATGATATCGAACCGCTGGAAAAATGGTCAACGAATCGCGTGACGCTTTTGGGCGATAGTGCTCATGCAATGCTGCAATATTTGGCTCAAGGAGCTTGTCAGGCTCTTGAAGATGCCGTTTGTTTAACGGAAAAATTACGGGAGCATGGTTCAAATATAGCCAAAGCATTGGACGAATACCAACAAGAACGCATTCCAAGAACGGCACAGGTTCAACGTGGTGCAAGGACCTGGGGAGAAATCAAGCATGCTGAAGATTCGGTTACCAGGCTTCTTCGCAATACAATTATGCTGAATCGTTCCGCAGATGATTACGAATATTTGGAGTGGTTATATAAAGAGAGAAAGTTTTCCACTGTGTAAAACTTTGGAGATAACTTTTCACTCAAGTATTTAATAGGCTATATTCCTTTATACATTCTAGGAAATAGCCTTTACGTATACTTCTTTTTATTAGATTAGAATGATTTGATATTATATAAATTCAAGGGCGTGATCATACATGAAAGTCAATAAAACAAGAGGTCCCTTAGAGGGTATTCGTATTCTCGATCTATCAACCGTTGTTGCTGCCCCTTATGGCGCTGCACTTCTTGGTGATTTTGGGGCAGAAGTCATTAAAGTTGAAATGCCTGAAGTCGGCGATCCATTGCGAAATCTAGGTCCCTATTATAATGGGGAAGGACTAAGATGGCCGGGCATGTCTCGGAACAAGAAATCCATTACGTTGGATTTGCGTCAGGAAGAGGGCAAGGAAATACTAAGGAAGCTGGTTAGCAAATCGGATATGGTCATTGAAAACTTCCGGACGGGTACACTGGAAAAATGGGGAATCGGCTATGAGGATCTAAAGCAATACAATCCCGATTTAGTAATGATCAGAGTAACAGGGTATGGACAGACAGGACCATATTCACACAAAGCAGGCTTCGGTACACCTGCTACAGCCTTCAGCGGTTTTACCTATTTACATGGATACCCCGATCGCCCGCCGATTAGCCCTTCTTTTTCCTTAACTGATTATGTGACAGGAATTTATGTTGCCTTTGCAGCGGTTACAGCTTTGTATCACAGAGATTGTCAAGATGAAGGGACAGGTCAATACGTAGATGTCAGCTTATATGAATCTATGTTCAGAATGATGGAATTCTTGATATCAGAATATGATCAGACTGGTAGCATCAAGGAGAGATCGCCAGGATTGAGTGGTCACTCAGCACCGGCCGGGAATTTCCTAACCAAGGACGGACATTGGATTATTTTGGTTACAAGCTCCGACAAAACCTTTGAGCGTTTGGCAAAAGTCATGAACCGGGAAGATATGCTGACGGATGAACGCTATCATACCAACTCGATTCGGTTGACGCGATTTGATGAAGTAAACGGGATTGTCTCCGATTGGGT
Organism: Bacillus sp. EB600; assembly: GCF_024494385.1. Lineage (GTDB taxonomy): Bacteria > Bacillota > Bacilli > Bacillales > Cytobacillaceae > JAEVLT01. The sequence goes on from NZ_JAEVLT010000029.1 coordinate 38,116, forward strand.
GAAGACGAAAACAAAAGATGAACTCCAGCAGCTTCTCGACGAAAGCGGTGTTCCGATGAGCAGCATCTATAGCATCAAGGATATCTTTGAAGATCCCCAGTACAAGGCGAGAGAAAATATTGTGGAGGTTGACCATCCACGACTGGGTAAAGTCAAGATCCCAGGCGTTGTTCCAAAGTTTTCTGAAACACCGGGTTCCATCAGGCAAATTGCACCGGAACTAGGCGAACATAATGAAGAAATTCTTATGAAACTATTGGAGCTGGATGAAGGAACCATTGCTAGTTTAAAAGAGAAAAAAGTGATATAAAGGAGTGTTCGAACTTGGCTAGTAATAAAGAGGTTACGATTACCGAGGTTTGTCCAAGGGACGGGTTTCAAAGCGTCAGTGAGTGGATTCCAACGGAAGAAAAAGTCAGAATCATCAATCAATTAATTGATTGCGGCTACAAACAGATTGAGGTTACCTCATTTGTGCATCCTAAAGCGATTCCGCAATTGCAGGATGCGGATGAAGTATTGAAAAAAATCAAACGTTCAGAACATGTGAAGCTACGAGCACTGGTTCCCAATACACGTGGATTGGAGAGAGCCATTGCAGCTGGCGTGGACAAGGTGAAGCTGATGCTGTCCGCTTCTGATTCCCATAGTATAAGTAATGCTAACTGCAAGACGTTAGAGGCTTTTGAGAGGTTTGTACCGCTTGTTGAACTCACAGAAAAAAGCAGTATGAAGGTATCAGGTTCGATCTCTGTTGCGTTTGGCTGTCCTTATGAAGGTGAAATTCCGGTTGAGCGTCTTGTGATGATATGTGAACGTTATCGTTCTTTAGGAATCAACGAAGTGTCACTTGCGGATACAACAGGTATGGCAAATCCAATAAGAATAAAAAACAATGTTCGTGAATTAATAAGGAGATTTCCTGACTTCACTTTTTCCCTTCATCTTCATAATACAAGAGGCATGGCATTTGCCAATGCCGTCGCTGGATGGGAGGAAGGCATTGTTCATTTTGACAGCTCTGCAGGCGGATTGGGAGGCTGCCCGTACGCGCCAGGTGCAAGCGGTAATATCGCTTCAGAGGATTTGATTCACGGATTTGAGGAAATGGGAATTCATACCGGTGTTTCTTTAGATCGTGTATTGGAGGTAGCAAAGGATATCCAGCAAAGTCTTCCACAATATGTAGACAGCTTTCTTTTAAAAGCGGGCAAATGTTCGGATTTATCTGCCAGTCCAAAGGCTCAACAAAAAGTTAAGTTATAGTTATGGAAGTTTGGTGATTACAGTGTATCAGGAAATGTTAAATACTGCCTATGGACCGGTTCGCATTAATAGTCTGAAGTCGTTGGGACAAAGCGGAATGGTAAATGTGGATGACCTGCCATTTACGACGAAGATTTTGCTTGAATCGCTCATGCGAAATCAAAGCAGGCTTGGGCTTTCAGAACAGGATTTAATCCGGGTGGCTTCAAGTACAAGCTCCAATGAAACGGTTGAAATCTCGTTTTTGCCAACAAGAGTCATTATGCAGGATGCATCGGGTGTTCCAGCTTTAGTCGACTTTGCGTCGCTTCGTCAGCGATTGCTCGAAGAAGGAATTGATCCCTATCAAGTAAATCCTGTCATTCCCGTTGATTTGGTTATCGATCATTCGGTTCAAGTAGATGATTTTGGATCGGCCTCGGCTTTTTCAAATAATCTTCATATGGAATATGAACGTAACCAAGAAAGGTACGAGTTTTTAAAATGGGCACAGCAATCATTTACAGGCTTTCGCGTCGTTCCGCCTGCTAATGGTATCATCCATCAAGTGAATTTGGAATGCCTGACCAAAGTTGTACAAGTAACGAATCAGGATCATGAGAAAGTGGTATATCCTGAAATAATCATTGGCACGGACTCCCATACCACGATGGTGAATGCGTTAGGTGTGCTGGGCTGGGGGGTTGGAGGAATTGAAGCAGAGGCGGCCATGCTGGGGACCCCTGTTAGTATGTCAGTGCCTAAAGTGGTGGGTGTCGAAATTATTGGCCAGCTGAATGAAGGAGTAACAGCGACGGATGTTGCTTTAACCTTAACCCAGCTCCTAAGAAAGTACAATGTCGTGGGCAAATTCGTCGAATTCTTTGGTCCCAGCCTGAAGTATCTTTCCCTCCCCGATCGGGCGACCATCTCCAATATGGCGCCAGAATATGGGGCAACCTGCGGCTTCTTTCCGGTTGATGAGGAGACGTTAAAATTTTTGCGTATGACGGGCAAACGGGATGAGGACGTGGACCTTGTCGAGAGATATTGCAAAGAACAAGGATTGTTCCATCAATCTGATTCAAATAGAAGAGTTTATTCAGACATTTTAACGTTTGATTTACAGTCGGTGGAGGCAAGTGTTTCGGGTCCAAAGCGACCGCAGGACAGAATGCCGATTTCTGCGGTGAGACAGTCTTTTCCTAAGCCCCTTTCCGCAGCCAAGCCTAACGGGGTGAGTAATCATGGAACAGAATTGAAGGATGGATCCATCGTAATTGCAGCTATCACAAGCTGTACGAATACATCAAACCCATTCAATATGATAGGTGCAGGGCTTTTGGCAAAGAAGGCGGTAGAGTGCGGTTTTACTGTACCAAAAACCATTCAGACTTCTTTGGCGCCTGGGTCGAAGGCGGTTACAGCTTACTTGCAAAAAGCAGGATTACTTCCATATTTAGAAAGGCTTGGTTTTTATCATGCCGGTTACGGATGTGCGGTATGTGTAGGCAACAGCGGAAAGCTGGATGAAGAAGTTGAAAAGGAAATTCTGGAGCGTGATTTGACGGTTGCGGCGGTATTAAGCGGAAACCGTAATTTTGAAGGAAGGATTCATTCCTTAGTCAAAGCAAACTATTTGGTCTCTCCTCCTTTAGTCATCGCCTTTGCTATCGCAGGCACGATGGATATTGATATGGAGTGCGAACCGCTTGGCCGAACGGCTGATGGAAAAGAGATTTATTTGAAGGATATTTGGCCGAGTTCCGAGGAAATTGCCAGTCTGGTGGATTCTACCATTTCATCCGATCTATTTCGAGAAGCCTATGAAAATGTGTTTGAAGGAGACGAGAGATGGCAGGGTCTAAAATATGATGATGATCCGATTTTTAGATGGGATAATCGGTCCACTTACTTTAAAATGTCCCCTTTCTTCAAAGCGGAGCTCAATGAACACCAACCAGGAGATATTCACCAAGCTAGAGTCTTGTTAATGCTAGGTGATTCCATAACTACGGACCATATTTCTCCTGTCGGTCACATCCCATATGAGAGTGCAGCCGGGCAATATCTTGTTGAGCAAGATGTCGAACTCGTAAATTTCAACTCTTACGGTTCTCGCCGAGGAAACCATGAGGTACTTGTCAGGGGGACCTTTGCACATCCAAGGTTAAAGAATAAATTAATAGATAAGACAGGCGGTTTTACTCTCTATGTACCGAGCGGGGAAGAAATGGATGTCTATTCCGCATCCATAAGGTACCAACAGGAAAATACGCCTCTCATCATCTTAGCCGGCAAGGACTATGGAATGGGGAGTGCAAGGGATTGGGCAGCTAAGGGTACCTATCTTCTCGGCGTCAAGGCGGTCATCGCGGAAAGCTTTGAACGAATTCACCGTAGTAACTTAGCCATGATGGGGATTGTCCCCCTTCAATTTATGGTTGGCGAAAACTATGGATCGATGAATCTGACCGGTCTAGAGACCTATTCCATTATAGGGTTGAACGAGCCACTCAATCCGTTCCAAAAGGTAAGGGTTGAAGCCATTAAACTGGATGGCTCAAGGACTTCGTTCCAGACAGTATTGCGTTTGGATACCCGCATGGAGATTGAGCTTTATTTGAAAAAGGGTGTTTTTCAAAATATCCTAGACCAATGGGAAGAGAGAGAAGAAGTTTAGCGCGGCGTAAAATCCAAAATCAAACGCGCATTTCACCTTCAAAACTTACTCTACAGATAATAAGATCTCCAAATCTAGATTAAGTCCTGATACAAGTATGTCCTATTTTTAACCTCGACTAATTGGCCACACCAGAGCAGCCGAAATGTTCTTTACAGGCCGGAACAGGTAAACGCTTCCCGTACTCCTTAAGACGGCGAGACTTACGGCTCTAGGACATAAAAAAGGACGGCGAGGTTTACTCCTCTACCGTCTCTAGTGACTCATAAACTAACTCTTTCAGTTGTACTCTCCACGGAGCAAATTGTTCTTTTGGAGGAAGTTCTCCAGCAGGTATAAGAAGAAAAAGAAATCAAACATCAAGTCAAGATTATACGGCTAATTGAAAGTGCTTTAGGCGTCTGTCAGTCAGAACAGATAGCATTATAGTCTTCCTACCTTCTATAGAAGTAATTGGAAATGCTAAAATCATCGTGTCGGCTTACGAGGATTTAATATTAAAGGGAAAAGCAATTACTTTTGGTGCGATTGTTTCGAGGTTGTTATTGTGGATGTAAAAACAGATAGTGTAAAAGTCGAAGGAAGTATTGATGAATTAGGGGATTTATGTATGGATAGAGAATCTTATATTGATATGTTTAAACGAGAAGCAAAATTCTTTATATTGATAATAATATTTCTAATGCGAAAGAGTATTATGATGAAGTTATAAGAAACCAATCTTGAACGGTTGCGTTAATTAAAGAAGAAATAATTAAAGATTGAAATCATATTCTAGTTATTCCATAAAAGGGCGCTTAACAGTAGCAACAAGGATAAGCGCTCATTTTCAATTTTGGGATCATAATTGAACAGCAACTTTAAAGAAATCTGGATATTTATGTTAAAATTCAGGCGAAATTGTGAAGATATGTACTTAAACTCCCTCAGATAGATTCGATTTACTCGTAAATGCTCGCTTATTCGCAGGATTTCAAGCCACTTTTAAGAACACCATTTTCATTAACCAAATATCTCATAATAAATATTAGGCAATAATATTCAATAAAAAGTTTCTAGAACACAGATAGCGCAATTTATTAGGAATATTGGATTTCATTCATTGAACAAAGAAAAGCAAGAATTGCTAACTCAGTATGCGAATTTCAAGATTACGGATAGGTGTCTATTTCGATTATTCTCAGCCTCTTCATTAGATACAGAAAATACTGAGTTTCTACAATATTAATATCAATCAAAAAAACGCCCCACTGACATAAATTCAATCATCAGAGCGTTTTCGCCTTAGTTATAGATTCTCGAGTAAAAGTTTTCCAAAATAAGCTTTTATATATTAAAACTTTACTACACTGCTTGCTTGATTTTAGACAATCTCTTTTTTTCTCCCGAACGGTAAAACAATTTCATCAAAGGCAAAATTAAAATAAAGATGAACAGTAGCCTGAACGTTTGGAACATCGAAACAAGCGAGATTTCTGCTTTAACTGCATCAGCTAATAATACCATTTGATCTAAGCCACCTGGGGCTGTGCTTAGAAAACTTGTAGCGAATGTTGTGTCCAATGCAAACGACATTAGAAAGCTTGAACCGAATGTTAGGGCAATCAGTGCAAATGCGCTGAAAATGCCGCCTAAAAGTACACGTACTGGAAGCTTAATCATATGTGGCTTGAGCATTAGGCCAATATGGGCGCCGATTAGTAGCTGTGCGACGTTCATGAAAATGCCTGGTACTTGTGGCATTGTGATTGGTGTTGTGAGTTGCAACGTAATTACCAAAATAATGGGTGTGATGAAAAATGCGACAGGCAAATGGATGCGTTGCATTAAATGTGAGCATACCCATGCAAGTGCAATTAATAATACTAAATTAATCGTTAGCTTCGCGTCTGTTGGCTGCTGCTTACTTATTACTTGTCCAGCGACGATAAACGGTACGAATACAACGACTAGTAACAGCCGAATTACTTGAAAATAAGAAATAACGCCAATTTCTTCAACTTGTTCTTCTTCAGCAAATACAACGATTTGACCTAAACCGCCTGGGATAGCACCTAGTACAGCAGCTTTCATTGGGACCTTTGCCCATTTACTCGTTAAGTAGGCGATGCCAATTGATCCACCGATTAAAATAACGTTTAGCGTTATCATGTAAAATAAAATAGAGCCCATCATGCCGAATAAATCGATGTTAAATTTTACACCTATTACGGTACCAACCATGACAACACCTAAATCACACATTTTGCCGGACCATTTGAGTGGTCCTTTATAAACAAATTGGGCTAACATGACGACAACAATTGGGCCGAGCATCCATGGAATAGGGATGTGCAGCAAGCTAAAAATATAACCGCCAATTAAAGATAAAACTAATACCTTTAACATCGCCTTCAACAGTAACACCCCTTCCTATAATAATATTCCAATTTACATTTATTACTTAAGAAACCACCAGCGTTCATTGTCATGAATACTGGTGGTTTAGTTATTATGATCTCGCTAATTCTTTTACTTGGGCTTCACGCTCTACGTCATCGCGGCGACGATCACCCCAATATGCGGAACCATTTTTCAAATATTCTTCATAAGTCCATTTCACTGGTTCCCAGTCTGGCTCGAAGATTAAGTAGCCGTTTGTAAAGATTTCAAGACGTAAGCCGCTTCCTGGGTCTTTTACGTAAATGTACATTGCTTGAGAAATACCATGTTTACCAGGACCAACGAATTGTACATCTGCTTCGCATAAAATGTCAGCAGCACGAAGTAGGTCTTGTGCATTATCTAACCAGTATGCGATATGGTGCATTTCGTTTGGCTCTTTTGAACGTGATGTAGACATGATTGCTACGTCATGTACTAAGTTTGTTACTGATAACCAGCTTGCTACTTGGACATCGTCTGGATTTACAAAATATTCTCGTAGCTTAAAGCCTAATGCTTCTTGTAAAAATTTTACGATCTCTGTGTTGTCGTGAGAAGTTTGTAAGTTTACATGATCGATACGGCGTGGAGATACACCTTTCGCCCAAGATTTATAAGTTTGGTTTTTAAGTACTGATTTACGAGATACATCAGCAGGTGTTTTTTCCATATCGTAGTAAAGTTCGAAATGGTGACCGCTTGGTAATTCGAAGCAGATTGCTTCACCTTGCGCTACTTCTTCGCCTGCTTCTTTCCAACGTACTTCTGTACCAGCATCTTCTAATAATTTTGCAAAAGTGGCAATGTCCTCGCGACGTTTTGTACGCCAGCCGATGTGATCGATGTAAGAAGTCTCACCAGCTGTAATTGATAATGTATGGTGTTCGAAGTCGCCCCAAGCTCGTAAGTAGTGTACGCCATCTACTACCTCTGTTTCTTCTAAGCCGATTGTGTCGCGGAAGAACCATAAAGATTTTTCAAGATCTGCTGACACTAAAGCTACGTGTCCTAATTTTGCAATTTCCGGTGCGTAAAGGAATTTTTTCATTTATTTTCACCTCATAAATAGATGTTTTTTTTTTATAAATCACATTTTTTTGAATACTACTATTACCCTTGAATGTTTGTATTAACTCCGAACAAATGTCTACCGTAACCTAAAATGCCGTCTTCATATAAAGAAGTAATGTGTGTTGCGATTGCCATTAAGTCACGAGTGAATAGCTCTACTGGGTGACCTTTTAATAATGCGTGTCCACCTAAAGTAAGTAGTGATTTTACGCCGATTTGTGTACACTTATCGATAATCTTTGCACGGATTGCTTTATATTTTGCCCCTTCGTATGGGCCACCTTTATCTGTTTCCATCATTGCGATGTATTCATTTAATAAACTTTTAGCAGAAAGCATTTCAAGCTTTAACTCCGAAAGCACGCGTTGGCTCGTAGGAGAATCTTTTTCGTTTATGCCAGAGAAGCGTACGCGACCTGCTGTATGCTTTTCGAATTCGTCAAGTACACGCTTTGCACCACCAACAGCCATCGCTGCGAACCCTACATAGAAGCCAGGGTAGAATGGTGTGTTGTAGTATAAGTAGCCTTGATCGAACTCTTCATACGGTGGTTGGCTCTTTTCGATAATTTTGCTAAAGCGTAAAATTGCATCAGGCTTAACGAAAACTTTATCCACGATTAATGTATTACTACCTGATCCACGAAGACCAAGCGAATCCCAAGTTTTCACAACTTCTAAGTCAGATACTTTTAATAAAATACCTACACGCTCAGGTTCGTCGTTGTCTTCGAATTTCATAATTGCGCCAACCCCAACCCAATCGCAGTAATTGATGCCGCTTACAAAGTTGTACTTACCTGAAACGATATAGCCGTCTTCAACTGGTTCTACTTTGCCGATTGGTGCAAATACATCAGCTACAAAGCCACCTTGGTTAATGACTTCATCGCGAATGTGCCTTGGATAGTAGCATACCCAAGAGTTGTGTACTGAGAAGAAGTATGTTAACCACGAAGCAGATAAGTTGTGGTAACCAACTGTACTTACCATATCAACGAACGTGCGCCAATCAAGTTGTGGATAGCCAAACTCTTTCGGTAAAATTAAACGATGAATTCCCTCCTCACGGATAATATCCGCGATGCGTGGAGAAATTGTCGAGTTTAGATCTGCTTCGATTGCTTCTAACTCTGCAGCTTCACCGATACGCTTTGCTTTTTGCATAATTTCTTCATAAGTCGCTTTATTTTCAACTACTGTTACCATTTGATCATTCCTTCCAAAAATAGTTTATTGTGCTGTAACTGCTTGATCTTCTTCCACTGCTAAAAAATCGATGACAAGTTTGTTCACGATTTCTGGTTGGTCAGTTTGTGCTTGGTGACCGCAGTTTTCGATATATTCGAATTTAATGTTCGGTAATAATTTCTCAAGCTTATAACCTGTCTCAACTGGTGCAACAGAATCTTGGTTACCCCAAATGAATAAGCCAGGGATTTTTAATTTTGGAAATGCATCTTTAATGCAGTAACGATCCCAAAGCATTGGTTCTTCATTCATTTTTGCTAAGTAAGCATCGAACGCTAGATTTGATTCTCTTACACCTGGGCGAGTTGCTGCTTGATGACGTAGTTGAATTAGTTCTTCAGGAATGACTGTGTCTTCACTTGAATTGCGATACATAAATTTACGTAACGATTCTTCTGTATAGTCGTAACCAATCACTTCTAAGAATGAACGTAGCTTTCTTTCGGGTACTTCTTGCATCGCTTGATAAATTGTATTACTGCCGATGTAAACAACCTTATTTACTTTTTCAGGGTGGTCAATTGCATATTTAGCTGCAATGTATGCACCTTGTGAGTTGCCGACAAGTGATACTTCATCTAGGCATAATGCTTCAATAAAATCATGTACATGGTTCACTAAGCTTTGATGACCATTTACTGGCCATGCGTGAGGGCGTGCATCTGTGAAGCCCATTGATAGTTGGTCTACTGCGTATGCGCGGAAGCCAGCTTTTGCTAATGCAGGTAACATAAAACGCCAACCCGCTGCGCCGCAAGCTCCAGGTCCTGCACCATGTAGTAAAATTACAGCTGGTCCTTCTGTTCCGGCCCAGGAATAATGTGTACGTACACCGTTCGCTAATACGTAACTATTATGAAATCCTTCAAAAATTGTCATTGTTTTGCCCCCTTGTTGTTATTTTCTGTTTTGAGTATAACTGTTAAAATTTTTAAACGTCATAGCGATTTTTATTGAATGAATAGTAAAAATAATTAAAATTTATTGAAAAATGAATTTTGCTTTTGTAATATGGGAAATAGAAAATCAATGGGGGTGAGATTTTAGTGAGTGAAATTGCATTTGATTCTAACGAAACGAAAAATATTTTAATGTCGGCAAATGCCTTCCACACATTAAAAAACAATTTATTTAACAACATTGGCTCTCATAAAACGAAAGGCTTTTTATTCCGATTTGGTAAAGAGTTTGGGATGGAATCAGCAAAAAATATGCTCCGAAATAAAAACTCGATGAATCCTGTCGGTAAAAGGCATTCGCGATTAGGTCACGTAAAAGATGTTATTTTCATGGGGGAAATTGTGCGCCATCCGGACGGCACGATTGAATGTATTGATACGTGGGGACAATGGGTAGAATCTTTCGAAGCAGAATTACATCTTAAAAATTACGGATTAGCAAATGAATGTGTTTGTCATATGTTATGTGGCTTCGCGAGTGGTGCATTGACATATGAGTTTGGCGAGTCCATTATTGCCGTTGAGTACAAGTGCGTCGCAAAAGGTGATCCATGCTGCGAGTTTAAAGTGCGTTTGGAGCGCGATTGGCTTAAAGAGAAGGAGGATCTTATTAACCTTTATCAAAACGACAACATTCTATCCGAGCTTGAAATGACATACGATGCACTTTTGCATCATAAGCAAATGCTCGAAAAAATTTCGATATTTCAAGGTCAACTCACACAAAAAGTAACAGATAAGCATTCGATGGATGAAATTGTGCAGGCAGCGTATGAGCTGTTAAACATCCCGATTTTGATTGAGGATAAACATGGCACTCCGTTAAGTCAAATTGGTTTAACGGAAGAAAAGCAGCTAGTAATAAAAAAAGATATGGCGAAATTATCGCATTTTGTCGATAAGCACAACGTATCGCATTACAAAGGCGATAATCATCGGAAGTTGACGTCACCTGTTCTTATTAATAAAAAAAGTTATGCCACATGTTCGTTTATTTACTTTGATGAAAAGCATATGGATGAAAACGACCACTTATTTTTAGAGCGTATTTCGACGGTCGTGGCGTTATGTATTTTATACGAGGAGGCGCAGTTTGAAGATCAACAACGTATGCGTAGCTCGCTATTAGAGCGCTTAATCCATAGTCGAAATATTAAAGATATCGAATCTTACTATAAATTTTTACCGTTTAAGTTTCAGCCACCGTTTTCTACAGGTATTATTAGTGTGAAAAAGAAAAAGAAAAATCACGAAATTATTGACATACATGACCAGCTGACAGAACTGTCTAAGTTAGCAGGGGAGTGGGATTTATCTTGTATTTTTGCAATACTAGGGGAAGAAATTGCTCTACTTAACTCACTAAATAGCGATAAGCAAGGTTGGCAAAAGAAAATCACGAAAATTTTTCAAAAGATGGAGAAGCAAAATAGCAATTATAAATATTCAATCGGGCTTAGCGGAACGTTTAGCAACTTTAAAGATTTCGATCGTTCTCTACAAGAGGCGCGTATCGCACAGCGCTTCCCAAACCAAAAGCTACTAACAGATTACGAAGATTTAGGAATGCTTGGCGATATCGTAAAAAACATGAGCATTGAGCAGCTGCATGAAATGGCGAAAAAGACGTTAAAAGACTTATACAATTTCAATGATCTACGTAAAAAAGAATTGTTGCACACGCTTTACGTCTATTTATTAAATAGCCAGCGCTTAAAAGAAACGATGGATGAGTTGGCGTTATCAATCGGCGGTATCCAATATCGTATAAAGCAAATTGAGGAACAGCTACAAATTTCACTAAAAAACGCATCAACAGCAGCGTATACTTTATTAGTTATTCAGGCGCTAATATTGTCGGATAGCTTAAACTTTGAGGAATTTGCACGATAAAAAACAAATTATATTTAATTGAAATACTTAAATGTTTTATTAATTGTTTGAAGCGTACGCCGAAATGGCAACGGTTTCTTGGTGAATATCACTATTAAACAAAAAAGACTGTGGACAAACTCCTTTTTTGAGTTTGTCTACAGTCGGATACATTTTTTCTTATGGGATAAACTATGTTGAATTTTTTTATTAATCTACAACAACATCTAAGTTCATTTGTTCTTCTTCGGCCGTACGACGACTTGCATCTTCTTTTTCAGTTGCTGTAATTTTTAATTTACGTGTAGCTAATAACACCATTGCGGTTACAACATATAAACTAATTATAATTAAGACCCCTGAGTTGAACGAACGTCATCACTTGCAAGAGTAATTAAGTAACCAGTAATCCATGGACCAATTATACCAGCTATACTTGAAATAGATACTAAGTTTTTCGGAATGATCAACCTTGGGATCGCAGTATTTAACGGTAATAAGCTTGTGTTCATTACTAATCCTACTCCTAAGAAAACATGCTAAAACTGGGGAAGATACAATCGTTGTCATTGCGTAAGAGGCCGAACCAACAAGTAATACTGTAACTAATACACGGTCATAAGATTTGATAATGCTTTTATTTTTCTTGAATAAGACGTCTGTAAATTTACCTGCACAAATTGCGAATACTGTACCTGCAATACCCATTCCAGCGAATATTAAGCTCATACTTTGTGGCTCAAGATCAACGATTTTTGTTAAGTAAGTTGGTGCCAATGTAAGAACCCAAGTTGTAATCCACATTGATACGAAACCTATAATAAAAAAAGATAATACAAACGGGTTGATTAATACTTTTAAAATATACTTGAACGGTACTTCCTTGTTAGAAGCTAAAGATTTTACGTCTTCGACCAGTGGTTGCTTCGGCTCGTCTCTCATAAAGAAGAAGAGTGCCCATGCAAAGCTTGCTACCCCAAACAATGCAAATGAATGCTGCCAACCTAAGTTTGTAATACCCATAACTATAAGTGATGCAGCTAAATACGTACCAACTGTTGTACCAGAAGTCATAATAGCTGTAGCGACACCACGTTGTGCACTAGTGAACCATCGGGCAAGGTGTACTAGGCAAAAACCGAGTGTACCACCATCGAAGAAACCTAAGACAACACGTAGTAAAATTAAGTGTGTTAACGTTTCCACAAAATAAGCGCTTGCAAATGAAATTGTCCATCCAGTAGCAATCATCATTAATAAATATTTTGTGTTGAAGCGATACGTTAATGTACCTAAAATAATACTTCCGACAGCATATGCAGCGAAGAAGCTACTTCCTACTAAACCAAACTGATCGTAAGATAAATTTAGTTAGACATGATTGGTTCTGCGGCTAATCCTAAAACTGATTTATCCGTATAGTTTAAAACAGATAGTAAGAATAGAAATCCTAATACAACCCAACGCATATAAAATCCCCCTTGTATTACCGTATTGTCACCATCCACATTGTTTCACAATTCAATTGTTAGATTTTTCCAAAAGTTCTCGAGATAATTCCACGACTCCATTTTTCTCCAAGACAAGTGTCAACGTTTTCAAAAAATTGTTAGGATAATTTCACACCTCCATTTGTTTTGCAAGAAACGCATTCATTCAGCATTATTTTTACTTTTTAAAAAGTGTATAATGGGAAAATTCTGAATACGAATCTTCCATGAAAAGAATTCTATTTAAAAAAAAGAGATTTACAAGAAAAAAAGAATGATACTAATTTGGGTTTGAAAGAGAACAAAAAAGAAAAAACTAAATTTCCATTCCAAAAAGTGAAGTTTTAAACATTAGGATATATTGATAAATTTGATTTTTTCTAAAAATTTTTCACAAAAAAAAATTTGGTTTAGTGTAAATTTTATTGTTTTTATCTGAATTTTCAATAAAAAATACAGTGATAAATTTAAATAGACTCATTTATGATTAAATCATTCGGTTAAGAATGGAGGAATTGGGATGGATGATCGTTTATTTAGAGATACAATGGGAAAGTTTGCTACAGGCGTAACAGTTCTTTTAACAGAATACGAGGAAGAAACACATGGAATGACAGCAAATGGTTTCATGTCAGTATCATTGGATCCGAAACTTGTCTTAATTTCTATTGGACATAAAGCAAAATTTTTAGAAAAAGTTTCACAGTCTAAAAAATATACAGTAAATATTTTAGCGGAAGATCAAGAGTATTATTCACGTCATTTCGCTGGGAAACCTGGTGAAGCAGTAGAATTTGAAACGTTAGCTGAGCTACCAGTATTAAAAGGGGCTATCGCTCAAATCGCATGTGAAGTCGTATCGGAACATGTAGAAGGTGACCATACATTATTCATTGGTAAAGTAGTAGATTTACGTCTTGAGGATAAAAATCCGTTATTGTTCTTCAGTGGTAAATATCGTCAATTGACTGAGGTAGAAACAGTTAAGCCATAAAAGGAGAATTGTCTATAAATATTCAAATAATGGCTGAAGCATTGCTTAGAGCAGAAATGTGAATATGGTTACGTGCGGTGGTCAGGCGACGATTCCAATCATTCATGCAATAAATAGTATTGTGCCTGTAGAATGTGCTGAAATTGTCGCAACAACCGCAAGTCTTTCTGCTGGCCCTGGTACACGCGCACATATCATGAATTTACAAAATGGTGCAGCGGACTATTTACCGGCATACGCTGGTAACTTAGATATTATGACGGCAGCTGCAGTGCAAGTTGGCAATGAAATTGCGCGTCATTTACAGCGCGTGAAGGAAGTTATCTCATGACATTAAATATTTTAGATGTATCGTTTACTGTTGAGTGATAATAAAGTTGTTTAATATTTCATGTGCAAGCGAAAAGACTAAAAAAATATAAGCCCTTCACCACTGCCGACCTAAGAAAGGATTTTTTTTAATAAACATTTTAAGATAAATGGATGAGTGATTAGGGGAATTTATATGATATTTATAGAGTTAGATGAAATAGAATACAGAATTAATCAACTGAAAAAAGAATTGATTCAGATTGCTGAAATAACTGGATTAAATAGCCGTGAGACCATTTATTGCAGTCAGAAATTAGACCAACTCATTACGATCCATCAAAAATCTTCTTATAAAGAAAATAGAAATATGTTGTTAAATGGTAATAAAGCCGTTTGAATATTAACATTTAAATAACTTTAATATCATTAGTTTTGAAATTTAATCTTCATGTTACGATCGAAATTAAACAACTTATTTTTTGTTTGCTATGAATTTAGAACTGTTTTATGCTAGTTAGACGCTTCGAAATTAAATGACTTTATTGTTACTGTACAGTTACGCGATGGAAGTCACTCTGTACGTCATATGTTTACAGAGGAACAAGTACGTGCAGCAGCAAAAGGTTTAAATGCAGCGGGTGTTCGCTATTTTGAAGTATCACATGGAGATGGCTTAGGTGGCTCTTCATTACAATACGGCTTGTCAGTAACTGATGAATTAAAGCTTATTGAAGTTGCTGTATCAGAATGTACAACTTCAGAAGTAGCTATGTTATTAATTCTTGGAATCGGTACAAAACAGGATTTAGAAAATATTTATATAAATTAATGGACACAGCAAATGATGTGATTGCACCAATAATGCAACAATCATAAGAAATAACTAGTAGTAGCTTAACTTTAGGTTATGCTGGCGTGTACTCAAGCTTCTTGCTACATCCACAAAAAGCTGCAAAACAATTTGGTGTCGATGAACGTGACCTTTTAATAAAAATCGGACAAATGAAGGCTGTTGGTGGACAAGAAGATTTAATTTATGAAGTAGCACAAAATTTAGCAAGGTAAAAGAAAAAGGAGAGAATCGCAATGAAGGTAATCTATGTGAATGCTAATAACTTACAAGAGATTAGACAATCATCTCCTAATGTAGCAATGGCGCTTGGTTATTTTGATGGTATGCATTTAGGGCATCAAAATGTAATTCAAACAGCTAAAGAAAAAGCAAAAACACAAAATTTATCACTAGCGGTTCTCTCTTTTTTCCCGCATCCAAAAAGTGTGTTATTTTCGGAAATGGAAATCTCATATCTAGAGCCACTAAAACAAAAAGTTGAAAAGTTAGAAAGGCTTGAAGTGGATATTTTTTATATCGTAGAATTTACAAAGGAATTAGCTAAAGTAGAAGCGAACGATTTTTTAGATGATTATATTATAGGTTTGAATGCTAAGGAAATTATTTGCGGTTTCGACTACACATATGGGGCAAAAGCAAGTGGTACTGTTAAAACACTGGCAGTTTATGCGGCTACACAGCAAGTAGGCCTAACTGTTGTCGAGGAGCTAAAGTGGAATAATCAAAAAATTAGTTCGACTTTGATTCGGAAGTACTTAACAGAACGAAAGCTTAGTGAATTACCGAATTTATTGGGAGACTTTTATAAAACTAAGTATTGTCAAAAGAATGGTATACTACCGAATTATTCGTTACCGAATGTAGGTAGTTATAAAGTATTGATTGAAGATCGACATTCTTTTATTGAGTGTGTTGCGACTGTAAAGTGTAAAAAAATATATTCAGATTCATCATGAAATGTCCACACTACCGAATTTATTAACGATACAATGGGTTGATCGATTCGAAACAATACCAAGTTGATTATTTAGCCTTTGATTTTACGTTGATAGTAGTTCATTTCTCCAATCATTATCTCTCTTTAAATTAGATAATTTTGGCAGAACCATTACTAAAATGGTTCTGCTTTTTTATTTTCGGTAATGAATATAGAACAGATTGGATTGATAAAATGGAAACGCTATAAAAGTAGTAGTAGCAAATCGTAGAGAAATGCTATTTGAGTATTCTGTGCATTAACAGGACTGAATATTACAACAGTAGCATTTTATTCACGTGAAGACAGTGGTTCATATTCATCGTTATAAAGCAGATGAATCGTATTTAGTTGGTGCTGGTAAAAAGCCAATAAATGCGTATTTAGATATTGAGGTAATCATTGCAATTGCAAAAAGTTGTGAAGCAGATGCAATACACCCTAGATATGGCTTTTATCGGAAAACTTAGAGTTTAAAAAGCGCTGCGAGCAAGAAGGGATCATCCTTATTGGGCCTGAATCGCGTCATTTAGATATGTTTGGCGATAAAGTAAAGGCACGTGAACAAGCTATCCAAGCAGATATTCCATCTATTCCAGGAATAGATGGGCCAGTTAAATCATTAGAAGAAGTAAAGCAGTTTGTGGATACATATGGTTATCCTATTATGATTAAAGCTGCCTAGGTGGCGGTGGACGAGGAATGCGTATGGTAGAAAATGCAGAAGATATTGCATCAGCATATGAACTGGCGAAATCTGAAGCGAAAGCAGCTTTTGGTTCAGATTAAGTATATGTTGAAAAGCATATTGCATAATGAAGTACAAATCATCGGTGATAAACATGGAAATATAGTACATCTATATGAACGAGATTGTTCAATTCAACGTCGGCATCAAAAAGTAGTTGAAATTGCGCCATCTATCTCATTATCATACGTAATAGAAGTTGTGAAGCTGCAGTAAAAATTTCCAAGGAGAGGAGCTAGTGGCTGAAATGACTGCAGCCATGTTGTACGGATTGGCCGGAATTGATAACAGTACTTTAGAGAATAGTGCAAGCTATATTGATTCATGGGTTAGAGTTTTTAAGAAAGAAACAGGTTAGTCTTGCAAGCAGCAGCACAAGCACAGAAAGCAGCCGATTATATTTTAGGAGAATCAAAGACAAATGAAAACTAAGGGGAAGCAGCAATAGATAAAATTACCAAAAAAGCACCGGCTGAAACATCATCCGGTGAAAGGGAGAATTTGTCTATGACTATTATACTATCTGATTTTTATAAAGAAGATAAAAGCAATTGAAATGGTAGGATTACAAGACGACCTTGAATATCATCTCCTATGGTTGTAAGCCTAAAAAAATATATATTCTACCATGTTTTGAAGCGATGAAAGATCAGTATAAACCAACAAAAAGTACGATGATTATATCCGTCTTAAGAGGATACAGAAAAAGGACCGGCTCGATCCGAGCCGGTGCCACTTCACGGATGGAGGAAAAAACATCCGCTTTTTCTTGATGGAAGCAGGCATCGAGCCTGTTTTATGATTGCGGGTGCAACCTAGAATCTTTGAAAGATCAAGCAGAGAAGTGAAGAAGCTTGGATCCATCATGAGGGCTTTATTTCCCTAAAAAAGGAAATTGAAATATTTTTAAAGAAATTAGTACCTTATAGATTAACGATGTAAAATATACAAATTAATAAATGTCCTACGAACGAAAGAAAAAAAGATAAAAGGTAGGAGCATATCTTTCTTTTGACGTACTTGTTTAGAAAGCGATTAGAGCAATTTCTTTTGATGGTATTAAGAATCTTAAAAAATGATGTAAAGGAGAGGAACTAAATTGAAAACTTGTCCATATTGCGGCAGCAACATCGAAAGAATAGATCAGCAACATTACTATTGTGATTTTTGTTGTATGAATATTGATGCAAGGATCGTTAAAGAGAATCGTGAGCGCCTAGATGCCCGTTTTCGCGAGTGTGCCTTGGCTGCTCACATTGATAAGACAACACCGGAAATCATGACGTTTTCCACCTTTGAGTTGCTATGTTTACTTAAAATGATACGAAAAGAGCGTAGTGACATGTATCATCATATGCATGTGTTTCGTCGGGCTGGTGAAGATGGCAGCAATGATTTTAAAGAAGCTGAAAAGAAATCTGGCCGGGATTACATGTACTTCACTAAAAAGGCATTTATCGTTGAAAATATCATTCGGTCCCGTTTAGGTTTTGTCCCCGAACAAATTACAGAACGTTATTTGGTAAGGTACATGGAAAACATTAAAAATGATAAAAAAACAGGCCCTATGATTATTCGGGTCCAACGGAAAAAAGGATATGATAAAACTTGATTATGTAAAATTTAAATAAAAGAAGCAATATAGCATGTATACCTAGTAGAGTAGAACGTTGTGAGGAATTAACTGTGCTTATTGTGAAGGCAAACGTCATTTTGAGAGTGAATAAGGAAAAAGGGGGAGATCTATTTAACCTTTCCTGTTCATACACAAATTGAGAGCCGTTGATGTATCAGAAAAAAGACCGCAAGGGCAGCGGTACAAGAATTTCGTGTATTTGAACTAAGTAATATCCCCACGTATTAAAGTATGCTCTAAAAAAAGTTTTGTTTGAGAAAGTATACAAAATTCTAAGGGAATTTTGCGAAATACAGCTAAAAAAGCCTAATAACATCTTTTAAAAGTATTTTTATTAACAATAATTATTGTATTACTATTTTGTTCCCGTCCGTTTCTTACGTAAATAATCAATCAGCGAAGAGATGATTCTTTCCTCTATGCCTTCATAGTTTGGTTCCATCAAAATGCGTTCGGAATCAAATAGATAGGCCTCTAAAAGATAAAGTATTCTTGTGGTTGCATACCCTCTTTTATTTTTTATCATTTCGTTCCATACAAAGGTTTCAAATTCTTTGGATTATCCTTTAGGTTTGATACATTCATGCAGCTGTGTTTTTTTGACTTCGATAAATCCTTCAAATAGATTTTTCCGTACGATTTCCTACTACATGGCTGCCCGAATGGATTCTATATTTATTTCCCTTTTTTCTTTCACAATATTTGTTGCATTACTTAGTTGGGTTTCATCCGGGATCCTTGTTTGAATAAAGGCGTATAAATCATCTTTCCTAATTATCCACCCTTCTCTTCGGGAAGCAGGTGGTATGCCTTTTAATACACCTTCTCGATGCCATCTTCGGACACTTTCTTTATGGCTCGTAATTTTATATCGTTTTAAGATGTCAAAAGTTGTTTCTACATTTTTCTTAACAAAAACATTTATTGTAATGGGAAACGAAAAATTCCTTAACTAAAAGCCAGCGGATTATTTTGGGTTTTGGGGGCTTGTACCTTATACGTTTAATTAAAATAATTGTGATTGCTTGTAATATATATGAAGAAAAAATAGAAACAATTAAAAATCATCTAACCAGAGTTCTTCAACATTGTGTCATTTTAAGCAGAACATTGCTAAATTTTAGTTAATCAAACGTTTGATTAAATTAAGTGCAGACAGTGACAATCAAGTAATATTACTATTTTTTGATTAAAAATCTTGTCGTCAATCGCCCCTGATAAAATGAGAAGATAAACAAATCACAAAATATGATTGTATCTATTTTTTTGACCTAATATCCCTAACATCAAGATTGGACCAATCATAAGTAGAGAAATTTCGAGATGGTGGATATTTGAAAAAGGGATTTAAGTAATTTTTTTGTGATGGATGCTAAGATGTTCGAAGGGTCCTTATCGGTTTAAACTATCTACAACTTGTTCTGTAGAGGAAAAGATAGAGAGCTTAGTAGTTTAATTTGAAAAAAAGTCGATTTCTTAACTTGGATTAAAACTTGATAGCCTCCACAACCAATACAAACCTCGAAAAGGAAATCCTCTTTGCAACAGAACATGAAAGTTTGCGTCTTAGCTTCGATGGAAGTGAGGGATTCTTTCTGTGAGAGAAAGACGTTGCTAGGCAAAAATGCAAAGAAATTACTTTTCTCCTTTGCTCATTCCAATGTAAAAATGGTGATAATTTACATTGTGTTGTAATATAAATGGTGTTAGTATGAAAAAGCTGATTCGTTAACAGCTTCGTTAAATACGAATACTTTTAATTAAGATGTTTCGTGGAAGTTGACATAAATGAATTGATGTGGTAAGATATTTTTTGTCGCTAATCAAGTTGATTGGCTAGAAGGATTGTTCTTTGAAAACTAAACAAACAAAAACGTCAACAATAACAAT
>NZ_JAEVLT010000003.1 GCF_024494385.1 Bacillus sp. EB600
GGACAACCTGTAAAGGGTTGTCCTTTTTTAGTAGACTAGTGCCTCGATGCCGTCGTAAGCAAATAGTAGGTTTTCGTAAAAATTCAACTTAGGCAACCACCATCCTGACGGTAAAGGTTAGGAATCAATGGAGAGAAGTTATACCTAAATTCCACCTCATTCGACTTGTTTTTTAAGAATTAAGTCTTAATCAATCATTTGATTAATAACCTTTTAAATACTTAAAATACTGACTTACTTTCTCACCAAGTAGAAAAAGAATGTCGGATTTTCAATTTAAATAGCTGATTGGACAACCAAAGGCACGTATACATTTCACCATTCATGTTTTATGAATGTTCTGAAATGTGTTCGGTGCCTTTTTTGTTTGCTTAAGGCTTGGAGAGGAGGAGATATGGGGACGGTTCTTGTGTCCGGTTAGTGGGACACAAGAACCGTCCCCATGAAAACCCCCATGAAAACCCCCATGAAAACCCCCATGAAAACCCCCATGAAAACCCCCATGAAAACCCCCACGAAAACCCATGTAAAAAGTATTTGACAATTCAAAAATAAAAGTTTAATCTAAACTAAATAATGATAAGTGATAATCAATTATCATTATTTGATAAATATATTGAAAAGCAAGTTTAATAGATTAAAGACTATCAAGAAGATAGAGGGGAGTATTCAGATGGAACAAATGGATTTAGTTGTGAGAGGAAAGCTCGTTTTAGAAGATGAAGTGATCAGCGGTGAAGTTGGTGTTAAGGATGGAAAGGTAGCGGTCGTAAATGATACATATGGATCGTTAACTGGAGAAAAAACGTTAGATTTTGGAAACGCTTACGTTTTTCCTGGGATGATTGATACCCACGTGCATTGTTACAGCAATCCTGATGAAGGGATCATAGCAACAAGTAAATCTGCTGCAGCGGGAGGTATCACTACCTTTGTAGACATGCCATATGATTTGCCAAATCCGATCAACAATGTGGATCAATTTCAAAAGAAAGTGAGCACGGTTGAAGAAGAAGCGGTGGTGGACATGTGCCTTTGGGGAACCATTGCCAAAAGGGGCGGTACAGATCAGATTGTTCCTCTTGCAGAAGCTGGAGCAGTCGCATTTAAGATGTCGACATTTGAAACGGATGAATATCGTTTCCCAAGAATTCCTGATTCTGAAATTTTAAAAGCGTTTAATCTCCTTAGGGAAACAGGTCTTAGGGCTGCGTTCCACTCTGAGAATGATGAGCTTGTCGTAGACATGCTAAAAGGATTTCAAGAACAAAATAAAGTGTATCCACGTGCCCACATGGAGTCACGTCCACCGGTAACAGAAACCAGTGCAGCAATCAAACTGATGGAATTTGCTTATTGGACAAAATCAAAACTTCATATCGTTCATGTTAGTCACCCAAGAACGATTGAACTCGTTCGCATGTTTAAAGAGCAAGGCGTCGATGTGACGGCAGAAACTTGTTATACCTATTTACTTCTTGATGTAAACGACTTAGAGAAGTATGGTCCAATTGCAAAAAATAACCCACCTCTAAGGAATCCCGAGGATTCTGAAGGATTATGGAAGTATCTCCAATCAGGAGACATCGAATTGGTAACCTCCGATCATGTCGCTTGGGGACTGGAAAAGAAAATTTCCGGCAAAGATAATATTTTTAAAGCAGCGTCAGGGATGCCTGGTCTTGAAGTGATGGTTCCATTGATGTTTGACAGAGGCGTTTCAAAAGGCCGGCTAACACCTGTTCAATTAGCAAAGGTTCTGGCACAGCATCCGGCAGAAGTCTTCCAAATTCCAAACAAGGGAAAAATTGCGGTTGGCTATGATGCGGATTTCACCGTTATTGATCCTGAACAGACATGGACGATCGATCAAAATGATTTCCATTCGAATTCGAAACTATCTCCATTCCATGGACAAACCGTGAAGGGGAAGGTCATGCAAACCATTGTTCGCGGTGTAACCGTTTATGATGGGGAGGATATTACCGTCCAACCGGGATTCGGAAGTTTTGTTCCGGGCAGTGCTTATAAAAAAGCCTTAGTAGGGAGGATCTAAAGGTTGTCCATAAAAAATTTTACTGAGATGCTGGAATATCTTCTTAACGTAAAGTGGGAGGATATCCAGGATAGTACGATTGAACGGGCAAAATGGATGATTGCGGATACCCTTTTTGCTGCTTGGTACGGCGTACGATCTCCTGAAATTCAAAGGTATATTCAAAATGCTGGTACGACACAACGAGATCCACTAAACACCATCCCAATTGTCGGAACGAACTTTTATACAACCCCATCAAATAGTGCCATGATCCATGGCACTGCAATGGTCTGTAACGAATTAGATGAAGGAAACCAATTTGCAAAAGGTCATCCAGCATCCCATTTGTTTGCTCCCGCCTTCATTGCAGCCATTCAAAATGATGTATCAGGCCGAGATTTCATTCGGGCGTTCATTATTGGGTACGAGGCTGCTGCACGGCTAGCTTATGCAAGCAATATGAATGATGATATGCACCCGCATGGAACTTGGGGTATCATTGGAGGAACAACAGCAGCAGGCTTGCTTCAGCAAAAAGATAATAAGGAAATCATCGAAGCTGTGCTTTTATCTGCTACGTTCCCTTTGGCTACATCATGGGAAGCGGCAGCTACCGGGATGACGGCAAGAAATTTATATACAGGATTAGGAAGCCTGCATGCATGGCAGGCATTGGAATTACAAGCTTATGGGTTTCAAAGCAGTGCTCACGTCATCGATCATGTATGGGGAGAAATCATGTCAAAGGGAATCGATTATGACTTGTTCTTAAAAGATCTATGGTCCCCGCCCCTTCTGGAAAAGAACTACTTTAAATTGTATCCGTCCTGTCGTTTTACCCACTCTGCTATTGATGCTTTAGTAAATTGCATGCTGGAAAATGACATTGATGTTTCGCAAGTTTCGTCTGTTTTAGTAGAAACATATGGTTTGGCAGCCCGTCTTGGTGACCCGGATCCCAAAAATCGTTTGGCGTCGAAGTTTTCCATCCCGTTTGTGCTTTCTGCTTTATTGCATGGGAATACACTCTTTGACAGTGATAAAGAACCAGTTTTCTCGGATCCTTCTATTCGTCGTTTAGCAAAGAGGATCTTGGTTAAAGAGGATCCTGACATGACAGCGATGCTTCCGGATAAGCGGGCAGCAAGGGTAACCCTTAAAATGAGTGATGGCATTCAAGTAAGCTCTTTTGTAAGAGATGCATCAGGTGGATATGACCAGCCACTGCCAAAAAATAGATTAGTAGAAAAGTTTGAAAATATGTTAAATTCTACTGAAAGAGTTGAAAAAGTGGAATTGGTTCTTCAAGCTACAATGCAATTGGATAAGATTCATTTTAAACAGTGGCTGGAGCTGATTATGAATAAAAGTTCGGAGGAATATCGAAGTGAAAAAGTTACAGATTAATATAGAGCGTCTTAAGAAGAATCTCCTTGAATTGGGTTCAATCGCGAATGCCGGGGATAGGGGGTATACAAGGGCAGCTTTTTCATCAGAGGAAAAACAAGCTTTAAACTGGCTTAAAGGAAAACTCTCCGATCTTCCGTTACACGTATCCCAGGACAAACTGGGTAATGTATTCGGAAGATGGGGGGACCTAAAACAGGCTGCTGTAGCGTTCGGCTCCCATCTTGATACCGTTCCTGAGGGCGGCCTGTATGATGGAGCTCTTGGAGTTGTTGTTGGGTTAGAATGTTTACAAACGTTGGTCGAAGAAGGCTACGAGCCTAAAGTACCTCTTGAGTTAACGGCTTTTGTTGGAGAAGAAGCGAATCCGCTGGGCGGAACATTTGGAAGCCGGGCGGTAGCGGGTTTGCTATCCCATTCGGAAGAGTTTGAAAAGAAATTACAGAATTTTGAAATTACATGGAATGACATTCTTTCTGTCAGTAGTACGAGCAATGATTATCGCTGTTTTCTTGAACTGCATATTGAGCAGGGGGCTGTGTTGGAAAACAATCAGAAGGAAATCGGAATTGTAACGGCGATTGCCGGTATTTTAAGATTATTTGTCACTGTCCATGGACGTGCAAGTCACTCTGGAACCACCCCAATGGGTTTAAGAAAAGATGCACTATTGAATGCTTCTCAGCTAGTTCAGGAAGTAAATAAATTAGCTGTAGAAGCAAATAGTGATATTGTGGCTACCGTTGGGGAAATGAAAATCTTTCCTAACCTTGCCAACGTCGTTCCTGGTGAAGCTGAATTAATGCTCGAGATTCGCGGCAGCAAGTGGGATGAAATGAAAGGCATCGAAGAGTCGATCCGAAGATGGTCAGAGGAAAACATTGACGCAGAGATTACGGTATCTGTGGAGAAACATCCAAATTCGTTGTCAACGTCTATCCAGGAAAATATCGAAAAAGCATGCCAAGAGGAAAACGTGTCCTATCAATATATATTAAGTGGAGCGAACCATGATGCGAATTCCTTAACCCATTTAACGGATGTTGGCATGATTTTTGTCCCTAGTAAAGATGGTGTAAGCCATCATCCGGATGAATACACATCATGGGAGGATATCGAAAAAGGGGCAAATGTCATGCTTCAAACCATTGTTTCTTTATCAAAAAATTGATTAAGCTGCTTTTTGCAAGTTTAAAAATTCAACTATAAAGGAAGTGTTAGGATTGGAAACAAAAGGAGTTCAGAACTATGATAGCCGGCTTATGAATGAAGATTTGAAACCGATACCAAAGGGTCAAAGAAAATGGACTTGGTTCAGTTATATGGCCCTTTGGATGGGGATTGTTCATAATATTTTTAACTATTCAGTAGCTGCCTCGCTCATTGTCTTAGGGATGAATATTTGGCAGGCCCTCTTAACGATTTTTGTGGCTAATATCGTTTTAATGGTTCCGTTAGCACTTAATGGACATGCCGGGAGTAAATTTGGTATTTCCTTTCCCATTTATGCACGTTTATCTTTTGGTGTATTTGGCGCCAATGTTCCAGCACTCATTCGCGCATTTGTAGCGATTGGCTGGTTTGGCATCCAATCCTATTTAGGTGCAATGGCCCTGAATGTTTTGATGCTAAAGGTGATTCCTTTTTGGAGTGATTTATCAACGGTCTTCTTCGGGCTGCCAATCAACAGCTGGATTTCCCTTATTGCCTTTTGGATTTTAGAAGCAGTACTTGCCATTCATGGGATGGAAGTCATTCGTCGTTTTGAAAACTGGGCAGGCCCTGTCATTTTAGTTCTGATGTTAGGTCTTGTTTATTGGGCCTATAACATTTTACATGGTGTTGGTCCGATCCTTCATCAACCGAGTAAATTTCATTCAGTCGGTGAATTTTTGCCTGTGTTTTTCCCAGCAGTTATCACAGTTGTCGGTTCCTTCGCCACGATGGCCTTGAACATACCGGACTTCACGAGATTTTCCCGCTCTTCTAAAGATCAAGTAATTGGGCAAATACTTGGTCTGCCAATCACTACCTTTTTCTTTTCTTTAATGAGTGCGTTCATCACCTCTGCGACGGTTATTGCCTATGGAAAAGCCATCTGGGACCCGGTTGAACTTTTTAAACACTTTGACAATACAATTGTATTAGTTATTGGAGCCGCTTGTTTGGCTGCAGCAACGATCTCCGTCAATGTCGCTGCAAACCTGGTTTCACCGATCTACGACTTAATCAACGCTTTTCCAAAGAAGCTTAACTACAAAAGGTCAGCGATCATCAGCATTGTCTTGGCCTTTCTCATCATGCCGTGGAAATTAATGCAATCGCCTGACTCTGTACACCTGCTTTTAAATACGGCCGGGGCATTTTTAGGACCGGCAACAGGGATTGTCATTGCCGACTTCTGGATCATTCGCAAATGTCAGGTGTCCGTTGACGATCTATATAAGGTAGAAGGAATTTATGAATACAAAAAAGGATTTAACATCTATGCGCTCATTACCATGGTAGTAGGAATGATTTTATCATTTGGGGGGAACTTTATTCCTGCCTTAAAGTTTGTATCAGGTTACGGATGGCTGATCGGAATTTTAGTCGGATTCTTTGGGTATTATGCGTTAATGAAGCTCACTGGCACAGGCCCATTGCAAATAGATACCGCCGAATATGAAAAAAATGAAGCACAGAAGTTATAATTTAATCGTGTTATTTTTTGGCTTTGTTATTCCATAATGTTGATATTGTATAAAAATATTTAGAATCATGAGGGGGATATGTTGACTGGCCTTCATCAAGCTTTATGAAGGACAAACTTCATAGCTTGAACCAAGAAGCTGTCCTTCATTGGCTTTATGAAGGACCAAATCGACAGCTTGAACCATTAATTTATCCGTTAAGAATATCAACAATAAACATTTGTAAAAAAATCATTTTGTAAAACAAATAAGTAGAGCCGATGACTTTCGTTTCAGAGGCTGGGTATAAGTTATTTTTTCCAAAATGTAAGAAGGGATGATAGGTTATGTTGCAGACATTAGATCCATTAAACCTGCAGGAAAGATTACTGGAGACATATGATCATGCTCTTGATCATTCTGGGATCAATGGGGACAGGCTGGCAGCAAGACTCGCGGCATTATCATCGATTGGCTTGACGAAAGATGGAGGCTCCTATCGTCTTGGTTTTTCGAAAGAGGAAAAAATGGCCAAGGATTTAGTCAAAGGCTGGATGAAAGAAGCGGGGCTTGCTGTAAGAGAAGATGAAGTTGGAAATGTATTTGGGCTTCTTCGGGGTAAACAAAAGGATGGGTCCGTAGTATTATCCGGTTCCCATGTAGACACTGTCCCAAATGGAGGACATTTCGACGGAACTTTAGGAGTACTTGCCGCATTAGAAGTCGCTGAAGCATGGAAGGAAGTCAACTATCTTCCTGACCAATCATATGAAATCGTTATCTTCTCTGATGAAGAAGGTGCAAGGTTTGGCGGTGGTTTTATTGGCAGTGAAGGGATTACAGGTGATCTTGATATTGGTGATTTAAAACAAAGGAAGGACTTACACGGAATCCCATCTGAAAAGGTTTTTGAATTGTATGGCTTAAACATTGAGAAATTTGGAAAGGCAAAAAGAGATTTAAAGAAAATATCTGCTTTTGTTGAACTCCATATTGAGCAAGGAAAACAACTTGAAAAAGCGAATGTATCAACGGGAATTGTGAATGGGATTGCTGGTCCATGCTGGTTGGAATTCACCTTTTCGGGAGCCTCCGGACATGCGGGTGGTACGCCGATGAATGATCGAAATGATGCATTGGTGGCGGCGGGAGAATTGATTGCAGCGGTCAATCAGCTTCCCCAACAGGTAAGCCCTACTGCGGTTGCAACGATCGGGAAATTGGATGTCTACCCGAATGGGATCAATGTTATTCCGGGACAAGTCATTTTATATGTTGACATTCGTGATATTCACCTGGAAACAAGAGACCGGTTAGTGAATCTAATCATTGAAAAGGCGGAAGCCATTTCGAAAAGCCGACGGATTCATCTATCTTATCAGGAAACATTACGTGTCAAACCGGTCCCCATAAAGCAGGACATGCAACTCAAATTGGAACAATGTGTCAAGGATCATAATATGGAACCAGCCTTCCTGCCAAGCGGAGCAGCCCATGATGCGATGAATTTAGGGCAGTACTTGCCTGTTGCGATGATTTTTGTCCGCAGTAAGGATGGGATCAGTCATAATCCGAAAGAATGGTCCACATTAAATGATTGCGTTAAGTCCATACACGTTTTAAATGACTTTTTAAAAAAATTGCTATCCTCGTAAATCTGTAGAGAAACTATAAATCCAAGGGCCAGGCTTACAAGGGTATTTCTGAATTTTTCAAAATATAGCGCATTTGCGCTTTTTTTTGATAGTAAAAAAATATCCAACAGGAAGGTAAGAAGGGCTTCTAGCAAGAACTAGGGATTGTGAACTTTAAAGTAATTGACGCTGTACTAGCATTGAAATAGAATGAAGGGGGATATATCCCAATAACTGATAATCAATTCTTAATTATTGGAAATTAGGATAAAACTCAGGTGCTTTTTTTTATAAAAATCAAGCAGAAAAAGGGATGAAATAGTGAGTGCGGAGAAAACTTTAGAAATATTAGATTTGTTTACTTTCGAGACTAGGGAATTAAACGTACGGCAGATTGCTGAAATGTTAGAACAGCCGCAAAGTTCCGTTTATCGGCATCTTCGGGTTCTGAAGGAAAAAGGGTATGTGATTGAAAATAATGGGGGCTTTTACAAGTTAGGCTATCGATTTTTGGAGCTTGCTAAAATTGTGAAAACAGACATCAGTATTTCCTCTATTGCTTTTCCAATTATGCAAAAGCTCACGTACGAGACAGAGGAAACTTCTATTCTTACGATTGCTTCGGGACTGCATGCCGTTTGTTTAGAAGTGATTACAACACCTCAACCGATTAAAGTATCTTCTGCCCAAGGGAGAATATCACCCATCTATGCAGGTGCATCTTCTAGGATTCTATTGGCGTATATGCCAAGTACAACTGTAGATGAATTAGTAAACCAGGGCTTATTAAAAGGTTTTACGCCGAATACGATCGTTGATCCAGAGAAACTCAAAGAAAGTCTTGAGGGAACTCGTCAAAGAGGTTATGCTGTTTCAGACTCAGAAGTTGATGAAGGAGTTGTCGCTTATGGGGTTCCCATCCGGGACATGGACAATCAGGTTGTTGCTGCGTTAAGCATCGCAGGACCGAGGGAAAGAATGCTCAAAAAAAATGAACAGAAGCTCATTGACACCCTTCTGTCAGCAACAAATGAAATACAGAAGTATTTGTAGGGAAAGATTATGGAAAGATCATGGGGACGGTTCTTGTGTCCTATAAGTGTGACACAAGAACCGTCCCCATGAACGCCCATGAATGTCATGCCGGAATGAATTGGCTGCGCCCAGTTTTCAAGCATGCGGAGAAATTCAAATCGTTTGATTACAATTTTAGCACCTTAAACAGCAACAGCAACTAGCTCTTTAAAACGGGAATCGTTGTAGTAAACAACTTCAGAAAGAATTTTACAGCATTTCATGTTTTTGCAAGCCTCTCTTGCTTCCTTTTCTGTCTCATATTCATACATTGAAATATTTGAACCTTCATAACAAGTAATAACCCACATGTTAATTTCCTCCTCATTTTTAATGTTTTCCTGCCAACTGATAAACATCTATAACTTGACTAAGTTTACATAAGCTATGTATACCTTAGAGATCATTTCACTTCAATGGAGTCTGCCCTATAGAAGTAATTATTTTTTGCTACTGCCTTATGATAATGCAATAATAGAAATAAATAAAATGCTAAAAAATTATAGTTAGATATAACAAAAAGTTATATGGCGAAACCTGGGGGAAAATGATGGATTATCGCGATTGGGAAATACTAAAGGTACTTCATAGTAAGAAAAACCTTACGAAAGCAGCCAAGCTCTTGTTCATTACCCAGCCTGCATTAACAAATCGTATCAAGCATATGCAGGAAGAATTAGGTGTTCAAATCATAACTCGTGAAAGCAGAGGGGTTCACTTTACGCCGCAGGGAGAGTATCTTGTTCAATGTGCCGATGAAACCCTTGCTCGCTATCATAAAATCATAGAGCATGTTCGGAGTATGAGTAACGACGCAGAAAATGAAGTTACTGGTACGTTGAAATTGGGTGTATCTAAATTTTTTGCTAATTATGAACTACCGCATATTCTGAAATTATTTAAAAGTGAGTATCCTCATGTGGAATTCAAAATTACTACAGGCTGGAGCAAAGATATCGCTCAACTAATACATAATAAGGATGTTCAAATCGGCTTTGTTCGAGGAGATTATAATAATAAAGGTCTAAAGAAACATTTAATGTTTGAAGAAAAGATGTCCGTTGCGTCAAGGGAACCGATTGATATGGTTGATTTGCCTAATCTCCCAAGAATCCACTATACCGGGGATTTCTTATTAAAACAATTAATCGATCATTGGTGGGCTGAAAACTATACACACCGGCCTTATATCAGTATCGAAGTAGACCAAGTAGATACTTGTAAGGAAATGGTTATAAATGGATTAGGTTATGGGATATTGTCCAGCGGTATACTCAAGGATATAGAAGATTTATATAAAATAGATTTAACAGACCAAAAAGGAGATCCGATATTACGCAGAACATGGATGTATTACCATAAAGAATCTTTGGAATGGAATGTGGTAAAGGCCTTTGTAAATTTCGTCGAAAATTATAATTGGAAATAACATGGGGACGGTTCTTGTGTCCCCTTTTGGGATCACAAGAACCGTCCCCATGAATTTAACAAAATGAATCGTTTGAATTTGGGTTTTTTAAACCAAAAAGCGGACGGATAAATAATGCACAGTAGGTGCCAAGGATTGCCATAATCATCCATACCCAACCGTGTAAGCTGAAGGATGCGATTCCACTGAAATAGGCACCGATGTTGCAGCCAAATGCAAGGCGGGATCCGTAGCCCATAAGAAGACCGCCGATCAGGGCTGCACCTGCAATCCCCGGCTTAATTTTTTTCGGTTTAAAGTTCCCCTGGAATGCTGCGGCAATAAATGCTCCCAGAATAATTCCAAAGTTTAATACACTAGTAGAATCAGCTAAGACTGTATTTTTCAAAGCCGCTCCGTTTGGTCCGGTAAAATAATTCCAGGTTGAGACATCAAAGCCTGTGGCCATCAGGAATTTTCCTCCCCAAAGGGCAAAAGCGGAAGTAATCCCCCATGGGTTTCCTCTGACCGTTAAAACAAGCGCGTTCAGCACGGCTAAAATGATCGCAGCAGTAAACATTGGCCAAGAACCGCGAAAAACTTTCTTCCAGCCAGTTGTGGTCGGAAGTGGTTTCATCATTGGCGGTTTCTTCTTTTTGGCAATCTGAAGAGTGATCCAATAAATGACAGCAAAGGCGATCATCTGGATGACCCACGCACCAAAATAGCCCAGCCCTGTTGATTGCGCCAAAGAAATCGGCGGGAGGGATGGAGTGTCGTTCAACCAGAACTGTAAGTGATACGCTCCAAGGGTAGAACCGGCAATAAAGGCAATGATCGTGATGATCATCGAAGACGAACCGCCTCCAAGCTGATAAAGGGTGCCTGAAGCACAGCCGTTTCCGAGCTGCATTCCGATTCCAAACAGAAACGCACCAAAGATGACGCTGACGCCGACGGGAGAAACATAAC
Organism: Bacillus sp. EB600; assembly: GCF_024494385.1. Taxonomy (GTDB): domain Bacteria; phylum Bacillota; class Bacilli; order Bacillales; family Cytobacillaceae; genus JAEVLT01. The sequence goes on from NZ_JAEVLT010000003.1 coordinate 11,206, forward strand.
CGGCAGGCTTGATTCCCGTAAAGCTGAAGCCAGTGCCTAAAATAATCGCAAATAATGTGGAAGCAATCGCCAGCATCAGCAAATGTGCCTGAATGGATTGCACATTTCCAACCGACATGAGTCGGCGAAAAGCAGATGTAAACCCAAAACGGGCATATAATAAAGTCAACCCCAACATTAACCCAATAATAAACAAGGTTCCTTGAGTCCAATTAGCCTTCGAAACGATTGCTAATAAAAGACTAATGGCAACTAGGATCCCTATCACCGCTAACGGTTTTTGCATGGGATTCAGTTTTGCTATAACGGTAGTGGTTGGCCGTTTTTGTTGTGTTGGTATATTCAAAGCTGTTTGTGCCAATTTTATTTCCTCCTTACCATAGTAGATTAATCGGAATTAATGGTATTATACTCCCAATAGAAAACTATGACAAGGGGACGGTTCTTGTGTCCCCTTTTGAGACACAAGAACCGTCCCTATATGTTTCCTTATATTTCTAGTTAATTAACTTAATAGATTCATATACTATTAATAGTAAAGAAATCGGAAATCCGGTTTTAAGTTCGTAATCATTTGGAGAGGGAGCTATACATGCAAAATAACGGCCGTTGTTATAGTAAGAAAGTCTCTTTAAAAATATCTTTTCTCTATATTCTACTTAGTATTATTTGGATCTATTCAACCGATTGGATTTTATCAGTGTCTGATGAACTTCATATTGTTTGGGTAAGTACGTTAAAAGCCTTTCTTTTTGTGACTGTAACGGCATTTTTTCTATATAAACTAATTCAACGAAATATCCAAAATATCGAAGAACGGAAGCAGCTATTAGACAGCCTTATCGAAAATAATATGGATGCCATTATTCATTTGGACTTAAAAGGTCAGCTCGTCTCTGTTAATGAGGCAGCCGAGAGGATAACAGGATATCGTTCAGAAGAGTTAACAAAGAAAACTTTTAAAGAACTCGTTTGCGAAGAGGATTGGGATAAAGTTCAAGAGTACTTTTTAGAAAAAGAAAAAGGAAAGTCTTTATTGGTAGAGTCCAGATTTAGGGTCAAAAGTGACCATTGTATTTTGGTGAGTATGAAGAGTGTGCCGATCATCATTGAAGGTAAAATGATAGGTTATTTCGTTATTGTCCGCGACATTACAGAATTAAAAGATAAAGAGGAACTTATAAGGAAATCGGAAAAGCTTTCGATTGTAGGGGAACTGGCCGCTGCTGTCGCACATGAAATTCGTAACCCGTTAACATCGATAAAAGGCTTTCTCCAATTGCTTAATTATAAAGCTGAAGCAGATGAAGATAAACAGTATTATCAAATTATGTTATCAGAAATTGACCGGATCAATTTGATTGTCAGTGAATTTATGATCCTTTCGAAGCCGCAGGCGGTTACCTATCAAAGTGAAAATATAACATCTATATTAACCGATGTCATCACGTTGCTTGAGACACTGGCCATTGTTAAAAATATAGAGGTCACAAAAGCACTTGAACCGGATATGATTGTCAAATGTGAAAGAAACCAAATGAAACAGGTATTTATCAATATTTTTAAAAATGCCATAGAAGCTGTTTCGAATAACGGAAAAATTGATATTACTGTAACAAAGTCGAAAGAAGACCGCGTATGTATTCGTTTTACCGATAATGGCAGCGGGATTCCAGCGGACTTACTATCAAGGTTAGGTGAGCCCTTTTATACCACAAAAGAAAAAGGAACCGGTTTGGGCCTAATGGTCAGTCATAAAATTATCGAAGAGCATCGGGGAAACATCAATATTAAAAGTGAAATGAACAAAGGCACCACCGTTGATATTATCCTTCCAGTATCATAAGTGCAGGGGGGTGCATGGGGACGGTTCTTGTGTCCCTTTTTGGGACACAAGAACCGTCCCCATAAATTACTCTGCAAATAAATCCGATGATAAATATCGTTCTCCTGTGTCAGGGGCCATACAAAGTACTCTGGCGTTGGCTGGAAGTTTCTTCGCTATTTCAACAGCATAATAAGCTGCTGCCGCCGCAGATGCGCCTACGAAAATCCCTTCTTTTCTAGCAAGCGAACGCGCCATTTCTTGGGCGTCTTCATCCTTAATTAATAAAATCTCATCGAACACTTCACGGTTCAGCAGGTTCGGAACAAATCCTGGGCCTGTACCTGGAATTTTATGCGGCCCTGGTTTTCCTCCTGATAATACCGGAGATCCAGCAGGTTCAACAACGTAAATTTTTAAATCTGGAATTTGTTTTTTTAATTCTTCACCAGTTCCGGTGATCGTTCCGCCTGTACCGGCTGTCAACACAAAGGCATCTAGTTTTCCCTCAAATGATTCTAATATTTCGACAGCCGTTGTTAACCGGTGGGCATCGGCATTTGCGGGATTTTCAAACTGCATCGGAACAAAACTGTCCGGAATATCTTTTGCCATTCGGATTGCTTCATCAATGGCTCCTTGCATCCCCAATTCTTGTGGAGTTAGATAGACTTCCGCACCGTAGGCCTTTAAAATTTTCACACGCTCGGCCGTAGCATTTTCTGGCATTGTAATAATACAAGGATAGCTTTTTGCCGCACATACCATCGCAAGTCCAATCCCAGTATTACCGGAGGTTGGCTCGACAATTGTACTTTTTTTAGGAATTATTTTTCCTTCTTCTTCTGCTCTTTCAATCATTTTCAGGGCAGCGCGGTCTTTAACGCTTCCGCCTGGATTAAATGATTCCAGTTTAATATATACACTTGCACCCTTTGGATCAGGAATATCATTTAATTTTACAATGGGAGTATGTCCAATAAGTTCAAGAACCGAGTTGTAAAGCTTCATATCATAAACCCTGCCTTTTCTAATTATTTCATCAACCTTACTATAACATACTTTGTTTTCATCTCAATGATGCTCATGAGGTTCACGGGTGAGGTTCATGGGTGAGGTTCATGGGGACGGTTCTCTTGCACCTTCTGTGGGACGGAAGAACCGTCCCCATGCACACCCATGCACAAATGAAAGGGAAAGAGAAGAGGATCTAAATGTAATGACCCCTTCTCTTTCCCTCATGATTTACTATATCGTTTTAAACTGACCCAGCAATTTCTTTCTGCCTTTTCGTCTGCCTCTTAGTTTAGTAATGTTACCTTTACTTGTTTTACTCCGAAATTGATTGCATCCTGTTCAGAAGGAATAAAGACATCAATTCGATTTCCTTTAATCGCTCCGCCCGTATCGGCGGCGGTTGCTTCACCAAATCCTTCTACATAGACTTTACTGCCAAGCGGGATAACAGATGGGTCAACCGCAATGACCTTTTCATTTGGGTTTGCTTTAATGTCAATTCCAGTTGCTGTAATCCCGGAACATCCCTCACATGAAGCTGTATACGCTGTGGCTCTCACTGTAATTTCCTTGGAGCCTGTACTACTTGTTGGTGCAGCTTTTGCAGCAGGTGCACTAGGTGCTTGCTTAGCAGGCTGTGGCGCAGGTGCTGCCGTTGCCGGTTCTGATGCTTGTGCAGTCGGTTGTGGTGCAGGAGCAGCAGGCTCGGGAGCAGCCGCAGGTGTTGTGCTTGGAACAGTTGAGGTTGGTGCAGCTGGCTCGATTGTTTTTTCTGTTACAGCATTATTAGTAGTATTTGAACCATCATAGATTACTAGAGTTAATCCAGGATGGATGAGATCGGTCATTAATTTGTTCCATTCCATTATTTGTTGAGCGCTTACGTGATGAGCCATGGCTATGTCCCATAATGTGTCACCCTGTTTAACTGTATACTGTGTTTCCTGTGTAATTGTTAGTACATCCCCAGGGTGAATAAGATCCGTAGTAAGATGGTTCAACTTTTGGATATTTTCTACTGAAGAATTATGTACGCGTGAAAGATCCCAAAGGGTATCTCCCTTTTGTACTGTTACCGTTGCTGCTTCTGCATTAGCACTTACAGTTCCTGAGAGTACAGCAACTGCTATAATTGTTTTAATCTTGTTAAGCATTCTTTTACCCTCCATGTTCTTTGGTTGCTAATTTTACATAATCTTAACATTGATTTCTCTGAAACAAAGAACAGGGAGATGTTAAATCGTTTACAAGAGTGGCATTTATATTGCAATAGTATTTCTAAGTATGCCGAATAATTGAAAAATAACTTTTCTACAGACTCTCTTAAAGCAAAAAAGGCCCAGTGGTATGCCCCTCTGAGCTCAACTTCTATTTATTACAATTATGTCATGTAAGATGAGTTGGAAAGCTATATATTGATAATATTTACCAAACATACCATTAATTTTTACACATGGGGACGGTTCTCTTGCTCCTTTTGTGGAGCACAAGAACCGTCCCCATGTAAATAAAGGGGGAAAGTCTGATGGGTGATTTACAGATGAAATTGGGCGGGGGGTTAAATAAACTCCAGGATTCTCTTCAACAAGGGAAGCAAAAGCTTCAAACAGTTTAAGAGATTAGTCAGTTCAAAAAAGGGATTTAGGAATTCTCTGAATTGAGGAGCGACCTAATTTTAAAACTCGGGGAAGATACCAATCGAAAACTTCATTTAGTCGAGATTCAAGATCCGCAGCTCCACGAATATTTTCATAGTATAGCAGAGCTTGACCGCCAAATTTTTAATGCCCAAAAATCTTTAGAATCATTAGACCAAAAAAGCAGTACTACGTAACCAAAGACAAAAAGCTGGATGAAATTGTGAATGAACTCAAACAAAATGGCCCGGGAATCAATCAATATAAAAAGCTTACTCCTGTTAAAGATTCTTCCGGTAACAATTTAGTTGAACTCGGAATGGGTTCCAAAAAAATTGGGATTTATCACCAATATGATATACAGGCCTTTTCATTTACGATTAAAGCAGACAGTATTTTGGACAATCCCGAAATTTACTTTAATGGTAAAAAGGTAAAAATGCTTAAAAGTAGAAGTGATTCTGTCACGATCGGTAAATTTTTGCCAGGGGATTATTCGATCAAAGCCATCTATAAGGGTGACTATGTGAATCTAAATGCGGATAAAAAGGTAGATTTTTTGGAGGCAAATAACGGAGTGCATGGGGAGTGCATGGGGACGGTTCTCTTGCTCCTTTTGTGGAGCACAAGAACCGTCCCCATAACACCCCTTATTCGGCCGCTTGGATTGGGTCAACCGTCTTAAGCCGGTGCTTTAACTGTCTTTGTTTCGATTTTTCCAAGCTAAAAAGGATCAAGTGGATAACCAAAACTCCTAGGGCAAATAGTTCAACGGAGTATTCGGCATAGTACCATGACAGCGTCGTATTTATATCATAAAGTGCATGAACGAGGACAGTCACCCAAAGGTTCCGCGTCCATAATAGGATGATACCAAATAAGAACCCCATATCGGCAAAGGTGACGATCGCTCCCATTTTAATCGCCCATGGTTGTTCTACATCTAAAGTATGATCGATACCAAAAAGAATCGAGGTGAAAAACAGCGCTGCCATCAAGAAGATGTCTCTTGATCCTCTTTCCCAGCGCCGGGAAAAGATCTTTTTAAAAATAACAAGAAAAAGAATCAGATAGGCCAGGCGCCAAACCTCTTCCAAACCCGCAAGTGAGTCAGTATATAAATCATAGCCAATCGTATCTACCTTTTCAAAAAAGGTCCAAACCGGACCTGTTGCGGAGACGCCATTATCTTTCTCTTTAGATGTTTGCATATCAGTATAGTCATGAACATATTGATCATAATCATTGTTATAGTCTTGGAAGGCCATTGTTGAATACGTATTGATCACCGTACTTCCAAGAAAGAAAATGAGAAAAGCACTCGTAAACTGAAGTGTTAACTGACGTTTGGTTTTCGGATTCTGCTGCGGACTATCCAGCCGCCGATAAAGCTTCCAGCCAATAAAAAGGGAGGATACCATGACAGCATCATACAAAGTGCTGGCCATGTCGCTGTAACGGGTTAGGTAGAGAAGAACCTCCGCGCCAATTGTTACAACGAGTATCGCAAACAGTAATTTTTTTGAAATTGGTTTTGTTAAGTTATTTGTCATTTAGGTCATTCCCAACCTGTAAATTTTGGTGAAAAAGTCTAGGTTTCTCATTATTTACCTAAAAATTTTACTGCTAGTACTCCGAGCACATTAAAAAAAAGCAGGAAAAAGAAACAGGCAATCGTCCACTTCCATTTTCTCGTCACGGATTTGTCTCCTTTGAATGTATTGGTGGGATTACTTCACCGAGGTAATGAAAAGATTGTAATAGTAATAATTTAACATATCAGTAAACAAATATCAGCAAAAAAAATCATGGGGACGGTTCTCTTGCCCCTTTTTTGGGAGCGCAAGAACCGTCCCCATGCACTAAGCATAAAGAAAATAAAATGTAAACGGATTCATATAAATGTTCATATTTTTTTCATAAATTATGTGAAATTATTCACATGTACGATGATATACTAACCTCGTTAACTTAATAATAAGTAAAAAGATTACTACTTGTAGCAATTTTAAATTTATAAGGTTTAGTAAAAATTAGTTTGAAGGAGACGATCATCTTGAATAACAAAAAGATAAATCGAGTGGTATTAGTTGGAACAGGCGCTGTAGGCTGCAGTTATGCTTATTCTATGATCAATCAAGGAGTTGCTGAGGAATTAGTTCTTATTGATTTAAATGAGGCAAAAGCAGAAGGGGAAGCGATGGATCTTAACCATGGAGTTCCATTTGCACCCTCACCAATAAAGGTTTGGAACGGTTCTTATCAAGATTGTGAAAGTGCAGACTTAGTTGTTATTACCGCTGGGTTGGCGCAAAAGCCAGGTGAAACTAGATTACAATTGGTGGAAAAAAACACGAAAATATTTAAACAAATTGTAAAAAGCATTATGAAAAGTGGATTTGACGGAATATTCCTGGTGGCAACTAATCCTGTTGATATCTTAACCTATGTAACCTGGAAGGAATCAGGATTACCAAAAGAACGTGTGATTGGTTCCGGAACCGTACTTGATTCTGCACGTCTTCGTTTTACGCTAGGACAGTATTTCAACGTAGATACAAGAAATGTCCATGCTTATATCATTGGAGAACACGGGGATACAGAGCTTCCTGTTTGGAGTAAGGCTTCGATCGGAGTTGAAGGACTTGATTCAGTTTTGGCAAAGAAGAACGATCTAAAAGAAGAATGTTTAGAGAAACTTTTCGTTAATGTCCGTGATGCCGCTTATCATATCATTGAGCGAAAAGGGGCTACGTTCTATGGAATTGGAATGTCTCTTGTTCGGATTACCAAAGCGATTCTAAATAATGAAAACAGTATCCTGACCGTTTCGGCTTATCTGGATGGAGAATATGGACAAAAGGATGTCTTTATTGGCGTTCCCGCTGTTATTCACCGTGGAGGCATCCGGGAAGTACTTGAAATTGACTTGAATGAAAAGGAAAAGGAACAATTTAATCACTCTGTTTCCGTATTAAAAGATACGATGAAGCTTTAATATACATTTCATAGTTGAAGGCTCAAACCCCAAGATGTTGATATCGAATCCAAGTAGGTTGATATATGGGGAATAGCGGTTGAAATAATCCGAAAACAGGTCGATTTTTTAGAAAAATTAATTTGAAAAGAACTAATTTTTACTTTTTACTTACGTTATTTTTAGAACAGTTACACTCCTTTAGGGAGTTTGCGTTATATTTTTCATGACAGAAGGTGAAATAATGGAAACTATTAATCATCGAAAAAAAGGTTACTTTATGATGGCTGTTTTATGGCTAGCATATGTAACCTTTGCAATGAACTGGGTGGCCGGTTCTTCATTGACCCCGCAAATCACTCAAACCTTTTTTGGCGGGCCGGTGGATCCTCTTATCTCACAATTAGTGAATTATTCGATTACAACCGCCCGGGTGTTTGCGAATATATTAGCTGCCGTTGTGTTAATGAAAATGGGTCCTAAAAAAGCGGCTGGGACTGCAATTGGACTGTTAATGATGGGGCTTGTTGCCATATATCTCCCTAATTTTTGGGCCTATACAGTGGCGAGAATGGCCATGGCCATTGGGGGTTCGATGGTCATTGTCTATATGAACCCGGTTGTGGCGCATTATGTGACAGACTCAAAAGCTAAGCTGAAGATTAATGCAGCCAATACGGTTACGTATAATGCCGGTGCTTTTATTGTTGCAGTCCTGTTTACCATTTTTGCTAAGCAAATGGTTGTCAACTGGCGCTTAACAATGACGTTTTTTGCTGCTTTAACGATCTTGTTTTTCATCGGCTGGCTTTGGAAAGCTGAAAATTTTGAAACAAAACAAAATGATAAAAAAGAAGCATATGGCTATAAAGATGCGCTTAAGGATGGGTTTTTATGGCGCTACGGCTTGGCATTTGCTTCGTTCCTGACACTTTATGTATTGGCACTTGTAAGCTTTAAGGCTATTTTTGATCAATACACATTATTAAATGGTTCCGTTACAAACTTATTAATCTCTGGTTTTGGAATTCTGGGGACATTTGCAGGGATTCGAATCGGAAATAAGGGAGTGCCGCGAAAGCCGGCACTTTTGTTATCAGGAATTGTCATGGTGGGAACCTTTGCCATAGCGCTTGTTTTTGCCAACAAAATTCCGCTTCTTTCGTACACGTTACTTGCCATTTCTGGATTTGCGATGTATGTTCAGTACCCGATCTTTATGAATCTGCCCCATGAATTAAAGGGAATGACGCCACAAAGATTAACGATTATGTTTGGTTTATTCTGGGCATTGGCATATGCGGGCCAAACCATCGCGACAATTATTTGGAGCTACATTTTGGGCACTAAAGGCTACGTACCATCGATGATTTTCTTTATTGCAGTATCTAGCGTTTACATTTTCCTGGTAGCTACCTTCCCAGAAACAAGACAGAAGAAAGCAGAAATCAGAAAAGCAGCATAAATTCATGGGGATTCATGGGGACGGTTCTTTTGTATCGTTCCGTGGGAATTAATAAGTGTCAGGGACGGTTCTTTTGCGCACATTAATGGGAGGACTAGAACAGACTTTATGCCGGTCAGATCCGATCGTCATAGTGAGGTTTGCAGAATCAGAGAGTCATCATGACTCTCTTTTTTTGTCGATTTTTTATATGCATTATTATGCAGGAAAAATTCCTCTTTTCATCGAATAATAAGGTCAAAAGGAGGGAAAATAGCTATGGGATATATGGAAAAAGAATTGAATGATTTAGAAAAAGGGACTATCTATACCACTGAAGAAATAGCCAGTATTGTTTACCACAAAAGTAATGCCACTGTTTTGTGTGAAGATACTTCTTTTTTTCGTAAAGAAGATACTTCATCGCGATATTTAGTGATGAATAGAATAGAATCCTTTATCCATCGAAATGATGGAGGATCCTATTTTATCCCGAGCTCAAAACAATTAGTTTATATCGTAAAAAAGTGTATGTAGCCTATTAGAAAGCATCCTCTTGGGTGCTTTTTGTATGATGAGGTGATGGTTCTTTTGTATCTCTTCAGGATACGCAAAAGAACCGTCCCCATGTCTACTTATTTAAAACAAGAGAAAATCGCTTTTCTTGTTCAAACTTTTTCCCGGTTTTATCCACTTTGATGTTTGCGGTATAGTCCCCTTCCATTTGCAGATTGGCGTTCCCGCTATACAATCCATCTCCGGTTTCTTTCGCTGTCATCGACACATTTCCGTTTGACATACTCATCCCTTCCATATTAAATTCAACGCTTACTTTGGCGCCTTTTACGGGATTTCCTTTATTGTCAATAACTTTTACTTTTATAGGTGAAACTTGACCAGGAGTATATGTTTTTGGTGTAATAAGGTCCACTGTTAATTGATCTGATCCGCATCCGGCTATAAAAATAAGAACCATACTAACAATGAAGAAAGTTAAACTCTTCATGATATCCAACCTTTCAAAAAAATTTGGTGGCTTATCCTCTTACCTTATGAATGGCATATTGATGAGGATGGATGGCAAACTCTATGATTACGAGTATAGCAATAGGGACTATTTTAAGTCTAGTGGGGAGCCCGATTACAATCATGGAATCATGGGGCAATCATGGGGACGGTTCTTTTGTGTCTATTCATGGGACACAAGAACCGTCCCCTTGTACTCCCCCTTGTACTCCCGATACGTTTTCGCTTTCGGCAATTTTTTTACTGATAATCTGGTGAAGCAGGCCTTGATGAGCCACTTGGTTTCTTTTTCTGTTAGGCTTTGGCCGTGGGTGCGGAGGAACTCCTCCTCAAAGGACTGGTCATCATGCGTATCGGCGGTCATTTCCCAATCCTCTTCCTCTGGATAGATCATCCTCGCTGCATTCGTTTTATCTTTAGCCATTTCATTTAGAATTCTACCCTTGATCGACGTATAGGCTAAGCTGGTAAAGCTGCTTTTTTCTTCGTTAAAGCATTTCTGAGTATCCCAAAGTGTGATAAACCCAATTTGATAGAATTCATCGACATTCTTATAAATATTTAAGGATCGGATAATTTTGTGGATCATCGGCTGATATTGGTGTGCTAATTGCTCAAAGCTCTCCATTGCGAATCCCTTTAGGATAGCGCGCTTCCAATGTATTCCCGGGTATCTTTACCATACATGGAAGGGAAAATTTCAGCGAATCACTCAAAATCACATTTGAGGGGAAAGAAGGGGATAAGCATGTGGTTTTTGCTTCTGAAAATCACTTTTGAAGGCGATTTTCGCTTTTTGAGCCTAATAGGATATGAAATGAGAGAATGATAAAAAATTTGCAGACTTCGACAGTTTTTCTGATTATTACAGCTTAATCAAACGTTTGATTAAATTTATATTCACTACCCCAATTCAGGGATCAAGTTTAGTCATTCATTGTAAAAGAGGGACATGGGGGACAGGAGTACCCCGTGTCCATTGAGAGGATTAATCATCATAGCGTACTTGATCTACTCCTTCAATGATTAACTCAAGTTCTGTAAGAAAGTTGAGTTCAAGCGGTTCAGGCATTCGTTCAGTGATTTCTCTAATTTCAATAAGATTTTCGGCCTCTTCGATTGTAGTTGGTGGTTGTTCTAAATGATGGTACCAAACCTTTAATTCATCAATGAATTCATAAAAATGCATCTCAAATCGTTCGGCACAATCTCCACTTTCATCTTCTGAAGCTTTCTTCATCATCTCCCAATCTTCAAGGGCAACTTCCAATTTCCTTTTAACACGATTTATCACATAATCCCTCCTTTTTTTGGTACCTTTGCGTTTATTGACAGCTGACAAAATTTTTCATATAAGCATTCAGCGAAATAACTAACTACTATGTATTTAGAGTATACAAAAGTAACCCCATTAAGACAAAGGTTTCAAGGTTTCGGTAACTGTTGGAGCAATGGATAAAAGGACCAGTAATTTCCCAATTCATAACCTTTAGTATGGATAAGTCTGGGTATATAGTTCAATAGACGATCAAAAGATTCCTAAAAGAATACTTGTTCAGTCACGCTTACCATCGATTTGAAGGGGGGAAGGTCCCGAAAACGAAATACGCTTGAAGATTAGAAAAAAGCGGAAATCATAGATAGGAAGATTATCTAGGTTTCCGCTTTTGTTCTGGGAAAGCCTTTTTAGCTTTGGAAGTCATGTGCGATGATGCTTTTCATTTTTTCTTCATCAATCACGATTTCGGCGTTATTTGCTTTGAGGATGTCATCGTACATGCTTCTTCCAACTCCTGGGAGCTGTTGGTAGCTTAATTGTTTGTCAGGGTCAATATCCTTCACTGCAAGTCCGAGACTCACCATATCTGATGTTGACATATTGGTAGCAATCATAAAATTAGATACCGAGTTAACGAGTGAAGGCAACTTTGGAATATTGCCTGGACTCAATGCTTCTTTTCCAATCCCTTTTAAAGCCTCTAATTGAAGCAGCTGCCGTCCGTAATCCCCATTTGCAAGAGAGTGGCGCTCACGAACTAGCGATAACACTGTTTTTCCATCAAAGTAATGGGAACCGGCATTTATTACTTGCGAACCGACTTTGACATCAGTTGGTACGTTCATTTGGACTCCACCCACAGCATCCACCATCGATTGAAAGCCCTCAAAACTGGTTTCTACATAATAATTAATCGGTACTCCTGCTAACTCACTGACTGCTTGTACAGCCCCTTCGATCCCTTGCTTAGTTCCCTTTTTAGCCTCCAAAATATACTGGACGCTCGTTAGTTTGGTGTAGCCATAACCATCTAAATGAACACGAGTGTCACGAGGAATACTTACCGCATTGATTTGGTTTTTACCCAAATCAACATGCATGAGCAGCATTGTGTCGGAGTGTCCAAGAGTCTGGCCGGGCCTTTGATCTGAACCCATTATTAAAAGGTTGAATGCTTGGGTATCAGCTTTATCATTGGTTTGCGCCGTTGTCTTTTCTGTTTTCTTGGAACTAACAACAGGAACAGTTTTAAAGTGATTTTTAGGCTGTAGCTGATAGTATTCATATGCGAAAGCTGCTCCGGCTAAAATGATAATTCCCAAAAAACTGAATCCAATAACTTTCCATTTCCCTTTTTTCTTCTTTTTCATCATTTTCCCCCATAGTTATCAGTATGTGAATCTAATTAATAGGTTTATAGTCATAGAGTCATTTTACTATCTTTTTAGACAAATGTCTGTTGATTATGGCAAAACCTGCTGTGAATTGCAGGAAAATACGTCATAATGGACACTTCTGGGAATTAAGTCAATTTGCCGCATTTTGCACTATAGATGAAGAAGAAATAAATAGAATACTGGGTGAACAAAAATGAGGGTTGTATGGAGAAGGTCAGTAATTGTTCCATAATTGGATCTTTACAAATGGAGAGCAACTGTTGCGGATAGGCAGGAGAAGACGTGATTACACATATTTCCATTTTGGAAGCGATGACGGTAAAACGCTCGGGGCTCCATAAACAACAAAGTATCGCGAGGGAAATATAAATGTCCTGTCAGATAGGAAGGGACAATAGAACAGAAGCGAGAGGAATATTGTGATAGTTTATTGCCGGTGGTCAAAAAAAAGAGGACTCCAGTATAATACAGAGGTCCTTTGTTGGAACGGTAAGCCCTTTTACTATTTGTCTATATTCGGGTACAGTTAAAACTAGGATATTAGGAAACCATCTTCATGCTGCTAGATTCTTTTGTTCGGTATACTATGCTTCTTCCGTCTCTTTCCGGACAACAAGAACATCACAGGGCGCGTATCTGGTAATATGTTCTGAGACACTGCCCATTAAGAATCTTTCAACTGCGCTCATGCCTGTTGCACCACAAATTATTAAATCACAGTTGTTATTTTTGGCAATTTCCTTCGGGATTTTTACTCTAGGAGAACCAAATTCAATGGCATAATCCACATCTGTAATGCCTACTTTAACGGCTGTTTCTTTATATTTTTCCAACAATTCAGATGCAATTAATTTTCCTCGTTCAGAAATGGTTTGATCGTTAGCCTCAACTGTGGAATACGCATACGTTCTTGTTTCAATGACATGAGCTAATAAAAGCTTTGCATTATTTTTCCTGGCAATTTCGATTGCCTTTTTAAAAGCCCATTCAGCTTCCTCAGAACCATCAATTGCAACTAAGATATTCTTATACTCGAGTCCCATTGTCCATCTCTCCCTTATCTTAATAGGGGGACGGTTCTCTTGCAATATCAGTGGGATGCAAGAGAACCGTCCCCTTGAACTCACCCTTGAACTCACCTGAACTCACCCTTGAACTCACTTCACTTGAATGGAAGCGGTGATTCCTTCCTTTTCGGTATATCGTAAATCCACAAGCAGCCGGTCCGGATTGAAGTTATGGTAGTCACGTAAGTAAATCGCGACTGAATCGATCAAATCCTGCTCATTGAGATTTCTAGTTTTCCCGTGTGCGTTGGCTGTCGCAGAAAATCCAACGGATGGATTATAAGCTAAGTCGGCCTCAATGCTTTCCGGATTGTTGGATTCCTTTGCGGCTGTATAGACACAGACACTGTCGACAAGATCCTGTTCATTAAATAGCAATTCCATGGAAACGCCCTCCCTAATATCTTCTTCTTGTGAAAATCCTTTTGATGACCCAAACAATAATCAAAATAATCAGGATATCCACGAGAATTCCAGTCATTGAAAAACCACTGGACTGTCCCAAATAATTACCTCCAAATGGGTGAAACATACTTCCCAGGAACGTTCCTGCCCCAAAAGCTGCGGCATGACTCCAAAAGCTGCTTCTTTTTGAAGGTTGGGTACCATTATATTTTGAACTCGACACACTGCTCGATGGAGATTTGTATCCAGAGCGATAGGTGCCGCTCGATGTTGTTGAAGACGAATGAGAGCTGTATGAGGAACTATGGCTAACGGAACTATGTCCCCCACTAAATCCTCTCGCTTCAGTCATGCTCGGAACTATAAGGGTAAACAGTAAAACAAACGCAATAATTAATTTCTTCATCTATCATTCTCCTATAATTAATTCTAGTTAAACACCACTATATTACTACGAATAGCACGTTAAAAGGTTTCAAAAAATCGGGAAACAAGGGCGGCAAACAAGGGGAAGGTTCTCTTGTATTTACCGTGGGACGCAAGAACCGTCCCTTTAAATAAATCGAAAAATAAGGTATGATGGATTTGTAAAATGATAGAATATGTCAAAGGAATGATGCCATGTTTTAAAAAGTATAAATGCTAGTTTCCACATTGCCATCCTCGATCAATCGGAACTGCTTGGCTTGAAGGAAGGGAAGATACTCTTATTTATTTTACTATCCTCGAGATATTCAATGCAAGTATACCTTTATTTACAACCTCCTGTTAAAAACCAATCACATTCATATTTATAAACAAAATCGACGAACTGCATGTTAGCTATGAAGAAAGTATTAGGATAATTTTTTCTATGAAGTTTTGATGTTAAGTTGAGCAGCTACTGCTTTTATGTATCGTAGTTTGATCCCCGACAACGAAAGACTCTTCTAATTTTCCCTTTCAAAAAAAATATTCAATCTCAGCAATTTATTAGATAGAAGGAGAAGAAACCTTCATACAATTCAAATGTCCTTTTTTAAAAAAAATCAGAAATCCGTAAACAAGTTTTTTCGGTTCCCCATTTCCTCTTTTGAGAGTAACTTTCTTTCGTTTTCCAATAAAAATACTCTGGATAGTGGTGATAGAGATGGCTCGTGGAGCTAGGATGAAAAGTAGAAGTGGAATATACCATATTATGCTGAGAGGTGCTAATAGACAGGAAATATTTCACGATGACGAAGACTGCGAAAGATTCCTTGATAGTATCCAAAGATTCAAACTGAAATCAGAGATGGGCATCTATGCGTGGTGTTTGATGAGTAATCATGTACATCTGCTTCTGAAAGAAGGCAAGGAAGATCTATCTACAACAATGAAACGTATTGGTGTGAGCTTTGTCTGGTACTATAACGAGAAGTACCGAACAACAGGGCATCTTTTTCAGGGGCGGTTCAAAAGTGAAAATGTAGAATCAAATAGGTATTTATTTACTGTCATAAGGTATATCCACCAAAATCCAGTGAAAGCTGGAATTGTTAATCAGGTTGATGGATGGAGATGGAGTAGCTGCCTGGGCTACTACGGTAAAGATCCTTATCCCAGAAAGTTGCTGGATCATGATTTTATTCTTAGGAAGCTTTCAGCGGATACTAGGATGGCTAGAGAAAAATTTAAAGAATTTAATGAAAGAAACAATAATGATGAATGCCTAGATGAAAATGATAGACGAAGATTAACAGATGAAGAGGCAAGAATGGGAATCAAGGAATTGCTCGGCGTAATTGAGATCGCGCAAGTGAAAAGCCTACCTAAGCTGCAAAAAAATGATGTGCTACGAAAAGTAAAAGAAATCGAGGGACTATCACAACGCCAGGCTGCAAGAATTTTAGGTGTGTCTCCTAATCTAATTTCTAAATCATAGGGACGGTTCTTCCGTTCCCGCGAAATAGGCCAGGGGAGACGGAAGAACCGTCCCCATGAACTTTTAAACTTGCAATCCAAAGTCTGTTGCGATGCGGGCTAATCCGCCTTGGTAGCCTGAACCGACAGCTGAGAATTTCCATTCTCCATTATGGCGGTATAATTCTCCAACGATGATGGCTGTTTCAATTGAGAAGTCTTCACCTAGGTCGTAACGAGTGACTTCTTGGTTGGTATCTTCATTCACAATACGGCAGAAAGCATTAGAAACTTGTCCAAAGTTTTGGCCGCGTGCTTCAGCATCATGAATGGTAATAACAAAGGTAATTTTTTGAACGTTTGCTGGAACAAGTGACAAGTCTACCTTAACTTGCTCATCGTCACCTTCACCTTCACCAGTTCGGTTGTCCCCTGTATGGACGACTGATCCGTTCCCACCTTCGAGCTGATTGTAAAAAATGAAGTCACTTTCGGACGCACACTTTCCCGCCGCATCTAAAAGAAAAACGCTGGCATCTAAGTCGAAATCTGCTCCTCCATCGTACCTGTTTGTATCCCACCCAAGACCGACGACTACTTTCGAAAGGCCAGGATTTGTTTTTGTTAAATCAACCTTTTGACCTTTAGATAATGATAACGCCATTTTCAAAACCCCTTTCAACCATATTAAACCCTCTAATCAACCATATTAGCCAAAACATTTTCAAACCATCCTTGAAACTGCATCAAATGGGTCTAAAATCCTACTTTTAATTAAAAAGAAATATGTATGATCCAAAGAAAGTATAAAAAAATGTCCTTTTTAGAGAGCTATTATTATTTTACGAGAAGTAAATCGAATTGAATAGTCTCGAAAAGGATCGATTGTCGACTAATTTCGACAAAGTATTTAATATTTCTTATCTACTATTAGAATAAAGGTCTTTTGAACTAAATCCTTATTAAATTTTTCCTGCAACCATTAAGCATTTTGGATTTTTCATAGGATTCTCGTATCAAAATAGCAAAGGGGACGGTTCTTCCGTCCCCTTTGCTATTTTGAGACAAAAGAACCGTCCCCATGCACCACATGACCCCACCTAAATTTTTATATAATTAACTATGGTGTATATAGTGAAAAAGTAGTATCTTAAAATTAGGACTATTTACATTATTTTGTTGATTTGGGGGATATATTGGGTGAAAAAGAGTATTACATGGCAATTGGGGATTATTATTGTAAGCGTCATCTTTCTCTCTTTAATGATTACATCGTTGTCAAACTACTGGGTTAGTTATCAGAAAACGTATGAAGCAGCAGGTATTGAAGCGGTTGGCTGCGCTAATATCACAACAGGTTTAATTAGACCAAGTGAATTGGAGCAAGTCATTAAAGGTGATACAAAGAAGCAGGAATCGTTAAATAAAAAATTAAATTGGACAACTGAACATAAGCGGATTTTTGAAGATCAATACATATTAGCTTTAGATGGAACCATTTTAGCGGAAGATTCAAATTTGGAAAAGCAAGGATTCAAACCGGGTGATAAATTTCCAATTGATCAAGAAATCGTAAAAATGATCCAAGAAATGAAGCACCCGCAGTATTCAGCTATCTATGAATTTGGCGGAATGAAACGCATCACAGGATACGCTCCAATTTTTAAAGACCAGGATCCAAATAAAGAAATCATTGGATTAAATGCAATCGACTTTAATGCGAAAATAGTAAGTGAAAGAACATGGGCATCTGTTCAAGGAAGTCTACTTTTGGGACTTCTGCCGATGGCGATTGCCTGTGTGATTACGATTTGGCTGATTAGAAGAAAGACCAAACCAATTATAATGTTAATTGATTATGCCAAAACAATTGCAGACGGAAACTTATCGGTTGAAAACGTTTATGTGAAAAATAATGATGAGATCGGTGATTTAGCTGCGGCATTAAACTACATGGCAAAAAATCTCCGTGAACTAATTCAACAGTTCCGGTTAAGTGCTGAACAGGTTGCCGCGTCTTCGAAGGAGTTAACGGAAAGTACTTATCAAACCAATGATGCGACCAAACAAATTGCGGCTACGATGCAGCAGCTGGCTAATGGAGTAGACCAGCAGGTTGGTAGTCTTACAGAAGCCTCCCAAACTGTAAACGAAATATCAAATGGCATTCAACAAATTGCTGATAATGCCGAAACTGTTTCGAAAACGGCACTTGAAGCCTCTGAAAAGGCCTCAGAAGGCGGCCTCGCGATTCAGACAGCAGTAAAGCAGATGAATTCGATGAAAACGACGGTCAATGGTTTAGAAGAAGTAATAAAAAGTTTAGAAGACAGATCGAAAGAAATCAATCAAATTATTGAGGTGATTACGAGTATTGCTACGCAGACCAATCTGTTAGCTTTAAATGCAGCGATTGAAGCGGCCCGAGCAGGGGAACAGGGGCGTGGATTTGCCGTTGTGGCAGATGAAGTGCGAAAGTTAGCAGAACAGTCGGCATTATCAGCTCAAAAAGTATCTAATCTAATCTCTATGATCCAGGAAGAAACGAAACATGCGGTTCAAAAGATGGCAGTCGCTGGAAAAGAAGTTAACACGGGAATCGGGGCGGTCAACATAGCAGGGGAATCATTCCAGGAAATTCAGGAATCAGTTAACGAAGTGACCTTCCAAATTCAAGAGGTTTCGTCATCTGTTCAGCAAATATCAGCCGGCACGGAGCAAATGGTTGCCGCGATGGAATTCATTACAGAAGTGGCGGAAACAGCCTCAACCAGTACACAAGATGTGTCCGCCTCAACCGAAGAACAGTGGGCCTCTATCGAGGAAGTCTTATCCTCTGTTAAGTCCATATCCACCATGGCAGACGAATTACAAAAACGCATCCGAAAATTTACAGTTTAAGAGTTCAAGAGCTCACGGCTGTTCAAGGGGGTGTTCAAGGGGACGGTTCTTCCGTCCCCTTTTCGATTTTGAGACAGAAGAACCGTCCCCATGTCACTTATTGAAAACGCTCTAAAAATGGTAACGAAAGGTTCACAAGATAGAGAGAAAAATAGGGTGAAATCGTAGTAATATGTGAATATATTCACATAAAATAATGTCTTTTAATAGGGGCGAAAACTATGGCATATAGTAAACCAGAGAAAATTATGGAGATCACAGTAGCAAACGGAACGAAAAAAGTAAAATATCCACTCTCAGAAACGCTGATTTTGGGTTTCGAAGCAGGGGCTTTCATTGCGCTGGGATATTTGCTGTTTATTCGTATAACAGCAACTTTGCCAGTAAATTTGGATGGTCTCAGCAGTTTGATCGGGGCGTCAGTTTTCCCTATTGGATTAATACTAACTTTACTTGCTGGTGGAGAATTATTAACAGGGAACATGATGGCAGTGCCGTTGGCAAGGCTGGCAAACAAGATCAGCACAAGGCAGGTATTATATAATTGGTTTCTTATTACAGTTAGTAATTTTGCAGGAGCTATTTTTGTAGCCTACGTTTTCGGACATCTTGTCGGTTTAACTGAAACCGCGCCTTATTTGGCAAAAACAATCAGTATTGCTCAGCATAAATTGGAGGCATCCTTTCTCCAAGCCTTCCTCTCCGGGATTGGATGCAACTGGCTGGTTGCTTCGGCTGTATGGCTTTGCTATGGTGCCGAAGATATGATGGGGAAAATTGCCGGCATCTGGTTTCCAACAATGGCATTTGTGGCAATCGGATTTCAGCACGTCGTTGCGAACATGTTTGTCATTCCGGCAGCAATATTTGCTGGTCACTTTACTTGGATGGAATATATTCATAATTTTATCCCCGTATTTTTAGGAAATGCAGTGGGGGGATCGGTATTCATTGCCCTGGCCTACTGGCATGCTTATAAGCGAGCTATTATGTTAAGCGAGAAAAAAACCAAAGCAGTTGCATAATGAGATTGAAACCATTTCATAATGAAAAATGGAGAAGTTTACTCATATGGAGAGGGGTTTGGACGAGGAATAACAATAAATCAACTTAGAAATAGGTGGAAAAATTTATTATTTTCCTTCCGTAAAAGATTATAATAGTAAAAATGACTATCAAAATATACTTCAATTTTGATAGTCATTTTTGTGGTGTGTAGGAATGAAAGTTAATGCCCTTGATTATGTTTGTTGCACAGTATGCTGTTTTCTTAGGACTTTTGGTTTTCAAGATTAGATCTTAAATTGCTATTCTGGTTTATGATTATACTGCTGAATATTGTTGTTCCAACAATGCCTAAAATGGAAAAGAAAAGCAGAACAACGAAGTTATTATTACTCACAAAATTTACCTCCCTATTATTGGTAGGTATAGTTTTTGATTTATGTTCCAATTTTATTCGTTTTAATCTAGGGAACACAGGGACGGTTCTTTTGTTACACTTTGCAACAAAAGAACCGTCCCCATGATCACCCATGATCAACATGATCAACATGATCAACATGATCACCTATTCATAGGATCGAACGCAGTTTCGTCCATCAAATTTTGCTTTGTATACTGCCTTATCGGCATTTGAAATGAGATCCGTATAGGAGGTATACAGACTTGGTATCATGGTTGCTGTTCCTGCGCTTATGGTAACCCATGGAAGGATTTTTGAACCAGAGTGGGGAATTTTCAATGCTTCAATGGCATTCCTAATTTTCTCCCCTACTGCCTTTGCCCCGGAATCATTTGTTTCTGGTAGAATCACGCAAAATTCTTCCCCGCCATAGCGGCAGAGGAGATCAGTGGATCTTCCCAACGTTTCTTGGATCACGGAAGCAACTTGTTTTAAACAGCCGTCTCCGCCTTGATGTCCGTAAGTATCGTTATACGCCTTGAAATAATCAATATCCAACATAACTAAAGATAGAGAAGAAGAGTTTCGGCTGCCACGATTCCATTCTATTTTCAATCGTTCGTCAAATGCACGGCGATTCGATACACCAGTCAGTCCATCGATGGTGGAAAGATGTTGTAAGAGTTCATTTGCTTCTTGAAGCCTTTGTTCAACCAACTTTCTTTCACTAATATTACGCGACACCACAATTAGTTTTTGTCCACCCGAAAGGAGTTCATCTAATAGTTTAGTCGCAGACTCAATCCATACATACTCACCATCCTTCCGACGAATGCGGTAGGTCGTTACCGAATAGCCGGTGGTCAGTAAAGTTTGATTACTCTTTTTAACTATTTCTATGTCATCCGGATGAATAAAATGGTAGGCACTACGCCCTGCCAATTCATCCTCAGCATATTGCAAAATTTCTATACACGCAGGTGAAGAATAGAGGTATGTTCCTTCCACATCATGCAGCGTGATCATATCGCTCGAATATTCAGCAAGCAGACGGAATCGCTCCTCGCTTGCTTTCAATTCATCTTCAGATTCCTTACGCTTAGTGATGTCATTCAGTGTGCCTAGTGTGCCGGTAATTTCACCTTGATCATTTAAAATTTTCCGAGCAAATACCTCGACCCAACAGTATCCTCCTTCTTTCATTAAATACCGAATCTCTTTTCGATAGTATTCTTGTTTCCCTTGGAGCCAGGATTGAAAAAGCTTGTCATTTTGTTCTCTATCGTCCCTATAAACATAATCATGAAAATGATTTCCGATGGTTTTTTCAATCGAATATCCTGTGATTTCCTCCCAGGCTGGATTTAAAAATGTCCATATTCCTTGAGCATCAGTATGGAAGATGACTTCTTTAACGTTTGCAACCACTGGACGATATAGTTCCTGAGATTTATTCAGCTCTCTCTCCATTTCCTTTCTTTTAGAAATGTCAGAGATAATCACTTGAAAAGTAGGTTTGTCCATATACATAATAGGCGTAGCAATGACTTCGACATCAACAATTGATCCATCCAAGAGAACATATTTTTCTTCTAAAGATCCCACCGATTGATTTCTTCCTAAATGTTAGATCCGTACTTTGACGATTTCTTGATAGTCGGGATGTACAAATTGGAGGATGTGCTGCCCAATGATGTCATCTTCAGAAGTTGCATTTAAAAAACGGATAAATCTAGGGTTTGCATAGACTATTTTCCCTTCCTGATGAACGGCGATTCCATTTGGAGAGGACTCCACCAAAGCACGGTAACGCTCTTCGCTTTGTTTTATTAGTTTTTCACTGTGCTTTCGCTCTGAAATATCATGAATCATACTAAGAGCGTACACTTCTTCAAGATTTCTTGTAGCAGTTACTGTTATAGTAACAAGGAGAATGTGTCCATCCTTATGTAAAAATTGTTTTTCCATCTGATAATAATCTCGATGACCATTTATTAGCTCTGAAAATAGTTTCTTTTCTTTTCCTATATCATCTTGGTAAATAAGGTTTGTAGATTTAGCCGCATCTTCTTCGTTATACCCTAGCATTTCTAAGTAAGTAGGATTTACCTCTACAACTTTGCCTTTTCGATCTCGCAGAATAATTCCAATACCTGATTTCTCAAAAATAGCCTTAAATCGATCATTACTTTTCTGTAATTCTTTTTCGATCCGTTTTTGCTCTGTTCTATCTTGAATTTGTGAAATGAAGTACAAAGGATTATCATTCTCATCCTTCACCAGCGAGACACTTAATAACCCCCAAACAATGCATCCATTTTTTTTAAAATAACGTTTTTCCATTTCATAATACTGTGTTTCTTCCGTTAACATTTTATAGAGATTGTTAAGATCCAATTCTAAATCATCAGGATGGGTAATGTTTTGAAATGTCATTTGTTCAAGTTCTGCGGCAGTATAGTCCACGATTTTACACAAAGAAGCATTGACTTTTAACAACCTTCCGTCCATGGATACGATTGCCATGCCAATAGCAGAGAAATTAAATGCATTCATAAAAAGGTCATTATTTGAGATTTCAATCATTACAAATCTTCTCCTAAAAATGATTTGGGAACATATAAATTTTTTTACTTTGGTATTTAAAAATACAAATTTTATATGACACTCCTAATCCAATAACCTTTTGCTTCGTTCGTACGAATTGTAAAAAATAGTGCCGTAGTAATCACACCATTTTTGAGCTGAACAAGTATATTTCCATATTTTGTGATAAAAGTAGTGGATTTCCTATGTAAACTCTACTGTTTTTATGCTTATTATATTACTTTTTTTCTATTAACTGTACAAAAAGAGCACGGCTAATCTATAAAATCTTAAGATGGGAGGGAGGTTAATTAAATTGAAAATGAAGAGATGAGAAAGTCATCAGGTGAAAAAGAAATAAACGGAATACTGGGTGAATGGAGAGAGTCAGTAAATTTTCTTGCGATAGGATCCACAAGAAAACCACCCAACGCCAGACAAGCATAAGGTGGTTCTTATATATACTAAACTTCGACAACCATCACTATAACGGTAGTGGTTCATTGGAAAAACTAGAAAATTTTTTATTCATCTAAGCCCTGGCCTTTCTTCTCTCGAGTAAACGAAATCGCAATGAATGATACGATACCAGTGAAGATAATAAACAAGCCAACTGGAATATAGTTGTTGTTGAACTTTGTTAGTAAGGCTAAAGCAATAAGTGGTGCAGGTCCACCCACTAAAGCTGCTCCTACTTGATAACCTAACGAAACTCCAGTATATCTTACATTTGCACTAAAACTTTCCGCAAAAAGGGTTCCTAGTATAGCCCCGTACATTGGCCAAATAATAGCAAATCCAATGATAATAGCGAACGTTAGTGCAATAGCAGAATGGAATGATAAAATCCAAAAATATGGGATTGCGTATAGCATCATTAAAACAATACCAGTAATAAACACTTTTTTTCTTCCAAATCGATCTGATATTGAACCAACGATCATCATAACAGGTATAGCTATAAGAGCCGCATACAAAATACCATTTAAGGCAGTATTTTTATCATATCCTAGTGTGCTAACTGCGTAGGAAATAGTAAACGTTGCAAAGATAAAGAACGTGGATGTTTCAATAAACTTTGCTCCGATTGTCGTCAATACCGCACGCCAATGCTTGGTGAGTGTTTCAAATAATGGAACTTTAACCGTATTACCTGTTGAGACCACATTTTTAAATGAGGGAGTTTCCTCAATACCGAATCGGATCCATAAACCAGTTATTACGAGTATAAAGCTTAGTATAAAAGGAATTCGCCAACCAATACTTAAAAAAGTTTTATCAGAAGTAAAATGTGTCAATAGGGAAACAGAAAGAGAAGCTAAACTTAATCCAATCATTGCACCTATTTGTGGAATACTGCCATAAAAACCCCGTTTGTTTTTTGGAGCATATTCAACGGCCAGCAGAAGACCTCCACCCCATTCTCCACCAAGAGATAATCCCTGAAGGAGCCTTAATAAAGTAAGCAATATAGGCGCCCATATTCCTACTGTTGCATAATCTGGTAAAAAGCCCATTAAAACTGTCGAACTACCCATAATCGATAAGGTTATGATTAATGTTTTTTTACGACCAATACGATCGCCAATATGACTGAATAGAATACCGCCAATCGGACGAACAAGAAATGCTAATGCAAAAGATGCATAAGAAAGCATTAAGCCTATATTTGCATTATTATTCGGGAAAAAAAGTTTGTTAAAGACTAAAGCGGACATTGTTCCATAAAGAAAAAAATCATACCATTCAACTGAGCTTCCAATAGCACTTGCAACAAGAGCTTTTACCCTAGTCTTTTTATCAATTGTTTGCGCTCCAGTAGAATCATTATCGTGAGAACTCATTTTAGGAATTGATCCCATTAGTATCACTCCTTTTAGTTAAGAATGTGAGTTTCATAACTTACACATTCATACCATCCGTAGAAAAGTAGTAATTTTAATAGTTAGGTTAGCGCTATCATTTTCTACAATAGTATTCTACTAACTTGTGCCTCAGTTTCTATAAAGCACCGGCGCTTTATTGATAACCCAATTTTATAATATTTTATATTTTAAGATAATTCAATATTTTTCTTGTGATATTTGTAATTTCTGGAATTATAGGCAAAATTAATAAAAAATATTGATACTGAGGTCACAGAAACAAGGGGACGGTTCTTTTGCATTTGAAGTGGGGACGCAAGAACCGTCCCCTTGAATGACCTTAAATGCTGATTTTTAAACACCATTTTGTGGAAAAACAGGGTAGAATTGGAGTGTGGAAGATTAGATTAAAAGGCGGTGAGGAGTTTGAGAAAATTAATAGCTATACTTATCATAGTGTGTTTCTTTTTAGTAACGGGGTGTGGGACAGGCAAATTGAAGGTCTCTAACGGTATAGACTTTGCTAAAAGTGACAATAAAAAAATCGTTTCCTTCAATAATAAACTGGGATTGGAAATGTTGCCGATCGTCCCGGCGAATGGAGATGGCAATACATTCATTTCCCCGACGAGTTTATTCATGGCGTTGTCCATGATTTATAACGGAGCCGATGGGGTGACGAAAGCAGAAATAGCTAAGGTTTTGCAGAATGAAGGAATGGATGCAGCCGAGCTGAATAAAGCAAATGCCTCAATGATGTCCATACTTGATCGCCACTCAAAGAACATTCAGTTGAAAATCGCTAACTCCATTTGGTTAAACAAGAAATTTCATTTTCAAACTGATTTTGCCCAAAATAACAGAGATTATTTTCAGGCTAAAATAAAGGAAATGGATATAAACGATCCTCAGTCTCCCAAAATGATTAATGACTGGGTAAAAAAATCGACGAACGATAAGATAGAAAAAATGATCGATGCGCCGTTAGATGATAATTTAGTAGCCATCCTCATTAACGCCATTTATTTTAAAGGGAACTGGAAGGATGAATTTGATAAACAGCAAACAGAGGAACGAACTTTTTATTTAGCGGACGGAACCACAAAAGCAGTGCCGATAATGACTCTTACTAGAAAGTGGGCGTACATGGAAAATGAAAACTTCCAGGCTGTTTCTCTCCCTTACGGCGATGGTAAAATGAGCATGAAAGTATTTCTCCCTAAAGAAAACTCCAATTTAGTAGAATTTAAACAAATGCTTACAAATGATAACTGGAAGAAATGGGGCTCAAAGTTCCGTGGGACAGAAGGAAAAGTCATGCTGCCGAAATTTCAACTAGAATACGAAGTATTGTTGAATGAACCATTAAAGAGGCTTGGGATGACGACAGCGTTTGATAAAGGTGCAAATTTCACGAAAATGATTAAAGAAAATGATCCGATTTGGATTAGTAAAGTAAAACAAAAAACATTTATTGATGTGAATGAAAGGGGTACAGAAGCGGCTGGGGCAACCTCCATAGAGATGAAGACAGAGTCGGCTACCTTGGATCAGCCATTCCATATGGAAGTTAATCGGCCATTTTTCATTGTAATTACAGATGATGACACAGGAATGATATTATTCATGGGTTCAATTTCCAATCCACAGAAAGGGAAGTGACCATGGGGACGGTTCTCGTGCACTCCTGCATTTTTCCGTGGGAACGAAAGAACCGTCCCTTTGCTTTTCTTGAGATTTTCCTTTAATCTATGTGGTGTGATAAGGGAGGAATAACGTATGTCAACAAATTTGAAAAGTACTACTACATTACATAATGGTGTGGAGATGCCGTGGGTGGGATTAGGTGTTTTTAAGGTAAAAGAGGGAGAAGAAGTCATCGAATCTGTCAAAGCAGCGATAAAGAATGGATACATAAGCATTGATACTGCCGCTATTTATGGAAATGAAAAAGGGGTGGGACGTGCGATTAAAGAATCTGGCGTTCTCCGTGAAGAGTTATTTATTACTACGAAGCTCTGGATTGCAGACCAAGGGTATGAAACCACGTTGAAGGCATTCGAAACAAGTATGGAGAAGCTTGGCCTCGATTACTTGGATCTTTATTTAATTCATTGGCCTGGCAAGGATAAATATAAAGAAACATGGAAGGCATTTGAGAAGCTTTACAAGGATGGCCGTGTACGAGCAATTGGCGTAAGCAACTTCTTAGTCCACCACTTAGAAGACTTAATAGGTTCTGCAGAAATTAAGCCGATGGTTAACCAAGTGGAGCTTCATCCCCATCTAACACAAAAGGACCTTCTCTCTTATTGTAAAAAAGAAGGGATTCAAGTTGAAGCATGGTCACCTTTGAAACAGGGACAATTACTTAACGATCCAACTCTTACTGAAATCGCTCAAAAGTATAATAAATCGGTAGCGCAAATTATCTTACGTTGGGATCTTCAAAATGAAGTCGTCATCATTCCAAAATCGATTAAAGAGCCTCGAATAATTGAAAACACCACTATTTTTGATTTTGAATTGACAAGCGAAGATATGGAAAAAATTGATGGAATGAATCAGGACAGCCGCGCCGGATCACATCCAGACACAATGACTGCTGGTTTTTAAAATCGGATACACATACTAATACTAGTAAAAAAAGAAGTTGGTTATCTGCTTTATGTAGATAATCAACTTCTTTTATTGATAGTCTGTTGAAGAAAATACGTATTTATTTTTCAAAGCTGTTCCTTTCCTCAGTCCGTTTTTCCCACTATACCTTCACCAAGGTGTAATAACTTTTAGCAAAGCTGATGCAAGGTTCTAGAGTTATCAACTACTGCGGTTCTTTCAATGAGTGAATAGGCTGCATTCGTGATTGCTTGTGATAACGTTTCTCCAGTTGCCTGGACGTCATTAAAGTAAACCTCTGAAACTCCATTTGTTTTAAATGTATACCCAAATTCTTCTAATCTATCAACGATTAGGAAGGCATGATCAAGGTTTTGTTCGGGTTGGAAGTCAGTATCATGGATGAAAATACCCTTTTCAACATCATACCATCTATCCCATCTATTTAATGCCCAGCCTAAAATTTTACGTGCTATTGAGTCTGTTTTGTTCATATTCTTTACCCCTTTTCTCATTTGTTATATAACTGTTTTTATTAACTGTTTATATTATATAACAGAATGCAAAAAAACGTCTACTATTTTTTCATTTTTTTACTAGATTTTTCTGAATAAGGTAAAAATCCCCGTGCTATCAAGCACTGAGGGATTACATAAAACAAAATCTAGGGTAATACCCTTTAATCTACATTCGTATCATCATGATTAATGCCTTCGCCGCTTTTTTATGTACAATCACTTGGGAATAATATAGCGGGTTTTTTCAGCTTTCCATTATTTCATTTGTCCATTAGGGACAAATGTACAGTCACAAAACAAATTTTTTGACATAAAACAGTAGTAATCTTTTAAAAGTCGGTGATTTCGTGACGGTTATTTCAGGAAAAGAATATATAAATAGGATTAATCGAATGAAGGCTGAAGTTTGGATAGATGGGAAACAGGTGGAAGGCAACCTATCAGATCATCCATCCTTCTATGGTGTAATGAAAAGTCAAGCGAGATTATATGATCTTCAGCTTGAAAAGATGGATGAAATGACGTATCCATCTCCTAAAACAGGAGAGAGAATTGGACTCTCATTTCTTGAACCAAAAACAAAAGAGGATCTTGAAAGACGACGGCTGATGATTCAAGAATGGGCCAAAATGAGTGCAGGAATGTTAGGTCGCTCACCGGATTATATGAATACAGCTGTCATGGCATTCGCGGCGGCAGCTGACATATTTGCTGGAGAAAATGAGCCATTTGCACAAAATCTGCAAAGCCTGTACGAAAAAGCAAAAGACAACGATTTGTCTTTTACTCATACATTTATCAATCCGCAAGTAAATCGTTCATCATCATACCTCGAAGATTCCTCCAAAATCATCTCAGCCCAAACCATCCAAAAAAATGATGATGGAATCGTTGTAAAGGGAGCACGATTGTTAGCGACCCAAGGTGGATTAACGGATGAAATTCTCGTTTTTCCAACCCATGCATCAGCCATTAATAAGGATTTTGCTTATGCGTTTTCGATACCAAGCAATACACCGGGAATGAAGTTTATTTGCCGAGAGTCATTCCGATATAAGGACTCTGCCTTTGACCACCCGCTTGGTTCACAGTTTGATGAAATCGATACGATCGTTGTCTTTGATAACGTAATGGTTCCGTGGGACCGTGTCTTTTGTTATCAAAATCCAGAAGCCTCTTTTAAAATTTTTTCTGAAAGCAGCTTTTATCCACTGACGGCACACCAAATTACCTCGAGGAGAATTGTTAAAACTGAATTTATTCTTGGTGTTGCCCAAATGCTTGTGAATACGATCAATGTGGGGGAATTTCAACATATTCATGAAAAGATAACAGAAGTGATTACAGGACTAGAAACGCTTAAAGCACTTTTGTGTACTTCAGAAGTGAATGCCAAATTGGACAAATGGGGGACAATGATTCCTGATTTTAACCCATTAAGCACAGCCATTTTACTGTATCCCCGTCTTTATCCTCGCATTTGTGAAATTTTGCAACAAATTGGAGCGAGCGGACTCGTATCAATTCCAAGTAAAGCAGACTTTGCGTCTGAAATAAAAAGCGACCTCGACCTTTACTTGCAAGCTGCGAATGCCAATGCGAATGATCGAGTAAAACTTTTTCGCTTGGCTTGGGACATAAGCATGAGTGCATTTGGCAGCAGGCAATCGTTATACGAACGCTTCTTTTTCGGTGATCCTGTCAAAATGGCCAGCAGTATTTATCAAAATTATAATAAGGACCAATGTATTTCACTTGTAAATACATTTTTAAGTGAAAACTCGCTGCTTAATGAAACGTAATAAAGGGAGCAAGAAGCAGCAGGTACCCCTTATGGAGGAGACTTATGGAAAAAGAAATCAATGTACATCAGTCTGAAATTGAAATAGGCATCTATACGTTTGGGGAACTGCTTTGTAATCCTTATACTGGTCAAGTAACTAGTGCAAAACAACGTATCAATGAAATTGTGGAGGCAGCTAAGCTGGCGGATGATGCAGGACTTGATGTGTTTGGGATTGGTGAGCACCACCGCTTGGATTTCGCTGTGTCATCACCTCACGTTATTTTGGCGGCGATTGCCCAAAAGACCCGCCAAATTAAGCTAATAAGTGCGACAACCGTTCTAAGTACAGTGGATCCAGTCCGGCTATTCGAGGACTTCGCAACATTGGATATCCTGTCAAATGGCCGTGCTGAAATTGTAGCAGGACGGGGGGCGTTTTTGGAATCATTTCCGCTGTTTGGATATAACTTGAATGACTATGATCGTTTATTCTCTGAGAATATGGAACTATTATTAAAATTAAACGAGAATGAGTGTATTACCTGGAAAGGTCATTTCCGCCCAGAGCTTTACGATGCTGATATTTCTCCCCGTCCGATTCAACAAAGAATTCCCATATGGATCGGCGTTGGCGGTTCCCCCGAAAGTGCCGAACGTGCCGGAAGGCTGGGGGCAGGGTTGATGGTAGCGGTGCTTGGGGGAGACCCCCTCCAATATAAGCCATTGGTTGATGCCTATCGGTATGCAGGAGAAGAAGCTGGCCACGATTCAAAAAAATGTAAGGTTGCAATTGGTGCACATGGTTATCTTAGTAAAACATCTCAACAGGCTAAAGAAGAATTCTACCCTTATTATACAAACTACTTCAGGTCGTTTATGAAAAACGGCGGGCTATCAAAGATCTCCCAGAGCGATTTTGAGCAGATGGCTAGTCCGGATACCAGCTTGTTTGTCGGAAGTCCGCAGGAGATTATTGAAAAAATTCTCCGCCAGCATGAATTGTTTGGACATCAACGTTTTCTTGCTCAAATTGACATCGGTGGTTTGCCTTTTTATAAAGTTGCAAAAAACATCGAGCTATTAGCAACCGAGGTAGCTCCCGTGGTCCGCAGAGAAACGAAAAAAAGCTGTTAAAAGAAAAGCTTTAGCAGCTTTACCTTTGAATGACGTGGATAATAAAACGTTGAAGTTAAAAAGGTTTTTTAAAAAGTCCTTCTTAGCAAACTGAGTGCTGATGAATAGTTTTTCACCTTCCTATAAGGAAGCTTCAGTCCTAATATGTGTGGGTGCTTTACTTTGTCGGGGTGTGCCTCGAAGAAATGTCAGTAAAACGAAAAGGACCCTTTACCACAATTGAATGTGATAAAAGGTCCTTTTTGTAATCAATATAGCTTAATATAAGCCGTCTGTTTCTTCTTTCATGCTGATAAAGATATTTTTCGTTTGTGTGTAAGCATCTAAAATGCTCTTATAGGTTTCACGGCCGATCCCTGATTTTTTATATCCGCCAAATGGTGTGCCAGCTGAGAAATTGGTATATTGATTAACCCACATACGTCCCGTTTCAACTTTTCGAGCCACACGGAGTGCAGTGTTGAGATCGCGTGTCCAAACACCGCCGCCAAGACCATACTCAGAATCGTTTGCCATGCGAATGACGTCTTCTTCTGTTTTGAATTTAATAACAGTCGCAACTGGTCCAAAAATTTCTTCCTGTGCGATCCGCATATCATTAGTAGCATCAGCTAAAATGGTTGGTGCCATGAATACACCTTTATCCAATCCATTTTCTTTTAACTGATAACCGCCAGTAACAAGTTTTGCTCCTTCTTGTTGGCCAATTTCAACGTATTTCAAGATCTTGTCAAGTTGTTTTTGATTAATTTGGGCACCCATTTGAACGCCATCTTCCCAAGGAAGACCTACTTTTACGCTTTCAAATTTTTCTTTTAATGCACTGACAAATTTATCGTAAATTCCTTCTTGAACAAAGATACGGGAACCTGCGCTGCATACTTGTCCTTGATTGAATAGGATTCCGTTTGCTGCACCTTCAACCGCTCTTTCCCATGGTGCATCATTGAAGAAAATATTAGCGGATTTACCGCCCAATTCCAATGTTGCTGGAATTAATCGGTCTGCAGCAGCTTTGGCTACGTTATAGCCAACCTCGGTTGATCCTGTAAATGCTAATTTTGCAAAGCCTTCATGATGGAGCATATAATCTCCTGAATAGGAGCCTCTTCCTGTAATCACGTTAACAACACCAGCTGGAAGCACTTGATCCAATAATTTTGCTAATTCCAAAACACTGAGCGGTGTTGTAGAAGATGGGTGAATGACCACTGTATTACCAGCAGCAATAGCAGGGGCTATTTTCCATGCTGCCATCAGCAAAGGAAAGTTCCAGGGAATAATTTGTCCAACGACACCAATTGGTTCTTTCAACGTAATCGTTAATGAGTTATCATCCAATTCTTTGGCAGTTCCTTCTTCTGAGCGAATGACACCAGCAAAATAGCGGAAGTGGTCTGCACTTAGGGGAACATCAGCACCCATAGTTTCTCTTAATGGTTTCCCATTATCCAACGTTTCTACCATTGCTAAATGTTCTTTATTTTCATCTATTAAATCAGCGATTTTAAGTAATAGTTTGCTTCTTTCTTCAACACCGACTGTTTTCCAAGTCTTAAAGGCTTCTTGTGCTGCTTTAACCGCAGCATCAACGTCGGCATAGCTTGCATCAATGAAATCAGCAAGTTTTTCACCAGTACTAGGATTATAGGTTGCTATTGTTGTGCCTTCTGCACCTTTAACCCATTGACCATTAATGTACAGTTTATATTCTGTATCTACTACACTACTAGCTACAATACTCATATCTATTCCCACCTTTGATATTATTATATTGAAAGCGCTTGAAAATTGTTTTCATTGACATTATATGACTTATTGTAAAAAATACCAAATAATTTGCCTTACTAGAGTACTAACTTCACGATCTATACATTCCGGTTACTCTTTTGAAATTATCTTAAAGTCCATGACGAAAGAAGAACATAAAAAAGATAACCTCAAAGAATTCAGCATTCTCAGAGGTTATCTTTTTCTTTCGGTCTCGTCTAGGAAATTATAAAATATTAAGCTGTTAATAACTTTGAATCAAGTTAATTTACGTCTAGCTCCAGCGTCCAGCGACTAGTGTACTTCGCCCACTTCCCTGCGATAAGTCAAGCACGAATGTGCTAACGCCTTTATCTCAGTCAGTGTGCTCCAGTCCTGTCGTGCGCTAAACGGACGCTTGCGCTTTTGTTTTTCTGTGCTGTTATTTTGCGAAATTGCCCATTGAAATCGATAGACGATTCCAACTGTTAATTTGATTGATCATTATAATAAGATCGACATAATCCTTTTCATCAAAATACTCACGAACCCGGTTATAAAGTTCATCCGGTACACGCTTCGTTGGGATCAATGTTACATGTTCAGTTAATTCAAGTGCTGCCTTTTCTGCATCCGTATAGAAATCACAATCATCCCAAGCGCTTACGCAGTATAAACGCTGTTCCGTTTCACCTAGTTTGCGGGCATCTGTTGTATGCATGTTGAGACAGAAGGCACAGCCGTTTATTTGTGATGCCCGGATTTTAATAAGTTCACTAAGTTTGGGATCTATTTTTGTTGATCCGATATACTTTTCCATTTCCATCATGACTTTAAGTGCTTCTGGAGCCACATCGTAATAATGAACACGTAATTCCATTTTCAATTCCTCCTCGTTCCATTTCAATACTATTCCTTTCTATTCTTATCATAATACCGGAAAAAAATCATGGGGACGGTTCTTGCGTCCCCTTTGACTCAAAAGAACCGTCCCCATGAATGCCCGTGAATGCACATGAAAAAACGTTGAAGTTCCGATAGGGTTTGTAATAAAATAGCGAAAATAATAAAAATCCTTTTCATTATTGTTTACAATAGACTTATCTCGATAAGAGGAGTGCGAACATAATGAAGACCACGATATTAATTGCTGATGATGATATAAATATTCGGAGGGTGACACAGCTTTATTTGGAGAAAGAAGGGTTTCAAACGGAAATTGCCTGTGATGGCAAAGAGGCACTTGACTTATTAGAGCAAGAGAAAATCGACTGTGCGGTCATTGATGTGATGATGCCGAATGTCGATGGCTGGGAGCTTTGTGAAAAAATTAAAGCTTTTTATGAGATTCCCGTTTTGATGTTAACCGCTCGAGTTGACCCCGATGATACCATTAAAGGCTTTAAACTAGGCACCGATGATTATGTGACAAAGCCTTTTCATCCAGTCGAGCTTGTTATGCGGGTGAAGTCACTATTAAAAAGATACCGTGTAGCATCAGCGGGGAAAATCACTTTTAATGATATCACGATTGATCAAAGCAGCTATAAAGTTCAAATTAAGGATCAGGATTTCATGCTGCCGACTAAACAGTTTGAATTATTGTATATGTTAGCCAGTCAACCTGGAAAAATTTTTACAAGAGATCAGCTGATTGAGAGTATTTGGGGACTTGATTATGAAGGTGATGAGAGAACGGTTGATACGCACATTAAAAAGCTCCGTAAGCAATTTAAAAATGACGAGGACTTGCTGCAAATCATTACAGTAAGAGGGCTTGGGTACAAATTAGAGGTTTTATCATGATCCGCTCTATTTATATCAAAAATATTTTAAATTATTTTTTTGTGATTATTGTGTCATTGATCCTTTCTTTTTTAATCGCGTCGCTTTTTTTTCAAAATCAAATCATCAAAATTCGTGAAACAGAGGTCATTAACCAAGGAAAAGGAATGATTAATTTATACCAAAATTTGGGAAGTAAGGGTTTTAATGAATATTTAAACAGCATTTCCTACTTACCTTATGAGGTATACCTTTATGATCAAAATAGCTTGGTAGCAAAAACTCCTAATGCTCAAAAGTCTAGCAAGCTTAGTGAAAAAACGATTAGAGATGTCATTGCTGGTGATGTCTATCGAAATGAAGCTGAACCACGCAAAATGTTGATCGGACTGCCCTTTGAAACGAAAAACGGGAGATATGCGTTATTTCTTAAACCTAGTATGGAGGAACAATTTAGTCAGATTCGGGAAGTTTTATTGACTACATTATTTATCGTCTTGTTTATCGGAAGCTCGCTTATTTTAATCACGACCCGTTTTTTAGTCAAACCGATTGTCCGAATCACCAATGCCACCAAAGAATTAGCAAGAGGAAATTTTCAAATTCGTTTGGATGTAAAAAGTAAGGATGAAATCGGGCAGTTAGCCAACAGCTTTAATTTCATGGTAGAGGAATTAGATAAAACGGAGCAAATGCGGAAGGACTTCGTTGCAAATGTGTCCCATGAGCTTCAGTCACCGCTTACTGCCATTAGAGGGATGGCAATCGCATTGAAGGATGGTGCTGTGGAGCAAGCTGAAGAACAGCATTATTTTGAACTGATTGAACAAGAGAGTGAACGTCTTTCAAGTCTAACGAAACAATTGCTGAACCTGTCCATTTTGGAAGCAAACAAGTCTCCGTTTCATCCAAAGAGATACCGTCTTGATCAACAAGTGCGAAATCAGATTGTTGCGCTGCAAACGTTATGGACGGAAAAGGGCCTTGAAATCGATTTTGACCTTCCCAAACTCGAGGTATTCGCCGATGAAGCACTAATGAATCAAGTGTGGACCAATTTATATTCGAATGCCATTAAGTATAATTGCCATAATGGCAAAATTACGGTTCGCGGATATGATCATGCTGATTATGTCGATGTGGTTATTAGCAATACAGGCCCTGGTATTCCCCAAAATGATTTGCCCCATATTTTTGAGCGTTTTTACCGTGCAGAAAAAGCTCATTCGCGAACAACTGAAAGTTATGGGCTTGGCTTGGCAGTAGTCAAGCGGATTATCTCCCTCCACAATGGGAAAATCGCTGTGGAAAGTGTAGAGGGTTCGGAAACAACCTTTAGGATTCGTTTAGGGAAAAAATAGGAATAATTAGTTTTGGAAAGCAGCCCATATGGTGGGCTGCTTTTTTATGTGGAAAATTTAGATTCTTATGTTTTTCTAAAATTGCTCAAAAGGTCACACTGAGGACACATTCCTGTTTTATTATGATTAAGTAATTTGTACAGGAGGAGTGTTTTTTTTTGAATAAAATACTGAAGTTTAGCTTGAAGAATACGGTCGCCATTATTTTTCTTGTTGTTCTCGTGATCGCAGGTGGAATTTATTCCACTAATGGCATAAAAGTAGAAACGTTTCCGAACATCACCTTTCCGGCCCTATTTGTTCAAGCAACCTATTTGGGCCATTCGACACAGGAATTGGAGGATCAGCTGACCAATCCAATCGAAAGTAGCATTAAGCTGCAAAAAGGATATGACACTTTAACAAGTACTTCAAGAAACAATGCGGCGACGATTACGGTTGCTTATCCATTCGGAACCGATATTGAGAAGCAAAAAACCTCACTGGAAGATGCAATCAATAAGGTAGCATTACCAGATGGTGCAAAGGTAGAAGTAAAGAAAATTGATATAGGTGCCCAAGCGGTTTATGAGGTCGCCTTTGCAGGCAAGGGCAATCAGGATATCCAGCCATCAATTGAAAATGATCTTGTTCCAACACTTGAGAAGGTAAGCGGCGTTGGAACGGTAAACCTTGATGGGGCAAAAGCCCAAAAAATTTCAATTGAATTAAGCCAAGACAAGGCAAAACAATATGGTTTGACATTGACAAACATTAAAGATGCCATTCAATTGAAAAATTATAACGTTTCTTTTGGTCAAATCAACAGTGGGGGGACCAGTATCCCGCTTGTGATGAAAGGGAATAGTACCAGCATTGATGACTTGAAAAACATTGAAGTTACGGTTGCGGGACAAAGTCAGCAATCCAGTATGACTGCTGGTCAAACAAGTATGACTGCTGGAAAAGCTAGTACGAAAGCCGGTTCTGCATCTGGGGCAGCAAACCAGCAAACCAGTGGAGCGACAGGGACGGGCTCGATGACAGCAGCAAACGGACAAATAAACATTTCTCCTAACGCGGCCCAACAACAAGCTGCAGTCCTGCCGGTGAAATTAAAGCTCTCAGATATTGCGACAATCACCACGGTATCGAGCAAGGATGTCATTACCCGATTTAATGGCAAAGACAGCTATTTAGTCTCGGTAACAAAGACACAGGATGCCAATACGGCGGAAGTTGTGAATAATGTAAAAGACAAAATTTCCTCGTTTAATAAAAGTCATCATTACACGATTTATACGGTGACAGATCAAGGAAAAGATGTGGAAAACTCGATTTCTTCTCTTCTTAAAGAAGGCGGCTTTGGAATCCTTTTCGCTGTTATAATCATTTTGCTCTTCTTACGTAATATTCGCGCTACCTTGATTGCGATTGTATCACTGCCAATCTCGATTTTGTCGACGATTGCGCTGTTAAAACAATTTGATTATTCCTTAAATATCATGACGCTTGGCGGAATGGCCGTTGCCGTCGGACGGATTATCGATGACAGTATTGTTGTTATCGAAAATATATTCCGCTGGCGCCAAGAAAACAAAGACCTCAGCATGAAGCAAGTAGCACTACATGCGACAAAGGAAGTGTTTGGAGCGGTGACCTCCTCCACTTTAGCGACATTGGTTGTATTTGCACCAATCGCTTTTGTGACGGGAATCATTGGAGAAGTTTTCCGGCCGTTTGCACTTGCTGTTGTGTTCTCGATTGCGGCTTCATTAATCGTTGCCATGATTTTGGTGCCGGTATTAGGAAGCTTATTTTTCAAAAAGGTTAAACATGTGGAAAAACCAAGCTGGCTTGCAGGTCTGTATGAGAAGTTTTTAAGAGGAGCGTTTCGCAAAAAAGCTCTGGTTATTGTATTATCCCTGCTGCTTTTAGTCGGGTCATTTGCCCTGATCCCTAAACTAGGTGTAGCGTTCTTGCCGGCGGATGATTCTAATCCAGCTATGCAAGCAAGGATTACCGTTCCAAGTTCGTTAAGTCTTGAACAAATGGATTCAGTGGCAAAGGATGTCGAAAGCTATTTAAAAAATAAACATGGAATTAACTATAGTCAAGTATCCATTGGTATTTCAAACAATCGAGCGATGATGACAGGCGGCAGCAATAATGTCATTCAATTCCTCATCCAATTGAAGAATGGGCAAAATATTAATGATCTTTTAAGTGTCTACCAAAAAGATATGGAGAAAATTGTCCAGCAAGATTATAAGGATTCTACTGTTGCGATTTCGCAAACTCAAGGCGGCGGTATATCATCCGGCAACAATATTGATATTCAGCTTTACGGTTCTGATTTAACGAAGCTGACAGACGCATCCAATCAAATTACGACTCTATTGGCGAAAAATAATCAATTGAAGAATGTCACGAGTAACTTAGGGGATGATCAAACACAGTGGAAGCTTGCGATTAGTTCAGATGGAGACAAAGCAGGCGTTACCTATCTGCAATTGATGTCAGCCATTCGTGAGTATGTGTCGTCGGTAACAGTTGGCAACTATGACATTAACGGGACTACGCAAGAAGTAGACGTAAGTTATGATAAAAAAATAGCTTCAAAGGCAGATCTTGAAAATATTGAGCTTAAAACATCAGCAGGTATGAAAACGGTAAATGATGTAGCGACGACAATCGAAGAAGTAAAGGTTCCGACTACTTTATACCATGACGATGGCAATCAGCTTGTCAAAGTATCTGCGATTGTAAAAGGGAACAACACGACCAAAGTATCAAATGATGTCAAAAAAGATATAGATTCCTTATCCTTACCAAAGGGGATTACCGTTTCATATGGCGGAGGACTGAAAATGATCTCAGACGGTTTATCCAGTATGGGACTTGCCATGGGAGCTGCTGTCGGTCTTGTATTACTTGTGCTAATGGTTACTTTTTCAGGAGTTTTGACACCACTTGTGATCTTGTCATCGCTGTTATTTGTTCCAATCGGAGCATTGGGCGGCTTATTAATTAGCGGCCAGCCTATTTCAATGAGTGCGATGATTGGGATGTTAATGCTGATTGGAATCGTCGTTTCGAATGCGATCGTCTTGCTCGATCGTGTTGAAAAAAATCGGAAACGAGGTTTGGAACTCGATGAAGCCATTGTTGAAGCTGCCAAGATACGGTTACGACCGATCTTAATGACAGCATTCGCAACCATCTTTGCTCTTATTCCATTGGCAACGTCGACGTCATCATCAGGTCTCATCTCACAAGGATTAGCTGTCACTGTCATTGGTGGCCTAACCACATCTACATTGCTGACATTAATCTTTGTTCCAGTACTTTATTCACTAGTTGGTAAATTTAGAAAGCATCTAACAGATGATGATCTTAAATAAATAGAATCTCTATGGAGCATAGGGACGGTTCTTGCGTTCCAATGAATAGAACCGTCCCTGTGCTTACATTGCTTAATTTTTGAAGAAGTCTTTTGAGATGAATTAATTTTACTTATATAGCATAAACATGAAACGGTTTTTTAACTAATAGTTGGACGTAAGGGGTATCTTACGCCATCAAATCATTCAAAACTGATTAGCAAAAATTAACCTCGATTACTTGGATTCTTTTGTGCAGAATTTAGAAAAGCTGGCGATCATTTCTCAAACCATAGAGAAAAAAACAATCATCAGATCAGCTAACGAATTGGAGGAATAGTGAGCTATGGCCCAATCAGTCGTACAAACAACGAACCGTATCTCCGGTTCAAGAAAGTGGTGGGCACTTGCAACGGTGCTATTGACGATGTTCTTTTCGTCAATGGATCAAACGGTTGTGTCCACTGCATTGCCCACTATCATTGGTGATTTACATGGATTTAGTTTATATGCATGGTCTTTACCGCCTATATGATGGCTTCTGCGGTGACGATGCCGATTTATGGGAAGCTGTCAGATGTATTTGGCCGTAAGCCGTTTTATTTATTTGGACTGATCATGTTTGGAATTGGATCTGCCATATCAGGTCAAGCGCACACGATGAATGAACTGATTTGGGCGCGTGCTCTTCAGGGGATCGGCGCAGGTGCTATGATGAGTATGCCCCGTGCCACGATCGGTGATATTTTCGATCCAAAAGAACGCGGTAAATGGATGGGCGTTATGGGGGCTGTTTTTGGGGTTTCTAGTATTCTGGGACCGACCCTTGGAGGCTGGATCACCGATGCTTTTTCATGGCGATGGGTTTTTTACATCAACTTACCATTTGCGGTTCTCGCGATTATTGGGGTGCTTGTTTCATTGCCAAAGGTTCGGGCCGAACATCGAGTGAAAGTGGACTGGCTTGGTTCTGCATTCTTAATTATTGGCTTAATTCCCATTCTTCTCGGCTTCACATGGGCGGGTTCAAAATATTCCTGGGGGTCACCGATCGAATTAACGCTCTTTATTGGTGGAGCCATCGTTCTTACCCTCTTTATGTTTTGGGAACGCAAAGCATCAGACCCGTTATTGTCACCTGTCCTGTTTAAAAATCGCATCTTCAATACATCGTTGGTTCTCGGTGTATTAATTGCGATGACGATGTTTGGGAGTATTATGTTCTTGCCTGTCTACGTTCAAGGAGTACTTGGACTTAATGCCCAGGGCAGCGGCTGGGTTATGGCACCGATGATGATCAGCTTTATCATCGGTAGTGTTGTGTCCGGACAATTTATGTCCCGTACAGGTCGATACAGAGTCTTGGCTTGGGTCAGTGGTGCTGTTATTGTACTTGGTTCTTTTTTATTAAATCAAATGAATGTTCACACGACTTGGTCTACGGTCGTCATTAACATGGTTGTACTGGGGCTCGGGATTGGATCGCTGATGCCTATGATGAACGT
This sequence comes from Bacillus sp. EB600, assembly GCF_024494385.1. Taxonomy (GTDB): domain Bacteria; phylum Bacillota; class Bacilli; order Bacillales; family Cytobacillaceae; genus JAEVLT01. The sequence continues at coordinate 51,737 of NZ_JAEVLT010000003.1, forward strand.
GGCGGTTCAAAATGCGTTTCCATACAGCATGATGGGTACCGTAAACTCCACTCAACAATTCGTACAATCGCTTGGCGGAGTCATCGCTTCACCGATATTCGGTTCCATTTTAAACAAGGCGTTTACGAATAAACTAAGTGATACATTACCCTCTTCGTTGCAACAGTTTCAAAGTAAACTCGCTGGGGTAAATCCGCAATCGTTGTTGACCTCACAGGCACAGCAATCGCTCTCAGCACAGTTCAGTAAATTGGGAACGCAAGGACATCAGCTGTATCTCCAATTAATGGATGCGGTAAAGGCTTCATTGACATTTGGGATTCAACGACTGTTCGAAGTCGGGTTGATTTTTGCAATTCTTTGTTTCATTGGAACCTTCTTCTTGCCTGAAGTTAAACTTAAAGGTAAAGAATACTTTCAGACTACTGGTTCTTCGGATGATGGTTTAAAAAGTAATGAACACAAAGAGAAACCAGTGGAAAAAATGAACCGAGGGACTAGACCGTCTTAAGGGGAATCATTGAATCGGGCAACGCTTTAATAGCGTTGCCTTATTTGTTTAGTTAAAGTTTGTTTAATGAGTTAGCCCCAATCGCTCCTGCGGTTGACCCATGGGAACGGAATAGTGGGCTCAGCAAGTACGAGTGCTCGGCAAATCGGTTCCCAACCCTCTGAAACGCGCCACTCGAGTAAGCGGTGAGGGGCAATTTTCTTCCGTACTGCGGCATTGTACCGCTCATAGGATGCCATCATTGTCACCGGATCGTCCCACTTCGTTGTACCTGAAAATCGTTCCAATAAATCTAACAGTCCCTTGCCTTCGTTCCAACCCTTCGCCTGGGCGATTCGCGCCGTCAGCAAAACCGTATCATTAAAGCTGTCCCACCATTCTTCAGCGCTATCACGAACTGACAACACCACCAATGCATCGGGATTCGCCTCACTCAGTTCACGCCAAAACAAGGATGCAGGCCAGTCCACTGCCACGGCGAACCCATTGAGCAGCTTGTGCCAATCGGTAGTTTCATCTGCTAAAGCACCATTCCAGCCATCGCCAAGATTAAATGGATGCTCCGGAATATCACTCATAGTGTAGCATCGTCCACCGATCAAATGCTCAAGAGCAACACCAAGGGACCTTGTTCCTGTGCGCGGAAGACCGGCACCTATGATACGTAGTTTCATACTTGAATCCTCCTCTTTAATATGGGGACGGTTCTAGCGCTCCCACGGAACGAAGCAAGGGAGCCCTTGGAATCGTTAATCAAAACGTCGCTTCGGAATCATAGCCTCGTTGTTCCCAGTAGCCTTGGATACGAGTTGATGCAAATTCGACACGGTTCACCCATTTGATGGATTTGTATCCATACATACTTGGCACCACTAATCGAATCGGATAACCTTGTTCGACGCGAAGTGCTTGGCCATCCATCTTAAAAGCAAGGAGAACATCGGCTTCCATTGCTTCTTGTAAGGTCAGACTTTCTGTATAGACACCGTCTGCTGAATAGAAGGTGACGAAATCGGCTTTTGAAGTGGGGTTTACCAAGGGAACAAGCTCCCGTATGTGAATCCCTTCCCAGCCCACATTGGCTACCGACCACCCTGTAACGCATTGGAAATCTTTCGTTTGTTTTGTTGCAGGTAGAGATAGTAATTGTTCATAAGTGATCGATTTTGGCGTGGCCACCAATCCATCGACCTGCAACCGATATTTGTCGAGCATGACTTTCGGGTAGGAGTCGGTCACAGTAAAGTATTCAGGAAACTCGTGCACACCTGCATTCGCACCGGTCGATGAACTCGATCGATTCCCGAGTGAAAAGAAAAACTGCGAAAATGGAGTCATTGCAATTGCGCCGCCTACTATCCCTGTAATTCCCCAGCGTAAAAATTGCCTGCGTTCTGGATCCAGTTTTTTGGTTACTTGGGCTTCAGGATATTTGGTTCCAAAAGCTTTAAATAAACCATGTAAGACAAACCATATCCCTAGGAGATAAGACAAATTCCCGTGCCAAGCGAAGGCTTGTTCTCTTAAAGCCGCTGGAAACCAATGGATCTGCCATAAAGGGAGCCCGGTTAGAACGATGGCCATACCAAACGTGATAGGCATAAACCAATCGACGATTCGTATCCGGTTCACTTTGGGCAGCTTTTTCATGATCGGAGAAAATAACGACAGGAAGAACAGGATTCCAAGGAAAATATGCGCATCATGGATGAGGGTAAGATAGCGAATCAACCTGACGTGCAGAAACGGAACATAGAGAACAAGCCCAGATAAGAGGAGTCCTATAAAGGATACAATCGAGTAATGGTGAAGCCATACATAATATTTCGGCCATTTTCCATGGGGAAACCAATTTTTCTTCATCTTTCACCTCCATTTCTACTATCTATAAAGTGTTTTTTTATCTTAACATGAAAATATGAAGAAAGTATTAAAAGATTATCAAATAAACAGAAAGAAGGGACGGTCGAGACCACTGAAGAACACAAAAGAACCGTCCCTCTGCACGAAGGACCCTTGACAGATTGTCGTGGCTCTTCGAGTGCTACATGCTATGCTCCTGAAATTTAATTAACCGGCAAAATTTCCAATGTGCTGGCGTGCTCTATTGCTTTTTCCTCCAACCACACATACACTCTTGGCACCCTTTTTCCAATTAAACAAACGACTTCATAATTGATGGTTCCCATTAAGTCAGCAATCGTATCTACCGATTGGAACGAGGAATGGTTATGTCCAAAAATCGTCACGATATCTCCCTTTTGGGCATTTGGAATATCGGTACTATCAATCATCGTTTGGTCCATGCAAACACGTCCCCTAATTGGAGCACCTTGTCCATTTAGTAAAACATGGCCACGATTCGATAGGAGACGGGAAAGCCCATCTGCATAGCCAACCGGTATCGTAGCAATGATGCTCTCCCTTGTCGGCTTCCACGTACATCCGTAACTGACAGGCTGTGAAACGTTTATTTTTTTTAGGTCTGCAATCTTTGTTTTCAAACTCATTGCTTGTTTTAAATGGATCGGGTGCTTTTTTAAGGATGCATCAGGATACAAGCCGTATAGGGCAATGCCAATTCGAACCATATCGAGGTGCATGACCGGAAACTTCATGGTAGCTGCACTATTGCAGCAGTGCTTCACGGGTATTTGGATGCCTTCTGCTTCTAAATGCTCAATGATGACTTGGAATTTAGTAAATTGGGTAAGTGTAAAGGTCGGGTCCTCGCTGTCAGCATTCGCAAAATGGGTAAAGATGCCTTCCAAGTGAACAAAAGGGGAGGTAAGGGTCTTTTTCGCAAGCGCGGACAGCTTGCTCAGCCGAACTTACCCCAATTCTTGACATGCCTGTATCCACTTTTAAATGAATCACAGCCTCTGTTCGCAAGCTAGCGGCTTGAATAATAATCTCATCTAATACTTCATGGTCAAATACGGTTATCGTTATGTTCTCTAAAATTGCTTCGCGAATAGAACGGACAGGAGTATAGCCAAGAATAAGAATCGGAGCTTTTATTCCTACCTTTCTTAGCTCTATGGCTTCATCTAAAAAAGCAACCGCAAGGTAATTTGCACCTGCCTGAATCGCGGTAATGGCCGCCTTTTCTGCACCATGACCATATCCATCTGCTTTTACAACAGCCATTATCTTTGTTTTGGTTTTTAGATAGTGTCGAAACTGCTTCAAATTATAGCTAATATGTTCAAGTTCAATCTCTGCCCATGTATCCCTGTAACTAAATTGGCTCATCCAAAGCGTCCTCCTTTACTAAAAATCCCCCCAAGGGCATCTTGAGGGGATAAAAAATGAAAACTGAAAATTATTAGTGGGTAATTAGTGCTCTTTCAAAAGCATCCTCTACGGTTACATACTGATAGCCGAGATCTTTTGCAACTGCTGCGAAGGTGATTTCTCCATTTAACACGTTGACACCACATTTTAGTGCTTCACTTTCCATAATTGCTTTTCTTCCACCTTTATTGGCAATTTCTACAGCGTATGGAATGGTAACATTTGTTAAGGCAATGGTTGATGTTCTAGGAACTGCTCCAGGCATATTGGCAACTGAATAATGAACCACGCCATATTTTTCGAATGTTGGCTCATCGTGAGTCGTTACGTGATCACAGGTTTCAACAATCCCGCCTTGGTCGATGGCAACATCGACGATCACGGAACCTGGTTTCATAGATTTGACCATTTCTTCTTTTACAAGCTTAGGAGCCTTTGCACCAGGAATTAAGACAGCACCAACGAGAAGATCAGCTTGTGATACAGCTTCTGCGATGTTCATTGGGTTGGACATTAAGGTTGTGATTTGATGGCCAAAAATATCATCCAGTTCACGTAAACGATCGGCACTTAAATCAAGAATGGTTACATCTGCACCTAAGCCGACCGCCATTTTTGCTGCGTTTGTTCCGACCATGCCGCCGCCGATAATGGTTACTTTTCCACGGCTCACCCCAGGAACGCCTGCAAGCAGAATTCCTTGTCCGCCGTTTGTTTTTTGTAAAAATTGGGCCCCGATTTGAACAGACATTCTTCCGGCTACTTCACTCATTGGGGTAAGGAGCGGCAGCGTTCTGTTAACCGTAACCGTTTCGTAGCCAATTGCCGTAACACCACTATCTTTAAGAGCTGTCGTCAGTGTCGGGGCTGCTGCAAGGTGTAAATAGGTAAATAAAATCAAACCTGGACGGAAGTATTTATATTCGCTTTCAAGCGGCTCTTTTACTTTTAGGATCATTTCAGCGTCGGCCCAAACCTTTGTTGCACTTTCAATGATAATAGCACCGACATTTTCATACTGATCATCAGTGAAGCCGCTTCCAATTCCTGCCCCTTTTTCTACTAATACTGTATGACCGGCGTTTACAAATGAAACAACTCCTGATGGAGTAAGGGCCACCCGATTTTCATTATTTTTAATTTCCTTAGGAACTCCAATAAACATTCTTATTTCCCCCTTTGTTTTGTGGTGCTTTGTTGCTATGGTTTTAGTATAGAATGTTTATTTTATAATTGCTTTGTCTTGAAAAGAGAAAGTTCGGATGCCCTTTTGGGGAAATTCACAAAAAGGACCGTCACCGCTCTAAATATTTTTCGAGCTTTACATCAATATATAACATCATTTTTTGGTTTGGATCCTTAAAATCTATTTCACTAATTTCAGTGATCCTCTTAAGGCGATAGGTTAGTGTGTTTGGATGGACAACTAATTCCTTCGCTGCTTCAGTAACATTCGTGTCTTTGTCCAAAAAAACCTCAAGTGTTTCGAAAAGATTGGAATTGTGCCTTTGATCATATAGATGGAGCTTCCTTAGTGCTTGATTTTCATAGCCTTCGTTTCGGTGTTTCTCTAAAATAATATCGAAAAGCTGATAGATACCAAGGTTTTGATAGTAATGGATATTTTGCGTATTGAATGGGTATTTTTCTTTTGTTGCTAAAACAGTCAACGATTCTTGATAGGCCTGCTTCATTTTTTGATAGTCCTCATATAAATTGCTGACGCTGGGCTGAACTTCTGTAATTTTGTAACGATCACGAAGATAACCCTTAAAGGTATCAATAAAATGGTCAAGCTCTTTAACAGGATTATCACTAGCAGGTGGTGAGACGAGTAAAATAAGTTGGCAGCTGTCAAATGTATAGAGCATAATTTTTAGCTGCTGACTCGTTTTTAATAGATAAGAAATTTGTTGCTCCAGTTTTCTCGTTATATTTTGTTGAAACTGGAAAGCAATTACAGCAAAGGAAGGGGAGGGTGTAATTTTATATGTATGAAAATGCTTGATAATTTCTTCATGTTCTGTTAAATGCCCGGTTAGAAGCTGCCAAAAAAATTCTTGAAAGTGATCTTCCTTTTTTCGGTTCCGGACCTGCAGCTGTAACAGTTCATTCGTTGCCGCTTCTGCAGCTTTTTTTAATAAGTCCATTTGATCCTCATCTAGATCTTTATCAACTTCTAATGCCCAAATAAATCCAATGACTTCTTTCTGCTTCCAAATGGAGATTGCAACTCTGTTTCCAAGTCCGATTTCATTCATGCATTTTACGCGAATCGGTTCAGTTGTACTTAATAGGGCGGGAATGACTCCTTCTTTCCATAACTGATTGATCACTTTTTCAGGTACCCGGCGGCTAATAATGGTGGCAATTCTCGCCTGGTCCGTTTTTTCATCGTGGAAGCTGTAGGCAAGGAGCCGATGGTTTGCATCTTCGATTGTTATTGGACACTGGAGTGCTTGTCTAATGGCGTCGGCAAACTCCTCTAGACTTTCAAAAGATAGTTTAAAAGGATTATTCAATTTCGTGTTCAAAGTCAATCCCTCCGCATTTCTAGTAGAGTCTATTTGTTTTTAAAAAAATAAATGATCAATCTTTGTTTAAATTCACCAAAAAGAAAATATAAATTCATATTTTCTAACAAATAGGAATATTCAAAGGTATGTTAAAATAGTGTTGCGTTTACAACATAAAGTTTAAACAATATTTGAAAACGCTATCAATTATGATTGGGGGAAAAAAGCCTCTTTAATTCTAGCGTAAAGACTTTGTTTATTCCGAACTCAATTCTATGCAGATAGGAGATGATTATTTTTATTAATTGTATTCGCTTACATAAATAGACAGCTATTTTTATTGTACACAATTTTGGAAATATTTAAATAGGTAATACATTAGGTTACCGAAATTTTATTTTGAAATACTGTTATCGAAATAGGGGATAGGTCTTTCTTAATAGAGGGGGATCGGCGATTACTAGTACGACTTAAGGGGGATGAAGGATGGGCAGTGACATTCAGGACAAAAAACTTAACCGTGGTTTAGAGGAAAGACATATTACTTTGATGTCTTTAGGAGCTGCGATTGGCGTTGGTCTTTTTCTTGGTTCAGCTTCCGCGATCAAAATAGCTGGGCCAGGAATTTTGGTTGGATATGCCGTTGCCGGAGTTATTATGTTCTTTATCATGAGGGCCCTTGGGGAAATGGCTATACAGAGACCTGTTGCCGGTTCATTTAGTCAATATGCTTATGATTATTTAGGACCGCTTGCCGGTTATTTAACAGGCTGGACTTACTGGTTTTTATGGATCGTGACTTGTATGGCGGAAATCACAGCAGTTGGTATTTATATGGAGTTTTGGTTTCCAACAGTTCCGCACTGGATCTGGTCACTTGCTGCCCTTATCATCATGGCTACGGTGAATTTTCTTGCCGTAAAGGCTTATGGTGAATTGGAATTCTGGTTTGCCCTCATCAAAATTGTTACCATTATTTGCATGATAGTTGTTGGAGCAGCGATGATTTTCTTTGGAATTGGAAATGGAGGTATTGCGACAGGGATCCACAACCTCTGGAGTCATGGTGGTTTCTTTCCACATGGGATAAAGGGAATTTTCATGTCCTTGCAAATGGTCATGTTCGCTTACCTTGGCATTGAAATGATTGGAGTAACTGCTGGAGAGGTTAAAAATCCAGAAAAAAATATTGCCAAAGCGATTGATAATGTATTTTGGCGCATTCTTATTTTTTATGTGGGAGCCTTATTCGTAATCATGTCCATTTTTCCATGGAATGAACTTGGTACAAAGGGAAGTCCGTTTGTTCTTACCTTTAAACAAATAGGAATACCGGCGGCTGCAGGGATTATCAATTTTGTTGTGCTAACGGCTGCACTCTCATCATGCAACAGTGGGATTTTTAGTACATCACGGATGCTGTTTAACCTTGCTGAAAATGGAAAGGCACCACGAAAATTAGATAAGGTTACAAAAAATGGGGTGCCAGGCCTGTCTGTCATCGTTTCAGCTGTAGTTTTATTGGTAGGAGTTTTCTTAAATTATGTCGTCCCAGCAAAAGTATTTACATTGGTTACGAGTATTGCGACATTTGCGGCTATTTGGACATGGGGGGTTATTTTATTAACCCAAATTCGTTACCGCAAAAGTTTAAATACAGAAGAAAAGAAAGCATTGAAATATAAAACTCCTTTATTTCCTTACTCTTCTTATCTATCTCTCGTATTTTTAGCCCTTGTTCTTGTTGTAATGGCCTTCAGTCCCGATACAAGGATTGCCTTATACATCGGACCATTTTGGATTATCTTCCTAGTTGCTGTTTACTATATAAAAGGATTCCATAAAAGTGAGGAAATACCTCATCAAGATGCTGTTCATGTAAAATAATGTTCGAAGTAAACATGGGGACGGTTCTTTTGTATCCTTTTGCGGAAGGAGGTACAAGAACCGTCCCTGTGTTTTCTTACGCTTTTGATCTTACTTTCTTGCGGCAAGAGCAAGAGAACCGTCCCTATCAACCGCCTTTTCTAGCTTTGGTCGCAGGGCAAAGTGTTCTTTCTCGATTAGAAATGAGACGAATAGGCTTCCGACAATGGCCCACAGTGGCGCGCCGATGTTGAAGAAATGCACATCTGACATCCCGATGATCATGGCGAAGAAAGCACCCATTTGAAATTTACTATCGGAAAAAGCTGTTTTTAGTGAATTGGTGAGTACACCTAGCATGGCCAGTCCGGCGATCACGGTAACGATCACGGCCGGCATCGCGATAACAAATGGAACAATCAATGCTGCGAATAGGCCAAAAACAGAAAAGAAAAATCCGTTTGCAACCGAAGCCGCGTACCTGCCGTCTTTTTTTCCTACTTCATTGGAGGAACAGATTGCCGTCATCGGTCCGGCGATATTGATCGCATGAGCACCGAAGAGTGAACCGACAAGGCCAACCAGAGAACCGAAAACAGCCATTGCACTATTAGGCGGCTTGTAGCCCTGAGCCATTAATACTCCAGATGCCTGGGCATTTTCCGTACATATAATCAGCAATGCAAGGGGAATGCCGATCGATACGATGGCGTTAAGGCTAAATTCCGGCATGACTACATGTGGGAGAACCAGCGTATCCTGTAAATTTTTAATATGAAAGGCATTTGTCACTACTGCCAGCAAAACAGAAACAATTAAGGCTGATAACACAGGTGGAACCTTTTTTAAAAATCGAGAAGATAGCAAAAACACGATAATCGCTGAACCTGCCAATAAAGGTGAAATCGTAACAGATTTGATCATTTCCGTTGCAAACCGGATCATCACTCCAACTATCATTCCCATGACAATCGGCAACGGTATCCATTTCATGACTTTGTCAATTAAGCCCGTTGCCCCGAGCAGAATAACAAGGATATTGGCCACGAGATATGCTCCAATTGCTTCATTTAATGAAAAATGGCTTAAGGATCCTACTACTAATACGGCCCCTGCAATCGAATGTGCTCCTGAGATCGGCTGTCGATGTCTTAATGCTAAAAATATTCCAAGTAAGCCACTAAAGAAATAAGTAGCAAATATCCAACTGATTGTTTGCGTATAAGTTAATCCACCGCTCGTGGCTCCGCCAATAATAATTAACGCAGGACCCGTACATCCAAAAATTGCAGCGACTAACCCTGCACTAATCGTATTTATATTTAGATTGTGACGTAAATCTTTGAAATTTGTACCAAACTGTTTCATCGCTTCCTCCTTATTCCTTTTTGCAAATATATTTTAGAAATTCTTTATTCTCTCAAAATTGGCAGATACTACTTAGATGTAAATCCTCCTCCTTTTGATAAAAGTTATTTCTAATGTTGTAAATATTATGATAAATTAATATAATCTCTTTGTATTCATCCAATCGGATGACAATGGACTAATCCAATTAATATACCAATTCATTTTTTATAAATAGAGGTGAATCAATAATGGAATGGAAAGTGGATCGTGAGGCGAATAAACCTCTCTATCAGCAAATTTTTGAATTAATCGAAGAAAGAATCTCCTACGGCGAATTTCCCCCTGGAAGCTTATTGCCTTCAGAACGAAAATTGGCTGATCAGTTAGGGGTCAACCGAATGACCATTGTACATGTTTACGACGAACTCCAAGCTTCCGGTTTAGTTGAACGAAAAAAAGGCAGCGGCACACGGGTCAGCACACATAAATGGGGGATCCTTCCTAAAGGAGTTACGAATTGGCGGAAATATATTGAAGGGGGTTCGTTTTTACCTACCTATCCGTTGATTCGACGCGTCCGTGCAGAAGCAAAGCAGATGACAGACGGCTTTAATTTATCAAGTGGTGAATTGTCTGCAGACCTATTCCCGGCGCGCTTTTTACAAGCTTCCTTTGTTGAACAAACGTTTCCGGGCAATTTAGGATATACGCATCCACAAGGACATCTTCCCTTTCGCGAGACGATTGCTGACTATGTGAAGAACTATCACAATATAAATACAACCAGTTCTTCTATTCTAATTACATCAGGGGCCCAGCAGGCTTTACATCTGATTACACAGTGTTTGCTTAACCCTGGCGATGCCGTAGCGATTGAGGCACCATCCTACTGTTATTCACTGCCGTTATTTCAATCGGCCGGATTAAGGATTTTTGGGCTGCCGGTTGACGAGCATGGGATTAATCCGGACGATATTGTATCCTTATATCGCAAGCATCAAATTCGGATGATTTTTTTAAATCCAATCTACCAGAGTCCCACAGGCAGCGTCCTTCCTGAGACACGCCGAAAAAAAGTACTGGAGATTTCGGCAGAATTAGGTATTCCGATTGTAGAAGATGATCCGGTTAGTCTGCTTTCATTCGATGGTGAGACACATTTTCCAATTAAATCCTATGACCGGAGTGGCAACGTGCTCTATATTGGCTCGCTTTCCAAAGTGATTGCCTCCAGCCTGCGGATTGGCTGGCTAATTGGACCGCAATCGGTCATTAACCGTTTAGCGGATGCCAGGCAGCAAATTGACTTTGGCTTAAGTATTTTTCCACAGCTGATCGCCAATCAATTTTTACAATCGACTGAGTATCCTGCTCATCTTACCTTCCTGCGTCAGGAGCTATTGGAGCGGAGAAATGTAATGATTTCGGCTTTACGGGAAGCATTGGGAGATCAGGTTGATTTTACAATTCCGAAAGGAGGTCTTCACATCTGGTGTAAATTGAACAAGGATGTGGATGATCAAAGGCTGGTTGAAGAGGGGATCAAAAACAAAATTTTGTTTATGCCAGGAAGTGTCTACGGGGCGCCGAACGGATATGTTCGGTTCACTTTTGCCCATTTGGAGCGGGACTCGATCAGGGAAGCGATCGGGCGGTTTGCGGATGTGCTGGCGCGGGTTTGATCAGGTGCATTCGCACGTCGCGGAGTTTGTCAAAATTTTAGCTGGGAATCATTCAAATCCTCGGGTTTTGAAAAATCACTTCCCTTTTTTAAACAAATATGCTGAAAAAAGTGGACTTTTTCACGGTTCGCTTGTTTCTTCGATGAAGCAAGCGAACCGTCCTTTTCGTACACTATTTACATAATTTATTATTTTTCGTATAGTGAAATTATACTGTAATTGGAAATTCCAATTTTATTATTGCGAACAAAATAAAACCAGATTAACGCTGCTTACTTATTGTACGCTTGCCCTTTTTTATCATCAGTAAATGGGAGGCTTGGCATCATGGGTCTTTTTGACTTGTTTGATGTTATGAAACAAAGTGCTAGAAAGAGAAGGAAAACGGAAAAATACCGTAAAAGTGCGAAGGAATATATTCAGGGCGGAAAAAGTCTCTACAACAAAGCCTATGCTGACATTGTTTTCCATGTGAAAGAGACAAACGATAGAATCGTACAGCATTACCATTACAAACAGCATTTACTATGGGAAATTAGTCAGGATGTTAAGCAAGTGCTTCATCAATGTACGAACTTTTACATTGATCGGAGAGTATTAGAGACACCAAGATTTAGCTCTTCTTTAGTTGATTCATATAGTGGTAGAGGAGTAATTGCCGTTTTTTCAGCAACAATTGTTCCAAGTTATAGTGTGCCAAGTGTACTTTCTTTACATAGTAACTCAAACGAAGAGTATGAGAAAGCAAAAAGACAGAGGAATAAGTCAAAAAAGTTTTATGAAGAAATGATCCTTAAGCGAGAAAGATTTCACCACGCTAAGGAAAATATGAAGGAGATCTCCAGCTTTATTTATGTTGAAAGAAAATTGCTGGATAGAATCATTACGAAGGTGAAACAGATTACAGCACAATTTAATTCAAGTATAAAGAAATCTAGTTTTTCAAGGTTAGAAGCGGAATATTTAAAAGTTATTCATAAAATTGCCGAAACAATAAATGAATTATTAACAACTAAATTTCTCACTGATACTATGAGGGTCAGTGGACAATATGAAGATGTTTTTGAAAAAATCAAGATCATTCACAAAGCACTTAAGAAAGCGCCTTCAACAATAAGAAGGAAAGATATTGAAAAAATAATAAAACCCCCCGCAACGAATCACAAATGGTATGTGGTCAGCAGTAAAGCAAAGGGACGGTTCTAGTGTCACCCGAAAAGAGTCAAGAGAACCGTCCCTATAACGATTCTGTAACGATTCAGTTTCTAACTTAACTAGTATATTAAATATGATTTAATTGTTTGTTAATAGTCTGTTAATATTCGTTTGATACCCTTAATTAGATATAAAAATTATTTCATTAGGGGTCCTATACAAATGAAATTAAAAGCTGTTATTTGTTTTTTACGTAGATATCACAAATTTGACTATTATACAGATAAATGTATTACCTGTGGCAAGAAAAGCAAAAGATAAAAAAGTTGATTATGTTGAATAGAATTGCTCAAAGAAAACAAACGCTATACAAAGTTACTCAAGCGATTTCCTGCCGTACCGTTGCCAAATATCGAGAGGAAATTGGAATCCCCGGTTCTTCTAAAAGAAAGAGATTTTAAAGGTATTGGTGCGCAATAAGAAAATATGACAGATCACGTCAAATCCTGGAGAAACGCAAAGAACACAATATCGACAAAAAAGTCAACAAAGCTACAAGGCTAAATTGCCACGTTCTTTTAAAAATACAAAAAAAGTTCATTTTAATGAAAAAGTGAGAAAACAGAAGAAAAACATATTATAAAGAACGAAGATGGTTCTTTAATAAGAAAAACTGCTGAAAACAGCAGTTTTTTTTTGTTTATAAGTTCTTTATAATGAACAAAACTATCCTAATAAATTATACTTGAAAGGTGGGAAAAGATGCTAAAGAAACTCTTATTTACTTGTTTGTTGATATACACTTCTACAATCGGTTTTACCTCAGCAAACGCCAAGGCGGCAGAACCAGTTGCACCTAATGTCCAAATTGGTGGGAATCCGGCTGCGGGAGAGCCTAGTGATATCAATGAAACCAGCACTGATCTGTCATTACTAGAAAAGGAAACACAAAAGCAGCCATCTTCTGGCTCGACTGAGGAAAATATAGCAAACAAGGCTCCATCAGTGCCGTCCGAAGCTATTCAGGGTGCCGAGAACGAAAATGGTCAAGCAAAAACAAATCCTGAGAATAATATCAATAATGGAAATGCAGAAGCTAACATGGTCCCATCAATACCGACTGAAGACATTCAAGGTGCCGGTAATGAAAGCGATCAAGCAGAAACAAATCCCGAACATAAAATGAATGAGGGAAATGCAGAAACTAACAAGGCTCCATCAGTGCCAGCTGAAGATATTCAAAGCTCCGGGAATGCAAGTGGTCAGGCAGAATCAAATCCTGATAATAATAAGCCAAGTCAGAATCAGTCAACAGACACACAAGTCATTCAAAACCAAACTGTAACAGGTGGAAAAACGACTGACCAAAATCAAACGGCTAATGTCACTATTTGTCAACAACAAACGATTCTTGCATCTGTTTCCTGTCAGGGTAATGTTACTAGCATCCTAGATGGGCATACGGATCAAAGCAAAACAGCAACTATTGTGGCTGCTCAAGTGCAAAATGTTGATTCTTCTGCAAATGTGAAATCTGAACAAACACAGAAAACCGGTATCACCTCTGACCAAAAACTAGAAATTATGTGCCCCTGTGGGGAAACGCAATCACCCCAACAGGGAACGAATATTTTAACGAACCAAGCCCAAAGTATCAATACAAGCTTAAATGCTGAATTATTTCAGGGACAGTTAACAGAAGTGAATCATTCACAAGATCAGCACCTTGAAACATCAGGTGGCGGTGAGAATGGGCAAAGGCAATTAACGAATGTCGAAGAATTGCAGGCTCAATCATTAAGTACATCAGGTCCTGTGAAAATAGAACAAACCCAAACAGTAGAAGTGAAAGGCAGTATCGTCAATACAATAAAGGACTTTGTCGAATCAGGAGTTAAAGTAACATCTCGGAACTATATCGAAATAATTAAAGAAACAACGACAACAGTTGCAAATTTTATTCAAGAAATTTTTGTTAACAATGAGTTGGTTGATCGCTTTACGAATGATTATTCACTTGAGGGAAATGACTCATATCATTCCCAACAAGCATTTCAAAAGCAATATGATTGGGGAAATCTGAATGTCGAAAATTTAGCCTCTGTTCAATACAATGAACAATTGCAACAATTTGAAACATCCATGTCCAGTTATCTATCTCTTGTATTTGGCATGATTGGTAATATAGATTGTCCAAAGCCAGCACCAAATGACAATAATGAACCTCCTGCAGAAAACAATAATGATGACAATACAAGTACTCCTCCTGCTCCGCCAACAGAATCCGGTGGGGGAGACAAAGGAAATTCTGACGTTCCGGCATCCGACACTGTACAAGAACCTACAGGAAATAGTGAAACAAACACAGGCAGCGGACAGCAAGCAACGAGCGGGCAGGCAGTGCAAACCATTGCAGTTTCAGTCAGCCAAGATCACGTCCAAACCACTGTTGCTCCAGTCAGCCAAGATCATGTCCAAACCATTGCAGCACCAGTCAGCAATAATAATGTCCAAGGGAACTCGCTTCCTAATACGGCTACAAATAGCTATAATCTATTAGTTCTTGGATTGGTACTAATCACTGCAGGAGGTCTGCTTTACTATACTGTCAGGAAAAAACTAAATTAAATATCTCACTTAAGTTGAAAAAAGGTTTTTTTGCTGGAATATTGAGCAAAAAGGCTTTTTTTTATGGGATATTATGTAAAAAAATATAAGAATATTTATATTTTTCAAAAAAAACTAAAAATTAAGAAATAATAAGCGTGAACTAGGTAGAGAACGAAAATGTTCTCAATTAAGAAATAAACGGCTGAATTTGAGATTTTTTAAAAGAGGACTGACATTGTATACTAACCCTTGCAAGTCAAACCCAAAATGTTACTGGAGGTATGAAAGTGAAAAATTTTAAAGAAGTCAGAAACGTACTTAACATGAAAAAACTCATCAGTGCAGGAGTCATTGCTGGGACTTTATTGGGTGCCACATCCGCATTTGCTGCTGGCGGTGTTAACCAAAGCCAAACTGCCAACTCAAATAAATTTGCTGCTAATGGAGCTCTTGGAGCTTTCGTATCTCAAAATCAAGCTGCTAATGACTATTCTGTTCTTCTTCAAGATGCAACTCATGCAAACAAATCTAATCAAACTCAAGATTCTACTAAAAATACTTATCAACTTCAAGGGGCACTTGGAGCTTTAACTTCTCAAAATCAGGGCTCTTCAAATGAATTGTTACAAGCACAATCAATTTCCTTTGGTAAAAAATCAAATCAAACCCAAAACTCAACTGACACCAATACCCAATTGCAAGGTGCATTAGGACTTCTAACTGCACAATCTCAAGGGGCTGCAAATGGAACTCTTCAAGCTCAAGTTTCTACTGGTGTTCATAACAATCAAGATCAAAACGGCAGTAATACAAACCTTCAAGGCCAATTGGCTGGTGGCATCCTAATTGGACAGGATCAGGGTTCTGGTAATCTTGGCGGCCAATATCAAGATGCACTTGGAGTAGGTAATCATCAAGCTCAAGGTTTCGAAAATAATACAGCACAAGGCCAGGCTGGATTGGGTGCTCTTATTGGCCAAGCACAAGGTTCTGGAAACGTTTCCGACCAAACTCAAGGGGCAGTTGGATTTTTAAACAATCAAAATCAAGGTGCTGTCACGAATACAGCCCAAGGTCAGCTGGGAGTTGGAGCCCTTATTGGTCAATTGCAGGGTTCTGAAAATTATTCTCAGCAAGCTGCAGGTGCAACTGGTTTTGCCAACAGTCAAAATCAAGCTGCAATCGGTAACACAGAGCAAGGTCAATTAGCAATGGGTGCGTTAATAGGCCAAGGGCAAGTCTCTTCAAACAATGCCGTTCAAGGTGCACAGGCAACAGGCGCCCTTAACAATCAATTACAAGTAGCGGCAGCTGATACACACCAAGGCCAAATCGGTGCCGGTCTTGGCGTGTTACAAGGTCAGAGTTCACAAAATGGTGCATTGCAAGTTGCTAATGCCCAAGGAGTCAACAACACTCAAGCACAGTTTGCAGCAAATGGTACAGCTCAAGGTCAAGTTGGTGCTTTCGGAGCTCTTCAAGGTCAAAATGCAACAAATGTAGCACTTCAAGGAGCAGATGCTACAGGTAAGAACAACCTTCAGGTACAAGGATCAGCTAACCAAACTGCCCAAGGTCAAGCAGGTGCACTTGGTACAGCACAAGGCCAAAATGCAACAAATGGAACTTTACAAGGAGCAGCAGCTGTAGGCAAGAATAACACCCAAGTCCAGGGGGCAGGAAATGCAGCCGCTCAAGGCCAAATCGGAGCAATGGGTACTACACAATCCCAAGCTGCAGACAATTCGGCAGCCAATGGGGCACTTGCTGTAGGCAAGAACAACACCCAAGCTCAAGGAGCTGGAAATATCTCCACTCAAGGCCAAGCAGGAACAAAGGGTGCTGACCAAACACAAACAGCAGCCAATACAGCTGGCAACGGGGCAACTGCTATAGGCAAGAACAACACTCAAGCGCAAGGAGCTGGAAATATCTCCACTCAAGGCCAAGCGGGAACAAAGGGCGCTACTCAAAACCAAACAGCAGCCAATACAGCTGGCAACGCTGCAACTGCTGCAGGTAAGAACAACACCCAAGTCCAAGGAGCTGGAAATATTTCTACTCAAGGTCAAATCGGAGCAAAAGGTGCTACTCAAACACAAGCTGCAAACAATACAGCTGGCAACGCTGCAACAGCTGTAGGAAAGAACAACACTCAAGTGCAAGGAGCTGGAAATACATCTACTCAAGCCCAGGCTGGAACAAAGGGTGCTAATCAATCACAAACAGCAAACAATACAGCAGCCAATGGGGCACTTGCTGTAGGAAAGAACAATGTTCAAGGCCAAGCAGCAACGGCAGATACAACCCAAGTTCAAGCTGGAACAAAGGGTGCAACTCAAACACAGGCTGCAAGCAATACAGCAACTAATTTATCAGCCGCTATTGGTCAGAACATTCACCAAAGCCAATCTTCCAGTTCTACGGTTGTTCAAGCACAATCTGCAAA
Source organism: Bacillus sp. EB600 (assembly GCF_024494385.1). GTDB lineage: Bacteria > Bacillota > Bacilli > Bacillales > Cytobacillaceae > JAEVLT01. Next base: position 69,173 of record NZ_JAEVLT010000003.1, read on the forward strand.
CTAATCTGAAGCTTTAGATTGAGTTCAGCTCCATCTAGTATATTGCTGGATGGAGCTTTTTATTAAACGCAGAGATGTAGCCATGTGATTTAATCCGGATATTGGAGAGGGGTAATGTCATGTTCAAAAAGGGAGTAACATCTTTATTAGCGATTTCGTTATTAACGGTTGGCGGTGAAGCAGCCTTTGCAAGTACTGGAACGACACAAGAGCAAACGAATAATGCTTCTGTAGCTCAATTTCAAGGGGCACCTTCATCAAGTCATCTTATCCAGTCCCAATATGTGAATTCAAAAGTACTTCCAGTTCAATATGGTACCAATTCAGCAGCCGGACAAGTGCAGGCTGGAAGTGTTACTAGCGCTCAAGTTCAATCAGCTGCTACTTCAGGCCCTGGAGTATTTACACAGGCAGATCAAACAAGGCTGGCAATGGCTGATCAGCAAACGTTTAATGGTACACATCAAGCGCAGTCAACAGATGCGAACCATTCTTTAAATCAATCGACTGCTGTCCAGGATCCAAGCCACGTGGTACAGGCTCAAATTGGCCATACAGCTGCCATTCAGTTTCAGGCATCCTTCGCGAATGGTCCGACGATTCAGTACCAACAGGCTCAACGTACATCGTTCCAATATCAGGTTGCCATAAAGCAAATGGCGCCAAAATAATAAGGAAAGAAAAGAAACCGAGGTTAAAAAAAGCCTTGGTTCTTTTTTGAAAGGTAAGTATTTTGGGAATTGTCCAGCTACAGCGCCCAGCGACTAGTGTACTTCGCCCACCTCTCTACGATATGTCAAGCAAGAATGCGCTTCCGCTCTTCGTGTTTCCTTAATCTCAGTCGGTGTGCTCCAGTCCATTCGTCGCTAAACGAGCGCTTCCTCTTTTCTTGTACAGCAGGCAGTCTCGCTCTGTTTAGATCGAAATCCCTGCCTTTTCGAACCATAACGTCAGCCCTCCTCCATATATCCATCACTTTTGTTATCGTCCTCATTTGGGTAATATTCCTTAAAAAATTTTTAGTTAAAAGTAGCTTAAGAATTTTTAAAGTCCTACAACATATTGTTGGAAGAAAATCTACTATTGTTTTGCGGATACAAGTTATACACAGCTAAAAATATGATTAGTAAATAATGGCAATATTGTGGTATATTAGTCTTGTAATCTATTTTTAAAGAATGTAATAATTTGAAGATAAATTCATAAATTTAGTTTAGTAATTATCGGAAAAAGGTTATCGAGGGGGAGTCGCGGAAATGAAATACACAAAAGTGGTTTTAGGCGGCCTTATTGCGATTGTGGTTTTGATTCTTGTTTTTTCGTCTGTTACAACGGTTGCTTCTGGGTATAGAGGGGTACTTTTGCAGGTAGGGGAAGTAAAACCAACCATCCTAACAGAGGGACTTCATTTTAAAATTCCGTTTCTTCAATCCGTCCAACCAATTGAAGTCCGGGTCCAAAAAGAAGAAAGCTCACAGTCTGCTGCTTCAAAGGATCTGCAAATTGTAACGACAAAGGTGGCAGTCAACTATTCTGTTGATCCAGAAGCTGTAAATAAACTCTATCAGGAAATCGGCTTGGATTACCGGTCACGAATCGTTGACCCGGCGACTGCAGAAACACTAAAAGCAATAACGGCCCAATATACAGCTGAGGAGTTAATTTCCAAACGTCCGGAAGTATCAGCACAAGTGAAGGAAATGCTTTCAAAAAAATTAACAAAATATTTTATAAAACTAGAAGATATCAATATTAAAGAATTTGCATTTAGTGAAGAATTCAATAAAGCAATTGAATCCAAACAAACGGCTGAGCAAAACGCATTAAAGGCCCAAAGAGATTTGGACAGAATCAAAATTGAGGCCCAGCAGCAAATCACGCAAGCAGGGGCAGAAGCCGAAGCATTGAAGTTGAAAAAGCAGGAAGTAACACCTGAGTTAATTCAACTTAAACAAATTGAAGTACAGGAAAAGGCCTTGGAAAAATGGGATGGAAAATTGCCAAGTGTAACAGGCGGGGCAACGCCGTTTATTGATTTGAGTGGAACCGAGAAAAAATAAAAAGATGACTGCACTTCTAACGAAATTACTTCAGTCTGCAACATAATAAAATAACAATGTCATGCACACGTAATTTCATATATCGTGTGCATTTTCATTTACATAAAATTAAAAATATCCCCATTAAAAATTAATCTTGTCCTACTATAATTTATTTGAAGATTCAAAATATTAAGGGGATGAGTAGGTTGCAGAACAGATTAAAAATTAGGACGGCTGTAAGTGTGGTTGCTCTATGTTCCGTTATCGGGTTAACTTCCATTTCAAATGCGGTTCCGCAAAAGGCTGATGCCAGCAGCATTCAGGAACATCAAGATGACAAAAAGGATAGTAAAGTGGTTCTGACCTTTTCTACAGTGGGAGATTCGCGGGCAGATGCCACCCAACCAGGTTTAACAAATCAGGATAAAATTTGGCTGCAGAATACGAAAGCGATAACAAGAATTTCCCGTGAGGTACAAGCCCAGAAAGCAAATTTGTTTATTTTCAATGGAGATATGATTATGGGTTACAGCCCAAATTCTGACCAGAACCTGTTAAATCGCCAGTATGCCTACTGGCGCGGCTTAATGGCAAATATGTTTGAAACCGGGACGTATGTGGTACCTGTACCAGGTAATCACGAGGTACAAGATAAGTATAAGGATGCAAACGGTAAAACGGTCAAAATAGCAACTCAAGCTAATGAAAACACGTGGAGAAGCAATATGGGCGATATCATCATGGATACGGAGCGCTTTAAACAAATTGTAGGTGCTGACATCCAGGGATGGAATCCTGACAATCACCCGCAAATCGGAACGAATAATATTGTAACGGACCAAAAACAGTTGTCCTATTCATTTGATTTGAAGGGCTCGCATTTCGTTATTATCAATACAGATCCTGTTGGCAACGACAGTCATGCTCCGATTGAATGGTTGAAAAGCGATATAGCCAATGCTAAAAAGAATGGGGCCAAGCATATCTTTGTTTTTGGACATAAAGATGCGTTCCCATATGTTGCTGAACCGGCAAATCCACCATCTGCGGATGGCTTAGATGCTGATCCGAAAAGCAGGGACGAATTCTGGCAGGTGATTGAAGATAATGATGCGACCTATTTCTGCGGCCATGAGCATGTCTTCAATGTCAGTCAACCGCATGGTAAAGCGTATCAAGTGCTCGTAGGTTCCGGCGGCAGTCCTTTCGAGGTGAATGCACCGGTGCAAAATCCAACGGATAGAATGTATGCTTGGGCAACTGTAAAAGTATACGCGAACGGAGATGTTCGTGTGAATTGCTATGGATTTGATGAAAACTATGGAAAAACCAAACTGATTAAAAGCTTTGAACTGGCAAAATAGTTTGGGACAACCGGTGCTTTACGCAAAATTTTAGAGAATGATGAAGGGTAGGTTAAAACGGAGCGGGGTTAGCAAAAAAAGCATTAAATAATGATAGGAAATATTTAATAAGGAGTGAATTATTAATTGGCATCACACATCATTGTGGATGTATTCCTTCAAACGAAAACTTGCGTCTTAACCAACGCAGGTTTTCGTGGCATTCTTTTTGTGATTCAGTTTGTTTAAATATCTTCGAATAGAATCTTTGTTTAAGTCAACATAATTTTGTAAGCTGTCCGGGATAAACTTGTCAGTGCACTCGAGCGTGTCAGGTTTTAAGGAGACTTTGAATAATACGTGTTCTTGTGAATCGAGACACCTTATGTTTACTGTTGTTTCTTTATTTTTAATTTCTACAATTTGATATCGCATTTAGCTAGTCGCCCGCATTTCTGTGTTTAGAAGTCTGAAACATGCAACCTCTAGGTTTTCAATACATTCTTTTCGAATTGTTTCTGCACAAACAAAATCAAATAACAGCTCATCCTTTAATCTCGAGTAGATCATCAAAATTTGATCTTTTGACAGTATCTTCAAATGATTTTTTGCCGTATACATAGTAAATTCTCTTTCATAGTATTCGACAGTTCCAAATAAAAAAGTCACTTTTGTCTACATCCTCCCAGCATAAGTATTAGATCGTAATTGATACTTTTATACTATATCTAAGGATAGAGTGTTTCAACATAGTTCGGCAAAAATTTACATAAAAATGATAAATCTGAATATTTAGATGCATATCTATACGCCTATAGTTGTCGAATTTCTCAAGTTATTTTGTATAAAATATGTTATTAAAGTCGTTTTACAAAAATAATACAAAGCATTTATATAATGTTAATAATTAAAGTGTAATATACATATTGCCCAAACAAATTCATGTGTTTCTCAAACTTCCACCCTTTGTTGAAATCCGGCCTCAAACCGGATTTTACTTTTGTTATCTTTTTTTAATGGCCCTGTTAAACTTGGCTGTTGATTTGCGTTCCGGGCACGAACGGTTCGCGGGCGTTATGGGGAGCCTCCTTGGCGCTTAAGTGCCTGCGAGGTCTATACCCCGCCCTGTACTCCCACAGTACAATGAATTACATCCTTGAATCTGTCCATGCACGAAGGAAATGCGATAGCACTTTCGAGGAGTCTCACCGCTTTTCACTCCAATCAACATTGTTACAAAATCAACAATGGCCTTTAACAAAGCCTTTTTAATAAATTTGATCCCCGTTAAAGATTGAATTTTTAACAATGACATAATCGACATTGCGGATGGCAGCCAGCTTGTTTCCGCCTGCATAGGAAATAGCGGATTGAAGATCCTGCTCCATTTCGATCAATGTATCCTTTAAAGGTCCTTTGTACTCGACAAACATTTTTTTGCCTTCGACATTTTTCTTTTCACCTTTTTGAAATTCCGAAGCTGAACCAAAGTATTCTTTATAGCACTTTCCATCTTTCTCATAAGTTTCGCCTGGAGATTCTTCATGCCCGGCAAACAATGAACCGATCATGACCATCGTGGCCCCAAAGCGAACGGATTTGGCGATATCGCCATGTGTTCGAATACCTCCATCAGCAATAACCGGCTTACTGGCTGCTTTTGAACACCACCTTAGTGCCGCCAATTGCCAACCGCCCGTTCCAAATCCAGTTTTAATTTTCGTGATACATACCTTTCCTGGACCGATGCCTACTTTTGTTGCATCCGCACCGGCATGTTCCAATTCTCTGACCGCTTCCGGAGTCCCGACATTTCCCGCGATCAAAAAGCTTTCCGGTAAGTGCTTCTTAATATGATGAATCATTTTGATCACGGCATCGGAGTGGCCATGGGCAATATCAATTGTTATGTATTCCGGTGAAAGCTGTTCATCTGCTACTTGTTGGATGAAGCTATATTCTCCCTCTTTGACGCCGACACTAATCGATGCGAATAAGCCGCGTGCTTTCATATCTTTCATAAAACCCAGCCGCTTCTCCGGTTCAAAACGATGCATGATATAAAAATAACCATTTTCCGCCAGAAAGATTGCGATCTTTTCATCAATAATCGTTTGCATATTTGCTGGTACGACAGGAAGTTTAAATGTCATTCCGCCAAAGGTTACACTTGTATCACACTCAGATCTGCTATTTACCACAGATTTTGCCGGAACCAATTGAATATCTTCGTAATCAAACACATTATCCATAGTTACACCTCTGAACGATTATGATTGTTAGATAAAATTCTCGCATATATGGAAATTACCTTCTTAGTCATTATTTAAACATTTTATTATCTAAAATAATTACTTTTTCATCGAGAAGGGTTTCTCCAATTTCTTTTGTATGTTCCACTAAACGAAAGATATTGCCACAGCATTGCTTCGCACCTTTAACTAATAAGGGTACACCAATAAAGTTAATGTGAATTCCTCTTGAAAAAAATCCTCCTAAGGTCATCGCGAGCGGGACAGTTGGCGAAGTATTAGAGAAGACGATTCTTTCATTAAAATGGAACCTTTCTTGAAGTAACAGTATCATCTCTTGTAAAGCAGGAACCACAAGCTTGTGCCGCTTTCGGCCAATTGAATAAACAGGGTTTCCGTCCTCATCAATACCATGGAAAATAAGCTTTCCAAAATCGGCATGTGTTAATTTATTAAAATAGTTTACATTTAAAATTTCTTCTGTCGTTAATTTCTGCTCAGATTGAGGCAATTGTTTTAAATGATACGCAGCGGCTAAAGAAGTTGTATGTGTTCCACCATAATCATTATAGATATATATCATAGGAATCATCCTTTGTTTGTTCTCATTATTTATTATGGACATTTATACCATTTTTATTAATTTTAAAATCCCCTGTTAGAGGAAAATTAAATTGATGTGATTACTCTCACACTTGTTTACTTTTCGTCCTTTTATAATGAACAGTAAAACATCCTTAAAATAGACCGAGGTTACTAGTTCGGTAAAAAGGACCGGGGGAAAATAGAATGTTTATTAGTGGTAGGAATTATGTAAGTTTGAAGGAAGAAAACGAGGAGCTGAGGAAGAAGCTTGACGTGATGCAAGCTGAAATGCAGAAACAAAAAAGCTTTCAAAAAGAATTTTTTAAAACCTTTGCCCGGGAATTAACAATCACAATTGATCAACATGAATTAGTGAATAGTCAGCACCATGTTATGGGTGACCTAGTCGGTAAAATTAAAGAACGCTTCGATAAAGTAAACGCTATTAGTCAATCCTCGCTTGAGAATACGAGGACGCTTGCAAATAAAGGGGGGAGTTTGATTGGATCGGCGCAAGCGATGGTTTCAAACTCGGAGGAAGGACAAAATTCTGTTAGCAAGGTCGAACAATTAATCCTCCAGCTTGGGGAGCAGCTCGGTGCAACCTATAAAAAAATGAATCAATTAAATGAACGATCAAAGGAAATTGAACTAATCGTCAAAGTGATTAAAGAGATTGCAAGCCAAACCAATTTGCTAGCCTTAAATGCTTCCATTGAGGCTGCCAGGGCTGGTGAGCAAGGGAAAGGGTTTGCGGTAGTTGCTGATGAAGTGCGAAAGTTGGCTGAAAGTACGGCGACAAGTACAAACACGATCAGTGAGTTAACGCAAAATATTCAAAAGGATATCCAGGAAACGCTCCAATCAACAACAACTAGTACGGAAATTGTGAAGACCGGGATTGACCTGAGTGCCGATACTTCGCAAAAAATTGATTACATAGCAAGCATCATGAATGATGTGCAAACAGAAGTGAATGAAGTTATGGATAAGATTGAAGAACAAAACCAATATTCACAGCATGTCATGAGTGAAATTAGCCTTACCAAATCTGTTTTTGATGAAGTGAATGAGATGATTCTTACACACATCGATGATGCAAGTATCGTGGACACAAAATTAGACAAGGCTTTGAAAACAGTTCGTGCATATGGGTAACAATTTGGTAAGAAGATGCGGATAAATAATGATAAGAGGTCGATAAAATCCAAAAACAGGTTGATACCCATGCCGCAAACCAGAAAAAAGGCATTCACGGGGACAATTGTTTACATCAAGTTAACGGTATCACGCGTGTTCTTTTGCTATAATAGATAAAAACCTGTCAGCTTGCTTGAGAAAGGGGTGATATTCTTTGTTGAAGCTAGGTGTAAAAAGTTCTTACCATCCAGAACAGCTTTATGATCGATTAACCTATAAACCTGATATTATTGAACTGCATTTAGTTGCCGACGATTTGTTTGGTGAGAAAAGAAAGCAATTAGAAGCAACCATCTCCATGTTGAAAAGCCAAGAGTGTGAGGTGTATTTACATCACCCCTCCAAATATAATGGAAGGTTTTTAGATATCATTCACGAACAGAGGGAAGATTATCTTTTCTATCATTTATCTACCAGGATCCTCGCAGATATTTGTGCCACACATTCAATAAAATGCGTGATTCACCCTCATTACTCACGATCGAATACCTCCGCAATCAATAAAGGGAATCGGGATAAAATGGTCCATGAAATAAGCAGGATTTTAACATACGGGAATGATTCGTTTTTATGGGAAAATTCCATAGTGGGTCTCTTTACTGCTGAAAACCCTTATTGGTTTGAGGATTTTATTCAGCCGTTAGGCTTGCCATTGACGTATGATATTAGTCACGCCTTTATCTCCTTCAAGGGTAATAACCAATTATTATTAGAGCAGATTAAGAAATTAGCTGCTTATATTCAATATTTCCACGTTGTTGATAGTAAAGGTCAAAAACATGACGGATTGCCATTAGGGACCGGTCACATTCAATGGAAGCCGATTATTCCGTATTTAATGAGCCGGCCGTATATCTATGAAATTACGCTTAAAGACCAAACGAATGCGATTGAAATGGTTCAGAGCCATACCTATTTAAGCTGTCTGTCCAATCAATAGCAGCACTCAAAAGTTATTTAATGGGAATATGTTAATAAATATGTAACTATTTTTTCATAGAAAATTAATAAATAAGGTTTACTATAGATTTTGTAGCTAGGACAAACAAGTTACCTTTCTCTATATTTTAACCCCTTTTTTAGATCCGGCATATTGGATGTCGGATCTTTTCGTTGCGGTTTTAAATGAAGAAACAGAAAAGGGAAAAGGCTTCCAGTGCCTTTTCCCCAAAAAATCTCTATTTGTTTTCTGCGACTAGTTTTTTGTCTAAATGACGGTGGATGAGTATATAAACGATTCTAATTGTTATCCCAACTCCTACAATACCGCCAAGTAGCAACCCATTATCCATTTTTATGCCTCCCATTAGGTGAAGTTTCTGTTACCGAATGAAAATTATATGAAGAAACTTTAACGTTTTTCTTTAATGGTATTGTATTCATTATATGGCAATATCCAGTTAATTAGTATAGAAAAAATGTATCAGTTTTTTGACAAATTACAAGAAATATGAGCAAGTAAGCATGGTTAGCTTGGGGGTAAGCATGGGGGTTAGCATGGGGACGGTTCTTGTGTCCAAAAAGAAACGGGAGAACCGTCCCCATGAGACACTTCGATTGGATTAGGATGTTAAAAAAAAGCGTTTTTTCGGCTTTATTGGATAAAAAACAATCGAGGGGCAGGTTATCGTGATATCGGGGAAGCCTGGCAGGCAGCGAATCGCCTCATTGTCTGTAAAGGTATTTAGATCGACCTCATTCAGCGCTCCCGTTGTACAAGCCTCGACACACGCTGGGATCATCCCGATATCCTGTCTTTGGTAACACATTTGACATTTGCTGACCTTTTGCGTTTCCGGATTAAATTGGGGGGCGTGATAGGGACAGGCTGAAACACACAACCGGCAGCCTGTGCAGAGATTTTCATCGATTTGGATGATTCCGTCCTGCCGCTTTAAAAAAGCCCGTTCGGGACAAACCCGGAAGCACTCCGGGCTGTCACAATGAGAACAGGAATGGGAAAGATACAGTTCGGGCGCGAGTTTACTAACTTTCCGCCACTGAATGCCGATGGGGGTTTGGTTTTCATTTTTACAGGCGATCTCACAGGCTTTGCAGCCGATGCACTGGTCAGCATTAAAGCTAAATCCAACTCGTTTAAACACGTTTCTCACCCCATTTCCTGATTTTTACCGTACTATCATAAAAGAACGTACTCGATTCCTGTGACTGTTTGCCGTTACACTGAGTGATTAGCTTATTTATCGGGTTACTGCCGGCTTGGGCAGTAAGGACGACATTAGTTGGTAACGACGGGTTGATTTTTGCAGTACCAACAATCGATCCCTCCTCATTAAAAATCTCAATCTTCATATCCTCAGTAATGTGCTGGTCATTTGCAGCTGCTGGTGAAAGCTCGATGATATCCTCCATTTGTCCTTGATTTAGCCATGGGATCATTTCATATTGCGAATGAATTTTCAACAAGGATTGTGGTGTTAATAATTTATACGTAAATGGTTTTAGCCGTACTTCGGTTTGGGTCAGTTCTTCATTTTGCTGGATGATGATCTGATCGAATGGCTCCAGCGTAAACTTATCATGAATCGACTGGGGAGCTGCTGCTTGTTTAATGTGAGGCCCCGCTAGCAAATCCTCATAGGATTTTAGTGAATACCGCTCCATGATCTCAGGAGTAAGCTCTGCTTTTATCCAGTCGATCGGCTCTTTTTCAAAGGGAAAGTTTGAAAAAGCAGGTGACAGTTCATTTAGTTTCTTTGTTAACTCCCTAGCAATCTGTAAATCACTTTTTGCTTCGTAATAGGGAGGAATGGCTTTTTGGTTGAAAGAGAGCCAATAGTGCCAATAGCCGACATGTAAATCCTCTTCTTCAAAATGAGATGCAGCTGGGAGAACAAGATCGGATTGTTCGGCCGTTTTCGTTAAATAAAGATCGACGGTCACAATCAATTCCAATTGGTTTAACAACTGCTGCCAAGATCTTAAGTCCTGGTCCTGCGTAATGACATTTCTCGAAGCAAACCATAAAAATTCCAACGGCGGGTCTGTCAAGGAAAGAGCGTTTCTTGGGTAATGACTGAAGTCAATTTCTCGCGATGCTTGAATAGATGGATGGACAGGCCCCTGGTGATTAAGTAAGTTTTGCGGAAAATGGTCAACGTCAAAATGCATATAGTACAGCCCCCCAAATGGGACACTGAGATTCCCGGTAATTGCAGCAAGGCTGGTTATGGCACTAATGCTGCTGCTCCCGTGTTCGCTTCGCTGGACACCTAATCCATTCCAAGTCACAGCAGGCTTCCGCTTTTCATAGAATTCAGCAAGCAATTCAATTGCTTCGAGCGGGGCCCCTGTTCGCTGTGCTATCTCCTTCATGTCTATATTTGTTTGGATAAAATGTTTGTACTCATTCCAGCCAAGCGTTTCCTCCTGAAGAAAGTGATCCGCAACATTTCCCTTGTCAATAAGCAGCTTGGCGACGCCATATGCGAGCCATGCATCCGTTCCGGGCTTTATTTGGATATAGACATCGGCTTTTTCCGCTGTTCTTGTAAAAATCGGATCAATGACAACGAGTTTAGCCCCGTTTCTTCTTGCCTCATAAAGATATTTCATTTGGTGGACATTGGTTACCGCAGGATTTGCTCCCCAGATGACAATCAGGCTTGCATGTGCCATATCCTCGGGGATGGAGCTGAAGTCGCGGCCAAATGACCGATTGATGGCAAGTTTACCTGATAAAGCACACGGATTGCCAACTGGTTTTGTATGCGGTCCAATACTATTGAACATCCCCTCCACCGCATAATGGAGGATCCCGAGATTACCTGAAAATTTGTTGTAGCCGCAGGAGAGATTTGAGCCATAGCGTTGATTCAGTTCGATTATTTTTTCGGCAATGACCGAGTAAGCTTCATCCCAGGAGATTCTTTTCCAGTTGCCTGAACCTCTTGGTGTCTGCAGCATTGGATACTTCAGTCGCTTCGGATTATAAACAAATTGGGTGTATGCATAGCCCTTGGCGCACAGCCTGCCCTTTGTATAACCATGCTTCGGGTCCCCGGTCACTTTGGTCAGGCGGTCATTTTTGACATAGGATAAGATGCCGCAGGTGCCGAAACAATTTCGGGGACAAGTATTACGATAAATTCCATCCTTCATCCTAACCACCTTCGTTCTTCATAATTTCCTTAATAGTTTAATTTTGAAAGCAGCGGTTATATTTAAACGCTCATTTATATCATCAAATTTCACATTAAGGATTTCTTCCATCCTTTTAACACGATACCGCAGTGTATTGCGGTGGAGAAATAAGGCATTCGCGGTTTTCCCCATATCAAATTGATTGGCGTTAAGCGCATCAAGTGTTTCAAGCAGATTTCCTTCATGGTCAGCATCATAGTCGATCAGAGCACCAAGAGTGTGATCAAAATACTCCCTGAGATCCTGCAGGTCATGTTTATATAAAATTCGCTCTAAGCCTAGATCGGTGAAAAATGGTGTTGGCATTTTGAGGAGGATACCTAATTCAAAGGCCACTTTTGCTTCTTGATAGCTGCGAAAAAGCTCGGCAGGGTTACTGTAGATTTTCCCCATTCCGCAAGCAATGTCTGGCTTCAGCTCAATTTTTTTCGCTTGGGAAAGGATATAATTCGCAAAACTCTCTAGTTGAAGTTTAAATTGACCAACGTCAGCGGTATGCTGCGGAATCAGGGTAATAATCTGGGCTTGTTTGGCCATTGTAATCGGGTTTAGCTGATGGTGAATAAGTTCTTTTTCAACAAGCTGCAAGAGGATGTTGACAGGGTTCTGATCCGTGAAAAAGTGATCGTATTCAATAAAGGAAAACACCATGATCATATAAGGAACAGTAAAATCCCAGCCCCAAATTAAGCCGTAGTCGATGATATCGTCCTTTTTTTTGATATTTCCATAAAGCAAATCAAACAGAAAGGCATCTTTAAACTTGCCCTTTTCTTGCTTTATTTCAACCTTTTTCTGAATTTGCAGAGCACATAGAGAAGCGCTAAATTGAAGGATTTGTTCATAAACAGAGGCGCCAAGCAGGTCCCTGTCACTGACTACTATAAGAAAACCCATCTGTTTATGATTGAGATCAATTGAGCTGGCAAGACCATTTTTCAGCGAATCAAGCGTCGAAATCTGACAAGCAAAAAGAGAATGGCTTTCCTCGTCTCTGCTTGGGATCACGACGATTTCAGCCATATCTGTGTGCACCATTGAGCATGAAATCGGTTGATAAAAGGGGTCAGTGACGAGAACAGGACAGGACAAGAAAGCGGAGAGCTTACGAACAATCTGATCAACACCTTTGCTTGATTCAGTCAGCAGTTCTTGGACAAAATTGGGAATGGCAAGCTGTTTGTTCATTATGTCTGCTCCCTTCTACTAAAAAATCTAGTATACCTTCATCATATAGTAGTCTGTTAAATGGAACAATGAATGTCACAGAATCGTAAATTCCTTTCGTCACCGCGCACAAAAAACCTGCTGATTATTCGTGTAGCGGGGCCATACCCTCAGAGAATCAAAAAAACTATAATGAACGCATCAGGAAATGTGAATCAGTTCACAAAACGAATCATGTTCGGAATCATGTTCGAAAAATAGCCAACAAAGGGTGTTCGTTATGATCGCAAAGCTAACAAAAGACAAATTACGGACGTTTCAAAATAAAGCACTTGTTCAATATGGAAATATTTATACAGATATCGAGAATGCAACTATAGAGCAGATAGAGTCCTTCGGTTTGCCGCTATCAAGGCGGAGGCACCATGTTCTTCAGCAAACCGAGCAACTGAGGGCTAAGGGGGCGATCTTTCGAAATAATGACAAAAGTATCCTCTCAAACGGAAGAATTTCAAGTGCATGTGAGGCTTGTAGGACAGGGACGGGAAGCTATACAACCTTTGTTTCATTGAAATGCCACCGAGATTGCTATTTTTGTTTTAACAAAAACCAGGATGAATACAACTTCTACTTACAAAATAAGAAAAATGTAAATCAAGATTTACAGAGTTTAGTAGACCAGGGTGTTAAATTGACGCATCTTGGCTTAACGGGTGGGGAGCCGTTGTTGCATCCGGCAGAAACACTTGCTTTTTTCCGGTTGGCAGATGAACTGGTGCCGGATGCCCATACAAGATTATATACAGCTGGTGACTTGATTAATGAAGACATTTTGCAAGGGTTAAAGGATGCTCACGTAAATGAGCTTCGTTTTAGTATCAAAATGGAGGACACCATTCAAAAAAGAAACTATATTTTACAAAAAATCGCCCTTGCTAAGCAATATATCGCTGATGTGCTTGTCGAGATGCCAGTTATTCCCGGGACCGGCGAGGATATGAAGGAGCTGTTGCCCGAGCTCGACAAGCTTAACGTATTTGGCATTAATTTATTGGAGTTTTGTTTTCCGCTTGGGAACGCGAGTGCATTTAAAGAAAAGAACTTGAATCTGAAAAACCCGCCATATGATGTGTATTACAACTTTTGGTATGCTGGCGGTTTGGCAGTAGCTGGAAGCGCAGAACTCTGCTTAGAGCTTGTCGACTTTGCCATCGACAAAAAGCTCAAGCTTGGTGTTCATTTTTGCTCTTTAGAGAACAAATTTACCGGGCAAATTTATCAACAAAACCATGATCAGGCTTTGGATGAAACTTTCATTTTTTCAGTAAAGGATTACTATTTTAAAACTGCCAAGGTGTTTGGGAAGGAGCGGGGAACAGTTAAGAAAATATTAGAAAAACACCATGAGCCGTTCACTATTAATAATGATTACCAATTTCTTCAATTTCCGATTCAATCAATTAAATTATTGAAAAATCGGGATTTGGATATTGTTATTTCATCCAATGTCGTTGAGATGGAACAAAATCAGCAGGTGATTAGGGAAGTAAAGCTTGAATGGACGACACCTAAAATGTTTGAAATGCTTGAGATTTAAGTTCATTCGTAGAAAAGGAGTGATCGTATGGAGCTAGTAACGAAGTCCCTTTCGTTTAAAGAGATTGAGAATGTTTTATATGCAAGGCAATTTGCCTTTGACATCCTAAGAAGGTTTTTTGTCGAAGAACCTTCCAAAGAGTATTTAAAACAATTTGTTCAAAAAAATATGATTCATTTATTCCCTTTTAAAGATGATTCTCCTGAAATACAAGCGGGGGTCAATGATATTAATGCCTTTTTAGCAACACATGATGTTGTCAATATTGAACGACATTATCAAGATTTACATTGGGATTATACTAGGATGTTTATTGGGCCTTTTTCGTTGTCAACTCCTCCCTGGGAATCCTCTTACGTGAGGAAGGACGGACTTTTATTTCAAGGCACGACGATGGAAGTTCGCAAGCTTTATGAAAAATATGGGATCTTCGTTCGGGACTTTAACATTGAGGCAGATGATCATTTCGGGCTCGAGCTCGACTTTATTTATCACTTAAATGAGCTTTGTCTGCAAATTTGTGAATCTAATCAGGAAGCAGACTTTGATAAAATAACCCAATTACTAATGGAACAAAGTAAATTTCTGAAGGAGCACCTTTTGCAATTTGTTCCACAGCTTTGTAATGGAATCATCAGTGAAGCCAATACTAGCTTTTTTGTTGGCTTGGCAAAAATAGTACAAAGCTATTTAAAAATTGATTTGGAGGTTCTGAACGAGCTTTTGAATATTGATATTTTATAAGAGGAGGCAAATGGAATGATTGATTTAATCAATAAAATCAAAGATTTCAAAATGACAAGAAGATCATTCATTGGCTGGACATCAGCAATTGCAGCAACTGCTGCGGTCCCAGTCAGCCGAGGATTAGTTGCCAAAGCCGAAACCAACATTGGGACAAAAGACAGCGAGGGCGAAGGAATTTGGAAAACAGCCGCATGCTGGCATAACTGCGGCAGCCGCTGTTTAAATAAGGTTTTGGTCAAAGACGGCATGGTCATTCGCCAAAAAACTGATGATACCCATAAAGACAGCCCGGATTTTCCGCAGCAGCGCGGATGCTTGCGCGGGCGTTCACAGCGCCGCCAGGTATTCAATGCGGACCGTTTAAAGTATCCAATGAAGCGGAAGCACTGGTCACCGGGCGGGGGAAATAAGGAGCTGCGCGGAAAAGATGAATGGGTGCGCATTTCCTGGGATGAAGCCCTTGAACATGTTGCAACTGAAATAAAAAGAATAAGCAAAAAGTATGGGAATGACTCCATTCTTATTACAGGCGAAAGTGATTCAAACATTAAA
The DNA here is from genome assembly GCF_024494385.1 of Bacillus sp. EB600. Lineage (GTDB taxonomy): Bacteria > Bacillota > Bacilli > Bacillales > Cytobacillaceae > JAEVLT01. The sequence continues at coordinate 84,822 of NZ_JAEVLT010000003.1, forward strand.
AGTGTACTTTCTTCAGTGGGAGGATACAGTGAAAACTATGGCAGTACTTCATGGGGTGCTTGGAGATGGATATGGGAACAAATGGGGATCGGAGAGGGTCTGATTGTTAATAGCATCAACGACCGTATCGATTTAAGAAATTCCCAATTGATTGTTCTCTGGGGTGCAAATCCTGCATGGAGTACGATGGGAAGTGTAACTTACAACTATTTGCAAGCGAAAAAGGCTGGTGCTCGTTTCTTAACAATCAATCCACTTTACACTGATTCTGCCAATGTATTTGGAGCAGATTGGGTTCCGATTAGACCGGGAACAGATGATGCTTTAGCATTTGGTATCATGTATACCCTGCTTGATGAAGACAGCCCGGCAAATCCATTAGTTAAATGGGATTTCTTAAATAAATACACAATTGGATTTGACGCCGACCATATGCCGGAAGGTGCCGATCCTAAAGATAATTTAAAAGATTATATTCTGGGAACGTATGATGGTCAGCCCAAAAATCCTGAATGGGCTTATGAAATTTGCGGAGTAGAACCAAGTAAAATTCGTGAGCTTGCCCGTGAAATTGGCGGAACAGAGCGAGTCGCTTTATTAACAGGATGGGCACCTGCACGCATTGCGAATGGTGAGGGCTGGGTTCAAGCATTCTCAGCACTGGGAATGATGACGGGCCATATGGGAAGTTCAGGTAATATGACAGGTGTCAGTTGCTGGGAATATGCAGGAAATATGGGGCCAATGCTTGTAAAAGCAGGACCAAAAGGCACACCTGCAGTTAAAAATCCTATTACCAATTTGATAAATGAAAATGAGGTGTGGGACGCAGTTTTAAATGATAAATTCCTACAAAGATATGAAGGCGAAAGACAAGTAAATATTCAAATGCTTTACCATAACTACAACAATGTATTGCAAACACGAAGTAATATTGCAAAGGGTATTAAAGCACATAAAGAAGTAGAATTTGTCGTTACCAATGCATATGCCTTAACGACAAATGCTAAGTATTCTGATATTGTCCTTCCTGTTGCTACTCAATGGGAAACACCAGGAGCAGTTAAGGGGGGAAACCGCGAAATATTAATTACTTGGTCTAAGATTATTGAGCCGTTATATGAATCAAAATCAGATCAACAAATTGCCGAGGGACTATTAAAGAAATTAGGGAAAGACCCTAAAGAAGTATTCCTATTATCTGAGAAACAACAATACTTTAACCAATTAGCAGGAAGTACAGTTGTAAAGGAAAACGGTGTTGAATACGAACCGTTATGTACGATTACTGCTAAAGACATTGCGGAATGGGGCGTTCAAGGTAAACCGCAGCAAGGTCGCATCCCGCTAAAGGAATTCGTCGACAGAGGAATTTATCAAGTACCCAGAAAGCAAGGGGATAACTTTGGCTTTATTGCCTATAAAAATTTTATTGACGATCCTGCCGGCCATCCGGTCTCAAGTGAAAGCGGCAAATTTGAAATTTATTGCAGAGCCGTAAATGAAATGTCTAAAAAGGCCTACTCAGAAATTGCGCCTATACCAAAATATGAGCCAAAGGTTCATGGTTATGAATCTACTTTTAAAGATTGGAAGAATAAGAAAAAAGGCAAATATCCTTTTCAAGTCATTAATCCGCATTATTTAAGACGTTCACATAGTACTTTAGATAATGTTCCACAATTGCGTGAGGCATGGCCAAATCCTATTTATATCAGTAGAAAAGATGCTGATGAAATCGGAATTAAAGATGGAGATACAGTTCTTTTCTACAATGAATTCGCCAAATCTTTACGTCCGGCAAAGGTTGTTGAAACCATCATGCCAGGTGTTCTCGGACTTCCGCACGGAGCATGGGTAGATATTGATGAGAAGACCGGCATCGACCGAGCAGGAGCAGATAATTTATTTGTGCCCCACATTCCAAAAGGACTTGGTTCATCCGGATTTAACTCAGCCCGTGTTAATGTTGAAAAATGGACCGGAGAACCGCTTGAAGAAGATGTGAAGTGGGCGCAGCGTATCATTGATTATAAATAAACAAGAAGGAGGACGTAAATCATGACGCAATTGGGATTTTATATAAATGTGGCTGAATGTGTCGGCTGTAAAACCTGCACAATTGCATGTAAAGATAAAAATGATTTAGAAGTAGGAAGAAATTTTCGGAGAGTCTATGATTTTGTAGAAGGAAGTTTTCCGAAACCGTCAATTTGTCATGTCTCGATTTCTTGTAATCACTGTGATCAGCCTGCTTGTGTGCAAGGCTGTCCTACAGGTGCTATGCACAAAAGGACTGAAGACGGTGTGGTAGTCGTTGACCAGGATAAATGTGCAGGCTGTAAGTATTGTGTGTGGAACTGTCCTTACGGCGCCCCACAATATAATAAGGAAACTGGGAAAATGACGAAATGTGATACATGTCTTGATCTCCGTGAAAACAGGGAAGAGCCGGTATGTGTGACATCTTGTATTATGCGTGCCATTAAATTTGGCCCAATCGATGAATTACGCAAGAAATATGGTAAAAATGCGGATATTAAAGGTATTCCAAGTTCTTCAATCACCAAACCAAATCTAGTTATTGGTGTTAAAAATAATTAAAATGAAAGGGAGGGAATGACATGCATGAATGGGCATTATTAATTATGACGGTTTGTGTCCCCGCAGCAGTTGGAGGATTCCTATTTCTAGGACTCTTCCATAACAAAATTGCAAAAGCAGATCAGGATTCTTATAAAGCTATGAAACTTCCGGTACTGACTTTAGCTGTTTTATCAATCGTTGGATTGTTTGCTTCTTTCTTCCATTTGGGAACACCAGCACATGCAATTTATACGATTTTAGGCTTCGGCCGTTCTTGGATGAGCAATGAAATTGTGTTTACGGGTGCTTTTATTGGATTAGCAGTAATTACAGCTGCACTGGTAATAGTACAAAAGAAAACTAATCCAATCTTTATGATGGTAACCGGTATCGTTGGTTTAATTGCTGTTTATTGTATGGCTAGTATTTACACAGCTACACGGGTAAATGGATGGGATAATGTGAATACGTATCTTGTCTTTTTTGGAACAGTATTCACACTTGGTCCAGTCCTTGCTGCAAGCTTAATGAGTACAGCCCTTAAAGGCGATCTATTAAAAAGCATTATCAAATGGGCATTCGCGATTACCGTATTTGGCATTGGCATTCAAGTAATCGGTACAGCAGTATTCTCTGTATCAAATGCGGAAATTGAAATGATTAATGGAGCAGCTGCAATTGAGAGTCTGTCAGGATACAGTACGATGATTACATTCCGCTGGGTACTTGAAGTAGCAGGGCTTGTACTGCTCGGATTCTTAGCAATCGCTTCAGTGAAAAAAGTAAACTATGCACTTATCTATGCAGCGGTTGCCGTTTTAATAATCGGCGAAGTAATGAGCCGATATGCATTCTATGTTATGGGCGCCTAAGTGAAAGCAATGTGTTGCTTTTGCAAAAAGGAAGTGAAGATTTTGCTTTCCTTTTGTAAAAAATCGTTCAAATCTTGCGAGTGATGTGGAAGCAATGGAGTTTTAGAAAGATGGGTCAGAGAAATCATTCGTAAAGACTCTGCTGCGCCCATGAATAAAAAATTTAAAGGAGTGAATGTCGATGTTATCTAATATCGGAGTACCTGGTTTAATTCTGATTATCATATTGGCCCTGATTATCTTTGGCCCTAAAAAGCTGCCAGAGCTTGGTCGTGCTGCGGGGCAAACGTTAAGGGAATTTAAACGTTCAACTCAAGGCTTGATTGAGGACGAAAAAGAAACGATTGTTGAAGCTGTAAAATTAGAAAAAGAAAATGAAACGATTGCCGAAGCTGTAAAATTAGAAAACGAACCAAAATCTAATTGATGGTGAGAATTTCCCGCAGGAAGGGATAAAATAGAAAAAAAGCGAACCCGCAAACTCTAGGAGTGTTGCGGGTTCGCTTTTTTGCGTCAATAATTAACGTTTCATGACGTGCACACAAACTTCTTACAAAGGGGAAAAATAATCCAGTTTAGGAAACGAACTAGCTTCGGAAATCACAAGAGGCAATTGATAATTGTTGTCAACTATCACAAATTAGTAACTTAATTATTAAGAAAATGTGAAAACAATTATCGCAAGAAAATATCCGCTACTAAATTGTTTATAATGAGTTATACAATTTTGTGAACATAATCACATTGAAAAGATGAAAAAGATTAACTCCTATCGAAATCGTGAACATAATATAAAAAAGTCTCTAAAGAATCCATCGAGTTATCCATTTCGATGTTTTCGCAGGAAAAGACTCTACTAATCTTGATTGAAATGAGGAATGAAAATGACCACCACGGCTATTCCAGCGATAGAGGCAGTGAATATTTTTTATGCGAGGCAATATGCCTATGATATTCTAAGAAGATTTTTTGTTGAAGAGCCATCCAAGGAATATTTACAGCAATTTGTTCAGAAAAACATGATCGACTTTTTTCCGTTTAAAGAGGATTCAGCAGGAATTCAGGACGGAATTCAAGATATAAAGACGTACCTATCTACTCATGATGTCGTTCATGTTGAACAACACTATCAAGATTTACATTGGGATTATACGAAATTGTTTATTGGACCTTACGAGCTGCCGGCTCCTCCGTGGGAGTCCTATTATGTAAGAAAAGATAGTCTTTTATTTCAAGAGACTACGATAAATGTACGCAATTATTATCAGACATATGGGATCTTTGTCCGTGACTTTAATTTCGAAGCAGATGACCATATTGGCTTGGAGCTTGATTTTCTTTACCACTTAAATGAGCAGTGTTTGGAAATTGCAAATACTCCCGACCAAAGGGGCCAAAATGAACTTAAACGTTTATTGGCCGACCAAAATAAATTTTTGCAGGATCATCTCCTTCAATTTGTTTCAGAACTAGCAAATAGGATCGCAACGAATGCCGACACTGGATTCTATAAAGGCTTAGCTAAAATTTTACAAGCATACTTACAAATTGATTCAGAAGTTCTTCAGGAACTTGCGAGCATAGAAATTTTATAAAAGGAGGTACTTGAAATGATCGATTTAATCAAAAAAATACAAGATTTTAAACTGACCAGAAGATCTTTCATTGGCTGGACAGCGGCAACGGCTGCAGTTGCGGCGATTCCCGTAACAAGAGGGCTGGTTGCTCATGCGCAAGCGAATGGAAATAGCCAGGCTGCCGATTCCGAAGGTGTATGGAAAACAGCTGCATGCTGGCATGATTGCGGCGGCCGCTGTTTAAACAAAGTCTTAGTGAAAGATGGCGGAGTCATTCGGCAAAAAACGGATGATACGCATGAGGACAGCGTTGATTTTCCGCAGCAAAGAGGCTGTTTACGAGGCCGCTCGCAGCGTCAACAAGTGTTTGGCGCGGATCGCCTGAAATATCCAATGAAACGGAAGAATTGGCAAGTAGGCGGAGGGAAGAAGGAATTACGGGGAAAAGACCAATGGGTTCGTATTTCATGGGATGAAGCCTTAAACACCGTTGCCAGTGAAATCAAGCGAATTTCAAAGAAATATGGAAATGAATCAATTTGGGCAAGCGGCTATGATGGATGGGGAGAACACGTGAAAATGCTTTCGATGGCCGGCGGATGTGTAACAGATTGGCGGACAGCTTCCTATGGTGCATTTTATAAAACAGCCCCCCTTCTGGGAATGGCAGATGGTTGGGAACTAACCAGTGTGAATGATAAGTTGGATTTAGTAAATTCGCAGCTGATTGTTCTGTGGGGAAACAATCCATCCTGGTCATCACCAGGGACCCCCGTGCTCAATTTCTTGAATGCAAAAAAAGCCGGAGCAAAGTTTATTACAGTGAATCCGATCTATACAGATTCAAACGGGATTTTCGATGCCGATTGGATCCCTGTGCGTCCGGGTACAGATGATGCCCTGCTTCTCGCGATTATGAACGCATTACTGGAAAAGGATGATCCCATCTTAAATCCATTAATTGATTGGGATGTTTTGTATCGTTGTACGGTTGGCTTTGACAAAGATCATATGCCAGCTGGAGCAGATCCAAAGGATAATTTTAAAGATTATTTACTTGGAACCTATGATCATCAGCCAAAAACACCCGAATGGGCGGCTGAAATTTGTGGTGTCGAAGCACAAACGATCCGGGAACTGGCCCAATTAATTGGCGGGACAAAACGGGCAGCCATTCTTTGCGGATGGGCGCCGGCCCGTATTAATAATGGGGACTCATTTGTCCAAGCCTTTAATACGCTTGGATTTATGACCGGACATATTGGCAGGCCAGGGCGGATGACAGGTATATCTGTCCATGCATTGGCAGCAAACGGAGGCCCAAGTTTAGTTGTTGGCGGCAGTGATGGCTTACCTGTGATTGAGAATCCTGTTACTATTTCCATTAGTACAGCACAGATTTTCAAAGCGATCACAGACGGGAAATATTTAGAGCCGGGTAAGGGAGAAAAGCCAATTAACATCCAAATGGTTTACCATGAACAACAAGCCCTGAACGGCATGCTTGGCATCAAACAAGGGCTTGAAGCAATAAGAAAGGTTGAGTTCGTGGTTTCAAATTCCTATGTGCTCACAACCAGTTCTAAATATGCTGATATTGTTTTGCCGATTACCACTCAATGGGAACGTGAAGGCGGAGTGTTATCCGGAAATCGTGAAATCTTAATTGCTTTTACAAAAATCATTGAACCAATGTTCGAAGCTAAAAGTGACCAGTGGGTTGCCACAGAGCTGATGAAGCGGTTGGGACTTGATCCAAAGAAGGTTTATCCGATCAGTGAAAAGCAGCAATTTTTCAATGCGTTAGCTGGAGCTACGGTGGTTAAAGAAAATGGTGTCGATTATGAACCGTTAGTAACCATTACGGCTAAGGAATTGAAAGACTGGGGCGTAGATGGAACTCCTCAAAAAGGAAGAATCGCCTTGAATGAATTCATCAATCGTGGAATCTATCAGGTGAAAAGAAAGCAAGGAGATCAGCTTGGGTATATTGCTTATCAGCAGTTTATCGAAAATCCAAAAGCAAATCCGCTTCCCTCAGCAAGTGGAAAATTTGAAATTTACTGTAAAGCATTGGCAGAGGAATCAAAAGGCTTATACTCTGAAGTTGCGCCAATTCCAAAGTATGTTCCAAAGGTAAATGGATATGAGGCTACCTACCAAAACTGGGAGAAGAGGATAAAAGGAAACTATCCATTCCAAGTGATCACTCCTCATTATCTAAGGCGTGCCCATAGCACCTTTGATAATATCCCGAACCTTCGTAAGGCTTGGCCGAATCCTGTTTATTTGAATAAAACAGATGCGGATAAATTGAATATTAAAACAGGCGATACAGTTTTATTGTCCAATGCATATGGAAAAACACTTCGTCCTGCCTACACAACCGAAACAATCAGGCCGGGTGTTGTCGCCATGCCGCATGGAGCATGGGTGCAGATTAATGAACAGAACGGCATTGATCAAGCAGGTGCAGATAATATGTTAACTGCCCAGATTACAACGGGCCTAGGCGTAGAAGGTTTTAATACCGTTGTTTGTAACGTTGAAAAATGGACAGGTGCTCCGTTAAAAGAAGATTACAAATGGGAACAGCGAATTATAAAATTTAACTAAGAGGAGGTGCAGCGTATTATGGTACAAATGGGATTTTGCATTGATTTGCGGAAATGCATTGGCTGTAAAACTTGTGTTGTGGCATGTAAAGATACTAATAATCTGGATGTAGATAGAGATTTCAGGCGTGTTTATGATTTTGAAGAAGGAACCTTTCCGAGACCATCTATTTACCATCTTTCCATTTCATGCAACCATTGTGATGAGCCGGGATGCGTAAAAGGCTGTCCGACAGGTGCGATGCATAAGCGCAAGGAAGACGGAGTCGTGGTTGTCGATCATGATAAATGCGTTGGGTGCAAATATTGCGTTTGGAATTGTCCCTACGGAGCGCCGCAATTCAATGAAGAGCTTGGAATGATGACAAAATGTGATACTTGTTTGACATTGAGAGCGAACGGAGAGGATCCTGCTTGTGTGGCTTCTTGTCCATTACGTGCGATTTCGTTTGGACCAATCGATGAATTACGGAAGAAATATGGCCATCAGGCTGATATAAAAGGTCTGCCGAGCTCCTCGATCACGAAACCAAATTTGGTCATTATTGGAAAAAATAATTAAATTGAAGGGAGGGACATACATGCATGAATGGGCATTATTGATCTTAACCATTTGTGTTCCGGCAGCGATTGGCGGCTTCTTATTTTTGGCATTGTTGCATAAAAAAATTGCCAGCAGCGGCCAGGATCCATTTAACGTAATGAAGCTTCCATTGCTGGTACTTGCGGGATTTTCCATTATTGGATTATTTGGCGCATTTTTTCACCTTGGGAAACCAACACATGCATTTTATACGATTTTAGGCTTTGGCCGGTCATGGATGAGCAATGAAATTGTCTTTACCGGCGCTTTCATCGGATTGGCATTTATCACGGCAGGGTTAGCCATTCTGCAAAAGAAAACGAATCGGCTGCTTATGCTCGTAACAGGACTAGTGGGACTCATGGATGTTTTTTGTATGGCAAGCATTTATACAGCAACTCGGATCAACGGTTGGGAAAACATTAATACCTATCTTGTCCTTTATGGGGTAGTATTTACACTCGGCCCCGTTCTTGCCGCAAGCCTGATGAGTACAACGTTACATCCTGAAATGTTTAAAAACATTGTCAAAAGGGCATTTGCGATTACTATTTTTGGTATTGGTATACAGGTAATTGGCACAGCTATTTTAGCTGTATCAACACCGGCCATGCAATTGATCAGTGGAACGACAGCAGTCGCCAGTCTCTCTGCTTACGGGGAAATGATTGCCATTCGCTGGGCGCTGGAGGTTGCAGGACTAGCCTTACTGGGATTTTTGGCCATGGCATCACTGAAAAAAGTAAATGATTTCCTTGTGTATGCAGCTTTCGCGATCTTTTTGATTGCCGAAGTGATGAGCCGGTATTTGTTTTATGTTATGGGAGCGTAATGTTAGTAAATAATCAACCGCAGGTTTAGGGAGGTGGTTTCGTTGAGCTTATTGGGTAAATGGATCGAGAGTCTTGATTATCAAATGGAAATTTTAACAGACTGTACTCGGTATAAAAGTCCGCGTTCCACTTGTCAAAAATGTTTGGATGTTTGTGAGAACGAAGCAGTCACTTTCGTGAATCATGTCCCAGTTATTGCGCGCGAACGCTGTGTGGAATGTGGGAAGTGCATGTCAGTCTGTCCCGTTCAAGCAGTGGCAGGAATTTTTCCAAAAAGAACGGTGGTTCAAAATCAACTGGTGCTGGCAACGGAGGACTTTCCTACCGTTAAGGAACTGCTTGTACTTTACAAAAAAGGGGTCAGAGAAATCATCAGTGAAGATCCTACTGTGCTCGAGGGCGGGAAACAAGTGCTTGAAAAGGCAAATAAGATGCTGGATCAGCTTGGGGAAGAAGCGATTTCTGTTTCGACTGCACCTTTTGAAAAAGCAGAAAAAATTTATTCCCGCCGCGAGCTTTTTTCACTTTGGAATAAGGAGGGTCAAACGTTCGCGAAGCAAGCGGCTCCTGCAAAGTGGCGCTTTAACCACACACACCTGGATGTGGCAAAGTATTATCCCGCTTTTCAATTTACAACTATATCTGTAGATACAGCTTCATGCACATTATGCAAGGCCTGTGAGCGTCTGTGCGGGAAAAACTGTTTGACCATTTCGGAGACAAGTTTTTCGATTACAGCACAAGCTTGTTCGTCGTGTCAGCTCTGTTCGGATATTTGTCCGGAGCAGGCAATTTCGATTGAGGATCAAATTTCACGGGCACATGAAGTCCATTATCCTATTTTTAAAAAGACCTGCAGTGTTTGTCAGCAGCCATATCAAACAGTGCGAGAGCATGATGATGACAAATGTGTCGCATGTACAAAACGAGAAGGATTTCTATCCACACACGAATCAAGAATTTAAAGGAGTGAATGTCGATGTTTTCAAATATTGGAGTTCCCGGTTTAATTATGATTTTAGTTCTTGCCCTAATTATCTTTGGCCCTAAAAAGCTGCCAGAGCTTGGCCGTGCTGCCGGGCAAACGTTGAGGGAATTCAAACGCTCAACTCAAGGCTTGATTGAAGAAGAAAAAGAAACGATTGTTGAAGCAGTAAAATTAGAAGAAGACAAAGAAACGATTGTTGAAGCTGTAACATTGGAAAAAGACACAAAATCTAATTGACGGTAAAAATTCCCTATATAAGCAGGGATGAACATGACAGATAAAGAATTGCGATTAGTTGATCATTTAGAAGAATTACGAAAGCGAAAGCGGATGAAGGACAGTTTTCTGGTTCCATCCGACGATTTTGTCCTTCATGAAGCGGATGAAGGACAGTATCCTGGTTCCATCCGACGATTTTGTCCTTCATGAAGCGGATGAAGGACAGTATCCTGGTTCCATCCGACGATTTTGTCCTTCATGAAGCGGATGAAGGACAGTATCCTGGTTCCATCAGACGATTTTGTCCTTCATAAAGCGGATGAATGACAGTATCCTGGTTCTATCAGACGATTTTGTCCTTCATAAAGCGGATGAAGGACAGTATCCTGGTTCCATCCGACGATTTTGTCCTTCATAAAGCGGATGAAGGACAGTATCCTGGTTCTATCAGACGATTTTGTCCATCATGAAGCTATATATTTTTATAAAATATCAATAATATGAAATAACCAAGCCAATAGAAACAAAGCGAACCCGCAAACTTTAGGAAAGTTGCGGGTTCGCTTTGTTATCTGGCACTTATTGTTTCATGAGGTGCACACAAACTAACATGAAAAATGAAATAGCAATCATGCTCCCCACCCATAGCCAAGCGATATTCATATTGTTTGCGTCAATGGCCATATAAATAGCCAGCGGTGTGGTTTGCGTTTTCCCTGGGATATTCCCGGCAAACATGATCGTAGCTCCAAACTCGCCTAATATTCTTGCAACGCTCAAAATGCCGCCGGAAATAATTGCTTTAATGGACAGAGGAATGGAAACCAAATAAAAGAGTTTGAATTCACTTGCGCCATCAACACGGGCGGCATTCTCAATATCGCGATCGATCGCTTCAAACCCTGTCTTGGAGGATTGATACATGATTGGAAATGCAACAATTGCAGATGCAATTACAGCCGCCCACCATGTAAACATAACAGGCTGTTTAAAAATGCCTACAATCAAATGCCCAATGGGGCTTTGCCTGCCTAATAAAATAATTAATAAAAAACCAACAACTGTTGGAGGTAAGGCGAAAGGCAGCAGGATTAGTGTTTCAATCACAACTTTTCCTTTGAAATTCCGATTCGCCATTATCTTTCCTAAAAATAATCCAAAAATAAAAACGAGCGATCCTGCGACTGCTGCGATCTCAACCGATAGTTTTAGAGGTGACCAAAAGTCCATTGGCATTTTCCTTATTTATGGCCACTAAATCCATACTTTTCAAAGGTTTGGATCGATTTTTTATTTTGAAGATAGTCGTAGAATAATTGTGCTTCCTTTAAATGGGAACTGCTGTCTATGACACCTACTGGGTAAATAATCGGTGAGTGCGTATTTTCATTAGCTGTTGCGACAATTTTAACCTTAGGAGAAATCAAGGCATCGGTTTTATAGACAATTCCGGCGTCGACATTTCCTGTTTCAACATAGGTGAGAACCTGACGTACGTCCTTGGCAGGTACGATTTTTCCTTCAATAGCATTCCAAACGTTTATGTTTTGCAACGTTTCCTTCGCATACTGTCCTGCCGGTACTACTTCAGGAGTGCCAATGGCTATTTTCGCGGCCTTGGTGAGACTGTCAAATGAATCAATTCCTGCACTTGCTCCCTTTGGAACAACCAATACGAGCTGATTACCAAGAAGGTCTGTCCCATTCTTCTTAGCTATTACACCTTCTTGAACCAGTTGTTGAAATTGATTTTCTCCAGCTGAGAAAAAAAGGTCCACTGGAGCTCCCTGTAAAATTTGTTGTTGTAAAGCACCTGAGGCTCCAAAGTTATAACTTATTTTTACATTAGGATGTTCTTTTTCAAAAGTCCCTTTAATGTCATTTAATGCATTTTGTAAGCTTGCCGCAGCCGAGATGGTTAATTCCACCTGCTTATCAGGTACAGCTTGTTTTTTCTCAGTTGCTTTTTTACTTTGATCATTCGTGGAGCACCCAGCAGCCGTAAGCAATAATAGTAGAAGTGAGAAAAATAAAAAAGCTTGTTTCTTCAATCAACATCTTCCTTCCAAACTAATTATAATTAGATATAACCTATTATAACTATTCATAACAATAGGTACAGTGAAAATCATCACTTTGACATTTTCTATGTTAAATATACTTTTAAAGGAAAGTAAGCTAAAATACAAGCTGGAGGGATATAAATGTCGAAGGAGCTTTCTTATACAATTGAAGAAGTGTCGAAGCTTTTAAAGGTGTCAAAATTAACCATATATGACCTTGTGAAAAAAGGAGAGCTTCCTGTAATCCGTGTTGGAAGACAAATGAGAATAGATGCAAATGACTTTGATCAGTATATAAGCAGTCATAAGACAAATCAGAGTCCTTCATTCCAAGTCCCCGTTGCCAAGCTCCCTAGTACAGTTGGAAAGGATCCACAAAGCATTGTTATTAGTGGCCAGGACCTGGTTCTAGACATACTAGGGAAGCATATTGAGAAAGTTTCCACCTTTAAAACATTACGATCCTATAATGGAAGTTTAAATAGTCTTATTTCGATGTACAATGGAAAATGTGACATTGTAAGCTTACATATGTTTGACGGTGATACAGGAGAATATAATCTTCCTTACGTAAAGAAAATTTTAGTGAGCTATCCATATATTTTGATCAATCTTCTTTCAAGAAAAGCGGGTTTTTACGTGAAAAAAGGAAATCCGTTAAATATTACTGCGTGGACGGATTTAAGCCAGAAACATGTACGAATTATTAATCGAGAAAAAGGATCCGGGGCAAGAATTTTACTTGATGAGCAGCTTCGAATTAACAGGATTCCTTCTAGAAACATAAAAGGTTATGAAAATGAGGAGCAGAGCCATTTAAGTGTGGCTTTAGCCGTTTATAATGGGGGCGCCGATGTTGGAGTGGGAATTGAAAAACCAGCTAAGATGGTTGAGATCGATTTTGTTCCACTAATAACAGAACGGTACGACCTGGTTATTCTTAAAACTTCCCGGAATGAGCAGCTTATCAGCGTTCTAAAGCAGGTTTTATCGTCAGAGTCCTTTCTGTCAGAAGTAAATTCACTAGGGGATTATGATACCACTCAGACAGGAAATATTATTTATGATACTAATTAAAAAGGATTGATCTATAGGATTTTCTTTTAAGGTGCAAAAGAAAAATAAAATACCTGATATCATGATAACAAACAGAGGAAATGGCCTACTCATTTCACAGAAATGGAGGAAGATGCATGTTTAAGAACGGAAATGTTACAGTAATGGTGTCCGATTTACATAGGGCAGTCGAGTTTTATGTGGGAACGCTGGGGTTGAAGTTACAATACGAGGTGCCGGGTCAGTGGGCACAGGTTGAAGCACCGGGTCTCACCATCGGGCTCCATCCAGCTGGAGAAGACACACCACAGCCTGGGAAATCAGACAGCCTCTCAATAGGTTTTGAGGTTGAAGATATTGCAGCAGCGGCTGAAGCCTTGCAAGCCAAAGGAATTGTTTTTGCACCGATCGTTGATGAGAAATCCACAAAGTTAGCTTTTTTCAATGATCCTGATGGTAATCCGCTTTATTTAGCAGAGGTAAAATAACAACTGGATCAGCCCCTCTCCCTTGAATGGATAAAGGAGAGGGGGCTGTCCTTAGTTAATCACCAAGGTTTATTGTTATTTCACTCTGCAAAGGAATTGTCTCCTTCATCCCATCCATTTCTATAACAGCTGGAAACAGGATTGTAAACGTACTGCCCTTCCCATAAGTTGATTGGACGGTAAGTTCACCACCATGGGCCTTCACAATTTCTTGAACGATAGATAAGCCAAGACCGGTACCACCAATTTTTCTTCGATCCGAGTTATCCACCCGGTAAAACTTCGTAAAAACTTTGTCTAGTGCCTCCTCTGGAATTCCTAAGCCATTGTCGCTGACGGCTATTTTTACCTGGTGATTTCCTTCCGATACCTGTACTGTAATGATCCCGCCACTAGGAGAATACTTAATGGCATTGTTTAGTAAGTTGGTAAAAACCTGTTCGATTTTGGCTTGATCTCCTAAAATCATTGGACTTGGCGAACCAGATTCAAGGATGATCTGGTGCTTGCTAGTATTTATTTGTTGAGACTCAATGGTATGATTTAGAATTGGCAATAGTTTGATCACCTTGTTATGGTAATCCTGTTTTCCAGCTTCCATCCTTTGAACGTCAAGGAAATCATTAATTAAGGCGGTCAGGCGTTTGGTTTCCTTTAAGATCGTGGCTAAATATTTTTTTTGCCGATCTGTCTTTAATTCACGATTTAACATTAATTCAGTAAAACCGAGAATACTGGAAAGCGGAGTTCTTAATTCGTGATTTACGGTGCTAACCAATTCTGATTTCATTTGATCGACTTCAAAGTCTTTTGTTATATCACGATGAACAAGGATCGTACCCTGCTATGTTTTTGGATATCCCGGATTACTTCAAATCCGTTCTTATTTGGTAGATTCACATCAATGATGACACAATCGGGATTTAAATCAAAATACTGAGAAATCGCGTTTTCTGGGGTGGAATTTGTAATCACCATCCAACCTTTTCTTTCAAGGAAATCTTTAGAAGGATAAGTAGAGTAATATCATCATCAATAATTTGAATAAGTGGGATATTTTCATCTCGAGGCTGAATCTTCGTTTCCTCTGCATCCTTAAAATGCTCATAATTGTAAACAAGGCTGATTAATTCAGTAAGAAAGTGTTTTAACTCGTTTCTTTTCCAGGATTTTTCCTTCTTTTCATCTACTTGAAGCATCAATTTTCCAGCAAGTTGGTGAATACCGCCAAGTTCGAGTGTTCCCGAAGTTCCCTTTATCGAGTGCAAAAAAACTGTATACTTCTGAATTTAAAATGAATTTTTCCTCATCCGCTTCAGACCAACTACACATTTGGGCTTTTATTTTTGTTAAGAGCAAATTCTTATATTTATTTAAATTCATGTTTTCCCTCATTATCAAATGATCGTTTGTCATATTGGAGTACTAAGAGATGCGTATGATGACAAAAATAAAGCCTGAGCAGGCACCTATGTTTGAACATTTACCAAAAGGCAGGCTTTATAATCTGTCCACATAATTTCCCTTCAAATGGTTATTTAGCCATCCGTTTAATTGTTTTTGCTGATTAGGCAGCAAATCAGTAAACTCAATCCCATATATAACATTTTCAAACTTTAAATGATCCTGTCTGCGAACTATTTTTCCTTTCAGTGAAAAAACAAATTGATCCAGTTGAAAGGAAGTGGTGATTCGAATGTCAGATCGAACCGGCAGTTCATAATTACTTACAAATTTCATTCCAGTTAAACTAATATCTTCAATGTAACCTTCAATGGTTTTATCCTTTAATTTTTGGAGCTTAGGGTCGCCAAAATGATCAAACTTCACGATACAATAAATGTCATTTGCTTTCACTCGAAAGTTTTTACGTTTATTTTTCTGTGTTCCATTCGGTTGGATAACAGTTTTTGGTGGAATCTCAGCTTTGGCTGAATCCTTCCTTGCCTTTTTAACCAATAGTTTATTTTCGATAGAAGGGATTACTAAGCTAAATAGCAAAATAATGATCGAAAGTAAAAGGATAATATATTCCAATTTTTCCACCTCTTTGCTTAAGGAAGTTCTGTTGGCATTCCAAGAAAGTACCCTTGGGCATATTGGATGCCCATACCTTTTAAGAGCGCTAGGCAAACTTTGTCTTCAACCCCCTCAACAATGAGACTGGAGTTGAATTTTTGACAATAATGGAGCAAGGAATTGACAACGTCCTGTTTTTGCTCGGATATACTGAGATCTTCTAAATAGTATTTATCTAGTTTTATAAAGTCAGGATTTAGCTCAATGATTGACTTCACTGAGGAGAAGCCTTTTCCGACATCATCAATGGCAATTCGGAATCCTAGGTTCTTAAGGTTATGTACTTCCTTTTTTACATTTTCAAAGTCCATTACCTCATTTTCATTAATTTCAAAAATGATTTGTTGACTTGAAACCTTCTCTTCATTAATCAGTTGATGGATTAAAGTAAGAAATAAAGGGTTTGTTACTGTCGAGGGGAAGACATTTAGAAACAGCATTTCTTTCCTTGATATATAACCAGCATTTTTAAAGGTTAACAACGCTTTATAAATGGAGTTTGAATCAAGTTCATAGAGTTTTTTTGCCTTTTTAGCCCAATTGAAAGTAGTTTCAGGGTTTTTGACATTCTCTAATCTAAATAGTCCTTCGTAACCGATTATTTTCCATTCTTGGATATCAAAAATCGGCTGATAATGGTGAAAGAATTCATTGTTGAGTATAGTAGATAAATACAACCTTACATAACCCTCCTTAATAAAAAAAGACACGAAACTCCAATGAAATGGGGTTTCGTGTCTTTGTGTTTACCCACTTTTTCTTTTGGTAACTCAGCCACCATGGCGAATGCTTTAGGTCTGGAG
Organism: Bacillus sp. EB600; assembly: GCF_024494385.1. Taxonomy (GTDB): domain Bacteria; phylum Bacillota; class Bacilli; order Bacillales; family Cytobacillaceae; genus JAEVLT01. Next base: position 101,584 of record NZ_JAEVLT010000003.1, read on the forward strand.
CTTTGCGCCCTTATCTTTCGGTAAGTTTGCTATTATCATAATAAAGTGAAAATCAGATTAAAATTTCATGAGTTTTAATTAAATTTGTTATATATCAATCCTAAGATATATCAAAACAAAAGTCCATATATTATGACAAAATAATGGTTATTTTTCACTGTTTAGCTGTAAATATATGTGTGAATATAGGTGAAAAGTATCGATTTTTGTAGAAAATTGGCAATAAAAACTTTTGCAAAGGTAGCTGTCTGGTGTTAATCTATTAATTTTCCGTAAAATTAAAAAAATAAGCAATTATCCATGATAAAATTATCCTCATAATCTATTTTTATGAAAAAGTGAGAGGAGGATTTCTATGGTAAAGATGAAAGAGGAATTTGCTTATATTTCGCACCTGATCCCCAAGGTTCTCCAAATGTTATTGAATATTTCACTCATTTTTTTGGCGATGATTCTCTCGTTTTTACTCGTTAAGGAATTAATTATTTTTAGTCGGATTTTGATCGAAAAAGGCAGCGATGATTATCAGCTTTTCCTTGCCAATATTCTTATTTTCTTTTTATATTTTGAGTTTATTACGATGATTGTTAAATATTTTAAAGAAGAGTATCATTTCCCGATTCGCTATTTTATCTACATTGGGATCACGGCACTAGTAAGAATTATTATTGTTGATCACGAACACCCTGTAAATACTTTACTATATTCACTTGCGATTTTAGTTCTAATCATTGGGTATTTCATCATTAATTTAACCCCTCGTGAAAGACCAAATAACAATTGGCTCTTTAAAAAATAATGATTTGCTTTAACCAACAACAAAAAACCACCGTTTTCATTGAAGATAGGAAAGAAATTTTCCTACTAGGAGATCAAAACGATGGTTTTTTTAAGTTTATGTCAAAAAGGCTACGTCCTCTCCTTCAATCGATCGGGAAGACTTTGAATGGATTGAACAACTAAGTCAAGCTTTGCCTCAATTCGGTAAAGCAAATAAAGTGTCACCACAATCGGAAATCCTACCTCACTAATGATTGGAATGAGCTGCTCCACAGTTTATCACCACCTTATTTTAAAGGAAAACATAAATTTTAACCTTGAGAATAGTCTAGCTTCGCCGCTAAACGGGCGCCTTCGCTTTTCGTATAGAAAAAGAGCCGGATTCTGTTCGAAGCCGACCCTTTGTTACAGTGGTTATTAGACAATTTCGTAATCAGTAATCGTGCGCTCAATTACTCGTGCCCCTTGCGAAGAGACAAAGTTGCCATTGACCGTATAAAAGGCACCGGCTGCAATAATCTCATCCATAGATTGCTTGACCACAAGCTGGTCAATTGGTTCCTTTGGATTATCAAGTGTAAGCCGTGCGACCTTGCCATTCTCGGTCACGAATTGCAATTCCAATGTTTTTGCCATTCTCGTTCACCTCCTTATTTATTCATGAAACAACTTTGATAACTGTCTAGCTGCGACGCACAGGACGTTCTAATGCTAGGGCGGCGGCGCTACGCGACTAGTGTACGTCGCTAAACGGACGCTTCCGCTTTTCGTCCTTAAGCCCCCATAATGTCTGAGTTGTCATTTCGTTCAATCGCGTTAAGGGTATCGCTGCACAAGACGCTTAGGGCCTGTGCTGTTTGAAAAAGTTGATCGGTAGTTGCCTCCTTTTTAATGTTGTTAAATGTTTTTGCTTTGTAAATAGGCTTGCCTTGTTCATCTAAGCCTGCTTCAAAAATCATGCGAAGCTTTGTTTCAGTTAAGTTTGCTACTGCCATTGTTCATCACCTCCTTTCACCTTCTATATACAAACGAAAGAGGGAAAAGGACAGGTTGAATAAAAATTTTTTGTACCATCGTTTCCATTCCTTTTTTAGATATCCACCTGTTTTGGATTATATCTACCATTTTCACCCAGATATCGACTGTTTTTGTATTTTTTTCAACCTCTATTGACGCGATATCGGCATCCATGTTCCGAACCTTAGATACTTTTTAATTAATCAACATATTCCGATTTTTCGGAATTTTTATGCCTATTTTTCCGTTAAACTGGAATTTTCCGTTTTTATGGAATGGATATCAACGGGTATTTCTCTATAAATCTACTTTTTCAAGTTGGCACGATGCTTGCATATTAAAATAGTGGAGAAAGAGCTTATTTTATCGTTATTAATTTAAGGGGGATGTTTATGGATTTGTTTGTGATATTGTTGGCACTCGGGCTGTTGATGTTCGTTGCTTACCGCGGGTATTCGGTTATTCTATTTGCACCGATTTGTGCACTGTTAGCTGTTGTGCTGATTGCTCCAAGCCATGTGCTGCCGTTCTTTTCCGGTGTGTTTATGGAAAAAATGGTCGGCTTTATTAAGTCGTATTTTGCGGTCTTTTTATTGGGAGCAATTTTCGGTAAGGTTGTAGAAATGTCGGGAATTGCCGAATCAATCGCGAGGACAATTGTCCGCCTGCTCGGCGCAAAACGGGCGATGGTGACAATTGTTTTGCTGGGCGCGATTTTAACCTATAGCGGTGTAAGCTTGTTCGTTGCCGTGTTTGCGATTTATCCATTTGCTGCTCAAATGTTCAGACAGGCGAATATTCCAAAAAGGCTGATTCCGGGTACGATTGCGCTTGGTGCCTTTACGTTCACGATGGATGCATTACCAGGAACGCCGCAAATTCAAAATGTTATTCCAATTGCTTTCTTTAAAACAAATATTTACGCTGCACCAACGCTGGGTGTCATCGGCGCTATTTTTGTCTTGATTGTCGGCCTGCTGTACTTGGAGTGGAGAAGAAGAAGTGCAGAAAAAGCTGGTGAAGGCTATTACGGGTTTGATGCTGAAACTGCAGCTGCATTGGAAAGTGTACAAGCAGATCCTAATGAGACTGCTGACCTCGATTTAACGGCTAAGCAATCGATTGGCAGACAGATTTTTGCGTTTGTCCCGCTGATTCTTGTTGGAGTTATGAATAAATTGTTTATTACCTATATCCCTCAATGGTATCCAAATGGATTTGATTTTTCAGCGATTGGTTTGAAAGCGTATACAGTTGATGTTACTGCGGTTGCTGCTGTTTGGGCGATTATCATGGCACTGATCGTCGGGATTATCTCATCCCTTCTTTATGATTGGAAACGGGTTACGAAAAATTTGAAGGAAGGCCTGAACACAGCCATAGGCGGTTCACTGCTTGCCACGATGAATACAGGTGCTGAGTACGGGTTTGGAGGAATCATTTCAGCACTTCCAGGATTTGCAAAGGTCAGCGGCGGGATTGCCGGGACGTTCCATAATCCGCTTGTAAACGGTGCGGTAACGACGAGTGCCCTCGCCGGGATGACTGGTTCTGCATCTGGAGGTATGGGGATTGCGTTAGGGGCGATGGCCGATAAGTACAACCAGGCGATTGCTGCAGCAAATATTCCACCTGAGGTCATGCACCGCGTTGTGGCAATGGCGTCCGGTGGTATGGATACCCTTCCGCACAACGGCGCAGTCATCACTTTACTTGCTGTTACGGGGTTAACCCATAAGCAATCCTACCGGGATATATTTGCGATCACCATGATAAAAACATTGGCTGTCTTCTTTATCATTGCCCTTTACACATTCTTTGGCATTGTTTAAATGAGGAGATTCATATAGTAGGTAAAGGACAATAGTGAAATGATCCAGCACCTGAGCAAAGGTTTAATTTTAAAGGAGGGATAAAGAAATGACAAAGGCGTTAGAAGGAAAAATAGCATTTATTACGGGTTCAGCAAGCGGAATCGGTTTGGAAATCGCGAAAACATTTACCGAAGAGGGAGCAAAAGTGGTGATTTCGGACTTGAATGCCGAAAAATGTGAGCAAGTCGTTTCGGAATTAAAACAGCAGGGATTCGAAGCCTTAGCTGCCCCGTGTGATGTAACCAATGAGGAAGCCTTTAAAAAAAGTATTGAATTAGCACATGAAACGTTTGGAAGAATTGATATTCTCGTCAATAATGCCGGACTGCAGTTTGTTTCACCGATTGAAGAATTCCCAACGGAAAAATTTGAGCTGTTGGTAAAAGTTATGCTGACTGCTCCATTTATCGGGATTAAGAACGTGTTCCCGTACATGAAGGAACATGGGTTTGGCCGAGTAATCAATATGGCTTCTATCAATGGATTAGTCGGGTTTGCCGGCAAAGCTGCCTACAATAGTGCGAAGCACGGGGTTATTGGTTTGACAAAGGTAGCTGCACTGGAAGGCGCTGAGCATGGTATTACGGTAAATGCCCTATGCCCGGGTTATGTTGACACCCCGCTTGTCAGAAACCAATTAGGGGATTTAGCAAAAACAAGAAATGTAAGCCTTGACAGTGTTATTGGTGAAGTACTCTTGCCGCTTGTTCCGCAAAAAAGGCTGTTATCGGTATCAGAAATTGCTGATTATGCCGTCTTTTTGGCCAGTGATAAAGGAAGAGGAGTTACAGGCCAAGCTGTTGTTCTTGATGGCGGGTATACAGCGCAATAATGTTCGATTGAAGAATCAAATTCGGTGGCAAACCAGGATTCTTCGTTGGTTCGCTTTTAAGAGCGCCATCTAGTCCTACAAGTTTTCATCACCTTTTTTGCTATAATGTAGATAAAAAAGGTGGGAAGACAGTGGCACGAGGATTTGAAAGTGTACCCTATAGCTGGCATGAACAGATTATTAATTTATTAGCTGAACGGGTCGTCATCGTCGACCGTGAAGGCATTATTCTCTATATTAATGAACCTTATAGTGAGTTTATCGGAACGACCGTTGAAAAAGCTCTTGGCCGCCCAGTGCAGGATGTCATTGAAAACTCACGCATGCACATTGTTGCAAAAGCAGGGGAAGCGGAGCTCGCGGCTGTGCAGCCGATCAACGGGAGTGAAATGATTGCCAACCGATATCCGCTTTATGAGAATGGAGAACTGGCAGGCGCGATGGGAACCGTGATGTTCCGCAGTCCAGAGGAATGGCGGATGTATAAGAGCAAGATTCAGTTTCTTGTCGATGAGCTGAAGTATTATCAAACGAAGGTTCAAAGGGATTTAAAAAGTAAATACAGCTTTAATGATTTAATTGGGATGAGCCCTGCTTTCCTTGCGGCAAAAAAACTGGCTGAAAGAGTTTCAACCAGCCATTCATCCGTTTTGTTGATGGGGGAATCGGGCACCGGAAAGGAATTGTTCGCCCATGCCATTCATCATAACAGCATCCGTTTTTCCGCACCATTTGTAGCGATCAATTGTGCTTCGATCCCAGAAAATTTGCTGGAATCAGTGCTGTACGGTTATGAGGATGGAGCTTTTACGGGAGCAAAAAAGGGCGGGAAAATGGGACAGTTTGAAATTGCGGATGGAGGAACTCTTTTTCTTGATGAAATCGGCGATATGCCGCTTTCCATGCAAAGCAAACTTTTACGGGTTCTCCAAGAGAAGGAAGTCCAGCGCGTCGGCGGATCAAAATCGATTCCAGTCGATGTCCGAATCATCGCGGCAACACATCGGGATTTAGAAAAGATGGTCGCGGAAGGGGAGTTTCGTCATGACTTATATTATCGGTTAAATGTTATTAAAATAGAAATTCCTCCGCTGCGAAAAAGAAAAGAAGACATCCAGCTGATTTCGATGAGCCTTTTAAAAAAGTTGGGAAATCGGTTTTACCGAAAAGAAATCGGGTTATCGGATGAGGTGAAAGAAAAGCTCATGGAGCATGCCTGGCCGGGAAACATTCGCGAACTAGAAAATGTGCTGGAGCGCTGCATTAATGTCTTAGACGGCAAAACGATCCAATTGGAGCACCTCCCATTATATTTACGTGATCAAGAGACTAAACCGGACGATAAAAACGTGCAGAATCCTATTAACGCAGATCGAGCAAACACACCTTCATTCCCGATTCAACCGTTAAAAGAAACACTCGCCCTGGTTGAAAAGCAAGCCATTCAACAGGCACTAGCGGCTGCGGAAGGAAATAAAATGGAAGCTGCTAAGCTGCTGGAAATTGGAAAAACCAGTTTCTATGAAAAATGCAAAATATATGGCATTAAATAACGAAGCCAGGAAGAAAAGAGTAAGAGAGGAAAGTCAAAATGATTAAAAACATTACGATTATTGGTTCAGGTGGAAAAGCTCAATAAACGAGACCGTAATTTTATAAAGCTTGGAAAAATTAAAGCCGGGGTTACTCCACAAACAGTTTACGTTTAAAATATAGAAACATAGTGTAATAGGTTGTATATTTTTTGAAAATTAAGACTAGCACATAAAAGTGGGTTTATAGATAGAGGAAGATTATATCGAAAGGGTGATAAATTTTTATGAAAAAGGATAAAATCATCGATTCATTTGAAGAAGCAATTCAAGATATCCAAGATGGTGCCACAATCATTGTTGGCGGTTTCGGCTTAAGCGGGATTCCGGAAAAGGCGATTCTTGCTTTACGTGATAAAGGAACGAAGGATTTAACCATTGTGAGCAATAACTGTGGGGTAGATGATTGGGGCCTTGGTCTTTTATTGGAGAATAGACAAATTAAAAAGATGATTGCGTCCTATGTCGGAGAAAACAAGCTGTTTGAACGCCAATTTTTAAGCGGGGAGATAGAGGTAGAATTAGTACCTCAAGGGACACTGGCTGAGAGAATTCGTGCCGGCGGTGCTGGAATTCCCGGATTCTATACAGCCACCGGAGTGGGGACAGCGATTGCAGAGGGAAAGGAACATAAGGTTTTTAACGGACGGACTTATATTTTAGAAGAAGGAATTGTTGGGGATTTTGCCTTAGTAAAAGCATGGCAGGCCGATCCGCTTGGAAACCTAGTCTATCGAAAAACAGCTCGTAATTTTAATCCGCTAGCGGCTATGGCCGGCAGGGTCACGATTGCGGAAGTGGAGGAAATCGTTCCTCTTGGTCAATTAGATGCGGATCACATTCATACACCTAGTGTTTTTGTTCAAAGGATCTTACTTGGAACAAATTATGTGAAAAGAATTGAAAGGCTTACGGTTACAAATGGATAGTTAGAAAACATATTTGGGAGGGGAAAACAAGATGAGTGATAGTCGGCAAAGAATTGTAAAACGGGCGGCACAAGAGATAAAGGATGGCATGAATGTTAATCTCGGGATTGGAATGCCAACGCTTTTAGCAAATGAAATACCGAAGGATTATAATGTCTTGCTTCAGTCTGAAAATGGCTTATTAGGAATTGGCCCATACCCGGTTGCCGGAGAGGAAGATCCTGATCTTATTAATGCAGGAAAAGAAACGGTCACGACCGTAAAAGGTGCTTCCTTTTTTGATAGTGCAGAATCGTTTGCGATGATTCGGGGCGGGCATATTGACCTTGCGATTCTTGGAGGTATGGAGGTTTCTGAAACAGGAGATTTAGCGAATTGGATGATTCCGGGAAAAATGGTAAAAGGAATGGGCGGGGCGATGGATCTTGTTCATGGTGCCAAGCGCGTTGTCGTTATTATGGAACATGTAAATAAACACGGGGAATCAAAAGTTAAAAGGGAATGTTCTCTTCCATTAACAGGTCAACAGGTCGTTCATCGATTAATCACGGATCTAGCTGTTTTTGATTTCACTTCAGAAGGTATGGTTCTAATGGAAACGCAAGAGGGAGTTTCGGTGGAAGAAGTAACGGAAAAAACAGAAGCCGCTTTTTCAGTTAGCCCGGGATTGCGCGCAGCAAAGTAAAACAGAAAAGAAGTACCCCTGTTCTTTAATAGAACCGGGGTTTCTTCTTTTCGTTTATGAAACCAGTCGGACCCCTACTGGTATGCGGAGTTGGCCCGTACATTCGTACGATCAGCCCCGCGATTCGATTCGATATACGATTCGGAAGCTCATGGTGATGCGTTATGAACCATTTCGGATGCGTTATGAACGATTTTCGATGGTTATGAACGATTTTCGAGGGATTATGCACCATTTTTCAATAGTTATGAGCATTTTACCATAATATGTAAAATTAGACAATTATTTATAGGGTTATAAAGGCCAACACGATTGTCTTGCCAACATTTTCTTGGACTGCTTTTACGATTGATGCCTGCTTTATTCACTACTATAATAAAAATAGTTTAGTATTTTAGGAATCGAGTGTGGAGCAGCAATGGCTATTTTGAAAAATGATTGGGCGCCTTTACTTGAAGGGGAATTTGCAAAACCGTATTATCAGCGGCTGTGGGGGGCGCTGCGTGATGAGTACCAAACACGAACGATTTACCCCGATCAATACGATATTTATAATGCACTGCATTACACCCAATTCGAAGACACGAAGGTTGTGATCATTGGTCAAGACCCTTACCATGGTCCTGGGCAGGCCCATGGATTAAGTTTTTCGGTTAAACCAGGAGTAGGAATTCCTCCATCATTGAAAAATATTTATAAGGAATTACAGAATGATTTAGGATGCTATATTCCGAATCACGGTTATTTGGTTGAGTGGGCTAAGCAAGGGGTATTGATGCTTAATGCCGTATTAACAGTCCGGGCTGGAACCCCAAACTCACATAAAGGCCTTGGCTGGGAAATGTTCACCGACAAGGTTATTGAAACCTTGAACAAGCGGGAGACACCTGTTGTGTTTATCCTGTGGGGAGCCTTTGCCCAACAAAAGCAGCAGCTGATCACGTCACCGCAGCATTACATCATTAAATCACCACATCCGAGTCCGTTTTCCGCTAATCGTGGCTTCTTTGGAAGCAAGCCATTTTCCAGTGCCAATGCCTTTTTACGAAAAATTGGCCGGGAGGAGATCGATTGGCAGATCCATAATCGATAACCGAGCAATCCAATTTAATAGATTACTAAGAAATAACCTTAGCTTCTTAATAAAGTTAAGGTTATTTTTTTCAAATTAACTCGTTCAGAACAAGGCATGAACGGACATGCATAACGCCTTCATTCTAAGACAGCATTTATTAGACATTATGATTATAAAAGTGAAGTGCTTTTTTTGCCGTAAAGTTTCGTATTATCAAAATAATTTGAAATATTAGTCATTTTTGAATATAATTATATTCAAAAATGACTAGGTGATGAATATGAATGGAAGTTTGGATGATTCAATTATTTTAAAGCATATTCTGCAGCATACGTTTGATGAAATCTTTGTGGCAGACGCTACTGGAATGGTTTTATATACAAGCCAATCTACTGAAAAGGTTTTTGGCATTCCTTGTGAGCAAATTGTTCATCACAATATTTTCGACTTGGAGAAGCAGGGAATGTTTTTACCTTCCGTGATTGCTAATGTGTTAAGAACCAATCAAAAAGACATGCTAATCCAGGAAACAAAGCACAATAGAAAACTGATTATTTCCGGATACCCAATTTATGGACCAACCGGGGAATTGGTTGGAGCGCTTAGTGTTTCAAGAGATGTTACAGAGTTTGAACATTTGAAAAAAGAGAATGAGCAGGTCGCAGAGGCATTAAACTTATATAAAGAACAAATAGAACAATTAAAAAAACAAGCGGCCAATCACTACTTTTTGCGAAATAGCAAAATGGAAAAGGTATTTGATATTGTCTCAAAAGTAGCTAATTTAGGAGTAACCGTGCTTTTGGAGGGAGAATCAGGATCGGGAAAAAACCATATTGCCCAAATGATTCATCAAATGTCTGCAAGAGAAAACCACCCTTTTGTTGAGGTAAACTGCGGGGCAATACCCGAAGCACTGTTCGAATCAGAGCTTTTTGGCTATGAGGAGGGGGCCTTTACCGGATCTAAAAAAGGAGGGAAAAAGGGTTATTTTGAAGCAGCGGGAAAGGGAACCTTATTTCTCGATGAAATTGGCGAATTGCCGATGAATTTGCAGGTAAAACTGCTGTCTGTTTTACAAAACCACAACATCATGAGGGTGGGTGGAAGTAAAAAGATAGAGGTGAATTGCCGAATTATTTGTGCTACCAATCAAAACTTGGAAAAAATGATTGCGGAGCGAAAATTTAGAGAGGACCTTTATTATAGAATAAACGTGGTGAAGATTGAGATTCCTCCTCTTCGAGAGCGAAAGGAGGAAGTTTTTCATTTAATATATGAAATTACCGAAGAAATGAATCAAAAATATGAAATGGACAAGCACTTTACCCCATCAATGATTGCCTGGCTTAGCCAGCAAGAATGGCCGGGGAATGTTCGGGAATTGCGGAACTTTATCGAAAAAAAGATTATTACATCGAATGAAAATGAAATTGCTCTTGAGGTGGAGAAACAGGAAACAAAAAGGGAGGTGTCAGCTGTATCTGATGAAATGGCGTTAAACGATTATCTAGAATCATTAGAAAATGAATATATTGTGCGGATGTATCAAAAATATCCAAGCAGTATTAAACTTGCTGAAAAATTAGGAATCAGCCAATCCACCGCCAATCGAAAAATACGGAAATATGTCAATGAAGGTAGTCAGTTTTGATTATATAAAACGAATTGATAGGGACTATTTTTGTACCGAACCGGACAATCGTATGAACCAACCTTTATATGGTACGCTTCAACTGCCATATAGCATGCTCCACTTTCCCCGTTATTCCCTTAGAAGCTTGGCATGAAAGTTGCATAAATAAAGATGAGAACAAAATTTTGTTGGGGGGCTTCTTTCATGTCAAATCAAGATGAAAAGCAATTTCTAAATCTGCCTTTTACGGGAATCTGTACGTTTGGGAAGTATCCGGTTTGTCCGGATCTAGACAAGCTGGATGCGGATGTCGCGGTGATTGGCGTACCAAATGATATGGGCACACAATGGAAATCGGGGGCTAGAATGGGCCCGAGGGGAATTCGGGAAGGCTCGACATTGTACAGCTTTGGATTGAATGGTGCTTACGATATTGAAAAAGACATCATGTATTTAGGGCCGAAATGGAAAGTAGTCGATTGCGGCGATGTGGACATGGTTCATGGGGACATCATACAATGCCATGAAAATACGGAAGCAGCGATCAGAAAAATTGTCGCAAAAGGAGCGATGCCGGTTGTGTTAGGCGGTGACCACTCCATCACCATTCCAGTTGGAAAAGCTTTGGAAGAATTAGGTCCCTTTCATGTGATTCAAATTGACGCCCATTTGGACTGGGCCGACCACCGTTCTGGGCAGCGGTATGGCCATGGAAGCTGTATCCGCCGTTTGTCGGAAATGGACCATGTTCAGAAAATCTTCCAATTTGGCATTCGCGGGATTAGCAGTAGTATAAAAGAAGACGTTGATGCGGCTAGAGAATATGGCAGTGTCATTTTATCACCAAGGCAAATGAGGAAGATGGGAATCGAAAACGTTCTGGAACTGATTCCAAAAGGTGAAAAATATTATATTACGCTTGATATTGACGGTTTGGACCCTTCCGTAGCTCCGGGAACGGGCACCCCATCACCGGGCGGATTTATTTACGATGAGGTAAATGAATTGCTCGAAGCAATCGCCAAAAGAGGCCAAGTGATTGGTTTTGATTTAGTAGAGGTGGCCCCGCCATATGATCCCGCAGGAATGACCGGCCAAGTCGGTGCTCGGATCGCCCTGGATTTACTCAGCTTTGTTTTAAAAGAAAGAGAGAACGCAGCAGAAGGCAGTGCAAGCAAAGAAGAAATTCACTCTTAATGAGGAGCCTGGTTTTACATAGAAAGACTTCCTTTCTGTGTAAAACGCTCCATAAAACCTATCAACCTATTCTTAAAAAAAAAATATAGGGGGTTTTGTTGATGAAGTTTGAAACGAGGAGCATTGAGTATATTCCTGCCAATGAGCGTCATGGAAAAGCAAGAGGATTATTTCCTGTTTGGTTTGCGGCAAATATGCACATGACGACACTTGTGACAGGAGCGCTATGTGTGACCTTTGGTTTAAATCTTTTTTGGAGTGTTGCGGCGATTATCGTTGGTAATTTGCTGGGGGCCATTTTTATGGCTTCTCATTCTGCTCAAGGGCCAAAGCTTGGCATTCCGCAAATGATTCAGAGCCGTGCTCAATTTGGCGTAATCGGGGCGGTTATTCCACTTCTACTTGTTATTTTTATGTATCTCGGCTTTTTTGCTAGCAGCGGTTTGTTAGGAGCTCAAGTTTTGAGCAGCTCCTTAAATATCAATTTGACTTGGAGTATCATTATTCTAAATATTATCACGTTTATCGTGACAATGATTGGTCATGATCTCATTCATAAAATGCAAAAATACTTATCATGGGTGTTTTTTATCGTTTTTATAATTGCTACCGTTATTGTCTTTCAATTGCCTGTGCCCGCAGGGAGTTGGTCACCAGCGCATTTTAATCTATCAACCTTTATGTTAAGTGTAAGTGTAGTGGCAACCTGGCAAATTTCCTTTGCCCCGTATGTTGCCGATTATTCAAGGTATTTGCCGGTGAATACTCCGTATAAGCAAACCTTCTGGTATACGTATGCGGGGACGATTCTGGGAACAGGATGGATGATGCTTCTAGGCGTCATTTTGACCACTGCTATTCCAGGGTTCCTAAGCCACTCCGGCGATCATCTGGCACATCAGTTTGGCGGTTTTGCTTTTATAATGTTTGCCGTCATCCTCTTTGGCCAGCTCTCCATCAATGTCTTTAATTTATATGGTGCCTTTATGTCAACCATCTCTACTGTGGAACCGTTTTCAAAAATAAAGGTTACCCCAAAAGTGAGAATGTTCTTTGTTTTTGGGATTGCAGCCATCGGGACCTTACTAGCCATTTGGGGCCAGGGAAATTTCCTTTCCAATTTTATCAACTTTATTTTATTCATTAGCTACTTCTTAATTCCATGGACAGCCATTAACCTCGTTGATTTTTATATACTTCGGCACGGCGAATACAGTATTAAGGATATCTTCGATCTGAATGGGAAATACGGGAAATTCAACAAGATTACCTCACTATCGTTTTTAGTGGCCATTATTGCAGAAGTTCCGTTCATGAACTCCTCACTCTATGTGGGTCCGGTTGCCAAAGCATTGGGAGGGGCCGATATTGCCTGGATTTTGGGAATAGTGGTTCCAGCAGTCCTCTATTATATTATGATGAAAAGAAAATTAAATAGTGTGTCTGAAGCGGACGTCAACATCCAGTCAATTGAGAGTGAGACCATTTTTTAAAACCTAAACAGGCCGACACCTCTTTCGGATATTGTGCCCTCAACCGTGTGTGAACCATTACTGAAAAGAGGAGCTGTTCTTTTTACCTTTCAGCCAAAACGGTGAAATCTCCAACATCGCTAAATGTTGGAGATTTTTCATTTGTTCGATTTTCGCTGAATTCCAACAAGCTCGGTCTCAATACCATGTTCATCGAAAAGAGACTTTAACTTTTTGGCGACAAGGGTTTCATTTTCTGGAGGATTGATACTTTTGATTTTTATACTATCCTGTAAAATTACCTTTGCCTGTTCTTGATTCATTTTTTCTTACCTCGCTGCTGACCTTTTATTTATAAAAGAATTTTTAGAGCAACATCTATAAAGGAAAATTGGATATCTATGACACATTTTAGAAGAGATTTGTACTTAAATAAAAGGATCAGTTTAGATTGAACAACGATTTTTTATCCGACAACTCATTATTTCCAAAAAAAGGTGGATAATATGCTTAAACACGTTTTTAGGGGTGAGTTATGTTGGATAAAAAAAAGATATTCTCATTAGCCCAGTTAATTATTCCGTGGCTAACTGTTCCTTTCATGGGAAAACGTTCATTTTTTAGATTTTTGCCTGTAGCTAGTCTTGTTAATTTATGCCTCAGTGCAACAAGTACAATAGCTAATAAGAAAAAATGGTGGATCAATAAAAATCCTATCTTCCCGGGCCCTGTAGATTTTACATACTTTCTAGGACCTTATTTTGTTGGCACACTGTGGATATTTAAATTAACTTACGGCAGTTTTTTCAAATACTTACTTACAAATATAGCAATAGATTGGATTAATGCTTTTCCTTTTTTCTCTATCTCTCAAAAAGTTGGATTATTTAAATTTAAAAAGATGAAAGCTAGCACGTGGGGAGTTATGAGTGTGTGTTGGGCCATTTTAATTTATGGGATTCAGTATTTAGTGGAACAATCCATTAAACCAAAAAAATAGTTCTCAAACAAGATTTTAAAGGATTTTCATTCGGAATGATTGGTAACGAAGAAAAGTGTACCTGAGATAGAAGGATATTTCAAAATACAAAAAGAAATTATTTCCTTGCAAGATGCACTTCAACTGGTTCAAGATCAGGCTAATGTTTCCTTAAAGTAAGAGAAAAGATCCTATAGTAGTTCATTCACGAACTTGAATTGCTATTGGGGATGGCCTGTTAACCTAAATATGAAACATTTTAACAAAGAAGGCTACTGATATTCAGCAGCCTTCCTTGTTAGAGTATACAGCATCGGCGGAGGAGAACTATAAGTAGGGACCAGTCGTTGTGCCTCAATAATTTTGCAGAAGATGAACTGACGCAGGATGGGGCAATTTTTTTCGAAAAATCAATTTTTCTTACACTTCCAGCCCAAAAAATCATACTATACATTACGTACTGGGCATTTATCATGAATAAGAGAAGCCCTTTAAACTTTGAGGAAAGGATTAAAAAACCGTGAATAATAATCAAGATACATGGAGCAAATCTATGAATGATGACAATACATGGAGCAGAACTATGAATAATGACAACACATGGAGTCAAACTTTTAATTTCACGCAACAGCCTGCCGCATCTGCCTCTACTTCTAGATCTGCTCCTGTCCCCATCACTGTCCCGGTCAATGTCACACTCCCTGCCCCTGTCCCAGCTGCTCCCCCGGGAGGGATGATAGGCAGGGTGCTTGCAATCATTTCAGCAGTTTTCTTACTTGGTGCAGCTGTCTTTTTCTTAGTTTCCGTAGTCGTAGAGTAAAGTTTCAGAATGGAGCTTTCGAAGCATGATTATTTGTCAGGTGAAGCAGTAAGTCGAACCTTATTAGGGACAATTAAGAAAATGAACGAACATTTACTATAGAATTGTAGAAGATTAAGAGAATGTTTGATTTATGAAACTAAAAAAGGTACTTCTAAACATCTTAGAAATTATCATAGATTTGAATAGAACCGTTCAAATACTTATAGATATATTCCAATACTCCCACTGCATGAGAAAAGCCGATTCCTGTAAGCAGGAATCGGCATGCTTCATTTTTTAAAGATTTCCGATAGATAGATATTTAGTCTCTAAATATGGTTCGATTCCTTCAAGTCCGCCTTCGCGGCCGATTCCGCTTTCTTTCATGCCGCCAAATGGGATGTGAGCGCCAGACGGGGCACCGTCGTTCCAACCGACAATTCCAAAGTCCAGATGTTCACTCAAATATGTTCCTGCTTTATAGTCATTTGTGAAGAAATAGGCGGCCAGTCCGTACGGGGTACTGTTCGCAATTTCGACCGCTTCCTCCAAACTCTTAAAGGTGATGATCGGCGCAACGGGACCAAATGTTTCTTCCTGCATAATATTCATGTTGAGCGTTACTTTGGTTAATACAGTAGGATAGACAAAGAAGTAGCCTTGTTCTTGATCAACATTGAATTGATTTCCTGCCAGAACTTCCGCTCCTTTTTCAACCGCATCATTAATTTGAGCGACAATTTTGTTGTAGCCTTTTTCGTTAATAATAGGTCCTATATTCGTATCTTTATCCAGCCCATTACCAACTTTTAGCTTTTTGGCTGCTTCTGCTAATTTTTTAGAGAAGGCTTCAGCAATATTTTCATGGACAATAATCCGATTGGCACAAACGCAGGTTTGACCTGCATTCCGAAATTTTGTGGCGATTGTCTGATTCACAGCGAAGTCAAGGTCAGCATCTTCTGCAACGATGAGCGGAGCGTGGCCCCCTAATTCCATTGTTACATGTTTAATCGTATCGGCACTGTTTTTAATTAATTGCTTTCCGACTGGGGTAGAACCTGTAAAGGTAATTTTGCGCACATACTCACTGCTTGTAAAAATATCCCCCACCATTGTACCGGGACCGTTCACGTATTGGATAACATCGGAAGGAATCCCAGCTTCATGTGCCAGTTCTACTAATCTCATTGTTGTTAACGGAGTTTCGACGGCAGGCTTTACAATAAACGGGCATCCGGCTGCTAATGCAGGTGCTGCTTTCCTAGTCATCATTGCAGCTGGAAAGTTCCAGGGCGTAATCGCGGCAACTAAACCGATTGGCTGTTTGGTGACAATGATTCTTTTCGTTTCGCTTGCCGCAGGGACGGTTCTTCCGTAGATGCGTTTTGCTTCCTCTGCATACCAATCAATATAGCTCGTTGCATAGTTGACTTCGCCAAATGCTTCACTTAATGGTTTGCCATTTTCCAACGTCATAATTTCGGCTATTTCTGCTTTATGTTCTTGGATGACTTGCGACCAGTTTCTTAATAAGCGGGATCGTTCATGAGCGTTCACCTTTGCCCATTTTTTAAAACTGTCATGGCCATTTTTTATGGCTTGTTTAATTTCTTCTTCACTATCGACTTTTACTTCTTTGATTAGTTCACCTGTTGCCGGATTTTTCACTTGTAATAATTCTGCCATCTAACTCCACCACCTCTTTTTTTGTAGAAACTATTTATCTATAATTTTTTTGAACCATCAAGCTTCGGCACTAGCGACTAGTTTGCCACCATCAATATCAATAAAGTAACACTATAAGCATGGTCGGCGATGCAAAGGTTGCCATTGCTTCTCCCTTTAGCTACATATTTCTTTTTTTTTCCTGTCATTCAAACGCCTTTGATTCAGTGGCATTCTAATCGCCCATTATCATAGTATCAAATTCTAGTAAAATTATTACAAAAATCTGATCCAATGAAAAGTACCAAAATAGAAATAAAATAGGTACCAGATGGAGACGAAACTAAATTTGTCAATATAGTTCGGTAAAGCCAGTTCTTCAAGAAAACTGGCTTTATCCCACACGAAGTTTCCACCCTCTATGCAAAAGTTTCGCACAGATTTTCCCTGTTTTCAAAAAGAAAAAGCACTCTTAAGCGAGTGCTTCTGGACCTATCTTTGCCTTCTTCCTTTTTTTCCAAAAAAACAAACAAAGCAAAAAAATAAATGCGCCTACTGAATCAATCATCACATCAAAAACGGAGGAGGTTCTGCCTGGTACATACGCCTGGTGCCACTCATCTGTCGCAGCGTAAATGGCCGTAAACAACCATGCAAATTGATAAGCCCGCGGCCGCTTATTTAATGCTGTTTTGAATAAAACCGCAAGGATGCCAAAAACGGTCACGTGGGCTGCTTTGCGAATTAAGTAATCAATTATACCAATGCCACTTGAATCTTTCGGAAAAATATCCCCGAGTATGTTTGTTAAAAAACCTCTAGTGTGTTCATCATTATAAACCGGCAGGGCTGTAAAATAGAAAATTTGTATGCACCATGCGACCACCAATGCCCACCATATCCAACGAAATTTCACAAAATCCACCTCTGTGCCATTTTAACGTAAATCGGCAAAGCTGAAAATAGGATTTGAGTCGTAGAATGTCGTTTTGTCAGAATTATGTAGGAATATCTTCAAAACAACGGAAATGGCAGGGGAGCAGTGTTAGGTTCAGTTTTCCACTAAAAAAACGGTCTGGGAAGGAATCAGACCGCCTTTTATATAGTATTTTTAAAAAACATCAAAAATCAAGTTAACATAGCTCCGCCGTCTATCAAGATTTCTTGACCTATAACGTGGCTGGATAAGTCGGATACTAAGTACATCATTAGGTTCGCAATCTCTTCAGGCTCGGCATAGCGCCCATCTGGAGCAGTAGCTGCAAATTGTTTTCGCGTTGCTTCAGCTGCTGCCGGGTCCCCCTGGCCAAAGCCGCTTTCGATGGAACGCATCATAGCTGTGTTTACCACACCTGGACAAACTGCATTTACTCGTACTCCGTGTGGTGCTGCCTCAAAGGCGGCAGTTTTTGTCATACCAAGAACGGCGTGTTTGCTTGCGCCATATGCAACCATACTTGGAGTTGCCGCCAAACCTGCCCCTGAAGATGTATTTACAATTGCACCGCCTTTTTGTTCAATCATGTGCGGAAGTACATATTTCAAGCCCAGGTATACTCCACGTACGTTGATGGCCATTAATTTGTCGAATACTTCTGTAGGGTAATCTACAAGTGGAACAATTTTTCCTTCCCAGCCAGCATTATTTAGGAAAATATCAATTTTGCCATACTTCGAAATTGTCTTCTCAACATAGGCTTTAATGTCTTCCTCGCTTGTCACGTCAGCTTTCACAAATAGCGCTTCGCCGCCATTTTCCTGAATTAGGTTCACTGTCACCGTTCCAGCTTCGTCAGACAGGTCAACGACGACCACTTTTGCACCATTGTCTGCAAGAGCTAATGAAGCCGCCCGGCCAATTCCGCCACCACCCCCAGTGACAATTGCTACCCTACCTGTGAAGTCAAATTTTTGCATGTGATTTTCCCCCTTTATTCATTCATAAAGACTTGGATCGTATAGTATGCGCTTTCATTATAACTCAATAGTTGTTTAACAAATCTGAATTTTTCATGAATATTTTGTGGCAGGTCACGGTTAAAAATAGAGAACCGTGTATTTCCATGGAACTTCCTCGCTGGATCTTGTCCAGAACGATAGATTAGTTTAGTGTGACTTTATTTTAAAGCAACAGAATAGATATAGAAGGGAGATGTTTCAGCACTTCTCCCCTCTATTAGGCACCCATTTCAATAAAGGTCGAGTATTTTTCATATTTTGGCAGAAAAAAATTGTTTTTTATTGTAAAATTATGATTAATAGTATCTAATTTTCACTTTATTTGGCAACGCTTTCGATCAGATTCTTTAAACATGATGAACTAGAGAGGGTTTAACAATGAATACATTAACACCTCCAAAAAAAGCTACCTTAATTGCCTGCATGTATTTCCTGTTTCATGCCATATTTTTGTTTATTTTTCGAAACAATCAACGGGACTTAGCGTTTGTTAGTGATTTTTTTCAAACAACCGCTGCCATGATTTCGGGTTATTGGCTATTTAAAAAGTATTTAGTGGAACAGAGTAAGGATCGGAAGTTTTGGCTGTTTCTCAGTCTGACGATCTTCTGTTATGGCATTGGGATGCTTATCTGGGATTATTACGAACTCTATTTGAACGTCAAAACACCATTTCCTAGTTTTGCTGATCTGTTTTGGATGCTGATGTATGGATTTGTTATGATCGCCTATATCTATCTAATGTTCATTAATAGAAAAATAATCCGACTAGGGCAGATAATCTATGACACGTTAATTGTCGTTGTCGTTGCAACTTCGGTGAGTTGGGAATTAATCCTCAAACCAATGCTAGGTAGTTTAGCAGACCAAGGGATTTGGGACTATATCGTCACTGTCAGCTACCCGATCGGCAATTTAGCGATCCTCTTTGTTCTGTTATCTTTTTTGAATACAGTCAGCCTAAAACTTTCTTCCAACGTATTTCTGTTTGCTTTTTTCGGAACGTGCAGCTTTTTACTAGCAGATATCCTGTTTTTATACCTTATCTCCAAAGGACAATATTCGTCTGGCAGCCCTGTTGATCTCCTGTGGACACTGGGAATCTTTATGATTGGAGTCTCTTCTTTTTACTCTAAAACTACTATCCTTATTATAAAGGACCACACGGATCAAGTTAAAATAGACAAAAAGGGTTGTCCAAAAAGATTCTTTTCATTTCGGTTATGGATACCCTATCTGGGGGTCATTTTTCTATTTTTCATTATGATGATACAAGGAGAGGGTACTACTAGTATTCACTTCGGTTCCATACTTTCAATCATGCTCATCATCTTTCGCCAGATTTACACCTTGGTTCAGAATGATGCCCTCCTTGAGCAGTCCGTTCGGTTAAATCAAGAACTGGAATTTAAAGTCCAACAAAGAACGATGCAGATTTTCCGAAAAAATCAACAACTGAAGGAATCTATTGAAAAAGTGGAACACATGGCTTTTCATGATCCGTTAACAGAGCTGCCTAATCGACGGTATTTTGAGCAAAATTTAAGAAAAGCACTGAGTCACGCAAAGGAGAAAAATGAACAGCTTGCGGTTTTCTTTCTTGACCTCGACCGCTATAAATTGATCAATGATACGCTAGGCCACTCGATCGGTGACCTTTTATTGAAGGAGGTTGCTAGCAGATTAAAATCATGTGTAGGGGACGCTGGCGTTGTCAGCAGACATGGCGGGGATGAGTTCTTAGCCTTTTTGCCAAATGCAGACAGAAGAAAGGCTGCCATGGCCGCAGAGAATATCCTCGGATCCTTAAGAAAGGTGTTTATCGTTGGTGAACACCAATTATTTATCACTTCAAGTATCGGGATCAGCTTGTACCCGGATCATGGCTGTGAACCAGAAATACTAACGAAACGAGCAGATGCAGCCTTATTTGCCGCAAAAAAGGCGTTTCGAAATCAGTATACCTTTTACGATACATCGATGAATATGGGAACGATGGCTGATCTGGATTTAGAGAATGAGCTTCGCTTTGCCTTAGAAAAGGAAGAGTTCGTGCTTGTCTATCAGCCGTTAGTTCAAATCCAAGATCGGAAGTTAACGGGAGTGGAGGCCCTGATTCGCTGGAAACATCCAATGAATGGCTGGATGTCTCCTGAAAAATTTATCCCGCAAGCGGAAGAAAGCGGGTTTATCATTCCTTTAGGTCTTTGGGTGCTGGAAACGGCCTGCAGACAGTGGAAGCAGTGGGTGGAAAACGGATACCCACCGATTACGGTAGCTGTAAATATTTCCATTAAGCAGTTTTTTCATCCGGATTTTCTAAACCAGCTTCGTCTTGTTTTGAAGGAATCAGGAATGGACCCAGCTTATTTAGAGCTGGAAATTACCGAAAATACCTTTGTAAGCAGTAATACGAAAGAGTTATTTGCGGAACTCAAACGGATCGGAATAAAGATTAGCATTGATGATTTTGGGACAGGATACAGCTCGCTCCAATACCTAAAAAGGCTTCCAATCAATAAATTGAAAATTGATCAATCATTTATTAAGGAAATTCCCACCGATGTAAGTGATGTCGCCATCGTCCAAACGATTATTGCGATGGCCCATCATATGAATCTTGAGGTAGTTGCAGAGGGAGTTGAAAATGAAGACCAGCTGATTTTTCTGCAGAAGAACCTTTGCCATACCGCTCAAGGATACTTTTTTAGTAAGCCATTATTGGCGGAAGAGTTGGAGAGAACGGGTTTTGGTGCTGATCCGGTGCGAAATTCACTGTCCTGAACAAGTGAGTTTACTGCGGGGTTCGGAACTGATCAGCTGCCAACTCTGGGGGATGACAGCATTTTCCGGTGCTGCCCCACTGCCAAATTCCAGAGCAACTGTGTGTCGTGACGGTCTGTCTCTGTACAACCGAAATGAATCTATTGCTTTAAACAAAGAGTAGGGCGGTAACGAGAGCTTTCGTTACCGCCCTCAGGCTTTTTCTAAACTAAGTTATATAGAGGATTTTTGTAATTGTTAATAGATTGGAGCATAATGAATCCAATTAATTGAAGGAGTTTATAAAGTGGATATTCAACACCTTAAATATTTTGTAGAAGTGGCCAAGCAAAAGAATTTTACAAAAGCATCTCAAATTTTGCTTGTTTCTCAACCATCCATTAGTAAGATGATAAAAAGTCTTGAAGATGAATTAAAGGTCACATTATTAGATCGGTCAGAGAGGAAAATTGAACTTACTGATGCGGGGGTTATCGTTTATGAACAAGCTTTAAAAATTTTGCAGTCGGTCGAAGGTGTATATGCTTCTGTTAATGAGCTGATTCATGTAAAAAAGGGAACCGTAAAATTGGGATTAATGCCTACAACAGGTGTATTGCTTTTCCCTAATATACTTGCTGGATTTAAGAAAGAATATCCGCAAATTGATATCCAAATGGTCGAATACAATGGAAAACAATTAAAGCTTAAGGTAGAAGAAGGAGATATCGATTTAGGCATTACAGTACGGCCAGTGGCTTCCGATTTTGAATCGATCCCTTTGTTATCGGAAGAACTAGTTGTCCTGGTAGATAGTGAACATGAGTTGGTCGAAAGAGAGTCCGTCCGTTTATCCGATTTAAAAGATGAATCCTTTATCCTCCTAACAGAAGATTATGCCCTTCATGATGTGGTGCAGCAGGCATGTATGCAGTCGGGATTTGAACCAACAGTTGCTTATAAAAGTTCTCTGTGGGATTTAATCGGTGAAATGGTCACAACAAAGCTAGGAATTTCGTTAATCCCTAGGTCGATGGTGAGTCGGTTTAATAATCGGAACGTGCATGCGATTTCCATTTCCGATCCACGTATCGAGTGGGAATTAGTGCTCATTTACAAAAAAAGTAAATATCTTTCTTTTGCCGCGCGGGCGTTCATAGAGTATATTCAGTCGAATAAACTTTAAGCTTCTATAACTTTCTCGCATAGTTTTTATAGTTTATATATATTTTACGAATTGAAGCACTCCGAGTAGAATGATTTATAATTCTTCACACTTTTTAAAAAATTCTTTTATACTATGGAGGCTATGACGATGAGCGAAATAAAAATAGAATTAACCACCAATAAAAAAGAGAAACCTGCTATGAATCAACTAGGTTTTGGACGATTTTTCACCGACCATATGTTTATCTTAGATTACATAGAAGGAAAGGGTTGGCATGATCCACGCATTATTCCGTATCAATCGATTTCCTTAGATCCAGCGGCAAAGGTTTTCCATTACGGTCAAACGGTATTTGAAGGATTAAAGGCGTATGTAACAGTAGATAAAAGGGTGTTATTATTCCGTCCAGAAAGCAACTTCAAACGGTTAAATGCATCTAATGAACGTTTATGCATCCCTGCCATTAATGAGGAACATGCATTAGAAGCGCTTAAGCAATTAATTACAGTGGATCGTGAATGGATTCCGAATAAGTTAGGGACATCCTTATATATCCGTCCATTTATTATCGCAACAGATCCGCATTTAGGCGTGTCATCTTCGAAGAGTTTCCAATTTATCATGATTATGTCTCCAGTTGGTTCTTACTACAAAGAAGGCATTAAACCAGTCAAAATTCTAGTTGAGCAGCACTATGTACGTGCTGTTGTCGGGGGAACGGGTGGAGCGAAAACAGGCGGTAACTACGCTAGCAGCCTTAAAGGACAAGAAATAGCTAGCAAGGATGGATATTCTCAAACGTTATGGTTAGACGGAAAAGAAAGACGTTACGTGGAAGAGGTAGGAAGTATGAATATCTTCTTCAAAATGAACGGAACAGTCGTAACACCTGCGTTAAATGGCAGTATCCTGCCAGGAATTACACGTGATTCAATGATTCAATTGTTAAAGTCAAAAAATATTTCAGTCGAAGAGCGTCGCATTTCAATTGATGAGGTTATGGAGGCTTATCATAACGGAACATTAGAAGAGGCATTTGGTACGGGAACAGCAGCTGTCATTTCGCCAATTGGTGAATTAAAATGGAAGGACGAAAGAATCATCGTTAACAATGGTGAAATTGGAGAAGTAACACAAATGCTTTATGATACATTAATAGGCATCCAAAATGGCTCACTTGACGATCCATTTAAATGGACAATTAAACTTTGAACTTAGCAGTACAATACAAACGGGCGCATTTCCAGAGTATGGATCTGCGCTTTTTTCATGAAAGGGCCTTATTGTTGAACAATTTTTTAGATGTAATTAGTATTTATGTTATAAACTAAGATCGTTTATTGAATGGTTATAAGGGCATAGGGGGTGTCGTTTCTAGAACAGCCGAACTAAAAAAATGAAGACCACGAAAATAACACATGATAAAAGAGCAGGATAATGGATTTGATAAATGATACAAAAAACCCTTCAGAAGACAAATTAGTGACGGTTATTGTCGGTTAAAAATCTTTAACTGGCTGCTTGTCCTGTAAAATAAGTTTTGCATTTAATTAACTGTTGGAGTGGATTGGGATTTAAGCGCATAATAATACTTGTATACTACATAAGAACCAGAGGAAGGACTTTATAAATGAGTAAAGAGAGTGTTAACAAATTAGGAACAGATAGAATTGGAAAGTTGTTGGTTCATTTAGCTGTTCCAGCGATTACAGCTCAATTGGTTAATATGCTCTATAACATTGTGGATAGAATTTACATAGGGCATATTCCAAATATCGGTGCTGCAGCATTAACCGGAGTAGGGATAACATTTCCAATTATTATGATCATTGCGGCATTTAGTTCTTTAATTGGGATGGGGGGAGCTCCTCGGGCCGCCATTAGAATGGGACAAGGCAAAAATGATGAAGCGGAACAAATATTGGGAAACTGTTTTGTTGCTTTAATCGGAATTTCCGTTGTTTTAACGATTTTCTTTTTATTTTTTGGAGAAAAATTACTAGTGCTGTTTGGCGCAGGTAATGAAACACTTCCATACGCACTGAAATTTTTAAACACCTATGTATGTGGAACTATTTTTGTTCAGACTGCTTTAGGATTAAACACCTTTATCTCAACACAGGGCTTTGCTAAAATTAGCATGCTTACAGTTGTAATCGGGGCTGTGATTAGTATCATTCTTGATCCGATTTTTATCTTTGGCTTTGGCATGGGCGTACAAGGTGCTGCGGCTGCTAATGTCATTGCCCAATCTGTTTCAGCAATATGGACATTAAATTTTCTATTTGGCAAAAAATCAAAGCTTAGAATTCGAAAAAAATATATGAAGCTCCAAAAATCCGTTATTATTCCTGTTCTTCTTTTAGGAGTTTCTCCTTTTATTATGACAAGTACAGAGAGCCTTTTAAACATTACTTTTAATGCATCACTAAAAACCTATGGAGGAGATATGGCAGTAGGAGCCATGACCATTATGTCCAGTTTAATGCAGGTTCTCATGCTTCCCATAATAGGATTAACACAGGGGGCGCAACCAATTATCAGCTACAACTATGGGGCTAAGAATAATGACCGTGTGAAAAAAACATTTAAATTACTTATGATTTCTTCCTTAAGCATTTCATTTGTTTTTTGGCTTTTGATGAGTCTTTTTCCAAAATTATTTGTTTCTTTATTTAGCAATGATCCAAAGTTGGTGGCAACCACTGTGTGGTCAATGCGAATTTACATGGCTGCAGCATTTGTAATGGGGGCACAGCTTGCCTGTCAACAAACTTTCATTGCCATTGGGCAGGCGAAAACATCCCTTTTCCTTGCTCTGTTACGCAAAATTATTTTGTTGATTCCGTTAATCTACCTTTTGCCACATTTCTTTTCTAATAAGGATTTCGCGGTATTTCTTGCAGAGCCAATCTCAGATATACTTGCAGTTTCCGCTACTGTTACATTATTCGCGAATCAGTTTAAAAAGATATTAGCAAAAAACTCCTCAATGAAAAAAGTACATGTTGGATAAAGCAAGAGAAAGCTCCTTGTTATTCCATTTAAGGGCTATTTTCCTGAATAAGAGGAGGAATTATTAAAAAGAAAACCGAAGCTCTATTTTCTTTAATTAACTAGCAGTTAATTTCTTTGGAAGCGGAACGCTTTTAGGCAATTTTTCAACGACTAAAGTAACAGCTGAAGAAAAAAATCGTTAAGGAATAAACAATCCATGCATCCTGCTTAGCTAAATTTGTAATTAATACAGATGTGTCAAGGATGTATCTCTAATCGTAAATGCGATGACAAATATTATACGCAGCATATAATAGGGTTATGACAAAACCATAAAAAATGAAAAAGACGCCCATCGTTAAAAAATGACGATTAGCGTCTTCATGTTATTTACAGATTTATTAGCATATGCCGATTATCTTGGTAACCATTCTGCTTTGTTAGCTCCTCTTGGTACCAAGGCTGTATCATAATGTTCCGGTGTTTCCGACATTTGAACCTGGTCTGTATAGCCTTCGTAAGTACCAACCGGTGTTTCTGCAGTAAGCATTTCAGGTTTGATTTCTTCATGGCCTTCTTTTTTGTTTGCAGTTTCTTCCACATATTTAGGATCGAATACTCCAAGAGAAAGTATCCATAGAGATATACGTGTTAAAGAAACATGCACACGGTAGCTTCCTCCTTCAGTTATTCCTCTAATTAAGCTGATATGATTCCTATTGACGCAAACCAATAAACAAAATCAAAAGCTAGGTTATATATGTATTTTATTTTCATTATTCCATTAAAGCGCCCTTATATATAACGGACTTAGTCAATGACTTATTAAGACGTTTTTGGCTCAATATGAGTGATCCCGGAAATATTTTTGAAAGTTGCCGCATTTTTCAGCGGAAGAATGCGGCTTTCAGACGTTGAAAATAAATAACCTTATTTGTACTTAATATTACCTGCCCTGTGTTCCGTATCATTTTAGTAAAGCACGAAAGGAGATCCTACAAGGGTCAGTAGAATGAACAAGACCACGATTAACGCAAAAGAAACGTTACTAATGAATATAGATCTTGTAAAGACATAATAGTGAGGTATGTCTTATTTTTTTTGTAGCTATAACCCATTTAAAACTAAAGAATATGTTAACTGTTTTCAGACATGCCATATAAGGACAAGAGAAGAGTGAAAAAACTAGTAAAAGAATCTAAGCTAATGAAATGAATCTGAATACCTTATATTGAGTTTATTCTTTTTTGAAAGGATATAAGGAGCGATGAAATGGAAAAAAATGAAATAGACAATGAAAGTTTAAAGCCAAACAACTCGTGTGTAATCGGACCGACCAATGCCGAAGAGCGTCGAAGAGAGGCCTATCATGTTCGTGAAGAAGCTGCCCATGTCCAGAAGAAACTTCTTCTCCCGGAACAGCCTTGCAATCATGATGAACACTTGTTTTTTAATAAAATCGCTAACTATTCGAAAGGGCTTCCACACAATTCACTAGGAGAAGTTGACCTTAAGGCTTATAAATCCTTTGTTTACGCATTAAGAACGGGCAAACCAAAAGATTTTGAAAAGATCCCACTTGGCGGAGTTATCAAATTGTCCAATCCTCAAGCAGCGTATACATTTGACCTAGCCGGACCTGATAGTCACCATTTGGGTGTTATGGCTCCACCGTCCTTCAGCAGTGCATGGGAGGCGAGTGAGATTGCGGAAGTTTATTGGCAGGCCCTTACCCGTGATGTCCCTTTCGAAGACTATCACACCAATCCTATGACCACATTGGCCGCTTTAGATCTATCCAAGTTTTCTGATTTTCGGGGACCAAAAGTTAATGGACTAGTCTCTACGCAGACCTTATTTCGAGGTAATACACAAGGTGATCTCATCGGACCATACATCTCCCAATTCTTGTGGAAGGACATACCTTATGGAGCGACAACGATTCCTCAGTTATATCGTACCGCAGTAGCAGGGGACGACCACATGACATCGTATGGAGAATGGTTAAATATTCAAAACGGATTACTTCCAACAACGAAGAATCAATTTGACCCGAAACCTCTCTATATCCGTAATAGCCGAGATTTAGCCTCATTTGTTCACAAGGATTTTAACTACCAATCTATCCTTAGTGCTTGTTTAATTCTATCTAGTTTAGGGGATGCTGCACTTGACCCAGCAAACCCTTATCTGAAATCCGGGACCCAGGTTGGTTTCATTACTTTTGGCACTCCACATATTCTTGATTGGGTCGCCAAGGCTGCAAGGACAGCTCTAGAGGCTGGTTGGTTTCAGAAGTTTTTGGTCCATCGCCGACTCAGGCCAGAAGAGTTCGGTGGCCGCGTCCACAATCAATTGACAGGGGCTTCTAGTTACCCCATTAACCCTGAACTACTCAATTCAGAGGTTGTTTCCCAAGTTCACAGCAAATTCGGAACATACCTTTTGCCCCAGGCCTATCCGGAAGGCTGCCCGACTCATCCATCCTTTCCTGCAGGACACGCCTGTATGGTTGGAGCCGGCGTCACGATGTTAAAGGCATTTTTTAATGAATCATTTGTTATCCCCAATCCCGTTGTAGCCTCATCTGATGGTCTCTCCTTACTTCCTTTCACAGGTCCTTCATTGATGATTGGGGGGGAATTAAATAAACTTGCATCTAACATCGCCCTTGGACGGGATGCTGCCGGCGTCCATTGGCGTTCTGACGGCATCGAAGGGCTAAAATTGGGTGAAGCAGTCGCCATCGGTATCATTCAGGATTACAGGAAGACTTACAATGAGTATTTTAACGGATTCACTCTGACTAAATTTGACGGAACTACCATCAAAATTGGGTAGTATCTAAAAATCTTAAGATGCCTATCATTTATTATCTATTACCTATTACTATGATTATAGTAGCAGTTAACTTGTTCACGATTTGCATTAGATCTAAAAGGCAAAATGTCGAAATGAATTCTACTAATTAATGACAGAGCTCTGACACTAAAAAGGTGCCAGAGCTTATTTTCTTAATTCCTAAGGACTAAGACTATATTTTAGTTATTCCATTAAAGGGCGCATTTCAGGAGTAAAGAAAGTGCCCTTTTCTTATGTTTCAATGTTTCTCATAGTTTGCGATTGCTGAATAATCTATGTATGAACAAGACTCTTCTTGAACATAATAGAATCTAGATTAATGGATTTATACAGTAGGAGAGTCAAATAATCATGTTATTATCCGAAGTATGGGAAAAGTATTTTTACCTAATTTCGGCTCTTTTAATTTAGCAGATGGATGTATAGGAATATAGCCTTCCTCCTGTGTCCATTTGAATAGTGATTTAACGCAGCGAACTCTGTGTCCTAAACTAGATGGCTTTAAGTGATCTCCTACCTGTACTAGATACTCTTTTAATTTCTCAGTTGTCAATTCACTCATATCAATATTGTGCATGGGAAAGGTGATAAAGAAAGGGAAGTATATTTTAATACTCGTTGTTTCATTACCACTAGTGCGGTAATGCTTTAATAGGGTGGAGGGCAGGTGCCTTTATTGAATCCCATTTTCACCTTAATATTGTAATAAGTCCTGAAATGATTCAGCAGATAATGTCCATCATAAATTTATATCCGTTTTCGAATACTTTTTTCATTATGAGGTATGATAGTATATTGTTATTCTTAAAAAGGTAGTTTTTATAATTCACCGTTGTAAAAAAGCAATATATTGCGATTTAATCAGAGAAAGAAATGCTATATGTAGTATGGAAAATAGTCAAATTACCGTTTGTGTGTGAACCAGTATATATAAACGAAAGGGGACTAATACATTGAATAAAGAGGAACGCATTAAAGTTTTACAAGATGTAATAAAAATAAAATCGGTAAACGATAATGAATCAGAAGTAGCTGATTACTTAGCAGATCTATTCCAAAAACATGGGATTGAATCTGAAAAAGTAAAATATGGTGAAGGCCGTGAAAGCTTAGTAGCCACTTACAAAAAAGGTGACGGTAAAGTTTTAGGCATCAGCGGACACGAAGATGTTGTAGCAGCTGGTGATGAAAGTGAATGGAAATTCCCACCATTCTCGGCTGAAATCGATGGTGACAAATTATACGGCCGAGGTTCAACGGATATGAAATCTGGTCTAGTAGCCTTGGCCATCGCTATGATTGAAATTAAAGAAGAAAACGTAGACATCAACGGGACATTGAAATTCATGGGAACTGTTGGTGAAGAAGTCGGTGAATTAGGTTCGACACAATTAACTAAAGAAGGTTATGCAGATGATCTTGATGGATTGATTATTGGTGAACCAACTGGCCCAGCATTGATTTACACTCACAAAGGTTCAATGAACTATACAGTTGTTTCTCGTGGTAAATCTGCGCACAGCTCAATGCCTAAAGAAGGTATTAACTCAATCGCAAATATTAATGAATTTGTGACTCGTGCTAATGCAGAAATGCAAGAAATCACTAACAAATACAAAAATGATGTATTAGGTGAAACTGCTCATTCTATTACAATCATCAATGGTGGGGATCAAGTTAACAGTATTCCTGCTATTACAACATTACAAGGTAATATTCGTACAATTCCTGAATTTGATAACAGCAAAGTTAAAGCATTGTTACAAAATATTGTTGATGACTTGAACAAAAAAGAAGGATTTAACTTAGAATTAATCGTTGATTATGATATTTACCCTGTAGAATCTAAATCTGATTCTGAACTAATTAAAGCTATCCAAGCTGTTTCAAATCAAGAATTGCCTGTAACTGGTATTTCACCAACGACAGACGCAGCTGCATTTACTAAAGCTAACAATGAATTTGACCTTGTAATCTATGGTCCTGGCGTTTCAGATTTACCTCACCAAATAGACGAATACGTATCAATTGAAAACTACTTAGAAATGATTGATAATTACAAAGCAATTTATAAAGAATACTTAAAATGAGTTGTTACTATTTGATAAAGTGTACCCTATAGAGTAGACACCACAAAAAAGTCTACCTATAGGGTACTTTTTTGTATGTTAAGAAATAAGATGAAACAGAAAAATTACAGACTTTCCGAAAGAGAAAGCCCATGCAGGTCGTTAGCCCGTCTTTAGACATGGGATTAAGCATTTGAAAATATCACTATTTTTATTTTTATACAGATGTGATGTATCCTTAACAATGAGATATTATGGAATTCGTTGAAAATAAGTTTATTTGGTGTATTATTTAACTATACCTTTTAGTATAAAAGGTTAGATTTAATATAGATGAAAATTTTCCTACAATGGTATATGTATGGTGGTTTCTAAGAATTGTAGTAGAAGAAAAAATAATAATACTTTATTTTAAAGATTAACAAAGAATCCTTTAATTCTTTTATTATTATACATTTTAAACTATCAGGTATATCCTGCAAATATGAATGATAGGTGGAATATGAAATGAATTACCGTGTTTTACTATATTACTATTACACGACGATCGAAGACCCTGCAGCATTTGCAGCAGAGCATTTACAAGCATGTAAAAATTTAAACTTAAAAGGACGTATTTTAGTTGCCTCAGAAGGTATTAATGGTACCGTATCGGGAACGATAGAAGATACAAATGCATATATGGAGATGATGAAAAACAGTCCATTATTTGAAGGCATTGTATTTAAAATTGATGAAGCAGAAGGTCATGCCTTTAAAAAAATGCATTGTCGTCCACGTCAAGAACTTGTGCACTTAAGCTTGGAAGATGATATTAACCCGAATGAATTAACAGGCCGTTATCTATCGCCAGTTGAGTTTATGGAAGAAATGCAAGATGAGGATACAATCGTATTAGATGCACGCAATACCTATGAATATGATGTTGGTCACTTCCGTAATGCGATTCGTCCAGACGTTGAAAATTTCCGAGACTTGCCTCAGTGGGTACAGGAAAATCGAGAAATGTTTGAAGGCAAGCGCGTTTTAACATACTGTACAGGTGGTATTCGCTGTGAAAAATTCTCAGGTTGGTTAGTCCGCGAAGGATTTAATGATGTTGGGCAATTACATGGTGGTATTGCAACATATGGTAAAGACCCAGTGGTGAAAGGGCAGCTGTGGGATGGTCAAATGTATGTATTTGATGAGCGTTTAACGGTGCCAATTAACCAAGTAGAGCATGTGATTGTCGGCAAAGACCACTTTGATGGCACACCTTGTGAACGTTGTATTAACTGTGCAAACCCAGAGTGTAATAAGAAAATTATTGCTTCTGAAGAAAATGAAGCGAAGCATCTTGGCGGTTGTACAATTGAATGTACGAAACATCCTCATAACCGCTATATTGTGAAGCACAATTTGTCAGAAGAGCATGTACAAAAGGTCATTGCTCAATTAGAAGCAGAATCTAGTGCTTTGTTATGATACAAGAATAATGATGCTATCCATGCGTTGTCCAGAGTCAGCTTTTGTTTATCGGACTCAGCACAACAAGAAGATAGAACAGTTTGATGAGTTCTATAATGAAATTCAAAATTTCTCTATTTGTTAAAGCGTGATATATTAATATTTTCAGCAATCAGGCACAATTCTGAAGCGAGGATTGTGCTCTTTCTTTATGTTTAGTGCCATATTTGCAGAGCGCCACCAAAAAAATTGGATATTTATGTTACATTTTAGAAGAGAAAAATGCATCTAAAGTAACGGGTAGAAGAGTTGACTAAAGATTTTGCATTTTGTGATATTATTTACTAGGCCTTAAAATTTCTGTCAACTAAGTGTAGTCAATTTACAAGACCGATTAAGAAACGTGTACATTTAATGGAATTGCTCTTTTTTGACATCAAGATTAAACTAGCATTTGGAGGGAGAAACGTGCAAAAAAATCAAGAAAAAACGCTTCAACGCGGGTTGAAAGAAAGACACATCACTTTAATGTCTTTAGGGACTGCGATTGGAGTCGGACTATTTTTAGGGTCTGCTAACGCCATTCAGTTAGCAGGTCCTGCTGTTTTACTTGCTTATGCATTCTGTGGGTTAATTATGTTTTTTATCATGAGAGCTTTGGGGGAAATGGCGGTTTCAAATCCTGTTTCAGGTTCATTCAGCCAATATGCCCACGACTACATAAGTCCGCTTGCAGGGTATATCACAGGATGGAATTATTGGTTCTTATGGGTAGTCACCTGTATGGCAGAGATCACTGCCGTAGGTGTATATATGAACTTTTGGTTTCCAAACTCGCCATCTTGGGTTTGGGCATTAGCCACTCTTGTTGTGATGGCATCTATTAATCTAATAACCGTTAAAGCTTATGGGGAGTTCGAATTTTGGTTTGCACTCATTAAAATCGTTACTATCATCGGTATGATTTTAATTGGATTTGCGATGATTTTCTTTGGAATTGGCAATGGCGGAGTTGCGATTGGTCTTAGCAATCTATGGGAAAACGGTGGATTCTTTCCACATGGAATAAAAGGTGTGACCATGTCACTTCAAATGGTGATGTATGCCTACTTTGGAATTGAAATGATAGGAATTACTGCAGGTGAAGTGAAAAACCCTGAAAAATCATTAACAAAAGCCATTGATTCTGTATTTTGGCGTATTTTAATTTTCTATGTTGGCGCCACATTCGTCATTCTTTCTATTTACCCTTGGGACCAAATCGGAACATTAGGAAGCCCGTTCGTTATGACATTTGAAAAATTGGGCATTCGTTCTGCAGCAGGCATTATTAATTTTGTTGTATTGACAGCCGCTCTTTCATCTTGCAACGGGGGCATTTTCAGTACAAGCCGCATGCTGTATAATTTATCAAAAAATGATAAAGCACCGAAGAACTTCAGTAAATTGACAAAGTCAGGAATTCCTGGCATCGCCACTGTATTCACTGCGGCTATTTTGTTAGTGGGCGTTGTATTGAACTACCTCGTTCCTGCTAAAGTGTTTATTTGGTTTACAAGTATTGCAACATTCTCAGCAATATGGACATGGGTTGTGATTCTGATTTCTCAACTTTGTTTCAGAAAGAAGTTAACACTTGAACAGACAAATAGACTGAAATTCAAACTTCCTCTACATCCGATTAGTTCTTATGTTGCTCTTGCCTTTTTAGTATTCGTTGTCGGATTATTGGCATACAACCCTGATACAAGAATTGCAGTTATCGTTGGTCCACTCTTCATCGTCGTGCTGACTGTCATTTACTACATGATGGGTATGAACAAATCGAACAATGAAAATAGCAATCAAGAAAAAGCACAGACGAAAATGTCTTAGACAAATTACTACCTTGTTCAACGACACTTCCTGTTACTTGCATAGTCTTGAACTAGTTATCTAAATAATAGTAATAGCCCCCACTCTATAAAGGTGGGGGCTATTTGGCGCTTACTTTTATATTTGTTTTTCATAACGTGTAAATCTGCATTATCCTGCCGTATCTTCTGCATTACAAGGGGCATAACAAGGGGACGGTTCTCATGCTTCCATTAAACACTAGATAACAAGGGGATAACAAGGGGACGGTTCTTATGCTTCTATTAAACACTAGAACCGTCCCTTTGATTTCTTTAATCACAAACTTGGATATAAAAATATAAGGTCGAACCATCTTTGACGGTAGAAAGTACCTTGTGTCCATGTCTTTCGGCCGATTCCGGTACATTGATAAAGGACTGAGGACAATCGGCGATTACTTCCAATACTTTCCCGGCCTCTAGTTTCTTTATAGCATCAAGTGTATAAATTTCTGGATAGGGGCAGGATTCCCCCCGGACATCAAGCGTACCATCTACTAATAACTGTTCATTCTTTTTTTCAGACATCTTCATGACCTCCAATACGTTAAGCTGTAGTTTTCTTGGATGCAGGTGTACTTCTGCGTGCAATCTTTTTGGTATAAGAATTTTCTTTCCATACGACAAGCAGATAGAGAATAACCAGTAAGGCGCCTGTTACGAATAGGGCTCCGCTCCATCCAAGTGAAGTGATTAAATTGACTTCAGGCGCCCCTTTCACAAGCACATTAAAAATTCCCCAGTGATCCCAGCCGTAAGCCAGGATGGTGGCACCGACAATATTTCCGATCCCAACTGCAATAAATTGAACCTGGCCTTCCATTAATCGATACATCCAGCCTGTTTCACATCCGCCTGCAATTACAATCCCCACTCCAAACATGACACCGCCAAGGAGTGATCCCAGACTTGCCCAGTGAATGACGGGCTGCGCCCCTTTGTAAATAAAAATGGCTGTTCCAACCGTTTGAATGGCCATTCCAATAATAATCGCTTTGGCCATCGTTCCTCTGCCTGTAAGCCACAGATCTCGAAGACCGGATGTAAAGCAGATTTGCCCTCTTTGGATGAGCATACCGAATACGGCACCAAACAGTGCAGCAAGTCCTAACATCGGCTGCCCCGATGAAATATAATAGATCGCAATTAAGACAAGCACTCCAAATACAACTGCAGCGGCGTATAGCTGTCGACGATTAGGTTGAATAGTTGAGGAAGAGACCTTAGCGGGACGAATACCAAATTCCACTTTTGGTTTTCCCTTAAAAATTGGCAGGACAGCTAATTTGACTCCAATATATGTTCCCAGTGCAGTACCTGCAATAAAGAACCAGGCGTGGAGTGAAAATTGAGGTACTCCTGTAAAAAAAGCAGCCAAGTTGCAGCCCATTGCAAGACGGGTACCAAACCCGGCCAGGGCCCCGCCAACGAAACCCCACACCCAACGCCGTTTCTGCCGGGGAACTTTCCATTTGAAATTTTGACTTATAAGTGCACTGAATAAGCCTCCAAGGAGCATTCCCATAACCAGCCAGCCATCGGTTCGATTGATGGGTTCTCCTTTTAGTTTAATGGCATTAAAATAAGCCCACTTGGAAGTATCAACGCCAAATAACTGAAGGAAATTTCCACCCCAGCGGGTAAATTCACCGGTAACCGCCCAAAGTGTACCGGTCAGGCCAAAATAAAATGCGGCAAATACACCGGCGAAAACCAGGACGATGAATGGATTCCAAAAGCGATTAAAAAATCTTTCCTGAATTCTTTCTAAAAAAGCAATCATAGATGACCTCCTCGTTGTAATGAACACTTTCTTTGTTAGCCTATAATCAGAAAATATTTCTTTTTCATTATAGAGAAGTGGTATCATGAGATAAATTCAATTTATCGATAATATCGATGAATATCTATCGATTAAATAAATATAAAAATACTCTTGTTGAAAGGATACACAAATCAATTTCAGCACTAGCAGAGGGGATGAACGAATGGATTTACACCAGCTATTTGTCTTTACAAAGGTAGTGGAGCATAAAAGTTTTTCTAAGGCAGCAGAGGAGATATTCTTGAGTCAATCAACCGTCAGCTCTCATATCCAAGCATTAGAAAGAACATTCAATACGAGACTGTTTGATCGGGTCGGGCGAGAAATTATTCTTACGCCTTTTGGGAGCCGATTGTACCAATGGGCATTAAAATTACTACTTTTAAAAGATGAAGCCATGCTTGATTTAAAAGAGGGAATGACTGAACTTCGGGGAATGATTCGGATCGCGGCAAGTTCTGTTCCTGGGCAATTTATGCTTCCAAAAATGATCAAGCACTTTAGGAATCAATATCCGAATGCAGTTTTCCAAATTGAACAAACTTCTTCAAAAGTTGTGCTGGATAAGGTATTAAACGGTACTGTTGATGTAGGATTATTGGGGAAGGAATTTGAAAATGATAAACTTTGTTATATTCCATTGTTAAAAGAAAAATTAGTGCTCATTACATCAAATAAAACAGAAATAAAAGGACCAGTGAATATTCAGGATCTCTTGAAATATCCATTTATTATGAGAAATTCCGGATCGGGAACAAATGCGGCCATTGAGCAGTTTTTGAAAAAGAATAAAATCTCAAAAGAACAAATGAATATCATTGCTTATACAGAAAGCGGTCAAACCTTAATCCAGTTTGTAATGGAGGGCATAGGGATTGCCATTATCTCAGAAATTGCGGCTAGAGAATATACAAAAAGACAATTACTTAAAATGAAAGAAATCAACGGCTTCGATGACGAAAGATATTTTTACCTTGCTTATAACAAAAACAAAACGCTATCTTTACTTGCTCGATTATTTATTGAACATGGAGAAAAAGGGTTATATCATTGGCTTAATGGTTCGTAAAAAGCAACTAATACATGGGGGAAATGAACATGGAAATAAATATTGCACAAAACCGTGCTGAATTATCAGGAAAGTTAACAAATGTATTAGATTCCAGAACATTACAAAAATCCCACAAAAGACTTGTTGAAATATTGACTGCAGGTATGACGGTTCTTGATATTGGTTGTGGCACAGGTGCTATTACACGTGGAATTGCAGAGAAAGTAGGCCCATCAGGTCGTGTAGTAGGAATTGATAATAATTCAGATCTAATTGAAAAAGCTCGCCAATCGTATGCTGGGATACCGGGATTAACATTTGAAATTGGTGACATCTATAACCTTAACTATGAAAGTCAGTTCGACATTGTCAATTCCTCAAGAGTATTAATTTGGCTTTCTGATCCATTAAAGGCATTGGCAGCGATAAAATCTGCAGTTAAAATTGGTGGTCGTATCCTGATTGCAGATTATAATCATGAAAAAATTACATGGGATCCACAGCCACCCTCTAGTATGCTTTCATTTTACTCGACTTATTTAAAGTGGCGTTTCGATGCGGGCATGGATAATTCGATTGCCGACCACCTTAAAGAGATGTTCCAACAAGTTGGTTTTAAAGAAATCCTTGTTACCCCACAACATGAAGTCATAAAACGATCTGACCTTGATTTTAAAACCCGGATTGGAATATGGGCTGATACGGCGTCAAGTAGAGGACCTCAGATGGAAAGAGATGGTTTCATCACAGAAAAGGAATATAGGAAAGCAGAAAAGGAATACCGTGAATGGATGATTCGGGATGCGCAATATTTAAAGATGTATATGTTAGCAGTTGAAGGTGTGAAACTCTCATAGTTAAATGTATTTTGTAAAACAATAATAAAATGGAAATAAAAGTATAATTCCTAATTTTTTTATAGATGAATATTGGAAAAATCATTTGGCCATATTCCACAAAACGGGCGCGTTTCTTAAGTAAAGAAAGTGCCTGTTTTATTTCAAGGAATCTCACAGTTCGACCAATTAGTTATTCATCTGCGATTGTTGAATAACTTCGTTTAAAAAAGTCTCTCCTTGAACATATGATATCTTGACTAATTGATTTATACCATAAGAGAGTGAAAGAATAATGTTATTATCTGAAGCATGGCATAAAAAGCGGCACCCTCATTATTTCTCAGGGTTTCGAAATTTTCGTTTCCACGTTTGTCCATTACCAGGCAGATCCAAATATATCATGGGGGCTGATTTAAGAAATGGAACTTTATTCGAAATTATTCTAATCCTTTTACTGTAATTAGTAAGAGCAATCATTTTTCTACTAATTAAATAATATAATTTTAATGACAAAAACAGGTTTACTGAATGATTAATTAGGAGAAAAAGGGGAAGGAAATATGAAGAACTTCTATAAATATGATAATAGTATATCTAGCAATCTTCGATTTCATAGATCATTCTGGATTTTATTCCTTTCATTTTTTTTTTATGGTTATGATTATCCCTAGTATTATTGTTTATAGTACGGGTAACGTTGAACATAAAGAGACCTTAAACGGATCGAATCAAAAGCAAAGCTCCTCTAAATTTCAAAAAGGACAAGAGTCTTCTCAAAAATCTCCATTAACAATTGGGTGGGTTTCAGGTAATAATCTAAGCCTTCAACATTTAACTGATTATAAAAATCTAAAGGTTGTGTCCCCCGATATAGCATCTATTGATAATCAATATAATCTCCAAGTAATTTCTGATTCTTCGTTAACAAATACCATACAAAAACAAGGAAAAGTGGTATGGGCACTAATCACAATGAGAACCGATACAAAAACAAATGTACATGCATTTCTTGCTAGCTCTAATAAGACCAAGGAAGTGATTAAAAATATTGATCAATCTGCCCTAAATAATAATTGGTATGGAGTCAATCTAGATATAGAAAATGTGAGTAGTTCGGATCGGGTAGCGTTTTCCCAGTTTGTTGAAAAGTTAGCCGTTGAATTAAGCAAATCTTCTATTATTCTTTCCATTGACCTTCCTCTCGATCCGAATGCATTTGATCATGAAATTATTGGTAAATATTGCAATTATATTGTTTTTATGGGGTACGACCAGCACTGGTCGACGGATCCCGTTCCTGGTCCTGTCACATCCTTATCATGGTTAAGGGAAAATCTACAAGAATTTATACAAACAGGGATACCTCCTGAAAAAATCATCTTAGGACTTCCTGCGTATACCAGAATTTGGGAAGAAAATGAGCAAGGGCAGATTGTAAAAGATCCTGCTGAGCCTATTCAATATGTAGAAAATTTATTAGAGCAAAATCATAGAAAGTTGTCTTGGGACCCTACTTTAGGAGAGTATTATTCCACTTATACAGTAAAAAACCAACAATATAAAATTTGGCTGCCCACTGCAAAGTCTTTTAACATTTATCTAAATTTAATTTCACAGTTTCACCTAGCTGGATCTGCTGTATGGAATCTAAATCAAATAGATTATAATTACTGGAATAAAATATATAATAATTAGGATGGTGAAGAGATAGAGACAAGGGAGGCATACCATTGTTTGCTCTACAGGGCTAGATACAACAAACTTAAAGTACTGGTGCGTTAGTAGAAGAACAATTCAGTGATTTTAGGGTTGAGACATATCTTAGTTATTCCATTAAAGGCGCGATTGCGGAATTAAATTTAATCGGACCCTTTTTATTTTACAGAGAAGCATTTCACAAAAATTAAACACTTTTATTTTAACCCCGTCTAAAAATCAGAACGGGGTTATGTGTGTTACCGTGTTTAAAATCTACTAACTTTTCTCCAAGTTTTCACCATTGTCCAGTAAACTTCTAATCATCAAGTAACGAAAGGAGGAAATAAAGTTGAATGCTAGAGTAAAGCTAGGTATTTTCTGGGGTGCGATTGTTGTGTTGATCATTGGTGGAATCAATTTTTTTAGACACCTGCTTGGCGGTCATCGGCACTTTAAAGGCGGTCCTAATGGATTTCGCTCAGGGAGAATGATGGGCCAACCCGGTGGTTTTGGACCGCGTGCATATATGAACGGCCCGCATCACGGAGGAGAATTCCATGTGATCGGATTTCTGCTATTCCTCATCATTGCAGCAGCTGTTGTCGTTCTTGTGGTGAGATGGTTGAGAAAGAGAGCAAAGGCTTCTTTGATACAGCAATTGATTGAAACACCTGTCGTTGGTTCACATATAACTGTCAGCAACCAAAATGCGAGCATCTTAGATCAATGGGAAAAAAATTTAACAGATAAAAAGGAGATTGAATAAAATGGGTATCTTTAAAAGATTAAAAACGATTACCAAGGCTGAACTGAATGGGTTATTGGATGGCTTAGAAGAACCGATTGCGATGTTGAATGAATATTCTCGGGAAATGGAGCAAGAGCTCGCGAAAGGTCAGCAGGCGTTGGCACGACAAATTTTTGTAGAGAAAAAGCAGGCAGCACTCATTTTAGATACACAGGCATTGGTTGACAAAAGAACGCGGCAGGCAAAGCTGGCGATTGACAAGGGTGAAGAGGCAATGGCCAAGCTTGCTGTACAAGAAAAGCTGATTCACGAAAAGCAGCTAAAGCTCTATCTGGAACAGTATGAAACATTAAAAGGGCAAACGCAAAGCCTGACTGAAAAGTTAAATGAGCTGAGAGGAAAATATCATGAGCTTCAGCATAGGAAAATTCTTTTAGCTTCACGTGCGAATGTTGCGCAGTGCACGAAACAAATCCAGAAAGCCACGGTCTCCTTTCAAACGGATACGATTGCCAGAGGAGTCGCCCGGGCAGAGGAACGGATTTTAATGATGGAGGCACAGGTACAAGCTGGAGGTTCGTCAGCTTTTGCTGGGCACGACGCAGACTACAAAAACCTTGTCGACGATGAGGAACTGATGCTTGAAATTGAAAAGCTGAAAGCGGAGAAAGTGACTTTATAGATAAGTAGGGCCAAGGCAGAAAAGGAGCACACCACGTATGCTCCTTTTCTTTTTAATAACAAGGCTTCGTTACTGTTTATTGTTGATGACCTTAACGGACAAATTAATGGTTCTAGTAGTGAATTTTGTCCGTCATAAAGCCGATGAAGGACAGTTTCATGGTTCCAGCTGTCGATTTTGTCCGTCATAAAGCCGATGAAGGACAGTTTCCGGGTTCAAGCGTTCGATTTTGTCCGTCATAAAGCCGATGAAGGACAGTTTCCGGGTTCAAGCTGTCGATTTTGTCCGTCATAAAGCAGATGAAGGACAGTATCATGGTTCAAGCGTCCAATTTTGTCCGTCATAAAGCCGATGAAGGACAGTTTCCGGGTTCAAGCGTTTAATTTTGTCCATCATAAAGCCGATGAAGGACAGATTCCGGGTTCAAGCGTCCAATTTTGTCCGTCATAAAGCCGATGAAGGACAGTTTCCGGGTTCAAGCGTTCAATTTTGTCCTTCATAAAGCCGATGAAGGACAGTTTCCGGGTTCAAGCGTTCAATTTTGTCCGTCATAAAGCCGATGAAGGACAGTTTCCGGGTTCAAGCGTCCAATTTTGTCCTTCATAAAGTAGATGAAGGACAGTTTCCGGGTTCCAGCTGTCGATTTTGTCCGTCATAAAGCCGATGAAGGACAGATTCCGGTTTCAAGCGTCCGATTTTGTCCTTCATAAAGCCGATGAAGGACAGTTTCCGGGTTCAAGCGTTCAATTTTGTCCTTCATAAAGCCGATGAAGGACAGTTTCCAGGTTCCAGCTGTCGATTTTGTCCTTCATAAATTTTTTAAGTTAAAATAAAGGTTGCATTGGTACGATTCGGGTGATGGGTGAAGATTTATCGTCCAAAATCCTGAAGGTAAAGGAGTTCTGTAATAGATGAATATCTTATTAGCTGAAGATGATCCAAGTCTTGGTGAATTAATCGTATATATGCTAAAAAAGAAGGGTGAATATAAGGTGGATTGGGTAATGGAGGGGGAGGATGCTTACGATTATGCCATCTCGTCACACTATGATGTAGTAATCCTGGATTGGATGATGCCAAATGGGGATGGTGTTGATGTCTGCCGCCGGTTACGGAGGCAGGGATATTCCGGCGCCATTCTAATGTTAACAGCTAAGGATACGGTTCAGGACCGAATCGAAGGCTTGGATGCAGGGGCGGATGATTATTTGGTTAAGCCGTTTGAAATTGGGGAGCTGCTGGCGCGGCTGCGTGCCCTTTCCCGCCGCAACTTTGCACCGATTTTGGAAGAGGAAATTGAGATTGCAGGTTTGGTACTGAACCGGCTGAGTCATGTGGTTTGTCAGGGACCTCAGCACATTCAATTAAGTCCCCGCGAATTTGAACTATTAGATTTATTAGTCCAAAATAGAGGACAGGTATTGCCCCGGGAGATCATTTTGGAGCGAATTTGGGGCTTTGACACGGACGTAGCACCTAAAACAATTGATGCGACGATCAAGTTGATTAGAAGAAAGCTGGAAGCATTCGGGAAACAGGATTTGCTGCAAAGTATTAGAGGGGTAGGGTATAAGGTTGAAAATGAATCTTCTTTCGTTCATTCGGGCATTTACAAATCGCAGTGAAAAGGATGTATTCAAGAGAACACAGGGCAGGCTGACCCGAACTTATAGCGGTTTGATAATGTTATTTTTGATTGTGTTTATTTTCATCGTCTATTCCGTTCTTTATGTCGTGATTCTCAAGAATCAGGAGCATGAGCTTCAATCGTTGGTGAATCAAGAGGCAAGCTTTATTGAGGATTATTTGGTGAAAAATGAACAAAAGGACTTGCGTGAATTTCAAAATCAAGAAGTCGTGTTTGCAGGGGTAAATCAATATTTTTATTACGTTGTAAATTCGAATGGTGAGTTGATCATGGGAAATGAGGCCAATCATCAACTGCGCCCCGATCTCCTCAGCCTCGTGAATGCAAGGTTACAAAGGGATAACGAAATCCGGAAGGAAATCCTACATATAGAAGCAGGTCCGAAAGGCCGGGGAAGAAAGATGGAATTTCGTCCCCGTGAGTTTAATCAAGATATTCATCTGATGATTGCCAGCCGTTCGATCTATTATAAAGGACAGTTTATTGGTAACCTTTATATTGGTAAAGACATAACCTTCGCTTATCAGCTCTTCCATTGGCTGCTGATGATTCTTGTGATGTTAGGAATTGTTTTTTTCGGTGCAGCGGTGTACATGAGCGTTGTTATGTCCAAACGCGCAATGGTACCAATCACTGGGGCCTTTACGAGACAACGTGAATTTGTTGCTGATGCTTCTCATGAATTACGGACTCCTTTAAGTGTGCTCCTATCCTCGATTGATGCGATGGAAATGACGATTGAACCTGCGAAGGAAGAAGCATTTGTTGGAAAGTTGCTAACGAATATGCGTCAGGAAGTGAAGCGAATGACCAATCTGGTTAGCGATTTATTGACACTGGCACGCTCTGATGCAAATCCAAATGAGCTTAGCAAGGAAACGTTTGAATTTCGACCACATGCCGAAAAAGCAGTTGAGTCTGTCGGTCCGCTCGCTGCTGAAAAGGAAATCGCACTAAGTATGCAGGCACCGAATTCCTTGACGGCAACTGGAGATCAACAAAGATTATCCCAGCTATTATATATTCTTTTAGATAATGCCATTAAATACACACCAACGGGAGGAAAAGTCAAGTTATCACTTTCTAATGAAGGAAAGGATCTCTATATCAGCGTTCAGGATACGGGGATTGGTATCAAGCAGGAGGATTTTGAACACATTTTTGAACGGTTTTACCGAGCGGATAAATCACGAACCCGGCAAGTCGGCGGTCACGGCCTGGGACTCTCCATTGCCAAATGGATTGTCGAAACCCATGGCGGCACCATCAAACTATCCAGCAAAGTGGGGGAAGGAAGCACGTTTGTGGTCCGAATTCCATCGAGGGGACAGGAAATCCATTAAGTTAAAGCTTAGTGCTCATTTATTGCGCAGGTTTTGT
This sequence comes from Bacillus sp. EB600, assembly GCF_024494385.1. Taxonomy (GTDB): domain Bacteria; phylum Bacillota; class Bacilli; order Bacillales; family Cytobacillaceae; genus JAEVLT01. The sequence continues at coordinate 145,155 of NZ_JAEVLT010000003.1, forward strand.
GAGAATTTCGCCGAACTGCTTAATGATTCCGCGAATTTAAGCGATAAATCCGCGAAAATTTCATTAATTCCGCGAAACTGGATGATAATTCCGCGAAAAATAATTTTATACCGCGAAACCGGATGTTAATTCCGCCGAACGGCATACCTAGGAGGCCAGTTCAGCTCCCATTGATCTAATGGGGGTTTTCACATATTTTTCACCTATGCCGGAAGATAAAACTATTCACCATGAAGGCTTTTTAGAAAAGAACCTCTCTTTTACAAATTGAAAACTATACATAAGAACTCCTCTAAAAAAAAGCAATACAACAAATAGAAATGGAGATAGTCTATCTAAAGATACAATCCTTAGTTTTTTTAATAACTTCATACCTGGAAAAGCAAATAAATATTGGGCAATGCTATTGACAATTAGAAATAATGAGAATTTTCCATAAGTCCATTTTAGAAACCAAAAAGCTGCAAATAATTCAGGACCTAGTGTAAAAGAGACACTTCCGCGAATCTTGGGATGAATGCTGCTATGAAATGTCCACCACTGTCTTTTTAGAGCAAAAAAATGCATAAGTTCTGAAAACAGACTGATAAATAATACAGCAGGAAGAAATCTTTTGATTGTCCTTTTTCCCAAGAGTGGGAGTGTGAACCAGGGGAGGATCATCATAATGATTACTAAAAACCTTGAATTCTTCATAAAATGCACCTCGAAATTTAGAATGTGCATTTTTATGGTAAATATTCGTAAAACATATTATGAACCCCATTATTGGTACTTCATTTTTCTCATTGGAAAAAGCCCTTCATTTTTCGAATCAGGAAGTTTTCGTTAAACCCAGGGCTTTGTGCTGCCAAAGGATTTGTTCAACCACCTCTGATTGCTGCTTTTCACATTCAACGATTAAAATGACCTCAGTTTGTCCCTTTTTCTGTTGCCAATCGGCTTTTTTAATGAAGTAAGAAGTTACCAGTCCAAGTATCGCTCCAACTACGAGTCCAATGCCCGCCCAAATGATCGGTCCCCAAGCCAAGATAAATCCATAAATGCTTCCCAGCAGCATAAAGATGGAAGCAAAAATAAACGATAATTCATATTTACTGGCTCCTTCTTGATGGACCATTTTTATATCCTGGCCATTGTTGGAGTATTTATCTAATGGCGCGGCGAAAATATTTTCCTTACCAATACCGTTTTGCTCTAAATCACTAAGCGCCAGCTCTAAAAATGCATTATGGTTAAAGGTTGATATGAAGTGCATAGAATCCCTCGTCCTGTCCTTTTTAGGCATATTGAATGAAAGGGGCTGAAAGTGATCAGCCAAATAACTGGATTGCTCTACTTTAAAAAGTTTATCGTTACGGGCGAGAAGACCCCTTCCTCAACGAGTAGGGAGGGGATGAATCGCCCATCCGAAGGAGAGTTATTAGTTGAGATAGGAACATACATTCTGGTATAATAAAAATATAAATACATTGAAAGGGGTATGACCTATGAGCATTAAAGCCTTCTTTTCGAATCGGGTATACAAAAATACTCTTCCGAAGGAATTCGTCGATGCTATTAGTCATGCTCTTTTCGTTTTCAACAGCGCAAAGCACTTTTCGTTTAGTACGTCTATAAAAGAAAAACGCTCTGGCCTAATTAGGCGTTCAAAATCCATGCACCTTACCGTAAAAGAGCGCTTTAAATTGGATGATTATTATGCAAATAGTGTTGTCCAAGAAGCTAATGCAATGCAAAAGAGTCTTTTCGGGCTTAATAAGTTATATATTTCAAATAAGGAAATTCAAATTACTTCTGTTAAACACAAACTTAAAAAAGTAAAGGCTCGACTCACCACATTGAAAAAGATTAAAACCTCCTTCATAAAAGGCAAGCCTTCCTTCCCCAAAAGTTCAAATGTGCATAAAGTGGGCAGCTTTTTTGCTGTTACGTTTAAGAAGAAAACGGACATCTACTATCATGCTTATCAGTTTGAACATGAATATTTAGATCGAGAAATCAAAAAGCTTAAAACTAGAATAGGCTTCTTATCTTTAAAGTTGCACAAATATGAGAAACAGTTAAAGAAGTTAAAAACAGACATAAGGAGTGTTGTTTTTGGGTCTAAAAAACTATTTAAATCCCAATACACGAAAAATGAATTTAAAGATAACCACCAATTATGGGTTAAGAAATGGGAACATGCGCGCTATAATCAAATGACGATTTCAGGCAGGAAAGATTCATCCCATGGCAACTTTGTTTTCCAATATGATCTTCAAAAACATCAATTATCATTTAAAACCCCGTCTGATGTAAGGGTCGAAATAAACGAAATACATTTCCCGTACGGTCAAAAAGTAGTGGAAGATGCTATTTTAAATCAACTGAATTGTAATGATAAGAAAAAATTTGGCAAACCGATCGCTTGGTCTGTTGAAGACCATGGCGCTTATTACATCATCAAATGCATGATTAATGTGGACGCTAAACAATATATTAATTATTCAAAGTCAGACGGAATCATTGGTGTAGATTGTAATGTTGACCATTTTGCTGTTTCAGATATTAATTCAAAAGGACAGCTTATCTCTTCAAGGACACTAAAATTCAATATAGTAGGAAAAACTTCAGGTCAAATCACCAAAATCATCGAATCAGAAGTAATGGAATTGGTGAATATTGCCGAGCGGGCCAATAAACCTTTAGCAATTGAAAAATTAGATACCACAAGTTCAAAAGTATCCAATGCTTACGGAAATAAAAAGGCAAATTTAAAATTTAATATGTTCGCTTATCACAAAAAGAGTTTGGCTATTAAATCGAGAGCGGAGAAAATGGGGGTAGCAGTATTTGAAGTAAACCCTGCTTACACGAGTCAAATTGGGAAAATGAAATACATGAAACGCTTCGGAATCTCCATCCATGAAGCAGCAAGCTTTGTCATTGCCCGAAGAGCAATGGGATTCAAAGAAAAGCTCCCACCAGTTTTAGGTACCCTATTACCTGAGAAGATGGTAGGTACTCATCATTGGGCGCAGTGGGGGTATATTTCGAAGATGCTGAAAGGAATTCGCACTTGTGCCTATTACCGTTCAGAACTTTTTAATGTAGACAAGTTTCGTTCTACGAACGAATTCTTCTTACCAGGGGCTCTCACAGACTTGGAAGCAAAAAGTTTGTTGAAATTAAAAAGTGGAAAAACCTCCTCTCAGTTGAGCGGGAGAAGGTCATGTACCCTTGGTATATGTCTTGCTTTGCAAGAATCCCCCACTTCAAACAAACCGAAAGGTTGTTAAGCGGGGGTAGTTCAATTGTAAATAGGATATCTTGATAGGTGGAACTTACAGAAAAAAGCAAAATGGATGGCAAATTAATAAACCATTGAGGATTCATGACAGTAGCGGCTAGATTGGTATTTCCCTCGAACGTTAAATGAACTCCCGGAAGTAAATTGGAATAATAAACGGTACTAATGAAGCAAATGAGTACGAAGAAGCCTATTGAAAGTCTGTTGCAATAAATAGAGCCTACACCAGGGGTAAGGAAGGACCAAATAGCACCGCTCCAGGGTTTTCGATAATCAAGATAATTAATTTCCAGCCCCGAAATTTTAAAGGGTAATATTGGCGAATTTAGGCGGTCAGCTAATTTTGCATACTTATTTAAATCAATCGTAGTCGTATAACTGTCCCACATCGTAAAAATGTATACACTTGTGTAAAGAAGAAACCAGCGGGTATCAAGCACTGTTTTGGCAAGCTCGAATTCACCTATCATAGACAACACAATCGCTTCATTAATATGAGCTTTTGCATTAATAAAGAATTCCCAAAGCATCAGTAGGGCTCCTGTCAAGTTTTTGCATAAAATGAGATGTCCTGACCCAGGAAAGGCGGCGGACCACCATACGATTGGCCATGGATTCCGCTCCTGAATATAATTAAAGAGAAATGGTGAAAAATGTCCCTTTGGACGGCGGAGTTCATTGGGGTATGATTTTTTCAATACTTTCTACCTCTCAGATCGAATCTAATTTTGCCGGAATCATGCAATACACACACGCTAGTACATTATTACCAATTTAATTCCAAAATACCCCATGTGTATTACATGATGCAACAGGTACCGAGGATAGTACCTCCCGTGGATACATTTTATGGTATTCAAACTACGCCACTTTCCTTCATATATCCGCCTCTTTTGGCTCTCCCTCTTTCATCACTCTCATATGGACTAAGTAAATTACTAAGATAAAATAATACCGCAATTCAGACAATAAATTTACTGTTGAAAAACGCTTACAACAGGTTTATACTATGGATAAATCGATTTAGTAAATCGGTTTACTAAATCGATTTACTGATTACTTTTTTAAAAGAAAGGATCTTCGAAATGCGAAACGTGATTATACCGTTAAATGCTTTCGATCGGGGTGAAGTACTGAAAAATGGGCAAGCATCCTTTGTTGAGCACATTGCTCAAGCTGGGGCTTATGGGGTTGAGATTCGCCGGGAGCTACTGCCGGAAGAAAAAAACCGGCAGCTTGATCAAATTAGACAGGAAATCGCTCGATTCGGACTATTCACGGTCTATTCGGCACCGATTGAATGTTGGAAGGCGGATCACCACTTAAATATAGAAGAATTAATAAATGTGTTTCAAGAAGGAAAAACGCTTGGCGCGACATGGCTAAAAGTATCTTTGGGACATTTTCACAAGGAACTATCAAATATCGCCGAACTCGGCCACTTTTTAAAGCAGCAGCAAGGAATTCAATTATTGGTTGAAAATGATCAGACACTTTATGGCGGAAATATTCAGAACATGAAATCCTTTTTTGAAAGCGCTGTAGAGCAAGACGTTCTGGTAAAAATGACATTTGACGCCGGGAACTGGTATTATTCCAGCCAGGAAGTTGAGGAAGCGTTAAATCTTCTTGCACCATATGTCGATTATCTTCATTTAAAACAGGTTGAGAAAGCAGCAGACAAGCTGGTCACCGTACCATTGGAAAAAGGTCGAAATCACAGCTGGGAGAAAGTATTCAAGCATTTTCCGGCTGAGCTGATGAAGGCACTTGAATTTCCAATTGAACCGAAAGAACGAGCAAAGGATTATCTTCAGTTTATTCAAGAATTAGCAGCGGAGGTGTTAGCATGACAAGGCTAGATGCGGTTACCTTTGGCGAAGCAATGGCATTGTTTATCGCCAATCAACCAGGTTCTTTACACGAAATTAACCAGTTTACACGTGAGTTGGCTGGCGCAGAAACAAATGTCGCGATTGGACTTGCACGACTTGGGTTGCAATCCGGGTTTGCCTCTAAGGTTGGCAACGACGCTTTTGGAAAGTTTATTATTGATCGGCTCAAAAGTGAAAATGTTAACACGGAGCACGTCTTAGTTGATAACCATTATCAGACTGGATTTCAATTGAAGTCGAAGGTTACCACTGGGGATCCGGAGGTTGAATATTTTCGAAAAGGCTCTGCCGCAAGTCACCTAAGTGTCGCAGATTTTAAAGAAGCCTATTTTCAAGGCGCTAAGCATTTGCACATGACAGGAATTCCGCTGGCCTTATCGGAGGAAACTAGAGCCTTTGCCAGGAATGCTCAGGATTTTATGAAAAAGAATGGACTTCGTGTTTCATTTGACCCAAATTTAAGACCAACACTTTGGAAAACACGTTCTGAAATGGTAGAAACAATTAATGAGGCAGCGTTTGGAGCCGATTATGTTCTTCCTGGCATTTCCGAAGGAGAAATTTTGACCGGTTACAAGCAACCTCGGGATATTGCTTCTTTTTACTTAGAAAAGGGAGTTAAGCTTGTTGTGGTTAAGCTTGGTGCCGAGGGGGCATTTTATAAATCAGCAAAAGAAGAAGGAACGGTCCATGGTTTTAAAGTGGAAAAAGTGGTTGATACCGTGGGGGCCGGTGATGGCTTTGCTGTCGGCGTGATCAGTGGCTTGATCGAAGGGCTGCCTATTTGTGATGCGGTATTACGCGGAAACGCGATTGGCGCGCTAGCAGTTCAAGCACCAGGCGATAACGACGGTTATCCAACCAAAAGTCAGTTAGAAAAATTTTTAACTAACCAATTACAAGGAGTGAAATGACATGATGGAAACAATCGCCAAACAACGATGGATACGTCTTATTCCAATTGCCTTCATCACCTACAGTTTAGCTTACCTTGACCGTGCCAACTATGGCTTTGGTGCAGCATCAGGATTAGCAAAGGATCTTCATATAACACCAGGAACATCTTCTTTATTAGGTTCACTGTTCTTTTTAGGATACTTCTTTTTCCAAGTACCTGGTGCCAGTTACGCTGAAAAAAAGAGTGCCAAAAAACTAATTTTCTGGTCATTAATTTTGTGGGGCGTTTTAGCCTCAGCAACAGGACTTATTACGAATATAAAATTATTATTTGTCATTCGCTTTGCGCTTGGTGTCGTTGAAAGTGCGGTTATGCCGTCGATGCTTGTATTCTTAAGCCACTGGTTTACGAAGAAGGAACGGTCACGTGCCAACACCTTCTTAATTTTAGGAAACCCGGCAACGGTATTGTGGATGACAATTGTTTCAGGTTATTTGCTTAACTCGTTTGGCTGGAGAATGATGTTTATTGCAGAAGGTATTCCAGCTGTTATTTGGGCATTTATTTGGTGGAAAATCGTTGATGATAAACCGAAGGATGCAAAATGGTTAACAGATCAAGAAAAACGTGATTTTGAAGCACAATTAGAAAAAGAACAAGAAGGCATCGCCCCTGTAAAAAACTATGGCGAAGCATTTAGGTCAAAACCAGTTATTTTACTAAGTGCTCAATATTTTCTGTGGAGCATTGGTGTATATGGATTTGTTATGTGGCTTCCATCGATTATTAAGGCAGCTCCAAATATGAGTATTGTTGAAACTGGTTGGTTATCGTCAGTACCATACATTTTATCAGTTGTGTTAATGCTTGTCGCTTCTTATTTCTCTGATAAAACGTTAAACCGCAGCGCGTTTGTATGGCCATTCTTATTGATTGGTGCGGTCGCATTCTATATCTCTTATGCAATTGGAACCAGCCACTTTTGGATTTCATTTGTTTTGTTAGTCATTGCCGGCGGTACAATGTACGCTCCCTATGGTCCATTCTTTGCAATCATTCCTGAAATCTTGCCACGGAACGTTTCCGGCGGAGCAATGGCGTTGATTAACAGTATGGGCGCACTTGGTTCATTTGCAGGTTCTTATGTCGTTGGTTACTTGAACGGAGCAACAGGCGGATTTTCTGCTTCATACATCTTTATGGCAGGTTCTCTTTTCCTTTCCGCGATTTTAACGGTTTGGGCGGTAAACGCAGCGAAAAAGAGCAAAAGTCAGTCTGATGTAAAAATGGGTGCATAAAAGGAAATTTGCGGATGACAGTTCACAGCTGTCATCCTTTTTCCTATTAGGCGATTGATCCAGCAAGATATCGATTCAAAAGGGGGATTTTTGTAAAATAAAAAAAGAAATTTAGCAGGCTGGATAATTAGTGGCTTTGCCGCTAAAATGAAATCATTGGTAGGTGTCATGGGGACGGTTCTTGCGTACCCACTTCAAGGACATGAGAACCGTCCCCATGACCTTTCCCATGACCTGTTGAAAGGGAAATGAAAGAGGCAGAATTTATGGAAAAAGTGACGATGGCCGATGTGGCCAAGGAGGCAGGCGTTTCAAAAAGCACTGTTTCACAGTATTTAAATAAACGGTATGAGTATATGGGAGAAAAGACAAAGCTTAAGATTGAAGAAGCGATAGACCGGCTTGGGTACCATCCAAATACGCTCGCTCGGAGCTTGAAGCAAAAGCGGACTTCAATGGTGGGGATCATCGTGGCGAATATTTTGCATTATTTTTCGACATCGGTTATTCGCGCCATCGAGGATTTTTGCCAAAGGAATGATTTGCACGCGATTGTGTGTAATGCCGATGACAATCCGGAAAAGGAAAAAAGATATGTTGAGATGCTGCGGGCCAAGCAGGTCGATGGCCTGATCATTTTTCCAAACGGGCAAAATCATGATTTGTATAAAAGGATGATCGATGAAGGATATCCAGTCGTGTTTGTGGACAGAAAAGTTGAAGATGTTGATGTGTTTTCCGTTGTTACAGACAATCATGAGTCGACATATGCTGCAATTACCGATTTCATAAAGAATGGTCATCAGAACATTGCGTTTGTTGCCCAGCCGCTGACGATTAGTACTCGGCGTGGCCGATTTGAAGGCTATCAACAGGCATTGGCTGATGCTGGTTTAAAAATGAATCCAAATTTTGTAATTGAGTCCGATTTGCCTGAAATGACAAGTAAGCTGGAGCAGCTTTTTTCATTAGAGGAGAAGCCGACAGCGTTATTTGCCGGAAATGACCGCGTCTTTTTGGTGGTTATGAAGTTTCTGAAGAGGAAGGGTATTCAGCTGGGTAAGGATCTGGAACTAGTTGTCTTTGACAATATCCCGTTTAACGATTTGCTCGAGTCACCCATTTCCTTTATTAACCAGCCAGCTCTAGAGATGGGCGAAAAGGCAGCTGAGCTTTTATTTGATCAAATTAATAAAGTAGACAGAGCACCGGGGGAGTTTGTTTTTCCAAGCTGGAGAGAGTAGGCATGAAAGTGGCCACTCTTTTTTTATGATTGAAATGGTGTCTTCTTTTAAAAATGAACGAAATTCGGCGCCCGCTTTCTTTTTCCAAAATGGATTAATATAACTCTCTCCTTTTTTCAAAAAATAACCAGAGATGTCACCTCTCGTCTATTGAAAACCGCTTACAAGAGAGATATAATTCTTTTATAAACCGATTTAGTAAATCGGTTTATCTACCAGGAAAAAGGAGAACACTCATCATGAAAATACAATTGGCATTGGATCGAATGAAAATTGCTGATGCAATCGCTTTAACAAGAAAAGTTGAAGATTCGGTTGATTGGATAGAGGTGGGGACCTCATTAATCAAAGAATTTGGTGTTACGAGTATTAAAGAGCTGAAAAATGCATTTCCACATAAAACAATTGTCGCTGATGTGAAAACAATTGATAATGCACGTTATGAATTTGAAATGTGCTTTAAAGCCGGTGCTGACGTGGCCACGGTCATGGGCGTTTCACCGCTTGTTACAATCGATACTTGCCTGGAGGTCGCTCAGCGTTACAACAAACAGATCATGATTGATTTATTGAATACAACTGAACAGCAAAAAATAGAACTTCGGAAATACAAGGATGCTATTTTTTGTGAGCATGTGAGTAAGGACCAGCAGGAGGAGTTGGGTGCTGCGAACCGTGGGACAATAAAAAGCAAGCTGTATGAAGAGGGTGGATTGCAGATCGCCGCTGCCGGGGGAATCACGCTGGATTCACTTGAACAGTTAAAAGCGACATTGAACCCGAACGTCGTGATCGTCGGTTCGGCGATTACAAAAGCAAACAGCCCTTCAGAAGCGGCAGCACAGTTTAAACAAAAAATTTTACAAGTAGAGGGGAAATAGGTCATGGCACTCATTTCAACAATTTTAACCGAAATTGAAACGGTTTTAAGTCAGGTGGAGGAAGAAAAACTTCAAAAATTGGCAGGAACACTCCAGAAGGCATCGCGGATTTTCATTATCGGGGAGGGCCGGTCTGGACTGATGTCCAAATCGTTCGCGATGAGATTAATGCATTTGGGTGCTACTGTTTATGTGGTCGGAGAAACAATTACCCCAGCAATTGCGGCAGGCGATCTATTAGTTGCTGTTTCCGGTTCTGGCACCACGAAGAGCGTGGTCTGGACAGCTGAAAAAACAAAAGCGCTTGGCTGCCAGGTGATCGCAGTAACAACGAATCCCGAGTCGGCGGTAGCAGCTGCAGCAACCGAAATTATTCACGTACCCGCAGCAACGAAGTACCGTCGTGAGAATGAACTCAAAACGATCCAACCACTCGGTTCATTATTTGACCAATGCGTGCATATTGTCTTTGATGCCGTCTGCTTGGAATTCAGCAAGCTTAATGACATCGACAACGCAGAGGCACTAAAACGCCATAGCAATTTAGAGTAAATTTTTAAAAGGTGCCATTCATTATTCGGATGGCACCTTTTAAATAATCTTAGTTATTTTTTAGCTAATCAGAATTGATATCCATAAATTCTGAACGCATAAGTACACCTACGCTTCTGTCATCGCTTGCAGCTTGCCAATCAGCGAGTTTTCTTTAGCCTGTAGGCTCTGCGTTCTGCGTATTCTGAACAAGGTATACATATTTTGATTAGCTTGCCTTTTTCATTGTAGTATTTTCTTAACGGTGTGGTTTTTCTTTTGCAGATTGCACATTTATTATTTAAAAAGTCGAAGAATCCCATGAAATCTACTCCTATTTACTTACAGATAATCGTATTCTAGGGTATTTTTATCGTATTATAGTATATGCTTGGCAACAGCATAGGTTTTATAGAAGGCGCAGTTTGGCATGTTACTCTACACGTTTGCCAAGGGATTCTACACGTTAGGCAAGTGATTCTACATATTTGGCGAGTGATTCTACATGTCTGGCGAGTGATTCTACATATTTGGCGAGTGATTCTACATGTCTGGCAAGTGATTCTACATGTTAGCCAAGATATTCTACATGTCTGGCAAGGGATTCGACATATTTACCAAGGTATTCTACATATATGCCAAGTGATTCTACATTAATGCGATGATCTTCTCCATATTCAAAATTCTCCATTTCGTTTAACCGATTAGCCCCCAATATCAACAACTACATTAAGAACAGCAGGGAAGCACAGGAAAAGAACATTTTGTGAACCTTTGATTTTTTTAATTACAAAATCTATAAAAGTTCGGACGAAGAGACTAAGATGAAGTAGAAATGATGGTGGTCCACTTCATAAAGAAATGCAAGCGTTTACGAAATGAAATTTCAGAGGAACTGGGACAAAGTGTTTGAACTCCATCTACGTTTGCTTAGAATAGCACAAATATAGTTGTGCTGCTACTAGAGTTGGTTGCCGTTTTACTAGTTTACTTAATATTACATTTACACCCGACTATGGGTTTAAAATTTTAACAAAAATGGGGGATATTCAATGTCAACTTTACGCGAAGAAGCGTTAAGAATGCACAAGGAACATAAAGGGAAGGTTGGAGTCTATTCGAAGGTTCCGGTCCATAATGCAAAGGATTTAAGTTTGGCCTATTCACCAGGTGTGGCTGAGCCTTGCTTGGACATCCATGCAGATGAGAGTAAGGTCTATGATTACACCTCAAAAGGGAATCTTGTTGCCGTTGTTTCAAATGGAACGGCTGTCCTGGGGCTTGGAAATATCGGTCCAAAAGCAGCGATGCCTGTTATGGAAGGAAAGGCAGTGCTATTCAAATCGTTCGCGGATGTAGATGCATTCCCGATTTGCTTAGGTACTACTGATACTGACGAAATCGTCAAAACCGTTAAGCTGTTAGAACCAACCTTTGGCGGGGTGAATCTAGAGGATATTGCAGCGCCGCAATGCTTTGAAATTGAAGCCCGCCTTCGCGAAGCTTGTGATATTCCTGTTTTTCATGATGACCAGCATGGTACCGCGATTGTAACAGCAGCCGGGTTAATCAACGCTTTAAAATTAGCAGATAAACAGATTGAAGACATTCGGGTTGCCGTCAATGGTGCGGGTTCAGCAGGTGTAGCGATTGTTAAGCTGTTGCTATCTATGGGTGTAAAAGATGTTATTTTATGTGATACAAAAGGCATCATTTACGAAAGCCGTCCGGTTGGAATGAATAAATTTAAAGATGAAATGGCGAAGATCACGAACAGAGAGCAGAAACAAGGCACATTAGCTGATGCACTTGTTGGCGCTGATTTATTTGTTGGTGTATCAGCAGCTGGAGCAGTAACAAAGGAAATGGTTCGTTCGATGCATCGTGATCCAATTATTTTTGCAATGGCTAACCCAACTCCGGAAATTATGCCGGATGAAGCAAAAGAAGCAGGAGCACTTGTAGTTGGTACAGGGCGTTCAGATTTTCCTAACCAGGTTAATAATGTGCTTGCCTTCCCAGGAATTTTCCGCGGTGCATTAGATGTCCATGCCAAGGAAATCAATGAGGAAATGAAGCTTGCTGCAGTATATGCGATTGCTGGTTTAATTTCTGATGAAGAGCTTCATGCGGATCACGTTATTCCTGATCCATTTGACCCTCGGGTTGCAGCACATGTAGCTTCTGCAGTTGCAAACGCTGCAATAGAAACAGATGTTGCTCAAAGAATTGTCAATGTCGAGGATATCAAAAAGCGCTTATTGGCATTTGCAGAACAAAAACAACCAGCGCTTGTATAAGTAAGCTGGTCCTAAAAAGTATAGCTAGTTGTATAAGTAGGACTATCTCATCCTAGGGTGAGATAGTCTTTCAAATTTTGAGAAATGGGTGCAGAATCAAATTGGGTTAGTAATTTTTTAATAGAGCTAGGCGATGAAAAGGTTGTTTTTTTCAGGGGATAGAGGAACTGCAATCGGGCAGAATTAGAAAGACATTTTAGTTAGTAAAGAAAGTAAAATTTTTTAGCCTTGAGAACTGTCTAGCTGCAGCGCCCAGCGACTAGTGTACTTCGCCCACTTCCCTACGATAAGTTAAGCACGAATGCGCTAACGCTCTTCGTGTTTCCTTTATCTCAGTCAGTGTGCTCCAGTCCTGTCGTGCGCTAAACGGGCGCTTCCGCTTTTCTGATGGAGGGGATTGGGTTGGCGATTGCGCTGACGATGTTTGTACTGGGAATGTTATTAGGATTTGTTGGAGCCGGGGGCTCTGGCTTTATTATTGCGATTTTAATGGTTCTCTTTGGAGTACCGATTCATACAGCATTAGGAACTTCACTGGCAGCGATGGTGTTTACCACTTTGTCGGGGGCTTTCAGCCATTTTCGCCAAGGAAACATTGCGGTTAAAACGGGTCTGATTGTGGGCGGATTTGGTGCAGTTGCTTCCTATTTTGGCTCCAAGCTGGCCGGCTTGATTCCAGTGCAATCTTTGCATTGGCTAACAGCGGGAATGTTATTTCTATCCGCCATTATCTTGGTCGTCCGTTTGTTTATTGTTCAAAAAATAAAGACAAACCGTCATAAAGAGGCAGCTGGGAACCTATTGCTAATTAAGAAAGCGGCTGTTGTCGGTCTTGTTACAGGACTATTGTCTGGTACATTTGGGATTGGTGCGGCTCCTTTCATTCAAATTGGATTGCTTGTCATCATGGGTCTTTCGCTTAGACAATCAGTGGGGACAACTATGCTTGTGATCTTGCCCATTGCGTTAGCAGGTGGAGTTGGCTACTATTTTCAGGGATACTTAAATTTTACCCTGTTAGTGGAAGTAGTGGCAGGAACCATGATCGGTTCCTATGTTGGCGCTAAGTTTACAACCCTTGCACCGCAGCCAGTCTTAAAAGGAGCGATGGTGCTAACACCTATTATCGCAGGAGCGATTATGTTAATAAGTAAAAGATAGAGTCAAAGACTGCAAACGATTTTTATCAGAAATCCTTGCAGCCTTTTTGCGTTAACAAATCAGGACAGGTGCCTTACAAAATATAGAAGGTATCTGCCATAGGTTGAAAAATTTTTAAAGGTGAAGCCAGCAACCTTTCAAAGGATGGAGGGGAAATATGAGAAAGGGAAGATGGAGCTTACAGTCAGTCATTATTATGTTTGTATGTCTTGTGGTCACAGTTTCCCTGCTGATAACGGATTTGCTTATTAGTACGAGAGTAGCTAAAGGGACGGAAGAAAGTCAGGCTGAGAAGGCGAGAAACGTAGCACGTATGGTAGCACATAGTCCGCTTGTGATTGAGGCCATGAGCGGAAAACGGAATGAAAAGGATATCCAACCGTTTACCAATGAAATCACGAAGGCCACGAACGTCTATTTTATTGTAGTAATGGATATGAAGGGGATCCGCAAATCCCATCCCGATCCTAAAAAGATAGGAAAACCCTTCGTAGGTGGTGATGAAGGGCCTGTCCTAAAAGGGAAAGAGCATCAGTCAATTTCAAAGGGCTCGCTTGGACCTTCATTACGATCTTTTACGCCAATTAAAGACGAAAAAGGAAAGCAGATCGGGGCAGTTGCAGTGGGAATTTCTCTAGATAATGTGCAAAAGGCCGTCAATAAGAGCCGGACTGGGATCTTTATTGGGACGATCATTGGCGTCTTAATCGGTGTTCTCGGGGCTGTTATTTTAGCAAGATATATTAAAAAAATATTACTTGGGCTTGAGCCGTTTGCGATTGCGAAATTATTAGAAGAACGAAGCGCCATGCTGCAATCGGTGCACGAGGGAATTGTGGCGGTTGACCAAGAGGCAACAATAACACTCGTTAATCGAGCGGCGTTAAAGCTGTTTGAAAAAGCAGGGCTGCGTGAAAATCCGATTGGAACAAATATCGAGGAATATATGTCGACAGCCCACTTGAATGATTTTTTAAAGACAGGTAAAGTCGAATTGGATGAAGAACAGAATCTAAATGGGATCACCCTCTTAACCAATCGTGTGCCTGTTATTGTTGGGAATAAAGTAGTCGGGGCAATTGCTACCTTTCGCGATAAAACCGAAATCCAGGTGCTCGCCGAACAACTGACGGGAGTGCGCATATATGCTGACGCACTTCGGGCCCAGGCACATGAGTTTATGAATAAGCTACATGTGATTATGGGGATGATCCATATGGGATATTACGATAAAGTAGTCAACTATATCAATGAAACGGTTGACCATCGGAACACTGAAATTGGCTCCGTTACAAAGAGGATAAAGGACCCTGTGCTAGCTGGTTTTTTAATTGGAAAGCTTAGTCATGCAAGAGAATCTGGGGCAGAGTTAATTGTTTCCTGTGATCACCCGCTGCCGCAGCCGGCTGATTCCGGTGTTACCCACGAGCTCATTACGATTGTTGGTAATTTCATCGATAATGCCATCGATGCTGTTGCCGATTGTTCAGTCAAAAAAATAGCTGTCGAGTTCGATTATGGGGATGATATTTTAACAATCAAAGTAAAAGATACAGGAGCAGGCATGAGTGAGGAGCTGCAAAACCAAATTTTTAAAAAGGGATTCTCCACAAATGGCGAAAATAGGGGGTTAGGACTGTATCTTGTCTCACAAGCGATTAAAAAACTGGAGGGGGAAGTAATTCTTTCATCAAAGCCAGGAAAAGGAACCGTTTTTGCCGTCTATCTACCATATATAGCAGAGGGGGAGCCAGGATGATCCGAGTAATGATTGTTGAAGATGATCCAATGGTAGCTGAATTTAATAAGCGCTATCTTGAGAAAGTGCAAGGATTTACGTTGATCGCAATGGCCGCATCAGTTGACGAGGCCATTAAGATCATTGAAAAAGTAGAGATCGATCTTATTCTCTTGGATATTTTTATGCCAGGGAAACAAGGACTAGATCTGTTAACCTACCTCCGCGAACATGAGAAAGAGACAGATGCGATTATCATTTCAGCAGCATCTGATATGGAAAGGATTAAAAAAGCCTT
The DNA here is from genome assembly GCF_024494385.1 of Bacillus sp. EB600. Lineage (GTDB taxonomy): Bacteria > Bacillota > Bacilli > Bacillales > Cytobacillaceae > JAEVLT01. The sequence goes on from NZ_JAEVLT010000003.1 coordinate 160,691, forward strand.
ACGATACGGGGCGGTTGATTATTTAATTAAACCGTTTGAATTTGAACGCTTTAACAGGGCGTTGGTTTCCTATAAGGAACAATCTAGGCTCATTCATACTCAACAGTTTATTAACCAAGATGTGTTGGATCAGCAGCTTTTGCACCGCGAGGAAAAGCCGCTGATTGAAGATCTTCCAAAGGGACTAACAAAAGATACCTTAAAACAAATTTGGGAAGCAATTCAAGAACTGAAACATGTCCCGTTCTCAACCGAGGATGTCGTGAAGCTCGTTGGAATTTCGCGTGTTTCTGTCCGTAAGTATTTAAATTTTTTAAAGGAAATTGGCATTCTTGACGTAAAGGTGATTTACGGTACAGTTGGAAGACCCGTTTACCAGCATGAATTTAACCCATTTAAGGAACATCTCATTAAAAACTTTTTGTAAGCAGCATTGGACTTTTCTTTGGACGTATAAAGCAATCCAGCTACAGCTTCCTGCTCCTAGTTTGGACGCTTTCACTTTTTTTATTTACAAAAACACTTATTTAATTTACATAAACTATGAAAGCGTTTTATTTCGGCCTATTATTAAAACATAAATAAATAGGGGGATGAACGTATGGAACCAGCTAAAAAAATGGAACCGCTTACCGCTGTTGAGGGTGGGATACAAGATAATAAAGGTTTTTTTGCTAAATTTGGAAGTATAAAAATAGGGGTAGTGCCATTACCGCTTTATCTCATAATCGCAGCTGTTATTCTAGCATCTGCAAGCTATAAACTGCTTCCCGCTGATATGATCGGCGGCTTTGCCATTATCATGGTACTGGGGATATTTTTTGGTGAAGTTGGAATGAAGATTCCAATCTTAAAGGATATTGGTGGTCCTGCTATTTTAGCACTCTTAGTTCCGTCAATTTTAGTGTATTTGAATGTTTTTAACGAAACTACAATAAATGCAACTACCCAACTGATGAAAACATCAAACTTCCTTTACTTATATATCTCAGTTTTAGTTGTCGGCAGTATTCTTGGGATGAATCGCCGTACTTTGATTCAAGGGTTCATTCGCATGTTTGTTCCGCTGATTGTCGGAACACTTGCCGCTGTTGCCGCAGGTGTACTTGTAGCAATGCTTTTTGGATATGATATGAAACACGCATTTTTCTTTATTGTTGTTCCAATTATCGGTGGCGGAATCGGAGAAGGCATTTTACCTCTTACACTCGGTTATGGACAAGTACTTGGAAAAGCATCTGAATCATTTGTCGGCCAATTAATTCCGGCCGCTGTAATTGGTAATACTGTTGCAATCATTTGTGCCGGTGTTCTTGCAAACATTGGCAGGAAAAAACCGCATCTTACTGGTAACGGCGTTTTAGTTAAAACAAAAGGCGGCGACGGTATCACAGAAGCAACGACAATTGATAAGCCGATTGATTTCTCACTAATGGGCGCAGGCTTGCTCATTGCTTGCAGCTTCTTTATCTTTGGCGGACTGGGAAATAAATTTTTAGGAATTCCTGGACCAGTGTTAATGATTCTTGCAGCAGCAATTGTAAAAGCAGTTAAAGTTATGCCACCTAAAATGGAACAAGGTGCCTATCACTTATATAAATTTGTATCAGGCAGCTTGACTTGGCCATTAATGGTTGGATTAGGAATGCTTTATATTCCGCTTAAGGATGTTGTAAAAATTGTTACACCCGGATATGTAATTGTTTGTGCAGCCGTTGTGTTGGCAATGATGGCTTCTGGTTTCTTTGTAGGAAAACTAATGAAACTGTACCCGATTGACTCTGCAATTGTTACAGGAACTCACAGTGGTTTAGGCGGAACTGGGGACGTAGCGATTCTTTCAGCTTCCGGCCGGATGTCATTAATGCCATTCGCACAGGTTTCAACAAGAATCGGCGGTGCTGCAACTGTTATCGTAGCAATCATGTTATTGAAACTTTTTAGCTAGAAATTTCGGGCCGTGCTGACACGGCCCGTTTTTACTTTTTTTGATGGTGGATTGAACATTCAGCTCCTCAAAAAAGCTGACAGGAGGGTGTGCGCCAGCTTCCGCTTTTTTGGAAAAAATGATTGCGGGTAATTGGAAAATGTACCATAATAGAGGAAACGAATACATATTTAAAATTTGTAATATTTGAACTATTCATGAACCTTAGTCGACGAAGGATAGGAGCCTTTTAAAATTGAGGGATACCATTTATTACAAAAATGCTATCTGACTGTTTTAAAGGGCTCTTTTAATAAGGGGAGGAAGTAAAGTGGAATTTTATAAAAAAAATATTAATGGGAATAACCTTCAAGTGGTGGATTATCCGGGTGAAAAAGGCCCGATTGTTATGATTCATGGTTTAACTGGAAGTCACAAATATATGCACTATTATGCTGAAAAACTCAAGGGTGAGTATCGGGTGATATCCCTGGATTTGCGCGGACGCGGGAATAGTGATAGCACCGATCCAGAGCCATCCATCTTTAAACATGCAGAGGATATCATCGGATTAATCAAAATGTTAAAGCTTGAAAATCCTATTCTTATAGGACACTCGATGGGTGCGTTTATTTCAGCGATTGTAGCCAGCAAATTACCATCAGTAAAAGCCGTTGTACTCCTTGACGGTGCTGCTAGGATGTCTGAACACCAAAGAGCGATTGTGAAGCCATCTTTAGGACGGCTTAGTAAAGAATATCAATCGAAGGACCATTATATTGAAGAAGCCAAACAAATCTACAGTCATTTGGGCATCAGCTGGAATGACATATTGCAGGACATAGTCGAATATGAGGTCGAACCTGTCGGCGATTATTGGAAAAATAAATCAAGCGAAGCGGGTATTTTAGGCGATTCGGAAAGCTTTTATACGTTTGAAGTAAAGGAAATTTGCTCGAAAATTATGTGTCCGGTCTTGCTCGTGTATGCAAAGGGAGAAATCGGCGCGATGCCGCCGCTTTTTTACTTACGTGATTACGAAGATACACAAGCCTATACAAAAAACATTGAAACAGTCATTTCCGATTGTAACCACTACACCATGGTTTTTGAAAACCGTGAAGATATCAATGGCTATATTGAGAAGTTTTTGAAGAAAATTGAGGCATAGAGGAATCAGTAGGGAGAAGGTAATTACTTACTCAGTCTAAAAAAGAGGAGCATATCACAATGTGATTGCTCTCTTTTTTGGTTAATTTCACTAAGAATGTGGTCTTAGACATAGCTTAAGCTGTTGTAAGATCTAACAAATTGTGACATTTGCGGAAAAAAGTTGTGAATACGGCGGAATGTTAGCGAAAACGCACGGAATGTAATCACATTCACGCGGAATACATGGTCGAATTCGCGGAATAGATAATTAAAAGAGACGGATATCTTCACTAGAGGCTCACATATACCGCTCTAACCTATTGAAAAATTGAATAAGAAATTGATAGAAATTCTTTTCGGCAGGGGCAAGGTCTCTTTTTTTCGGTATGATCACACCGACTGTTCGCTGGACTTGCGGGCTATTAATCGGGATTTTGACTGTAAACCTGGGAATAGAGTCATAGAATGTGCTTTCAGGTAAAAGGCTGACGCCAATTCCTGCTGAAACAAGACCTTTTAAGGCATCCATATCTTCTCCCTCAGAGGTAATGTTTGGTTCAAAGCCAGCCTCGTTACATGCTTCTACCGCAATTTTTTGGAGGACATACCCTTTTGGAAACAACACGAATGACTCATTTCGCAATTCACCTAAAGACAAGCTTTTTCTGTCGGCCAGAGGATGACTGTTCGGAAGCAGGGCGACGATGGGTTCTATAAATAAAATTTTGGACTCAAGATCAGGATCCTTCATGGGAACAGGGCCGAGAAAGGACAAATCAATTTCCCCCTTTTTAACGGCATCAATTAAGTAGGAATAGGATCCCTGGCGCAAATGGAAGTTAACATTTGGCAGGATTTCCTTGTAGGCAGAAATGACATTTGGCAGCCAATATCTGGCCAAGCTTGTTGGGTAACCAATCTTGATTGTCCCGGCTTGCGGATCGAGATACTCATTAATTTTTTCCTTTGCTTCATCAATCAACTTAACTGCATTTTTTATATCATGTAAAAAGGTAGTTCCGATTTGGGTAATCCTAATGTTTCTGCCGACATGTTCCAGTAGCTTAACCCCTAGCTCCTCTTCCAGCTTAGTAATCTGATAGCTCACGGCTGATTGGGCAACATTTAAATTTTCAGCTGCTTCTGTAACATGCTCACGTTCAGCTACCTCGATAAAATATCGTAATTGTCGCAGCTCCACTTTTGCTGCCTCCTTCATTCATCTAAAAATTAGATTAATCTAATATAAATTATATATTGTTTATATCGTTAGGAAAACATAAAATTAAGATAAATAAAATATTTCGACAATAACCTACAGGAGGAGAATAAGGATGACCTATAACCAACTACCAAAAGCACAAGGTCTCTATCGTCCTGAATTTGAACATGACGCATGTGGAATCGGCTTATATGCTCACATAAAGGGAAAGGCTACACATGAAATTGTTACCAAGGGACTGCAAATGCTTTGCAAATTAGATCACCGCGGCGGCCAGGGAAGTGACCCGCTTACAGGGGATGGAGCGGGATTAATGGTTCAAATTCCGGATAAGTTTTTCAGGAAAGAATGTTCGGTAATGAAATTGCCGGAAAAAGAGAAATACGGTGTGGGGATGCTGTTTTTCTCAAAAGACGATGCGGAACGGGGAGAAATTGAAAAATATATCAATCTATTGGTTGAACAAGAAGGGGAAACGGTGCTTGGCTGGAGAACGGTTCCGGTCGATGCCGAAAAAATTGGGGTAACGGCGCAGGAGAGCTGTCCGGTCATCCGCCAGTTGTTTGTTGGTGACAACGAAAATCGTACGGATTCTTTAGGATTTGAACGAAAATTATACGTGATTCGGAAACAAGCGGAAAAATGGGCAAAGGAATCGGGATACCGTTTTTACTTTGCGAGTCTTTCCAGCAGAACGATTGTTTATAAAGGCTTGTTAACACCACAACAGGTCGATCAGTTTTATTTAGATTTGCAGGATGAGAATTTTGTGTCGGCGTTTGCTTTAGTGCATTCCCGCTTTAGTACAAATACATTTCCAAGCTGGGAAAGAGCTCATCCAAACCGTTATTTAATTCATAATGGGGAGATTAATACGCTCCAGGGTAATATTCACTGGATGAAGGCGCGTGAACAGCAATTCGTTTCCAAGGCGTTTGGGGAGGATTTGGCAAAAGTGCTGCCAATTCTTGATACGGATGGAAGTGACTCCTCCATCTTAGATAATGCGCTTGAATTCTTAGTGCTTGCCGGCAGGAAGCCTGCCCATGCAGCGATGATGCTCATTCCGGAGCCATGGTCTAACAATCCGCATATGACAGAGGAAAAGCGTGCTTTTTACGAGTATCATAGTTCTCTAATGGAGCCATGGGATGGTCCGTCAGCTATTTCGTTTACAGATGGAAAACAAATTGGCGCTGTATTGGATCGGAATGGTCTTCGTCCGGCTCGTTATTATGTTACTGAAGATGATTATATTATTTTTTCATCAGAGGTTGGGGTTATCGATGTTGAGCCAGAAAAAGTGTTATACAAAGAGCGCTTACGCCCGGGAAAAATGCTCCTTATCGATTTAGAAAAAGGACGGATTATTTCCGATGAAGAAGTGAAAGCAGAACTTGCACAGGCGCAGCCTTACCAGCAATGGCTGGATGAACAGCTTGTCCGCTTAGAGGATAAAATAGAGTCTGAGGGAGAAACATTAGCGAATTTACAAGTCCGCCAGAAAGCCTTTGGATATACCTATGAAGATATTAATAAATACATCCTTCCAGTTGTGAGTGAAGGAAAGGATCCGCTTGGGGCAATGGGAAATGATATGCCGCTTGCCGTGTTATCAGACCGGCCGCAGCTGTTGTTCAACTACTTTAAACAATTGTTTGCCCAAGTTACCAATCCGCCGATTGACTCGATTCGCGAGGCAATCGTCACTTCGACCGTTTCCTATTTAGGAGCTGAGGGCAATTTGCTTCATCCGACAGCAGGAAATTGCCGCCGGATTCAGCTGGAATCACCAATTATTACGAACAGTCAGCTTGAGCAATTAAAAGCACAGCCTGATTTTACTAGTAAAACGATAAATATACTGTTCACGGATGATCTCGAAGCCAGCCTTACAGCTGTTTGCCGTGAAGCAGAGGCTGCGATTGCGGACGGGGCCAGCTTATTAATCCTGTCAGACCGCAATATGAATGAAAAAGAAATGGCGATACCTTCATTATTGGCAGCAAGTGCCCTTCATCAGCACTTGATTCGTCAAGGCTTGCGGACAAAAGCCAGCGTCATTGTTGAAACAGGAGAAGCAAGAGAAGTTCATCATTTCGCGGTATTGCTTGGCTATGGTGTCGATGCGATAAACCCTTACCTGGCGTTTGCTGCCTATAAACAAGCAGTACAGGAAGATACTTTACCATACACCTATGAAGAAGCAGTTGAAAAATATGTGCATGCGATGACCGAGGGCGTTGTCAAAGTCATGTCCAAAATGGGGATTTCTACCGTTCAAAGTTATCGTGGTGCACAAATTTTTGAAGCGGTGGGAATTGGTTCGGATGTCATTGAGCGTTTTTTCTCTGGGACAGTCTCCCAGCTTGGTGGAATCGGTTTAGAAACCATTGCTGAGGAAGCGAAGCTACGTCATGAGGGGGCATACAAGGAATTAACCGACAAGACATTAGATTCAGGAAGCAACTTCCAATGGAGAAGTGACGGCGAACATCACGCCTTTAATCCGGGCACCATTCATACTTTGCAATGGGCGTGCCGCAACGGTGATTATGAATTATTTAAAAAATACTCTAATCTTGCAAATGAAGAGAGACTAGGCTTTTTACGTAACTTATTCACCTTTAATGGATCACGTCCATCCGTGCCGCTTGACGAAGTAGAATCTGTAGATTCAATTGTCCGCCGCTTTAAAACAGGGGCAATGTCGTTTGGTTCAATCAGTAAGGAAGCTCATGAAACATTGGCGATTGCGATGAACCGTTTAGGCGGAAAAAGCAACAGCGGTGAAGGCGGGGAAGATTCAAGCCGCTATGTTTTAGATGAAAACGGTGATAACAGGGGAAGTGCGATTAAACAAATTGCCTCCGGGCGTTTTGGTGTAAAAAGTCATTATCTCGTCAACGCTAAAGAGCTGCAAATAAAAATGGCACAAGGCGCAAAGCCGGGCGAGGGCGGACAGCTGATGGGCAAAAAGGTGTATCCGTGGGTGGCCGACGTTCGCGGTGCAACACCTGGCGTCTCTTTAATTTCACCTCCGCCGCACCATGACATTTACTCGATCGAGGATTTAGCACAGCTGATTCATGATTTGAAAAACGCCAACCGTGATGCCCGCATCAGCGTAAAGCTTGTCTCGAAAGGCGGCGTCGGCACGATTGCAGCCGGTGTTGCTAAAGCGGTTGCCGATGTAATCGTGATCAGCGGCTACGACGGCGGAACAGGTGCGTCACCTAAAACCAGTATCCAGCATGCCGGACTGCCTTGGGAACTTGGCCTTGCTGAAGCGCACCAAACGTTGATGCTGAACGGTCTGCGCGATCGGATTGTCCTGGAAACGGATGGTAAATTAATGACCGGCCGGGATGTAGTCATGGCAGCCTTGCTTGGAGCAGAAGAGTTTGGGTTTGCGACAGCACCGCTTGTTGTTCTTGGATGTGTCATGATGCGTGTCTGTCATCTGGATACGTGCCCAGTCGGGATTGCGACGCAAAACCCTGAGCTTCGCAAAAAGTTCACGGGTGAAGCTGATTATATTGTCAACTTTATGCGCTTTGTTGCCCAGGAAGTGCGTGAACTTATGGCAGAACTTGGCTTTAGAACCGTGGAAGAAATGGTTGGCCGCACAGATGTTTTAACAGTGAGTGACCGGGCTAAAGCACACTGGAAGGCACAGCATTTGGATCTAACCACTTTGCTATATCAGCCTGAAGGGAACCGTACGTTTAGACATGCGCAAAATCATCGAATTAATGATTCTCTTGATATCCAAAAAATTCTGCCGGCAGTGAAACCGGCGTTAGCGGAACAGATTCCTGTGGATATCAGCTTCCCAATTACAAACGTCAACCGTGTTGTTGGAACCATTGTCGGAAGTGAAATCTCTAAACTCTACGGTGAAGCAGGTCTGCCGGAGGATACGATTACCTTAAGGTTTGCCGGTTCTGCCGGTCAAAGCTTTGGTGCGTTTATACCGAAGGGGATGACCATGGAGCTTACCGGTGACACGAATGATTATGTTGGTAAAGGTTTGTCAGGCGGTAAAATTATCGTCAAAGCAGATGAACATACCATGATGGCTTCAGGGGAAAATGTCATTGCCGGAAATGTCGCTTTTTACGGGGCAACCAGCGGTGAAGCCTATATTAACGGCCGTGCCGGTGAACGTTTTGCTGTCCGGAACAGCGGTGCAAACGTGGTTGTTGAAGGAATTGGTGACCATGGCTGCGAGTACATGACAGGCGGCCGGGTTGTTGTTTTAGGTGATGTTGGCAAAAACTTTGCCGCAGGGATGTCCGGCGGGATTGCCTACGTCTTAACAGATGAGCCGTATGAATTTAGGCAGTTATGTAATCAAGCATTAATTGACTTTGAATCTGTTTCTGACCCGGCCGATCAGGCTGAGCTGAAACAGTTAATTGAAAATCATTTCCGTTATACACAAAGTATAAAAGCTAACAGCATTCTTGAAAGCTGGGAAGAAGCTGTGAAATATTTTGTCAAGGTAATACCGAAGGATTATAAGAGGATGATGAATCTGATCGAGGCCCAAAAAGAAACGGGCTTAACCGAAGAAGAAGCGGTTATGAGTGCCTTTTTAGCCAATTCATCTGCAAAATCAACACATGTAAAACAGCAGGAAGCTGTAATACGCTAAGAAAGGGGAGAGGAAAATGGGAAAAGCAACAGGTTTTATGGAATATGCCCGCGAAAAAGCGGAAGAACGGCATGCCCTTAAACGCCTTAACGACTGGAAAGAGTATAAGCTTCCTTTCTCTGCTGAAAAAATAAGCAAACAGGGGGCCCGCTGCATGGATTGCGGTACACCCTTCTGCCACATCGGGATGGAGATTCAAGGGGCAACATCAGGTTGTCCGATTCACAACCTGATCCCGGAGTGGAATGATTTGGTCTACCGCGGCCGCTGGAAGGAAGCACTTGACCGACTAATGAAAACGAATAATTTCCCTGAATTTACAGGAAGAGTTTGTCCGGCTCCGTGTGAAGGCTCATGTACCTTGGCGATTTCTGATCCTGCGGTTACGATCAAAAACATAGAGCAAGCGATCATTGATAAAGGCTTTGAAGAAGGCTGGATCACGCCGCGGGTTCCTTCATCACGGACGGGTAAGAAGGTAGCGGTGATCGGTTCCGGTCCAGCCGGTCTGGCTGCCGCTGATCAGCTTAACCAAGCCGGCCACTCGGTAACGGTATTTGAGCGTGCCGACCGGCCCGGAGGATTACTGATGTATGGAATTCCTAACATGAAGCTGGAAAAAGAAGTCGTTGAGCGCCGGGTTCGTTTATTGGCACAAGAAGGAATCGACTTTGTCACCAATACAGAAGTCGGCAAGGATATCACAGCTGTTGAGCTTCAAGCTCAGTTCGATGCAGTGATCCTTTGTACAGGTGCGCAAAAGCAGCGTGATTTGGTGCTCGAAGGCCGTGAAGCAAACGGGGTTCACTTTGCAATGGATTATTTGACCAAATCGACCAAAAGTCTATTAGACTCTAATTTTGAGGATGGTCAGTTTATTAATGCCGAGGACAAGGACGTCATCGTCATTGGCGGCGGGGACACAGGCGCAGACTGCGTGGCTACTGCACTTCGTCAAAAATGCCGCAGCGTTGTACAATTCGGTAAACATCCGCAATTGCCGGCTGAACGTACTGCTGACAATATGTGGCCAGCTAATCCAAATGTTTTTACAATGGATTATGCCTATAAGGAAGCAAAAGCTTCGTTTGGGGAAGATCCGCGCCAATACTCGATTCAAACGAAAAAAGTCGTTGCGGATGAGAATGGAAAGGTAAAAGAGCTTCACACCATTGAAATGGAGAAACTATGGGATGATAAAGGCTGTTACTATTATAAAGAAATCCCAGGCACTGAAAAAGTGTGGCCGGCGCAATTTGTGTTCATCGCGATCGGTTTTGAGGGAACAGAGCAGCCGCTGCTAAGCCAATTCGGTGTGAATACCGTGGGGCAAAAGGTTGACGCTGCATACGGAGAGTTCAAAACAAACGTCGAAGGTGTATTCGCTGCAGGTGATGCCAGACGAGGCCAAAGCCTAATCGTCTGGGCCATTAACGAGGGGCGCGAAGTTGCACGGGAAGTTGATAACTATTTGATGGCGTAATGATAGGAGGAGAGCAATCATGAATGATCGCTCTCCTTTTTAAATTACCTTTTTTTAGATGTGCTGTGCAAAGATTGCTGCTTTGGATATCGCTTGATCTGCATCGGCTACATTAAGGTTTGGCGCAATTATCATCTAGTTTGGCGAAATAAAATTAATTTTGGCGAAATCATTATAAAAATTGGCGAAATAAATTTAAAAACGGCGCAATTATGAGTGAAGTTGGCGCAATTCAGTTAAATCAGGATGATTCCATGAATGGGTATGGTACTATTGGTCCAAAGTTCTCTTTATAATCGAAAATATTGTATAATTTTTACATAGGAAACCTAGTGGCCATTAAGGCTAATTAAAGATTACTAGTAAGCATGTTTACTAGATACGGAGGTTCACAGAATCGTGGCGAAAGCACTGGAAACACAATTATCAGAACGTTTTGAGGTAGCTTTTAATCAAATACATAACTGGCTGCAAGAAAATATAAAAAACGCCGGAACGGACCGGTTTGCGGAATTACTGCGGCTAGGATTTCCGGTTCATTCAATCATTCGCAAGCATTATCATGATTTAAAGATATTTGGGCGATTAAGAAATTCAATCGTTCATGACAAGATTGAATTAGGGTTTTACATTGCCGAGCCGCATACGCGTGTCGTCAGCCTAATCGAGAATATTGCTTCAAAGTTGGTTCAGCCAAGGGAAGCCCTCTCGATTGCGACGAAGCCTGTTTTTTACTACTACGAGGATGCAAAATTAAAAGATATTTTAACTGTTATAAATAAACGGTCTTATTCAATTTTTCCGATTTATGACGGGAACGGATATAAATGGCCGTTAACAGCAGATTGTATTATTAAATGGTTTGCTGAGAATATGGTGGAAAGTGTCATCCAACTAGAAGATGTAACGGTCAAGGATCTCTTTCCTTTGAAGAGGTCCACTCCGATTGAATTTGTTAGGAAAAATGTAGACATGTTTGAGATTGAAGAAATTTTTGGAGAATACCATGTGAAAAATCAAAAACTTGAAGCGGTGATCGTTACCGAAACAGGCAAGCAAAGCGAAAAACCATTAGGAATCATAACATCCTGGGATCTTGTTGAAATTGATGTCTTAGACTAGAATTCGAATGTTGTGAGATTTTGACGGTGAAGGAAGAGCCAGCGAGGGTAGCAAAAGAACGATCCAGCCTCCTTTTGTAGAATCAGGTACGCCATTTGGAAAAATTCAATCCGAATGTCGGAAAATATTGGTTGCGAACATTTGTTCTTTGTTTTATAATCTTAACTGTGGGTAATAATAGCAAGTATGCAAAATAGTAATGACCTTAGGAGCTGATTAAGATGACATTAAAATTAATTCCCTACTTCGTGATGAATGGCAACGCAAAGGAAGCAATCCAATTTTACGAAAAAGCATTAGGTGCTCAAGTTCTCTTTATGCAATCTTTCGGAGAAATGCCGGAAAATCCAGAATTTCCATTACCCGCAGAAGCAAAGGACCTTGTTTCGCACGCGTCAATAAAAGTTGGTGAAACGGACCTTATGTTTTCTGATACATTTCCGGGTCAATCAGTTCAAAGTGGAAATCAAGTAACAATCTGTATTACAACGGATAACGCTGATCAAGCACGTCAAATGTTTACTGCACTGCAGGATGGCGGTCAAGTAACCATGCCTCTTCAGGAAACTTTTTTCAGCCCAGCTTATGGAAATGTAACAGACAAGTTCGGCATAAGCTTCCAAGTATTCACTGAAGGCAAACAACACTAATTCATACGGCTGTCCCGCTTGCCCTTAGGCATTGGATTGGTTCAATTAACTTGAATTAAGATTAATGGTCCCTGGAACACCCATACAACCTTACGATATACATACGGAATCAGCAGTAAAACGGCACGGTTCGCATCACTTGCAACAGTGCCGTTCTCCTTTTTTAAAAAAATTGAAGCCCACTAACAAGAAGTGTCCCAAATAACTTACTTTGGGACACTTTCTTGTTTATTTTTAGACCTTTTTCTCAATCTGCACACGCCCTGAAAAAAATGTAGCACCATTGCCCATATCAGCCACTCGATCAGGAGTAAGTGAATTCACCAAAACATTTCCAGATGAATGGAACCCGCTAGAATTCCCCCAAAGTCCTTGGGTGACGACTACGCCTTGGAGGACTTTATCACCCACTGACACTTTAAACTCGCATTGGCCGCGGTTGTTCCAGACACGGACAAGATCCCCATCTTCGATCCCGAGGGATTCGGCATCTTCATGATTCATGTGCAGTAGTAGCTCTTTTTCAAACTTTTGGTGTTTTTCGTTGTTGGAAAAAGTAGAGTTTAAGAAATGCTGATTGGGACCAGGCACGAACAAAAATGGGAAATCAGCATCGTCTACTAATGGTATATAGGTAGCAAGGGGAGGGTAGCCATCTACTTTCATTTTTTCAGAATATAACTCTATTTTTCCACTTGGCGTTGAGAGCATTCCAGGGAACAATGGCTTTACCTCCGCTTTTATATAGTGCTGGCTCACTAAGGCTTCATACTCAATTCCGTCTAAATTCGGATAATCAAGCGCTCCTGCAATCATTTCTGCTTCTGACTCTTGAAAGCAGGCATCCTTAAAGCCCATTGCTTCGGCAAGCAAGCGGAAGACGTCAACATTTGATTTGGATTCCCCGTATTTTTCAATAACAGGCTGCTGAATTTGGATGTAGTGGTGCCAATAAGACGTGTAAAAGTCCGTGTTTTCAAATGCTGATGCTGCAGGTAAAACAATATCTGCATACTTCGCGGTCTCAGTAAGAAACAAATCATGGACAACCGTAAATAAATCATCCCGGTCCAGACCTTTTCGGACTTTATTACCATCAGGCGCCACGACAGCAGGATTTGTGCTATAAACATATAAGGACTTTATCGGAGGATCCATCGTCAGTAAAGCATTTCCAAGCAGGTTCATGTTAATCACACGTGTATTCTTCTTTTGCAGCAGATCCGGCCTCTGCAGGTAGCTGCTATTACAATCTAAATAACCACCATTTCCTTTAATGGCGCCGCCGCCTTTTACCAGCCATTGTCCCGTTAAGGCCGGAAGACAGGAAATCGTGCGAATACACATGCCGCCATTATCATGATGCTGCGGTCCGTTTCCAATTCGGATGAAAGAAGGAGAAGTAGTACCATACATACGTGCCAGTTTATAAATATCATCCACCGGCACACCGGTTATTCCGGAAACCGTCAGAGGATCGTACTGGACAACATGTTCACGCAGCTCTTCGTGTCCGACTGTATATTTTTGCAAAAAAGAAGTATTCACCATGTTTTCTGAAAAAAGAATGTGCATGATCCCTAAGGCGAGAGCGCTGTCTGTTCCAGGCATAATTGGAATGAACCAATCCGCAAAACGGGCGGTTTGATTTTTGTGGACGTCTATGACAATGATTTTTGCGCCATTTTTCCGCGCCTGTTGGGCAAGTGCAACTTGATGCATGTTCGTACTAACGGCATTAATTCCCCAAAAAATAATTAGTTTGGAATGAATCGTATCTTCCGGGTCAATGCCGAAGCTGCCGCCCATCGTATACTTATAGCCAACCGACCCCGCTGAACTGCATATGGATCGATCAAGCCTTGAAGCACCCAAGCGATGAAAAAAACGGCGGTCCATGCCCTCGGCACTAAGCCTGCCCATGTTTCCATAAAAGCTGTAGGGAAGAATGCTCTCCGGTCCATCTGTCTGCAGGAGCTGTTTCCATCGGGAAGAAATCGTATTGATCGCTTCCTCCCAGCTTATTCGCTCAAATTCCCCGGAACCTTTTGCTCCGACCCGTTTCAGTGGATATTTCAAGCGCTTATTATCATAGATTCGATCGGTCATGTGCCTTACCTTATTGCAAATATGTCCCTTGGTTACAGGATGATTGGGGTCTCCTTCAATTTTCACGATTTTTCCTTCTTGTTTATGAACGAGCAAGCCGCATTGATCGGGACAATCAAGTGAGCAAACAGAATGAAATACACCATTTTGCTGGTTTACTAAAGAGGACATAAGCTGACTCCTTTCACTGTAGGTATAATAAGTACATCTTGTGGATAAATTTTCAAGATTTTGTTATAAAATGAACAAAGTGGTTCCGGTTGATCACTATATGATAGATTCTAAGATTTATCATGCATTGGATCAAATATAATATTCTATCGAGGAAAAGTCGCTTGAAAAGGCCAAATTCTTCTTTAGCAGGTATATGGTAGTAATAGAAGGTAATCAAAAAATACATTCGATTAAAAAGAGCTGGCGCTGAAATAGGGGGAGAAAATGGAACTGGAGGGAGAATTCCTATTCTAAAACCTAACCTTATTGAAATAAAAAATTACTATATCCTTGTGGGGGAGTGATTAAATGAATCGCCTGTTGCTATGTTCCAAAAAAAGGTCCTTAGCCAATCGTTCCCCCAAAACTCCTCGCTTCTAAAAGTCAAATTTCTGCACGAAATTACATTCTGAACAAGCTCTGCCAACAAGCTTCTTTGTTTCGGCATCCTCATAGTATATCTCATCAAACCCACAGATCTCGCACTCAACTACATGAAATACTCTGCGAATACCAAGAACGGCATCTAATAGATTCTCAAAATACATGATCAGCCACTCCTAACTCTTCTAGTTTCTAAACTAAAATATAATAGAAAATAGATGCGGAGAAGGCCGAACACTGTCGTCTCGTGCTTTAAAGTTTACGACAAATTTCATGTCTTCCTTAAATTTTCTTTGATTGAAATAATAATCTTTTCAATGTGGGAGGATACCAAAAAGCGCCTATTAGAATTTGCAGAAAAAAACCAGCTCTAGTTTAAGTTGAATTACACAAAAATGGATGGCGCAAAGGCACCATCCATTTTTGCATTTTTAGATTCTTTTAAAAAAAATACCTCCCACCGGGCCGAAAAATAGAGCTGCAATGAGTGCAGGGATATCGCTAAAATCGACTAATAGAAAACCTGGAAATGACGGTATTGGGAAATTGAATAAGATACTACTTAGCATTGCATAGATACAGTTACTTTTACCTTTTAAAATTGGCTGTCAGCCGAAAAGCGGCCAGTAACAAATTGAATGTTTTTCATACCTCCACCTGCTATCACTAAGGAGTGGGTAAGCAAGGAGCCTTGGTTACTTTTTTGAATACCCTTTAACAGCATTCCATCGGTAATCGCTGTAGCTACAAAAAAGCAATCATCGGTTTTGACAATTTCATCCATCGTTAGCGCTTTATCGGGGTTTGAAATCCCCATCTTTAAACAGCGATCAAATTCTGCTTGATTTTGCGGCATCAACTTTGCCTGAAAGTCGCCACCCAAACACTTTAAGGCAGCCGCAGTAATGACACCTTCTGGCGCGCCGCCCGTTCCAACTAATAAATCAATGTCGATTTCATCAAAAGCCGTTGCAATCGCTCCGGTAATATCCACATCAGAAAAAAGCTTCACACTGGCACCTGCTTGAATGACCTCCTGGATCAATTCCTCGTGGCGGGGCCGTTCCTGGATCATCACGGTTAGTTCATTAACCTGTTTACCGAGCGCGTTTGCGACTGCTTTCATATTATCGGAAAGTGATAATTCAATATCGATGCTGCCTTTTGCCTTTGGACCGACAGCAATTTTTTTCATATACATATCTGGGGCATGCAACAAGCTTCCTTGGCTGGCTACCGCGATAACGGTTAGCGAACGACCTTTGCCTTTTGCCATTAAGGTTGTGCCTTCGACAGGGTCAACGGCAATATCAACATGAGGACCTTGGCCTGTTCCAAGCTTTTCATCGATATAGAGCATAGGAGCCTCATCCATTTCGCCTTCTCCGATGACAATCACCCCGGACATATCGATCAGGTTCATGCGATTGCGCATGGCTTCCGTCCCGGCCCCGTCAGCCTCTATTTTATCTCCGCGGCCAATCCAAGGATAGCAGGCAATGGCTGCTTGCTGGGAGACAGCGAGAAATTCCATTACTAAACGCTGTGTGCAGATGGTCTCAACTAGTTTGCTATTCGATCGCATATTCATTTCCCTCCTATTAAAAATTAAAGGTAACATACCCAACGGAAAATTGTGATTAATCTGCTGATTCTACACAAAATATATAAATCTTTGTAAATGAATGCGATTTCAAAAAGGAAGATTAATGTAATTTAACAGTAAATGGAAAAATGCTCATAACTTAATCAAAATGGTTCATAACGAGTGTAAAATGGTTCATAAGCCAAGTGAAATGGTTCATAACGTGCGAAAAATGGTTCATAAGCCAAACGAAATGGGTTATAACGTGCGAAAAATGGTTCATAAGCCAAACGAAATGGGTTATAACGTGCGAAAAATGGTTCATAAGCCAAATGAAATGGGTTATAACATTGTCAAAATGGTCCATATCGAAGTATGCTAATTAGAAAATGTAAGAATGATAGCAAAAAGTAGATAGTACTATAGTTGGGAAAATTTTTTAGAGAGTAAGAAGGATTTTGATTAAATTAATAGAATATTTATAATAATCAGGAATCTAAACTATTTTGCTAATTTCATAAACATATAGGAAAGCACAAGAAAATGGTAGGAATGGGAGTTCTTCTTTGCCACGGATATTTTATTTCATAAAGGAGGGCATTCAATGCAAAATGTAAAACGGACAGGAATTTACCAAAACTCTGGAAAGAATCGTTGGGAATTCTGGTATGTAGGTTCAAGTCATTTAAAGGTGCTGGTATCATGGCTCAGTTGGACGGCTTCAAAGCAATACGATGAGTGGGAAAGAAATTGTTACCTTAAACACGACGCTTAAAGATTATACAAAAAACGGAGAAAAGGTGATTTCTCCGTTTTTTTAGTCGAATTTTTTATAAAAAAAACCGCCAAATAATGTAGTCTTAGGGTAGCATTCTGTTTTATACTATGTCAGAGTGGTTTATGTTTGAAAGAAAGGTGAAAAGAAAAATGGCGGATGTTCGATTAGAGGTTTATAGAATTCGGCGGCGAAATAGAGCAATTAAACAGTTTTTAATTCTATTTCTTGCAACAGCAATCATCACCTTTGTTCCAGGTTACTTCTATTATTCTTCGAAAAATACGAAAGCAGAATCTGGTGTCAGCAAAAATCAAAGTTCAAAAGTAAATCCACCGCTTAAAAAGAAAGTTGCCGCATCCGCACCTCAAGTGGAAGATATTACGAATGACCCAGCCATTTATGAGTATCTAAAAAGCTTGAATTTTACCGGTACTGCATTAGTTGTAAAAGACAATAAGGTCATATTAAATAAAGGTTTCGGCTACGCTGATAGTGAGAAAAAATTATCGAATAATTCGCAAACTGTATTCTACATTGGTTCGATTACAAAGGTATTTATATCTGCCTCAATCATGCAGCAGCAAGAAAAAGGAAAGATAAATATCAATGACCCAGTGGCAAAATATATCCCGGACTTTCCAAACGGAAAAGAAATTACCTTATATCATTTATTAACACATACGTCAGGAATTCCTGAACATTCGGAAACAACGCAGAAAATTTCCCATGATGATTTGATCAAGAAAATTGAAAAAGGAAAATTAAAATTCAAACCAGGTTCAGAATGGAATTATAGTGATTCTAACTATACAATCCTAGCGTATATTTTGGAAAAAGTAACAGGTGAACCGCTTGAAACGTATGTAAAACAGCATGTCTTTGATGTAGCGGGTATGGAACATACCGGGTTTGGAGAAGCATTTTACAAGGAGCCATTTCCTTCAAAAGGATACAAGCAAAAGGGCGGAACCATGATCACTCCAGACCTTCCTGATATGTCCCAGTTGTTTGGCTGCGGGGATGTTTATACAACAGCCTATGACATGTATCTATTTGATAAAGCCCTTTATACCGGTAAATTGATGTCCCAAAAAAGCTTGAAGCAGTTTTTTACACCATTTAAGCATAATTACGCCCTAGGTTTGTACAGTGACCCTGGTAGTTATTCTGACCACGGTGTACTCCCCGGCTGGAATACTCTTAATAGTTTTAGCAAAAGTGGAAGTACTTACGTTGTCCTCTTATCCAACGTCCAAAACGGCGTAAAATCACTTGGCGTCGTCAACAATCAAATTTATCTCATGCTGAGAAATAAGCATTAAGTGGAAGGCAAAGCGCTTTCCGCTTTTTTATTGAAAGTGAGGAATCCAAAACGGAAAATTGGAAGGTGCCTTTTGCACCTTCCAATTACTTGCTGTTAACATTTATCCGTATCCATTTAGGGATTTTCACATACCTTACGTTACATTTTTAGGTAAATACAAGTGACTGTTTAAGGGTTAACAGCCGCAGCCGCAGCCACCCATCGAATGGCCGCCAAAGCCCATTCCACTGTAGCCTGTAACCCCGCCGTAGCCTGGATAACCAGCATATCCATGGTAACCGCCGTAACCTACAGGATAACCGCCACCCATACCGGCGAAAGCACCTGGATAACCGCCGCCCATACCGGCGAAAGCACCTGGATAACCACCACCGACACCCATGCCGGCAGCATAGCCGCCTGGATAACCACCCATTATTCCTGGCCCTACGCCAAATCCACCAGGATAGCCACCCATGTACCCTGCTCCGGGATAACCACCAACACCCATTCCTCCAAAAAACTGTCTATCCATTTCGCACTCCTCCTCTTTTCATTACAAAAACAGTGTATGTGTCTTAATAAGGGGAGGAGTAGGTTCATGCCCATCTTCTGGTATTAATTATAGTTTTAAGCACGCTACAAGCTATCCGTATTCCGTATTTCTATGCATAGCCGAGTAGGTAGAAGCTGATCCTTCTGTGCTTGGCGATCAGCTGGATGCCGATAGGAAGCCCGCCTTGTAACTTTAGTTTGCCATTTTATGTGCTGCAGGTACTTTTTTTGCTTTTCTTGCGCCAGGTTTAACAAAGACCATGGCAACCATTCCGATTACAGCGGCAATAGCTGCTGCCACAAACATGGAGGAGTATCCATAGCTGACAACTAAAAATCCAGTTAAAGTAGGTGCAATAATGGTTGCTGTATTCGTGATAAAGTGGGTAATACCGCCAAATGTTCCGGCGCGGGTTGGTTCAGTGTCAACAACAACGGTCCAATAAACAGAGTTTGGCAGGAAGTTGAAGGCATTACCAACGGCCATTAACGTTAAAACGCCGGCAACACTGTGCAATGTAGGAATCAGCATAAAGCAAATAGCTGTCAGAAATAAGGAAACAACAGCAAGTCCTGAACGGGCAATCCGCAAGCTTCCTGTTTTTGCACGCAAAGCGTCAGAAATTTTACCACCGAGTAATACCGTAAAGATGGCACCAACCCAAGGAATCATGCCTAGATACCATAAAGAAGACAATTCAAAGCCAAATTGATCCTGCAGGTATTTAGGTGTCCAAGTAAGTAGTAAGAAGTTAACGTATTGGAAAGCAAAATAGCCGATTGCGTTAAAAATTAATGTCGGGTTTTTGAAGAAGTGATACCACTTAACGGAATCGTCGTTTTGATCAACGATTGTTTCATTTGCTAATAAACCTTCCTTTGAACGAATTCTGGCAAGTTCATCCTTTGAAACCTTTGCATGATCCTCAGGCATGTCTTTAAACATTTTGGACCAGATAATAATCCACACAAACCCTAAAGCGCCAAGAAGGATAAAGACCAATTTCCAGCTTGCAATCGATAAAAGGCCAACAGCTACCGGAGCGGTTAACAATGCGCCTAACGGAGTACCTAATAAACCTACAGATGCGGCAATACCGCGTTCTTTTGGAGCTGCCCAGTTTGCATTTGTTTTATTAATCGTCGAAAACATTGGGCCTTCCGAAAATCCGAAAAGAATTCGCACCATTGCAAAGCCTGCTAAAGCGGAGCCGCCGAAAAGCGCTTGGCCTACATTGCCGGCAATGGCTGTTGCCATGACGAAAATCGACCAACTAATTCCGATTACCATCCAAACAAACTTTGGACCTTTTTTATCGGAAAGAATTCCTCCAAAAAGAGAACCAAATAAATATCCATAGCCGAAGTATCCAAGTACTGCTCCCCAAGCAATCTTGTCAAAACCAAATTCCTGGATAATCGCCCCTTGTCCGTATGAAATAGCCCCTCTGTCTATGTAGTTGATAATGACCATGATTACCATCATGGTCATAATTTTATAACGATAGTTTTTCCGCATAGTAAATTTCCCCCTTTAATGGTTTGAAATTTCCCCATTCCCGCTAAACTTACTTGGTGTTACTGCTGTTTTCCCCTATTTTCATTTCTTCTTTGACTAATTCCCCACAAAAACGGGGACATGTCATCTATGGATCTAGTAGGAAATAGCAGACTAAAATCCATTCTCCTTCATTAGCTATTAATGAAGTGGTCAGCATTCAAGTGTGCTATGACTTGATAACCATTCAACCGTTGGAATCGATTAAAAAAGATCCTTTTCTAGTACTCGTATGTTTGGAGAAGCCCTAGTTAGTAAAAGGTTGTGAAAGGACTCACATTGTAATGATGAACAAGAAAGCTTTTCTGTGGTCTCTAAGAGGTAATTTATGAAAGGGCTTACAAGATACTGTTCCTTGAAGAAGTTTAAAATAGGGAATTTATAAATACCATAAATCTGAAAATAAAACGATCATTGCAGCTTCTGTTCACCGTGAAAAGGCTTACATGATTGTGCTAGCTAATAAGTCCATTCCAAATGCTCCTCTAATCAAAAAAACTATTTTACAATACGTTTAGAATAGTTTTGTCATTCCCCCCTTTATAAAAATGCTACAACTTTTCAAATTATTTGTAAATAGATAATATATTAAAATATTATTCTAAAAATTTTAATTACAGTTTAAAAAAGAGTTTTCTTTAAAGGAATGATAATTTTAAAAAATCGGACCTTGCCGTTATGTCCGATTTGCAAGGCTATAGCAGTTAAATAGATAAAAGTGTAAAAGGGGATTGTTAAAAGTGTATTGTAGAAAAATGAACACTGAATCTGAGGTCTTTCTGCTAAAGTGCTCCGATAGAAAAAGGAGGGCAAAAGGGAAGTAGTAGAATAGTGAGGAAATCTACTAAGTCAAAAGGTAGACAAAAAGTCACCATGATAGTAGGGGGTGCCTATTACCATGGGAATATTTTTTTTCTAGGATTTTTCCCAATTTTTATATAGGTTTCACCCTCAGTGGTTCTAAATAACTTTATCCCAAACAATTTGAGTGGTGTAAAGATTTCTTTCATATGAAGTAATGGCACGTAAGACATCTCTCTTTCTTATTTTATAATTCTAGTATATCTTAATATTTAGAAAATAGCAGGAAGCTGTTCTCGATAAGAAACGACAATAGTAAAGAAAAAAAGATATATCTTAGGACTATATCCCAAAAAAGATGAAAAAATTAAAGGAATATGTCAAAATTGGTAGAATAATCAAATCATTATACCTATAAAAGTAAGGACTCAGCTGTTAAAAAATCTGGTAAATAGTCTTCAATTTAGTTTTATGGTAAAATAAAAAAGTTGTTGATTATTCTTGAACCATTCTATGCTGAGCAGGTGATTCCACGGAACAGAAGGAAGAAGCTTCGCAACTGTAAGTGTAGGCGTGATTCTCTCGAGTGAAATTTAGCATAAGGGGAAATGAACATGATTCTTGTTGTTGGCGGAGCCGGATATATCGGCAGTCACCTTGTGAAGGAATTAGTTGAAAAGGAAGAAGTTATTGTGCTTGATAACCTATCTACTGGTCACCGAGAAGCGGTGGACAGCAGGGCTATTTTTGTTAAAGGTAATCTTGGGGATGAAGACGATCTGCAAATGATCTTTTCAAGTTATCCGATTAATGCAGTTATGCATTTTGCGGCAAACAGTCTTGTTGGCGAGTCTGTCGTCGATCCGTTAAAGTATTATCAAAACAATGTGGCATCTACTTTAACATTATTAAAAATGATGTTAAAGCATAATATTAAAAACTTTATTTTCTCTTCAACAGCTGCAACTTATGGAATTCCAAATGTTGAAATCATTGATGAAGAATGCCCAACCGCACCGATTAATCCATATGGTCAATCAAAGCTAATGGTGGAGCATATTCTTGCTGATTTTTCAAAAGCTTATGGTTTGAATTATGTTGTTCTTCGCTATTTTAACGCGGCCGGAGCTCATCGTTCTGCTGAAATTGGGGAAAGTCACAGCCCGGAAACTCATTTAATCCCGATTATTCTACAGCACCTTGCCGGTAAACGTGAGAAGGTATCTGTATTTGGTACCGATTATGACACAGCAGATGGGACTTGCGTGCGCGATTACATTCACGTAACCGATTTAGCTAATGCTCATATTCTCGCCCTTGAAGCCTTGCTGAATGGGAAGAAGTCGACGGAAGTTTATAATCTTGGCAATGGCCTTGGTTATTCTGTTAAAGAAGTGATTGAGACCTGTGAAAAAGTGACTGGCAGGAAAGCAGTGGTTGAGATGGCCTCACGACGCGCGGGGGATCCAGCAAGACTTGTTGCTACTTCTCAAAAGATTTTTACAGAGCTTGGCTGGAAAGCAGAACGTAATTTAGAAATGATTATCGCTAGTGCCTGGAAATGGCACCAGGAGCAGACATACTAATATTTTAATGTTCAATTGGAAATGGCATAATATATATTTGGTAATTAAGAAACAAGCAGATAATGTCTTTTGAACTCTGCTTGTTTCGTGAAGAAAAAACAGACTAAAATAAGCCCTTTACAACTCAATTATTCATTTACCACAATGGCATTAAATCCAGCATTCCTTGCTTTTGCGGCTAGAGAGTCTGCATTTCCTTTTGTTGCGAAAGCACCAATTTGGACTTTATACAAACCATGTCTTAGTACAACAAAGGCATCAAAACCTTTCACTTTCGCTTCTGCTGCAAGGTTGTCCGCATTTGTCTTGTTACTGAATGCACCAATTTGGACTCTATACAGAACAGTTGGTTTTTTAGTTAAATGAAATGCTCTAGCTAACCCATTGACATGTCCTCTGGCAATCTCCGTTAAGAAACTTGAATTTTTTAGTTCAGCAGCATCATTTGCATTATCGATAAATCCATTTTCCGTTAACAAAGCTGGCATTCTTGATTGCCGTAATACATGAAAGTCGGCTGTTTTTTCACCACGATTAGCAAAATCTACTATCTTTAGAACCTCTTCATGAATAATATTTTGATAAGTTGTTGTAGGGGCCCCACTACCTGGGTAAATATAACTTTCGAAACCCGTACCCCCACCGGAGTTGATATGAATAGAAAGATAATAATCTGCTCCCCAATTGTTTGCAGCATCTGTTCTTTCACTTAAGCTAACAGTCTGATCGCTTGTCCTACTTAACATGACTAAAACACCTTCATACTCATTAAGTAAGATGTCCCTTAAAGTCGTAGCGATTTGTAAAGTGATATTCTTTTCTTGCAGACCACTACCCACGGCTCCAGAGTCTGTACCTCCATGTCCAGGGTCAATAAATAGTTTTACCATTATTTAATCACCTCCAATAATAAGATATTAAAAAGGCGAATAAATGCTTGTACTAATAAAATGTAAGATAAAAATTATGCGTTTATCACAAGGGACAAATCGATTAATAGGGAATAAATTACTTCTGATAATTTCTTTGCCATTGGAAATAAAAAAGTCGTTCATGAACTTTGTTCCATTTCATTAGGAATTCCTTTTTATAATAGAATGTCATGAGGTCTAAAATAATTTTCTTATTCAATCATCCTTTTGCTAAAAAACGAACCACGTATATTCAACATGGGGAAAGCTCGCCGATTGGTGAGCTTTTTTGCCATTTTTGCATGCCAAGATCGATGTCAAAACGTTTGTCATTTTGACTTTACATTTCTAAAAGCAACTTAAAACGGAACCCTTTAAAGTTCGAAAGTCAAGGTTTTTTTATTTGTAACTTTAAGATCTTCATAAAAAATTACCAATATTCAGTTTTATGCCCTTTACGCAGTAATAATAGTTTTATATAATAGAAAATACAACACATAAATCGTTCGAAAAGGCAAAGCTATTGAAAAATAGTGACGCAAAGCTTAAGGGGCTAATGTTTACACAACAATGCCAGCCAGTTACCGAACACGACTCCTGCGATTTATGTCCAGCAAAGGAGGAAACCTATTGTGTTAAAAAGTAAGTTCATGAAAATGAAGTATTATTGGCACCTGTTCCAGCAACGTCACCATGAGCTACTCCTGAAGGAATGCATAAGTGAAGAATTGCAATCCAAACTAAAGATCAAAGCATTGTACCATCAAAGCAAAGTACTAGAATTATTTTACAAAATGGAATGTAGTGTTTAAATAAAAAGTGAAAGCGGTTTCAAAATACAAAGGGACGGTTCTTTTGTTCCTTTTTTCAATTAACAAGCCTTGGGAACTCCCTAGGCTTTTTTATTTTGGGTAAGGACAAAGCTTAACGCCTTTTGTAATAAACGATTAAAGAATAAGGGATAAAATATTTTGAAAAAAGGACTAATTTTAATAAAAAATTAAAAAAACAATATTAGCATATTCCTTGTGTTTAAATTGCTTCTATAAAATTTTAAGGAGATTCTATCTATGAAAATGAAATTGGTACTACTGATTGCAGCAACTGTCTTAAGTATTTCGGTATTAAGTGCTTGCGGAAACAATTCGAAACAAACAAATCAAGCAGCAGCATCAACGAACTCATCAACTCAAAAGGCTGCTGACCATTCAACAGCATCAACGACTGCTGCTGATCAAAAAGCTGTAAATACTAGTGCAGCAAGTAATTCAAGTGCTTCTGCACAGGCTTCAACTGGAAAGTTAGTTGAAATTACTGTCAATGCAAAGGATTTCGAATACGACAAAAAAGTCCTTCATGTTAAAAAAGGAGATAAAGTAAAATTAACGCTGAAAAGTGATGATGATGGCGGACATGGATTTGCTCTTCCTGCCTATAACATAAATCTTCAGAAAAATGGAAGTGCTGAATTTACAGCTGATAAAACAGGCACCTATGAATATCATTGCTCTGTCATGTGTGGATCTGGTCATACAAATATGACAGGTAAGCTGGTAGTTGAATAGAAAAAGATAATGGTATTCCTTCCATATAAAAGACTATCGACAAACGCTATTCCAAATCTTTGTTTTGAATTAGCGTTTGTCTTTTTATGCCTAGACGAACTGCAGCTTTAGAAGATGTCCTAATCGATGCTTTTGGAGCTTTCCTTGCGTTAACCATCTTATTTTTATTTGAAAAAGTACGAAGGCGAACGAGTATGAACACTAGGGACGGTTCTTTTGTTCCAAGCGAACCGCGGAATAAGTGTTGAACTCGGCGGAATAATGGGTAAAACTCGCGGAATACAAGTAGATTTCAGCGGAATAACCCGAAAAGTTGGCGGAATCAGGCCCCAAATCGGCGGAATCAGAAACTATATTTTGATGGAAAACAATCATGACACTAAAGGGCTAGCAAAAATGTAACCGTGTTGCTTCAACCAAAATCAACAGCTGATGGAAAAATCCCATCAGCTGTTGATTTTTCGAAACGTTAGCGGGATAAAATGACTTGATCATTACCTTGGTTCGGTGGAACGATTGGGAAGACGTTTTCTTCCTCGATAACATCAAATTCCATTATAAACGGCCCTGGTTGGGCAAATGCGGCTTTAATAACTTGCCGCGCTTCCTCTTCGGTACTAGCTTTGAATCCAACCGCACCATATGCTTCCGCAAGCTTGGCGAAATTGGGAGAGGTTATTTTTACAGCAGAGTATCGCCGCTGATGAAACATCTCCTGCCATTGACGGACCATGCCAAGGTAGCCGTTATTCATAATCGCGATTTTGATCGGTAGCTGATAGCTAACCGCGGTGATGATCTCCTGCAAATTCATTTGAAAGCTGCCGTCACCTGATACACAAATGATTTGTTTCGTTGGGTCTGCTCCCGCGGCCCCGATCGCTGCCGGCAGGCCATAGCCCATTGTCCCTAAGCCGCCTGAAGTGATCAGAGTACGCGGCTTTGTGAAGGTATAATTGTTGGCCGTCCACATTTGATGCTGACCGACATCCGTGACAACAATGGCATCACCACTAGAAAACTCATCAAGCATACGAATCACGGTTTGCGGGCTAAGAATACTATTCGATTTTTCAAAACGTGGGACTGTCCGTTTCAGCTTGGTCACTTCGTTAACCCAAATCTCCGTGTTTTCGCGAATCTTCTCAACATGTACTTGTTCCTTTAAGCCACAAAGGAACTCTTTAGCATCACCGACAATTGGTAAATCAACTTGAATAATTTTGTTGATTTCGGCAGAATCGATGTCCACATGGATCTTTTTTGATTTAGGAGAAAAGCTGCTGACCTTGCCGGTTGTCCGGTCGCTAAAGCGAACACCAATGCTGATTAACAAATCACAATGATGAACGGCCTTGTTGGCGGCAAATGTTCCGTGCATCCCCAGCATCCCTAAATAAAGAGGATCCGCAGCTTGAAAGGCACCAATCCCCATCAAGGAGCTGACCACCGGGATCCGGGCTTGCTGGGCAAACTCCGTCAACAGCTCCGATGCACCTGAAATAATTGCTCCGCCGCCAATGAACAGTACTGGCTTGCGAGCTGATTCAATGTACTTGGCCGCTAATTCAATCGATCTTTGCACCGTTTTTGGCTTACTTTCTTTACCATGTCGAGGACCAAGCTTTACAGGGGGACGACTTACGGCATTTGGAGTAAATTCGATCAGTACTGGACCTGGCCGTCCACTGCCTGCAATCGTAAGGGCAGGTCGGACAACCGCTTCAAGCTCACTGAAATTATTCACATAAAAAGTATGTTTTGTAATCGGCATCGTAACCCCAGCTATATCGAATTCCTGAAATGAACTGTTGCAGCACTTGTCAAGGAGAGGGCCGGCAATGACTACAAGTGGAACGGAATCGCCATAGGCTGTTGTCATCCCCGTAATTCCATTCGCGACTCCCGCTGCTGTTGTTAAAATTACGACACCAGGCTTTCCAGTTACCCGAGCATAACCGTCGGCTGCATGAACAGCGCCTTGTTCGTGCTTTAGTTGGAAGAAACGGAGGCTGGAATGCTTCGCGCAATCCAGTAGCTCCTCCTCATTGCTACTAAACACAATTTCAACACCGTTCGTTTCTAAGGAACCAAATAGTGAACTAACTTCAGTAGTTTTCATTAACAATGACATTCTTTCACCAAGTTTCTTCTTTTTTAACATTATAAATTTTTAGAAAAAATTTCGAAGTGAACTACGTCATACTAATGAGAAATTTCTGATGACTCCAGAAAATCAATTACACAAGGTAATCGATTCGCGACTACAATTAGTAGAGTGAGATTTATTTCAGTAGCTTTGAAAAATCTCACTCTTAAAACGATAGAAAAATCCAGAGATTCGGATATGAACCATTTTGGCGGGGGTATGAACCATTCTATGTAGCTTATGAACGATTTTACGAGCATTATGAACCATTTTAAATAAGTTATGAGCATTTTGCCATTTACTGTAAAGGAGTTAATGATTTACAAACAACACAGAAAAGACCCAAGCAAAATACAAGGACCTTTTGAGCTTTGTGATTATATTTTACTTACAAATATAGTCACAAATGCACTTATAAGAGCTGTGAGGACAAAAAAAGATGTATATAAAATATACTTATTTGTCTTTTTCTTCTGTAGTTTTTGTTCTGGTGTAAGACCATAATTGTTAGACATCAAAAATACCTCTTTCTGCTTTGATGGCAGCTGGCTGGCTGTGCCGATTTCGGCAGAGGCCCCTATAGCTTTGCGTCACCACTTTTCAGTGATTTTGCCTTTGTATCAACTGCTCTATTATTATTTTCGAATAAATAGTCTCATTTTTAATAGTACTTTAGACTTATTTTGTCGAGACATTACGAAAAATGTCTAAAGTTTTCAAAAAAAATGGCCGTTCAATTACTGAACAGCCACTTTTTTTAATTCTTTGATCATTACTTTGGAGATCATTTTATACCCCTCATCGTTTGGATGGAGGTTATCGATAGTATATTTTGGGATATTGTCGATCTCAAGCCCACTTTTGTTGAATAGATCAATAACAGGAATTGAGTATGATTTGCACACTTTTTTCTCAGCTCTCACGTAATCCTCAAGCTTGTACCCACTCGTATTTGCATTCGGGTAAACAGGTTGATTTTTAAAAGCGCCTCGTTTTAAAGGAGTGAAAAACACGACTGTGGCGCTTTCCGGTTTATCCGCCATAATTCGATCAATTAAATTTTTAAGATTTCCGTAAAAGGTATCTTTGAGTCGATCATCCTTGATCGTACCAAGTGGCTTGTTGCTCCCATAATCATTTGTTCCGCCAAATACAGTAATTAAATCGCTGTTTTTTAAGTTTTCTGGAGTAATGTTGTCTGCCATCAGTTTGATCGGCCTGCCCGGGACGGCATCAGTTTTGACAGAATTTATTTTCAGACCAGTTTGGACAAGGGGCTGATATTTATTGGCATAGGTAATGCTATCCCCGATTGCATACCAGTTCTGGTTATTCCACGAGGCTTCCAAATTTTCTTTTTCAAAAGATGCCTTGGCGGATTCAGCAAGTAAGCTTAGCTTTTGATTGTATTTAAAATTCCCGATTATTAAAGTACTTATAGTTAAAATACTTAGCAAAACAACAGATAGATATTTCATTTCAACGTGCACCCCAAATGAATTTGTATTCTACTATAGTATCGCCTAAAATGTGTTTGATTTCCATTCATTTAAGAAAAACGGACCTATAGAAAAATAAGCAGTCGGCCAAAGTGTGCCCATACTACAAAGGTTAAAATTGACAGTGCGATCATGGTAATAACCCATGCCTTTGTAAAAAGATTATAGCCCTTTTTTTGAACAAACCATTCGCCTAAAAGAATAAATACGTAAAAAATGATAAACTCCTTAAAAACATCAAATAGTTTCCAAAGAATAAAATGTAAAAGGGTAAGTCCACCCAAGGTGAGGCCTCCTTCAATTAGGAATTGCTTTGGATTGGATAGGAAAATTACTACAAGTTATTTAGGAACGACCGATTCTATTCGTTATATTTCCATGCATAAAATTGGACTGAAGGGGCTGGAAGGCTACCAGATCACCGTTGAAGTACAAGCAGTTCCTGGATTGAATTCGATTGTCATTGTCGGCTTGCCGGATACATCGGTAAAAGAATTTAAGCAGCGAATTGCAGCAGCGTTTTATTCTCTCAATTATTTCCTTCATCATCTGAAGATCATTATTAATCTCTCTCCGCCAGAACAAAAGAAAAATGGCCCTATGTTTGATTTACCTATAGCGATTGGAATCCTTTCAAGCTTGCAAGAAATCAATGTGAAAATAACCGAAACAACGGGCTTTATTGGCGCCCTTTCTTTGGATGGCGGCATTCAACCCGTTGAAGGTATGCTAGCAGCAGTGTTAGCTGCAAAAAAAATTGGGCTAAAAAGATTGTATGTGCCTTTTGATAAAAATCTTGCTGGACTGGAGAGTAACGATTTGGAGCTAATCTATGTAAAAAGTCTGCATGAGGTAGTAGACCATTTGGCTGGAAGACCAATTCCTTCATTAGTAATACCACAATTAGCGGAAGCGGGGGCAATCCAACACTACCATCCGGATTTTCAACCAATCATTGGTCACTCGTTTGCCAAACATGCTTTAGAAGTGGCAGCAGCTGGGGAATACCATGTGTTTATGTCCGGACCAGCTCTATCAAATCATAACAAATCGTACACTTGTCTTAGATTCTCAAGTAAAGACACTTGTCCAACCCTTCGCTGGTCCAGGGTTTAGCCTTCTTGCGAACACCTATGTCTTTCGGTCTCTTTTTGCAGAGCACTCCATAGGGCAGGAGTTACCTGGGCTACCTTTAGTCTCTTACGGCAATCCTTCCATCGGAATTTTCACATTCAGTGAATGTCCGTACTAAAATAAAGGCTTAAATATGGTTGACTACTCTTCTAATGCAGCATACTCAATAAAGTCGTCTATATACCAATGTTTATAATGCTCACGATTTAGATAGGCCCTTTCCTTAAGGGCAGAAATCCAGGCTTGTACTTTTTTCCAATGTTTAAATAAATCATGCACCTGATGTCCCTTTTTTGCTTCCTTGGCAAAAAGGACTGACATCATTTGTTTTGGAACTTTTTCTTTAAAACCCATGGCACGTCGGGCCAGTACCAAGGCTGCACTTTGATGGATCGAAAGTCCGTATGTTTTTTGATATTTAACCCTTCCAATTAAAGAAGAATAATAGGCGGGAACCTGAGCAATGGATACGCCTGCCTTAATACTTTTAGAAATCAAAGTGGTAATGATTTTTCGATAAACAAAATTACTGCTCATTCGATTAAATTTTGGATTTTTACTTAAGCTGTTTTTAAAATATAAATCTTCGATTGCGATGATTTTGATTCCAAACGATGCCACCCAATCAAACACAGCAGCTACGGTATTTCCTATTATCCAATTACGCTTTTTGGAGCGAATGCTATTCACATCTTTCATCCAAAATACTTTGCTAACTCGAAAATTTCCATTTGGATGGACGATCGTAACGGCTAAATTGTCTGGATTGATGTCGATACCGGCACAGCCTTTTGAAAAATCATTCGAGGATTCTACCTTTTGGTCGAAGGTTATATGGACATAGTATTTTCCGCTTTCCCTCAGAATGCGAACACTATAGGCTTTTCCACTTAAAAGATGGGTGAGAATAGTCAAGATGTGTTTTTCGGAGAATTGAACTTCAAAACGCAGTCGGTCATTTCTTTTAGAGGATAGTGGGTTTAATACGTTCATTTCTACTAAATGGTCCTGCAAATAATATAATTTGATATTTTCATTCCCGCCTTTGGAGGTTTCCCCGCGTGAGTAAAGGGCGTTGGTTCGTGAATCGATCCAATCTTGTTTGGTAATTTTATGTTTAAGTAAAAGAGTCAGTCTTTTTTTCGTACCATCAACAATTTTAGGAATACTGCCATTTTCAATGTGGTATTGATAATAATTCAACTTTCTGGTTAACTTTTTAATTCGTGATTTCTTATTCAAAATAAGGTCCTCTTTGTTTAATTTAGAGGAATTTCGGATTTTTTCTATTATAATTTCTATTTTTTGAATCGCTGTTTTATATTGCTCGATATACAACGGCAACAATTCCTTTTGCGAGGATATGGAAGCTTCTGCTTCAAGAAACGCATCCCTCATATAGCGCGAATTATTTAAAAACAGTGGTTTCGCCTTCGCTACTGCACTTTTTCGGTCCTGGCCATCAAAAATGCGTTCACGCAAGTAGCGTTTAGCCGATTGAAATTTACGCATAAGCTCGTCAAGAATGATCGATTCACTTGCAGAAGAGTTAATCACAATTCCCGTGAAAGTAATCGCTTGTTCATTCTCTTTGTTTGACATACTGCCCCTCCATTTCTAACTCCGAAAGAGTCTTTTTTACTTTCTTGGAACCCCTTCTTCCATATAATCTTGCGGAAAATGAAGTCATAATAGAGATGAGGTCTTCCACCATTTCCTCGTTCAGTTCCTTTTTCTCTTGTTGTTCGATCGTGATCATTTCAACTCCGTGAGATTTACAATAAGTTTCCAAATAATTGTATCCAAATCGGGCTAAACTATCTTTATACTCAACTAATAAATATTGAATTGGTTCTTTTTCAATGATGGAAAGTAAAGTTTTAATCCCCTTTTCTCTTTTCATTAATTCCGCTGGCTACTTCTTTGATTACATGGGAAATGGACATTTGGTGCTCGAATGCAAAAGTGGTTAGTCTCCCTATTTGTCGGTCCAAGTTTCCTGCCATCTCTTGTTTTTTTGTTGAAACCCTGGCATAAATGACACAAATAGTCTTTGTAGATATCTTGGCTTTCTCAACTTCCATACCTATTAGCTTTTCTAAATCACTTTTTAGATACCTTCGGTGGCCACCGCTTGTTTTATAAACCTTTATTTTCCCCTGTTCTTCCCAGTGCAAAATTGTAGCTCTCGAAATATTTAAAAATTCACGTGCCTGTTTCTGAGATAAAAAAATAGACATAGAGAATCACCTCTACATATATTTTAACACTATTCGAAATTATCCAATAAAGTTATATTTGTATATTATGTTACACTTTTGTATATTTTGATAACAGCTGTTTTTACCACCAGGCTGTGGAAAAAGTTTGTTAGCTGAAAGCTTTCCATCGATTCTTCCACCGTTATCAAGAGCATCTCGTCTTGAAATCATGAGCATTTATCAGCTTAGCGGCGTAACGAACTATCATCCAAACCTCCCACTTTATCGAAGTCCTCATCATTCTTCATCAGGAGTAGCCATCATTGGAGGTGGGCAAAACCCGAAACCGGGTGAAATTTCCCTTGCCCATCATGGTGTTCTATTTTTAGATGAAATCGCTGAATTTCCGAAAAAAACACTTGAAATGCTCCGACAGCCATTGGAAGCAGGCGTTGTTACCATCAGTAGAGCCCGTTCAACGGCGACATACCCGAGTTCATTTATCCTAATTGGGGCGATGAATCCATGCCCCTGCGGTTATCTTGGTGCTAAGACTCACTATTGTACTTGTTCTCCAAAGCAAATTACTACCTATCAAAATCGAATATCAGGACCAATGCGCGACCGCTTTGATGTTTTTTTGTCCTTAAGACCAGTAGATTTCAATCCAGCATTGGAATCACAAAGGGAATCTTCGGAGGAGATCCAGGAGCGGGTGAGCGAGGCAAGGTTGAGACAGTATCATCGTTATGGAAAAGAAATCACCAATGGCCGGGTCCCCTATGAAACGCTCCTCCAAACGAGC
The DNA here is from genome assembly GCF_024494385.1 of Bacillus sp. EB600. Lineage (GTDB taxonomy): Bacteria > Bacillota > Bacilli > Bacillales > Cytobacillaceae > JAEVLT01. Next base: position 194,043 of record NZ_JAEVLT010000003.1, read on the forward strand.
CCGCTTTCTGATCAACAACAGCGATTCCTGCAAAAATTAGCGAATAAACACGGTTGGAGCAACCGGGCCCAACTTAAGATTATTCGGCTTGCCCGCACCCTTGCTGATCTTCAGCAAGGGACAGAGGTCAGTGAGCAGCACATTTGGGAAGCATTAAAACTGCATAGCTGGTCGACGGCAAAAAAGCAAAAGCAGACTACAGACAGCGTTCGTCAACCAGTAACACAATGGTAGGTTTTTATAAGGGAACACGCCAGTATTGCAATATAATAGAAGAAAAAGCTGATAGGCAGCAATGCCAATCAGCTTCTTCTCTACTTTACTTATTTAATTCCAAATGAGCCTTTAACTCACTTTGTACTTTCTGCTTTTCCTCGGGTGAAATAACTAAGTAATAGATTTTATTGATCATAGTCCCGGTACCAGTGACTTGGATTTGCTCAACGTTATTCGTTGCATCTTTATAGTTCTTTTGGATATCAACCATTTCGTCAAAGGTTAGGTTTGTTTTAACATTCTTTCCGATTGCTTGTAAAATACCGTTGTAGTTTGCCAAAGATGAGATGTTGGCACCTTTATGGAGGATGGCCTGAATAATTTGCCGTTGCCGCTGCTCACGTCCAAAGTCCCCATTAGGGTCTTGATGCCTCATCCTAGAAAAACTTAAGGCCTTGTCTCCATTTAAAGTTACCTCTCCAACCGGAAAATGATAGCTGCCCTCTGTAAAATCTAAGTTATTTTGAACGGTTACCCCGCCAACAGCATCAACAATATCTTTAAAACCCTCCATATTTATCTTCATATAATAGTCAATTGGAATGTCAAGGAAGTTTTCGACCGTATCCATTGCCATTGGTATGCTCCCAAAAGCATAAGCATGATTAATTTTATCGACAGTTCCCTTTCCGACAATTTCTGTCTGGGTATCACGAGGGATACTAAGCATTTTTACAGAATGCTGATTTGGATTAACGGTCAGTACGATAATGGTGTCAGAGCGGCCTTTATCTCCTTGTCGTTCATCCACTCCAAGCATTAATACAGAAAATGGCTGCTTTTTTGTAAGTGCCACAGGATCCGGACGCTTATTAGATGTACGATCAACCGGCTGATGCATGGTTGCTACCGTATCTTTTAATGATTTATAAACGGTGTATCCGTAAACAGCTCCTGCCACCAATAATAGAAGAATAACAATTCCTGTCACTCGAAGCCATGTTCTTTTTTTCTTTTGTTTCGCTCTCATGTATGTGCCTCCACAGATTTACATTATCTTGTAACTAATTAATAGAATAGCAGATATTTCCTTGAAAGAGTATTACAATTTATATTCTTGAAATTTTGATATAGAAAAAATTCACTATACTTAAGGAAGGAAAAGTACTCGAATTTAAGGTTAAAATAGTGTAAAGTAATTCTGAATAAAAAAAGGGAAATCTTACAATGCTTTGCCAAAATACAAAAGACGAAAATATGCAGGGTCATACTTGTACATTATTTTTTAGTATGAAATAATTGACAGTAAAGTTCTTATTTACTATAACTAAAAACCATTTTTATAATTTTGTTGATCGTAGGAAAGGATTGATTCTAATATGCAAAAGGTAAGGAAAGCAATTATTCCAGCCGCGGGGCTTGGAACACGTTTTTTGCCGGCTACTAAAGCAATGCCAAAAGAAATGCTGCCGATTGTTGACAAGCCAACCATTCAATACATAGTAGAAGAAGCCGTAGCCTCTGGTATCGAGGATATTCTGATTGTTACCGGGAAAGGAAAGCGTTCGATTGAGGACCACTTTGATAATGCATTTGAATTAGAACAAAATTTACAAGAAAAAGGGAAACTTGAACTTTTAGAAATTGTTCGAGAAACCTCTAATATGGCTGATATCCATTATATCCGCCAAAAAGAGCCAAAGGGCTTAGGACACGCGGTCTGGTGTGCCCGGAACTTTATTGGAAATGAACCGTTTGCGGTCTTATTAGGCGACGATATTGTTCAAGCAGAGACACCCTGCCTAAAACAACTTATGGATGTGTACAACCATACCCATTCCTCAGTTATTGGGGTTAAAAGGGTTCCGGAAAACGAGACAAACAGGTATGGAATTATTGACCCTGCTGATCAACATGGACGTTCTTTCCAAGTACGCAATTTTGTGGAAAAACCTGAAATAGGAACAGCCCCATCTAACCTTGCCATTATTGGCAGATATGTATTTACACCGGAAATTTTTATGTTTTTAGAAAAGCAGCAGATTGGTGCAGGCGGCGAGATTCAATTAACGGATGCCATCCAAAACCTAAATCAAATTCAACGCGTTTTTGGCTATGAATTTGAGGGACAACGATATGATGTGGGAGAAAAGCTTGGGTTCATTGAGACAACGATTGAATTTGCTCTTCAAAAAGAAGAATTAAGAGATAATTTGTTAAAGTTTATGGAACAAAAGCTTGAAAAAAATCTTTAAATTTTAGTAAAAACGATAGGTAATGCACCCTTTAATTTTAATCAGGGGTGCATTGGATGTTTCTGTGTCCTTTCAATAGTACGTATATTTCATCCACTGAAAAATTTTTTGCCACAGTTTATACACTGTGGCATTTTTATTGATCGGAGTTACATTGATCCTAAGTATTTAAGCAACTATAATTCTATTTGTCCCTTTTTGCAGTAAGAAAAAAGATAGAAAGTTAATGAAAAGCATAATCCCTATAATGAAATAATATTCCATATATATCTAATAATTTAACTGTTTTAAGGGAGGGGTCTAACATTATCTATCGAATAAATAAACCAATTTTTTGTCTTCTTTTACTTATGATGATTCTTCTGCTTTCAAGTAAGACTTCTTATGCGGCAGAAAGAATTGCCGGTCAAGACCGTTATTCAACGGCTGTTGCAATTTCACAAAAAGGTTGGCAAACTTCACAAACTGTTATTTTAGCAAGAGGTAATGATTTTCCTGATGCACTTGCTGGAACTCCATTAGCGTATAAAGAGAATGCACCTATTTTACTAACACATAGTAAACTATTAACAGCAGTAACAAAAAACGAGATTGTTAGATTGCAGGCACAAAGAGTAATTATTCTTGGAGAGAAGCTTCCATCGCTCTTGACGTTGAGAACACTTTAAGAGGAATGGGCCTTACCGTTGAGAGAATCGCGGGAATCAATCGTTATGAAACGGCTGTAAGGATAGCTGAAGGAGTTGGTTCGGATAAGGCTATATTAGCTAATGGTGAAAATTTCCCTGATGCATTATCTATATCTCCTTATACTGCAACCAAGGGGATACCGATCCTCTTGACTCGACAAGTTACACAGCCTGTACTGGATCTGCTGCATCAAAAAAGTCAGGTTATCCTTGTGGGCGGAAATCAAGCAATAAACAAATCAATTGATAGCACGTTAAATAATCCAGTTCGCTTTGAGGGGGCTGATCGTTATGAAACCAGTGCTACTATAATTAACAATTTAATAGGCCCAAAAGCGATTGGATATATAGCGACGGGTGAAAATTTTGCTGACGCATTGACGGGATCTGTTCTTGCCGCTAAGCAGCAAGCTCCCATAATTTTAACGAGAAAAGACGTTATACCTGCACCGACCATTTCTCTATTTCCGAGGTTTGGCGAGAAAAAAATCCTCGGTGGGTTGGCATTAGTTGAATATAAAGTAGAAGACGTAATAACTCCCTTACAAGCAAGTGTTCACTTGAATGCCCCGTTAGTTTCGCAATTACCTGAGCTGCCAAGAGGATGTGAAGTGACAAGTCTTTCTATGCTGCTTGGTTATGCGGGAATATCCGTAAGTAAGATGCAATTGGCAAGTGAAGTCGTTAAAGTTCCATGGGAAAGCGGAGGGTATAAAGGGCATCCTAATGATGGATTCGTCGGTAACATGTACACTTTTTCACAACCGGGTTGTTGCGTTTTTCATAGTCCTATTGTCAGTTTGGCGAATAAGTACTTGCCAGGAAGAATCATTGATTTAACGGGAGAAGACTTTGAAGCTATTCAATATTACTTGAATCGAGGTAAACCAGTATGGGTAATTAATACATCTTGGTTTAAACCGGTGCCAGCTTCGTATTGGTCAACATGGAAAACAAGATATGGAGATATTCGTATTACAATGAAGGAACATTCCGTTCTAATCACCGGGTATGACAATCAAAATATTTACTTTAATGACCCACTTGCAAATATTAAGGACAGAGGTTTTTCACAAGGTGATTTTATTGCCGGTTGGCAGCAATACGGAAGTCAGGCTGTAACTTATCAATAAAGTGAAACTTCAATTAATGAGAGCTTTTACTGTTCATTAATGTGGAAATATGAAAACCTATCATTTTTCTTTTTACCGTTTAAGTTTTCAAACTTAAACGGTTTTTGCGTTAGAGGTCCGCACTATATGTACTTTACTGAGAAATAAATTCCGTTCAAACACAAAGAAATATTATTGATATATAATTTAAATAATTGTAATCTTATGTTAAAAATATTAATCTTTAAGAAATATTGGGGGAGTTGGATGGATAGTTACATAAAATCTGCAACATTTTTATTATTTATTATTTGTTTTTTCTTCCTGTTTACAAATTTTGAAGTTCATGCAGAACAAATCAGGCTTTCTGGAGATAATCGTTTTGAAACGGCCGCTGCTATTTCAAAAGAAGGATGGGAAACTTCAGAAACAGTGATATTGGCACAGGCATCAGATTTTCCAGATGCCTTAGCAAGTGTTCCATTAGCAAAGAAATTAAATTCTCCGATTTTATTGACACAGCCGCAGAACCTTCCAAACGAAACGATAGATGAGATAAAAAGGTTAACAGCTAAACATGTCATAATTCTCGGAGGTCCTCTAGCTGTTTCAAAAAGTATTGAGGATTATTTAACAAATACAATGAAAGTTTCGGTAAAGAGAATCGGTGGAGAAAACCGTTTTAAAACAGCTGAAGCGATTGCAAATGAATTAGGCCAATATGACAAAGCATTTATTGTTAATGCGTATAATTTTCCTGACGCTTTATCCATTGCACCTTATGCAGCTATTACTGGGTCGGCCATCCTCATTTCCAATTCTGACACATTGACGATGGAAATGAAACAAGCGGCATTAAAGGCTTCCGAAAGATATGTTATTGGTGGAACAGCAGCGATTAAAGATTCAATTGCAACAGAATTAAAAGCTAAGAGAATAGCTGGTTCTAATCGTTACGGTACCTCAGCAAATATATTAAAGGCCTTTTATAAAACACAGCCCAATCTTTATTTTACTACGGGAGTGCAATTCTCAGATGCCTTGTCAGGTTCAGCTCTTGCTGCGAAAAATTCAAGTGGAATAGCTCTTGTAAAACCCAATGAAATACCTGCTGAAATTGAAGGCATCTTATCAAACTATCAAGTTTCTAAATCCTTTATATTAGGTGGAACGCAAGCGATTGATAGTGAAACCTCGGCAAATTTGGATTCAAAAGTAATTTACGAAATCACAGATAAAAGTAAACCTGTTATCTTTTATAGTCCCCACGCGGATGATGAATTGCTTGCTGCGGGAGCAGGGATCGACTTCTATCTTAATAAGGGATTTGATGTTCATGTTGTCTTGATGACAGACGGGGAAGCATCCGATGTATATAAAAAATTACAATCAATCTATCCTGATATGACGTTAGATGAATTTGGAGAAGCAAGAGTAAGAGAGTTTAAAGATGCCGTTTCCAGGTTAGGGGTAAAGGATTCGAATATTCATATATATAACTACCCGGATTCAGGCTTAACTGTAGAAAATGTAAAATCAGTCATCCTAGAATTTGAAAATAAATTTCCGGGTGCAGAACACAGGGCTCTTTCGTTTGAGGAGACGCATAGTGATCATCTTGCGACAGGAATTGCTTTAAATGATTTGTATTGGAGCGGAAAGGTGAAGAATGCACGGTTCTATATTTCTCCCTATTTGCAAAATCAAATAAATGGGTTTTATTTAAAGCCGATATCTCCCGGTAATCTACTCGATGCCCTGTATGCTTATAAATTATATAATCCCGATGAGGGAAGATATTCTATTGGGTATTTATCTGTTCCTGAATTGTTTAACACTGTTGAGAATGAACCACTTAGCAAGGTAGAAATGCCAAACAAGAATTTTGTAGATACAAAGGATTGATTAATGCGGTTTTTGGAAAATCTATGCAAAGATTGTAGGAAATCCTGTTATAATGTAATAGATTAATATAATATATGGAAAGGAGATCGGAATGAGGCAAAAAGTTTATAGTTTTGCCGGGTTATTTATCCTAATACTTTTTCTGTTTCCAGCAGGGGCATTTGCAGAAAAAGAACTAGTGATAGACCCGGGACATGGTGGAGTTTACACCGGTACTTGTGGTTACACAAAAGAAAGTCCAAAGGATATTTGTGAACGAGACGTAACTTTGGCAATCGGGTTAAAACTAAGCAATACTTTAAGCAACTCTGGTATTAAAGTAGTAATGACCCGCAATGCGGATGTTGACTTTTCTAAGTCATCATCAAGTGCTGATCTTGCTGGAAGAATGAAAGTTGCAAATGGTTATGCAAGTGGGAATAATGATAATAGTATTTTTTTATCTATTCACGAAAATGCTTCACCAACAAGCCCTTATGCCAAAGGACTAGAAACTTATTATTATGATTACCATAATTTAGATCCAGATTACCCCTATGATCCACTGCAAATTAAATATTTGAATGATAGTAAGCGGTTTGCTGAAACGATTCATTCTAATGTTCTAAGTGGATTAGGGTTGATTGATAGAAAGATACATAATGACCAAAGTTTCTATGTTATTCGAAATGCACAAATGCCCTCTGTCTTAGTAGAACTAGGCTATATGACAAATCGTGACGAAGAGAGCAGGATATTATCATCTGCATACCAGCAACAGGCAGCTCAATCTATTGCAAATGCAGTTATTGCTTATTTCAAGGTTTTTGATGTATATCAAAATGATAATAAGGCAGCTACGTTTACAACAAAGGACGAAGCTGTTGCTTTTGCGCAAAAGCAGAGCGGGAACGTAAAAGTTTTTGATAAAGATGCCCAACAGTTTGTTTGGGAAAATAGTAATTATGACGTCTATAGTAAAATAAATGGACTCGTGAAAAGCTTTGCAACCCAGCAGGATGCGATTGCTTATGCGCAAAATATCACAGATACAAGGGTTGTCGAAAAGGCTTCTGATGCTACAATATGGTCCAATTTCTTCTTGCAAAAATTCACCGTTCAAACTAGTGATGGCACAAATACTCAATTCTTTGATGTTAACAAAGCAATTGAATTCGCTCAAAGCAAACAAAATTCACGAGTTTTAAGAAATGGCAGCAGCGAGATTGTTTGGACGAATGTTCCTGGCGAACAACCTACAAGGAATTTACAAACTAGTAGAATAGCTGGGCTAACACGTTATTCAACCTCTGTTTCTATTTCTAAAGCTTTATATCCGAATAGTTTTGCAGATATCAATCAATCTAAAACAGTTATTCTTGCAACCGGTAATGAACCTGCAGATGCTTTATCTTCCGGTTCCCTAGCAGCACGTTATGGAAATGCTCCAATTTTGTTAAATAACAGCACTACCTTACTTCCGGAAGTCAGAGATGAATTGACTCGTTTGGGAGCAACAAAAGTAGTTATAATTGGCGGTCCGGTTGCCATTTCATTAAATGTTGAAAATGCAATAAAATCTCTTGGCATTCAAACAGATCGAATTTATGGTGAAAACCGTCTAGATACAAATATACAAATTGTTGATAAATTAGGTACGGTTAACGGAGTCTTTGTGGCATCGGCAAGAAACTTTCCTGATGCTTTAGCTGCGGCTCCAATAGCAGCTGCAAATAATTGGGCTATTATCTTAACTGAGCAAAATCGGATTTCTGATGCTGCTCTTCAGTATATAAAAGATAAAAAAGTCGTGATTCTTGGCGGCCCGGTTGCCATTTCGGATAATGTCCAATCACAGATCCTGCAGCAAAATGGCGCTCAAAATGTCGAAAGACTGTCAGGAGCAGACCGATACGATACACTTGCAAATCTGCTCTGGTATTTTAAAGATAGTATTAAATCAAACACGATTAACGTAGCAACTGGGGGAGATTTCCCAGATGCATTAGCAGCCGCTCCTCTATCTATTCAGAATAAAGCTCCGCTTATTCTAGTTGGGAATGGCTTGAACAAAAACGTAGAGTCTTTCCTTTATAAATACACAGAGGAAAATCTCATAAACAAAGTGAATGTAATCGGAGGTCCGGTTGCTGTGTCTGATTCTATTCAGTCACTTGTTGTTGATAAAGCAAAATAAAAAGCAAACTCATCTGAGTTTGCTTTCTTTTTAAAGAGGGTGTTTACATGTTAAAATGGCTAGCTGTATTACTATTTGTTCTAGGGACTCTTTCAGGTTGTTTTAATAGTGAAAAAACAGATAATGCAAAGAAGGATAGTACAGAAAAAACAAATTCAATCCAAAAAGAAGCTTCGCCATCAAAAAATCAAAATTCGAGGAAAAAGACAGAAACAAAAGATGACAAAATTCCCGTAAAGAATCAGGGAAATGAAGGCTTTAAAATGTATCGCCCTAAAGTTGGGGTAAAGAAGGTGTTTGTAGGAGCAGATAATAAAGAGGCCTTTACTGAGGAATTTGTACAAGAAAATGAAAACTATATTCAAAGTATTGTCCGAATCGGTCAATCAACAAGTGTGGTCATTTATAAATGGACGAGTGATGAAGTTTCAATCGTTTCAGTAGTGCAATCCCCATCAAATCCATCGAAAAATTATTTAAATGGATTAAAGGAAAATAAAAATCCGGAGATTATGATTTCTAGTAAAACACCTTCAAATGCGATTTGGAAAGTTATAAAAAAAGATGAAACTGTCCAGACGCCATATAAGTCTTTTAACAATGTATATGTAATTCAAAAGATTACAAATGAAGTAGAGGGAGCAGACACCATTTATACTTACTATATAGCCCCAGGAATTGGTATTGTAAAAGAGTTATATAAAGTAACAGGTGATCAGGGATATACAGAAGAGTCTGTTCTTAAACAGGTGGAAGAATAATTTTCCTGAAATAGGAATTTTTTAATTATTTGGTCTGTTGTAGTTATTATGAAAACTATGTATTATAAATTAGGAGATTCATAAAGAAATTAACTATAGGGGGAGAACGAATGAAAAAAACTATATTGGGAATGTTTTTTTTGCTGCTGATTTTTCCAATATTGATGATGCCTCACAATACCCTGGCGGCAGATAACCCAATTGTTTCTGTAGAACTCAAAAACTATTTAGGAAGCCAGTCTAGTATTCAAGTTAAAGTAACTGGAACATATAACGTTTCAGGTGATGCTGCTGTTGTTCTTCAATCTAATCAGAATTTCTATGTCCGTAATCAAAATGGAACATTAAATCTATATCGGGACGATGTACTTGTAAAAAGTTACGGTTCAACTCTAACTATTACACCGCAAACATATGGAACTAGTAACTATGTATCTATTAATAGCAGAAATTATTTAGGAGATATCCAGTTTAATGTTTCAGGAACTTATATAAATACGATTAACAAATTGCCTATGGAGGATTATTTAAAAGGGGTTGTCCCTAATGAAATGTATCCAAGTTGGCCGGTAGAAGCTCTTAAGGCTCAAGCAGTTGCAGCTAGAACGTATGCTCTTGGTAAAGTTGGGATGACCATTAATGACACGGTTAGTTACCAAGCTTATGGAGGGTACATCTGGAACAGCTCTGATTATACAAAATCAACACAGGCTGTAGATCAAACAGCAGGACAAGTCTTAAGATATAATGGCAGTTTAATCTCTGCTGTTTATTCTGCAAGTAATGGAGGGTACACCGATTCAAATTCGAACTACTGGGGTTCAGCACCACTTGCTTATCTTCCGGCTCAGCAAGATCCATACGATCCACAAATCCCTTGGACACTTTCAGTAAACAAACTGCAAATTAATACGAACGGATTAGATTTACTGAATCCTGACGCCTGGTGGAACAATGTATCAGAAAACGCAGCTGACGCTTCAGTAATAACAAATATTAAAACGTATATTAAGAATAATTATTTTCCTAATTCAGAAATAAAAGTAACCGGTGTACCAAAGCTTGAGCTGTCTGAACCGGATTCTATTGGGAAAAGAAGAATAGGATCATTAACTGTAAATTATTTTGTAAAAAATGCCGATGGCACGTACCAAAGGACTTCTGGTAGTCAGTTGTCCGATAGTTATGGAACATCTTTATCAGGGAATGACAGATACGCAACAAGTGTCGCCGTTGCTAATCAAGGATGGACCCATTCCGATGCGGTTGTACTTGGACGCGGTGATATCCCTGTGGATGCCTTAACAGGGACAGTTTTAGCAAAGAAATATAATTCTCCCTTATTACTGACAACATCAACTCAGGTTCCAGCATCAGTATTGGAAAAAATTAAATCATTAACTCCCTCTAAAGTATTTGTGTTAGGCGGTGAGGGTGCCATTTCCAATCCTGTTTTAACGCAAATAAGTGACCTGGGTATTCCAGTGGAAAGAATATCCGGAGATACAAGATACGGCACATCTGTGAAAATTGCTGAACAACTTTCCGATTCATCAGAGGTTTTTATTACCAGCGGTGATGCTAATTCACCAGATGCCCTATCGGTCGCATCATACGCAGCAAAAAATCAGATTCCAATTTTAGTTACAAAATCAAATGGATTACCTGAGGAAACAAAATCGTATTTAGCGAAACACACTAGTACGAAGGCATATATAATAGGTGGAACTGTGGCTGTTACTGAAAATGTAGTGGCAGATTTATCTAAACTCGGAATTACGAATGTTGAAAGAATTGCCGGTAGTGATCGTTATGATACAAGCGTTGCAATTGCAAAGAAATTTAGCTTTGATTTGAGTAATGTATTCTTTGCAAGAGGAGATCTTTTTATCGATGCACTACCGGGGGCAGCATTAGCTGCTCAATATAATTCACCAGTTCTTTTAACACGGCAAAATAATTTTTCAGATGCACCAAAAGCATGGCTTAAGGGATTAACGAATCGTCCAAAGATTTATTATCTTGGTGGACCTGCTGCAATCAGTGATGCTACTCGGACTGAAATAAAAAATACTCTTCTCGGTGATATAAAGGAATTTCCATTAGAAATTAAAAATGTTCAGATAGGCACGATCAGGTCCATTCTTGGCGGAACATTATTTAAAAGCTATGCTATTCCTACTGGAGGGGTTATTGATAACGGAACAACCATAACGGTTAATGGAAAAGGTAATGGACATGGTGTAGGGATGAGTCAATGGGGCGCTAATGTAATGGCTTCTGCACCTTATAACAAACCCTATACAGAAATTCTTAATTTCTATTATCCGGGTGCAACTTTGAATTAAAATTATACTGGGATGCAGGGGGTATCAGTCCTGCTCCTTTTTTTATGCCGAATTTCTAGTTTATTATTCTCAGTTATCAAAATGAAATTCCATAAGTTATCGAAGAGGGGCTGTTGTCATACTCAAAATTTCGATATAATAAATTTTAGGCATAAATTTACAAAGTCGAGAAAAGCCAAATTAATAATACAAAATTCTTAATGAAAGCATAAAAGGAATAATGTCTATGTCAAAAATACGATTTTCCGTTGTTCTATTTCTTTTGTCTACACTCCTTTTGAAATTTTCAAGTATGTTTCGGGATTTAGTTATATCAGGATATTATGGTGCCTCTTATAAGGCGGATGCTTACTTCGCATCCATGACAATCCCCAATGCCATTATCCTTTTTATGTTAACTGGAATGAAGGATGCCTTTCTCCCGAGTTATTTTAAGTATGACAAAATGGGGAAAGGTTTTTCCCATTTAACGAATATTGTCAAAGGAACTTTTATTTTTTCAGTATTAATTGCTATAGTAGGAACGGTTGCTTCCCCCTTTTTAGTCAAATGGTTGTATCCTGAATTTAGTAAATATGCCGATGGATACAATGTTGCAGTTTGGACGATCGGATTTTATTTTCTTTCGATTTTACTTGTGGGGGTAAATGCTGTTTATGAAGGATATTTTGATTCGAAACAGAAGTTTTCCTTTTCAACCTTTTCACAAACAATTGTTGTCTTAGCTACATTAGTGTTTGCCTTTGTATTACATCGGTCAATGGGTATTTATTCTGTTCCGATTGGATATTTTGTGGGGACTGTCTTGTCATTTTTACTTAAAGTAATTGTCCTTTCTCCGCAAAAAATGATCAACTGGCGACAGAAACCAGAATGGAAAGAAATAAAAGTTTTCTATCAGATTTTTTGGCCTGTTGGGGTTACCATTGCAGTGGGCCAGATTAATTTATCTGTTAATATGCTCTTTGCCTCAAGAATGGGTGAAGGCGTGGTTTCTAATTTAAATTACGCTTTCCGTTTGGTCAGCATTCCTCAGAATGTATTTGGCGTGACAATTGCGACGATTATATACCCTATATTAGCTAGGGCGAAGACGGAAAAGAATCAGCAAATGTTTAAAATGGGAATGGAGCGTGGATTATCTGCCATGCTTCTCTTACTGGCGCCAACTGTATGTGGAATGATCTACCTGATAGAGCCAATTATCCGGACAGTTTATCAAAGGGGAGCTTTTACAGAAAGTACCACATTAATAACCTCCCATTATGCTGTTTTTTATATTGGTTCTGTTCTGTTTTACAGTATTCAGGCAGTGATTGCAAAAGGTTTTTATACGTTAGAAAAAGGCCACTATATTATGAGGATTGGACTATTATCGATTGTGTTTAATGTAATTTCTAACTACATTTTGTCCAAATTAATGGGTCCATCAGGATTGGCTTTGTCTGCTTCTCTAGTAGGTCTTTTCTATTCAGTATCAACTTTTACAACCTTATATAAAATCTCCGGGGGCTTCAGTTTACGATCGATTGGGATTGAATTTTCAAAAATAATTATGGCTACTATAATTATGATGCTCTCCCTGCTAAGCTTAGATTCTTTCTTCCATATTACTAAACAAGGGGACAGCGTTACTATTCTACTGAATACTGTAATTGGTGGGGCGATTTACATCGCAGGGTTACTACTTTTACGTTCAGCTATTTTCAGAGAGCTATTGAAAAAAGGTAATAAGAAGTTCGAAAAAAATGTATAAATTTGTCTTTTTTCCCTTCATAAAACATGTTAACCTTAATCTAGAAACTGTTTTGAAAGGAGACAAAAATGTTTAAAAAATTGTTCATTGGAATTACTTTTGCCTTACTATTTCTGTTAATAGGACCTAATAATAGTTTTGCACAGACTTACGTAAATCCATCCTATCAAGAGATTAATAAACTACTAACTGAGGCAGCTCTGCAATATAATATACCACCAGAAATAGTAAAAGCGCTGGCATTTCAAGAGAGCGGCTGGAAGCAATTTGAAAACGGTGCACCAACCTTATCTTTAAATGGGGATGGCGGTATTGGGATCATGCAAGTAACAAATGACCCAAGATTTGATCAGGAACGTTTAAAAACCGATATTCAGTATAACATTCATGCGGGTATCCAAAAGCTGGATGGAAAGTATAGAGGAGTAGACGGCCTCCTTCCAATTTTAAATAATAATGAGCGTGATATTCTTGAAAATTGGTATTTTGCGGTTCTTGCCTATAATGGGAAGGTCCCGAAAAACAGCCCGATTTACAAGGATGATGGGAGCAGAAATGATGGAAGTTACCAAAATATTGTATTTGATAAGCTGAATAAATATAATAATCAAATGGGGATATATCCCATTCCGTTTGATTTCCATGTCAGTGATTTTACATATACTGATGACCCACCGCTGCTGTATTTTAATAAAATGTCCTATCAAATCCCTTATCACTTATTGCATCAAACAAAGCATTCATTTCAAACCAATGATATAGTTCTCTCTGCCGCAGGTGCAAACATTAGACAAGCACCTTCCGCAGCAGAACGATCAAAAGTAGTAACTAGCGTTCCAAACGGAGAAAAAGAGGCAGTAACAATTTTAAGTCCATTTGTTTACGATGAGTCATATAACTATGATACTCCTGAGCATCCGGCGGAAATGCAATATAAGCACTATGTATGGTACAAGGTGAAGCTTCATGATGGCAGTGTCGGTTATACAGCTTCTGGAGAATTACAGTCTCTTGGGAAGAGGATTTCCGGTGCTGATCGCTTTGAAACAGCAGTCGCAATTTCGAAACAAGGCTGGGCAAATGGGGCAGATACGGTTGTACTTGCCAGAGGCTATGATTTCCCTGATGCCCTTGCCGGGACACCGTTAGCCTACCAGCTTGATGCTCCATTGCTGCTTACCCGTGATCAAAGCCTGACAGCAACAACAAAAGCAGAAGTCCAAAGACTAAACGCCAAAAAGGTCATTCTGCTCGGAAGCTCTGATGCCATCAGTCAGGGCGTAGAAACTGAATTGAATGGAATGGGGCTGACGGTAAGCCGCATTGGCGGTAAGGACCGGTTTGAAACTGCTGCCCAGATAGCAGACGATCTGTCTAATAAAGGAAATACAGCCATTCTGACGTTCGGTTTTAACTTTCCTGATGCTTTAACGATCGCCCCTTATGCAGCAAAAATGGGGTATCCTATTTTTCTATCAAGAACAGCAGAGCTCCCGGAAGCAACGAAGAATACTTTAAAAAACTATGATCACACCATCGTTGTAGGAAGTGAGGATGTTATAAGCGATCAAATAATGAAACAGCTGAATGACCCTGTACGTTATGGCGGCAGTAACCGCTTTGAAACCAATTTTACTATTGTTAATCATCTTTTCGATGGAAACAATGGACAGGCGTATTTGGCTACAGGATATAATTTTGCTGATGCCTTAACCGGAGCTGTACTGGCAGCTAAAAATAATGCACCACTGCTGCTTAACTATTCTACACGGGTGCCAGATCCGATAAAGAATGCAATTCTCACCAAAAAACTTCATTCCTTTAACTTTCTTGGTGGAAGTGATGTTTTAGGCGTTGAGAACGAAATCGGAGCACTTGCTCAAAACATAGATTATTAATAATATATATTAGAAGGAACCAGTATTAACTCTCACTGGTTCTTTTTTTGAAGGATATTAATTTGTATGTTTTATAGTGTAATATTTATCCTCTATTATTTAATTAAATGAAAGAAGACCAAATCATTTTTGCGATTTGGTCTTCTCATTAAGAGTCCTTCTACAATGATAATACTGCTTTGCAACTAAAGTATTGGCGCTCTTCCAATTGAATAGTATTGAATCATATGTTTTTGGGCATCTTCAAGTTGAAAGCAATTACGGCCGTCAAAAAGAATAGGTGTAGTCATTTTCTCTTTTACTTTCGCTAATTCCAAATTTTTGATTTGGTCCCATTCGGTCAACAGAAAGGCAACTTCAGATCCTTCTAAAGCCAGTTCCGCTGAGCTAGCATAGGTAATTTTATCTCCGAAGAGTTTTTCTACCTTTGGCATCGCTATTGGATCGTAAACCGTGACTTCAGCCTGTTCGATTAGCAATTCCTGTATTAATTGTAGGGAAGCGGCGTCCCGGATATCATCTGTGTTGGGTTTGAAGGTCAAACCGAGGATGACTGCCTTTTTTCCACTTAATGTTCCGAAATGTTCTTTTGCTTTATAGAATAGACGTTCTTTTTGCAAACGATTAACGTCAATTACGGATTGCAAAATTTTAAAATCGTAATCAAATTCTTTGGCCAATTGATTTAATGCATTGATATCTTTT
Organism: Bacillus sp. EB600; assembly: GCF_024494385.1. Taxonomy (GTDB): domain Bacteria; phylum Bacillota; class Bacilli; order Bacillales; family Cytobacillaceae; genus JAEVLT01. The sequence continues at coordinate 209,864 of NZ_JAEVLT010000003.1, forward strand.
GGAAAACAAGAACCCCCAAAACCAATCCCAGCCTGAAGGAACTGCTTACCTATACGTTGATCAAGTCCTACCCCGGTAGAAATATGTTCAATATTAGCCCCTACTTTTTCACAGAGGTTGGCTATTTCATTGATAAAACTAATTTTTAAGGCTAGGAAAGAATTGGAGGCATATTTTATCATCTCAGCACTGCGTATATCTGTATGAACGATTGGGAGCTTGAAAGGTTCATATATTTTCTCTATAAGCTTTCCGGCTTTTTGATTGTTTGAACCAATTACGATTCTGTCCCCATGAAAGGTGTCATGAATGGCAGTACCTTCTCGTAAAAACTCAGGATTGGAAACAACGTCTATTTTTATATTGGGAGAAACCCGCTCTTGGATGATACTTCCTATCTGTTCATTTGTTCCAACAGGAACGGTACTTTTTGTTACGACGATGATACTTTTTTCTATATTTTCGGCAATTTGAATGGCAGCTTGTTCAATAAAAGTTAAATTAGCAGAACCATCCTTATTTGCGGGAGTTCCAACGGCGAGAAATATACAATCTGCCTTTGAATATGCCTCCCCGGCATTTGGAGTAAAGGAGAGGCGGCCATTTTGGATATTCCTTTTAAGGAGTTCTTCCAAGCCGGGCTCATAAATTGGCGAGATTCCCATATTTAATGAGGCTATTTTTTCAGTGTCAATGTCATAGCATATAATTCGGTGCCCTATTTCTGCAAGACAGGCCCCCGTAACAAGACCAACATAGCCTGTTCCAGTAATGGTTATATTCATTAAAATCCCTTCTTTGAATCCTTAGTATGTCGAAAGACAACAACCATTTTATTATAGCTTAAATAGCATAAGTTAAATATCACTTTTTTGAATATGACAAAATTTTATGGATTTGAAAAGAACTCCTTTATTTTATCACTTTTATGTTTTTATTCATTCATAATTATTGCTATAATGACATATGTAATTTATTTGGGAGAAAATACGACAAAATTCTTACAAAGCCTCTTGTAACGGGGAAGATGATATAATAGGATGATTGAAAAATGAATGATAAAAAAGTTCTCGTCATAACAAACATGTATCCTGGCAAGGAAAACCCGAGTTTTGGTATTTTTGTAAAAAATCAAGTGGATGCCTTAAAACAAAGAAATTTACAAATGGATGTACTAGCCATCACGAATCCAAAGAGTGGAAAGGTGAATGTCATAAAAAAATACTTTATCTGGTTTTTCAGGGCTATTTTAATATTATTGACAAAGGGAAAAAAATATCAAGTTATTCATGCACATTATGTATTTCCCAGTGGGTACATAGGGCTTTTATTTAAAAGGTTGCATAAATCCAGGTTGATTGTAACTGCCCATGGCGGAGATCTTGATAAAATGGCGAAAAAGAGCCCGAAGCTATTAAAGCTGACAACAACCATTTTACAATCAGCAGATCATGTAATTGCTGTTGGTGATCAACTTTACCATCAAATTGTGACGGATTATTCCGTTAACGAGCAAAATGTATCGATTCTTAATATGGGGGTAAACCGTCATATTTTTAAGCCTGTAGATAAGCAGCTTGCTAAGGAACAATGTGGATTAACTGGGGAGGCACCGATTATTCTTTTTGTCGGCAATTTGATCGAACAAAAAGGACTGCTGGATTTGATTGATGCAATGGTTATACTGCAATCAGAAGAAACAAATGGCCAGCTGTATTTGATCGGAGCCGATAAAGACCCGGCTTTTAAAAAAAGACTGGAACATAAAATAATGGAAGAACATTTGCAAAAAAGGGTTAGATTTCTTGGGATAAAAGAACAAGCTGAAATTGCCACATGGATGTGTGCGGCTGATTGTCTTGTTTTGCCTTCGCATATTGAGGGGTTTGGACTTGTTGCATTGGAAGCTATGTCTTGTGGAACACCTGTTATTGGGACGAATGTGGGGGGGCTAAGATATTTATTGGCGAAAGGTGCCGGGGAAATAACACCTGTCCTAAACCCCGAGGCACTTGCAAAATCAATATTAAATGTACTTTATTCTAAGGAAAAAAGAAATCTTTTAATCAAAAATGGAAACAAAAAAGCAGAGGAAAATGACCAGGAACGAATCATCAATCGACTAATGGAAGTTTATTTTCCTACTGGAGGGTAGGAGCTATGAAAGGCAGTACAGTTAAGAGAAAAAAAGTGTTATTTATCTCTTCATTAGGAGGACATCTTACACAATTGCTGCAGTTAAAACCACTTTTTGAAGAATATGAATACCATATAATTACGGAAAAATCGATTATTACTGAAGACTTAAGCAAGCAATACCATATGTCTTTTTTGATGTACGGGGCGAGGAATTATTTATTTAAATATATTTTTAAATTCAGTTTTAATATCATAAAATCTTTTTACTATTTTTTTAGGGTAAAGCCAGATGTAATTGTAACTACAGGTGCACATACAGCAGTACCGATGTGTTACATAGCTAAACTTTTTAAGAAAAAGGTAATTTTTATTGAGAGTTTCGCAAAAACTTCTACTCCAACTATGTCAGGGAAACTCGTCTATCCAATAGCCGATTTATTTATTGTCCAATGGCAGGAAATGAAAAAGCACTACCCGAATGCTGTTTATGGAGGTTCAATCTATTGATATTAGTAGTCTTAGGAACACATGAGCTTCCTTTTTACAGATTGCTAAGAGAAATAGATAAGCAAATTTCCGCTGGTAATATAAAGGAAGAGGTTATTGTTCAGGCAGGTCATACGAAATACCAGTCACCTAACATGGATATATTTGATTTTACAACATATGAGCATATGGCAGATTTATATCGGAATGCAGCTTATATCATTACACATGGTGGAACAGGTTCAATCACTATGGGGATGAAAATGGGAAAAAAGGTGATTGCTGTACCACGCTTAGTGAAATACGGTGAGCATAATGACAATCATCAGATAGAAATTGTTAAACAGTTCTATGAAACCGGACATATCCTTTACTGGAATGAACCGATGGATTTAGCAGATGTACTCTGCCAGGGTGAAATCTTTAAACCCGCAATGTTTAAAAGTGGAAACAAGAAAATATTATCTTTAATTAAGGAATTTATTGATGGGAAATGCTAATCGAGTAGGGATATTACTCATTAGTATTTCAATACTTATAACAAGTCGACAAATTACCGATTTTTTGCCAAATAACGAGAAAAAAGTGATCTTTTTACACATTTTACTTATAGTAACCATGAATTTTTTGGTTTTAGGTTAGTGAGGTATATTTATTAATGCAGATTAGAGAGAGTATAGCTGGGAGTATTTTATCAAAGGTATTAGTAATTTGCGGGTTTGTCATGTTTCTGTCCATTTCTTTTTTTTCCTTTCGAAGTTTGACCCCTGTCTTTAGTTCAAAAATAGTAATGATTGCAGAGGTTTTCTTTTTTTTATGCTTTATAGCAATAATTTCCTATTTGATTAATCGTTTCTTAACAACTCGCCGATATTTAATTCTTCTCATTATTCTTGGGGTGGGCATTAGGATTACATGGGTTTTATTAATTAAAACTATGCCTGCATCAGACTTCTCAATTATGTATGAAAGTGCTAAACAAGCAGCGAATGGGGATTATTCTTTTATTAGTAATGACTATTTTTCAAGCTGGGTATATCAGTTAGGCTTTACTTATTATGAGGCATTGGTCATAAAACTTTTTGGTGACCATATTATTGTACTTAAATTATTAAATGTTTTTTTTAGTATGGGTACAGCTATAATCATTTATCAGATTACGAAAAATGTTTTTAATGAATTTAGTGCAAGAACGGCTGCTTTACTATATACCTTTTATATCCCATCTATAATTTATTGTTCAGTTTTAACAAATCAACATCTTTCCACTTTTTTATTTTTTCTGGGTATGTATTTTCTAGTTGTTAAAGGTCTATCCGCAAGGAATAATTGGATCTTAATTGGCTTAGCGATAGGTTTAGGTAATATTATGAGACCAGCCGGAAGCTTCTTTCTACTGGCAATTTGTATGTATACTTTATTTTATCAAATATTCCCTTTAAGGAAGAAGAAAAGCATTAACTTTACAACAAGGCTGATTGGTGTATTAGCCGTTTATTTTTTAGTTCAACAATTGGTTAGTACAGGATTAATATATAGTGGTCTTAGTGATAAACCTTTATCCAATCAAAATCCTTATTGGAAATTTGCTGTAGGGCTAAATTATTATTCTAATGGTACCTGGAATCTGGATGACCAAAACTATGTTGGCAAATTTAAACTCGGGAAGGAAAGAAATGAGGCTGAGCTTTCCTTAATTAAAGAAAGATTACAGGATAAAAAGAAGATTTCTACATTATTTGTAAATAAATTTATTGCATTTTGGAGTGATCCCGATGCTTCTATTTCCTGGGCATTAGATAAAATAGACAAACCGGATTTAAAACAATTTTTGTTTAAATATGAGCGCATTATCTATATTAGTTCCTGTCTCTTTGCCATTGGATCTATCACTCTAATTAGAAAAAGAAATGAATTTTCACCAATACTATATATTTTGTTGAGCGGATATGTGGCTGTTCATTTAATGGTAGAAATACAGACTAGATATAGATTTGATATTTTGCCGGTGCTAATTATTTTTGCGGGCTATGGTGTAGACAGGTTTCATCTTTTTATACAAAAACAATTACGAAGGAACCTCATCTAGCTAGCCTTATTATGATAATTTTAAAACTAATAAATTTGTGAGAGGATACAAATGAGTAAATTATTTAAGTTTGGTTTTATTGGAATAATTAACACTGCTATTACTATTGTCAGTTATGCCTTTTTGGTTTATGCTGTAAGAATGAATTTTTTATTAGCAAATATCATTGCATATATATTAGGTATGATAAACAGTTATATTTGGAATAAAAATTGGGTATTTCAAGTAAAAGAGAATAATATCTCAATCTATATTAAGTTTATTACTGTTAATTTAGTTATGCTTGGATTTAATTCACTGGGTCTATATATTCTTGCCAGTATATTCAACTTAAACAAGTTAATTTCACAAATAATTGTAGTTGGTTTAGGATTATTTATTAATTTTATTCTTACAAAAACATGGACATTTGCACCAAAGAGGGCAGATTCTAAGAGTTAGGAGAAGTAAATAATGAAAGAGTTAATATCAGTTGTTGTTCCTATGTATTTTGAAGAAGAGGTAGCTCAAGAGTGCTATAATCGTTTAAAGAAAGTTATGGATGATAATAAAATTAACTATGAATTTGTTTTTGTCAATGATGGTAGCACTGATAAAACAATGGATATATTAAAAAATATTGCAACAGAAGATCATAGATCGAAAATAGTGAACTTTTCCAGGAATTTTGGTCATCAAAATGCAGTAACGGCAGGAGTTGACCATGCAAGTGGTGATGCTATTGTTATTATTGATGCAGATTTACAAGATCCACCTGAATTAATACCTCTACTTATTGATAAATGGAAAGAAGGATATGAAGTTGTCTATGCAAAACGTAAGGCAAGAAAAGGAGAGACTTTTTTTAAGTTAATTACTGCTAAAGCCTTCTATCGTTTTTTAAACTATATGTCTGATATTGATATTCCTAAGGATACAGGAGATTTCCGCATTATTGATCGTAAAGTAGCAGATGTCTTTAGAGGAATGACAGAGAGAAACCGGTTTATCCGTGGGATGATTTCCTGGGTTGGTTTTAGGCAAACATATATTGAATATGAAAGAGATGAGCGCTTTGCAGGTGAAACAAAATATCCGCTCAAAAAAATGATCAAATTTGCTTCTGACGGAATCATTGCCTTCTCATCGAAACCGTTAAGAATTGTCATGAGTTTAGGTTTGTTTTCAGTCCTGATCTCAATTGTTATATTCTTCTATTCAATAATCGTCAAATTAATGGGGTACCAAATTGGCTCTGGCTGGGCTTCTATAATGGTTGCCATCTCCTTTTTTAGTGGGATTCAGTTATTAGGTCTTGGAATTATAGGTCAATATATAGCCAGAATATATGATGAAAGTAAAAACAGACCTATTTACATTGTTAAAGAAAAAATAAACATTGATGAATTAACCAATTATCAGGAAAATGAAAAGTCGAAAGATACTTTGGTGAAATTCTAAAAATCTGTTGATGTGTAGTGTAAAGTGTCCACTATGGAAATTAAAAAACCAGGTGTTAGAGACGGTTATGACGCACTTCAATTTAGCACTTGGATATTTTTGGAATTTAAATAAGAGTAGGTTATTTCATAACCTACTCTTATTCTTGTTTAGGAGATTTATTTTTCCTTTTAATAAATGTAAAAACTTTATAAAATCCCAGAGAAGCAGGAATATTCATAATTGCAAATGCTTCATAACTATAATGTGGAGCCGTTTCCCATAATAATAAAAATATAAAAACAATTAATGTACTAATTATGAAGATGCGCAATACTTCTGCTTCAGAACCATTCAACTTTTTATAAAAAATGATTGTTGTCAGCATACCTACCAGAATAAATAATTTTATTATGTATGAATATAAATTAAAATTCTTATACCATTTTGATGAGGTATTTGACACTATATCCGTAATGATGTTGTTTTTTTGTTTAAACCATTGTCCAACTCGGTACATTGAAAATTGACTGGATATCCACTCCCTTTCAATTTTTTCATTTAAGTGGCTTATGTAACCGGAAACCCCGAATTCATCAAACCTTTGCACAATTATCTTTTTATTGTAACTGTCCTTTTCTTTTGTATTCGTAATATAGGAGGGATATGTTACATCTTTTTCATTCCAGACTCCGTATGTCTGTTTGTTTAGGCCCATTTTTATCCAATGGGAATAAGGGATCTTGATTGTATTATTATCTGTGTTCATGTTAAAGTTTGTTGTAGCTGTATTAAAAGTAACAACTATAATCATACAAATAAGAACACTGCTTAACACACTTAGAGATTTTAATTTACGGTATCTTATCAGATTTTCAAAAAGAATAGCTATAAATGTAGAGAGTGCAGTTGGTCTAATAAGAAAAGTGCAAGCTGAAAATAAGCCTAATGCTGTACACCAAACAATCTTTTTTTTACATGAGTTTGCTGTTTTTAACTGTAAATAAGCATATAAATGTTGCGGAAAGAAAAGCCAAAACGGTTGTATGTGTATAGAAAACGGGTGCTTGCCAATATATAAATATATTCAGAAAGGACAACATTATAGAAATGTGGGCGGCCTTAAAATTTGTAATTTTTTTACAATTAGAGTATTTAAAAAAATACTGCAGGTAATTGATATTATAGGCAGTACCTTAATGGCAAAATCGACACTATTTAATAACCTTGATACATATCCTGCGATTAATACAAGATGTGTATTGTAGGGATACGCTAAAAGTTGATTCATTTTTAGAAAATTATCATCGCCATTAAAAACAGAAACTACTCCCTGTTTTATGATCGCATAGTCTCCCACAACTGGATTAAAAGCAATTGAGGTAATAATGATTTCAGATAATAAAATGATTAGGAGGAAGAATAAAATAACTACATTTGTAAAGGTATTAGTTAATTTGTTAATAAATAATTTATAATAAATTAGAAAAAATCCAAAAAGGATAAGAGTCCATTTTGTAACATTTAAAATTTTCCTTGAAGTATAATGCTCCGTTGGATATGGGAAATTATTCACCATCACTACGGTTTCAGGAATAAAAAACTTTATTACAACGATCGAAAAAATAATAAAGAAAAGGATCATGATTGCAGCGGCATACGTTTTTTCCACCAAAGTTCTAAAAGTCATAATGCAACCTCTTACTAAATAAATTATGTAGATGTAATTATCCTTCAAATGATATAGCAGCGGTATAGATATGTCAAATTATAATTTGTTCAGCTAAAATGATTGTAATTTAAGGATTAAGAGGCACCTCTCTAGGTAGTTCCTTAATTTGATGAAAAAGATAAATCACATTATGTATAGCTGATTGTACAAAAAATAGTAAGATTTTTTGTACTGGAACAAAGTGAAACAAGAAAGATGGGATGTCTCAAAAGGAAAGGGTCTGCCCCCTACGAAATAATATACCGTGAAAGATTTCTATGTCTTTCACGGTATATTTAGCTTGATCAGGAAGCAGACCCACTTGGATTAAAAATCATGTAAAGAATTATCGCTTTTTAGATTAATCAATCTATCTATTTTTGAATCTTTGTTAGATGGTTGCTGTAGGCGAGTAATTTATTCTGGTTATCAAAGATTTTCATTACAACATCGGCTGGTTTCGCTCCCTTTGGTATAAATGCATAGAGCACATTTGGGCTTTTAAAAATCGATCCAACAGCTTGTCCGTTAACATAAACCTGGCTGCTTGTTGTAAAATGATTCCCCTTTAGGAGTAGTACCTTTTCTCCGGTTGTATAGGTAGTTACTTCAGCGCTGCTAATATGTGGATCAGCGTAACCAAGACGGTATGTTTTGCTAGGTTTGTCATTCACCTTTTCTTTCTTTAGGCCATACTTACTGCCAAACATAATATCATATTGCAATTGCTGGTATTTTGCCATATCACTTTTTGTAAGTTGAGAGTGATTAATATAATCAAGTCTAGGTAAAAATCCTTTTCCGTCTTTTTGTAATTGATTTAGATAATCTGTCAGGTAATATCCTTTTAACCCAGCCTGATCGAGAAGATATGGTCCAAGAAAAGGAGCACTTATATTTAAACTTTGTTTTTTATTATCATAATTGTTCCAAATAAGAAGAGGAGTTTGAAACATTTTCTTATATTGATCAAAGGTTTGATCATTTTTAAAATAATTTGCTTCTTTATAGACTAGATAGTTATCACCTAGGAGTGGTAAGTGATCTCCAAAATAGGCAACAATCGTTTTCCTCTTTGTATTTTGTAAGTAAGTAATCAATTTTTCGAGCTGTTTATCCACTTCAACCATATTATCCGCTTGGAATTCGAGAATATTTTTGGCCTCAGGAGAAAATTTATCGCCTGATTTATTTAGCTCTGCTTCCATTGAGGCATAATATTTTTTTCTGTCTGCAGGGTATGGGCCGTGATTTTGCATGGTAATTGCATAGATGAAATTGGGTTTATCGCTGTTATTCTCTAATCGCTTGATAATCTCATCTGTAATTTCATTATCCCTGTAATAGTACAAATCCTGCATAGGCTGCGGGAAAAACTCTAGACTAAGGAAGTTGTCAAATCCTAGATCTTTTAGTACAGTTTCACGCTGATAGAACCAGTTAAAATATGGATGAATAGCTACACTTTGATACCCCTGGTTTCTTAAAATATTCGGCAGAGCAGGTAAAGGGTTATGAATATATTGAATATATGGGACTGAGCCAATTGGTAAAAACTGATTAGTCATTCCTGTTAATACTTCAAATTCGGTATCGACGGTACCACCCCCATAGACAGGAACGTTTAAAGAACCATGGGTTGAATTGCTGTATATTTGATGAAAGAACGGAAGAGGATCCTTATTAAAAGTTACGTTTTTTAATAAGGTAGGATCCCAAAACGCTTCACTTTGGATGATAATAATGTTTGGCTTTTCATCTTCGTTGTTCGGCTGATCTGGGGGTATTTGCTTAATGATACTGTCTATTTTGGTAGAAGAATATCCAGCAGGTATAGTAGGATGCATGTAATAAATATTTCTAATAAAACTTAATAGAACTCCATTTGTTTGGTAATTTTCTTTTTGGTTATAATGGTTGACTTGAATATTAAATGAATTATACAAGACACTTGAATTTGCATAAGCATCTTGGTAAAAAAAGAAGCCAAACAAAAGAACGAACAGTGCCGGTAACAAATAATAACGTTTCGATTTCTTGTCATTCTTAATTTTTCTAAATCCATAGATAAGCAAACAAATAAAAGAAATAATTCCTATGACAATGATTATGATAGAGGTAGTAGAAATATTAGCAAAATATTGAAGCATATTTTTAGCTTCACTTGTCATACTTAAGTCGGTAGGGAGAAGGGGATCTCCTCTAAGCTTTTCTTTTGTATAACTGGAAAAGGCTAAAAGACAAAAAATTGTATTAATAAGAATCGTAAGCAGGAAAAATGTTCTATAGTTGAAAATTAATAAAGCTCCGTGCAACAGAAAAAGAAAAAAAAGAAGATAAAAAGCCCCAGAGGGTTCCGTTTTTAACCAGCTCAAAAAGCTTGATAAGCTTCCCCGATAAATAATCTCAATTAAAATGAATGACGCAAAGGAAACTAAGGTTGAAATTACAAGCTGTTTTTTTATACCTTTCACTTTCTAAATTACCTACTTTCATTAATTAGTTACCTATAACATTATATGTTTCTAAATAAAAATAGGAAAGGACTTCTTATATGAAGTCCTAAATTTTCAATATTCTAATTTGGAATTTAAGAATGAAACTAAAACTGCTAAGTAGATACTAACTCCTGGCGCAGTTAAAACATGTCCAGCCATATAAGCAATTCCAACACCTAATATAATTGCCAAACCAATGAAAATATTCTCGTAATGAAAATTTCTTCTAAAATGAGAAAATATATTTATTAGAGCACGTATTAGGAAAAAAAGTAATGGTGCGATAAATATTAATGACCCTATGATCCCAAATGAGAAAAATAGATCATGAAAGTCCATTTCTACCATTTTGGGGTTTGTCTTATAATTCCCCCCATATCCCATCCCAAATAACTTCTGACTCACAGGAGCATGGCTAAAGTAGTTCTTCTGATCATGTAAAAATTTTTCACGCCCGCTGAATACAAGATTTTGAACCTGTGCATCAGTAACGTGATTCACTTCCTTTTTTTCATGATTTTTTTCAGCTTTTGGTTGATCAATGTTTTTATTTATACCAAGCCAGGACATTTGAATGTCCATGTTTTTTGCAATTGGTGAAAAGGGGGTATAGAAAATTACACCCAGTAAAAAAAAGAATGTTAACAATATATTTACATAAGGGATCTTTTTAAACTCTTTATTCGGAACTCCAAAGTTATTTAGCAATGAGAAGATTAATCCTATGCATAATACTAATAAAATTGTAAGATAACCGACTTTTGTTCCGAGAGATAAAAGTGAAAATATGACAAGGAAAACAGGAATCCAGTACCACTTCGACTTTTTCAATGCAGTGAGAACAATAATTGGAAATCCCATGGCAAGTATTGCACTGAGTTCATTTCCAGCATAAAACCATCCTATATACCCTGCTTTTCCACCTTCATAGCTTTGGTAAGAGGTACCAGTGACTGCCGCTATTACCATTACAATTCCAATTATCGTCATCGCATATACAATGTAATTTAAAATTTTACTTTTAAGTAATTCTTTTTCGACCGACTTAAAAACAACAGAATAAGCAAAAAGCATAACAAGAAAATAACAAGTTTTTAAAATAAATTTTAGTTCCTCGGAAATTGAAAACGGGCTTTTTACATAAAAATTGTTAATTAAGTTAATACAAAGTATTACAAATAAAACAATAAGATATGAAATGATCCTCTTTTTATTGGGATATTTTCTTAAGAAAAAAAGATAAAAAAGACCAAAAAATAAAACAGCAAACCGTACTAGTAATCCAATCGTTAGGCTCGACTGAAGAAGCCGAAGCGACAGTGATGTAATAAGATCCAAGAAGGGCTGTATTAATATAAATAATAACAGCAAGTATTCGGGCATCTTAAAACGTGATTCATTAAATGGCATATGAGATAACCTCTCTCATTCAATAATATAGTAGTTCAAACATACTTTTTAGAATACAATATTTTTTAGGGGAAGTAAATTCATACTTACAATTTTAAATATTATGTTTATATTACATAATTAGTTTTGTTGAATTATAATTCCACATTCTTTATAATTAGTTGGTTATTATAAACAAAGTATTTGGAGATTATCTCATGAAAAACTCACTTGTTAAATCAGTAGGAATTATCACGATTATTGCAATTATTAGTAAAGTATTAGGCTTTGGCAGAGATATGCTGATGGCTGCTTACTTTGGAGCATCGTATGTTACAGATGCATACAATGTAGCTTCTATCATACCTGTGTTACTATTAACAGCTATTGGTATGGCAATTATTTCGGGAATGGCGCCTATTTATGCTGAGGCAAAATCGAAGAGCATGATAGAGGCAAAGAATGTTATAAGTGTTTTGGCGACAGTGTTCCTTATTATCTCTGTTGCTGTAACGATTCTCTTTTTTATTTTTACACCTGTTATTACCAAAATTGTAGCTCCCGGCTTTAATCCTGAAGAGGCACGGTTAACAAGCCAATTAACGATGATTATGCTTCCAAGCTTTTGTTTTCTAGTACTTGCATCACTGACCCAGGGGATTTTAGAATATGAAAAGAACTTTGCACCTCCTGCATTTGTTGCAATCCCGCAAAATATTTTGATCATTATTGCAGTAATGTTCCTATCAACGAAATATGGTATCTACGGAATTGCAGTAGCTACGTTATTGGGAGCTGTACTCCAATTTTTTATTCAGTATCCATTTATAAGAAAGTACAATGTACTTGGCTTTAACTTTCATTTTATAAAATATCAAAAGGTGATTTCTAGTTCATTTAAATTATTTGCACCTATTATCATTGCGTCGGTTGCTTATCAAGTGAATGCGGTTGTAGATAGAATGGTTTCTTCCCATCTCGCTGAAGGAAGTGTATCTGCTTTAAACTATTCCAATAAACTAATGTATTTGCCTTTAAGTATCGTTTTATTATCACTTGTTACTGTTCTTTATCCTGGAATTGTCGATGCTATCGTAGATAAAGGGAAAAGACTTCCAGGATTAATATTTACGGGGATAAATGTTATTACATTTATTGGAATCCCAATTACCGTTGTTATGTTGGCAGAAAGTCAAACGCTAGTAGATTTTGCCTATAAAAGGGGCGCATTTGATACAACCGCTTCAATAATGACTAGTAAATCTTTTTATTTCTATAGTTTTGGAATGGTTTTTGTGGCCATTAAAGAATTCCTCAATCGTTGTTTTGTTGCTTTACGGGAATCAAAGGTTACGATGATAGTGAGTATTGTAACTGTAGCGCTAAACGTGGTATTAAGTATCGTCCTCTCACGATTTTTCGATGTTGGCGGTATAGCTTTAGCTTCATCAATTGCAATGTTTGCGCAAGCTGTTCTCTTATTTAGCTATTTACCGAAAAAGATAAGGATTGATACAGATGAATTGAAGAACTTTTTTTTAAGCTTTACTAAGTTAATTGTGACCTCTATAGTTCTCTATTTCATTGTCAACTTGGTTAATGATAGTTACAAAGAGTTACCATTACTACTAAGGTTTGCAGTTACAACCATCATTTCATTTGTGGTATACGGAATCATTGCATGGCTATTAAAATTAAAAGAAATGTCCTGGATAATAAGTTTTATTAAATCGAAGCGAAGGAGTAAAGCTAATGGCTAATCAAGCTTCAAAAATTATGATAGCAACATCTGCAGGAGATTGGGAGGGTATTCAGCACCGTCCTCATCACTTTATGAAAAGAGCTGCTAAAAGCAACAGAACTGTTATCTATGTGGACCCACCTGTTACACTGCTGGGTCCATTAAAAAATAAAAACCTTTTGGCAAACTGGAAAAGATGGTTAAAAGGGCTAGTAAAAGTAGAGGAAAACTTATTTGTACTAAGTCCCCCCCCAACACTGCCTTTTGGGAGTAAATATCGGTTTATAAATAAAATCAATCAGTTTTTTCTTTCGAAATCAATAAAAAAAGAATTGTCAACGTTTAATGGAGAAGATTTAGAGTTGTACTCATTTTTGCCCGGCTCAGTAGATCTAATAAAACATATTCCTTTTAACAATGTATATTATGACTGTGTGGATGATCATGCTTCTTTTACAGGATTAATCAATCCTAAAGTCATACATACTATGGAAAAAGAACTAGTAGAGAAAGCAGATGTCTGTTTTGCAACTGCAAGCCAGCTTATTGAAGACCGGAAGGAATGGAGTACTAACTTTCATCTCATTCCCAATGGAGCGGAATATGAACATTTTGCCGTTGTTCAGGAAGAAAAGCTGCTGTTGCCGAGTGATATGGAGAATATCGCCAAACCCATTATTGGCTTTTATGGCGGTATTAGCGATTGGATTAATTTGGATATTATTGCCGATGCTGCCCGGAAACTTACAGAATGCTCATTTGTTCTGCTGGGACCAATTGACACGGATATCAGCCAATTCAAAGATTTAGCTAACGTTCACTTTTTAGGTTCCAAACAATATAATCGCCTCCCAAACTATATTCAGCAGTTTGATATTTGCTTAATTTCTTTTAAAATTAATAAGCTTACTAAAAGTGTGAACCCTATTAAAATGTACGAATATTTGTCTTCTGGAAAACCGGTTATTTCAACACCTCTACAGGAAGTTTTACATTATCGGGATGTGATTGAAATTGTGACTAATTCGGAAGAATTACTAAATGCAATATCTAGAATTATTGATGTTAAAGAGAATTTCAATTCACCAGAAGCAATTAAGAAACGTCAAAAAGTTGGAAAAGAAAATTCGTGGGATTCACGCTGGGAAAAGGTACTATCCTTAATTGGTGGAAGTAAATAGATTTTCATTAGAGGATTTTTAAAAGCTAAAAGCAGGATAACCGTCTAAAACGATTATCCTCTTTTTCAGTTACTGAAGAGGATTGATTTGGAATAGGCATATGGACTTTAAAATTATAGAATGATTTTTGTGAATTATTTGTAAATATTAAAAAGAAGAGCGAAAAAATTAATCTATTTAAAATTTCTATGTGTATATTCTATTAGGAAATAATCGGTAAAAGGAGTGAAATGATTGTACAAATTTTTTGAATGGCTCTCAGATTTCTCACAAGAACGATTTATGTTATTTATGGAATCTTTGCTGGAATTTTAATAATTAACTACATAACCGATTTTAGAAATAATTACTACATATACTTATTATTCGGTCTTTTGGTTTTGTGTCTTGCAGGAACATTTATTCTTGCAAAAGGATCATCTCTACTGCAACATTTTAATGAAAAAAAGATTTTTATTGTATTACTAATTATCTGTTTTGCCGTTAAAATGGCTTGGGTTTATTTCATTAGAATTGAACCACTTGTGGATTACGCTACTTTTTATTATACTGCAAAATCACTTAGTGATAGTTTTGTTATCCATAACAGATATGTTGCATTATTCCCGCATATTTTCGGTTACGCTTCATTTCTTAGCATTTTCTTTAAAATATTTGGAACAAGTTATCTGGTTCCACCGATTATTAATGTTTTCTTATCAACTATTTCAATGGGGTTGATATTCTTTTTATGTAAGAGGATTAGTGGATATAGAACTGCAATCATTGCAAGTTTACTGTGGATAATATTCCCGTCGCAGACTATTTACAATATGTTTGTTTTGTCTGAACCGCTTTATTGCACGTTCCTATTGTTGGCTTGGACGGTTATCGAGGTTATCAACGAAAAACTGACAAGGATTAACATTAAAAAACTTCTTATCTATGCTGTTTTTTTAGCTTTATTATTTACATTAATGAATATGGCACGTCCAATTGCAGCGGTACCATTAATTGCTCTAGCTATATGGATTTTTGTTGTGGATACAAGACACATCAGCCATAAAAAGATGTTTAGTAAGAAAACAATATACGTAGTGACTGTTATTATAAGTTATTTTATTTTATCCAATTTAGCAAACCATTACATATCAGCAAGATTGGGTGAAAAGATAGCAACAGTCCCAGGTTACAATATTTATGTGGGATTAAACATGGAAAGCTTAGGCCGATGGAATGAACCTGATTCAGCATTGCTTTTTCACTATAATGACCTTAAAGGTTGGACAGCTGAGGATGCTCAGAAACAAATGTTAGAGGAGGCAAAGAAAAGGCTGCAAAGTGGTAACATAGATTTTCCTAAGCTGTTTTATAATAAATTTTTGATCTTTTTAGGGGATGACAGTGCAGCAGCCGGATATGGAAATCCTGTACTGCATCACGCTGTGCGATATTCAATTATTTTGAACATTTTTTATTACTTCTTAATTTCCGCTTCATTATTTGGTGCATTAGTTGCATTTAAAAACAAAAATAAATCTCCTGTGTTCTTTATTTGTCTATATCTTATAGGATTAACACTAGCGCAAATGGTAGTAGAAGTAGCAGCAAGATATCACTATTCGGCAACCATTCCAATGGTTTTACTGGCGGCTTTAGGAATTAGCCATTTTGATGTTGCGAGGAAAGATGGGAATTTTAAAAGGGAAACGATACCTGTACAGAAAGATCTTTAATTGTACTAAATATAAGCTTGTAAAGAAAATAAATTTTCCATTCTCTACAAGCTTATTTTCTATTTAAAACAAAGTTATTTTTGACAATATTGTTGTCTTTTTGACAAATGCAACTAAGAATAAAAAATGTGTTATAATACTACTCGATTGAATATGAATGTCTGCGGTGAGGGCTTATAAAAATTCAAAAAGGATTAACTTTTAAAATTTACTATATTGAAAATAATAAATTATAAAACATGGAGTTTAATCAGAGCAATCACAAAAGATTGATGAAACGTTATAATTTATGAATGGATAGGAAAGAGTGATGATTTTGAATGATTGGCCTAAAATAAAGATTTTAAATATGTATTTCCATTCTTTTCGTGCTAGTGAGTTCATTAATGAGCTTGTGGACAGAATAAAAATTTCAAAAAAGACTTATATCGTTACTGCCAATCCCGAGATTGTTATGTATGCAGAAAAAGATGAAGAATACAAAAAATGCGTAGATCAGGCTGACTATGTAATTGCGGATGGAACAGGAGTCATTTTAGGTTCAAAAATTTTAGGTACTTCTTTACCGGAAAGAATAGCCGGCTTTGATTTAATGTGCTCGCTGCTTGAAATAGGAAGTCGCGAAGGATGGAGTGCATATTTTTTAGGGGCAAAAGAAGAAGTGGTTACAAAAGCACTTGCGAATGTAAAAGACATTTATTCGGGACTTACAATTGCAGGTTACCATAATGGTTATTTTAAAGACTCAGATTCTGATTCAATCGTTGATGAAATAATAATGAAAAGTCCAGATTTAATATTTGTTGCTTTGGGATTTCCAAGACAAGAAATGTGGATTTGTGAAAATTCAAAAGTTTTTAAAAAGGGTTTATTTATGGGGGTAGGAGGAAGTTTTGACGTCTTAGCGGGAACTGTAAAAAGAGCACCTGTTTTTTGGCAAAAAATGAATTTAGAATGGTTTTACCGATTAATACAGGAGCCCAAAAGATGGCGTAGAATGTTAGTTTTACCGTTATTTGTTATCGAAGTTCTTAAAAAAAGAGGCAAGAGATAAAACCGTTTTTTAGAGACTTAGAAGGGTTAGATAAGCGATGAAAGTACTTCACCTGAATGCAGGAAATGAAACCGGCGGTGGGATGGTTCATATTCTTTCCCTCCTTACAGAATTAATGAATGGTAAAGATCAGTTTATTTTAGGCTTATTTGAAAAAGGTTTATTTTACGAAAAAGCCATCAGTGCTGGAATAGAAACCGTTACCTTTGAACAAAGCTCTAGATACGACTTAAGTATTCTTTTTAAAATTATTCGTTTTATCAAAGAAGAAAAGATCGATATTATACATACCCATGGCGCCAGAGCTAACCTTTATGGTTACTTCATTCGAAAATTGACAAAGGTTACTTGGATGACCACTGTTCACAGTGATCCCCGTAATGACTTTTTAGGAAGAGGAATAATTGGAAATATTTTCACCAAACTAAATTTAGCTGTTCTGAAAAAACCAGATCATTATTTCGCTATTTCAAAGAGATTTACGGAAATGCTCGTTAGTTTTGGAGTTAGACTTGATAACATTTCCACTATTTTAAATGGGATTGATTTTCATAAAAAGAGAAATGGCAATCTTACTCGCGAGGATTTAAAGCTTTCTCCAGAGGATTTTGTCATCTTAATGATCGCAAGGTTTGATCCCGTAAAACGTCATGAGCTCGCAATTGAGGCCGTTGAAAGCTTTAGTGCACATCATCCAAAAACCAAATTTTTGTTAGTTGGAGATGGCCAAACAAAAAATGAAGTCGAAGAATTAGTTCGTCAAAAAGGTATTGAAGGTAATATAAAATTCTTAGGCTTTAGAGAGGATATCGAGGCGATTATTCGAGTAGCGGATATTACTCTATTAACATCCAAAACCGAGAGTTTTCCTTTAGTTCTCCTTGAATCCTCACGTGAAAAGGTTCCAGTGATCACAACTGACGTAGGAGGAGTCCGTGATATGATACCAGATTCTTCGTACAGCTTCGTTTTGGATGATGCAAATGTTAATACTATCAGAGATGCTCTTGAAGAGGTATTTGACCTTAAACAGGAGAAAAGACTTGAGCAGATGGGTGAAAAATTTTACAATTTTACATCAAAACGTTTTTCCGTTCAAGCATTTGCAGAGAGTGTTAATAATGTTTATAAAATGTATAAATAATGAAATATTGAAATATGTTCACTTCGTGATTGGACTGTGCTATAATCTCTTAGGATATAAGTTTTCTATTTAATTATTCTAATGTTCTATTATTCTATCAAATAGGAAATGTTTAATACGGAGGCGCTGTATGTTTTATTTAACATTAGTCATTTGTTTCTTCTCGGCAATACTCCTCACACCATTGGTCAAAAAGCTTGCGTTTAAAATTGGAGCAACAGATAAACCGAATTATCGAAAAGTTCATCAAAAAATTATGCCCCGGTTGGGCGGTTTAGCTATATTTATTAGTTTTATTATTGGAATATCAATTATTCACCCCGCTGCTGATTATCATTGGCCAATTGTTATTGGAAGTACCATCATTGTTATTACCGGTATGGTTGATGATGTGAAAGAAATTTCGCCAAAACTGAAATTGGCAGGACAAATTCTTGCAGCATTTATTGTTGTCGTATATGGTAATTTAAATGTTGAATTTATTAATTTACCATTCGGTGGGAAAATTACTTTTGGATTATTAAGTGTACCCGTTACAATGATTTGGATTATTGGTATAACCAATGCCATTAATTTAATTGATGGACTTGATGGATTGGCTGCCGGTGTTTCCTCGATTGCATTAATTTCTATTGCTGGAATGGCCATTGTTATGGGTAATATATATGTTGCGGTCATAGCTTTAATTGTTGTTGCTGGATCAGTTGGTTTTCTTTTTTATAATTTTCACCCTGCAAAGATTTTCATGGGTGATACAGGAGCGTTATTCCTAGGATTTATCATAGGAGTTCTCTCTCTTCTAGGTTTTAAAAATGTAACATTTATCTCTTTGATTATCCCGGTCATAATCCTTGGTGTTCCAATTTCAGATACATTCTTTGCAATTGTGCGAAGAATCATAAATAAACAACCGATATCAGCACCAGATAAATCTCATTTACATCATTGTTTATTGCGAACGGGATTTTCCCATCGGCAAACAGTATTACTTATTTATGCTATGTCTGCCATTTTTGGACTTGCTGCATTTATTTTCTCTTTAGCTACTTTATGGGGTTCATTAATTGTTCTTGGAGTTTTACTGATTACAATTGAAATTATTGTTGAAAAGGTTGGTTTAATTCGTGAGGATTATAAACCACTCTTAAAGTTTTTTAAAGGTCTGGGTACTGTAAACCTAAAGAATCGATAGTAAAATGTATATTATTACTTCCCTTACTCCAATTAGGAGTAAGGGTTTTTGTTTAAAACCGAAAATTTCTTACATGTTTATTTCGATGGTGTGGCACCTATTTCCTTTTTAAAAAATGTAGTTAGTATTAAATTTTCTGGATAAGCTATGACCAAGGAGGAATTATATGATCTTTCTTACCTTGATAGTATGTTTTTTTATAACGTTAATAATAACTCCTTTGGTTAAAAAGTTGGCATTTCTTATCGGTGCAACTGACACTCCTAATTCACGAAAAGTCCATAAAAAAATTATGCCAAGGCTTGGTGGTTTAGCCATTTACATCAGCTTTTTGGCAGGGGTTTTGATTTTAAAGCCAGAAAATCAATTTTCAACTGCAATTATGCTTGGAAGTGGGGTCATTATTTTCACAGGAATATGTGACGATATGATGGAACTATCCGCAAGACTAAAGTTTATAGCACAACTAGTCGCAGGTATCATTGTCGTGCTCTATGGAGGTTTGCAGGCTACATTTATTAACCTACCTTTTGGCGGACATTTTGAATTTGGTATTTTGAGTATTCCGTTTACTGTCTTGTGGATCATTGGCGTTACAAATGCAATCAATTTAATTGATGGTCTTGATGGATTAGCTGCTGGGGTATCTTCCATTGCGTTATTTTCCATAGTGGGAATGGCTATCATTATGGGGAATTTGTATGTAGTGGCTATTGGCTCCATTTTATTAGTCAGCACATTAGGCTTCCTTTTCTTTAATTTTCACCCAGCTAAAATATTTATGGGAGATACGGGGGCATTATTTTTAGGATTCATGATTTCCGTTTTATCACTATTGGGCTTTAAAAATGTAACCTTCGTTTCTTTTATTGTACCTGTTCTAATCCTTGGTGTTCCCATATCTGATACCATTTTTGCAATTCTTAGAAGGATTATTAATAAGAAACCACTATCAGCGCCTGATAAATCACATTTGCATCATTGCTTATTGCGTACAGGTTTTACACATAAACAAACGGTTTTAATTATATATGCCATGTCGGCTTTCTTTGGATTGGCTGCTGTGATATTTTCACAAGCAAAGCTTTGGGGCTCCATGTTATTTGGGATTGTTTTATTGTTTCTTATAGAAATATTAGCAGAGAAGATAGGGTTATTAGGAAGGGAATTCCGTCCTCTTCTAAAATTGATGAGAATACTTAGATTTTCTATAGATAAAGATCGTTAATAAACAAAGGGACTCTAATTAAGTCCCTTAGCTATTTGAAGCTTCTTTATCTGTATTGCTGAAGGTTTCTGCATTTGTACTTTCAGCACTCTCTGTATTTAAACTTGATTGGAGTTCTAACTTTGCATTCGCTAAAGAATGCGGATCAAGCTGGTAGTAATAAACGCCACCGATTGTTGAATCTTTACCATCAACATGAAGGGTGGTAAAGTCCAAACCCTTACTTGATGTTGTATAGCTTATTAATGATTTTATATCATCAAAGGTAAGGCTGGTCTCCATATTTTTACCAACTGCTTCAATCACTTTTCCTTCTTTAGGTATTGAATCCACAGAAACAGCCTTTTTCAAAATTGCTTTTAAAATTTGCTGTTGGCGAAGACCTCTTTGAATATCATTGTCTTTGTGACGGGTCCTCGCAAGAGCTAGAGCTTCTTCAGAATTTAAATGCTGCATACCAGATTTGAGATGGATCGCATCTGGTCGATCCTTTGAATCCTGTTCAGACAATGCATAAGGGACGTTAACATTTATGCCGCCTAGAGCATCGACCACATCGAGGAATGCATTAAAGTTCATTTTTACATAATAATCAACCGGAACATCTAATAAGTCTTGAACCGTTTCAATCGCAAGCTTTGTACCGCCGTAGGCATTTGCTTCATTAATTTTCGTTTTTTTGCTTCTTCCTGGAATGGCAACGTAAGAATCACGGGGAATGCTTAACATTTTAACTGAGTTTTCTTTTTTATTAAGAGTAACTACCATTAATGCGTCTGTTCTTGTTCCTGTTCCAAAGTGTCTGGTTTGACTGTCATCTACCCCCATTAAAAGGATGGATACATTGTCTAATTTTGGATTTGGCTTTACAATTCTTTTGGATGCTACATCAACTGGTTTATAGGACTTATTTATGGCTGATTCTGCTTTATTATATAGAAATGTTCCATAAGCTGCTGCACTTAGAGCTATTACTAATAGTGGCGTAAATATCCAAAGGACGATGGGGCGAATTCTTCTTCTCTTCTTTTTTTGATTTGATCTCGAGGACCGTAACTGCTGAGACATACATTTATCTCCTTTAAATTGGATAGTATATAACTAGCAAACTAAACTTTATTGTACTATCTTTTCGTTGATTCGTAAATTGTAAGTTTTTGAACAAAAAGAGAAAAAAATCCCCTTACTTGTCGTAAAAGGGGATTTTCGTTTGTTATTTTTCATTTGTCTTCCTCTAAATAGACCTGCTCTCCGCCATCGATCTTGCACTGTCCATTCGTCAATTCCACCATCCACTCAGTGAATGCCTGGATCTTGTCCTCCTCGACATAGGCTTCGATTTCGACGGTGTCTAAATAGTGAATTTCCTTGATGGTGTAGGCTGATGCCCGCAATTCCTTTTCTAGTTTGCCAAGCCAGGTGTAGTCTACTTTAACGTGCATGATTTGGACGAGCTTTCTTTCGACAATTCCAACCTCGTTTAGTCCTTCTGACGTTGCTTTCCCGTAAGCCCGGATCAGTCCGCCTGCACCCAGCTTAATGCCCCCAAAATATCTGGTAACCACAACAACGGTGTCTTTTAGATTGCGCTTTTTTAATACCTCAAGAATTGGTACCCCTGCTGTTCCGCTTGGTTCACCATCATCATTTGCCTTTTGAATCTGGTCGTTTTCGCCTATTAAATAGGCGGAACAATTGTGGCTGGCATTCCAATGCTTTTTTTTTATAGTTTGGATAAATTCCTGTGCTTGCGCCTCTGTTTCTGCTCGAGTGATTTGCGCAATAAAACGGGACTTTTCGATGCTAATTTCATGTTCACCGGTCGTTTTCACTGTATAATAATAGGAAAGCATTGGACAACTCCACCCTCTAAAATCGTGTAATAGCGCTCTTTCTATTATAAATCCTCATAATGACATTCACCAGTGTAATAAAACTTTAATATCGCTGAAATGTTGGCGTGGTATAATAAAACAAGTTCTTACTGTTGGTGAAGTGGGAAAATAGACATGGAACTCTTGCACGTTTTCACTACTTAAGACTGATTTTAAGGAATTCATCTACCATTTCAACATGTTAAAAATGGTAAATAAACGTATAAAACGTTAAAATATGGGAAAAGTAACTTTTTTTAGTAAGAATTCCCAATAGTAGCTGACTCTACTGTGTAACAAACAGTGCTTATTGACAGAGCGCAATGCCTGGAGGAATATGCATGAAAATCATGAAATTTGATACAAAAGCTCTCGATGAGATCATTAGTCGGATGATTAATACAGTGGGATCGAGTAAGGATGAAATTTTTCAAATTGGTGAGCAATGCCGCAATGACTTTGAAAGTTTAACTGATGAATTAAAAAGTGTTAAGGAAATGGTTTTAAAGGTTATTGATGAAGGTGATCGTCTAGAGGCAAAGGCTAGATTATCAAGAAATCGTCTTTCAGAGGTTAGCATGAATTTCAATCAGTACTCGGAGGAAGAGGTTCGTGAAGCCTATGAAAAGGCCCACCAGCTGCAAATGGATTTGTCAATAGCCCGTCAAATGGAGAAGCAGCTTCGTGAACGCAGGGATGATCTTGATCGAAGACTTCATGGAATCCATGAAACGATTGAAAAAGCAGACCATCTTGTTTCGCAAATTTCCGTTGTGCAGAATTATTTAATGAGTGATATTAAGCAAATGGGCGAAGCACTTGAAGATGCGAAGGCAAAGCAGGACTTCGGTTTGAAAATTATCGAAGCCCAGGAAGAAGAGCGTAAGCGGCTGTCGAGGGAAATTCATGATGGCCCTGCACAAATGATAGCCAATGTCATCATGCGTTCTGACCTGATCGAACGTGTCTATCGCGAGCGGGGTGGAGAAGAGGCGATTGCTGAGGTAAAAAGCTTCAAAAAAATGGTCCGGTCAGCGCTTTACGAGGTGCGGCGGATTATTTATGACCTGCGTCCAATGGCACTTGACGATCTAGGTTTGGTTCCGACCCTCAGAAAATACCTGCAAACGATCGAAGAATATCATAATAAGGCTAAAATTGAATTTTCGAATATGGGCTTAGAACGCCGTCTTCCTCCCAAATACGAGGTCGCCATGTTCCGGCTGATCCAGGAGGCAGTACAAAACGCCCTCAAGCATGCGGAAGCAAAAAATATTCTTGTTAGACTAGAAATGACAAAGTCAAATATTAATGTTTTAATCAAAGATAATGGGAAGGGCTTTGATGTGAAAAGAGCCTGCCCAAAATCGTTTGGATTGCTTGGAATGCGTGAGCGAATTGAACTGCTCGACGGTGATATCACAATTGAATCAAAAATTGGGAAGGGTACACTGGTGTACATTCATGTGCCTGTGCCGGAGTGATTGATATCATCATGGACAAGCGGCACGTTCAATGACCTGTTTCGAAATGGTCGGTTCAGCGAAGCGGGAAAACAGAATACTTTCATGAGGTAATACTGGAATGACGGGTGTAATTGCGAAAATGTGTTCATCAACGAATGAGCTGATTACTAATTTAAAAAAAGTAAAATTTATAAACATAAGGTTTTAGAGATTGCTTGACTGCTTGATTCGTGGTTAAGCGTGTTGGTTGCGAAAAATGGGGAATTTTTACGGGAGGCGAAACACATGACGACAAAAATTGCGATTATCGATGACCACCAGCTTTTTAGAGAAGGGGTTAAGCGAATCCTTGAGTTTGAAAAGGCGTTCCAGGTTGTGGCTGAAGGTGATGATGGAAGTGAGGCCTTGAACATTGTGGCTGAACATCATCCAGATGTTGTCATTATGGATATTAATATGCCAAATGTTAATGGTGTTGAGGCTACAAAATTACTAGTTGAAAATTATCCTGAAGCCAAGGTCATTATTTTATCGATTCATGATGATGAAAACTATGTGATGCATGCACTGCAAACAGGTGCTGCAGGATACCTTTTGAAGGAAATGGATGCCGATGCTTTGATTGAAGCCGTTCGTGTCGTTGCTGATGGCGGATCCTATTTACATCCAAAGGTCACCCACAGCTTAGTTAATGAATACAGAAGGCTTACCGCAAATCAGGTTAGCGGGGGGAGCAGCTACTCCAGCATACATAACATTGAAATCCGCCGGCCGTTGCATCTGTTAACTAGACGTGAATGTGAAGTGCTGCAAATGCTTGCAGATGGCAAGAGTAATCGCGGCATTGGTGAAGCACTGTTCATTAGTGAAAAAACAGTTAAAAACCATGTAAGTAATATTTTGCAAAAAATGAGTGTAAATGACCGGACTCAGGCTGTTGTTGTGGCCATTAAAAATGGCTGGGTTGAAGTTCGGTAGTTCATATTTTTTGAGATATGGACAAGCGGATATAGTTTTAGAGATTGGAAGAATTATCCATAATAAGAATGACTTGGAAAAGCATATATTGATAGGATTGAGTACGTCAGGAATTTGGCGTACTCTTTTCTATGTTTTCAGATGAAGTATAGGTAAAAAAATAAGGACGGTACTTTACTATGAAAACGGCAGTTGTAACGGATAGACGACGTATATCCCGTAGGAGTTGCGCGCTAAATGGAGATACATGATCCCCTTACAAGTCGTTTCTGGTGAGGAGGTCTACGAGGAAGAGATCGACCTTCGTTCGAGTGAAATTTTTGAAAAAGTAAAGCATCAGGATCTGCCCGCTACCTCACAGCCGCCCGACGAGTGCCCAGGCCTTTATCAGCAGCCTGCTGCAAGTAAAGCCGCTCCTCCATTTTGAAAATAAGGTAATTGTCCCGTCCGAAAAAGTCCGCACCCGCAAAAAAGCCCAGAAGCGAATCGGGGAACTGCTGGGGGAAGCAATGGGCGGAAGCGCTGAGCCTTATCGCGCCGCTGTGATCCACGCCAATCGCGAGGAAGAGGCGCTGGCTGCGGGTATGCTGCCAGTGCTTTTTTTTGTGGCATTTTGGGGATTGGCGAAATTATTGTGTGGTTTGGCGAAATAAATGAATTTTTGGCGAAATTATCATAAAGATTGGCGAAATAAATGAAAAAACGGCGCAATAATCACCAAGTTTGGCGAAATCAAACTTTATCAACTCACGCAGCCCCAAACTTTTTTTAAAAATAAAAAGGATTTTGTCGATAAACCTAGAATTTTATTTAACAAAGTGCAAAGGAGGAATGATTTTTTGATTATGCAAGAGCGTCAATACCCATTACGTGCCATTTTAGCAAAAATATCGCTAATGCGGCTCCCGTTAAACCATTACAAGCGGCCGCCCATCGAAGAAATGTTTCACCGAGAGGACGCAGGCTATTGGGGAGAAAAGGCTTTAGATTACTATTTAAGCTTTCTACCAAATGACAAGTACTATATTTTTCAACATCTCCGCTTAACCTTCGAAAAATGGACATTCCAAATCGACTTCCTACTCCTTACTAAAAACTTTGCCCTTATTATTGAAGCAAAAAACTACAAGGGAAACCTCCATTTTGAGAGTAAATTCAATCAAGTCATTCAAACTCAAAATGATAAAGAAAAGAGCTACGATGATCCACTTTCACAGGCACAACGGCAAAAAATATTACTTTCAAAATGGTTAAAAAAGTACACCTCTATTGAGCTTCCCATCCAATACCTCGTTGTCATGAGTAACCCCAACGCCCTTTTAAAAACAGATCCCGATAACACAGAAGTCTTAAAAAGAGTATGCAAACCCTTCAAACTTTTGGATAAAATCAAGGAAATAGAAGCCACACATCAAACAGAAATAATGACTGAAAAAGAATTACGAAAAACCAGTAGGCTTCTTGTAAAGAACCATGTCCCTGAGCAATTTAACATCCTCAAATACTTCAAAATTGCACCCGAAGAAATTCTAACCGGTGTCCGTTGTGAATCTTGCGGTAAGCTCCCAATGGAATATAACAAAAGAAAATGGTATTGCCCATCTTGTCACACCTATTCGAAAACGGCTCATATTGAAAGCGTGAATGATTACTTCCTTCTCACCAAAGATACGATAACAAACTCCGAGTTTAGAGATTTTCTTCATCTGCAAACAAAAGACATCGCCCAAAAACTTCTATTAAAAATGAATCTCCCCAGTACTGGAAATACAAAAGCCCGAGTCTACCACAAAAAGGAGCTGACCTAAATGCGCTTCATTGTCCAGGAAGACAAGCTGATTGCTGTGAAGAACAAAGCTGAAAACACCTTTTCTCTTGGAAAAATCAACTCCATTCCCGACCCTCCACTTAATCCTGCGTTCCGATTCATCCCTGAACTCCAAGCGTTTTTGACCGGTAAACAACTCCTCATCGACGAACTTCCTTTCACGCTCGAACAAATCCAAAGTCATTATGAAAATGGGTATATTACTTATCGAAAAGGGATCGACTATAGCGGGAAAAAGCCAATCTGTATCAGGTGCGGGAACCAGGACCCATCCTGGTTTGCGTCCTTTCCATGCTCACGCTGTGGCGAAACATGCTTATACTGCCGAAAATGCTTAATGATGGGAAGAGTCAGCGCCTGTACACCGCTCTTAGGCTGGAAGGGACCAGCACCGCAAACGTTGCTCCCGCAGCAAGTCCTCGAATGGAACGGGAAGCTTTCGGAGGGACAAAAGAGAGCATCAGATCAAGTAGTCGAGGCAGTTCAACAGGACAAAGAGCTGCTGGTGTGGGCAGTGTGCGGCGCCGGCAAAACCGAGGTGCTTTTTCAAGGGATTGAAGCTGCTCTCACGGCTGGAAAACGTGTTTGCATTGCCACGCCGAGAACGGATGTTATCCTGGAGCTGACGCCCCGGCTGAAGGCAGCCTTCCCGAAAATTACCGTTGCATCACTTTATGGCGGCAGTGAGGACCGCCATTTGTATGCCCCGCTAACAATCGCGACCACGCACCAGCTGCTCCGCTTTTACCAAGCCTTTGACACGGTTATTGTCGATGAAGTCGATGCCTTTCCTTACACTGCTGATCGATCGCTGCAATATGCAGCAGCTCAGGCGCGAAAGCCAACCTCCACGATCATTTACCTCACAGCCACTCCAAATGAAAAATGGCAGCGGGAATGCCGGCTAGGGAAAAGGCACTTTGCCACGATTCCGGCCCGGTTTCACCGCCATCCGCTTCCGGTCCCGGAATTTGCGTGGTGCGGCAACTGGCAAAAGCTGCTCAAAAAAGACAAACTGCCTGCCAATATCCTAAACTGGGTCAAAACCCGCCTCCAAACCAACAAACAAGCACTCCTCTTTTTCCCGCATATCCCCTTAATGGAAAGATCATTGCCAATCCTTCGCGCCCTCAACCTAAAAATAGAAGCCGTTCACGCTGAGGACCCCGACCGTAAAGAGAAGGTACAGCAAATGCGCAGGAAAGAACTCGCTTTGCTGCTGACAAACACCATCCTCGAGCGTGGTGTTACGTTTCCCAATATCGATGTCGCCGTCATTGGTGCGGAAGATACCATTTTTACAGAAAGTGCCCTGGTCCAAATTGCCGGCCGGGCCGGCCGAAGTGCTGAGCACCCAACGGGCAATGTAACCTTTTTTCATTATGGGAAAACCGAAGCAATGCTAAAGGCACGAAAACAAATCATATCGATGAATCGGGAGGGGGTGAAAAGGGGGTTGATTGATGTATGAATGATTTTGAAAGGGGTGAGAAACGATGAACCTATTTCCACAACTACGTTGTCTGCTTTGTCACGAGATTATTCTGCCCACCATCGGATGGAACGCACTGTTTTCAGCTGAGAAAGAAAAGCTACTATGTGCAGCGTGCGAGGGCAAGTTAGAAAAAATCAGCGGCGAGTGCTGCCGAATTTGCAGCCGCCCATTCTCACAATTGGATGTGCAGTTCCGTCATGGTGATTTGTGCAACGACTGTGTCCGCTGGGAGGAAGACCCCGAGTGGAGCGGATATCTCGATAAAAACGTGTCACTTTTTCATTACAATGATTTTTTAAAGGAGGTCATTGCCAGGTATAAATTTCGCGGCGATTACCTGATTGCAAAGGTATTTGCTGAACAAATGAAATCAGAGCTGGCACTACTTGATTACGACTTTCTTGTGCCCATTCCTTTGAGTGAGGAGCGGCTGTACGAGCGCGGCTTTAACCAGGCGGAGGCACTCCTCGCCGAATCAGGATATACTCCCACATCTCTCCTCACAAGAATCCATTCCGAAAAACAATCGAAGAAATCACGGAACGAGCGTATCCATGTTCCACAGGTTTTTCAAGTTTCAGAGGATCGTGAATTAAATGGAAAGTTGATTCTGCTGGTCGACGATATCTATACCACCGGCTCTACGTTGAGACACGCGGCTAAGGTCCTTAAAGGAGCGGGTGCGGACCGCATTCAATCTCTCACACTAGCAAGGTAAGTTATAATGGAAATTAAATAGCAATTAAAAATTGCAACAGATAGATTATAGTAAGCCCTAAAAAAACCATTCAAGAATACTACGATAAGTATTCTTGTTTTAATAATTTAGGAAGTGAGGAGTTCCTGTCACTTAATCAATTTAAACAAACCAAATCGGCTTCGAAGAATTAAGTAAAATGTTAAACAGATAAATAATATTCAAAATATTTGAATATTTACTTTATTAATATCTTATAATACGGTAATATTAGGATGTATTTACCTGAGCTGGAAAACTATGATATTTTTATTAGCTATAATAGCTCATGTTAAGGCAGGCAATTGAAATATTTTAAATTAATGTACTCTTTGATTCATTTGGGGTTATATTCTATCTTATTAACTTTTATTTTGTAAGAATATTTAAAATTCACAAACTCATTACAAGGCATTTACTTTTCAACCATGGTAAATTAACAAATCAGGACTAAAATAACCCTAAAGTGAAACTTGTAGGAGGAATTATATTGAAGAATTACTATGTTCCACTAATTCTTTTATTCACACTTTTTCTATCGTTTAATAAAATTAAAGAAACTCTTGAACAATTAATAAGAATATATTTTTATTTATGAATTCACTAGTGTTGCATAAATAATATCACAATTTTATGTTTGTCAGTTATTTCCATTTTAGCCAAAAACTTAAATACCTAGTTAAAGGCGGCTTTGTAAAATTGGAAATAATTTTACAATTATACCTGTGCGACGACAACAATTTTGCTTATCAAGGGATGGCTGGTCCTTCAATCTTTCGCAGCCAAAAATGCGCTGGTTTCCATAATGCAGCTCTCAAATAACGGCTAATTTGTAAAGCTTTTCACTTACTTTTTGTTTCAATTTGTACAAGAACATGTAGGCAAAAAACAATAAGTGCGATAAATACTTGATTTTGAATCGCTCATTCCCTCTGACCGTAAAACTTTTTAATGCTGAGATGTTGTTTGATCCATTTGAAAAACAATTCGATCGCCGCAACACTAGCGTTATGAAATTAGTGTTAAACACTATCTTCACATATCAAGAACTACATAAATTTGATAATAATCTGAAATGCATGTGATTTTTCTTTCTACAAATTGACCGCTAAAACATCCAATATTAGGAAACTGTGCTCTTGATTTTAACTCTTACCAACAAAAAGGTTTTGCAATTCATATTTTCTCCATTTTATAAAAGACGATCAATTATTACGTTTAAAACATGATAAGATATAAGCTCTTTATCCATCAGACTCATAGGTAATACCAGTGACCCTAACTTCTTTCGAGGAGTTAGGATTACTTTATTTTAGGAGCAGTACGAGCGCGGCTTTAATCAGGCGGAAGCCCTTCTCGTTGAATCAGGATATACTCCCACCCCCAAGAATCCACGTCGCAAAACAATTCAAGAAGCCGCAGACCGAGCGTATTCATGATCCGGAGTTTTTTCAGGTTTCAGACAATCTCGGACTAAACGGCAAAACGATCGTTTGGTCCACGATATTTATACAACTGGCTACACGCTAAGGCACGCGGCCAAGCTTCTAAAAGGAGTGGGGGTCTGCCCAAATTAATGATGTAATAATGCTAGTCATGTTTTTCCATTAAAGGGTCTATAAAGTAGAGTTGAAGATTAACAATCTTATTAAAAGACACATAGTTTTAGGAATAATCGTGGTGAACCGTACCATAAGTAAATGAGGTTTTCATAACTATAAAAATAAATGCAGCCATTCAAGTTAAATGGCTGCTATATTGAGTTCTTTTAAAGATCTTTTGTTAATGTTTTTAATTCGCCCATTAATTTCAGAACCCCTGTGGAAGCATTATTTATTTGCTGGATATTATCATTTAATGAGTTTAATTCTTCTTCGATTTGATGATTTTTTGCTTGAGTTTCAATCATGGAATCTAGAATCAGTTCAAAAGAAGAACTTGTTTTTAAACTTATTTTATTACCTGTATTCGCTTGATCTTTCACTATTTCCATTGATTGTACCAAATTGACCATTTTCTGAGTGGCCGCGTTAATCAAGTCTGTAATGTCATTAGCAGAAATTTTTGTTTGTTCGGCTAGTTTTCTGACCTCATTCGCTAAGACAGCAAAACCTTTTCCAGACTCGCCAGCACGTGCCGCTTCAATGGCAGCATTTAGGGCAAGCAAATTTGTTTGGTTGGCAACATTTTGGACGATCTGTGTGATGTTCTTCATTTGCATAAAATTACTTTCTAGGTTCTGTAATTCCTCTGAAATTGTTACAGTTCCCCCTTCAACATGAAGCGCATTTTCCTGCAGTTCTTCCATCTGTTCTTTACCTTCCTGTGCCTTATTCTTTGTTTTGATGGAAAGCTTCGATCCTTCTTTAGAATGAGCAGAGACTTCATGAGTTTGATTTATAATCTCCTGAATAGAATGATTCGTTTGGTTTACCAGCTCTCCTAATTGAGCAGCTGTAATTGTTACCGCATTTTTAATTTCATTCCTAAATTGAAAACTCTCTTCAATTACTCTCTTACTTTCTGTTTCATAGGCTCCTAAAATAAGAAGCATTTCAAAATTTAAGATTTTACCTACAGCTGACACAATGGTTAAAGCGTCTTTTAAATTAGTTATATTTTGGGCAACTAATTCAAGGAAGCAATTGTTAATAACTTGAATGGCAGAAATAAACCATGGGACTGATAATTCCAAAACCGAATTGTTGTGGAAAAATTTCATCATATAGGCCTAACTATCTATAATTAGACAATATTTTTACAAATTCACCAACTTGCAAATGGAAGCATGGGGACGGTTCTCATGCTTCATTCACTCCGTTTTTTTTCACAAGAACCGACCCTCTGCTTTCATAAAAAAGCCTCCTCTGTAGTACTAATCACAGTTAATAGGTGCAGCCCCAGAATCAAATATACAAAGTCGCAAAGAATAATATAGAATGATCTTAAGGCAAAATGCATAAGGTAGGGACTTTAAATGAATGAACATCGGCAAGCAGAGACTCCAAATTTACATATAAATCGAAATGGGCCTACGCCTGAATACATTGAAGCTGGCCATAAGCTAAGGGAAAAATTACTCTATGGAATTCAACTTTGTGATCGGAATTTGATAGCAGAATATGAAAGGGACTCGTCTCAGAAATTTAGAGACGAACAATTAAACCTTCTTAACAGAGTCCCAAATAATAAAGTTCGATCTTATAAAAATATTCTATTATCACACAATACACTTTATAGCTATGCAGCTGAAAAGGGCGGGTTAAGTCCATGGCAAAGCCACTTTATATCAGAAAAATATGCCATTATGATCGAGCATGCCGAAACCATTTCTGAACTAGATAAGATTCATTCATATATGGTATCAGAGTATTCCGACCCTGCAATCCGAAAATCTAAAAGTGACAACTTAACCATTGTAGAGAAAGCAGAAAACTATATAGAAATGAACTTTGCGGAGGACATTTCAATGGAGGAAATGGCGGGAAAATTACACGTTCATCCTTCCCATTTAATGCGTGCGTTTAAGAAAGAAAAAGGCATAACCATTAGTCATTATCGAAATATGAGAAGAATAAAAGAAGCAAAAGAACTAATCCTATTCTCCAATCTTTCCATGACTGAAATTGCCATTATGGTGGGATTTAGCAACCCACAGTATTTTTCCAAATTTTTCAAGGAGGTAGAAGGAATAACTCCTGTAGAATATAAAAAGAAGTGTAAGAAATGAACAATAAAAGAATGAAGAGAATTATGTGGAATCTTTTTAGTGGCGCATGAGAATCATGCGCTTATTTATTTTCCCTTTTTTTCAATGGAAAAGGGGCTGAGCTCCGCAAAAGTGATTTAGTATAG
This sequence comes from Bacillus sp. EB600, assembly GCF_024494385.1. Lineage (GTDB taxonomy): Bacteria > Bacillota > Bacilli > Bacillales > Cytobacillaceae > JAEVLT01. Next base: position 243,082 of record NZ_JAEVLT010000003.1, read on the forward strand.
CTAATTGCAACGACAAATATCCATCTTCCAACGGGAAAGTAGTGTAGCCTTGCTTCACTCACACCGCCTTTATTGGCAAGCATGATTTTCTGAGTAAATTTCCATAGTAGATGTGGCGTGGACCGCCATAATGGTTTTGGATAAAAACTCATGCAATTATACTATAAAAACATGCAATTGTAGTGCAAAAGTGTTTTTGTTATTCGGTGTATACTTGTATTCAAGTACTAGATAAAGCGCTTACGGATAAATAAGAAATTATATTTGCAATTATAATAAACTGCATTATGAAGTACAGGAATACCTTTTTTTAACTAAAAATGTAAGCGGTTAAAAAGGGGAGAGTTAACCATAATGCTTCAATGCGAAATGAAAAATGTTATTAACTTTACAGAGGAGGCTAACTCATGAAGAAGTTTGGAGTAAAAGACCAAGTTGGATATGCGCTAGGAGATATTGGAGGAAGTTTCGTTAACTTATATATAGGCGGATTTTTCTTACTCTTTTGTACCTATGTATTAGGTGTAAGCCCTTACTTTATGGGAACTATGTTTTTATTAGGTAAATTCTTTGATGCACTTTGTAATGTGGTAATGGGAACCATACCTGACCGTTGGAAATTAGGAAAATCCGGCAATAAATTCTTACCTTATATTAATATTTCTAAATGGATCTTAGCAGCTTCTTGTTTATTATCTTTTGCAAATGTATCTAGTTGGGGATCTGCAGCAACTCATGTTTGGGTAGTATTCGTTTATTTATTCTTCTGTGTTGCTTATACAGCTGATTCCATCCCTTACGGTTCACTTGCATCTGTTATTACAAATGATCCTGTTGAACGCACAAAATTATCACGTGCTCGTGCGATTGGTGGTATGGTTGTTGGACTTGGATTCTTATCTTTCGTTCCAATGTTTATTTATGATAAATCCCATTCTATAGTTCCAAACGCATTCTTCCAAATTGCTATTGTATTTAGTATTTTATCAGTAATAGCTTATACAGGACTTGTAAAATTAACAACAGAACGTATTCGTGATGACAAGGGCGCAGGAGCAAAATCCGATTATAATTTTAAGGATGCATTTAAAGTAGCGATTAAAAATAGACCGTTAATCGGTATGATGGTTGCATCAATTGGCTCACTTCTTATGATAAATGGTGTAAGCCAATTAGCTCCAATTGTTTTTGCAGAACATTATCATATGCCAGGTGCTTTCGCTATCAACTCTTTTGTTAGCATTGGTGTTACGCTCGTGTTATTCGCAATCGTTCCTAAACTGGTTGTAAAGTTTAATAAAAGAAATTTAGTTATTGCTACATCCATCTTCAGTTTAGCTGCAACACTTTTAATGACATTGGTTGCATTTAAGAATGTATACGTGTTCATGGCTTTATATAACCTTGCTACAATCGGTTCATCTGTCTTTATTATGGTTGTTTGGGCTCTTGTAACAGATTGTATCGATTATGCAGAGCTTCAAACTGGAAAACATTACGAAGGAACGCTTTATTCCTTATACTCCTTTGCTCGTAAAGTTGGTATGGGATTAGGCTCAGCTATCGGGAGTTACGCTTTAGGTTGGGTTGGCTTCGTTACCGGGGCAAAATCTCAAACACCAGCAGTAGCAGAAGGCGTATTAAAAATGTACACTGCCATGCCAATCATTGCATTCATTATCATGTTAATTGGAGTAGGTATAATCTATAACCTAAACGCAAAGAGAACAAATGAAATGTATGCAGCATTAAAAGAAAGAAGAGCGTCTTAATAAGGAGATCTCTTTATAATAAATCTTAATAAAATGAAATTGTAGGAGAGGTTCATATGCGTACTAGATTCCTTTCAAAAATGACAAATGGGGAAGTCGAAGAATATTTAGAACGAAATGATATTATCTATGTTCCAGTTGGAGTAACGGAAACTCATGGAGCTTTACCGCTGGATTCTGAAACAGCTTTAGCGGAAGCGATTGCTTTAAAAATGGCTGAAGAATCAGATGGGCTTGTTTTGCACAACTTACCTTATTTCTTTCCAGGTGGAACGATTGTTGGCAGGGGAACCATTCAAATGAGCGTAAAAGATGGAATGGCTTATTTAGATATGATTGCAAAGTCATTACTAAAACAAGGCTTTAGACGGCAAATTTATATTACCAGTCATGGTCCGGCTTATTTGACAGTTAGTGGCATGGTTCGAGATTTCTTTGATGAAACAAAAGTGCCTGTCCTATATATGGATGTATTAAAATCAGCAGAGGCAGTCCATTTCAATCTGCTGGATGCATTCCATGATATGACCATTGGTGCTTATAAAGTGTTAGGCAGATTGGAGGATGTTCCCTTAGATGTACCTGAATCCCATTCTGTAACTTATGATGTTCAACATATGTTAGCAGGGATGAGTAAGAATCCTGGTAATCTATTAGGAAAGTACGCTTATCAATCCGGTGCAGTGGGTTCTTACTTTGATGAACCGTCCGATCATATGGCTACACCGCTTTTAAAAACACCTGAGGAAAGAGAAGCACATGCAGATGCAGGTGTTCAAGCGATGAATGAACTTGTTAAGGCATTGGATATGCCGACGATCGTTGAAACACTTCGTCAAGTGGATGTTTATACGAAGGACACTATTCTTCCTAAATACGGGGCACATTTGCCAGGCGGAAAATAACAAATAACAAGTCGTGCGAACCATATAGGTATCGCACGACTTGTTTCGTTTATTGGAGGAATTTAAAGTTACGAAGCCTGCACTTACCTTCGATGAGACCTCATTTTGATTGGTTACGGTGAACCGTATCATAAGTAAAATAAGGTTTAAAAGTGACATAACAGGATTATCTAGTTATGTCACTTTTCTTATAGTAGTTCTCAACCCTAGGGTTACTTCACTTTTGAAGCAGTAAAAGGTAATAGTGAGTAGTCTAATATAGTAAAAGTTAAACAAAAGTAACGTAATTTATAAGATAAGGCCACCAGAATAATTAAATGGTGGGTTTTTATATGATTCCCCACCATTCCAATCACCAATCTAGCAAGCTATAATAAGTGAAAAAGAGTTTTTTGGATTAATTCCGCCAAACGAGACGATAATTCCGCGAAAAATAGAATTATTCCGCCAAACTAGACGGTAATTTCGCCAAAAATAAAATTATCTCGCCAAACGAGGCGATAATTTCGCCAATCGTAACCAATCAAGGAGTGAATCCAAAATGGAACTAGTAAACTGTCCAAACTGCAATGCAATTTTTGAAAAAAATAAATTTCGTGATGTCTGTGCCAACTGCTGGAAGAAAGAAGAGGAAGACTATCAAATCGTATATAAATTTATGCGCAAACGGGAGAACCGCGCGGCAACAATCATGCAGATTGTTGAACAAACAGGTGTAAAGGAAGATTTGATTATAAAGTTTGTAAAAAAAGGGCGTCTTCATCCAACGCAGTTTCCTAATCTTGGCTATCCTTGTGATAAGTGCGGCCGGATTATTAAGAAGGGAAAGCTTTGTGAAAAATGTGCAAATGAGCTGCGTGACGATCTGGAAATTTTTCATAAAGAAGAACAGCGCAAACAGGAAATACTTGAAAGAGAGAAAATGACCTATTATTCACGAAAGACTAAAGATTAGTCAATAAGATCCGATAATAGGGATAGAACAAGGTTCGGGATGAAAGCGAGGTTAAAACTATGAAAATCAATCCGTTAGGATCACAGGGGATCAACCCGTATAAACGGCAAATGAACAAGCTAGATCAAGCTGGTAAAACAGCCAGCAAAGCGGCGGATAAAGTAGAAATTTCTTCGGCTGCGAAAGAAATGCAGCAGGGCTCACAAATCAGCGATGCACGCGAGGCAAAAGTTAATGAGCTGAAGATTCAGGTCGAAAATGGCACCTATAAAGTGGATCCGAAAGCCGTTGCCAAGAGCATCGTTGCTTTTTATAAAAAGTAAGGGGAAGAAAAATGTCGGCTGAAAAATTAACAATCACAATGGAAAAGCTTTTAAAGCTTCATAAGAGTCTTTACGAATTGGCGCAAAAGAAGACTGACATCGTTAAAAAAGCAGACATGGATGCCCTTAATCAAATGATCAAGGATGAGCAGGCCCACATTGCAGCGATCAACATCTTGGAAAGCGACCGGCAAAAAGTCGCCGCAGCCTTGGTTTCAGGGACGGAAAAGCCAACAATGGAGGATTGTCTGCACGCAGTGGATGATGGCCAACGTGAAGCGCTCGACCGCCTGCGGACGGATCTTGTTGGTGTCATTTCACAAATCCGGCAACGGAATGATTTAAACCAAGAAATGATCTACCAGTCGCTCCAATTTGTCAATTTATCCTTAAACTTAGTGGCGCCACAGCCGGAGGATTTTAACTATGGCCCGCAGGCAGGACAGCCAAAGGGGCCGGGACTGCTGAATGTAAAAGCATAGCAATGGAGGAATCTCAATGGCTTCAACCTTTATGGGATTAGAAATCGCGCGGCGGGGGATGGCTGCTCAGCAAGGCGCCTTATATGTAACGGGACAAAACGTTTCCAATGCCAATACACCGGGTTATACACGTCAGCGCGTTAATTTTCAGGCAACGGAGCCCTATCCGAGCGTTGGCAGCAATGCCCCGATGATGACTGGCCAAATGGGGACAGGGGTCGAAGCGGGCTCGATTCAGCGGGTGCGCGAAGGTTTCTTAGATGTCCAATACCGCGGCGAAAATAACAAGCTGGGTTATTGGCAAACCAATTCAGATGCATTAAGCAAAATGGAAAGTATTATGAATGAACCATCCGACTCCGGTTTATCCAATACAATGGACCAATTTTGGCAGTCACTGCAGGATTTATCTGCGGACCCGACGAACTCAGGGGCACGCTCGGTTGTGCGTCAGCGCGGAGCAGCGGTTGCCGATACGTTCAATTATTTACATAACTCTCTTTCTACTGTCCAAAAAGATCAAAAGGATCAAGTGGATGTGACAGTAAAACAAATTAATTCGATAACTGGTCAGCTTGATCAGATAAATAAACAAATCGGCAGCGTTGAGCCGAATGGATATCTACCGAATGATTTGTACGATGAACGGGACCGGCTGATTGATCAGCTTTCATCGATGGTCAATATTAAGGTGGAATACGCAAGCTCCGGCGGGAATTCAAACCCAATTGCCGAGGGCAAAGCAGTGATTAAGCTTGTTAATGATAGCGGCTCGGAATTAGGTGTTCTAGTTGGTGCGTCAAGCTCAACCGAACTGAAGGTAAATTACGATGGTGTCGATAAATCGGTCAAAACGGTTACGCTAGGTCCGTCCAATTTTGATTTTTCAAAAATGAACTCAACCGGAAAGCTCAAAGCGCTAGCCGAATCGTACGGATATGAAAACAACGGCAAACCAGCCGGCACGTTTACGGATATGTTGAATCAGCTTGATGACCTTGCCTATACGTTTGCTCAGAGATTCAACGAGGTTCATGAGGGCGGAATGAGTCCGAATGAAATTGCAGCCAAGCAGAATCAAAGCATTCCGTTTTTTTCAGATCAAGCTAGCACTGATATTACCACCAAGGCGGGTTTTGCCGGCCGGATTCAGCTTTCACAGCAAATTCAGGACAGCGTTGATAATATTGCGACAGCTGACGGGACAGACCCGGCCAATGCCACGTTAGGGGATGCCACCAATGTGAAGGCTCTTGCGAATGTCATTAATGAACAGCTTCAGTATAAACAAGGCGCAACCGCTGATTTTCGAAATTACTACCAAAATGTGATTGGCGGGATGGCGGTTCTTTCCCAGGAAGCAACGCGAATGACGACCAACAGCACGACGCTCCAGCAGTCGGTTGACGCAAAACGGCAATCGGTCAGCTCAGTATCACTTGATGAAGAAATGACAAATATGATCCAATATCAGCATGCCTACAATGCGGCGGCGAGAATGATTACGCTGCAGGACGAAATGCTTGATAAAATTATTAACGGTATGGGAACCGGTGGAAGGTAGGTGAAATAAATGCGCGTCACACAATCGATGCTAACCGCAAGCTCACTGAGTAACATCAGTAATAGCTATTTGAAAATGGGGCAATACCAGGACCAACTGTCAACCGGCAAAAAAATTACGAAGCCGTCTGATGACCCGGTTACGGCAATGAAGGGAATGTATTACCGTTCCGACTTAACGTCAGTGCAGCAATACAAGCGAAATTTGTCAGAGGCTCAAACGTGGATGGACAATTCAGAGTCCGGAATGCAGCAAGCAGATAGCGCTTTGCAGCGAATTCGCGAGTTGGTCGTCCAAAGTCAAAATAGTTTCCTTACGGATGTTGACCGCAAGGCGATTTCTGCTGAAATTGGCCAAATGCAGCAGGACTTAGTGAAGACAGCGAATACTCAAGTTGCCGGCCGATACATATTCCATGGCAACGACGTCATGAATCCTCCTATTATCCAAGAGGACCCGCCAACGGTTGCCGCTAATTTAACTGATCCGCAAATAAATAATTATAGTGTCGAGGTTTCTAGCGGAGTCTCGCTTAAAGCCAACGTCAATCCTGCAAACGTATTTAGCCAGGAATTATTTGATGTAGTCGGCGGGATTCAAACTTCGCTGCAAAATAGTAGTTCAACTGATATGGACAGCCTTCTCACCAGGCTCGACAATGTGATGAATACGATGTCAGCAGAGCATTCTGAGCTTGGGGCCCGTTCCAACCGTCTTGAAATGGTGTCTAGCAGGCTTGATCAGCAAGAAGTCACCGCCACCCAGGTTTTGTCTGATAATGAAGATGTCGATATGGAAAAGGTCATTATGGATTTGACTAACCAAGAAAGCGTCCAGCGCGCTGCCTTGAGTGTCGGGGCAAGAATTATTCAGCCTTCGTTAATGGATTTCTTAAAATAAAAGCTATTCTAACTTGAATAGCTTTTTTTTACTAGAAAGGAAGTAATCTTATGAACTTCCCACAGATTACGATGCAATCTACTTTTGCAAAAATAGGAATAAACACGCAAAATGCCCAGTTGACGATTGAACAGCCTCCGGCAGAGCTAAGTATTGAACAGCCTCCGGCGGAGATGGTCGTGGAAAAGACACCATCGCGGCTCACGATTGATCAATTGCGGGCCCGGGCGGATGTTGATTTAAAGAGCGCACAGCAAAGAATTGCGGAAACAGCGCAGGAAGGGCACTTAGATGTACAAAAAGGAATTGCCCGCCGCGTCCAAGAGGGCGAACAATTGATGCAGATTGAAAATAGTGGCAACCCGATTGCCCAGCAAGCAAATCAGCATAAAATAATTTCTGAGCATGAATTTGGGCTAGGTTGGATTCCTTCATGGGGCAGTGTCAATATCAACTATGATCCGGGCAGGCTTGATATTAACTGGAAGATAAACAAGCCGATAATTAATAGTCAGTCCTATCGGCCGATCATTAATTACTACCCTGGAAAAGTAGATATTCAGATGAAACAATATCCGTCACTAAATATAGACATTGGATTATAAAAAATAAAGGAATGATAGAAGCATGATTCAGACAAAATATCATGGCGAGATTGAAGTTAATAAAGAAGACTTTCTGCATTTTGAAAAAGGAATTCCCGGCTTTCTAGATGAGAAGGAGTTTATTATTCTGCCGTTGTCAGATGACCAAACCTTCTCGATTATGCAATCACTAACAACACCGTATGTAGCGTTCGTAATCGCTAGTCCTTTTCACTTTTTTCAGGATTATGAATTTAAGCTTGAAGATTCAATAGTTGAGGAACTCGATATAAAAGCAGAGAAGGACGTGTTGGTATTCTTAATTCTTTCAGTGGGGGATCCTTTTGAAAAAACAACAGCAAACCTGCAGGCTCCGGTTATTATAAATAGTTTAAACAATAAAGCAAAGCAAGTGATTCTAAATGATAGATGCTATAAAACGAAGCATCCCATTTTTCAGAAAGGGTGATTTCCTTGTTAGTACTGACACGAAAGAATGGCGAAACAATCAAAATTGGTGACGACATCGAAATCACCATCGTCTCAGCGAAAAATGATCAGGTGAAAATCGGCATTAACGCTCCAAAAAATGTCGAGATTTTACGCAAGGAAATTTATGATCAAATCTTAACGGAAAACCAACAGGCGTCACAAGATATCTTCAGTTTGCTACATTTCCTTAAAGAAAACTCACCAACTGGCAAGCCGTAAGGCGAAGACAGAGACGTAGTTGCACTTATCACACTCGTAAATGCCACATCCTGAGGCACTGGCCTAACGAGGACATCCTGTCCGTCGTGCGTTCAAAATTTATGGGATAAATTTTGATTAGCCAAAAAAGATCAAAAAAATACAAAAAAATAAATAGTACTATTAAACTATTCCACCTTGATGCCGATAAAAAAATTGTAAGAGAAAAATAAGGGCGGCCGACCTTATCACTCAAACCAATTTAAGTTCTGTTAGTAGGCTCAAAGAGCTTAACTATAAATAGGACAAGGATGTCCTAAAAACAAAATTCAAGGAGGAATTTTATTATGATAATTAATCACAATTTAGGTGCTTCAAATGCAATTAGACAAATGGGTATCAATTCAACTAATGCAAACAAATCAATGGAAAAACTTTCATCAGGTCTTAGAATAAACAAGGCTGGAGACGACGCTGCAGGGCTAGCTATATCAGAAAAGATGAGAGGCCAAATTAGAGGTCTTGACCAAGCATCAGCTAACTCACAGGATGCAATATCATTAATTCAAACAGGTGAAGGTGCATTGAATGAAACTCATAGCATACTTCAAAGAATGAGAGAGCTTTCAGTTCAATCTTCTAATGGTACAGCTACAGACGATGATCGTACTGCAATTCAAAATGAAGTTAATCAGTTAACTTCTGAGATTGACAGAATTGGAAACACAACTCAGTTTAATACAATGAATCTTTTAGATGGTAGCCAAGGAAAAACTGTAAACTCAAGTGCTGCTAAGACAGCTATTCAAATTACAGATGCAAAAGCGTTGGATTCTTTAGATAATGGAACATATACGTTGACAGTTGCAAATAAAGCGGGTTCAGCTGCATTTTTAAGTAAAACAGGTACTAATAATACTTTAGGTCAAGGCGATGTTGCTCTAGATACCACTTCAACTGGGGCAAATGTTGGTGAAACTTATACCTTATCATGGGACGATGGTGATGCAAATAATGCAACTGTAACATTGAAAGATAGTTCAGGAAAAGCTCTTGGAACTATTGCTGCACAAGATTGGTCAACACCAAGTGCTACTCAATCAGTTTCATTTACAGTTAATGCACAAACTTACAAGTTTACAGTTGATACAAATAAAACTGGAGATGGTGCAGGCTCAATAACATTTAAAACAGAAATGAAAGCAGATTATACTGTTACTAATTCTGGTGGAGTTGCAAGTAAATTAACTGGTCAGTTGTCAAGTGATGGTCAAGTAGATGTTGGAGGATTTAGAGTTTCTGTTGATAGAAACTTAACAAATGCAGGTCCATCTAACTTAGTTGTTTCAGGAAATGATTTAGACTTCCAAATTGGAGCAAATGAGAGTCAAACTACAAAACTAGCTATTAGCGACATGAGAGCTTCAGCTTTAGGAGTAGCTAATTTAGATGTAAATGACCAAACAAGCGCTCAAACAGCTATAACAACTATTGATAAGGCAATTAAATCTGTTTCAGAAGAAAGAGGAAAACTTGGAGCTCTTCAAAACAGATTAGAGCACACAATTGCTAACTTAGGAACATCAAGTGAAAACTTAACATCAGCTGAATCAAGAATCAGAGATGTTGATATGGCCAAGGAAATGTCAACATTCTCAAAGAACAACATTCTTTCTCAAGCTGCTCAAGCTATGTTGGCTCAAGCAAACCAACAGCCTCAACAAGTTCTTCAATTATTAAGATAATTGATAAACTTTTAACAATTATACCTAGAAGTCAGGGTGAATTCTCTGACTTCTTTTTTTGTTTAGGAAACAAACAAAAGGCCGGTGCCAAGCACGATCACGCCCTTAAATAATCTTGTTTCACGTAATTGTTCAAATCATTATTCTTTCGTATCAATACTTTAAATTAATGAAATTGAATATCTGTGTTGATAACACTCGCCCATTAATCAACAGGATCGAACCTCTCATTTTTTTCGTATGTCGAATCCCAAAGTTTCCTGTCATTTTGATCGACCTCCGTATATTTACTAAAGTATTAAAGTTTTATACTACATCTATCCTAACAGAGGGGGGTTTTTAAAATCGTAAATGCAAATATAACGAATTTTGGTAATGATTGTGGTAACCAATGAAGCCAAGAATGGGAATGAATATGGGTCTAGAGGAGTTAGAGGGATTCTTGAATGATATATTTTTTAAAAATTTTCTATCGACAAACTGTAAATTTTCCATTTATGTCTGTAGTGAGAAAATTACCAAAATAGGGAAGTAATTTTATATCTACGAACATTTGTTTTTATTTATATGCTATACTTGTTTTAGGTGATAAATATGAATCTCGATAAATACCGTAAACTTTCGCATGACGATTTATCCGAAACTCCCATAGTCATTATCTACCATAATATGATTGCTGGAAATATTCATGCATTACCTACGGGTACATGGCAAAGAGATGAAGATGTAATTGTTCTTATTCGCTATGTATTGGAAGTAAAGCTGGGCTTATTGAAGGATCAAATACCTAAAATTAACCGTTCGGATATTAAGAAATGTAAATTATGGGGTGCTCTAAATCGCTTTAAATCAATTCGAAAGCTGATTCATTTTGTTTATCCTGGCGTGTACCATGAATGTGATTTTAGTAGAGTACCAGTTGATTATTGGAAAGATATTGGCCGGGTGAAAGAAAGGTTTGAATGGAAGCTAGCGCAAGCAGGGATGAAAATAGTCGATATCCCATCTGTTATTAATTATGATCTTCTTATTAAATGGGGCTTTGCCAATCCATTAAAGCGCCATGGAGATTCGCCATTTCGGTTATTGAATGCCATATATCCATCCAAATTCAAGGAAATAGATTTTAAGAAAGTTCCTCACCACTTCTATGAAGACAAAACTACATTAAAAAAACAATTTTTCGATATGCTAAAAAAAGAACAAATTACCTTCAACGAAATTCCTAAAAAAGTAAATCAAGAGAGGCTCATTAAATATGGCTTTTCCAGTGTTCTATCTTCTTATTCAAGATCTCCCTTCAAGTTAATTACTTCATTGTTTCCCGATTATTTTTCAATAGAGGATTTTGCAATTAAACCTAATGGCTATTGGAAGGATCTTTCTAATGCTAGACGTGCAATTGAACAACTATTAGCTGCCGAAGGTGTAAGTGAAAAGAACATTCCTCAGTTTCTTACAAAAAAAAGACTTCAAGAGGCTAATTTGAGTGGACTGCTGGATAAATTTCATGGTTCGCCAATTGAGATTGTAAATGTGCTTTATCCGGGAAAGTTTGATATTTTAGAATTTCAACGAGTGCCAAATAAGTATTGGTATTCGCAGAAAAACCGAATATATGCCATGAGGGCATTTTGTGAAAAACATGGCATTCAACGTGAACAATTGCCATTGTTGAATCGTGCTTATTTTCGTAAATATCTCCCGAAATTTATTAGCATTGCAGACCGTCATTATGATAGTAAGTTTTATCAATGGATCATAGAAAGTTTTCCGGAACATTTTTTTCTTCCAGAGGAATTTCAACTGTTAATGGGTGAGGATGGTCAAGTTTGTGACTCTAAAGAGGAGTTAGTATTGCATAATGTTTTTATCCAGTGGTTCTCAATAGAGAGGGTGAAAAGGGAAGCACAACGTTTCTTTAACAATAAGAAGAATGAAGCATATATTCCGGATTGGATCATTGAGAACAATGGACAGAAATTTATCATTGAATACTTTGGCCTCTATGAATCTAATTTATACAAAGGGTATACCGAAAAGACAAAAAGAAAAATTACATTTTATCAGTCACTATCAGAATATATATTTGTGGCTATTTTCCCCCGTGATTTTAAAAAAGTAGGATTTGACAGATTGTTAGATAAGCTGAACATGTCAGGACTAACGGAATAAATTATTTTAATTAGACTTGATTATTCAATTCATAAACACCAAGGTTATAGGTAAATTGTGCATAGTTAGTGTTAAATTACAGTTAACATATTGTTCATGAATTGCAGTCGAATAAGAAGGCGCGGGTAATAATGGGAACTTTTTATACGCTAGGTGTCATTCACAAATTTAAAGCAACTTCTAATCAGCCCCTTACAAATAAGGAATGGATTAAAATACTAAACGTAAGAGTAGGTTTGATCTGCTAATCACAGATGTAATAGTAAACGGAAGCTTACAATCCAACATTTTTAAAGAAAATATTATTGGTATTTATGAAATATTAAGAGGCATTCTAGGGGCAGATAGAAACCCAAACCTTGATTATTATGAAAAAGAATATGGTATCACTCTGGATAATTATCAAATGTGTCGAACCAGCATGAACATTCAAAATGAAGATGGACTTAATGTAAGGCTGGATCTCACTATTGCCCTTCTATTCATAGAAGGCAAGGTCTTTGTGGAGGAGTTTTATTCAGACCCAATACTGATCAATTGGTTGTTTAGACACAGCAACATTAAAAACAAACTTGCAGGTTGTATTATAAGCAATATAGTTGGTTAAAGGAGGTTTTGTGCTTAAGGCACGGCACCAACTGTTTAAAAGCTATAGAATCTTGACGTAAAGAGAGCAAGCTTGACATGATAGAAAAACTAATTGGTGAGCAGATGAATCCACTAAAGCCACTTTACTGATACAAGCTTAACTAAATTTTCATCCTCTTTCTTAAATAGTTCAAATTGAGCTGTCATGTTATAATCAAAGCAAAAGTCGTTCATTTTACAACATATATTTAAAAGCAAAAAGGGTAAATGAATGGTGTTTGCTTTTTTACTGACATTAATTCCACCTATACATATCTGATTAATAGAAAGAAGGATAAAATAAGTGACTGCTCAAAACCGTGAAACAATCCTGACTAAACTAAAAAACCTATCCCCTGCTTTCCAAAACCGCGAAAGTGAATTAGACGCATTAAACTCTTTTCCCTATCAAAATATAAAAGACCTAAAAGAAATCGGCTATACCACCTTAACCCTGCCAAAGGATCTGGGAGGAGAAGGGATTACCTTAACGGACTTTCTACTATTTCAGGAGCAAATTGCCAAGGGATGCGGGTCAACGGCATTGTCGATTGGCTGGCATATGGGAACGATCCTTGAATTTGCTGAACATCGCCATTGGAATAAAGAGCTTGTTCCTTTTTTGAGTCAGGAATTTTTGAAGGGGGCAATTATTAATACGGCTGCAAGTGAACGAAATGCCGGCAGTCCACTTCGCGGTGCCAAGCCGACAACTACTGCTGTTTTATCCCCAGATCAGCAGAACTATATCATTACAGGTGAAAAGACTTTTACTTCGGCAGCTCCCGTGCTTGATTATATTTTCGTGACCGCAACGATGGACGATGGCAAGGCTGCTACGTTTCTAGTTCCACGGAATTCAAAGGGTGTTTTAATTCGCGAAACATGGGACAGTGTTGCACTCCGGGGAACTGCCAGCCATGATTTGATTCTTGATCATGTTGAGGTTCCAGCTAATTACATAAAAGAATACACGACCGCTGAAACTTCAATTCACCGGAAAGGATGGATGCTCCATATTCCAGCCTGCTACCTAGGCATTGCCGGTGCGGCCCGCGATTACGCGGTTCAATTTGCAGCTAACTATGTACCAACAAGCCTTGGGAAACCGATTGGAACTCTGCCAAACATGCAGCAGCAAATCGGTGAGATTGAAGTGAAATTAATGGCCTCCCGTCAATTCCTATATGGGATCGCGACCCAATATGAAGAAAATCCAAACAAAGATTTTCAAGTCGAAATGGCCGCGGTAAAAACGTTCGTAACCAACAATGCGATTCAAATTGTTGACCTAGCGATGAGGATTGTCGGGGCTAGAAGCCTGTCCCAGCAGAATCCGCTGCATCGCTATTACCAAAATGTCCGTGCTGGGCTGCACAATCCGCCAATGGATGATATCGCGTTTAAAATACTGGCTGAAAACGCCCTGGAAAAAATGGAAGATTAATGGATGGTGGTTATCACCATCCATTTTTTGTCATTTGAAAGTTTTCAAATATTGCCGATACAAAGAATAGATAACGTGTACGGAGTGAGCAAATAATGGAAGTTAATAATCGAAGCATGATTAGCAAATATATGGTTCCGGATCAGGCAACTTCTCCGATAAAAGTTGGCGATATTATCCCAGTGATGATTAAGGAAAGGTCCGGAAACAATGTAGCAAAGGTTCTATTAAAGGGGCAGGAACTCACAGTCAGCTTTGACGGGCAGTTGCCTGCAGAGGACCGAGCCTCAGTCCAAGTTACAAACCAAAGCGAGAATGGACAGTTTACCGTGAAGCCTCTCTCAACTCCAATAGTTTCCACTAGTACCCAAACAGTCGATGATGTGCTCAGAAAGTTTGGTTTTGACCCAGGTGTCAATCCAGGGTTAAAAGAAGCAACTACGAAGATCCTTTCAGGAGGCGGCAATATTTCTAAGGATTCGCTGGAAAATATCCAAGATTTTTTAAAAAACGACACGGGATCGATAACGGAAAAGCTTAAAACAATAAAAGTCATGGAGCAAAAGAATTTGGAGTTTACACAACAGCAATTGCACTCGGTCAATGTAGCATTAAATGGTACATCCTTAACAGATACGCTAACCAACCTAGTGGGTGGCCCAATAGAAATATCAGCTATCCAGGAATCCAAGAGTCAGTCAGCCTTGGAACAGGCTATTGCTCAAGTAAATAGCGGTTCAGATCAATCCAACATACTCGAAAAGGTACTAGCCTCTCTTGATCCGGTTAAAGACGTACAAACCATTGCTGACATTAAAAAAGCGCTGCAAATCCAGCAGGCGGGCAATGAACGAATACTCCAAGCCTTACCTGAATCTGACATTAAGGAAGCAGTCCAGAAGGAGACAAATTTTGCTCAAATAATTCAAATTCTCAAAACGCAGCATCTTCCGCAAAACGTCGAAGCTGCGATAAAGGATGCCTTAAAACTTGAAAAAATTGGTGCCGCCCGGTTGGAGGCTGCATTAAAGGGAATAACAGATGGTGAAACCCCTGAAGATCCATCGAGTTCTGCCATAAAGGAAATGATCAATTTAATTCAAAAAGAACCTTCCTTGGCAAATGTTCTGGATGGTATTCAACGTTTACTGGAAGCAGATTCTTCAACAAACATTGACCTGAGCGGGCTTAAATCAGCTTTAGAAAAAGCAACCCAGCTGTCCGGCCAGGGACGGGAATTAGCTGCAAGAAAAGAGCTGGCATTAGCTGTTCAGCACCTCCAGGAAAACAACCCTTCGCTGCAAATAGCGGCGGATGATACCAACATAAGCAAAGCAGAACAATATTTTATTAACGAAGCAATTCAATCACTTCAGCTTGATTCCAAAAACATTCTGGTTACTCAGATTACTAAAAAACTATCACAGCTGGCAATTGATTTTAAACAAATGCGGCAGGAAATAAGCCGGAATTTGGATTCTGCAACGAGATTGATGGAGGCAAACAAACAGGGCAGTGCGGTTTTAGCAAAGCAAATATTGGAGTCTGCAATTAACAAGCTGGACCAATCCATTTTAAAAAGTGACATCCTATTATATACGGATATGTCAACGGAGAAAAAATTGCTCACAGCAAGTTCGCGGCTGGCCGAAGCTAGAAGTCTTTTATCGAAAGGAAACGTCGTTGAAGCGAACCAAATTGTTAAAGAAGTAAAAAACAGTGTAGACCAGCTTATGTTTAAGCCATCCGATAGCAGGGTAAAGCATTTTGTCTCCGAGCAGGATTTACTTTCTCCTAAAGCAATGCTTGAAAAAGCGATTCGTCCTTTTCCAGATCAAACATCAGGAGCGAGAAGTGTTTTTGAAACAGTAAAGGGACTTGGCTTAACTCATGAAGCGGATTCTGCTAAGGCACTGATTCATAAGGAGGAACCACCAGCAAATGTAAAGTCTCTGCTGCTGCAATTGTTGGAAACAAATGATGGCCAGTCGAAACAGCCAGTTGAGCAGGCCTTATCAGCAATTACCGGACAACAGCTATTAAATAAGCCGGACAGTTCAGGCGTTCAAAACCTTTTCATGCAGCTGCCGATTCTATTAAACAAGCAAGTGGAGAATGTGAAGGTCTATGTTAATTCACAAAAAAAAGGTGAAAAAATTGATTGGGAAAACTGTAATTTAACCTTTTTGCTTGAAACCAAAAAGCTGGGGGAAGTCGGGATCGCCATTTCTGTTGTAAATCGGAATCTATCGATTACTTTTAAAAATAATAAAGAAGAACTTCAAGCGGCGATCAAGCCTTTGACCGAGGTAACAAAGGATCACTTGGAGGAAATTGGCTACCATGTTGGGGGTATTCAATTTAAGCCACTTATTGAGGATAACGCAAGTGAGAAAGCCAAAGCTGAGAAGTCTACTCCTATTACTGCTGCCTTTACGGAGAAAGGGTATGATTTCACCATATGACCAATTACTTTTTTAATGCCAAAAAGCGAAAGCAAATAAATGGTCCATCAGCAGCAGTGATTAAATATGACAAAGAAACAGGGAAGGTGCCTACGGTTGTTGCCCACGGTTCTGGCTATGTTGCGCAGAAGATTATTGAGGCTGCAAAGCAAAACAACATTCATCTTCAAGAAGATTCAACTCTAATTGAAAATCTTTTGCAAATTGATTTGGGTGACTCCGTCCCGCCGCAGCTGTATGAAGTGATTGCTGAAATTTTTGTGTTGCTTGAAAAAATCGAGGAAAACTATTAATTTTTCCAACCAATAGCCGATAAAAATAGTACTGAGATGAACGGAGGTACACAAATGGAACTCCTTACAGAAGAAATTTTATATCAAAAAAGTTCTCAAGAGTTGACAGCTCTTTTATATGAAGGAATCATGACTAACTTGGAAGAGTCAATTGAATTGATTAACGCCAAAAACTTTATTGAGGCAAATAAGAAATTACAAAAAGCGAATGACATCCTTGAACGCTTAGGTGTTGGGCTAAAGTATGAAGCAGGCCCGATCGCTGAGCAATTCGATACATTGTACAACTATATGGCAAGCCAGATCATCGAGGCGAATCTGCGAAAAGACCAACAGCTCATAAAAAATGTTTTGCAGCTCATTCAGCCAATTGCGGAAGCATGGAATGAAATAGTAAGGAAACAAGTACATACACAGTCAGGTAATACGAAAAAAGTATTAGCTTATGAAAATAGTATTATGAGAAAAAATTATTAACTAGAGGAGACTTATCTATGCGGATTAATCATAATATTGCAGCATTAAACGCCTATCGAAATTTAGACATCAACAATGAAAATACATCAAAAAGTCTTGAAAAATTGTCTTCCGGACTTCGAATTAATCGTGCGGCTGATGATGCAGCGGGTCTAGCTATCTCTGAAAAAATGAGATCGCAAATCCGCGGTTTGGATATGGCAGAGCGCAATGCGTTAGATGGTGTTTCTGTCGTGCAAACAGCTGACGGTGCCCTAAGCTCAACTCAGGAAATTTTACAGCGGATGCGCGAGCTTTCTGTCCAAGCGGCAAGTGATTCGAATACCGATTCTGACAGGGCACAGATTCAGCAAGAGATGAACCAGCTGACATCTGAAGTCAATCGGATTGGCAATGCGACTGAGTTTAATACTGGTAAATTATTGGATGGAAGCAGGTTAGACAAATCGGCGACTGGCGGTTCGGATCAATCGATTAATTTACAAATTGGAGCCAATGCCGGTCAATCAGTTAAGCTTGAAATCAATGACATACGTGCTCAAGCCTTGGGAATTAGTTCTAGTACCACTGGCGGTGCAGCCCAAACGATTACATTATCAGATGGAATCACCACCCAACAGGTATGGTATACATCAACGGCTAGTGCAGATGATGGAATCTCTGCTGCTCCTTCTGAATGTTCTATTGACATAACCAGCTCGGCTAAGGCAAGTGCAGCAATAACCGTAATCGATGACGCGATTCAACGGGTCTCATCTGAACGGGCCCGACTCGGTGCAGTCCAAAACCGTTTAGATTATACAGTCGATAACCTAAAAACAATGAGTGAAAACGTGACTTCCGCTGAATCTCGGATCAGGGACGTCGACATGGCTCTTGAAATGACAAATTTCACAAAGAATAATATCTTGAATCAAGCCGCACAGGCCATGCTTGCTCAAGCAAACCAGCTGCCTCAGGGTGTGCTGCAATTATTGAAATAATTTTCACAGGAGAGGGAGACCTCTCCTTTTCACATATTTAATCTATTTGCAGCTTCAAAAATAGATTATAATTTAGGTAAGAGTTTACTGAGAAAAGGTGTGAAGCAATGGAAGTCCAACACGTTAATAATGCTTCTATTTCCAAAGTGGGGTTTAAGGAAGAAACTGCGAAGGCTTCAATTGCCTTTAATGCAATTATGGATAAAAAGCGTTCTGACGTAACGTTTGAGCGTCTTAATCAAAAAATGCAGGAAATTGAGAGACAGGGAAATAAACTGGCTGATTCACGAACAGTTGAAAACTTACGTAAATATAAAAAGCTTGTAAAGGATTTTATGGACGATGCCGTGAAAAATGGCTTGGAACTTCAAGAAAAACGCGGGTTTAGCCATCGGGGATCATCAAAGATTTACAAGCTTGTTAAAGAAGTAGATAAAAAATTGATTGATTTAACGAATGCTGTTCTGGATAAAGAGCAAAAAGGTCTTGGTATCCTCGGAATGGTCGGGGAAATTAAAGGAATGCTGATTAATATTTATACATGAAGCACAGTAGTAGTACTGTGTTTTTTCTTGATAATAGAATCATTAAACTTTCTAAAGGATAAGCCGATATAATAATAAAAGTGCATGTTATCGGGGTCTTAAAATAAATGACTGGTGGTGGAAAAAGTGAGTACTAGTAGCAGTGGAACGATTTCCAGCCAATACAGCGGGTTAATGCGTGTGAACGGCATGGCCAGCGGTATGGATATTGATGGGATGGTCAGTAAATTAATGAAAGCCGAATCGGTCCCGTTAGATAAGATGAAACAAAAACAGCAAACCCTCCAATGGCAGCGCGATGATTATCGTGACATAAATACTTCGCTTAAGGATTTAGACACAACGATTTTTAACGGGCTTTTCTTGCAATCGTCTTTTAACAAAAAAACAGTGACAAGTTCTAATGATAATCTGGTATCGGCATCAGCCATAAACGCAACAGGTAACATGTCAGCCCGAATCGGTGTAGGTAATTTAGCAACAAGTGCTTCATGGAAATCAACTGTAGTACTACCTTACCCTGATCATCCAGCTTCTAGCGATACAACCTTAAAATTTACTGTAACCGACCCGGGAAATACCGAAGGAAGTTCTACAGACAGAGTAGTTTCCATAGCTATTGCAGCAACGGATACAATTGATAACATCATAACAAAGTTTAATAGCTCCAGCCTTGGCGTAACCATGTTTAAGGATGATACAGGTTCTCTTGTAATATCTAACAATAAAACGGGCAGCGAGGGTGTTATAAAAGTAGATTCACCTTTTATGCATGATGTCTTAGGGTTTGATGTGTCAACAACTCCAGACGCAAATGGTAATTATACCTTTAACACAGGGACTGCCAATGCAATTGCAGGAGTGGATGCAAGTATTACCTTTAACGGCTATTCAATGAAAGAGACATCCAACAATTTTACAATTAATGGGGTTAACTATACGATCAAAGGTGTCACTCCAAAGGACACACAGGGTAATGATATCCCAGTTAATATTTCAACCGCCACAGACGTTGATTCCATTTATAATTCAATCAAAAGCTTTGTCGATAAATACAATGACGTTATCAAAAAAGTAAATGACAAAATCTCTGAAAAGCGGAATCGTGATTTTCCTCCCCTTACCGATGACCAACGAGCTGCGATGAATGATACGCAAATCACTCAATGGGAAACGAAGGCCAAGAGCGGGTTGTTAAGTAACGATTCCATTCTGTCGGGCGGACTGAGTAAAATGCGTCAAGATCTATATTCGCCCGTTTCTGGAAGTAATCTTACTACAGGGTACACTCAGCTTTCGCAAATTGGAATCACGACGTCAGCGGATTATTCGGAGAATGGTAAATTAGTGATTGATGAAACTACGCTTCGTCAAAAAATTCAAGATAACCCGCAGGCGATTTATCAGTTGTTTAATAGTGGTGTAAGTTCTAGTGATACAAGCGGTACCTATTCCTATGGCACAGAGGGGCTTGCAAAACGTCTGCGTGATTCTATTTCCAATATGTCAAGTCAAGTTACTACCATTGCCGGAAAAACAACCTATACAAATAACCAATTTGATATTGGCAAACAATTAACGGATCTGGGAACGCAAATTACTGATTTTCAATCAAAGCTGACAGACATTGAAAACCGCTATTATCATCAATTTAGCGCAATGGAACAAGCGATGCAGCAATCCAATCAGCAGGCAGCTTATATTACTCAGCAATTTAGCAGCGGCGGTTGATGATCAATAACAGGTGGTCTAAACTAATGAGTATAGTACAAGATGTTTTCAATCTGAGTCGTGAGTTTTATGAAGTAGTCTCTAAGCCTTCACCAAAAGGTGAGCGGGACAGTTTAATTTTAAAAATTAATGAATTTCTAGCTAAACGCGAAATTCTTTTAAAAGAAATGAAGGGTCCTTATACTCCTGAAGAACAGCAACTCGGAAAACAATTGATTGAGTATGAGCAAAAAATTCAAACAGCCCTTCTATCCATTAAGCTGGAAATTCAACAGGATTTTTTAACAGCAAAAAATAAAAAAAAGCACGCTCCTAAGTATATTAATCCTTATACGGATGTTTTTACTGAAGGAGCATATTACGATAAAAAGAATTGAACCTTTGATAAGAGCTCATTCACAAAATGTGATGGGTCTTTTTTTTTGCAAAAATTTTTTAGACTACCATTTGTGACTAAAGGATTTCCTTTTAAATCCGATAGTAAAGATAGAATGGATTGTATGTAAGGGGAGATTATGATGATCGAACGTCTTATCGGTACAGACACCCCCATCCAACCAAGATCTGCAGTACACGAAGGGGTAAAGGGTAACCCAATTAAGGTAGATGAAAAACCTGCGACAACGAATCAGTCTGAGCAAAAACAACCAGAATACTTTGACGAAAAAAAGAAAGAAAAGCTTGAGGAGGTTGTAAGTGGTCTAAATCATTTTCTCGAGCCGGCACATACATCAGTCAGATTCAAGCTGCATGAAAAGCTTAATGAATATTATGTTGTCATCGTTAATGACAATACAGATGAGGTTGTCAAAGAAATTCCTGCAAAAAAATTATTAGATACCTATGCAGCAATGGCGGAGCACCTCGGTTTGCTCGTAGATAGAAAAATATAAATCAAATGTCCTGTTTATAAGAGGAACATTTGAGCTGAATGCAACTATTTAAGGAGTGTCAGGTAAATGTCAGTAAAAAATCCATATCAATCCTATCAGCAAAATTCAATTAACACGGCCTCACCAGGGGAGTTAACGTTAATGTTATATAACGGATGTCTTAAATTTATTCATATTGCCAAAGCGGGCATCACAGAAAATAACATTGAGATGAAAAATACAAATATTCAAAAGGCGCAAAAGATCATTCAGGAACTAATGGTCACCTTAAACCAAGACCTGGAGGTTTCGAAAAGTATGTTACCCCTTTACGATTACGTTTATCGCAGGCTTGTTGAGGCGAATATTAAAAGTGATGCAGCCATTTTAGCAGAGGTGGAGGAGTTTGTGACAGACTTCCGTGATACGTGGAAGCAGGTCATCCAAATTAACCGGCAGAAGCAATACGCTCAAGGCGGTCAGGCTTAGGGAACAAAGTTAGTCCAAGACATACGTCACCATTGTAGCAATATATTACTTTAATTTATAGGAAAATAGTAGTCTTATAGGCTATAGCCTTTATCAAAGGTTTGGCCTTTTATTTTTGAAAGCAAAACAACATACAATTTTAGAGAGAAGGCTTCCCATTCAAATGAAAAGACACCGAGAGTCGAGTAAAAAGAAATCAGGCTTCACGATTCGCAAAAAACTATTTTTGTCCTTTTTATTTATTTTATTAATCCCATCTATAACGATCGGTTTTTTCTCCTATCATAGTGCTCAGCAGAAAATTCAGGAAAAAATTCAACTGAGTGCAAAAGAAAATGTAGGAATGATTGATCGGTACTTAACAAATTATATCCAACCCAAAATGAAGGATTCCATCCATTTTGCTGGCTTGTTAAATCAAACTTCTTTTGAGAATAGTAATGTTGAAAATACGCTGGCATTACTTCAACAATATAGTGAATTTCATCAAGAAGTCGTTTCACTTTATGCAGCATCGGAACAAGGCAATCTTTTAATCTATCCGCATACTGAGTTACCTGCGGGGTTTGATGCACGGACACGGCCATGGTACATCCAAGCTAAAGCCGCAAATGGCCAAACAATTATTACAGAACCCTATGTTGATAAAGTCTCAGGCGATATCCTTGTCACGGTCGCAAGACAGTTGAAGGACGGATCTGGTGTATTTGGCTTTGACCTAAACCTTGCTGCCTTAAAAGAAGTCACAAGCGGCGTAAAAATTGGCAGGGAAGGCTACCCTTTAATTGTTAGTGCAAAAGGCAGTTATCTTGTCCACCCAACTTATAAGTTAGGATCACAAGCAAAAGGGAGCTGGGTTCAACCGCTTTTAGAAAAGAATACCGGCAGGATTTCCTACAAACTAAACGGTGTTGACAAGGAAATGGACTTTACGACAAATAAGCTAACTGGATTCAAGATCGCAGGGACGATGAAAATGAATGAGGTAAATCAGGATTCCAATCCGATTTTAATAACAACCTTTATCATAGTAGGTATCTTTATTCTAATTGGAGTTATCACTGCATACTTCATTGTTAACTCTATTACGAAACCGCTAAACCAGTTGGTTGCTGCTACTGGGAAGGTCAGTGAAGGCGATCTGACCCAAAAATTTGTTGTGAAAAGCAACGATGAGATAAGCAGGCTGGGAGAAAGTTTTAATAAAATGGTTTCAGCACTACGGGATGTTATTAAACATGTTGATGAAAAAGCAGAACTTCTTGCCGCGTCTTCCGAGGAGCTTATGGCCAGTTCAGAACAAAATAGTATGGCTACGGAGCAGATTGCGAACTCCATTCAAGAGGTTGCTGCTGGTACCGAAAGACAAACAACGATGGTAAAAGAAACCAATTCCATTATTCGGGAAATGTCCTTAGGGATGGAACGTGTCAGGGAACACTCGGGGACTGTTGCAAATGAGTCATTAGAGGCAGCAAGTATTGTAAGTAATGGGAATGAAGCGATTCAATTATCGACAAATCAAATGGAAAACATCCAGGATACAATTCAAAACCTTGGAAATGTCATTCATACTCTTGGCGAACGTTCAAAAGAAATTAATCAAATCATTGATGTTATTTCGGATATAGCTTCACAAACCAATTTATTAGCGTTAAATGCAGCAATTGAAGCTGCTAGAGCTGGAGAGCATGGGAAAGGGTTTGCCGTTGTTGCAGATGAGGTTCGCAAATTAGCTGAACAATCGTCCAAATCAACAGAAACTATCCGGCATTTAATATCATCAATCCAAACTGATACGAATCAAGCTGTTTCTTCAATGGATAAAGGAAAGACGGAATTCGCAAAAGGAATGGATCTTGTAAAGAGCGCCGGTGAGGCCTTCCAGAAGATTGACCAATTCGTGAATCATACGAATGTTGAATTTCAGGAAGTATCTGCCTCGATTAAAGAAGCCGTAGCAGGGGCTGAACATGTTGTTGAAATTGCAACTGAAATTGAAGAAATAACAAGTAAAGCAACTGGAGAAACTCAGGATGTATCAGCCGCAACGGAAGAACAATTAGCTTCCATGCAAGAGATCGCCGCTTCGGCTGCTACGCTTGCGGAGATGGCAGAGGAACTTCAAGACGCAGTCAAAAAGTTTAAAATTTAGGTTTAAAGAGGTGTTACAAAGGAGAGTCGTTGGAGGTATTTCCATTACTCCAAATTTACTGTTACACTGACGGTGTCTTTTACAGTAAGAAAAATTTGGTAAAAAAAGATTTTTTTGTAATAAAAAAAGAACAAATAAAGACGGCTGATTCCATTGGTATCAAGCTTCTCACTATTTCCCCAATGTTTTTGTCATTAATTCGACAAAATTTTTCTTCTGGTTAAGCAGGATAATGATAGGGTAAAATAGAAATGTATTTACATAGTCTTAACAAAAGGAGGAGTTCACTTATGAATTATAACATTCGGGGTGAAAACATTGAGGTAACTCCAGCAATTAGAGAATATGTAGAGAAGAAAGTGGCAAAGTTAGAACGCTACTTTAACGAAACACCTGAGGCAAACGTAAATGTAAATCTTAGATTTAATCAAGATAAAACATCTAAAGTTGAAGTAACGATTCCAATGCCAAACAGCTTGGTCTTACGTGCAGAGGAAACCAATTCTGACATGTATGCAGCAATTGATTTGATTGTCGACAAGCTTGAGCGCCAAATCCGCAAGCATAAAACAAAGGTTAATCGTAAATCTCGCGAAAAAGGCGATATCGGACTAACGTTTACAAATGCAGTGATTGAAAACAATGAGTATGAGGAAGACGAACTTGAGGTTGTCCGTACAAAACGTTTTGATCTTAAACCAATGGACAACGAAGAGGCCATCCTGCAAATGAACCTGCTGGGCCACAGCTTCTATGTTTTCACAAATGCCGATACAAACCGCACCAATGTTGTTTACAAGCGTAAAGATGGCCGCTACGGCTTAATTGAAGCACAATAATCTTTCTTAATTAATAAAGTGGAACGCAGCCCTGGATCTGGGGCTGCGTTTTTAGGTTGAGGTGCAAAAGAAATGGTGCATAAAACCTCGAATATATGCTGGAAGTTTTCGGCGGAGTAAGGTTTATGTTTATAGGATACTGCCAAAAATGGTATTATGATGGTGGGAGGACTCGGTGTGAATCTTCTAGATGAATTAATTGATACATATTCACCAAACAATGGTCCTTGTGATACATATTTTGATATAAAAGAAAAAGTGTGGTTGAAGGAATTGGGGTGCTGAGAGAATGGATGTCAAAGTTAGCAGGAATGCACTATGTCCGTGTGGAAGTGGGAAAAAGTATAAAAAATGCTGTGGGGCCAATGAGGTCATATCGCTTACCCAGGTGGTAGAAACGGAAATTGAAGAACTGCAAAGGCAGCTATTACATTATGCTCTGCAAAATTATGGGGATGAAATGGAAGACAATTTTGAGGACTTTCAACAGGAATTTCAGATGAATCATGAAGCTGAAATTGAGTTCTTTGAGTTTGTCCATACGATTTGGTTTACCCTTTTTGAACGGCTTGACGAAAGTGGAACGATTCTGGATGGATTTATCGCTTCAGAGCTCAGGAAAATAAAGCGGCCGAAGCTAAAGCAAATTTTGCAATCCTGGAAGGATGCTAGGGTGATTGTCGGAAAAATTATTAGCGTTGAGGGTAACACTTTTATTGTTGAGGATCTCTTATCATCCGACCGGCTTGAAGCGATTATGGCAACAAAGATTGATGAGCCGTATCAAGTGGGCGTCAGCTTTTCCGGAATTCTGTTACCCTATGATCAAAAATATGTCTTTTTTCCAGCACCGTTTGATCTGCCTGACTTAGCACCTGAATCAGTAACCGAATTTATTAAGGATACAATGCTTGAAGCAGACTATGATGATCCACAGGAGTTTCTTACAGATTATTTTTTGGAAATGATGTACGAGCTTCCTACAATTGATCTGAATGTCGAAATTGACGATATGGAGTGGCCTGATCCGATATATCAAGATGTTGCTGAGCTTTTTCGAGCAGAGTTTGAGCGGATGGGGGAAGATAAGGAACTGATTGACACAGGAATTTTGCTATGGAATTCTTTTTGTCAAATAAAGCAAAAGCGAATCAAAAATCCGAATCTATACGTAGCAGCACTTCATTATTTCATGTCAACGATAGCACCAATAAAATCAGCTTATACCCAAAAAGAACTTGCCGAACAATACGGCGTTTCCACAGGCTCCTTATCTTCTGTATATAGGGAAT
This sequence comes from Bacillus sp. EB600, assembly GCF_024494385.1. GTDB lineage: Bacteria > Bacillota > Bacilli > Bacillales > Cytobacillaceae > JAEVLT01. Next base: position 269,392 of record NZ_JAEVLT010000003.1, read on the forward strand.
TGGATATTGTTCTGTCTGAAATTGTAGATCAAAGCAATTATGATGAGGACGAACCAGCAATTCAGTTCAGTACAAAGGGAGGGCCCATGGCAACAGAGCGGGCAATGCAGGAAGTACTCGAAGAAATACAAGGGAAAAACTTTAAAAGCATTGATGAAGTGAATGAATTTTTAAATAACAAGCTTTCCTCTCCAAAACAGGTATCCAATAAGCTTCAGGATCAAGCCCAGCAGCTCATCTATGATGCGTTTGAGGCAGAAGGAAGCGAGCGCTTCCGCCTTGCTGAAAAGGCGCTGGAGCTTAATCCAAATCTTGTCGATGCCTATAATATTCTCGCTGAAAATGCTGACAGCCTTGAAGAAGCGGTACAAATGTATGAAAAGGGTATGTGGATTGGAAATAAGGAATTAGGCAAAAACTTTTTCAAAGAAAACAAAGGACATTTCTGGGGCTTACTTGAAACGAGGCCATTTATGCGGGCGAAGGGGAACTATGCAGAGGCTCTCTACCAATTAGGAAAAATAAAAGAAGCTATCGTGCAATATGAAGAGCTGCTGGAGCTTAATCCAAATGATAATCAAGGAGTGCGTTATTTCTTATTTATTGCCTATGTTGATAAAGGCGATTTGACTAAGGCTCACAAGTTACTTGGGCAGTATGAAGAGGGTACAGCACAAGCCTTATACAATCGATTACTGTTGGAATTGTTGGAGCATGGCTATACAGCAAAAGCAGGTAAATTATTAAAAAATGCAAAAGAGAGCAACAAATTTGTGATCCAATATCTAACAGGAAAAAAACGTCTGCCAAAAGTGATCCCTGACTACTACGGATTTGGAGACGAAAACGAAGCAATCATCTACGCAGAGGCTCATATGCACTTGTGGAAAAAGATTGATGGAATAAAGGATTGGTTGAAATAATGATGAAACCGAGAGGCAAAGTGCTTCCCGGTTTCTTATTGTTGAATTAAATTATTATTTCCTTGGAAATTGTCGAAACCGGATATTAAACAGCAATTTTTGAAGATATAAAACAGCAAAAAAACGAAAAGCACTTCTTTTCATTTTTTTGCTTAGTTCTAATTTGATTTTAACAGGTTCGGGTTTTCTTTAGTCCACCCAAGATGTGATTCATGACAGCTTGCACATGAGCTGGATTCGTTAAATTTTGTTGGATCGGCACTTTGGTGGTTGCTGCTGTTCGTGTCAACTTGTGATGCGACAGTCCCGTCATGACATGCCATACATAAATTACTGTATGTATCCCCATATTTGCCGCCTTCAAGTTGGGCATTTTTTCCGTTATGGGTGTTATGGCAGTAATTGCAGGCATTTGTTGTATTTGAGTAATACCCATGAATCCTGTCTGGCTGTCTGGCATTTTCCGGGTCGCTATAGTTGGTTGAATCATTTTCAAATTTATAAGTTAGAAAAGGATCTGTGTCACTCATGGTAGTAAATTTAAAAATGCTTGGTGTTGTCGATACATTAACATCACTTTGATTTAAATAAACATAATAAGTTGTTCTTGGGTCAAGTTTGCTTGAAGGTGTAAATGTGTATACAAGACTGTTATCTTGACTATTGGTTTCAATCAATTTCTCTTTCACTGATACGTCTTTCCCATTACTTGACTTAATTTTAAGCTCAGGGTCAGATGTTTGCACCGTTCCGTCATCGTTTAACACAAGCCGAATCTCTTCATCAAGACGCACTTCTGTCATATTATTTACAGACAAGAAGCTGCTTGTATCGTTAATATCTTTAATAAGATTCATTTCTTTCACATAGTTAACCGTAAATGTCCAAGTCAAGTCACTATTTTGTCCGCTTTCGTCGGTAACTCGGAAAGTTAAAGTATGTGTCCCTTGGCTAAAGACACTTGAATAGGAAAAGTCTCCTGCAGGAGAAACCGAAAGTACTCCCTTGCTAGTAATATCAACAGGGGAACCGTTTTGAGTTTCCAATACTTTTAATGAAAGATTGTCAGGAGTTGTAATGTCATCAGAAATTGTTCCAGTGAATGTAACTGTCGAAACATCAAATACTGATCCATCATTTGGTGCTGTAACTTTCACTACAGGGACGCCTGAACCTGAGATAGCGTTGCTATCAGGAGAATATATTAGGAGGGAACCTATAAAAACGCTCCATATGGCAATGCATGAAAAGATCTTTCGTTTGAAGTTCATCCTCTTCATGAAATTCATCCTCTTCTTTTGACATGATTAAATAGATTTAAATAGATAATTGCTAGATTTATTATATCAACTGAATGAACCCTTATTTTCATCGTTAAGTTAAATAATTTTGACGTTTTTTTATGAAGTTTTTTATAATAAGACAAGGCGACAAAAGTGATATTTGTCACCTTGCTAAGAAACTCATATTGCAGCTAACAAATCTTACTATTTGTTAGCATTTTTTATGAATTATTTTATCTGATTATTAGTCTTAGCAGAATAGTCTCCACCTGGAATTGGACTTAGGACTGTTTTGGTTGTCATATTTACAGCACCTTGTGTATCAATTTGGTGTGTTGATTGGTGACAAGCCCAACATACTGCCATGTTTGTATATCTCTTTAAGTTAGATTTGCCATCTTTACTTACATCTTTCATGTAAGCTCTTGCTTTGTCTTCAGACCAAGCATTTCCGCCATTAGCAATTGATTTTTGCAGATCTGCGATTGTTCTACCAGATGTGTCTTTTAATAAGGTAATATCAGTACCGTGAGCATAGTGACATGATGTACATGCTCTACCAGACTTGGTGCTGCTGGTTGAGTGTGAATACAGATGTGAACCGTCTTGGGCTAATTGGTCTCTAGGTCCATCTTCTCTGCTTCTGTAATAATCTGTATGACAGCTTCCACAGAAAGCAGAGTAATTCAATCTTTTATCGTATACTTTTGCAAGTGTGTCTACTGCAGGATTGGTTGGATCAGCTGCAGTATAAATACCGCTTGATTTGGTAATTTTCAATCCATTAGATCCTGTTGCGTCATTGATAGCTTTATAGGCAGGATCAAGTTGTAAATTAAGTTTAATTCCTGCTGTTCCCAATGGAACTGTAGTAAGTTTTGTAATTTTTTCTTCGTGTGTTGTATTATTAACATAAACATCATAAGTACCAGCGAACTGATTCCCAGCTACCGTTTCATTTAAAATACGGTCGTTAACTGAACCGTGTGGATTATGACAGCTAGAGCATTCAAATGTTGCTGTTTCAGTATTTTTTAATGATGAACCATTTGTATCAACTTCAGTTGCTTGTGCTCCAGGAGCTGCACTCACTTGTAATTCTGAGTCAACATGGTGCATAGATGCGCTTGTATCTTGTGAATACATAATTCCTGCTTCACTTGCCTCTTTAACGTTATAGAAACCTAATGTACCATCATGACAGGACATACAAAGCTCAGAACCGCTACTCTTCATTAATAATGTACTGGTTTCCCCGTTATGCGTACTATGGCAGTTTGCACAGGAGTTTGTGTTATTTTGGAAGTTACCATGTGTTCTTTGTAAGTTAGGATCTCCATTGTTGTCGATTGTAGCATTATTCAAGGTTGATGCCGGGTGCTGCAAATTAGTTGGATCAAACCCTGCTGCAGAAGCTGCGGCTCCAAACATGCCTAAAAATAGGAGCATGAATAATGCTGACAAGCTGATTTTCAACCTGCTCATTTCTAAAAACCTCCCTGATTTCTCTTTTCTCTCTTTTTTTGGTGTAAAATTGGTGAAAAATAGCTCTGTATTAACCACCTCCTTAATGTAATCCAACTAAATCATTTTTTTAAATCTAAACTTGCATATGTTGCATGTCATTACTATGTGTCTTTTAAAAACCAATAGTTTTGGCAGAAAAACGCACTGTGTTCTGTACTTTTCAAAGTAATATGAATAAACTACATAGTACATATTGTTTCATCATTCGTTTAATTTGATTTAAAACAAGGTAACAATTTCGATATTGCTACCTTGTTTTATTTATTCAAAACTATTTAAGTAGATATAGTTCGCTCTTTGCTGTCAGATCATTATTTAATCGTTGTCTTACCAAGGAATGCACCAGTCGTAGGATCTAAATATTTCGGATCAACTGGGTTGGTTTGAATTTTATGTGTTGATTGGTGGCAAGTCCAACATACGACTGTGTTTGTATATTTCTTCAGCTTGGAATCACCATTTACATCTTTCATGTATGCTTCTGCTTTGTCTTCGCCCCAGCCTGCAGCCACATAATCAGCAACCTTTTTACCTTGTGTATCCATCATTGTTGTTATATCAGTACCATGTGCATAGTGGCAGCTTGCACAGCCTCTGCCTTGCGAAGTGCTGTTTGTTGTATGAGTGTAACTGTAATGGCTAGTATCACCAGCAGCAGTTTTAGCAACGTTGCTTGGTCTTTGAGTAGTTGATGAACTTCTGCTAGCCAAGTAATCGTTATGACAAGATCCGCAGAACTGTGAATAGTATGTTTTGTCGGTAGTTCCTAATGGACCGCTAGATGTTTTGATCAGCCCGCCGGTAGCAGTATTAAGAGCTGTTAATTCAGGAGTAGAATTGTCTACTTTTAAATCAAGATGAATAGTTTGTGTTCCGTTTGGAACAAGAGTTTTTACATTATTAACAGTATTGAATGCAAAAGCCGCACCGTTGATTACATTTTCATTTAATAAACGGTCATTGACAGAACCATGTGGGTTATGGCAGCTTGAACATTCTAATACTTGATCATCCGCTGCTTGATTATTAAACGATCCTGGAGCAGCGTTAATTTTTACTGATGATTTAACTTCGTGCATAGATGCACTTGTTTGAGTGCTGTTAAAAATACCAGCTCCGCTAGCATGGTTTACGTTGTAAAAGCCCATTGTTCCATCATGACAAGACATACAAAGATCATATTCGTCATTGAACTTCATTAACAACTGAGAAGTTTCCCCATTATGCGTACTATGGCAGTTTGCACAAGAGTTCGTATTGTTTTGGAAATTACCATGTGTTTTTTGTGTACCTGGATTCCCATTGTTATCTACATCGGCTACGTGGATATTAGGTGCCGGATTAGTCGATGTCGGGACGAATGATGGATCTGGAGCTGCTGCAAAGGCAACAGTACTGAATATGCCAAATAAAACTAGCATAATTACAGTTGATAAGCCTAACCTTACCTTGCTCATTTTAAAACCTCCCAATTTTCTCTCTCTTTTTTTATTTAATTTAAGTTTCAATGCAGTGATTTCTCACCATCACCTCCTTAAAGTAAAGTAATAGAATATTAACGGAAAATGGATACCCTTTGGTTAACTGTATCTGTGACGTACATAGTATCACTATCATCAATAAACAAACCATTTGGGAGATAGAACTTATCATTTTCAGTTCCCATTCCGCCTAATTGGTATAATTCTTTCCCAGTGCTATTAAAGGCATATACAGTGTGTGATAGATTATTGACAACATAAATATTACCCTTTGAATCAACTGCTACACCTCTTGGATTAAGGAAAGTAGCACTGCCTTTTCCATCTTTTGATCCATTAATGGTCTTAAGAAATTTACCGTTTTTATCGAAAATTTCAACTCTATTATTTGCAGAATCTGTAACATAAATATTATTATCAAAGTCTACTGCTACAGCATTAGGAGCAATGAATTTCCCTTCTTTATCCCCAGGGCCACCGATTTCCATTAGTTTTTTTCCTTTAAGATCAAAAATAAATAGTTTGTTTTCTTTAATATCAGTTACATATAACTTTTGATTATAAATACGCAGCCCGCCTGGCGCTTTAAGGACCTTATCCTTGTCATCAAAGTATTTGACAAACTTCCCTTTTGAAGTAAAGATGGAAATATTCCCGTTATTCATATCAGCTACATAAATGTTGCCATTTTCATCTCCAGCAATTCCATAAGGAAATTGAAATTCGCCTTCGTTTGTACCCAGTTTTCCAAATTTAAAAACTGAGCTCCCAGACTCATCGAAAACCTGTACTTGCTGACTGTTTGCGTCGGTAACATAGATATTATGATCAACCTTTGTGACATCCATCGGTTTTTTAAGAGGCTGATTAAAGTCCCCATATAATGAGTTTGAAAATACTTTTGGTCCTCCTCCTGATGCTACCTTTGCAACTGCCGGTTTTAATCTATTTTCCAAATGAAAAATAGATACTACTGCAAATAAGGCAACGGAAAGTGCGACAATGCTACCCATGATTAAATAAACAGTTCTCTTTTTCAAGTCTGTTCAACTCCTTCTACTTGTTGTCTTTAAGTTTTGCAGCGACTCTATCCAAGCCTTGAGATGCAGGTTTATACAGCGGGTCGTAGCTTAATGCTTCTTTAAAAAATTTCTCTGCTTCTTTATAATTGCCCTGACCTTCTTTAACTTTACCTATTTCTGTAATGATATCTGTGTTTGTTGGCATGATCTTAAGAGCTTCTTGCAGTGATTTAAGTGATTTATCATACTCTTTTAAATTACAATAGACCATCCCCGATAATAAATGTGCCTGGAAATTTTTAGGCCCAAGTGCTTCAGCTTTTTGGGCCATTCTTATCGCATCATTGTATCTTTTCTCAGAATTGTATACCAAACCAAGGTTGAAATAAGCACCGAAGTTTTTGTTATCCAAGTTCGTTGCAACTTGCAGTTGTTTAACCGCATTATCGTTATCACCTTTTAAAAAGTATGAATAGCCCAAATTTACCCGATAGTCAGGGTTATTTGGTTTCGTATCTACCAAACCTTTATAATAATCAATTTGTTCAATGAGCCTGGCTTCATCTTTATTTGGCCATAAATACTTATCGCATATTAAATATCCAGCACCCAGACTCACAATTAATGTTGCGATGATAAGCAAAAATGCTTGTAGCTTTGTAAAACTCTTCTTTTTTTCCTGTAGCTTCGTTCTATCATTATTTTCCGGTTCTGGATTTACTGGCTGATTCGCCTTCATAAATATCCACCTCAATTTAGTTTTATCTGCATAACTTCTAATAGTTAGGTTGATCGAAAAATCCAACAAAACTATCAGAAGTATTTACTATAGTGCTATTCTTCTTTGTGGCATTTGGTACAAGTAGCTTTATCATGGCACTTATAGCATGTCCCCGAAGGCTTAGTTATTCCAGTTAGCGGAATTGGATGACGTTCCTTAAAACCTGTATTTTGACTATGGCTGCTTGGATGGCATGTAGAACAAATTACTTGGTTTCCACCAGCTGAACTTATCTGACTGATCTCGTGGCATGCTTTACATGTCTCCAGATTTTTGCTGGCAAGCGTTCCATGATTATTGAAGAATTCGCTGTTATGACTTGCTGGCTTCTTAGAATGGCATTTCTCACAGAAAGTATTTTCCTTGGCATATTGTTTTGCCGTAATGGTACTGTCTGCTGAACTTCTGTTATCTAAAAATTGCTGTGAAACTGTCTTGGTTTGTAGTCCCTTTATCGGGTTATCAGACATTGAGTCATGGCAGCTGTTGCATTTCTTAATATCTTTGTCAGCAAGCTTGCCGTGTCCGCCCTTCATAAAACTAGGGTCATTATGTGAGTCTGGCTTCATACCTGTTGAGTGGCAAGTCTTACATGCTGTAGAAACGTTACGAGCTTGGTGACAACTAATGCAATCTGCCATTTTCGGTTCGGTGAATTTCACATCACTCATCATTTGTTTACCAAGTGTGCTGTTCCATTTATCGTAATCTGTTTTAAATGTGACATTACGATCAGCAATGTCTCCATGAGCGACACCGCTGTGGCAATCAACACATTTGACGTCATCTTTTAAGTGTTTTTCATGGGGAATGATGATGTCTCCTGATGCTGTAACATTTCGCGTTTTCATATTGTGACATTTCTCACAAGATGAATTTGGTATTTGAGTTGGCATATGAATAGGTGCCGGATAACTATCGGTTGCCTTTTCATAAACCTGTACAAGACCGTTCATTTTCGCCTTTGCATAATTTACTACCCCTGATTGTATATGACACTCTTTACATTCCACTTCACTATGTGATGAGGCTTTTAATGTCTCAGCTTCCGGCTTCATTTCGTGGCAGGTGGAGCAAAACGATTTACTTGACGTTGCTTCGACTCCTACAAAACCTACAACTACAAATAGAACAACAAAAAAGAGTGAAACCGTCAGGATTTTATACAATTTATAGCGTGTGCGGGAAGGGGTAGACTGATTATTTTGTTCATCTTCCATTCAATGTCCCTCCTGATTCATGACGAATTTTTTTTAGATTGGATTCACCTTTAAATTCAAGTCGATGTCAAATCTTTGTAAAAATAAACATCTGCAGGTGCCTGTCCATCCTTATGAGTTTTGATAATTGTGATCATGGCACATATATGTTTCTGCTTATGTCCGAAGCCATTCTCACTCGTCAAGTATTTGAAGGGAGCTTGTTATGGCAAGTGTTACAAAATGTGTTTGTTTTTGCCTCTTCTTTTGCTTTTTCAGCATTTGGTATATATTTAGGAGCTTTGTCTCCATATTTTAGTAATGTCATAATATCTTGTTTCGGTATTTCCTTTGTCCAATTGGAATCCTGGTGACAGGTTACGCATTTATCCAATTGCTGAACGGCGTCTTGTCCATGATTTTTATCAAAATCTGCAGCCTGATGGTTCTTAGGAATGCCGATGTCTTGGCTTTGGTGGCAGGTTTTACATTCCATTGATAATTTCGTATTAGTTTTATTAGTGCCGATTGCTTGTAAGATGATCTCTTGGGTGTCTTGTTTTGTTTCTTCCGTATTTCTAGCTGGTGCTTTTTCGGGTTCATTCACTTTAGCTGCCTCTTCTGGATTAGCCGGAATGCTGTAAGTGATTTCTTTCCAAGGCTTTTCACCTTTGTTTACTTTGTTGTGGCAGTCGATACATGTTCCCATATTCGGACGTAAATATTTTTCTTCAATTAACTTTTCAGCATTTTGCTTTGATGTCCATTCACTCCGATCCTTGCCAACGTTGAGTTCGCGTGCTGCCATTTTTGCGTGAACGACGCCGGAGTGACAGGTGATACAAGGGATGCCTTCATCAATGTGTTTCTTATGGTCAACCTTCAAATCATCAGATGCTGTGACTTTCCGGTTTTCTGAGTGACATTGTAAGCAGTTCTGGTTGGAAACAGCTTCTTCTTCGGTTTGGACAATTTGATTTGGAACACCTGTTACGTGGTAATAGACCTCTTTAAGCGATTTCACTTTGTGCGTCAGCATGTTCACAACACCTGGTTTGATATGACACTGAACACAGCTGATTTGGTTATGTGCACTGGCTGTATATGTAGAGTATTCCGGAGCCATTTCATGACAGCTCGAACAAAAAGATGGCGAGTTTGTGAAGGAAAGTACTCCATACCCACCACCAAATACAATAATACAACCGACCAAACTAGCTAAAAGCAACTTCCAACGATTAACGGGGTCCTTCCAGTTAATGCTCTTAATCTTTCGCCACAGTCTTCGTATGGGGCCAGATTTATTTCTGTCTTCTCTGGTTTTGATCTCTGTCTGTTTTTTCCCCCAAAAGGCCACTATGCTCACCCTTTCTGTTGTGGAATAGCCCTATTAGGCTTTTTTATCCATATTAACCTCTCTAAAGGTAGTATCTAACAATGAAAGCGCATATTCCAATGTACAATTTGTGAATATTTACCCATGGAATCAAGGGCGTATTTTAGATGAAAAACAACGTGAAAACATTGTTAAATCAAGATGTTGTTAATACTACCCAAATAGTGGAAAATGCATAATGGTTAATTTTTATACAAATTGGACATACTTCATACATTTGTTAGAAAATATTCACAGGCACAAATTCGTCATTGGAATTCATTATTCTCCGTTTAAGAATAGTGAACTTTAAGATTTTGTAAATGTCTGCTTTGAAGCTTGGATATGTTGTCACTGTATAGCGGAAGTGGTAAGATGGTTAGAGGTATTGACAAATGATTTTAAGAGGATTCGGCCATTGTGTAGCGAATCTTTTCTTATTATTAATGGCTTTTTAGCATAAAGGAGAGTTTATCAATAATGGGGATTTTAAATAAAGTGTTTGATTTAAATAAGCGTGAGCTAAAGCGGTTGGATAAGCTCGCCAATCAGATTGATGCTCTTGCTGCTGAAACGGAAAAATTAACGGACGATCAGCTTCGTGAAAAAACAGAAGAATTTAAGGCTCGCTATCAAAAGGGTGAAACGCTCGATGATTTGCTGGTTGAAGCGTTCGCAGTTGTTCGTGAAGGCGCACGCCGCGTACTTGGTTTGTACCCGTACCATGTACAGTTGATGGGGGGCGTTTCGCTCCATGAAGGAAATATTTCCGAGATGAAAACAGGTGAAGGTAAAACGCTGACGGCGACGATGCCTGTTTATTTGAACGCTATTTCAGGCAAAGGTGTTCATGTTATTACGGTCAATGAATACTTAGCAAGCCGTGACGCGACTGAAATGGGAGAGCTTTATCAATTTTTAGGACTGACTGTTGGTTTGAATTTAAACAGTATGACAGCTGAAGAAAAACAGGAAGCATATGCTGCTGATATCACCTATGGGACAAACAATGAGTTTGGCTTTGATTACCTGCGTGATAATATGGTCCTTTATAAGGAACAAAAGGTACAGCGTCCGCTTTTCTATGGAGTAATCGACGAGGTTGACTCGATTTTAATCGATGAAGCACGGACACCGCTGATTATTTCGGGAGCTGCTGAAAAATCAACCGTTCTTTACATTCAAGCAAATGCGTTTGTGCGTACGCTTACGAAAGATGAAGATTACACCTATGATGAAAAAACAAAAAGCGTCATGCTGACCGAGCAGGGAATAAGCAAAGCTGAGCGCTCGTTCGGAATTGAAAATCTGTTTGATATAAACCATGTTGCCCTCAATCACCACGTTAACCAAGCGTTGCGGGCAAATGTCAGCATGCATCTCGATGTCGATTATGTTGTCCAAGATGGTGAAATTGTCATCGTTGACCAGTTTACTGGCCGTTTAATGAAGGGCCGCCGCTACAGCGAAGGTCTCCACCAAGCCATTGAAGCAAAAGAAGGCGTTGAGGTACAAAATGAAAGCATGACAATGGCGACGATTACCTTCCAAAACTATTTCCGTATGTATGAAAAATTAGCTGGGATGACCGGTACAGCGAAGACGGAAGAAGAAGAATTCCGCAACATTTATAATATGAATGTAATTGTTATTCCAACCAATATGCCGATTATCCGTGACGACCGTGCTGATTTAATCTATGCCTCAATGGATGGGAAATTCCGTGCTGTTGTTGAGGATATTGCCGAACGCCACACGAAAGGTCAGCCAGTGCTTGTTGGTACGGTGGCAATTGAAACATCTGAGCTCATTTCGAAGATGTTATTGAAAAAGGGTGTTCGTCACAATGTCCTAAACGCGAAAAACCATGCGCGTGAAGCGGAAATTATCTTGGAGGCCGGGCAAAAGGGTTCAGTTACGATTGCAACCAACATGGCCGGCCGTGGTACAGATATCAAGCTTGGTGATGGGGTTGTCGCATTAGGCGGGCTTGCTGTTATCGGTACTGAACGACATGAAAGCCGACGAATTGATAATCAGCTCCGCGGACGTTCAGGACGGCAAGGAGACCCAGGTGTCACTCAATTCTACCTTTCCATGGAAGATGAATTGATGCGCCGTTTCGGTTCCGATAACATGAAGTCGATGATGTCAAAGCTTGGTATGGATGATACCCAGCCAATTCAAAGTAAAATGGTCTCAAGAGCAGTTGAGTCAGCACAGAAACGGGTTGAAGGTAACAACTTTGATGCTCGTAAACAGCTGCTGCAATATGACGATGTTCTTCGCCAGCAGCGGGAAATCATCTATAAACAGCGTGATGAAGTGCTCGAATCAGAAAATCTCCGTGAAATTGTCGAAGAGATGATTATGAGAACGATTCAACGTAACGTTGATGCTCATACACCAGGATCTGAGGACGAGGAAGACTGGAACTTGTCTGGAATCGTTGATTATGTCCATGCGACTCTTCTTCGTGAAGGGGACATTACAGTTGAAGATCTTAAAGGCAAGGATCCGGAAGAGATGACCGAGACTATTTTTGCAAAAGTAAAAGAGCGCTATGATGAAAAAGAAGCAGTTTTATCATCGGAACAAATGCGTGAATTTGAAAAGGTTATCGTGCTTCGTGCTGTTGACTCTAAGTGGATTGATCATATTGATGCGATGGATCAGCTCCGTGATGGAATTCATCTTCGCGCCTATGGCCAAATTGATCCGCTTCGTGAGTATCAGTCAGAAGGTTTCATCATGTTTGAAAACATGGTTACTTCGATTGAAGAAGAAGCATCCCTTTATATCATGAAGGCGGAAATTCACAATAACCTTGAACGCCAAGAGGTGGCCAAGGGACAGGCTGTCAATCCGAAGGAAGATGGCGAAGAGGTCAAGAAAAAGCCGGTTGTTAAGCAAATGAAAATTGGCCGGAATGACCCATGCTTCTGTGGTAGCGGCAAAAAGTTCAAGAACTGCCACGGTACAGTAAGTTAATGTTTGGAGGCCGGCCGAGTGCCGGCTTTCATTTTGGTAATGACTAGTAAGCGAGAAATTTGAAGAAACTAAATGGTATGTAGAATCAGATTGGATTTTTGTAGGCTAACAAAGCGATTATGTAGAATCACAATGATATTATGTAGAATCATGATGATAATATGTAGAATCACAATGATATTATGTAGAATCATGATGATAATATGTAGAATCACAATGATATTATGTAGAATCATGATGATAATATGTAGAATCACGATGAAATTATGTAGAATCATGATGATAATATGTAGAATCAACAAGAAATTGTGTAGAAATACCCTGAAACTATTTGGTACATTCGTTATAATGGATAAGTAAATTATATGAACAGTGGTTTTTTAATTTTTATAGAGGTGAAGAAAATGGAATTAGCAGATATTCGAAATGATTTAGAGAAAATAGCTAAGCAATTAGCGGGTTTTAGGGGGTCTCTTTGACCTCGAAAATAAGGAAGCAAGGATCGCGGAGCTAGATAATGAAATGACTCATCCAGATTTTTGGAATGATCAGCAAGCAGCGCAAGTCGTTATCAATGAATCAAACGCATTGAAGGACCAGGTCAATGTGTTTTTTGAAATGAATGAAAGCTATGAAAACCTAGAATTAACCTATGAGCTCGTGAAAGAAGAAAGTGATGCTGAGCTGCAGGCGGAATTAGAATCAGAGCTTGAACAGTTAATGAAGCGTATGGAAGAGTATGAATTGCAGCAGCTATTAAGCGAGCCATATGATAAAAATAATGCCATACTAGAGCTTCATCCTGGTGCAGGCGGAACGGAGTCCCAGGACTGGGGTTCCATGCTGCTGCGCATGTACACGCGGTGGGCTGAGAAGCACGGCTTCCATGTTGATACGCTCGATTACCTCCCTGGTGATGAAGCGGGGATTAAAAGTGTAACCTTGTTAATTAAAGGACATAATGCCTATGGATATTTGAAGGCAGAGAAGGGTGTCCATCGGCTGGTTCGGATTTCGCCGTTTGATGCTTCAGGGCGCCGCCATACTTCCTTTGTTTCCTGTGAAGTGATGCCGGAGTTTACTGATGAAATTGAAATTGAACTCCGTCCCGAAGATTTACGGGTTGATACGTATCGCGCAAGCGGTGCAGGCGGTCAGCATATTAACAAAACGGAATCTGCGGTCCGGGTCACACATATTCCAACGGGGATCGTTGCCGCTTGCCAGACGCAGCGATCACAGCTTCAAAACCGTGATCAGGCGATGAAGATGCTGCGCGCAAAGCTTTATCAACGCGAGGTCGAAGAAAAAGAGAAGCAACTGTTAGAGATTCGTGGTGAACAAAAAGAAATCGGTTGGGGCAGTCAAATTCGCTCCTATGTTTTCCACCCGTACTCAATGGTAAAAGACCATCGAACTAGCGTCGAGTCGGGAAATGTCCAAGCTGTTATGGATGGGGATCTTGATCTGTTTATTGATGCCTACCTAAGGTCAAGAATTCAATAATTAAAAAGCCTTTGCCACATGATTTAATAGGCAAAGGCTTTTTAGCGTTTAACAAGGAAAAAATAATAACCTACTGTTTAATAACTTTGAATGAAGTTAATCAACGTCTAGCTCCGGCGCCTAGCGACGTATGGACCTCGCCCACCTCCCTACGATAAATCAACATCGAACCGCTAACGCGCTTAGTGTTCCCTGATCTCAGTCGGTGTGCTCCAGCCTGTCGTGCGCTAAACGGACGCTTACGCTTTTGTTTTTTGGGGTTTTATTTTGCCGAAATGGAATGGCGGGTGAAGAGATTCTGAGGTTGTTATAGTGGAACTAACTTTGCATGCGCATTTTAATTTGGTTGATTTCCTTTTCGTGGATGCCATCTTTTTTGCTAAGATGTTCAATATCAAATTTCATGCCTTTGATTTCATCGGAAACGGTTAAAAAAATTGCTTCATGCTGGTCCAATTTAGATTCAATGTGTTTAAAATGACTGCGAAGCTCAGTAGCATTGTTTTCTGCCGTTACCTTGAGGGACTCAACGCTGGTTTCTAGATTATCCAGGCGCTGATCGACTCCATCCAGGCGTTGGTCCACCTGGTGAAGGCGCTGATCGACTCCATCTAGGCGTTGGTCCACCTGGTGAAGGCGCTGGTCCACCTTATCAAATCGCTGGTCCACCTGGTCAAAACGTTGATCTATCGAATTAAAACGCTGCTCCATCGAATTAAAGCGCTGATCAATTTTTTCAAACTGCTGATTCATTTTCTCCATCATTTTTTCTAGCAATTTCTCCATCACGATCATCTCCTTTTCGACATTATACCATGAAAAACAGAAGAAAATTTTTAGTGTCTAATTCTACCGCGGAAATTATGAATAAAATAAACAACCTTGTGATAAAACTAATTGCATATACATTACTGCCTTCAACAAGCCAATGTTAATCAGCACCGTATTCGTACGATTTCACAAAATTGATACAATTGGTCTAAGGCATTGATCTATCCGCATTTGTCAAGTTAGAGTAGCTTTAACAGTATGTGAAGATGGTTTCAATCTTGTGGACTATTGGGTTATACTAGGTTTGCTGGAAATTATTTCTGAAAGGGGAGTAGCAATGAAAAAGAAGCTGCTAACATTCGTAATGGGTACAGCCCTTGTCATGGGACTTGCTGCTTGCGGCGGTGGATCCGATACTTCAAAGAATAAGGGGACAGATACTGCTTCAAGCGGAGATGCACAAAAAATCGTTTCCCAGAAATGCGCAAGCTGCCATGGAGACCAACTGCAGGGGGTTGTAGGTCCTAGCCTGCAAAAAATAGGCAGTAAATACTCAAAAGCCGAAATTTTAGATATCATCAAAAATGGTAAAGGCGGCGGAAAGATGCCAGCTGGCTTAATCACTGGCAATGATGCTGATACTGTTGCAACATGGCTTGCAGCAAAGAAATAATTCAACTTCCTTAAAGATTTTACATATGCTGTGACTCAATTACAGCTAAGAAGAATAAGACGGTCTGCTTTCAGGCAGGCCGTTTTTTCTTTTTCTATTAAAATAATGTAAAGAAATTTGTCAGAATTGAAAAGAAACTGTAATATTTTTACCGCTTTTTTTGTCGGATTATGATGTTATAATGAACCTATGTGAAAAATACGCATACCTTTGAACACTGATGAACATATCTAGCTGTCTATTAGTTTTTGGGAAAAATAAAACATCAGGTGATGATAAATATGATAGAAATGCAAGAAGTTTATAAAAAGTATCCAAATGGCGTTACGGCTCTTAATGGGATAGATGTTCAGATTGATCAAGGCGAATTTGTCTACGTCGTTGGACCGAGCGGGGCAGGTAAATCCACCTTCATTAAAATGATGTACCGTGAGGAGATGCCAACTTCTGGTACGATTATGCTGAATGGTGTTAACCTTGCAAAATTAAAAATGAAAAAAGTTCCGATATTTCGGCGCAATATAGGCGTGGTTTTTCAGGACTTTAAACTGCTTCAGATGAAAACAGTCTATGAAAACGTTGCCTTTGCCTTAGAGGTTATTGAAGCCCACCCGAAGGTTATTAAAAAACGAGTGATGGAGGTACTTGATCTCGTAAATTTAAAGCACAAAGCAAAAATGCTGCCAACAGAACTATCTGGCGGTGAGCAGCAGCGTGTTTCCATTGCCCGCTCGATTGTTAACTCGCCAAAGGTTGTGATTGCCGACGAGCCGACAGGGAACCTCGATCCGGATACATCTTGGGAGATCATGAACATTTTTGAAGAAATTAATAACAGAGGAACAACGATTGTTATGGCTACCCATAACAGAGAAATTGTTAACTCAATTAAACATCGCGTCATTGCCATTGAAAGCGGCAAAATTGCTCGTGATGAACAAAGAGGTGATTACGGCTATGAAGGCTAGAACACTAGGCCGTCATGCTCGTGAAAGCTTTAAGAGCATTGGCCGGAACGGTTGGATGACATTTGCGTCAGTAGGCGCGGTTACGGTAACCCTGATTTTGGTTGGCGTCTTTTTCGTCATTATGATGAATCTCAATAAAGTAGCCCAAACGATTGAAGAGGACGTGGAAATCCGCGTTCATATCGATGTTGCGGCCACCCCACAGGATCAACAAACATTGAAAAAACAGATTGAACAGCTTCCTGAAGTGAAAACCGTAAAGTTCTCTTCGAAAAAAGATGAATTGAAAAACCTGATCACCAGCCTTGGTAATGAGGGGAAAGCTTTCAAGCTCTTTGAACAGGATAATCCATTAAACGATGTATTTATTGTAAAAACGACAAACCCGACAGATACGATGAAGGCAGCAAAGAAAATTGAAAAAATGAATTATGCTTCCAAGGTCAAGTATGGTCAAGGACAGGTCGAAAAACTATTCAAATTTGTTAAATCAGCTCGAAACGTTGGAATTGTTTTGATTATTGGTTTACTATTTACAGCCATCTTTTTGATTTCCAATACGATTAAAATTACGATTATTGCACGAAGAAGAGAAATTAAGATTATGAGATTGGTAGGAGCAACCAATTCCTTTATTCGCTGGCCATTCTTTTTAGAAGGCTTATGGTTGGGGATTCTTGGCGCGATTTTACCAATCATTCTTATTTCGATTGCATACTACAATGCCTATGATTACATCGCTCCAAAGTTGGTAGGTAACTTTATTCAAATTTTGCCGGTTACGCCATTTATGTACCAGGTTTCCGGCTTGCTCATCGTAATGGGCGCTGCAATCGGCGTCTGGGGCAGTGTTATGTCTGTAAGGAAGTTCTTAAAGATTTAGTTTTTTCATAGGAAGGGAGTTTGGTATTCTCTCTTCCCTTTTACATAGAAGGTCGGATGGATCAATCAAACTCGATTTACCCGTACATAGATTTTTTAAAAAGATAAGAATATGTAAATTTTTGACTTTGAGAATTGTCTTGCTTAAGCGCCCAGCGACTAGTGTACGTCGCTAAACGGGCGCTTGCGCTTTTCTAATGGAAGGAGAAATCGGAAATTGCGAAAGTCATTGGTGTCGCTTACCGCTGCAGTAACGGTAAGTATGGGGAGTTTATTTGGAGGTATGGCGGTAAAGACAGAAGCCGCTGAATCAATCTCTAGCTTAAAACAGCAGCAAAGTGATCTGCAAAGTAAAAGTGCGGATCTAAATTCCAATATTTCTGAGAAAGATAAACAGATTACTAATTTACAAGGGCAGCAGGTTGATGTTCAAGCAGAATTAAAACGGATAGGCTTGGCGATTGAAACCACTACAAAAAATATTCAAGAAAAAACAGCAAAGCTACAAGAAACAAAAGCTGAAATCGCCAAGCTTCAAGATGAAGTCAAAGTTATTCAGGTCCGAATCGAAAAACGAAATAAGCTGTTGAAGGATCGGGCCCGCAATTATCAGGAAAATGGTTCGGTTAACTATGTGAGTGTCTTAATGGGAGCACAAAGCTTTAGTGATTTTATTGACCTTGCGGGCGCCGTAGCCACGATTATGGAAGCCGATCAGGCGATCTTAAAACAAGCTGAGGCGGACAAGCAGGAGCTTGAACAAAAGCAAGCACAGGTTCAGACAGACCTGAACAACTTGCAAAAAATAGTTGGCGATCTCGGGTCATTAAATAATCAACTGAATTCACAAAAGGCGAAACAAGCTACTTTATTAGCAAGCCTTCAAGAGCAGGAACAAGAAGCAACTGATGATAAAATGAATATGGAAGAACAGGCACAAATTCTTGCTGCACAAGCAGGAGCCATTCAACAAGCGATTCAAATGGAACAGGCTCGTCAAGCCGAGGCAGCAAAACAAGCCGAGGCAGCAAGACAAGCTGAAGCAGCAAGACAAGCAGCTGCAGCTGCGGCTGTGAAGTCTTCTTCTCCTGCAGGTACTACTTCGTCCAGTGAAGGCGGGGGTGGAGCATCTGTAGCAGCACCACCTGTCTCAGGCGGCAGCTTTACGAGACCAGCTTCAGGAAGTATCTCCTCAACTTATGGGGGGCGGACAGATCCATTTACTGGAGCGGCTACTTTCCATTATGGAGTGGATATAAGGAACAGCGGCGCCAACGTGCCAATCGTGGCTGCTGCGGATGGTGTTGTTGTGACAGCTCATTTTTCTAGCAGCTATGGAAATGTTGTCTATATTGCCCATTCGATTAATGGCCATGTTTATACAACGGTTTACGCACACATGTCGAGGTATCTTGTATCACCAGGGCAAACAGTTAGTAAAGGCCAGCAGATTGGAGTCATGGGCAGCACGGGTGAATCCACTGGGCAGCACTTGCATTTTGAACTTTATAATGGACCATGGGCCTATCATAGTGCCATTAATCCAATGGGAATCGTCCCACTTTAATGGAAGAGACTTTGTCTCTTCTTTTTTTGCTTTTTCTCTCTCTTCTACAGTATGTTTTCTATCGATTATTCATAACTCGTCCAGCATCTACATATATGTTACTAGCGGGCACTAATGAATTTTACGATGTCGTTGAGGAGGATTTGGATGAAGCAAAAATGGATTGCCCTTTTGATGACAGGGTCACTGCTCTTAGGGGCGGGTGGAACGTATGCAGGCATGCAGTGGTTTGATCGCTCAAGTGGAACGCCGTCCTTTGAAAAAATAAATCATACACCAGTAAACAAATCTACGGATTTAGCGATGGCGGATCGTACGAATTTGGAAAAAGTAAGCCAGGCTTATGATCTAATTTTAAGCCGCTATGTTGAAAAGGTCGACCGCGATAAATTGACGGAAGGAGCGATCCAGGGAATGCTATCCGTGCTGAAGGATCCTTATTCTGTATATATGGACAAGGAAACCGCTAAGCAGTTTACGCAAACGCTGGAATCCTCCTTTGAAGGAATCGGGGCAGAAGTAGGGATGGAGGATGGAAAAATTATCATTGTTTCCCCTTTTAAAAATTCACCGGCAGAAAAAGCTGGTCTTCGGCCGAATGACCAAATCTTAAAGGTGGACGGTAAAAGTGTTGACGGGCTGAATTTGAACGAAGCAACATTAAAAATCCGTGGAAAAAGAGGCACGAAGGTGCAATTAGAGATTGCGAGAAGAAGTGTAAAGGAGCCAATCACGATTTTGGTTAAGCGGGATGAAATTCCGCTTGAAACCGTCCATTCCTCATTGAAAAAGGTAAATGGCGAGCAGATTGGCTATATTGATATTACGACATTCTCTGAGAATACGGCAGCTGATTTTAAAAAGCAGCTCGGATCATTGGAGAAGGATCAGCTGAAGGGACTCGTCATTGATGTGCGCGGTAACCCTGGCGGCCTTTTATCAAGCGTTGAAGAAATTTTAAAGGAGTTCGTTACAAAGGATAAGCCAATGGTTCAAATTGAAAAAAGAAATGGTGAGAAGGATCGTTTCTTCTCGACTTTAACAAAGAAAAAAGACTATCCTGTTGCCGTTCTTGTTGATAAAGGCAGCGCGTCGGCTTCAGAAATTTTGGCAGGCTCCTTACAAGAAGCAGAGGGCTATAAGCTTGTTGGGGATAAAACGTTTGGAAAAGGCACTGTTCAGCAGGCGATCCCAATGGGTGATGGCAGCAATATTAAATTAACATTATTTAAATGGCTGACTCCAGATGGAAATTGGATTCATAAAAAGGGAATTCAGCCTGACGTCGAGGTTAAGCAGCCTGCAATTTTTCAAACGCATCCGATTCAAATTAGCAAGCCTTTAGAGCAAGACATGAATAACGAGCAGGTCAAGAATGCTCAAGAAATTTTAACTGGACTAGGCTTTGTTCCTGGCAGAATGGACGGCTATTACAATGCTGACACAGCAAGGGCTGTAAAAGCATTCCAGCAGCAGCAAGGGTTAAAGCCATCTGGAAAAATCGACTCCCAAACAGCTTTGAAGCTTGAGGAGGCAGCAGTCAAGGAAATGAAGAAAGAAAAAAATGATCTTCAGCTAAATACAGCATTGCGCCTAGTAGCCAACTAAAAACAGGGGAGAATTCCCCTGTTTTTTAGTTGGCTAAAATTTGAGGTGAGTGGAGCATGCAGCCTTGTAAAAAGCGGTTGGCGAAATAAATGGGGAGTTTGGCGAAATAATTAAAAATTTGGCGAAATAAATAGGGAGTTTGGCGAAATAATTAAAAATTTGGCGAAATAAATAGGGAGTTTGGCGAAATAATTAAAAAATCGGCGAAATAAATAGGGTGTTTGGCGAAATAATTTAAAAATCGACGAAATTAATTTTGAAATAGCAGGAATTAACCTAATGTTGGTAAACTCACCCCGAAAATTCGTGAAATTACTCTGCAAATTAGAAAATAAATTCAGCAAATTAGCGAAAACATTGAATAGAAACCATACAGGTATCTTCTTTAATCCCTATTCACTGCATTTTTCTCCCCAGTCTCGATATTTTCCTTGTTCCAAGAAACTAGCAATAGGTTTTACGAGCCCAATTTGGTAGAATAGTATATAAATAGAACTTTTTATGGAGGTTGGTGGCGGGTCTTGATGCAAGTATGGCTTGTAGAGGTGATAAAGGGGATAGGCAGGTTTTTTCTTGATCCCGTGGCCTACTATCTCGTGATTCTTGCCGGAATTCTGGGTGTTAGGAGAGTTAGACGAGAACGGAAAAACTTTAATATACGGGCATATGATGCCTATTTTGAATTGCGCCAATTGATTCCAGCCGGGCTGTTTGCCGGATTGATCCTATCGATTATTATTTTTGCAGCAGGGATTGCCGTGCCATTTGCTGCAATCTTGTTGATAACAGCTTTTACTTTTTTATGGAGCCTGACGACGAATGTAAGGCTGTTGGCGCCAGTGTATACGGTTGGAGCTGCCTTTTTTACGTTGATTTTTGCTTCGCAAAATAATTGGCCAGTGCCTTTTTTTAAAAACGCCTTTCATTCGATTGATGAAAAAGTGTATCCATCACTCGCTGTTTTGCTTGGTCTTTTGTTAGTAGCAGAGGGATGCATGATTATAAAAAATGGCAGCTATGGTACTTCACCAAAGCTGATAAAGAGTAAGCGAGGCAGGCGTGTGGGTGTTCATGAAGTAAAACGCCTCTGGCTGCTGCCAGTGCTTTTGCTTATTCCTGGAGATGCTGTTCATCTGCCATTTACATGGTGGCCAGTATTCCACTTAGGGGCTGAAAACTATAATCTAATTGTCATTCCGTTTGCGGTTGGTTTTCAGCAGAGGATTCAGAGCATGCTGCCAAAGCAGGCAGTTAAAGCCCTTGGAAAAAGAGTTCTCTGGCTGGGGATCATCGTACTCGTTTTGTCTGCAGCAGGCTATTGGTTCCCACTTGTTTCGATTGTGGTAGTGACTTTAGCTATTTTAGGCCGCGAAGGGATCGCCTTCATGCAGCGGTTTCGTGAAGATGGGATGCCGTTTTATTTTTCAAAAAAAAATCACGGTCTGATGATTTTAGGGGTCATTCCCAACTCACCGGCCAGCAAAATGGAATTAAAGGTCGGCGAATTAATTACGAAGGTAAATGGAAATCTCGTCAAAGACGAGAAGGAGTTTTATGAGGCATTGCAAAAAAACCGCGCCTATTGCAAGCTTGAGGTAATTGACACGAATGGCGAGATAAGGTTCGAGCAGCGGGCCTTATATGAAGGCGATCATTATGAACTTGGGATTTTGTTTGTTCAGGATGAGCGGACAGACGGGGAAAAAATCGGGTAAGGATGCGAGTTTTTTGACTAAACATTTGAATTATTTCAGCATTTGTCTAAACCTTTTGAATCGATTCAGCATTAGTCATATATAGTAGGTGTTCATTTTTATTCACCTAAGTGAGGCGGGAGGCGTATGGCTCTCGCCATTTTTCAACACTGGGCATTTCCTGCGTGTGGAAAGTTTCACTAACTGGGAAACTGCCTAGAAAGGAGTCACATCTTGATTGAATCTTTACTATTAAATTTTCTTTTTCTACTTTTTCCTGTTGTTATTTTTCTAATCTTCTTTGAGAACAGACTACATACTTACAACAAATATATTCTTATTCTGCTAACGGCTATTACAATGGTTTTATGTATGATATTTCCGATAAGGTTAAAAATCGGCTTTATTTTTGATTTACGCTATATTCCATTTATCTGCATTGCCCTTTACGGTGGTTACAAATATACATTTCCACTTTATATTGTCTTAAACGTATATCGGTTTATGATTGGTGGGAATGGTACTGTACAATCGCTTGTTTTCTCTACTGTTATTTTCGCACTGGTGCCTTTAGTAAATAAAATGTTTCTCAAAC
Organism: Bacillus sp. EB600; assembly: GCF_024494385.1. GTDB lineage: Bacteria > Bacillota > Bacilli > Bacillales > Cytobacillaceae > JAEVLT01. Next base: position 292,238 of record NZ_JAEVLT010000003.1, read on the forward strand.
GGAAAGCTAAGCAACGAATCTTCCTTGCTGCACTTGTTGCTTTTCTTACGATGGTTCTCTACCTCTCAAGTCTTGCGTTATTTTTACCAGCATTGAATCGGGAATACTGGATCTTAACCCTCAACGCTTTGACCACCTACGTAGCAGTAATGGTCGTCATCATGATTTTAGTAGAGCAAATTATTGCTAATAAAAAAACCCGTGAATCCTTTTTACATTCAGAAAGATTGCATGTGATTAGTGAGTTATCAGCAAGCGTTTCACACGAAATCAGGAATCCCCTTACCGTAACGAGTGGATTTCTACAGCTTTTAAGTAAATCAGAGACGGTCTCGGAGAAAGATAAAAGCTATATTGACTATTCATTATTAGAATTACAACGCGCAGAAAATATCGTTAGCGATTTTCTTGCTTTTGCCAAGCCTCAATCGGAAAATATGATTTATTCCAATTTAAAGGATGAAACTGAGTATGTAAAAAATATTATTACGCCCTATGCTAATATGCATCAAGTTGAGATCAATAATGTTTTTCAAAACACGTTACATTTTAAGTATGATAAAAATCAAATCCAGCAATGCTTAATCAATTTATATAAAAACGGAATAGAAGCGATGAAGGAAACTGGCGGTACTTTGTTTATCGATGTTTCGGAACGGAAGAATAACATCGTAATTACGGTAAGAGATATGGGTGTTGGAATGACAAGCGAGGAACTTTCAAGTCTTGGTAGCCCCTATTACTCGACTAAAACAGAGGGCACAGGACTAGGCATGCTTATGGTTTATAGTACGATTCAAAAGGTAAATGGAAAAATTGAAGTGGAAAGTGAAAAAGGAAAAGGAACGACGTTTACCATCACTATTCCTGCCTAAAATCCAGCAGGCTCCAACGTAATCCTTTCCTTTATGGTGGTGTCTAACCACTCAGCAGGTCCCGTCTTACCCCCTTTCATATGTAAAAAAATTTCCGGCTTCTTTTTCAGGCTGGGAATTTTTTTGGTTTATCAGATGCTAATGGGCTTTTGAAACTCCCCTGACTTGTAAACTTTTGAAAAAAGAATAACAGTAACTGGTGAAAAATTTTCATTTTTTTCTCATCTAACTAGCCTATAGTCCGATATAATGAATAGTAAAATAGGCTGACTTTGGGGGAGTGAAGGAAAATAGCTGCTAGTTGAATGGACCGATTAAATGAATATATTCAAAGATTTACATTTCCTTCTCAAAATAAAAAAGAATGCTGGGGGGATCCACTTGGAAGCCATTAAACAAATGAATCTAAAAGTGCTTAGATCAAAAAATACGCTTATGTTTATTACCTTTTTAATTTCGATCATTGCAGATGAAGTATACGGGTTTATCAACCACAGCGGTACGATTACGATGTCAGTGCTGGGGTTTGAATTTTTGGGGTTTATTTTGCTTTTCCTTATTTTGCAAAAGGTAGTAAAACAGGAGCACTTATTCCCGTATCTTAGTGTGATATTAATCTATGGCTGTACGATTACATTAATTTTTGTCGGAGGTGGTACATCAGCAAACTACCAAATGATCGCCTTTTTGCAGGTTTATTCCATTATTCAACTGTCTTTTGCGATCTTTATGCTCGGAACTTCTTTGGGAATCATTGCGGTCGTTCTCAATTTTTTCAAGGCTGTGGATCCTGCAACGCAACTTGCATTTCCATCCGCATTAATGACCTTTATTTTAACGGCCATAGCTTTATTTTCGCTGGTGAAAATCAATGGTACGCAAAAGAATAAGATAGAAGCTTTACTGATTGAATCCGAGGAAAGCGCTGCAGAAATAAAAGTGCAAAGAGAATTGCTGGAATGCGAAGTTACCCAGATGGTTGATACGATTAATGATATCAATCAGCAGGTCCAAAATAACAGCGGTGCACAAATGGAAATGAAGGCTGCTGTTCAAGAGGTTGCCGCAGGCGGACAGACACAAAATGATCAAGTCGCGATTATTTCCGAGAATGTCCGGTCCACCGTTTTGGCTATGGAAAAAATGGGTGAAGTTACGAAAGAACTATTTAAAGATACAGAAATTGCCCATGAAATTACGAAAAACGGCGAAACGAAAATTTCTCAGCTTCAGAAAAGTATGGACGAGCTGAAAGATATGATTACTGAGGTTTATGATGTTTTTGAGAATCTTACGAGTAAAATTCATGAAACAAATGAATATGCAGAATCAATCAAGGAAATCACATCACAAACAAATTTACTAGCTCTCAATGCCAGCATTGAAGCTGCCCGCGCCGGCGAAGCTGGGAAGGGCTTTTCCGTTGTGGCTGAGGAGATCCGCAAGCTGGCTGAAACAACTAAAAAGACAACGGAAAATATCACAAATAATTTATTAGAAGTGAATGAAACGAATAGCCTGGCAGTTGATAAAATTAATCAAAGTGCTTCCAGGTTTAAAAATAGTGCGGAGACGACAGTTAAGGTTGCTGACTACTTCTTGCAGTTGAACCAAACAGTCAGTGCCTTGAATAATAAATTTAGCAGCTTTGAAAACCTTGTTGAGGATATTACGGTAAAATCAACAAATGTTGAATTGTCTACAAGCGAGCTCGCAGCTGTAATTGAGGAAGCATCGGCGGGCCTTCAAGAAATGAGTGCTACGATTGAAACGATTAGTGAAGACAATCGACAAATTGCCGGCAATATTTTAGACCTATCAAGCAGTGCAGAAAATATCAAAACAGCTTTTAAGGTAGAACCTAAAGGGTAATAATAATAGAAAGTTGGAAGAAGAGCCTCATGGTTCTTCTTTTTCTATATTATGTGGTCCCTAACATTCCCGTTGCAGTCTTTGAATAGACTTTGAGGATACTTATGACAATTTACCGCGGGATTGAAACTTAATATGCTTTCCAGAAGTATATAGCGATGAAGTTCCCCATCAAAAACCCTTTTATTCTATTTTCCTTCTCTTTTTTCAGTAAAATTTCGTATTTATTAATTGACATTCAAATGTGTATTTGAATATGATATATTCAAATACACATTTGAATGATAAAAGTGCAAGCTCCCGTTTAGCAAAGTTCAAAGATGTTAAAATTGTTATTTTTTTAGAAAGAAGGCGGCTCCATGAAAGAACAGGATGTTTGCGAAGTTCCCTGTGTGGATCAAGCGAGAATCACTCGTGTCCAACGTGAACTTAAGGAGGGCAGCATTCTTGATGTCTCGAAGCTTTTTAAAGCATTGTCAGATGAAACAAGGCTAAAAATTGCTTATGCGCTTACGATCGAAACTGAGCTGTGCGTTTGTGATGTGGCCAACCTTGTTGGAGCTACCACGGCAACGGCCTCCCATCATTTGCGCCATCTAAAAAGCTTAGGATTGGCTAAATACCGGAAAGAAGGAAAGCTAGTCTATTATTCCCTTGACGACGACCATGTTAAACAACTAATTCAGATCGCCTTTGAACATTTAGAGGAATTAACTAATCGGGGATAATCGCTCTGCTTTAGGAGATTGGCGACATTATCGGCGTTTTGGCGAAATAAACTAATTTTTGGCGAAATTATCAGCGGTTTTGGCGAAATAACCATCTGGTTTGGCGAAATTATCATTAAAATCAGCGCAATTAATGAAAATCCGCAGTTGTGAGGTCGGGTTCTGACAATAATATGTCTGGGTTTCGCATTTAACTGGCATGCTTCCCGCTAGAAATCTGTCAATATTTAGTGAAAAATAAACCAATTTACGTCCTTGTTCATATTTTACTAGTATCTTAATTTAGGAGGGTTCTTTATGGGCCACCATCATGGCCACTCGCATGGTCATTCACATACAAATTCTGGCAATAAAACTGCTTTATTTAGTTCTTTTTGTTTGATCCTCACCTTTATGGTGGTGGAGGTAATCGGCGGATTCATGACAAACAGCTTGGCGCTGCTCTCGGATGCAGGCCATATGCTAAGTGATGCGGCATCCCTGGGGCTGAGCTTCTTTGCCTTAAAGCTTGGGGAACGGAAGGTATCCCTTGATAAGACTTATGGATATAAACGCTTTGAAATTATTGCGGCCGCCATTAATGGTATCCTCCTCGTTGTAGTCGCCATTTATATTTTTTTGGAAGCAGCCCAGCGCTTTTTTGCTCCGCCGGAGGTCCAAAGCAAAGGGATGCTGCTTATTTCCACGATCGGTCTGATTGTAAACATTATTGCGGCAGTGATTTTGATGAAGGGTGATAAAGAGGAAAATTTAAATGTAAAAAGTGCGTTTTTACACGTGCTTGGTGATTTACTCGGATCTGTCGGGGCAATTGTGGCTGCACTGTTGATACTTTTCTTCGGCTGGGCCATTGCTGACCCAATTGCAAGTGTGATCGTGGCAGTGCTTGTTTTGATCAGCGGCTCGCGTGTTATGAAGGAATCCTACCAGATTCTAATGGAAGGTGCTCCCTCCCAAATCGATATGAAGGGGATCAAAAAAGCATTGTGCGGGATTCCCATGGTAAAGGAAGTCCATGATCTTCATGTCTGGACGATTACTTCCGGATATCCAGTTCTAAGCTGCCACATTACGATTTATGATGAAGCTTTCCATGATGATATTCTGTTGCAATCGCAAAAGATTCTTCATGATCAATTTGACATTGAGCACAGCACGATTCAAGTGGAAAGAGCAGCGAATGGCTGCCCGAGCCCGCACGGAACATGTAATTAGGCTTCGCCAAGTAATTTTAGTTGCTTTTTCATATAGAAATTTTTTAGAATGACTATAATAGGAAAGAGGTGTACCCATTGATGGTTCCAATAGTATCAGCTCTCATATTGCCTTGTCTGCTGGTTTTGCTGTTCACAAGGGTCACTTATAATCGGGTCATTGGGCTCATCTTAACCGTCGCGCTAATTGCCGCCTCTGTTTATAGAGGGTACGCGCATACATGGCCGGTGATGATTATTGATGCATTTTCCCTGACCGCCGGTTTTTGGCTTGCAGCCGTCATGAACAAAAGAGCAGCAGTAAAAGAAAGCTAAGCAGCCAGTCTACCCAAGCTTGTCGAACTATCGGCAAGCTTTTTTGCACCAAATCATAGGGACGGTTCTTTTGTTCTTTTTGTAAAGGCTGTGTTAAAGGGTATTGATGATTTTGTAACTTTGTTGATTGGAGAGGAAGGCGCGAGACTCCTCGAAAATGCTATCGCATTTTCTTCGTGCGTGGGCGATTTCAAGGATGACAATTCAATGTCCTATCGGGAGTACGGGACAGGGGAGATCCCGCAGGCGCCTGGGCGCCGAGGAAGCTCCCCGAACCGCCCCCGAACCGCCCCCGAACCGCCCGCGAACCGCTCGCGCCTGAAGCGGAAATCAACAGACAAATTTAATTTTGTAAAAAAAGACATCCAGACAAAAATCCGAATGTTAGTTCGTATATTGTTGGTTTGTTGTAAGCATTTTGTGGTAAAATGGTAATATGTTTTTTCGGAGGATTGTGCAGGTTAGCCAGCTTGAATTTCACCTAGTCGAAATCATAGGAAAATTTGTGAGGATTTACAGGAGGAAAAAGTGAGTGAATGACCAATTTGAATTAGTTTCAAAGTATTCGCCTCAAGGTGATCAGCCTGGTGCGATTAAACAGTTAGTCGACGGCATCCATCATAATAAGCGCTATCAAACGCTGCTTGGAGCTACAGGGACAGGCAAAACATTTACGATCTCGAATGTAATCAAAGAAGTTAACAAACCAACGCTAGTGATCGCCCACAATAAGACGCTTGCAGGCCAGCTTTATAGCGAGTTCAAGGAGTTTTTTCCTAATAATGCTGTTGAGTATTTTGTCAGCTACTACGATTACTTTCAGCCGGAGGCCTATGTGCCTCAGACGGATACCTTTATAGAAAAAGATGCCAGCATAAACGATGAAATTGATAAGCTGCGTCACTCGGCAACCTCTTCGTTATTTGAACGCAAGGATGTCATTATTATTGCGAGTGTTTCCTGTATTTATGGTCTCGGTTCACCGGAGGAATACCGCGAGATGGTTGTCTCCCTTAGGACCGGAATGGAAATTGAGCGCAACCATTTGCTTCATCGCTTAGTTGATATTCAATATGAACGGAATGACATTGATTTTAAACGGGGAACCTTCCGCGTGCGTGGCGATGTGGTCGAAATTTTTCCGGTTTCCCGTGATGAACATTGCATTCGGGTTGAATTTTTTGGAGATGAAATTGATCGGATTCGTGAGGTCGATGCTCTGACGGGTGAAATTACCGGTGAGCGCGAGCATGTGGCTATTTTCCCGGCTTCCCACTTCGTTACCAGAGAGGAAAAGCTGCAGATTGCCATCCAAAATATTGAAAAAGAACTTGAGGAACGGCTTCAGGTTCTTCGTGATGAGGATAAATTATTAGAAGCACAGCGGCTCGAACAGCGGACCCGCTATGACCTCGAAATGATGCGGGAAATGGGATTTTGCTCCGGGATTGAAAACTATTCGCGCCATCTGACGCTCCGAGCGCCAGGTTCAACTCCCTATACGTTGATTGATTATTTCCCGAAGGATTTCTTGATTGTCATTGATGAGTCGCATGTGACCCTGCCGCAGATCAGGGGAATGTTCAACGGGGACAAAGCTCGGAAGGAAGTCCTTGTAAATCATGGCTTCCGTCTGCCGTCGGCATTGGATAACCGGCCGCTGACCTTTGATGAATTTGAAAAGCATATTCAAAATATCATTTTTGTCTCGGCAACACCTGGACCATTTGAAATTGAACATACCCCGGAAATGATCGAACAAATCATTCGTCCAACTGGCTTGCTTGATCCGATCATCGAGGTCCGCCCAATCCAAGGGCAGATTGATGATTTAATTGGCGAGATCCAAGACCGGGTAACACGCAATGAGCGCGTGCTGGTGACGACCTTGACGAAAAAAATGTCTGAGGACTTGACTGATTACTTGAAGGAAATCGGCATTAAGGTTAATTATTTGCATTCAGAGGTAAAAACGTTGGACCGGATTGAAATTATCCGTGAATTAAGGCTTGGAAAATATGATGTTCTAGTCGGCATCAACCTGCTTAGGGAGGGGCTGGATATTCCGGAGGTTTCGCTTGTTACGATCCTCGATGCCGATAAAGAAGGATTCCTGCGTTCGGAGCGTTCGCTGATTCAAACGATTGGCCGGGCCGCTCGGAATTCTAATGGTAAGGTTATTATGTATGCCGACCGAATGACCAATTCAATGGAACTGGCGATCAGCGAAACGAAACGGCGCCGTGCCATTCAGGAAGAGTATAACGAAAAGCACGGGATTACACCGCAAACGATCCAAAAGGATATTCGTGATGCGATCCGTGCAACTCATGCTGCTGAGGATCAGGAGGAATACAAACCAACAGCAGTATTTGGAAAGATGTCAAAAAAAGAACGAGATCGCGTAATCAAGGATATGGAAAAAGAAATGAAGGAAGCCGCCAAAGCGCTTGACTTTGAACGGGCTGCTGAGCTTCGCGATCTTTTATTTGAATTAAAAGCGGAAGGATGACGGTAACATGGCGATGGATAAACTGATTGTAAAAGGCGCCAGAGTAAACAATTTAAAAAATATCGATGTCACCATTCCGCGCGATAAGCTGGTTGTGTTGACGGGACTTTCCGGGTCAGGAAAGTCTTCGCTTGCTTTTGATACGATTTATGCGGAGGGGCAGAGGCGCTACGTTGAGTCGTTGTCTGCTTACGCCCGCCAATTTTTAGGACAAATGGATAAGCCGGATGTCGATATGATTGAAGGTTTGTCACCGGCTATCTCAATTGACCAAAGAACAACGAGCAACAACCCGCGGTCAACGGTTGGAACAGTGACAGAAATCTATGATTATCTGCGATTATTATATGCCAGGGTAGGCCGGCCAACCTGTCCAATTCACCATATTGAAATTACATCGCAAACAATTGAGCAAATGGTTGATCGGATTTTAGAGTATCCGGAACGTACAAAGATGCAAATTTTAGCTCCGGTGGTATCGGGCCGGAAGGGAATGCATGTGAAAACACTTGAGGACATTAAAAAGCAGGGATTTGTCCGGGTGCGCATTGATGGTGAAATGGCTGATCTTGGTGATGAAATCGAACTTGAAAAAAACAAGAAGCACTCCATTGAAGTGGTCATCGACAGGATTGTCGTCAAAGAGGGCGTTGCCTCAAGGGTAGCTGATTCACTTGAAACTGCCTTAAAACTTGGTGAAGGCAAGGTAATTGTCGATGTGATCGGGGAGGAAGAACTGCTTTTTAGCGAACACCATGCCTGTCCGCACTGCGGTTTTTCAATTGGCGAGCTTGAGCCGCGGATGTTTTCGTTTAACAGTCCGTTTGGTGCCTGTCCGGAATGTGACGGGCTGGGCGCGAAGCTTGAGGTGGATTTGGATCTTGTTATTCCAAACATGGATTTGAACTTAAAGCAGCATGCAATTGCACCATGGGAGCCGACAAGCTCGCAATACTATCCGCAGTTGCTTAAAGCGGTTTGCGATCATTATGGAATTGATATGGATATTCCTGTTAAGGATATTCCGAAGCATTTACTTGATAAAGTATTATACGGTTCTGACGGTGAAAAGATTTATTTCAAATATCAAAGCGATTTTGGGCAATTGCACGAGGGTTATATTGAATTTGAAGGCGTTCTAAAGAATGTTGAGCGCCGCTACCGGGATACAAGCTCTGACTTTATCCGCGAGCAGATGGAAAAATATATGGCGCAGCAGCCATGCCCGACCTGTAAAGGAAACCGACTGAAAAAGGAAAGTTTGGCTGTGTTAATTGCCGGTCAGCATATTACCCAGATAACCGAGCTGCCCATTACGGAGGCTTATCATTTTTTTGAAGGCCTGCAGCTTTCCGAAAAAGAGATGCAAATCGCGCGGTTAATTTTCCGTGAAATCAAGGAACGGCTTGGCTTTTTGATCAACGTTGGTCTTGATTATTTGACATTAGGTCGTGCTGCCGGAACATTATCTGGCGGGGAAGCACAGCGGATCCGGCTCGCAACCCAAATCGGCTCACGTTTGACAGGTGTGCTGTACATTTTGGATGAACCGTCAATTGGGCTGCACCAGCGTGATAATGACCGTCTGATCGAGACATTACAAAGCATGCGCGATATCGGCAACACCTTGATTGTGGTTGAGCACGATGAAGACACGATGATGGCCGCCGACTATTTAATTGATGTCGGGCCGGGAGCCGGTGTCCATGGCGGAGAAATTGTCTCTGCTGGTACACCTGCAGAGGTTATGGCTGATCCTAACTCCTTAACCGGTCAGTACCTTTCCGGTAAAAAGTTTATCCCGCTTCCGCTTGAACGGAGAAAACCGGATGGACGGTATATTGAAATTAAAGGAGCAGCGGAGAACAATTTAAAAAATGTCAATGTTAAGTTCCCGTTAGGCTTGTTTATCGCAGTGACCGGTGTTTCCGGTTCGGGAAAAAGCAGCTTGATAAATGAGATTCTTCATAAATCCCTGGCACAAAAGCTTAACCGTGCCAAAACAAAGCCTGGTGAGCATAAGAGCATAAAGGGGATCGAGCAATTGGAAAAGGTCATTGATATCGACCAATCACCAATCGGCCGGACGCCACGCTCTAACCCGGCTACTTATACCGGCGTGTTTGATGATATCCGCGATGTGTTTGCATCCACGAATGAAGCAAAGGTGCGCGGTTATAAAAAAGGCCGTTTTAGCTTCAATGTCAAGGGTGGACGCTGTGAAGCCTGCCGCGGCGACGGAATTCTCAAGATTGAAATGCACTTTTTGCCGGATGTGTATGTGCCATGTGAGGTGTGCCACGGCAAACGATATAACCGCGAAACCCTTGAAGTGAAGTACAAAGGAAAAAACATTGCCGATATTCTTGAGATGACGGTCGAGGACGCGTGGCAGTTTTTCGAAAATCATCCGAAAATCAGCCGCAAGCTGCAAACGATTGTTGATGTAGGTCTTGGCTATGTTAAGATGGGCCAGCCGGCAACGACACTTTCTGGTGGTGAAGCACAGCGCGTGAAGCTTGCCTCCGAGCTGCACCGCCGTTCAACGGGCAAATCGTTTTATATTTTGGATGAACCGACTACAGGGCTGCATGTCGACGATATTTCACGGCTGCTTGATGTGCTCCAGCGGCTCGTCGAAAATGGTGATACCGTGCTGGTGATCGAACATAATTTGGATGTTATCAAAACAGCTGATTATCTGATTGACCTTGGACCTGAAGGCGGAGATAAAGGTGGGACAATTGTTGCTACAGGTACTCCGGAGCAGGTATCAACGGTTCCGGAATCGTACACGGGGAAATATTTAAAGCCTATTCTCGAACGGGACCGGTTACGAATGAAAAAACAAATAGAAGATCAAGAAACGATGGTTAAGAGTTAAAACAAGGCGGAATCTAGCTCCGCCTTGTTTTTTTGCTGAAAAGGAATGATGCGCGTGCTTCGGTAATAAACTTTTAAGTCTAGTATGATAAAAGTGAAACCTTCAACTACGCCAATCCGTAAATAATATATCTAGTGCTAATGCATGATCGTCAATAGCATTACTGTCTTATTTTGGAATATAGTTAATGGTGTGAATGTCTTAAAAGAAAAATGAGGGCTCAAGGGTACGCTGTAAATTTTTTTCATAAAAACAAACTGTTTGAGGAGGGTTTTTTATGAATGAAGACAAAAAGCGGATTTTAAAAATGGTCGAGGAAGGCAAAGTGTCCGCTGAAGAAGCGTTCGATTTGCTTGAAGAATTGGAAAGAGCAACGCAAACGGCTGAGCAAAAGCAAGAAGAAATTGTTAATGAACTGTCTACGGCTGTCAAGTTCGATGAAGCCAAAAGAGAGGATACTGTGCATCAAAAGTTTCAATCGACAAAGGAAAAGATTTTTGAATTTGTGGATTCAACGTTAAAAAAAATTAAGGATTTTGATCTGGATTTAAATTTTGGCCAATCCGTAGAAATTTCACATATTTTTCACCAAGGTGATGTTTTATTGAAGGAAATGGATTTTGATCTGGCGAATGGTTCACTTAGATTGGTCCCGTGGAGCCAAAACGATGTCCGGATTGAATGCCATGCAAAGGTTTACCGAGTTGAAAACCAGGAACAGGCCCGGCAAAACTTTTTGAAGGATATTATTTTTGTAATTGAGGGGCAAAAGCTGCGTTTTACAACCCAGCAAAAGTGGATGAAGGTGGAGGCTGTTGCCTACATTCCTCAGGTGCAATATGAAAGAGCCCGTGTCCGGATCTTTAATGGCTCCATTCAGGGAGATAAACTCGAGGTAGGGAGTTTTCGGGTGAAAACTGCCAATGGAAAAATTGATTTATCGGAAGTAACCGGAAGGAAATTGGAAGCTGAAACCGCAAACGGGCATATTAAAATTTGGCATAGTGAAGTTGATGACCTAGAGGCGGAAACGATTAACGGCGCTGTTAAATTGGATGGTGATTTCCGAAGTGTCGAAACGCAAAGCTTTAATGGAAATTTGACAACCAATCTAAACGGGTCTCGCTGCAAATCGATTACAGCTAGGGCTACATCCGGCAGCATTGATATTTATGTTCCTGAGGGGAGTTCTGTTAGTGGCGAGGTAAAGTCGAATTTAGGTGGCTTTAACATTCTTCTTAATGGAATTCACATTACTGAGGAAAAAAATGACGTCATTCAGAAGCTGCTTCGCTTCCAATCGGTCAACAAAACTGCCTCGGCATTGACAGTGATCGGGGAAACAAAGACAGGTTCGATTTCCGTTCAGAAGACGGATAAGGTTATACCTTTTAAGTAGGAGTTAGGTAGGAGGTTATTTGTTTTGAAAACGTGGGTGCGATCGGGAACAAATCGAATATTTGCAGGTATCCTGGGGGGCATTGCGGAACAAATGGGCATGGAAGCAAAATGGCTGCGTATTATCTTTGTCTTATTGGTTTTGGTCACTGCGCTTTTACCAATGTCATTATTGTATATATTGCTAATGTTTGTTATGCCGAATGATCAAGGAAACCCTACGCGATGAAGTGGCTGCTAGGAATTCTTATTAATGCGGTCTTGTTTATGGCACTCGCCGGATACTTTAATGACAGTTTTCAAATATCCAGCTTTAAAGCAGCGCTAGCGGCGAGCTTTCTGTTATCGATCCTAAATGTTCTTGTACGCCCGCTCTTGATCCTGTTAACGTTGCCTGCCACCGTCCTTACCCTCGGACTTTTTCTGTTTGTTATAAATGCGATTACGCTTGAGCTCACCGATTTATTAATGGGAACTGACTTTGAAATATCTGGTTTTGGGATGGCGTTTCTCGCAGCGGTGATCATGTCAATTGTCAATCTTATCATCCAAAAGACCCTTTTTTATGAAAAAAGATCGAAATAAAAATAGCGCAAAATAGTGCGCTATTTTTTTTGGTTCAAAAGAGATGAACGCATCAAACCCGGCTGCTTTTACCTTCCGGAATTTCAGGTGCTTCCGCTTTTATTTTTCATTAATCGAATAATTTGGTTCTTTTATAAAAAATGTTAAAATAAGAGGAAGTTGAAGATACAATTTTGAAATTTATACAATAAAGTTACCTTTACGACAACAAATGATAGTTGGAAAGTTAAAAGGGGGGGCTACGTTTGCCTAAAGTGCGAACAAAAGATATACTAGAAAAATTTCAACTTGAATTGCTTAGTGGGGAAGAGGGAATTAATCGTCCTATTACCATGAGTGATATTTCCCGTCCAGGAATTGAGATGGCCGGTTATTTTGATTATTATCCTGCTGAAAGGATTCAATTATTAGGAAAAACTGAACTATCCTTTTTTGAGAAGCTGCCTGCAAGTGAGCGAGAATCAAGAATGGAGCAGCTGTGTACCGATATTACACCGGCCATTATTGTGACAAGGGGTCTTGATGTTCCTCCTGAATTGCTAGAAGCGTCTGAACGTGAATCTGTACCGGTTTTAAGGGTCACAATGAAAACGACTCGTTTTTCGAGCCGATTAACGAACTTTTTGGAAAGTAAACTTGCCCCAACCACAGCTGTCCATGGTGTTCTCGTTGATATCTACGGGGTGGGTGTACTAATCACCGGCCAAAGCGGTGTCGGTAAAAGTGAAACTGCACTAGAATTGGTCAAACGCGGCCACCGCCTTGTAGCGGATGACTGTGTTGAAATTCGTCAGGAGGATCAGGATACATTAGTAGGCACATCGCCTGACCTAATTGAGCATTTACTCGAAATCCGCGGCTTAGGGATTATTAACGTAATGACATTGTTTGGTGCAGGAGCCGTTCGCAGTCATAAAAAAATTTCGCTTGTTGTATTTTTGGAAATATGGGATCCAAAGCGGCAGTATGATCGCTTAGGGTTGGACGAAGAGAAAATGAAAATCATTGATACGGAGGTTCAAAAGCTGACCATTCCGGTCAGGCCAGGTCGTAACCTTGCAATTATTATTGAGGTAGCAGCAATGAACTTCCGCTTAAAAAGAATGGGTGTCAACGCAGCCCAGCAATTTACTGACCGTCTTTCTGACGTTATAGAAGATGGCGAGCATGAGGACTTTTAAGGAAAGCGGAAGCGCCCGTTTAGCGCACGACAGGACTGGAGCACACCGACTGAGATAAAGGAAACACGAAGCACGATAGCGATTCGATGCTGACTTATGTAGGGAGGTGGGCGAAGTACACTAGTTGCTGGGCGTTGTAGCTGGACAGTTCTCAAAGTTAAACTATTATATTTACTTATCTTTAAAAATCCAAGGAGGGACAATTATTCATGAACGAAACGATTCAGCCGCTTAATCCGATCGCTTTTTCACTTGGTCCGATTCAAGTGCATTGGTATGGCATTATTATTGGCTCTGGTTTGGCGCTTGCTTTGTATTTGGCCATCCGTGAAGGAAATAAACGTGGACTTCCAAAGGAGACGTTTGCAGACTTAATGATTTGGGCAATCCCGATTGCGATTATTTCCGCCCGTATTTATTATGTTCTGTTTGAATGGGGCTATTATGCTCAGCATCCAAGTGAAATTATCCAAATTTGGCATGGCGGCATTGCGATTCACGGAGCACTTATTGGATCCATTCTTACGGTTATCTTTTTTGCGAGATCAAGAGGGATCTCTTTTTGGAAAATAGTCGACATCGCTGCTCCCAGCCTTATTCTTGGCCAAGCAATCGGCCGCTGGGGTAATTTCATGAATCAGGAGGCACATGGCGGTCCAGTGAGCCGCACCTTCCTTGAAAACCTTCATTTGCCGGACTTTATTATTAATCAAATGTATATTAATGGCATTTACTATCATCCCACCTTTTTATATGAATCTGTTTGGGATTTTGTTGGCTTTATTCTGCTCGTCCTTTTTCGCAGGGTAAATCTAAGGCGCGGGGAATTATTTTTATCGTATTTAATCTGGTATTCGATCGGCCGCTTCTTCATTGAAGGGATGAGGACTGACAGCTTGATGCTGACCTCGCATCTTCGCATGGCCCAAATGATCTCAATTGTGCTCGTGGTCGCTGCTGTTGGTATTCTGCTATATAGAAGAAAATCAGGTTTATCAGATGTACGCTATCAGGATCAAAGCAACCAAGGCTTAACACACTGAAGGGAGAGGTTTTGCGGTCGAGGTTAGTTTAACCGTAAATCGTCGGAACCATCCGGAGGCGGTCAGGCATCATGAGAAGAAAGGAAGCATTTTATGAACAGAAATATTGATACGATTTTATTTGATTTAGACGGAACATTAATTGATACAAACGAACTAATTATTTCTTCTTTTTTGCATACACTTGGGAAATACTATCCTAACAAGTATCAACGCGAGGATGTTCTCCCGTTTATGGGACCATCACTTGATGAAACCTTTGGTTCAATTGCCCCTGACCGCGTGGAAGAAATGATCCGTGAGTATCGCACCTATAATAATGCTAATCATGATTTCCTTGTAAAGGAATTTATTGGTGTTAATCAGACAATCGAGATCCTGAAAGACAAGGGTTTTAAGCTGGCTATTGTTTCAACTAAGATTTTGGATACTATCAATAAAGGTCTGAAGCTGACCAAGCTTGATCCGTATTTCGATACGATTATAGCATTGGATCATGTCAGCAAGGCCAAGCCTGACCCCGAATCGATTTTTAAGGCATTGGATCAATTGGACTCGACCAAAGAGCAGGCCATCATGGTTGGTGACAACTTCCACGATATCTTAGCTGGAAAAAATGCTGGGACCAAAACAGCCGGCGTTGCCTGGACGGCAAAAGGACGAGACTATCTTGCCCAATTTAAGCCGGACTATATGCTAGATGAAATGTCTGATTTATTAAAGATTGTCGGAGTGTGACAAAATGAGAAATACGGCCCGCTTTCCGGTAGAGGGTGCCAATTCCTTATGGCATGTATACAAAACCGTGCCATTTTGGAAGGTTGTTAAAAATTTTATTGTGATTGAACTTGCCCGCTATACACCGTTTCTGGGAATGAAAAGTTGGCTGTACCGTACCTTTTTGCGCATGAAGGTAGGCGAACAAACCTCGTTCGCCTTAATGGTCATGCTTGATGTGATGTTTCCTGAAAAAATAAGCGTTGGCACCAATACGGTCATCGGCTACAATACAACCATTCTGGCCCACGAATATCTTATTAAGGAATACCGGCTGGGAGCTGTTGAAATTGGCAGCGAAGTAATGATTGGAGCTAATTCGACAATCCTTCCTGGTGTGACCATTGGAGATGGCGCGATTGTTTCGGCCGGGACCGTTGTCCATAAGGATGTTCTGCCGGGAACCTTCGTTGGCGGGAACCCGATGAGAATAATTTATACGAAAGAAGAGTTAACACAGCGGCGCGCAAACGATCCAATATACCAACAACAATGAAGCCTGGCAGACGACCGGGCTTTTTTGCTCACCTGGCACAACAAGTGTAAGCTGGAAGTGGCGGGTTTTAGTCGACGATTTTTTTTCGGGCGCCTGCATATTTGTTTTTAATTTTTAGTTTTTCAATTGACGATCATCACACAAAAAGGTAAACTACATATATTACTTTACTTTATTAGCATATTAGCGAACTAAAGGATTTTTACTTTTGAAAAAAAGGATGAAGAATATGAGCCGTTTGTTTATGTTTGAAAAACCTCTTGGAATGAGGGATACGCTTCCGGAGTTATATGAAAAAAAGCATCGGATTCGTTCGTTAATGGAAGATGTGATGAAACAGTGGGGATACTCATTTATTGAAACACCTACGCTAGAATATGATGAAACAGTTGGGGCAGCTTCGGCCATTCTTGACCAGCAGCTCTTTAAATTACTTGACCGTGAGGGCCATACACTTGTGCTAAGACCGGATATGACGGCACCAATCGCCCGGGTCGCGGCATCAAAGCTTTTGAACGACGACCTGCCGCTTAGAATCGCTTATAGTGCCAATGTATTTCGCGCCCAGCAGCGTGAAGGAGGCCGTCCTGCAGAGTTTGAACAAATCGGAATTGAACTGATAAATGATGATACGGTGTCAAGTGATGGGGAAGCCATCTCTTTGCTGGTTTCAGCTTTAAAGGAAACTGGATTAGAGGATTTCCAACTATCAATCGGCCATGTCGCCTTTGTTCAGGAATTATTTTTGCAAATCCTTGGAAATGAAGACCGTGCCAATATGTTAAGAAGATTTTTATATGAAAAAAATTACGTCGGCTACCGGGAACACGTAAATTCCCTGGCATTGTCTTCGATTGATAAGCAAAGACTTCTTGGTCTCTTAAGTTTGAGGGGCGGCGAAGAAGTGATCGGCAAGGCGCTCGATCTTGTTGAAAACGAACGCGGCAAAGCAGCGATTTTACAATTAAAAGAATTGGCGGAAGTTATTAATGATTATGGTGAGCAGGAAAAAGTGAAGTTTGATTTAACGCTTGTCAGCCATATGAGCTATTATACGGGAATTTTGTTTGAGGTATATGCCGGACGGGTTGGTTTTCCGATTGGAAACGGTGGCCGCTACGGGTTGCTTGAAAAGTTTGGCAAAAAAGCAAGTGCCACCGGGTTTGCGGTTCGGCTTGACCGCCTGCTTGAAGCATTAGGCGGAGCAGAAGAAAAGCTGCCAGTTCATTGTATTTTCTTTAGTCAGGAGCGGCGCAGGGAAGCTTTTCAATTAGCGAAAAAAATGCATCAGGACGGAAAAAGAGCCGTGCTCCAGGATATTAATGGTGTGAAAAATCTCGATGCCTATACCCACCAATTTGAAGATACCACCTTTCTGTTAGGGAAAGCAGGAAAGGAGCTTGCACATCATGAATAAAACGTTAACGATTGCCATGCCAAAGGGACGGATTTTTGAAGAAGCAGCAGAATTATTGCGGAAAGCCGGTTACAAGCTGCCGCCTGAATTTGATGAAAACCGGAAGTTAATCATCGATGTTGAGGAAGAGGGACTCAGGTTTATTCTTGCCAAGCCAATGGATGTTCCGACATATGTCGAGCACGGTGTTGCCGATTTAGGTATTGCTGGAAAGGACGTTATGCTTGAAGAGGAACGAGATGTTTACGAGCTCCTTGATCTGAATATCAGTGACTGCCATTTAGCAGTAGCCGGAATGCCTGATACAAAAATGAGCGATGTTGCACCGCGCGTGGCAACCAAGTACCCAAGGGTTGCGGCTGCTTATTTCCGGGAGCAAGGCGAACAGGTTGAAATCATTAAACTAAATGGTTCGATTGAACTGGCACCAATGATTGGCTTATCCGACCGAATTGTTGATATTGTTTCGACCGGCCGGACGCTGGTGGAAAATGGCTTAGTTGAATATGAAAGCATAGTTGATATAACGTCAAGACTGATTGTGAATCCTGTCAGCTATCGAATTCACGATCAACAAATTAGTGAGCTTGTTGCTCGGTTAAGTAAAGTTGTGACAAAGGAAGGTCTTTAAAAATGAAGATATTACAGGTAAATGAGCTTGTTTCGATTAAGCGCTCGATCGAATCTGGAACAGCAGATCAGCTTGAGGTTGTCCAAAAGATTATTGCTGATATCCGCGCAAATGGCGATACTGCCCTAAAAGCGTATACGGTGAAATTTGACCATGTCAGCTTGGAGTCCTTTACAGTAGAGGAAGCCGAAATCGAGGAAGCGTATGGCTTAGTCGACAGCGGGTTTATCGAAATTGTGAAGGAAGCAGCCGAAAATATCCGATCCTTTCATGAAAAACAGCTGCGCCCTTCGTGGATGACAACCGAAGAGAACGGCACCATTCTCGGCCAAAAAATAACTCCGCTTGATTCCGTTGGGGTCTATGTACCTGGCGGGACCGCTGCTTATCCTTCGTCAGTGTTAATGAACGTGATTCCAGCAACGGTTGCCGGCGTAAAGCGCATCGTAATGGTATCACCGCCTGATAAGGAGACTGGGAAATTACCTCCTGCCGTACTTGTTGCCGCTAAAGAAGCAGGTGTAAAGGAAATTTATAAGGTCGGCGGCGCTCAGGCGATTGCAGCGCTCGCTTACGGAACGGAATCAATTGAGGCAGTTGATAAAATAACTGGTCCAGGGAATATCTTTGTGGCCCTTGCAAAAAAAGAAGTGTTTGGTGATGTGGATATCGACATGATCGCTGGCCCAAGTGAAATTGCTGTCCTTGCAGATGATACAGCCTATGCTGATGAGGTTGCAGCGGATTTATTGTCACAAGCAGAACACGATCCCCGCGCCTGCAGCGTTCTAGTAACGCCATCAATGAAGCTTGCTGAAGCAGTTTCCGCTGAAGTGGAAAAACAGTTGGCCGTTTTGCCACGAAAAGAAATTGCCACCCGCTCGATTGAAGATTACGGTGCAATCTATGTGACTTCGAATTTAGATGAGGCAATTGACACAGTCAATAAGCTGGCACCAGAGCATCTTGAAGTCGTTACTGAAAATGCGATGGAGATTCTCGGCAAGATTCACCATGCAGGGGCCATCTTCCTTGGCCGTTATAGCTCTGAGCCTGTCGGTGATTATTTTGCCGGACCGAACCATGTTTTGCCGACGAATGGGACAGCTCGCTTTTCCAGTCCATTAAATGTCGACGATTTTCAAAAGAAATCAAGCGTAATTGTATATAGTGAAAAAGCGTTGAAGGATAACGCTGCAAAAATTGCTGAGTTTGCCCGGATGGAAGGCCTTGAAGCACATGCTAGGGCTGTTGAGGCTAGGTTGAATAAATAAAATTACCAATTTAAAGTAAGAAAATAATATGGAATAAGAGCTAAATTCAATAATTGCGCCAATTCACCAAGTTATTGCGCCGACTTTTGAATAATTGCGCCAATATTGATGGTAATTGCGCCAAAATCAGAATAATTGCGCCAACGTGAAATTAACCAGCAACAAGAGGAAAATTTTCAATAAATAACCACAAGGGGGTACCTCATGGAAAGAACAGCAAGCATTGAACGCAATACAAATGAAACACAAATCAAACTAGCATTGGACATTGATGGGGACGGACAAGCCAATCTTAACACGGGTGTACCATTTCTAACTCATATGCTTGATTTATTCACCAAGCATGGCCTTTTTAACCTTACTGTCGAGGCAAACGGTGATACGGAGGTTGATGACCATCATACAACTGAAGATATCGCTATTTGTTTAGGTCATGTGCTCCGCGAAGCCTTAGGTGATAAAAAGGGCATTAAACGTTATGGAAACTCATTTGTGCCAATGGATGAGACTCTTGCACAAGTGGTAGTCGACCTCAGCAACCGCCCGCATTTCGAAATGCGCGCAGACTTCCCTGCCCAAAGAGTTGGTACCTTTGATACCGAGCTTGTGCATGAGTTTTTATGGAAGCTTGCGCTTGAAGCACGGATGAATCTTCATGTAATTGTTCACTACGGTCAGAACACCCACCATATGATTGAGGCTGTTTTTAAAGCACTTGGCCGGGCCTTGGATGAAGCGACAACGATCGATCCCCGTATTAAGGGAGTTCCTTCCACGAAAGGAATGTTATAAAATGATTGGCATTGTTGATTATGGAATGGGTAATTTGTTCAGTGTCAGTAAAGCGCTCGAACGTCTTGGCGCCGAATATTTTCTTTCAAGTGAAAAAAAAGATCTGCTTGCCGCTGATGCATTGATTCTTCCAGGGGTAGGTTCGTTTCGTGATGCGATGCTGCGCTTAAATGAAGAAGGGCTCAGTGAAATGGTCAAGGAATTTGCCAAAACAGGAAAACCGCTGCTTGGCATCTGCCTAGGCATGCAGCTTTTGTTTGAAGACAGTGATGAGAACGGCTTTACAGAAGGACTCAAGCTTTTGCCTGGTTCAGTCCGCCGTTTCCCTGGAAAAACAAACGATGGTGAGACCTATAAGGTTCCGCATATGGGCTGGAACAAGCTCCAATTTGTCAAGCCGTCACCGCTTTTAGAGGGTCTCGATGAGGACTACGTTTATTTCGTGCATTCCTACTTTGTTAACGCCAAAGATTCCGATGTCCTAGTGGCAAAAGCGAGCTATCACGAAGAGGTTTCGGCAGTAGTCGGGCGCGGCAACATTTACGGGATGCAGTTCCATCCGGAAAAAAGCAGTAAGCTTGGAATGGCCCTGTTAACGAATTTTTTAAAGCTTGCTGAAGAAAGGAAGGCGTGTCAATGAGTTTCACGATTTATCCGGCAATTGATATGAGAGGCGGCAATTGCGTCCGCTTGCTGCAAGGCGATTATAACAAAGAAACAGTATACGGCGATTCGCCGTTTGACATGGCCCGTCAGTTTGCTTCAGTGGGCGCCCAATGGATCCATATGGTTGACTTAGACGGTGCCAAGGACGGTAAACGCGTCAATGACCGCTTCGTTATTCAAGCTGCAAAAGAGCTAAACGTTAATGTACAGATTGGCGGCGGGATTCGGACCGAGGCTGATATTCTTCATTATTTGGAAAATGGCGTTGACCGCGTGATTATTGGCAGCATTGCCGTTTCCAATCCGGAATTTGCAATTGAAATGATTAACAAATACGGGGCAAAAATCGCAGTCGGCATTGATGCAAAAAATGGATTTGTGGCAACACACGGCTGGCTGGATACCTCTAAGGTCCGTGCTGTAGAACTTGGCAAACGCTTTGCGGATGCTGGTGCCGAGACATTTATTTTTACCGATATTGCCACAGATGGTACGCTTTCCGGCCCGAATATTGCCGCTGTTTGCGAAATGGCGGAAGCAACAGGGAAAAATGTGATTGCATCTGGAGGGGTCAGCTCTCTTGCTGATTTAAAAGCGATTGCGGCAAAAGGAATCAGCGGTGCTATCGTCGGCAAAGCACTCTATGAAAATCGCTTTACGCTAGAGGAAGCGCTCAAAGAGGTGAATTTATCATGCTGACCAAACGGATTATTCCCTGCCTTGATGTCAAAGAGGGACGGGTTGTCAAAGGAGTTCAGTTCGTTCAGCTCCGCGATGCCGGCGACCCGGTTGAACTAGCCAAGTTTTATGATGAAGAAGGCGCAGATGAGCTAGTGTTTCTTGATATTTCTGCCTCAGTTGAAGGACGGAAGACGATGGTGGAAGTTGTCAAGGCAGTAGCCTCCCAATTAGCAATTCCGTTTACGGTTGGCGGCGGCATCAATGCCCTTGAGGACATGAAAAAAATCCTCCGCGCCGGTGCTGATAAGGTTTCCTTAAATACGGCAGCTGTTCAGAATCCGGGCTTAATTACAGAGGGGGCCAGCTTTTTTGGCTCGCAGTGCATTGTCGTCGCGATTGATGCCAAGTATGATGAAGAGTGGGGAACATGGCGAGTGTTCACGCATGGCGGGCGAACACCGACCGAGCGAAAAGTGGTCGAATGGGCACAAGAAGCGGCAACGCTTGGCGCTGGGGAAATCTTGCTGACAAGCATGGACAGTGATGGTGAGAAAAACGGCTTTGACCTGTCATTAACGAAGGCTGTCAGCGAGGCAGTTACGATTCCGGTGATCGCTTCTGGCGGCGCGGGGAATGCCGAGCATTTTGTCGATGCCTTTGAAAAAGGCAAGGCAGATGCTGCTCTGGCTGCGTCAATTTTTCATTATAAAGAAACGTCTGTGCATGAGGTCAAAAGCTTCCTGAAGGAAAAGGGAGTGATTGTACGATGAATGCACTTGAGGTAAAATTTGATGAGAAGGGACTTGTCCCCGCGATTGTCCAGGACGCCGAAACGAAAGAAGTGTTGACGCTTGCCTATATGAACCGTGAGTCGCTGGCAAAAACACTTGAAACGCGCGAAACTTGGTTTTGGAGCCGCTCCCGCCAGGAACTGTGGCATAAAGGAGCAACGAGCGGCAATACGCAGACGGTTGTCGAGATGAAGCTTGACTGTGACCGCGATGCAGTGCTGGTGCTCGTCAATCCGAAGGGTCCTGCCTGTCATACAGGCACAATTAGTTGTTTTACGGAAGGGGTTAGTGAAAATGGAAGAATATGAAATCTTGAAAAAGCTTGAACAAGTCATCATTGAGCGTGAAAAAGAACGTCCCGAGGGTGCCTATACCACTTATTTGTTTAAAGAGGGCGTCGATAAGATTTTGAAAAAGGTTGGCGAAGAGTCAGCAGAAGTCATTATTGCTGCTAAAAATCGCAGTCATGAAGAATTAAAATGGGAAGCAGCAGATTTGCTCTATCACTTGATGGTTCTCTTAGTGGAGCAGGAGCTGCCATTTACAGAGGTATTGAAAACCCTTAAGGAAAGACATGAAGGCAGAGATAAGTAAGATGTGAAAAGCCGGCGACGAGATTGCTGGCTTTTTTTCATTTATTTTGTAAACAAAGAATACCCAGACTCGAAGAGTTAGATCATTTAGATGTTTTATGTAAAAATAAACCGAATTTTTTTAAAAAGATAGGCGAATAGTTAAAAAACTTGTAAAAAAAGGACGATTTATCGCAATTTAATGGTTCCAATTTCTTCTAAATCCCTTCTCCCAAAGCTAGTACTTATGATATACTACTGTAGTTATGTTTAAATGGAAAGATGGAGGACTTATGGGTAAAAATGCGAAGGCAACAATTCAAAGTGGAAAGGTTCTTTCCTTCCTGCCTACAGGAGAATATTATTTCAAAAAGGGCATAAAGGCTTACCATCGCCGTGATTATACAAAAGCAAAAAAATATCTGCAACGGGCATTTCAGCTTGAGCCGGGTGAACCAATGATTGCTTGCCAATTAGCGATTATTTTAACAGAAATTGGTGACTATGAGGAATCGAACCAGCTTTTACACATCATCCTTGAAGAATTAGATGAGGAGATGGCTGAATGTCATTATTTACTAGCTAACAACTACGCCCATCTGGGATTTTTTAAGGATGCTTATCAACATGCTAATCTGTATATCGATCTTGATCCTGACGGTGATTTTGCAGACGATACTGAAGATTTGCTCGAACTGCTGACGATGGAGTCAGATGATCTAGAGGAAGAGCTTTATGAACAAGACGACCTCATCGTGAAACAGGAGCAGGCCCGTGGTTTTTTGGAGTCTGGGTATTTCCAAAAGGCAATTGAGCTTCTTGAGCATGTGATCGAAGAGTATCCTGAGTATTGGTCTGCTTATAATAACCTGGCTCTCGCTCACTTTTATTTAGGAGAAGTGGAGAAAGCCGAGGAGATCTTAAAGGATGTCTTAGTCCGCAATCCAGGGAATCTCCATGCACTTTGCAATCAGCTTGTATTTGCGCATTATCAGCGTGAATCGGATAAGGTTAAGAAGATACTGAGCGGTCTTCAAAAAATTCAACCGATGCTAACGGAGCACCAATTTAAATTGGGAGCAACATTTGCGTTGGTTGGTAAGTATGAACTAGCCTACGGCTGGCTTAAAAAGCTATATAAACATGGCTTTGATGGAGATGGACCATTTTATTATTGGCTCTCCTATGCAGCTTACTACACAGGGCATGAAAGCTTTGCCCGAAACATTTGGAAAAAAGTGCTTGAACTGAATCGCGAAAAAGAAGGGTATGAACCGTGGAACGATGAAAAGAGTCCGGTACATGGCTATGAAAAGCGATCAAGTTCAGCTATTTTGAAGCTCGAAAGTGAATATCCAGAGGAACGCTTATTTGCGCTGTTTCTTATATCCCTTTCACCTAAGAAAGGTGCATTGCTGGAGTCTGTAAAAGCTGAAAAGCTAACTGCACCAGAACAACGTTACTTTGACTATTTACAAGATGGGAAACATTCTTCTGCTGCTGATGCACATGAGATTGCTAACCACTTATATCGATACTATAAACCAATTGGCACCACTGAGGCCGGCTTGTATTTGTTATGGTTTTCTATTTTTAACGAGTTGGCCGGGCAAGGGGTCATTCTGAAAAATCAAAAAGCCTGGGCTGCAGCAACGGATTATATCTGGAACAAGCTGCGCAGTGAAAAGGTTTCCCAGCAGGAAGTTGCCGACCGTTATGGATTATCTTCAGCCACTGTCGGTAAGTATGTTAAATTAGTTAATCAATATATAGAATAACCAATAGTAAAAGAAGAAAGTATAAAACTTTGAACAAAGAAAACTGTCTAGCTTCGACGCACAGGAAGTGCTAGTGCCGACGTTGCCGCCAGGACGGCGGCGCTTGTAGTCGGCCCGCACCCAGCGACTCGTGTACGTCGTAAAGTCGACTTTTCTTTGAGCAAATGGGTGGACGAAGGGCTCATTGTTTTATAGGATATGGGTATTAAGAAAATAATATAGAATAAGTAAAGGTGGCAACATTTTCTTTAGTCGGGAGGGAATTACATGTCAGAGGAAAAAATTTATGATGTAATTATTGCAGGTGCCGGGCCTGCTGGGATGACAGCTGCTGTATATACTTCACGGGCAAACTTATCTACATTAATGATCGAACGCGGAATACCAGGCGGGCAAATGGCCAACACAGAGGAAGTTGAAAATTATCCGGGCTATGAAAGTATCTTAGGTCCCGATTTATCAACGAAAATGTTTGAACATGCTAAAAAATTCGGTGCTGAATATGCATACGGTGATATTAAAGAAATCATAGACAACGGTGAAACAAAAACGGTTGTTGCCGGTACCAAGCAATATAAAGCCTATTCTGTCATTATTGCAGCAGGGGCTGAATATAAAAAGCTGGGTGTGCCAGGTGAAAAAGAGCTTGGTGGACGCGGAGTATCCTACTGCGCAGTTTGCGATGGCGCCTTTTTTAAAGGAAAAGAGCTAGTTGTTGTTGGCGGCGGGGATTCTGCTGTTGAGGAAGGGATCTATTTAACGAGATTTGCCTCAAAAGTAACAATCGTTCATCGCCGCGACGAGCTTCGTGCGCAAAAAATTATTCAAGATCGTGCTTTTGCCAATGAAAAGGTTGATTTTATCTGGAATCATACGGTAAAAGAAATTCATGGGACTGACGGTAAAGTTAGCAGCCTCACACTCGTTTCAACAAAGGATGGCTCTGAACAGGAATTTAAAGCAGATGGGGCATTTATTTATGTTGGGATGCTGCCGCTGTCCAAACCATTTGAAGGCTTGGGCATTACCAATGAACATGGCTATATCGAAACAAATGAGCAGATGGAAACCAAAGTACCGGGGATTTTTGCTGCCGGCGATATTCGTGAAAAGACATTGCGGCAAATAGTAACGGCAACGGGAGATGGCAGTATTGCTGCCCAAGCTGCCCAGCATTTTGTTGAAGAAGTTAAAGAAGAATTAAAGCTGAAAAGCTAAGCAGTAAAGCACATGTGAATTATCTATTGTCTAGCTCTAGCGCCCAGCGCCTACTGGACTTCACGCAACTCCCTACGATAAGTCAAACATCGAATGCGCTTACGCTCTTCGTGTTTCCTTTGCCGCGTATTAACGGGCAGTAGATTCTCAACTGCCCGTAAAAACCCGGTTGGCTCAACTAACAATCAGTGAGAAAAGCACTCACTGATTGAAGTTTCGCCTTATCTCAGTCGTTGTGCTCCAGTCCTGTCGTGCGCTAAACGGGCGCTTCCGCTTTTCTAATAACGTTACCTTCATTTAATTTTACTGTAACAGTAGTGAAATAATGGAAGGGTATTATTAAAGTAGTAATTGACCCCCTTTAATATAATCTTTCAAGCATAGGTTATCGGCCTATGCTCTTTTTTTTGCCCAAGGACAAGGGAGCTAGACGGTTGCTTCCGCTTTTCTAATATTTTACACAATATCAACTTTGTATTCATTGTGACGGTTTATGAAAAATAGTATAATGAATAGAATCAATAATGCTGTTCCAAAAAAGATATTATTGTAAAACTGCTCCATATGGAAGCGTTGCTGGAACAAGCCATGCTTGTGCCCGGGCTTCTGTTTTTCAATATAGAGCTTTTGATATTGAGGTGAAAATAATGCAGCGAGTCACCAATTGTGTATTGATAAGAGATGATCAAGCTCTGCTGCTCCAAAAGCCGCGGCGGGGTTGGTGGGTTGCTCCAGGCGGAAAAATGGAGCCTGGTGAATCGGTTAGAGATTCCTGTGTTCGTGAGTTTCGCGAAGAAACGGGAATATATTTAAAAAACCCCCAATTAAAAGGGATTTTTACTTTTATAATGAAAGAAAACGATCAAGTCATCAATGAATGGATGATGTTTACTTTTCTTGCTAACGATTCAGATGGAATTAGCTATAAGCAGAGTGTCGAAGGAAAGCTAGAATGGCAGCCGGTTGAGAAAATAAATGAGCTGCCGATGGCTGAAGGTGATCACCATATTCTTGATTATATGATTCATGGAAATGGAATTATCTATGGTACATTCACGTATACAAAAGACTTTGCTTTAATTGGTTATAGGTTAGATCCTAGTTAGGTCATAGGAGGGAGGAATTGCGATGAGTACCGGTGCGACAAATGATACTCAAATGGTCATAATTACAGGAATGTCTGGAGCGGGAAAAACGGTTGCCATCCAAAGCTTTGAAGATTTAGGTTTCTTCTGCGTTGACAACCTTCCGCCTACACTGCTGCCAAAATTTCTAGAACTTATGAAGGAATCTGGGAATAGGATGAATAAAGTAGCATTGGTTATGGATTTGCGGGGCAGAGAGTTTTTTGACGATCTTTTCAAAGCACTAGATGACCTAGCTGAAACCTCCTGGGTGACTCCACAGATCTTATTCCTTGATGCTGATGATTCATCTCTCGTCAGACGGTACAAAGAGACAAGGCGGTCACATCCGCTAGCCCCATCAGGGCTGCCGCTTGAAGGGATTCAGATGGAAAGGGAGCTGCTTGAAGAGCTAAAAGGAAGAGCACAGATCATTTATAATACCTCCCAAATGAAGCCAAAGGATCTTCGGGAAAAGATTATTAATGAATTTAATCAAAATAGCAAACCGATTTTTACTGTCAATGTCATGTCGTTTGGCTTTAAGTATGGAATACCGATTGATGCTGACCTCGTTTTTGATGTGCGTTTCCTGCCAAATCCTCACTATATCGAACATATGAGACCAAAGACCGGTCTTGATGATGAGGTTTACGGCTATGTGCTAAAATGGAGTGAAACGCAAAAATTTCTAGAAAAGGTAACAGAATTACTGAGCTTTATGCTCCCGCATTACAAGCGGGAAGGAAAAGCGCAGCTTGTTATCGCTATTGGTTGTACGGGTGGACAGCATCGTTCCGTGGCACTTGCTGAATATATTGGTCATTTTTTTGAAAAAGATTATAAGACCATTATTTCGCATCGTGATATCGAGAGGAGAAAGGAAAGGACAACATGAAACAACACGGACAGCCTAGAATCGTCATAATTGGCGGTGGAACTGGGTTACCTGTCCTCCTAAGGGGCTTAAAGCAGTATCCTGTTGATATTACCGCGATCGTGACTGTTGCGGATGACGGGGGCAGCTCTGGGAGACTGCGGGATGAGTTGCATATTCCACCCCCAGGTGATATCCGAAATGTTTTAGCTGCCTTATCGGATGTTGAACCGCTGATTGAGGAGATGTTTCAGCACCGCTTCAAAACTTCTAATGAATTATCAGGACACTCGCTTGGTAATCTGATTTTGGCGGCTATGACCTCCATTACAGGAGATTTTGTCCATGCTATTCAAGAGATGAGTAAGGTTTTGAATGTTCACGGCAAAGTTCTGCCAGCTGCAAATGTAAGTGTTGTTTTGAATGCGGAGCTGGAGGATGGAACGATTATTTCGGGTGAATCGAAAATCCCTTATTCTGGAAAAAGAATTAACAAGGTCTTTTTGACACCTCATGATATCCGCCCATTGCCAGAGACCATTCAAGCGATCCACCAAGCTGATATGATTATTATTGGTCCAGGGAGTTTGTATACAAGTATTCTACCAAACCTGCTTGTGCCGGTTCTTGGTCAAGCGGTCTGCCGCTCAAATGCGAAAAAAGTGTATATTTGCAATCTAATGACCCAGGCAGGAGAAACATATGGGTTTACAGCTAGCGATCATGTAAAGGCGCTTTATGATCATTTGGGTTGTCGTTTCATCGATACAATCCTTATTAATAATGAGGAAGTTCCAAAGGATGTTCAGCTTCGCTATAATCGGGAATTGGCCTACCCAGTTTATTATGATCTTCCGGTTCTCTATGAGCTAGGTTTGGAGGTTGTTCATGCCGATATTGCTAATCTTGAAAAAGGGGCATTAAGGCATGACCCAAAAAAGGTAGCGGAAATTTTATATAATTTGCTTTTAACTGAAACCAAACGGAGATATAAAACGTAATAGTAGCTATACAAATATTCCATATCGGTTCGGATTGGTGCAGATAGGTGGTGAAGGGATGTCTTTCGCTTCGGAAACGAAAAAAGAATTAACAAATCTAGAATTGAAGTCTTGTTGCAGCAAATCCGAGCTTTCTGCTCTCATTCGAATGAATGGTTCACTATCTTTTTCCAGCCGGAAAATGGTTGTTGATATTCAAACTGAAAACGCAGCGATTGCAAGAAGAATCTATACATTAATTAAAAAGAATTATCAGGTTCAGGTGGATCTGCTGGTCAGGAAAAAAATGCGCTTGAAAAAAAATAACGTCTACATCGTCCGTTTAACGGAGCAGGCCAAGGTAATTCTTGAGGATTTAAAAATACTAGGTGAAGGCTTTACCTTTACCCACGACATTTCAAGTGAACTGATCAAAAAGAAATGCTGTAAACGTTCTTATTTGAGGGGTGCTTTTCTGGCAGGAGGATCCGTAAATAATCCGGAAACGTCCTCTTACCATTTAGAAGTCGCATCGCTTTATAAGGATCATAATGATTCTTTATGTGAATTAATGAATATGTTTGGGTTAAACAGTAAAACCTTGGAGCGTAAAAAAGGCTATATTACCTATTTAAAAGAGGCTGAAAAGATTACTGAGTTTCTTAATATTATTGGAGCTCATAATGCCTTGTTGCGCTTTGAGGATGTCCGTATTGTTAGAGATATGAGAAACTCCGTTAATCGGCTTGTCAATTGCGAAACAGCAAATTTAAATAAAACAATTGGGGCATCCTTAAGACAAGTCGAAAATATCCGTTTTATTGATCGAATTGTAGGTCTCCATATATTGCCAGATAAATTACGAGAAATTGCTGAGTTGCGTGTCACCTATCAAGATGTTACATTAAAGGAATTAGGCGAAATGGTGTCAGGTGGGACGATCAGCAAGTCCGGTATTAACCACCGTTTACGAAAAATTGATGAAATTGCTGAAAAATTGCGAGCCGGTGAAATGGCTCCGAAAAAATAGAGAAACAAGCTTGAGGAGGCATGTGTGATGCAAGTAAAACAAGTAGAAGTTAAATTAAAAACAGGGCTTCAAGCCCGTCCAGCTGCATTGTTCGTTCAGGAGGCAAACCGATTTTCATCTGATATTTTTCTTGAAAAAGATGGGAAAAAGGTAAATGCAAAGAGTATCATGGGTTTAATGAGCCTGGCAGTTAGCTCTGGGACTGAGATTAACATTATTGCAGACGGCGATGATGAACAAAATGCGATTGCATCGCTTGCAGAGTTTATTCAAAAAGAAAGCTAAAAAAAAGGGTTTGACTGATTCATGTCAAACCCTTTTTTTAGATCCTAAACCCAAACTAGCCATAGTTTAAACTGGTTTAACAAAAAAATAGAACACCCCCGGATGAAATCATCGAGGGGTGTTAGGTTTTAAAATCAATATGTTTCTTATTATTTTTTATCAATCAATGGATTTCTGGTAATGATGTGGTCAATCAGACCGTATTCCTTTGCTTTTTCCGCAGTCATGAAGTTATCGCGGTCTGTATCTCTCGAGATCACTTCAATTGGCTGGCCAGAGCGTTCTGCTAAAATGCCATTCAACTTTTCACGAAGGAAGAGGATTCGTTTTGCAGCAATTTCAATTTCAGTTGCTTGACCTTGTGCGCCGCCAAGAGGCTGGTGAATCATGACTTCAGCGTTTGGTAACGCATAGCGTTTTCCTTTTGCACCTGCAGTAAGCAAGAAGGCACCCATTGATGCAGCCATACCGATACAAATTGTTTGTACATCAGGCTTAATGAATTGCATTGTATCATAAATAGCCATTCCAGCTGTGATGCTTCCACCAGGGCTGTTAATGTAAATGGATATGTCTTTTTCTGGATTTTCTGCTTCGAGGAATAATAATTGTGCCACAATGGAGTTGGCAACATTATCATCAATTGCACTTCCAAGCATAATAATCCGGTCTTTTAATAAACGGGAATAAATATCATATGCTCTTTCACCCCGATTGGTTTGTTCAATAACTGTAGGGATCAAATTCATAGTTCTTCCTCCTTTAATATGTAAAATTATTAAAAAATCGTTCGTATAGTTATCATACACTGATGGTCAATAAAGGTCAAACATATCGTTCTTGAATCGTTCGACAATCTTCACCGTGCAGCAACCCATCCATCATGATAACCAACGATTTTATTTTTAAACATAAAATATACTTGCAAAGATGAGAAACATGACTTATAATAGGTAAGTCGCAATCAATTAGCCCTCGTGGTGCAACGGATAGCACGTAAGCCTCCGAAGCTTAAAATGTGAGTTCGATTCTCGCCGAGGGCATCTCAAGACCTTCTTGTTGTTGAGTTTTTCAACGCAATGAGGTCTTTTTTCGTTTTTAAGGTTTGGATGCTTTTCAATTTCGTGTACCACGCAACGAATAACACGCAATGGGGGGCATTTTAGCATTATGGCACGAAGAACAACGGTTAGTACAAAAGTTTTGGAAAAGCTAATTATCGTACAGGAGCAGCCAGTTAAAAATTTTAAACAAGCGTCCGAGGAGTTTTTGAAGCATTGCCGTATCAAAGGACTGTCGGACGGTACCATCAAGTTTTATCAGAAGGAACTAAAGGGATTGTTCGTAGCGTTAATTGACCGTTATGCAAGACGAGTTCCTATGACTAAGCGGTTGAAAACGGCATATGTCTCAGAACTGGGGCTCTTAGAGGAAACTGAAGCTCTGTTTGTAAGTGTCGAGAATGCCCCAATAAACGCTTGGACGGTTCAAGAGCGTCTGAAGCATTACGGAGTGATTTCTAAGGTCGAGGACTTAGTCCCAGTAAGTCCACACACATTTCGTAGGACGTTCTGTCGGTTAAAAGTTGAAGCTGGAGTAAATCTGTTTGTGCTACAACGGTTGACGGGACACAGCGACCTAGAGATGTTACAGCGTTTAGACTTAGAGCAAGCGATTGAAAAGGGATTCGAGTGAGGCTTCCATTACGGGAGCCTTTTTTGTTCTCCTTAGCGGATTGCTATGTTGTGGAGATTGCGGAAATGCGATGACGGGTCGCAAAGCAAAGAATTGGGGCAAATATGTATACGAATACACTTGCTTAAGAACACCTCGGGATTGAAGAAGGATCTTTCTGATGCAATATATTCGTACTGTTCATAAAAAAATGTTACTGCTTCTTCTTTATTTTCATCTTAAAAAGCTAATCCAATTAACGTTATAAGTCTTCGACGATTGACTGCTCCACCATTATCTTAAGCCATTTAACGTTATTTTTAAGCATATCGAGACTGATAAACTATTACTAAATTCTCCATAGGGTCTTTTATTCGAATGAATATTTCCCTGTTTTTGGAAAGAATAAGTATCCCTATCCGATGACAATATAATTAGTGTTATAAATAACATTATTCTCAAGGAGGATTTTAGATGACTGACAAAAAACATATTGAGAAAGAAGTTAACCAAGCTGCTGAAGCCGAGTTTGCTGAAGAGATTTCCCAATTAAGAAGTCAAATTAGTGTATTAAAAAATCAAGTTGGAAATCCACAGTCTTATGCAACTCAAGGACAGCAGGGGCAAATGCAAGGACAGGGACAACAAGGACAACAAGGACAGCAAAATCAATTAATTCAACAATTAAATCAATTTAGTAATCAGACCCAACAACAGCTTAGACAATCGGATCAACAGCTTCAACAGTCCATTCAGCAAGCAATTCAAATTCTTACTCAGGGATTACAAACTGTAGGCTCTAATCAAGCATTAAATCAAGTTAACCAAGCTATCAGGCAGGCTGAGCAACAACTTAATCAAATACAACAGCAGTATCAGCAGTATCTTCAAATGCAACCGAATCAACAAATGCAACAAATGCAACAATCTCAACCGAATCAACAATCTTCTCAATTAATTCAATGATAATCTTGGTTTATATCTAAACAATTAGCTTTTCCCGAAACCTTCAAGAATGTTTGTTCATTTTCCTTGTTATCCATAGGTATTAAACAGTCTTAAGTTATGAGGAGGGAGCGTCAATTCGACGCTCTCTTTTGGCAGGGTGCATTTGCAATTCCTTCTTTTTTAATTACCACTTATAACGCATTCTTCCACTAACCTGCAACGTTAGCTAAAGAAAATCTATCCCTTTAACACAGACATTTAAATGTACTTACTCTACTCCACTACAACGATGATTGTAGGGCTTTTTTTATGTTTAATTTTCGGATGCATGCAGCAAAACTCACTTTTGGGACGAAGTATCAAATGCAAGGGAACATTTTATAAATTTTTTTACTTTGGATGTAGCAACACCATATTTCGGGACGGAGTATGAGGTATAAGGTAATTTTCTCATTAGTCCAAAGACCTTTTGAGCCGATTGTGGTGCAACGGATAGCACGTAAGCCTCCGAAGCTTAAAATGTGAGTTCGATTCTCGCCGAGGGCATCTCAAGCCTCCTGTCATTCAGTTGACGGGAGGCTTTTTTAAAAGTTTTTGCCGGTTAGCATCCGAGAATTGATGACGATTTTCATATTTTATTAAATACTACTTTTCCCATCTTAAATTTTGTTATCAATTCACTTCCAATATTGTAAAATAGGAATAAGGGGGATTGGATATGAATTTGAAGGCAGGATTATGGCAGCAGCAGACATTGAAGCTGACAATGACTCAAGAATTGTCACAGGCAATTGCCCTGCTGCAATATTCGACACATGAATTAACTGAATTTTTGGAGAATAAGTCACTTGAGAACCCCTTGATAACGATCGGAGCTGCACCAGGTCAGCAACGAAAGAAAAAGGGGAAAGCAGAAAAGAGCAAATCCGATTGGATCGAACAGATTGCCGATAAGTCTTTTTCTCTAGAAGAGCTATTACTATCGCAATTAAATTTTAAAAAATACTCAAAATTACAATTATCCACAATTAAAACCTTATTAGAATATTTAGATGAGAGCGGTTACTTTAGAGGGGATACTGAAGAAATAGCTAAAAAAAGAACGATTTCCAAGGAGCTAGTCGAAGAATGTCTTAAAATTATCCAAGGACTTGAGCCAGTAGGAGTGGGTGCAAGGAACCTTCAGGAATGTTTACTGATTCAAATTGAGTGGGAATATCCAGACGATGAACTTGCCCAAAAAATTATAGCTGATCATTTTGTGCTATTTGCTGAAAAAAAGTGGAAGCCTCTTGCAAAAGAATTGCAGGTATCGGTGAAGGAAATCCAGGATGTTTTTGATAGAGTTCAGGAATTAAACCCAAAGCCGTGCGCAGAATTTTCAACCGACCAAACCTATTACATTGTTCCAGATGCGATAATCGAAGTAACGAGCGAGGGTGTTTCGGTCCGTTTATGGGAGGCAGCGATCCCTAAAATAAACTTCAATGAATCCTATTATAAGCAGTTTTCAACGAGCGGGGATCATCAGGTGGGAAAATTTCTGCAAGAAAAAATGCAAGATTTTCAATGGATTATGAAAAGTATTGAACAGCGGAAGGAAACATTGGCAAGGGTCATTATGAAAATAACCGAAAAGCAGTCTGAATTTTTTCTAAAGGGCCCTAAATACTTAAACCCGATGACAATGAAGGAACTGGCTCAGGAGCTTGATGTTCACGAATCAACGATCAGCCGTGCTGTTCGTGAAAAATTTGTGCAAACACCTTCAGGAACGATTCCGCTTAAATCCTTTTTCTCAAGTACCATTCAAACCGTTTCAGATGAGAACACATCCTCATCGCAAGTCAAAAATGCACTATCCCTTTTGATTGAAAAAGAGAACAAGGAAAATCCTTTTTCCGACCAAGAAATTGTCGAGCTGCTAAAAGCAAAGGAAGGCATTGTGGTTTCAAGACGGACTGTGGCAAAGTATCGGGACCAATTAGGAATCCCTTCGTCAACAAAAAGAAAGAGATACTAAGAAAAGCGAAAGCGCCCGAATAAAGGAACGTCGACTAAAACCCGCCACTTCCTGTGGCGAACGTCGACGTCAGCACATCCTGTGCAAGTCCATATGGACTGGAGCTCATCGACCGAGATAAAGGAAACACGAAGAACGTAAGCGATTCGAAGTTGACTTATCGTAGGGAGATGGGCGAAGTACACTAGTCGATGGGCACTTGCCGACTAAGAGCGCCGCCGTCCTGGCGGCAACGTCGGCACTAGCACATCCTCGAAAAAGCTAACGCGTTTCCTTCGTGTGACGCAAAGCTGCCGAAGCTATGCTTGTCCTGTGCGTCGAAGCTAGACAGTTATCATCGTTCAAAATGATATATTTTATCCTTAAAAAAAGGAGATTTTTCGTTATGCCTCAAACGACTCTTACCTTATACACCCGTCAGCAATGCCACCTTTGTGAACAAGCAAAGCAGGCAATCATGGAGTTGAAAGATGAGTACCTATTTCATTTGGAAGAATTCGACATTGATCAAAATGATGAGTTAACAGAGCGATATGGACTGATGATTCCAGTGGTTTTGATTAACGGAGAAGAGGTGGCTTTTGGCCAAATTAATAAATTTATTTTAAGTAATCGCTTGCAAAAGAAGTTTTGAGTTGAAATTGATTTTAACTCCTGTTAGAATGGGTTTTGTAGCAGGGGTGATTTTTTTTGGCTGTTGTGGGACATAATATGTCTACGTGGGACAGATGACGGCCATGTACAACTTACAAAGGAGCTACAATTTATGCGATCGTTCATTGATATCCAAAGAACATTATTACCGGACCTTCTTCAAGTTATGCAGAAAAGGTATACCATTCTCCGTTACATAAGCTTTATGCAACCAGTCGGCAGAAGAAGTCTTGCTGCCAGTCTTGGGTATACCGAGCGAATTCTTCGAAGTGAAGTTGATTTTTTAAAAGATCAAAACTTAGTTAATGCAAATAAAGTGGGAATGAGTTTAACCTTGGAAGGAAAAAATTTACTCGAAGACCTTGAGGGAGTAATGCGAGAACTAAGAGGATTCAATGAAATGGAGCTGGAGCTAAAGCATCGCCTTGGGATCCATAGGGTAATGATTGTGCCTGGAGATAGTGATGAAACTCCGATGGCAAAAATAGAACTTGGAAGAGCGTGTGCTGTCTGCATGAAAAGGCTTCTCGGAGGGGAAAATATCATAGCTGTAACTGGTGGTTCAACAATGGCTGCTGTTGCTGAACAGCTTACCCCTGATTTAGGTGAGAATAATATTTTGTTTGTGCCTGCCCGTGGTGGTATTGGTGAAGACGTTCAGAACCAAGCAAATGTGATTTGTGCAAACATGGCTCAAAATACTCATTCAAAGCATCGAGTTTTTTATGTGCCAGATCAAGTTAGCACTGTGATATACGAATCACTGATTAAAGAGCCAGGTATCCATGAAATTCTAGGGCTGATTCAATCTGCAAGCATGGTTTTACATGGGATCGGAGACGCTATTACAATGGCAGAACGCAGAAAGACAAGCCAAGAGCTCCTCCAAAAGCTTAAGGATGGAAATGCAGCTGGTGAAGCGTTTGGATATTATTTTAATGAAGACGGCGAAATTATTCATAAGTCATTAATTATTGGATTGCAATTGGATGACTTGGCGAAAATCCCCCATATCATTGCTGTTGCCGGCGGCTCAAGCAAAGCAAAGGCAATCCGGTCCTATATGAGACAGGCACCCTCATCAACCATTTTAATTACAGATGAAGGTGCTGCTAAAAAGTTATTGAAAGGGTAATTCCTTTTTAAATAAAAATATTATTTTCACGCCTACAAAGGAGGAACTTTAAATGACAGTAAAAGTTGGTATTAATGGATTTGGACGTATCGGACGTAATGTTTTCCGTGCTGCCTTGACAAACTCGAATATTGAAATTATTGCAATTAATGATTTAACAGATGCAAATATGCTTGCGCATCTATTAAAATATGACACTGTGCATGGTACACTTGCAGAGGATGTTACTGTAGATGGAGAATACCTAGTTGTTGGTGGCAAGAAGGTAAAGGTTCTTGCTGAACGTGACCCTGCACAGCTTGGCTGGGGCGACCTTGGCGTAGAAGTTGTTGTTGAATCAACAGGCCGCTTCACAAAACGTGATGGCGCTGCAAAACATCTTGAAGCAGGTGCAAAGAAAGTCATTATCTCCGCTCCAGGAACAGATGAAGATATCACAATTGTTATGGGCGTTAACCAAGATAAATATGACCCAGCTAACCATCATGTGATCTCAAATGCATCTTGTACAACAAACTGCCTTGCACCATTTGCAAAGGTATTAAATGATCAATTTGGCATCAAACGCGGGATGATGACAACTGTTCACTCCTATACAAATGACCAACAAATTCTTGACTTACCACATAAAGACTATCGCCGTGCTCGTGCAGCTGCTGAAAATATTATTCCAACAACAACAGGGGCTGCAAAAGCAGTTGCACTTGTTATTCCTGAACTAAAAGGAAAATTAAATGGTATGGCTATGCGTGTACCAACTCCAAATGTATCTGTCGTTGACCTAGTAGCAGAATTAGACAAAGACGTTACAGTTGAAGAGGTAAACGGAGCATTAAAAGCTGCTGCTGAAGGCGAATTAAAAGGAATTTTAGCATACACTGAACTTCCTCTTGTTTCCAAAGATTACAATGGTACAACTGTTTCTTCTACAGTTGATGCTTTATCAACAATGGTGCTTGAAGGCAACATGGTAAAAGTACTTTCTTGGTACGATAATGAAGTTGGCTACTCTAACCGCGTTGTTGACCTTGTCGACTACATCGCCAAAAAAGGATTTTAATTTTAACTCATCCATTTATGGACTGTATTGGTAATTTTATTAAGAAGCGTCTATAATGAACTAGGGTTATTTAAATGTTTTTCAAAGGGGAGCGGGGAGGATTCCCCACTCCTTTTTCTATGGAAAAGGGCGGAGCACCGCGAAAGTTAATCCGCAAATCCAATAGCAGAGGAAAAGATACATTTTGCGATTTGAATGTAGTGAGCATGACTCTGCTCACATGGCAAGGATGGTTCTCTGAATAATTTTAGGGAGGATGTGGCGAGTAACGCCATATTGGTTTTCTATGCATTTCTACTTACAATTAGGAGGGTCCTAACGCATGAACAAAAAAACAGTAAAAGATGTAGATATGAAAGGAAAACGCGTGTTTTGCCGGGTTGATTTTAATGTTCCGATGCAGGAAGGAAAAATCACCGATGAAACACGGATTCGTGCTGCGCTTCCAACCATTCAGTATTTAATTGAACAGGGAGCAAAAGTGATTTTAGCAAGCCATCTTGGCCGTCCAAAAGGAAAAGTTGTCGAAGAAATGCGCTTAACACCGGTAGCCGTACGACTTGCTGAATTGCTCGGTCAAGATGTTAAAAAGGCGGATGAAGCCTACGGAGATTCCGTTAAATCACTGATTGGCACCATGAATGAAGGCGATGTACTGCTGCTTGAAAATGTTCGTTTTTATCCTGGAGAGGAGAAAAATGATCCAGAGCTTGCAAAACAATTTTCTGAGCTGGCTGATGTTTATGTCAACGACGCATTTGGTGCAGCACACCGTGCCCATGCATCAACAGAAGGAATTGCCCATCATCTTCCGGCTGTTTCCGGCTTTTTAATGGAAAAAGAGCTTGAAGTTTTAGGAAAAGCTCTATCAAATCCGGAACGTCCTTTCACAGCCATTATTGGAGGCGCCAAAGTAAAAGACAAAATAGGCGTTATTGATAATCTTTTAGAAAAAGTTGATAATTTGATTATTGGCGGCGGTTTGGCCTATACATTTGTTAAGGCACAAGGCCATGAAATCGGCAAATCACTTCTAGAAGAGGACAAGGTTGATTTGGCTAAATCATTTATTGAAAAAGCAAAAGAAAAAGGCGTAAACTTCTACATGCCGGTTGATGCTGTTGTTGCAGATGAATTTTCAGCGGATGCCAATTCAAAGGTCGTTCCGATTGAAGAAATCCCTGCTGATTGGCAAGCACTTGATATCGGACCAAAAACCGAAGAAATTTATCGCGATGTAATTCAAAAATCAAAATTGGTGATTTGGAATGGACCAATGGGTGTTTTTGAAATGGATAAATTTGCAGGTGGAACAAAGGCTGTTGCCCAAGCTCTTGCTGATTCTGAAGGTACATATTCTGTGATCGGGGGCGGTGATTCTGCTGCTGCAGTTGAAAAGTTTGATCTAGCAGACAAAATGAGTCACATTTCAACTGGAGGCGGCGCATCGCTTGAGTTTATGGAAGGAAAAGAACTTCCAGGTGTAGTGGCTTTAAATGATAAATAAGAAAGCGGAAGCGCTCGTTTAGCGACGTACATTAGTCGCGGGCGGCTTAGCCGACTAAGAGCACCGCCGTCCTGTCGGCAACATCGGAACTAGCACTTCCTGTACGTCGAGTTAGACAGTAAGAAATTGTTGCAAAAGCACTTATGAGAGGACGTACCAGCATGAGGAGACCAATTATTGCAGGAAATTGGAAAATGTATAAGACACTTTCCGAAGCAAAAAGTTTTGCCGAAGAAGTGAAGGGTCGTGTTCCTTCAAAGCAAAAGGTAGAGTCAGTCATCTGTGCACCAGCATTATTTTTACACAGCCTTGTCGAAGCAACAAAAGAAACCAATGTAGAAATTGGTGCGCAAACGATGCATTTTGAGGAAAACGGTGCTTTTACAGGTGAAATCAGCCCAAAGGCACTTCAAGATTTAGGAGTGAAATATGTTATTATTGGTCACTCTGAACGGCGCCAGATGTTTAATGAAACAGACGAAACAGTAAACAAAAAAACACTGTCAGCATTTAAATACAACCTATTGCCAATTGTTTGTGTTGGTGAAACAGTAGAACAACGTGAAAATGGCAAAACACTTGAACTAATCAGCGCTCAAGTGAAGGCTGCTTTAGCTGGACTTTCAACTGAACAAGTAAAACAAACAGTTATTGCGTATGAACCAATTTGGGCCATTGGTACAGGAAAGTCTTCGACTGCTGAAGATGCAAATGAGGTATGTGCCCTTATTCGCAAGGTAGTTGCTGAACAATTTTCCGAGGATGCAGCGGAAGCCTTACGAATTCAATACGGCGGAAGTGTAAAACCAGGAAATATTAAAGAGTATATGGCCCAGCCAGATATTGATGGTGCTCTTGTCGGCGGCGCAAGCCTTGAAGCACAATCATTTTTACAATTAGTGGAGGCAGGAAGTTATGAGTAAATCTCCGGTAGCCATAATCATCTTGGATGGTTTTGGATGCAGAAAAGAAACAAAGGGAAATGCAGTTGCACAGGCGAAAAAGCCTAACTTTGACGGATTTTGGGAAAAGTATCCTCATGCCCAACTTTTAGCTAGTGGGGAAGCCGTTGGTCTTCCAGAAGGACAAATGGGAAATTCAGAAGTGGGTCACATGAATATCGGCGGAGGCCGGATTGTTTATCAAAACTTAACAAGGGTGAATATTGCGATTCGTGAAGGCGAATTTGAAAAAAATGAAACCTTCCTTGGTGCGATTGATCACGTAAAGAAAAATGGAACAAGTCTACATCTTTTCGGTTTGCTTTCTGATGGCGGGGTTCACAGCCATATTGATCATATGTTTGCTTTGCTTAAGCTCGCAGCTGATCAGGGCGTTGAAAAAGTGTATGTTCACGCATTCCTTGATGGACGTGATGTTGGGCCCCAAACTGCAAAATCATACATTCAGCAGACACTCGATAAAATGAAAGAATATGGCGTTGGCGAATTTGCAACGATTTCAGGACGCTATTATTCGATGGACAGGGACAAGCGGTGGGAGCGCGTTGAAAAATCGTATCGTTCCATGGTTTACGGGGAAGGTCCTAGTTACACGGATCCGCTTGAGCTAGTTGAGGATTCTTATCAACATGGGATTTATGACGAATTCGTTCTACCATCTGTTATTACAAAAGAAGATGGAACACCGGTTGCAACGATTCAAGATAACGATGCTGTTATTTTTTACAATTTCCGACCAGACCGGGCTGTCCAAATTTCCAATACGTTTACAAATAAGGATTTCCGTTCATTTGACCGTGGACCGAAGCATCCAAAAGATTTATACTTTGTCTGCTTGACCTTTTTCAACGAATCAGTTGATGGCTATGTGGCCTTTAAAGCAACGAACTTGGACAACACACTTGGAGAAGTTTTATCGCAGCATGGCTTAAAACAATTAAGAATTGCAGAAACAGAAAAGTATCCGCATGTTACTTACTTTATGAGCGGCGGTCGTGAGGAAAAATTCCCTGGAGAAGAACGGATTTTAATTAATTCGCCTAAGGTTGCCACTTATGACCTGCAACCGGAAATGAGTGCCTATGAAGTAACGGATGCTCTTTTAAAAGAAATTCAAGCGGATCACTTTGATGCAATTCTTTTAAACTTTGCAAATCCTGATATGGTTGGACATTCAGGAAAGCTTGAGCCAACCATCAAAGCAATTGAAGCTGTTGATGAATGTCTAGGAAAAGTTGTCAATTTAATCCTTGAAAAAGGCGGTGCAGCAATTATTACTGCCGACCACGGTAATTCTGATGAAGTGGTTACCCTTGAAGGAAAACCAATGACTGCACATACAACAAACCCTGTTCCAGTCATTGTGACAAAGCCAGGGGTAGAATTGCACGACGGTATTCTTGCTGATTTAGCACCAACGATGTTGGATCTTCTTGGTATTGAACCACCGAAAGAAATGACAGGAAAATCAATTATTACTAAATAATTTACATTATAAGGAGAGATACAAATGCCATTTATTGTTGATGTATATGCACGTGAAGTATTAGATTCCCGCGGTAACCCTACTGTTGAAGTTGAAGTTTTAACTGAATCAGGTGCATTTGGACGCGCACTAGTTCCAAGCGGCGCTTCTACAGGTGAATACGAGGCTGTTGAACTTCGTGACGGCGACAAAGAACGCTATCTTGGCAAGGGTGTTCTAAAAGCAGTTTCAAACGTAAACGATATTATTGCTCCTGTATTAGTTGGTGAAGAATTTAGCGTCCTTGATCAAGTAGGCGTGGATAGTCGTTTGATTGAGCTTGATGGAACTGAAAATAAAGGGAAGTTGGGCGCTAATGCAATCTTAGGCGTTTCCATGGCAGTTGCCCGCGCTGCTGCTGATTATTTGGACATACCTTTATATCAATACTTTGGAGGTTTTAACGCTAAACAACTTCCTGTTCCTATGATGAACATTGTTAATGGTGGAGAGCATGCGGATAATAACGTTGACATTCAAGAATTCATGGTTATGCCTGTTGGTGCTCCAAATTTTAGAGAAGCATTGCGTATGGGTGCTGAAGTATTCCATAACTTAAAATCAGTTCTTAAAGAAAAAGGTCTTAACACTGCAGTTGGTGATGAAGGCGGTTTTGCTCCAAACTTAGGTTCAAATGAAGAAGCACTTCAAACGATTATTGAAGCAATAAAAAAAGCTGGATACAAGCCTGGCGAAGACGTAATGCTTGCAATGGATGCAGCTTCTTCAGAGTTTTACAACAAAGAAGATAAAAAATACCATCTTGCAGGTGAAGGTGTCGTGAAAACTTCTGAAGAAATGGTTGCTTGGTACGAAGAGCTTGTTTCGAAATACCCAATCATTTCAATTGAAGACGGCTTAGATGAAAATGACTGGGAAGGTCACAAGCTTCTAACTGAACGCCTTGGTAAAAAAGTGCAACTAGTCGGTGACGACTTATTTGTAACCAATACGAAAAAATTAGCAGAAGGAATCGAAAAAGGAATTGCTAACTCAATTCTTATTAAAGTGAACCAAATCGGTACCCTTACTGAAACATTTGACGCCATTGAAATGGCAAAACGTGCTGGATACACAGCAGTTATTTCCCACCGTTCTGGTGAAACAGAAGACAGCACAATTGCTGATATTGCTGTTGCAACAAATGCTGGGCAAATTAAAACTGGTTCAGCTTCCCGTACTGACCGTATCGCAAAATACAACCAGTTGCTTCGTATCGAAGACCAATTAGGTGAAACAGCACAATTTAACGGAATTAAATCTTTCTACAACTTGAAGAAGTAATTTTTGTTGAATGACTTTTCCATTGAATTAGGTCGGACAAGTCAAACTGGTGTGGCTTCA
Organism: Bacillus sp. EB600; assembly: GCF_024494385.1. GTDB lineage: Bacteria > Bacillota > Bacilli > Bacillales > Cytobacillaceae > JAEVLT01. Next base: position 335,066 of record NZ_JAEVLT010000003.1, read on the forward strand.
ATTATGTGATACGGAAACATGAATTTAGTCATTCTCTTAAAACCTCCTATTTATGTGTGATAAATAGGAGGTTTTTTTGTATGTTAAAACTGATTTTTTTGAAAAAAACTGTGAACTGGAATGATTTAACGAACAAAGTTTGTCTATATTCTAACATTTAAAGAAAATTTGGGTATATTAGTTTTAATTGTTATTCAGAGTGCTATTTTAGTTCACTATCTTCCATATCGTCTAGGAACAATCATCTTTTGTTAAATCTCTTATTATCATATCTTTTGATAGAGTTCGTCCTCAATTACCATATTTAACATTTCTATTGCCTTTACTTTGAGTTTGCAGACTTGTTCCTTAAGAAGTAAATCAACCATTTTGCGCCTCCTTTACGATCAATAGTATCAGGGGAATACCCGGTATGCTTTTTATTGATGAAAGTAGTTATTATCCTAAAAATTTACAAGCCTTTAACAGTTGACACACATCGTTCTATTGTTAAAAGAAGCGAAATATGGTAAATTTAAAATACTGTGACATGTACGTCTAACAGGAGGTGTCTTACATGCATGCATTGGTTGTAACATTATTAGTAATCGTTAGTATTGGACTTATAATTGTTGTGTTACTACAATCAGGGAAAAGCGCAGGCTTATCTGGTGCCATTTCCGGTGGAGCCGAGCAATTATTCGGGAAACAAAAAGCACGCGGTATTGACTTGATCTTACACCGCATTACAGTTGTATTATCGGTATTGTTCTTTTTGCTGGCGATTGGAGTTACCTATTTTAAAATATAATCTTGATTGGTGCACAAACCTGGCGGATCGGCCGGGTTTTTTATTTGACAAGATCTTAATATCTGTAATTTATTCTTAAATTCACGATAACAGAAATAAACATGAAAAAAAGTGCCAGTATGATTCCCGAACTCATGCA
>NZ_JAEVLT010000030.1 GCF_024494385.1 Bacillus sp. EB600
GTTGTGAACCATTTTCCCTTTTTCTGTAAATTTCAAACCTTCCTCCGATGCTTTTTCAGAGAAGAGAATTACCTGTTTCTAGCTGAGGGCTGCTCTATGATTTCTCGTTATGAACGATTCCAATGGTGTTATGAACCATTTTGCCGCTGGTTTGAACCATTTTCCCGGAGTTATGAGCATTTTCCCTTTTTCTGTAAAATCCATACTCCAGTTTTGCTAAAAAAATAGACCGAACCAAAAGGTTCAGTCTAGTATATAATCCTCCGGCCTTACTTCACTCTGTTTGAAGTAATAGCGAATTGCTTCAGTAATGCGATGGGAGGCGTTTCCGTCCCCGTATGGGTTGGTTGCTTTTGCCATTCTATCGTGTTCGGCGGGATTCGTTAACAGCTCAGTAGCAAGTTTGTATATCTGCTCCTCTTCGACACCGGCCAGCTTTAACGTACCGGCAGAGATGCCTTCCGGGCGCTCAGTGGTATCGCGCAGTACGAGCACCGGAACGCCTAGTGATGGAGCTTCTTCCTGGACGCCGCCGGAATCAGTCAAGATCAAATAGGCACGGGCAGCAAAATTATGGAAGTCGATGACATCCAGCGGCTCAATTAAATGAATGCGCGGATCGTTGCCGAGAACCTCGGCTGCAAGCTCGCGGACAACCGGATTTAAGTGAACTGGATAGACGACTTGGACATCCTTTTGCTCGGTTACAATCCGTTTGATCGCCTTGAACATGTGGCGCATTGGTTCACCAAGGTTTTCACGGCGGTGCGCAGTCAACAAAATTAAACGATTATTGCCAAGTTTATCAAGAACTTCGTGATGGTATTCATCTTTAACCGTTGTTTTTAAAGCATCAATCGCTGTATTCCCAGTGATAAAAATTGCTTCTTTCTGCTTATTTTCTCTCATTAGGTTTTCAGCTGACACGGCTGTCGGCGCAAAGTGCAGGTCGGCGATGACACCTGTTAACTGCCGGTTCATTTCTTCTGGGAACGGCGAGTATTTGTTCCAGGTACGTAAGCCTGCTTCGACATGCCCGACAGTGATTTGATTATAGTATGCCGCTAAACTGGCGACAAACGTAGTTGTCGTATCACCATGAACGAGAACGATGTCAGGTTTGACCTCTTTCATGACTTTATCGAGTCCCTCAAGACCGCGTGTGGTGACGTCAATCAGTGTTTGCCGGTCTTTCATAATGTTCAGGTCGAAGTCAGGGTTTATTTTAAAAATAGCTAAAACTTGATCGAGCATTTGACGATGTTGGGCAGTGACGGTGACGATTGATTCAAAATGCTCGGGCTGTTTTTGTAATTCGAGAACGAGCGGGGCCATTTTGATGGCTTCCGGTCGCGTTCCGAAGATGGTCATTACCTTTATCAACATTTACACCTTCTTTTATTTTGTTCCGAATAGACGGTCGCCTGCGTCGCCAAGACCAGGAACGATGTAGCCGTGGTCGTTCAATTTTTCATCAAGGGCCGCGATGTAGATATCAACGTCTGGATGGGCGGTTTCAAGGGCCTTAACTCCTTCTGGAGCGGCAATTAAGCACATGAATTTGATATTTTTGGCGCCGCGTTTTTTCAAAGATTCAATGGCTGCAATGGCGGATCCGCCGGTTGCGAGCATTGGGTCAACGACGATGAAGTCTCTCTCCTCTACATCGCTTGGGAGCTTCACGTAATATTCTATTGGTTTTAACGTTTCCGGGTCACGATATAAGCCGATATGGCCTACCTTGGCAGCTGGGATCAGCTTTAATATGCCATCGACCATGCCAATGCCGGCACGAAGGATCGGAACAAGGCCGATCTTCTTACCTGATAGTACCTTTGCTTTAGTCGTAGTGATTGGCGTTTCAATTTCAAAGTCCTCAAGCTGCATGTCGCGGGTGATTTCAAAGGCCATCAATGTGGCGACTTCGTCAACAAGCTCGCGGAAATCCTTTGTCCCTGTATTTTTATCACGTATGTATGTTAGTTTATGCTGAATAAGTGGATGATCGAAAACGTAAACCTTTGCCACTAGAATCGCTCTCCTTTAATGGGTTTTTTAAAAAATTTGTCGTAAAATCTCACTGCGCTTAATTTTACAGAAAAAAACCGCTAAGAGCAACCTGAAAAAAGAAAGCGGCCCTCATTTCCAAGGGCCGGTTCAAAAAAGGGCATTCATTCGTTAACTTTAATTATTGTCCAGCTTCGACGCCCAGCGGCTAGTTTACGTCGCTTAACAGACGCTTCCACTTTCTTTTAATACTCAGGGTATAATGTGAATTTGCTTGTTAAGGCTTCGACGCGGCTGCGGGCTTCTGCAAGCTTCGCTTCGTCTTCGTGATTTTTCAATGTAAACCCAATGATTGAAGCAATTTCATCCATTTCTGCTAAACCAAAACCGCGGCTTGTAACTGCAGCTGTTCCGATCCGGATTCCGCTTGTTACAAAAGGTTTTTGTGGATCATACGGAATCGTATTTTTGTTAACAGTAATGCCGATTTCATCAAGAACGTGTTCAGCAACCTTACCGGTTAAACCAATTGATTGCAGGTCAACCAAAAGCAAGTGATTATCCGTACCGCCGGAAACAAGGTTTAATCCTTCTTTTTGCAATCCTTCAGCCAAGCGTTTTGCGTTGTTGATAATATTTTGCGCATATGCTTTAAAGCTGTCCTGCAGTACTTCGCCAAGAGCAACGGCTTTGGCGGCAATGACGTGCATAAGCGGCCCGCCTTGGATGCCAGGGAAGATTGATTTATCAATAGCTTTAGCATATTCCTCTTTGCAAAGAATCATTCCGCCGCGAGGACCGCGTAATGTTTTGTGGGTAGTTGTTGTTACAAAATCGGCGTATGGAACTGGGCTTGGATGTAAGCCTGCAGCAACTAATCCTGCGATATGAGCCATATCAACCATAAATAGTGCTCCTACCTCGTCAGCAATTTCACGGAACCGTTTAAAGTCAATCACACGCGGATAAGCGCTGGCACCGGCCACGATCAGCTTTGGTTTGTGTTCGCGTGCTTTTGCCAAAACATCTTCATAGTCAATGTATTGTGTTTCTTTATCAACACCGTACTCAACAAAGTTGTATTGCACACCGCTAAAGTTAACGGGACTTCCGTGTGTTAAGTGACCGCCGTGTGAAAGGTTCATGCCGAGAACCGTATCACCTGGTTTGAGGACTGTAAAATAAACAGCCATGTTCGCTTGGGCACCTGAGTGCGGCTGAACATTAACATGCTCGGCACCGAAGATTTGCTTCGCACGGTCGCGAGCTAGATCTTCGACAATGTCGACGTATTCACAACCACCATAGTATCGTTTCCCTGGATAACCTTCTGCATATTTATTTGTTAAAACGGAGCCTTGTGCTTCCATCACTGCTTCACTAACAAAGTTTTCCGATGCAATCAACTCGATTTTCGCGCGCTGGCGGCCTAATTCTTGTTGGATTGCTTGATAAACCTGCGCGTCTTGATTCGCCAAATTCTTCATCATTATCCCCCTTTGATTTCTAAAAAAACGACATATTGTTTGAAAATTCTTTTTAATTTTAGCATGTTCTTTGTTTAAAAAGAAAGTAAAAAGCAGCACTAGTCTGTTGCTAGCACTACTTGTTACATGTAAGCGGCACCATTTTCAGTTTCATAGCGGCTTGCTTATTTTAGGTAATATATCCGATTTTATTCCTTAACCCCGAATGATTCTTAAAGTTTTCTAAGTCCCATTCGTGTTTTATTAGAAAAAATTTCATTCCGTCCAAACAACTTGCAACTGTTATTTATACGTGATCACGAACAGCCCATGTTTGCACACCATCAGGAGCAGCTCATGTTTTCATCGGTCAGTTCGTAAGCAGCTCTGGCCCCGCCGATTAATTTCGGACGCGTTTTTGCCATTGTCACGAAGGCATGTCCAACTTGTTTTTGTGTGACCCGGACCGGGACGGCGACATGCTTTAGATGCATGCCAATCAACGTACTACCGATGTCGATACCGGCATCTGCTTTGATGAATTCGACCATTGCCGGATCGTCCATGTGCCGGTATGCATATGTTGCCATTGCTCCGCCGGCCTTGCGTACCGGAACAACCGTTACTTCATCAAAGTGGAGAAGTGAGGCCACACGCCGTTCAACAACAAGAGCTCTGTTAAGGTGCTCACAGCATTGAAAAGCAAGCTCTACACCTGTTGCTTCCTGAAATTTTTTACATTGCCGAAAAATCATTTCAGCGACGTCCATTGTTCCGGCTGTGCCGATTTTTTTACCAATCACTTCACTAGTGCTGCAGCCGACAACAAGCAGCTGCCCTTTTTTTAAGGATACTTGTTCCTGAAATTCTGTCAGGATTGATGCTAGCTGTGTTTCCCATTCCTCAATCATGATTAAGGCTTCCTTTCAAAGATGCTTATATTCATCCTACCAAACTTCGACAAAATTCGGGCCGTGCCAGGCACCTCTTAAAGATGCTTATTTTCATAATCAGTGATTTTTCCAATTCGATTGGCGTGGCGTCCGCCTTGAAATTCCCCTGTCAGCCAAACCGCTGCAATATCCCTTGCCAAGCCTGGACCAATGACACGCTCACCCATCGTTAAAACATTGCTGTCATTGTGCTCGCGTGTCGCCTTGGCACTAAATGTATCATGGACAAGGGCAGCGCGGATCCCTTTTACTTTATTAGCGGCTATGCACATTCCAATTCCTGTTCCGCAAATTAAAATTGCACGGTCAAATTCGCCGTTTGCGACCTTTTCCGCGGCAGGAAGGGCATAATCCGGATAGTCAACAGATGTGCTGCAATCGCAGCCAAAATCAACATACTCAATCCCAAGCTCCTCAAGCAAACCAGCAATTTCTTTTCGAATATTTACTCCACCATGGTCTGAAGCCAACGCTACTTTCATACTATTTCCTCCTCATATGTATCCTATGTTTATTTTGACACACTCTGAAAAAATTATAAAGAAAACTTAACTTACTGATAAGTCGGCAGTAAATGAGGCTTTCAGAATTTTTGGTTCTAAATTCTAATTAATGAAGGCCTTTTCAATTTTGTGATTGTTACGAATTGAGCTTTAAAAGGTATTCTTTGGGCATTCGCCGTTTCACACCGAATATGCCTACATACTCTATAGGGAAATTACCCAAAAGGAGAAATGCCCAATGTATCCATATGGAAATTATCAAAATCCACAAATTATGTATGAAAGCACTCCATTTGTTCAACATGAACAGTTCACTCCGTATGTACAACAGGAACAACACTATCCATATGTACAACAGGAGCACTACACTCCATTTGTACAACAAGAGCAATATGATCCCAACAGACAACAACTAACGCAACTACTAAAATTACCACAATGGCGGCAGCTTGAACGCAGAGTGAATCTGCTTGAAAGGCAAAATGAACGACAGGAAAAGGAGATTGATCAACTTCAACACAGAGTTCAAAGATTAGATGAGCGGCTTCAAAGATTGGAAAATAGAAACTATATTCCATTAGCCCCTTATGACGGGAATTATTAAATCTGCCATTAAAAAAGAACTTGGAAACTCTGAAAAAGTCCCCTTAAATGTATGGGTTCTTTGAAACTTGCCTGTCGATTTACGCTCCAGGCGCGAGCGGTTCGCGGGCGGTCCGGGAGCCTCCTCGGCGCTATCGCGCCTATGGGGTCTCCCGCAGGACATTGAATTGGCATCCTTGAAATCGCCCACGCACGAAGAAAATGCGTTAGCATTTTCGAGGAGTCTTCGCGCCTTTCCGCTCCAATCAACAGGGTGGTAAAATCATTAATTGGAGCTTTAACATAGTTCATGAAAAGAAAGGTATAATACCCTATTATTGAGGGAATTATACCTTTTTTTCTTTTCAAATTGAAAACCGCTTAATCGTTTCTTTCAACTTCTCAGCTTGATCCTTCAACTCTAATGCTAAGTTCTCTACTCCGTCGATTACCCGTACCTGGTCTGTCGTTGAGGCCGCCACTTCTTGGGCCCCGGCAGAGGTTTGTTCAGCAATGGCCGCCACTTCTTGGGATTGGGTGGAAGCATGTTCGATACTGTCCATTTGCCGATTAACAAGCTCGGTGATCGATTTGACCATTTCTTCCATGTTGTGAATTGCTGCTGTCATTCCTTCAATTACATCGTTCGTTTTATTGCCTTTTTCGGCCTCATTATTGGCTCGCTCCACCTGAGCTTCCATTTGCTGGACAACATTATGGACTTCCATTTGAATATTTTTGATTAACTCAGAAATTCCTTGTACTGCCTTCGAGCTTTCATCTGCGAGCTTGCGGACTTCCTTCGCAACCACAGCAAAGCCTTTGCCATGCTCACCGGCCCGGGCTGCTTCAATTGAAGCATTCAGTGCCAGCAAATTCGTTTGGCTGGCAATGTCGCCAACAAGCTGGATAATTTGTTCAACCTTGGCAGCGTTCGTTTCTAACCGCTTAACCGTATCCATTGACTCGCGATTATCGGTTACTGTCCGCTCCATCCCGGAAACTAACGATTGAATCGCATCCTTTGAAAGCTTCAGTTCTTGAACCATATTGGATGAAACGCTTTCTGAGGCTTGCGCTTTTGCTTGAACCTCCTTGGCGATTTGTGTTACTTCTTCAATTGATTCCACCATGGTTAGGACAGAGGATGCCGAACTATCAGCACCCATCGCAATTTCGCTAATGGTTCTCGAGACTATTTCTGCCTGGCGGGCAGCCTGCTCGGACATTTCCGTTATCGATACAACCTTTTCATCGGTTTCTTGGAAATTCTCCTGGATTTGTGAAACCATTGCTCGCATCCCTGACAGCATATGGTTAAAGGCCACACCAAGCGAACGTATTTCATCATCAGATTCTGGTGTGATCACATCCTCACAAATTTGCCCGTCTGCTGCTTTCAAGGCGCCAGCTTCGATTATTTTCAGTGGTTTAACGATGAATCCTGCCGCAACGAAAGCCAAAATTCCCGACCAAATGACGCCAAGCAGTAAGACCACAGTCATGTATGTCATTTGATCAATATAGTTTTTTACAAATGGATAAACAACATAAATAAAGATTGCACTTGCCGTGTATGTAATTGCCGCTAAGATGACCGTAAACAGGACGAGCTTCCTTTTTAAGCTAAATTTATACCTTTGCTTTCTTTCCACTTACTTACACCTCTTTATAATGCTGCCACCCACGCTTAAGTGGATGGTTTTTCCTTCAAACGTATAATAGCTGCATCAATTAATTTTTCTAACTCATTAAACGTATCTCGATAGCTATTGATGTCGCCGCCAAACGGATCACTCACATCCCCATCCACATCTTCCCCAATAAATTCCTTAAGTGTAAAGGTTTTTTGAGCTGCTGCTGGAAAATTTGCAGCAATTGCTGCTTTATGGGAGGATGTCATTGTTAAAATCAATGTCGCCCATTCCACCTCTTTATGGGTTAATGAATTGGATTGGTGCTGGTGCTCGATCTTATTTTCGACTAGAACCTGCTTTGCATTTGTTGAAGCATCGCCGCCGTTTATTGCAAAAATACCGGAGGACTTAGCCTCGACCCCGTCAATGTTTTTGTTTTTCAAAATCGCTTCGGCCATTGGGCTTCTGCATGTATTTCCCGTACAAACAAACAATATGCGCTGCATTGAAGTTTACCCCCCTTTTCTTCATTATAAATTATATTTTTCCGAATCCAATAGCCGCCTGGAAATGTTCGAATATTTTTTTAATGTTTTTGAAAAAGAACGTTCAAAGTAGACTAAAAAAGGCATCCTGATAATAGGATGGCCCTTCTTCTGGATTCGGAATTCCGCCAGTTTTCATCTTAATTCCAGCAAAAATTAATGAATTCTGCCAGCATTTTTTCCGCTAATCTAGATGTATTCATCAAACTTACCTTTTTTCCGCCAGTCTAAGTAAATCAAAAAGGCAGCAGCAATTTGAGGCCAAATGCGAGCAGAATGCTGCCCCCCAGCGCTTCGCTATAAGCACCCATCCAGCTTTGGACCTTCCTGCCGACCAGCAGGCCGCTCCAGGTCATCACCATTGCCACAACGCCAAAGCACAAAACCGCCATAATCACCTTCGCTCGGTAAATCCCCAATGTGAGCCCGACTGAAAGACTGTCAACACTGACGCTAAAGGCAAACAAAAACAAACCAAAGCCCACAGGGGTTATGACCTTTTCATCGTTCTTTTTCAAGCTGGACCAGACCATTTGCAAACCTAAAAGGATAAGCAAGAGGCCGCCTAAAAAGCTGGCAATGGTTCCAAATTTTTCAGACAAAAGCTTGCCGGCCGCCATTCCGACAAGCGGCATCCACACATGGAATAAACCGATCGTAATGCCAATTTTAAAAATCTGCCTTAGTCGTAACTTGTACATTCCCATGCCAAGTCCTACTGAAAATGCATCCATTCCAAGTGCAAACGCCATAATCAATAGCGTAATAAATTCTCCCATTAATGCTGACATTCGGCCGTTCTCCCCCTTGGACTTGCTACTTCAACTTATGCGCGTCCAAGCGGGTTTAGAAGCAGACTGTTTATTTTTCCAAAAAAGCGTATAGCTTGACCTACTCCGTGATCAGTTTATTCCCGGCCGACTTCTGGAGGCGGTTCATGATTGCATGTCCGACGCCGGTATTGGGAAACATTTCACTAAAAATAATGTCAACACGTTCATGGTTAAAATCACGCAGTACGCCGAACAATGCGGCGGCGACTGTCTCCAGATCGCCTCTTTTTCCGCAGGCAAGCACGATATCCGCCTGATAGTCACTGGCACTTTCCTCGGTGGCCAGTACGCCGACACGTAAGCCCTCACGCTGTTTTTCACTGACTAGTTTTTGCAGGAAGGAGTGGCTTCCAGATACCATATAGAGAGGAGCATTCGGGGCGTAATGGGTGTATTTCATCCCCGGTGCCTTCGGCTTAACATCCGTTTCCGTTAAGGCCCGGTCCTCCCTTACCTCACCGACTACTTTTTCAAGCTGCTCCTTAGTAACCGCTCCCGGCCTTAAAATAACCGGGATTGCTTCGGTACAATCAAGCACCGTTGATTCGACGCCAACCCCTGTTGGCCCACCGTCAACGATTCCGGCGATTTTCCCCTCGAGGTCTTCGATTACATGCTCGGCTGTTGTCGGGCTTGGCTTACCCGAACTGTTCGCACTAGGAGCCGCAATCGGTAAGCCTGATGCTTTTAACAGCGCAAGCGCAACCGGGTGATCGGGCATCCGGACACCGACCGTTCCCAGACCAGCCGTTGCTTTCTCCGAAAGAACGCCGCTTTTTATTTTAAAAATAATCGTTAATGGTCCCGGCCAAAATCTTTCCATCAACAAAGACGCCTTCTCCGGAACCTCGTCAACAAACTCACATAGCTGATTTTGGTCCGCAATGTGAATAATCAACGGATTATCCACAGGTCTTCCCTTTGCTGCAAATATTTTCGACACAGCCTCGTCATTTTTCGCGTTTCCCCCTAGGCCATACACGGTCTCTGTTGGCAGTGCAACCACTTCATTTTGCCTTAAAAGATCTGCTGCATCCACAATCTGTGGATTATTTCCTAGGTTATCCACATACTTATCCACTTTCCAGACATTTGTAATCATTTTTTCACCTTTATCCCCAATAAAAAACTATTTAGCGAAATTTGCCGAAACTAGGCAGTTTTGCTTAGTTTTTTACTTCATTACGTTTGAAAGTATAAAAGAACCCAGCTTAAAAAACAAGTGTTATCCACAAATTGTGCATAACATTATTAAAACAGTGGATAACTTTGTGGATATATCCACAATTATAATGAAAATTTAAAAAATATTGAGTTATCCACACTCATAATGTGATTAATGTGTGCGGATTGGGATAACTCCTGTGGGAGCTCGGTCTTATCCACAACTTGAAACCCTAGTATTTGCAAAAACTGCACTGTACCATTCTTATTTGTTGCTAAAAATAAAGTAACAATCCCTAGCTCCTTTGCGAGCAGAAACGCATGCTGAAAAAGCAGGTAAATATCACTTTCTGCCTGCCCCGATGTGACAACCAACGAGCGCAGCAGCCCGTTCTCCTTAAACGGCTCAATTCCTAATGTCCCTCTCAATGTTCGGTCCTCATTTTCAATCACTAAAAAATACCCGGCCGTTTCCTCTGTCAGCCCTTGCGTTCCTAGTCCCGCCTTCGCTAGAAATGCCTTTAAACTCACTAAATCGTCACCATTTGCCCGGCGTATCATTGCCTGCACCTCATTTCGTTATAATTGATTCTATTTCTATTCCTATGAGCTGATAGAGAAAATAGACCGGCAAATGTGAACTTGGCGGATAAACTTAGAGGACCCGCACTTATTTTTTACTAGAATAACATAAACGCAAGCGCCCTTTTAGCGACGTACATTAGTCGCTAAAAGGGCGCTTGCCGACTGTCCTGCGGCACTAGCACTTCCTGTGCGTCGAAGCTAGACGATAAAAAAAGAACCCTTTGTTTGAAAGGGTCCTCGTTAAAAAATCTTATTCCATAATTCTACCACGAAAAATTTCACTTTCACCGGTTCTTCGTCATCGGTGGTATACACAGGTGCCTGCTTTGTTTGCGATTTTGTCCCTTCGTGTTTTGAATTGGACTCCTTCTCCGTCGTGTCAAGCGCTGCTACTTCTACTGATTGCACCTGTTTCTGAACTCCTTTAGCTACTACCTGCTTTGAATCAGACTTTACTGTTTCCTCCGAACTTGCTATTTCAGATTCCTCATCATTGGAATTTGGTGCTGACTCGACTACATCCTTAGCCTGTTTCTCAGGATCTGTGCTCGTTTCATCCTTAACCTTTTTCCCAGGATCTGTGCTCGTTTCAGCATTTGTCTTTACCTTCGGCCCAGCCAAATCCTCCGTATCCGAATCACTTTTTACTTTTTCCACAGGCTCGACCTTTGTAGCCGCTTGAGCCTTTTTATCCTCAAAGCCTTTGCTTACTGCAATCCCATTTGAAAAATCAAGAAAGCATAACGGTGGAAAGAGCACACACCACCAATTGGCCCCTTTACCCTCGCCCAATGTAATCAAAATCGCTTCATAGTACCCTGCTGGATATAAGAATTGTCCATATAATTTGGTCGGAAACTGAACCTTGCCGAACTTCACATTGACCGCTTGCTTCGATCCCTCTTGTTTCACGACTGCCTCTGCCGTAGCTTGAATCTCGGGGAGCTTCGATTTGATTACTTTGCGTGCTTCCGTAATCGACGTTAAATCCTGGACCCAAACTGCTATCTTTTCGTTAACCGCGTCGCGGACCTTTCTTTTTAAAGCCTGGTCTGCATCTAGATCACTGTTGGCAAGAATCCGCAGCCGGATCGCCTGGCCCGGAATGACAATCGCATCCTTTGCGGCAACCTCATTTTTTGGTATATATAAACTTAGGATTGTTCCTAATGATAATATGAGTAAATAAGCCCAAACGATTGTTTTTTTTCTCATTCCTGGCACCGTCCCTTCGATATCCTCATTGTGGACAAGATGCCAGTATCTTAAACTACTAAAATGAAAAAAAACTAGAAACATTAAGAGTCGTGAACTGCGAATATTTTTTCAGTACACGACTCCTGTTAAAGCTCCGCAAACACCATCCGGTCCTTCCCATTTATATCATTGACGATCTCAACCAACGCGCTCGGGAATGTTTTTTGCAAAAGCTCCGCCACTGCTTCGCCCTGACCAGCCCCAATTTCAAAGCCAACCAATGCTCGAGGCTTCAATACAAGCGGCAGCTCCTCCATAAATCTCCTGTAAAAATCAAGCCCATCCTCGCCTGCAAATAACGCTCGGTGCGGCTCATGCTCCGTCACAACCTCCGACATCCACGCCTGATCTCCAAGTGGAATGTACGGCGGATTTGAGACTACCACATCAAACTTGCGCTGCTGGGCAATCATCGGTTTTAAAAGATCCCCTTGGAAAAAGTCGATTAACGCCCCCAGTCGATCCGCATTTGCTTTTGCCACAAGAAGCGAATCTTCCGCAATATCAGTTGCCGTCAGCTGTAAAGATGGATTCTCAAGCTTCAAGCTAGTCGCAATCGCTCCGCTTCCAGTCCCCACATCAATAACATCAAGCGTTTGTCCGGCGCCGAACTTCTTGTTGATTCTCTTTAGTATTCCAAGCACCAGTTCCTCCGTTTCCGGCCGGGGGATGAGTACAGACTCATTAACAATAAAAGTGCGCCCGTAAAATTCCTCCGAGCCGATGATATATTGAATCGGCACTCCCCGAACGTGTTCATGAATTGCTTTTTCAAAACGATGACACAGGGACGGTTCTAATGTTTCACGAACGTTGGCGTAGAGATGGGTTCGCGACATTCCGGTAAAATGGCGGAGCAGGAGTTCACCCGCGTTTTGATCGCGATTTGCTTTTTCTAAAAAAGAAGAAGCCCATTGCAGAGCTTCGAAGATTTTTTTACTCATTAGATGCATTTTCAAGCTTGCGTGATTGATCCTCGAGGATTAGCGCATCGATGATCTCGTCAAGCTTGCCTCCTAAAATAATATCAAGCTTTTGCAGCGTTAAGCCGATCCGGTGGTCGGTCACGCGGTTTTGCGGGAAGTTGTACGTACGAATCCGTTCCGAACGATCGCCGGTTCCAACAGCAGATTTTCGCTGTTGATCATATTCAGCCTGGGCTTCCTGCTGAAACTTATCATATACACGCGCACGCAGAACCTTCATCGCTTTGTCCTTGTTCTTATGCTGGGATTTTTCATCCTGGCAGGTAACAACGATTCCGGTCGGAATATGCGTTAACCGAACGGCTGACATCGTCGTGTTAACACTTTGTCCACCGGCACCGGTTGAAGCATACGCATCGAAGCGAATATCTTTATCATGGATCTCCACTTCCACTTCTTCCGCTTCCGGTAAGCAGGCAACGGTTGCGGTCGATGTATGAATCCGTCCGCCTGATTCTGTTTCCGGAACACGCTGAACACGGTGCGCGCCATTTTCATATTTTAATTTTGAATAGGCTCCAGTACCGTTGATCATAAAAATAATTTCTTTGAAGCCGCCAAGACCGGTTGGACTGGCATCAATGAGTTCCATTTTCCAGCCCTGTGCTTCCGCATAGCGAGTGTACATGCGATAGAGGTCGCCAGCAAACAAGGCCGCTTCGTCCCCGCCGGCTGCACCGCGAATTTCGAAGATAACGTTTTTGTCATCATTCGGATCCTTCGGAACCAGCAGGATCCGCATCCGTTCTTCTAATTCTTCTATTTGTGCTTCAAGGTCATTAACTTCTTCTTTCACCATTTCACGCATTTCGGCATCGAGCTTTTCATCAAGCATTGCCTTTGCATCCTGAAGCTGCTCGCGCACCTCTTTATATTGGCGATATGTCATAACAGTAGCTTGTATATCTGATTGTTCCTTTGAATATTCACGCAGTTTTTTTGAATCATTAATAATCTCTGGATCGCTCAAAAGCTCATTTAGCCTCTCATAACGATCCTCTACAGATTGAAGACGATCAAACACAGTTATTCACCTCAAATTTAGTCCATACCATTCTATTATAGTATAGGTGAAAAGTACCGTCAAAACCAACCTTCTCTGTAAAAAAATAATTTTTCAAGTTTCTTCCATATTATAAAGGTGGCGTTTATTGGTTGATTCGGAGTTGAATCCTTGATTTTGATTTATCCGCACTTTCGGCTATATATCTGTCTCTTCCTTTCATTTATCCGTATCTTGTTCACATTTCGCGCTATTCCAAAATAAAATACAAGCCGGATACCATTTATCCGGCTCATTTTACGTTTTATCTGTGTGTTTGCACTTTTTATCCGGCTCTTTTGACTACCTATCCGTATTTCGTATTTCGCGCTATTCCTTTATCTTCTATCTTCGCGAACTTTTACTTCAATTTCGTAGCGCGGGAGTGCGGTAATTAATTTTTTGTGGATGCGTGCTTGAGCATCCACCCTTTCTTTATTCGTCAACATTCCCTTTTTATAAACCGTCACCCACATCCGGTCGCCGTTAATCCAGACGGAGCCTGGTCTAAATTCTTTTGTCAGTGCTACAACCTGACGTGCTTTATCAACATCTATTCCTGTATTGTTACCACCTTGCTCAGTTCCATTACCTGTCCGGTTTAAATCAAGGAAATTAGGATTTTGATTGGTAATGTCCTGCTCAACTAAATGATTTTGATCGCGTCCCACTGAACGATTTGACATATATTGCGGGGCGCTCTTGTCTTTGCGCAAATCATAGGTTGCTGTATTATTCGTATCATTGGTTCCCTCGCAGCCGCTCACGAACAGCAGCGTTAAAAATGAAAAAAGTAACCACTTCTTCAAAGCTTACACCTCCCATTTCTATCGTGCCCTCGCCCGAACAGCTCTTTACAAGTAAATTTTTCCCATACTCAAAACACAAAATTGGATTATGAGCCATTTTGCATATTTATGAACCATTTAAAAAAAGTTATGACCCATCTAAGCCTGTTATGAACCATTCTCCCATAGTTATGAGCAATTTGCCATTTTCTGTAAAACAGCAGCATCAAGCTCGTTTCTAATTTTAACAGCATAAAAAAAAACGCCTGAGATCATTCTCTCAGACGACCATACGATACTTATTTACCTGTTTGTTCTGCGAAACGTTGTGCTTGTGCTGTTTGGGGAACTTCGTGGTGATGACGGCAGCGGGGCTCGTACGCTTCAGAGGCGCCGACTAAAATGACTGGATCGAAGTAGGATGCTGGCTTGCCGTCAATCAGGCGTTGAGTCCGGCTCGCCGGTGATCCGCAAATCGTGCAGACGGCCTGCAGCTTGGTGATCTGCTCAGCAATGGACAACAAAGCCGGCATTGGTCCAAACGGCTCACCGCGGAAGTCCTGATCAAGACCCGCTGCAATCACGCGGTAGCCGCTGTCAGCAAGCTGCTGAACGACGCGAACAATACCTTCATCAAAAAATTGCACTTCATCGATGGCAACAACGTCGATTTCTGCTTCAACATGATGCAGAATTTCAATGGAATGGGATATTGGCTTCGCCATTAACGAAGCTCCATTATGGGATACGACAGCTTTATCGCTGTAACGATTATCGATTTTAGGCTTAAACACAGCGATTTTCTGTTTAGCAAATTGTGCCCGCTTCACCCGGCGAATTAACTCCTCCGACTTTCCGGAAAACATACTGCCGCAGATAACCTCTACCCATCCGCTTTGCTTCATTACATACATAAAACGGGGTCTCCCTTCCCTTTTCGAAAACTCTTCTTACGTAGTATAACAAGTTCAAAAGTTATCAACAGGTTAATATTTAATAATTTCCGAAAAATAAAAAACAGGCAAGTCACTTACACTCTTGCCTGTTCCTAAGCAATTACTGTTGTTGTTGCTTAATGCCGTATTTTTTATTGAAGCGGTCAACACGTCCACCAGCTTCAGCAAATTTTTGACGACCAGTATAAAATGGATGGCACTCAGAACAAGTTTCAACGCGAATTGCATCTTTAACAGATCCGCCTTCAAACGTATTACCACATGCACATGTTATCGTTATTTTTTTATAATTTGGATGAATACCTGCTTTCATTCTTTTCAGCTCCTTCCGCCCTGAATCTTTCGAAACAGAGTTATCTAAAATGCCCGCTAAATGCAAGCATTGATTTACCAAAAACACACTGTCAATATTATAACAAGCCTACCCTACTTTGGCAAGCGATGTTTCAATCCTTTTTTTTACAAAAATGAACACAGATATCGGCTTGGCTGTCCAGACACGTTGTCCACCTTAGGAGCGGCGCCCCTTCAGTTCTTCCCCTAATTGGGCAAAAAATTCTTCATTTGACTTGGTTTGTCGCAATTTTTTCAGGAAGCGCTCAGCAAAATCAGGATGATCTGTCATCGATTTGCGGATTGCCCATAATTTATCAAGCTGATCTTTTGGTAGCAGCAGCTCTTCTTTTCGTGTCCCGGAGCGGCGGATATCGATCGCTGGGAAGACACGGCGCTCGGCCAGGGAACGATCAAGATGAAGCTCCATGTTGCCTGTCCCTTTAAATTCCTCATAAATAACGTCATCCATTCGCGACCCAGTCTCGACAAGGGCTGTTGCGAGAATCGTTAAGCTGCCGCCTTCTTCAATGTTCCGGGCTGCCCCGAAGAAACGTTTTGGCCGATGGAAGGCAGCTGGGTCAATCCCCCCTGATAACGTCCGCCCGCTTGGTGGAATGACCAAGTTGTAGGCACGGGCCAAACGGGTAATGCTATCCATCAAAATAATAACATCGCGTTTGTGTTCAACAAGGCGCATCGCCCGGTCAAGAACAAGCTCGGCCACTTTAATATGGTTTTCCGGAACCTCGTCAAACGTTGAACTGACAACATCACCAGCAACGGAACGTTCAATGTCGGTCACTTCTTCCGGTCGCTCATCAATTAATAACATGATTAATTCGGCTTCAGGATGATTGGTTGTGATGCTGTTGGCAATTTCTTTTAACAGCATTGTTTTCCCTGCCTTTGGCGGTGCCACAATAAGTCCACGTTGGCCAAAGCCGACTGGTGCAAGTAAATCCATAATTCGTGTTGATAATGCTTTTGGGGTCGTTTCAAGCTTTATTTGCCTGTCAGGATATAGTGGCGTTAGGGCTGGGAAGTGAACGCGTTCTTTTGCAGAATCCGGATCTTCACCGTTGACTGCCTCGACATGTAATAGTCCGTAGTAGCGCTCATTTTCCTTTGGAGGCCGAACTTTCCCGGAAACCTTGTCACCATTGCGCAGGTCGAAACGGCGAATTTGTGATGCTGAAATATAAATGTCCTCTGAGCTTGGGGAATAGTTAATTGGCCGTAAGAAGCCAAAGCCCTCCGATTGAATAATCTCGAGTACACCTTCCATAAAAAAGTAACCCTGAAGCTCGGCGCGTGCCTTTAGGATTGCAAAAATTAATTCTTTCTTCGTCAGCTTACTGTAGTAGGAAACTTTATATTCGCGCGCCAGCTCATAAAGTTCCTTCAGTTTCATATTTTCTAAACCTGATATTGATACTTCCATTTGTACACCACTCTTTGAAATTTTAATACTATTCCGATACGGAAAATCTGCCTTTACTATTCTTTAAGTTATTAGCTAATCAGGACAGTAAAAAAAGTTTTGGAGGAATAGATTTGTTTATTTTTACAGAAGATAACCTGAAGTATAAAGGAAAAGGAAAAAAATGTAGAAAATTCATAATTTCTATTTTACCCTTAATTATGATCAATAATCAACAAATTTTTAAATTTGGAAAAAAATTAAGGAAGGGAACTTCATTAGGAGGAGAAGAGTCCAGGAGCCGGACCCTTTGTGTACACATCCTCATAACTCTGATTTATCTAAAAAGTATAAAGTTTTGAACTTAGATAACTGCCTAGCTTCGACGCACAGGACGGCGCCGCTTTTAGTCGGCCCATTTAGCGGCTAGTGTACGAACGCTAAACGGGCGCTTCCGCTTTTACTTCATTACATAATTTGGTTTCTTATTAAAGCTGTGTGTTCCGTCAATGAAACGGACTGTGCCTGATTTGGCACGCATAACAACAGAATGAGTTTTCCCGCGTGAGCCTTTATATTGGACGCCTTTTAAAAGCTCGCCATCGGTAACACCTGTGGCAGCAAAGATAGCGTCATCGCCCTTAACAAGATCTTCCATCCGTAAAATCTGGTTGACATCAAGACCCATACCCTTGCAGCGTTCTAGCTCTTCTTCACTTTGCGGCAGCAATTTACCAATCAATTCGCCCCCAAGACATTTTAAGGCCGCTGCTGAAATAACGCCTTCTGGTGCACCGCCTGATCCAAATAAAATATCGACCCCTGTAAAATCAAATGCTGTGTTGATCGCACCAGCAACATCGCCATCATTAATCAGTTTGATTCTGGCACCAGCCTCACGAATTTGGCGAATTATTTCGGCATGACGCGGGCGGTCTAAGATTGTTGCGACGACATCTTGAATGTCCTTGTTTTTTGCTTTCGCAACAGCTCGTAAATTATCAATAACCGGTGCATTAAGATCGACAAGTCCAACTGCTTCAGGACCAACTGCAATTTTGTCCATATACATATCCGGTGCATGAAGAAGATTGCCTTCATCTGCAATCGCAATAACAGCTAATGCATTCCAGCCGCCAGCTGCGACAATATTTGTTCCCTCAAGTGGATCAACAGCCACGTCAACATGCGGTCCAAGGCCTGTCCCAAGCTTTTCGCCAATATAAAGCATTGGTGCTTCATCCATTTCGCCCTCGCCAATAACGACCGTTCCCTGCATTGGAATTGTATCAAATACCCGGCGCATAGCAGTCGTTGCCGCATCGTCAGCCTCCATTTTTTTCCCTAAGCCCATCCACCTTGCAGAGGCAAGTGCTGCTGCCTCGGTAACGCGAACTAATTCCATTGTTAAACTTCTTTCCATTTTGTTTGTTCCATTCCCCTCATTTCTCCTCAACCTCAGTTTGAAGAGATGTGATTAATCGTTGCAATATGTTCTCTCTCTTTACTTCCGTTCTCGATCGTACTAAATGTTTTTTATATGCTCAGCTTCTTCTTTTGTTAAAACCTCACGCCATGCTGTTGCCCCGAGACCAGTTAATTTTTCAACAAGATTGCTGTAGCCTCTGTCTATATGTTCGAGTCCTGTGACCTCGGTAATTCCTTCGGCCATAAGTCCGGCAATCACGAGCGCAGCCCCCGCCCTCAGGTCGCTCGCTTTTACCTTAGCGCCTTGAAGCTGGATTGGCCCATTGATAATCGCAGTGCGGCCTTCCACTTTTATATTGGCATTCATTCTTCGCAACTCATCAATATGCTTAAAACGGGCACCATAGATTGTATCGGTAACCATACTTGAACCGGTTGCTTTTGTTAAAAGTGTTGTAAACGGCTGCTGCAGATCAGTTGGAAACCCAGGGTACACAAGCGTTTTAATGTCAACTGCTTTAAGCGGCTTTGTTCCGGGATCAACGTAAATCTGGTCATTCCCAGATTCCACAGTGATGCCCATTTCCCTTAGTTTTGCTGTTAGTGATTCTAAATGCTGGGGAATGACGTTATCAATGAGGATACCCTCTCCAGCTGCGGCGCCAATAATTATATAGGTTCCCGCTTCAATCCGGTCGGGTATAATCGTGTGGCGGCAGCCATGCAGGCTGTCAACTCCATCGATCCGAATCACATCTGTTCCGGCACCTTTAATTTTCGCCCCCATATTCGTTAACAATGTGGCGACATCGATAATTTCTGGTTCTTTCGCTGCATTTTCAATGACTGTCCGGCCTTTTGCTCTTACTGCCGCAAGCATGATATTTATCGTTGCCCCCACACTGACAACATCAAGATAGATACGGGCACCACGGAGCTCGTCCGCCCGCAAATAAATGGCACCCTGCTCATTAGTTACACTAGCACCAAGCGCTTCAAAGCCTTTAATATGCTGATCAATTGGACGCGGTCCAAGATGGCAGCCACCCGGTAAACCGATGACTGCTTTTTTAAAGCGGCCAAGCATGGCCCCCATTAAATAATAGGAAGCACGCAGCATTTTTACCTTTCCATTTGGCAAAGGCATTGAGATCATCACAGATGGATCGACTGTCATTTCCTCATCGGAAAACTGGACCTTTCCGCCTATTTCCTCAAGCAGGTCTTTTAGAATCTCAACATCTGATATATCTGGTAAACCCTCAATTGTTACAGGAGAATCTGCTAAAATTGTCGCCGGGATCAAGGCCACTGCACTATTTTTGGCGCCGCTAATCCTTACGGTTCCTTTTAATGGATAACCGCCAGCAATCATAAGTTTTTCCATTTCCTACTCCCTTCTCGCCTTAAACATTACCATGAACGGTTTATATACGGGCAATTAGTTTGTTGTTTTTAGATATTTTTTCCATAAAACCCAGACATATTCCGACAGTTTGTCTAATTTATAGTTTACACGATAAACCAAATTTCATGTATGGTAATTCAAAAAAGTTAACAGAAAATGAAAAAACCTTTTCTGGTTGCCGGTATTGCATTTCTATAAAAAATTTTTAGCACTCACGTTTAGGGAATGCTGGCCTTTTTGCCGTCATTAAAGCTCGTCAAATGCAAAACGATTTTCCCAGTAAAGACCACATATGGAACGAAAAATCATGCTTACGCGTTGTTGCGGCTTTCCCAATCCTTGAGGAATTGATCAATTCCTTTGTCCGTTAATGGGTGTTTGAATAAGGACATTAAGACTTTAAATGGAATGGTTGCAATATGCGCACCCCTTAGCGCAGCTTCTGTTACATGCATTGGATGGCGAATCGATGCTGCAATGATCTCTGTTTCAATCCCATGGACTACAAAAATTTCGGCAATTGTCGAAATCAGATCCAAGCCGTTTTGACCGATATCATCCAAGCGGCCAAGGAATGGTGAAACATAAGAAGCTCCAGCCCGGGCTGCAAGCAATGCCTGATTCGCATTAAAAATAAGTGTTACATTGGTTTTAATGCCTTCCTGTGCTAAAGCATGAACAGCCTTTAAGCCATCTGGAGTCATTGGAACCTTAACGGTAATGTTTGGTGCAATCGCAGCAAGTTCTTTCCCTTCTTTAATCATTCCTGCTGCATCAAGGGCAATTACTTCAGCACTAACAGACCCAGAAACGAGATCGGTAATTTCCTTTAAACGGTCATGGAAAGAGACATTTCCTTCTTTTGCTACAAGTGACGGATTCGTCGTTACTCCAGCTAATAGTCCAAGTGCATGTGCTTCACGAATTTCTTCGATGTTTGCTGTATCAATAAAAAATTTCACGCCAATTTCCTCCATTATTCAGTCTATTTTAACAATTTTATCAATTTGCTTAAAACACGCTGAAACCGCCCTCTTTTTAAGGACGGTTCCGAATGTCATTTTTCCGAAAATTATGCTTTGTTGGCTGAACCGAATTCGCGGATTTTACCAACAACTGTTTCTTTAACAGCATCGCGTAAAGGTCCTAAATATTTCCGTGGATCATACATATCCGGATTGGCAGCTAAAACTTCACGAACACGTTTCGCAGAAGCAATTTGGTTCTCCGTATTTACGTTGATTTTTGCCGTTCCAAGTGAAACTGATTTTTGTATATCCTTTGTTGGAATCCCTGTTCCACCATGAAGAACAAGTGGTAGCCCAATTATTTCCCCTATTTCTTCCATTTCTTTGAAACCAAGCTTCGGTTCACCTTTATATGGACCATGAACGGAACCTAGTGCTGGTGCAAGACAGTCAATACCTGTACGTTTAACTAGCTCTTCACATTCCTTTGGATCAGCATAAATAACACCTTCACCAATTACATCGTCTTCCTGGCCGCCGACTGTGCCAAGCTCTGCTTCAACAGAAACTCCTTTAGCGTGTGCATAATCAACCACTTTTGCAGTAACTTCAATATTTTCTTCAAATGGATGATGAGATGCATCAATCATGACAGATGTGAATCCGGCATCTACCGCTTCTTTACATTTATCAAAACTTGAACCATGGTCAAGATGAATGGCCACTGGAACAGTAATTTTATAATCTTCCATTAAACCTTCTACCATTTTTACCACTGTTTTAAAGCCGCCCATATAGCGACCTGCGCCTTCAGAAACACCAAGGATAACCGGTGATTTTTCCTCTTCAGCCGCTAATAAAATAGCTTGGGTAAACTCCAGGTTATTCAGGTTAAATTGCCCGACAGCGTAGTGCTCTGCTTTTGCCTTTTTCAACATCTCAGTCATTGAAACTAATGGCATTCCTTCTCCTCCTTAATATCGGCTGACATCCTTTCGGAAACAGAGGTTTTCCATATAAAGGATTTCCCTCATACTTGTAAATTATGTATTCCTCTTTACCTAGTAGAAAAGTCTGACAACCACTAAAAGTCCATCTGTAATCATATCAAAACAGAAGTAGAAATACCATAAATCCCACTTACTTTTTAAAGCTCACGAATGAAAGTGCTTGGAAAATTAGTTTGTTTTTTTCGCAAGGTTATTTTTTACTGCTGTCCGAATGTCATCGATATCAAATGGTTTGGCAAAATGAGTAATGGCTCCCAGATCCTTTGCTTCCTGAATCATGTCTAATTCCCCATAGGCCGTCATAATGATGACGCGAATATCCGGCTCGATCACTTTCATTCTTTTTAAAATTTCAATGCCATCCATGCCAGGAATTTTCATGTCCAACAAAACGAGATCCGGGTCATTGTTTTTCACAATTTCAAGAGCTTGAAGTCCATTGGCCGCCTGAAACGTTTCATACCCCTCTTTTTGAAATACTTCATTTAATAAAATTCGAATACCCTATTGATCATCAACGATTAAAATTTTCGCTTTCATCTTGCTGCCACCTCTTTCTCTATATTTTTAAACTATTATCCACTTTTCTATTCTCTATGTTATATTTCTATTTTATTTTGCGATTTCCTTCCTTAGGCTATTTCTATTTAAGCATTTTTCTGCTGCTTGTGTATAATAAACAGGTAAAATGTATGTTGCAGGAGGTTATTATGTTAAAAATGTTTACAACCCAATTAACAGGTTTATTCAAAAAAATCGTAGAAAATGAAGAATTCACTCTCGAGGATGGCGCTCGACTGCTTGCTCAAGCCCCCGCTGGAGATGGTTTTATTTACATTTTGGGTACAGCTGAAATGAAGGCCGTTGCCTTCGAGGCAATCGACGGAGCTGAGCCACTTCGTTATAGTAAAATAATCTCAGATCGTCGTTTGACCGAGCTTACGAGCTCAGACCGTGTTCTGCTCCTTTCACGCTTTTCAACCGATGAAGAAGCTGTCCGGGTTGCATTCCTGTTAGCTGAAAAAGGAATCCCGTTTGTGTCAGTGTGTTCGGTTTTGGACAAAGATGAAGCGGGCCCACTCATCACATTGGCCGATGTTCACATTGATCTTCACCTTACAAAACCTCTGCTGCCAGATGAAGAAGGAAACCGCTTTGGCTTTCCAGCTGCAATTGCTGCCCTGTACGTTTATCACTCCCTAAAATTCACGATCGACGAAATACTATCTGAATACCTATAAAATTTCGGAAGGCACTATTTTTTAATTGATAGTTCCTTCTTTTTTGGACATGTTCCTTCCTTTCTAGCACCTAATCTTCTGTTATGAACCATTTTCAGGAGGTTATGAACTATTTTGGTTCTGTTATGAACCATTTCGCCACAGTTATGAACCATTTTCCCATAGTTATGAGCATTTTGCCACTATCTGTTAATTAAAGTCCCCCGAAAACGTTTATTTTGTATATAAAAAGTGCCAGTCCCAAATTGATGGAACTGGCCACTCATTTCTAAATTTTTCCCTGTGTTAAACTTGTATGTTGATTTCCGCTCCAGGCGCGAGCGGTTCGCGGGCGTGCCGGGGAGCCTCCTGGGCCCCGTACTCCCGCAGGACATTGAATTGGCATCCTTGAAATAGCCCACGCACGAAGAAAATGCGATAGCATTTTCGAGGAGTCTTCGCGTCTTCCGCTCCAATCAACATAATGGCAAAATCAACAATGAGCTTTACCATTGCTTTATTATTTATTTAAGTTTAAAGATGCGTTGATAAATTCACGGAACAAGGCTTGAGGCCGAGTTGGTCTTGACCTAAGCTCTGGATGGAATTGGCATGCAACGAACCATGGGTGGTCTTTGAGCTCGATAATTTCCACTAAACGGCCGTCCGGGCTTGTCCCAGAGAAGACTAATCCCGATTGTTCCATTTGTTGACGGAATTGATTATTAAACTCATAACGGTGGCGATGGCGTTCGTAAACAACTGCTTCGCCATAAGCTGCATAAGCCTTAGAATCTTCTGCTAGTCGGCATGGGTACAAACCAAGTCTTAAAGTACCGCCTAAGTTTTCAATATCCTTTTGCTCAGGAAGCAGGTCAATAATTGGATATTTTGTTTCTGGATCAATTTCAGCAGTATGAGCCCCTTGCAGACCAAGCACATTGCGGGCATATTCAATCGTAGCAAGCTGCATGCCAAGGCAAATACCAAGGAATGGCTTTTTGTTTACTCGTGCATAATGGATTGCATGAATTTTTCCATCAATCCCGCGATCACCAAAACCGCCTGGAACTAGAATTCCATCTGCATCCTCAAGAAGTTCACCAACATTTTCAGCCGTTACATCTTCAGAATTTATCCAATTAATTTCAATATCCGTATCAAACGCATAGCCTGCATGACGAAGTGCTTCAACCACTGAAATATAGGCATCCTGGAGGGAAACGTATTTTCCGACTAATGCAATTTTCGTCAACTTGGAAAGATTGCGGACTTTATTAACTAATTGCGTCCATTCTGTCATATCTGCTTCTTGGGTAATCAATTTTAAATGATCACAAACAATCTGATCCATATTTTGTGCTTGAAGTGCTAATGGAACGGCATAAAGGGTATCTGCATCCAAACACTCAATCACAGCATTTTTATCAATATCACAGAATAAAGCAATTTTATCCTTCATATCTTGGGAAATCGGCATTTCAGTCCGTGCGACGATAATGTTCGGCTGAATTCCTAGACTGCGCAGTTCTTTTACACTGTGCTGGGTCGGCTTTGTTTTCATTTCCCCTGCTGCTTTAATATATGGAATCAGAGTACAGTGGATGTACAACACGTTTTCGCTGCCGATATCACTTTTGATTTGGCGAATCGCTTCAAGGAATGGCAAGGATTCAATATCTCCTACTGTTCCGCCAATCTCAGTGATCACAACATCTGCATTTGTTTCTTTGCTAGACAGGAAGACACGTTCCTTGATTTCATTGGTGATATGTGGAATTACTTGAACTGTCCCGCCTAAATAATCACCACGGCGCTCTTTTTTAAGCACGCTTGAGTAAATTTTTCCTGTTGTTACGTTATTGTACTTCGTTAAATTTGTATCAATAAAACGTTCATAATGGCCTAGATCCAAGTCTGTTTCCGCACCGTCATCTGTGACAAACACTTCACCATGCTGGTACGGGCTCATTGTTCCCGGGTCAAGGTTAATATACGGATCAAATTTTTGAATGGTGACGCTCAGGCCTCTATTTTTTAAGAGCCGGCCTAATGATGCAGCCGTAATCCCTTTCCCAAGAGATGAAACGACACCGCCTGTTACAAATATATACTTTGACATAAATGATTCCCCCTCAATTACAGTTTGTACATTATCTAATTTGTTTAAGGCACTTTTTAAAAAATTTATTTTCTCTGTCCGTTCGACAGCTTTCGCAATGGACATGAAACGAAAAATAATAAAAGTGGTGTGAGCGAAGCTATTCAATACCAAGATTGAGGATATACACCTATAAATATCTCTCAAACGGGATATTATGATCTGTTTTTTCGAAGCTCCGCTCCTTTTCCACACAAAATAAAAAAGCACCCCGCTTACACTAAGTAAAGGGAGCGCTTATTAACAATTGTGAATCGTTCGTTCCTTTATAAGGAGCCCAAAAAGTATTCTACAAGTGCAAATTAAAAAAGTCAAGATGATTTAAAAGGACAGACCTATTTGTGACCTTCCTCATCATCGTCTGCTTCTAGATCCTCCTCATCCAACTCTTCATCAATGTCTTCATCTAATTCATCTTCGTCAAGATCGAAATCTTCTTCGTCGTCAATAACATCATCATCGTCATCAAATTCATCGTCAACATCGTCAACGTCATCAAGATCATCATCAAGAAGATCAACTTCGTCTTCTTCCTCTGCAAAATCATCGACATCATCATAATCGAAATCTTCGTCAACTGCATCGAAGTCTTCGATTTCCTCATCAACGACTTTCTTCGCCTTTTTCTTTTTCGGTTTAGCGTGTGTGACCACATCTTCTTCAGTTGTATCAACAGGGTACCAGACACGGAGACCCCAACGGTTCTCACCAAGAGCAAGGAACCGGCCATCTATATTCAAATCAGTATAAAATTGGGCAATTCTTCTTCTTACCTCTTCATCTGAAAGACTAAGAGCCGTTGTCATTTGACTCATTAAGTCGTTGAAGGACATCGGTTGTTTTGTGCTTTTTAAATAATCATAGGCAATTTCAATTAAGGACATCTCATGTAACTGCTCTTTGGAATAATGCTGCTTTATACTCAATTCCGGCACTTCCTTTCTCTATTCGCACTCATGACTTGAGTGCATAACGGGCCGTTCAGGGAATATTATCCCAGAATGCATATTCTTCATTATAAACAAATTTTTACTGTTTATGCTAGTTCTATCTGCTGTTTCGCTTGATTTTTTCTTTCTTTTCATGTTTCGATTTTGGTTGATTATTCTGTTTAAACCTTTTTACTTCCTTAATGGTTACAACAAGAAAGAAAACTGCCAACAATAAAAAAGGAATCGCACCTAATTGTCGTTGATACAGATCATAAAACGGCCAGGCAAAAATTATTAACACTCCGACAAAAATAACATACGTTTTCTTCACGTTTCCCACCTGCCTGGTTCACACATAAATTTATCCCGCTTTAACGGGCAGTAAGACCCCCATAGACTTATGCAGAAAAACAAGGATAAGTGGTGGTCAACTGCCCGTAAAAGTCCGATTGGTTCATCTAACCAACAGTGGGGATGAAAAAACCCCACTGTTGGAAGTTTCACTTTATCTAGTAAGATTATATAGGAAAAACAAATTATAGCATACAACAAAAGCGGAAGCACCCGAATTAAGGAACGTCGACTAAAACCCGCCACGTCCTGTGGCGAACGTCGACGTCAGCACATCCTGTGCAAGTCCGACAGGACTGGAGTACACCGACTGAGATAAAGGAAACACGAAGGGCGTAAGCGCATTCGTGCTTGACTTATCGTAGGGAGGCGGGCGAAGTACACAGTCGCTGGGGGCTGCAGCTAGACGAGAAAAAAACAATGGCAACCTGCCATTGTCTACATATTTCTGCGGTATTGTCCGCCTACCTCGTAGAGTGCATGGGTAATTTGGCCAAGGCTTGCCACCTTTACTGCCTCCATTAAGGCAGCAAAAATATTGCCGTTCTTCACTGCTGTTTCCTTCAGTTTCTGGAGCACCTTTTCTGTGCTATCTTTATGCTGTGTTTGGAATTCACGTAAATTGTGAATCTGCAATTCCTTTTCCTCCTGCGACGCTCTGGCAACCTCCATATTGTTGATTGCTTCTGTAGAAGGTGGTTTTGGATTTACATACGTATTCACACCAATAATCGGCAATTCTCCCGAATGCTTTTTCATCTCATAGTACATCGACTCATCCTGAATTTTGCCGCGTTGGTATTGCGTCTCCATTGCACCCAGCACGCCGCCTCGATCATTGATCCGTTCAAATTCCTGGAGAACCGCTTCTTCGACAAGGTCTGTAAGCTCTTCAATGATAAACGAGCCCTGGAGCGGATTCTCATTTTTCGTTAAACCATGTTCCTTGGTAATAATCATTTGAATCGCCATCGCCCGGCGCACCGATTCCTCCGTTGGTGTTGTAATCGCTTCATCATAAGCGTTTGTATGAAGTGAATTACAATTATCCTGCAAAGCCATCAACGCCTGTAAGGTTGTGCGAATGTCATTAAAATCAATTTCCTGAGCATGGAGCGAGCGTCCTGATGTTTGAACATGATACTTTAGCTTTTGACTGCGTTCATTTGCACCGTATTTGTCACGCATAACGGCAGCCCAAATGCGGCGGGCAACGCGGCCGATCACCGTATACTCCGGATCCAGCCCATTTGAGAAAAAGAACGATAAATTCGGTGCAAAGTCATCAATATGCATGCCGCGGCTTAGATAATATTCTACATACGTAAAGCCATTTGACAGGGTGAATGCCAGCTGTGAAATTGGATTCGCACCAGCCTCAGCAATATGATAGCCGGAGATCGAAACGGAATAATAATTGCGGACCTGGTGGTCGATAAAGTATTGCTGGATATCTCCCATCATCCTCAAGGCAAATTCCGTTGAGAAAATACAGGTGTTTTGCCCTTGGTCCTCTTTTAAAATATCAGCCTGGACAGTACCCCTCACTGTCTTTAAAGTGTAGGCCTTTACCTGATCTAATTCCGCTTCGGTTAATGTGCGGCCAAGTTCAGCCTGCTTTTTGTCAATCTGCTGATCGATTGCGGTATTCATGAACATTGCTAAAATAATCGGTGCCGGACCATTGATGGTCATCGACACAGAGGTGGACGGGTGGCACAAATTAAAGCCGGCATATAGCTTTTTCATATCAGCAAGCGTACAGACATTTACCCCGCTTTCGCCCACCTTTCCATAAATATCGGGACGATAATCCGGATCTTCCCCGTAAAGTGTGACTGAGTCAAACGCTGTGCTTAGGCGCTTTGCCGAATCATCCTTTGACAAATAATGAAAGCGGTGGTTGGTTCGCTCCGGTGTACCTTCACCAGCAAATTGCCGTTTGGGATCTTCTCCTTCCCGCTTAAACGGAAACACTCCAGCTGTAAATGGAAAAGATCCGGGAACATTTTCGCGATACACCCAACGGATGATTTCGCCGTAATCCTTATACCGTGGCAGCAGAACCTTAGGAATATCGAGCCCTGACAGTGTTTTTGTTTTTAAAACCGTAATAATTTCTTTATCTCGACCGCGTGTGATAAGCCGGTCCCGCTTATAGTCGGCTTTCAATTGTTCCCAGCAAGCAAGGATTTTTTTCGATTCAGCAGTTAACTTTGCTTCTGTTTCTTTCCTAATTACTTCCAAGGAAGCAAGCACTTCAGTGTTAACTTCCTTCTCACTCACAGCGGTGATTGCTCCTTCGAGCTGAAACAGCTTGCGTGCAAGGTTTGCCTGCTCCTCAGCTTTTTTGTGATAACGCCGGACCGTATCGGAGATTTCCCGCAAATAATAGCGGCGGTCATTCGGAATAATCACATTTTGCTTTTCAACTTTTGCTTCTTTGCTAAAAGAAGTACACCAACTTGTACCGGCTTTTTCATTGACTTTTTCAATTAGGGCGGCAAAAAGGGCATTTGTTCCCTGATCATTAAACTGACTGGCGATCGTCCCATATACCGGCATTTGTTCAAGATCCTTTTCAAAGAGGAGATGGCTGCGCTGGTATTGCTTTTGAACCTGCCTTAATGCATCCTCTGACCCTTTGTGCTCGAATTTATTGATAACGATTAAATCAGCAAAATCGATCATATCAATTTTTTCTAACTGGGTAGGGGCACCAAATTCACTTGTCATCACGTACAGGGCCACATCGCCAATCTCGATGATTTCTGCATCACCCTGACCAATCCCGCTCGTCTCGACGATAACGAGGTCAAAGCCGGCTGCCTTCACAACTGCAACCGCATCCTTTATTGCCAGCGACAATTCACTTTTCGACAACCTTGTCGCAAGGCTGCGCATATAAACACGCTCATTAAAAATGGCATTCATACGAATCCGGTCGCCTAACAGCGCACCACCGGTTTTTTGCTTTGTCGGGTCGACCGATAAAATTGCTACTTTTTTCTCAGGTATTTCATTGATAAAGCGGCGGATCAATTCATCAGTCAGCGAGCTTTTTCCGGCTCCGCCTGTTCCGGTAATGCCAATAACAGGTGCCGGCTTCACCAGTGACCTAACCTTTTCAATCACAGCAGACGTTTCTTTATTTGGATTTACGTTCAACTCCGCAAGGGTGATCAGCTTGGCAACCGCGTTCACATCTCCTGCTTGCAGATTTTCCAACTGCCCGGGTGCATTCTCGGAAAAATCACATTCGGCCAGCATCCGGTTAATCATGCCCTGCAAACCCATGACACGTCCGTCCTCCGGCGAAAAAATCCACGCAATTCCATAGTCATGGAGTTCATCAATTTCCCGCGGCAGGATCACACCGCCGCCGCCGCCGTAGATGCGAATATGCGAAGCTCCTTTTTCCTTCAATAAATCAACCATGTATTTAAAATATTCAACATGTCCACCTTGATAAGATGAAATGGCAATTCCCTGAACATCTTCCTGAATAGCAGCATTGACCACTTCTTTAGCTGAGCGGTTATGACCAAGATGTATGACCTCTGCTCCGCTTGCCTGCAAAATTCTTCTCATAATATTAATTGAGGCGTCATGTCCATCAAACAAACTTGAGGCTGTTACAAAGCGAATATGATTCTGTGGCTTATAAATTTCCGGTGTACTCATCCTTCTCCCCCGATCATGAACAAAAGTGTAAGCGCCCGTCAAGTTCCACATTGTTTATCCGTTAATAAAGGCCGGATTAAAATTTTATTTTATTCCAGAAAACAGCAGTTTGGTTTGCAGTTCAATATATTCTTCTAATGTATATTGCTTTTGCATTGCCCAGCGGCGGAAGCCCCACATTTGCCCTAATACGAAGATATTGTGGGCCATTAATTCCACTTCACGCTCTGATAAGTGCAGTTCCCCATTGTCAACACATTTTCTGAGTACGCTTTCAAACATGCCGACCATTTCTGTTTCTTTTTCAAAAATATAATGCTGAGCATCCCTTGACAGTGATTTCGTCTCCTGATAGAGCACCAGAAACTCGGTTTGCATCTCATTAACAATCGTAAAATAATATGCAATCCCAAGCTTAAGGCTTAGTAATGTTCCCTTTTGCTGGCCAAGATCCTTCCCAAGGCGGCTGCTCACATTTTCATATATACTATCACAAACAAGGAACAGAATATCATCCTTTGTGCGAATATACTCGTATAACGTTCCGATACTGAATCCCGCAGCCCGGGCAATTTCTCTTGTTGTTGTTCCATGAAAGCCTTTTGTTTTAAACAGAGCAACTGCCCCTTTAATCATTTGATCACGCCTTTTTTGAATAAGGCGTTCATCTTTAACAGAGGTTTTTACCTCCCGCTTTTTGATAACCGTTTTTTCCAACGGCCAATCCCCCTTTGTTACCGTATATCATGTTTCATTTTCAGCTGCATCGCGACATGAAGCGCTGAATTTCTTATCGTCTAGGAAATTATAAAATAGTTTTCGCCTTTGTATTTACTTTGTCAGCATTCTCGAGATAACAAGACGCTGAATTTCCTGGGTTCCCTCATATATTTGGGTAATTTTGGCATCGCGCATGAATCGCTCAACAGGGTAGTCTTTCGTATATCCGTATCCGCCAAAAATTTGCACCGCTTCCGTGGTCACCCTCATTGCTGCATCACCGGCAAACAGCTTCGACATCGCTGATTCCTTGCCATAAGGCAGCCCATTCGACTCCAGCCATGCAGCTTGGTAGGTTAAGAGTCTCGCCGCTTCAATACTCGTTGCCATATCAGCCAGCTTAAAGCTTATTCCTTGATTTGCTGCAATCGGCTTGCCAAATTGCTCGCGCTCGCGGGCATAATCAACCGCTGCATCTAATGCACCCTGGGCAATCCCTACAGCCTGGGCCGCGATACCGTTTCGTCCGCCATCAAGCGTCATCATTGCAATTTTAAAACCATCACCTTCTGCACCAAGCCGATTTGCAACAGGAACCCTGCATTCTTGAAAAATAATTTCCGTCGTCGGTGACGAGCGTATCCCCAGCTTCTTTTCTTTTTTTCCAACGGAAAAGCCCGGGAAGTCTGATTCAATGATAAAGGCGCTAATGCCCTTTTGTTTTTGATTTGGGGCGATTAAGGCAAACACGACGTAGATATCGGCAACCCCGCCGTTGGTAATGAAGATTTTTGACCCATTCAGGATATAATGGTCACCCTCCAAGCGGGCTGTTGTTCTCATTGCGCCCGAATCTGAACCGCTGCCAGGCTCGGTTAAGCCATAGCCGCCGATTTTCTTACCCTCCGCCATAGGCCGCAGGTATGTTTGCTTTTGGTCCTCGGAACCAAATTTATAGATTGGCCAGCCGGCCAGTGATGTATGCGCTGAAAGTGTCACACCCGTTGAGGCGCAGACCCTTGACAGCTCTTCGACCGCGATGCAATAGGCTAGATAATCACTGCCAATTCCACCGTACTCCTCCGGCCACGGAATTCCGGTTAAGCCAAGCTCCGCCATTTGCTCAAAAATCCCCCGTTCAAAGCGCTCGTTTTCATCCCGTTCGCCAGCAGTTGGTGCCACTTCATTACGGGCAAAATCACGTACCATTTTGCGAATCATCTCATGCTCTTCCGATAATTGAAAGTTCATAGTAAGAATCCTCCTAGGAATTCGATATTTTACGGTTTTCGTTCAGCTATTCCGCTGGTTTTTCGTTTTTTTTGGTTACGATTCCGCGTAATTTGTGATTTATTCCGCGCGGTTCATAATTTTTTCCATTAACACCACATTTTGTTTGCTTTTTTGGAGCTGCTTCTGGCTTAGATGAAAACTACAAAGTGAGGCTCTTTATCAAAAATTTGCTCAATTAGAGAGCAGTTGTTTGCTGATGACAATTCGTTGGATTTCACTTGTTCCTTCATAAATTTCGGTTATTTTGGCATCGCGGAAATAGCGTTCGACCGGATAATCCTCGGTATAACCATAACCGCCATAAACTTGGATGGCTTCCGTTGCGGCTTCAACCGCTGTCCTTGAAGCAAATAGCTTCGCAGTCGACGCCTCAAAACTGCATTTTTGGCCTTGTTCCTTTAATGATGCAGCACGGTAGAGTAATAGTTTGGCTGCTTCAACGCTTGTCGCCATATCTGCCAGCTTAAAGGCTACTCCCTGCTGGGCAGCAATTGGTTTGCCAAACTGCTGGCGGCCTTTTGCATAGTCAACTGCGGCATCTAGAGCCGCTTCAGCAATTCCTACAGCCTGGGCAGCAATGCCGATCCGTCCGATATCAAGGTTGGCCATCGCGATTTTAAAGCCTTCTCCTTCTGTACCAAGCATATTTTCCGCAGGAACCCTCATATTTTCAAAAGACAGCTGGACGGTTCTTGATCCATGCAGACCCATTTTCCGTTCATCTTTACCGACCACAAAGCCAGGTGTATTTTTTTCCACAATAAATGCGGTGATGCCTTTGCTTCTCAAGTCCGGATTGGTCGAGGCAAACACGATATAAACATCGGCTTCACCGCCATTGGTAATAAACATTTTCGACCCATTCATAATGTAATCATTTCCGTCTTTCACTGCCCTGGTCTTCAAGCCAGAAGCGTCCGATCCTGAGCTGGACTCGGTCAAGCAAAAGGCCCCTAAATATTCACCTGCCGCAAGCTTTGGCACATATTTTTGCTTTTGCGATTCAGTTCCAAAGGAGAGGATTGGGTTTGTACATACAGAGGTATGGACGGAGAGGATCACTCCAACAGTTGCACTAACCCGGGAAAGTTCGTGAATTGCCATGATATAAGAGATAAAATCCATCCCCGCTCCACCATATTTTTCCGGCACTGGAATGCCCATTAGACCCAGTTCACCCATTCTGCGAAGGATCTCGGTTGGAAACTGTCCCTGTTCCATTTTTTCAATAAATGGGACAATTTCACTTTGGGCAAAATCACGAACCATCTTTCTCAACATTTCTTGTTCTTCAGTAAATGTTAGCTTCACCCCTGACGCCCCCTCACTATATGTCTTCCTGCGGGTTAAAAATATTGAATTCTATTTTGTAAAGATCACAATTTGAACTGTACTGATTCCCTGGTATGTCAAATTGATCCGTGTGCTATTATGTAACAGTGGGAACAGTGCATTTCTGTCCCCATCGTTTATTCTTATATTCTTATTCGTAGCTGTAAAAACCCCGGCCAGTTTTGCGGCCAAGCCAGCCGGCTTTGACATACTTACGCAGCAACGGACAAGGGCGATATTTTGAATCGCCGAGGCCTTCGTGAAGGATTTCCATAATAGACAAGCAGGTATCGAGCCCAATAAAATCAGCTAAAGTAATTGGTCCCATCGGGTGATTCATCCCCAGCTTCATCACATCGTCAATGGCTTCCTTTGTTGCTACGCCTTCATACAAGGTATAAATGGCTTCATTAATCATTGGCAAAAGGATCCGATTGGAGATAAACCCTGGGAAATCATTGACCTCAACCGGGACCTTGCTCAGCGTTTTTGTCATCGCTGCAATTGTTTCGTACACCTCATCTGCAGTTGCCAAGCCGCGAATGATTTCAACTAATTTCATCACTGGGACAGGATTCATAAAATGCATGCCAATGACCTTTTCCGGACGCTTTGTGACGGCAGCAATTTCAGTAATTGGCAAAGAGGATGTATTGCTCGCTAAAATCGCGTGGGCTGGGGCAATTTGATCGAGCTGTTCAAATATTTTTGACTTAATTTCCATGTTTTCAACTGCTGCTTCGATGACAAGGTCAACATTTGCAGCATCCGTTACGTTTGTAGAAGCCGTAATTCGCCCGATAATTTCTTGTTTTTGGTCAGCTGAGATTCTCCCCTTTTCAACCTGCCTGCCAAGATTTTTATTGATCACATTGAAGCCGCGCTCGACGAATTCCGGCTTCAGGTCATTTAAATAAACCTGATAGCCTGCTTCAGCACAAACCTGGGCAATCCCTGAGCCCATTTGGCCAGCTCCAATTACCATCATCTTCTCAATCTTCATTTTTTCTCCTCCTTCTTTGAAAAATCTACTAATCTGGGATTCTTGTATTGTATATAAAGCAAGAAGTTGGCTGATTCCGCCAATTTGGACCATTATTTCGCCGATTTTTAAATTATTTCGCCGAACTGGACGATTATTTCGCCAAAAGCAGGAACAATTTCGCCAATCCAACTCATTATTTCGCCAATTGATTTTTACCTCGCTGATTATTAAGCCTTCGGCACCTCTATCATGACGGCATCACCCTGGCCGCCGCCGCTGCAAATGGCTGCAATGCCGATGCCGCCGCCGCGGCGTTTTAGTTCGTGCATTAACGTAATAATAATCCGCGCTCCGCTAGCACCGATTGGGTGACCTAAGGCAATTGCGCCCCCATTGACATTTAGCTTCTCCGGATCAAGGCCGGCAATCTTTATGCTTGCCAACGCTACGGATGCAAAGGCTTCATTGATTTCAAACAGATCAATGTCCGCCACTGATTTTCCTGTTTTACTCAAAAGCTCATTAATGACCAGTCCCGGTGTTTTCGGAAAGTCCTTCGCTTCAGCAGCAATTGCAGCATGTCCGAGAATGATTGCTTCCGGCTTTCTTCCCTCTTGTAGGGCGCGCTCTTCGCTCATTAGAACGAGCGCGGCTGCGCCGTCATTCACTCCAGGTGCATTGCCGGCAGTAATCGTCCCGTCAAAGTTAAACACAGGTGCGAGCTTGGAAAGCCGTTCAATTGAAGCGTCGCCTCGCGGTGCTTCGTCATGGGCGACAACAAGCGGGTCTCCTTTTCGCTGCGGCACTGTAAGAGGAATGATTTCCTCGGCTAGCCTTCCGCTTTCAATTGCGGCAACTGTGCGCTTGTGGCTTCTTAATGCCCATTGATCCTGCTCTTCACGGCTGATCTCCAGTTCCTTCGCTACCTGATTTCCATATGTCCCCATATGAACACCAGTAAAGCTGCAGGTTAACCCATCGTAGATCATTAAATCACGTACAGACGAATCGCCCATTCTTAAGCCCCATCTTGCCTTTGGAAGTATGTAGGGAGCGTTGCTCATTGACTCCATTCCGCCTGCAACGATTATGTCTTCGTCACCAACCCTGATGATTTGATCCGCCAGCGTAACACTGCGCATTCCTGATGCACAAACCTTGTTGATTGTTTCTGTTTTCACTTCCCACCCAAGTCCCGCATGTCTTGCTGCCTGCCGGGATGGAATCTGCCCTTGTCCACCCTGTAGAACCGTTCCAAGAATGACTTCTTGCACATCTTCAGAGCCTACCTCCGCGCGTTCTAACGCTTCTTTTACAACAATTCCGCCTAATTCTGCGGCAGTGAAGCTGCTTAATGCTCCCCCAAGCTTTCCAAACGGAGTTCTGACACCGCTTAAGATGACTGTTCTTTTCATATCCATCCCTCTTCCCTTTATAATAATGTCTAGACCTGACGCACAGGACGTGCTATTGAAGACGTTCGCCACAGGACATGACGTATTTTACTTCGTGTGCTTGTGTTTTCCTTATGACCGAACGCTCGCTCAAACGATTTGGAAACGTTTCCTCACTTATTCTCTATTTTTGCATAAAAGAAAACAGAAGTCGATATCTTACTATTTACAATATTCAACAGATTCCGACTTCTGTCTATATTTAATTTACCTATTCAACAAATTCCGACTCAATTACTGACAATTGCGCTGAAAATTTAACTGCCGCATACCGCTTTTTCAAGCAGCTCTGCAACATCGTAGGTCTTCACCTGATCTTCTACTTCTTTTGCTTTCGTTCCATCAGACAGCATCGTTAAGCAATATGGACACCCGGAACTGATAACAGTAGGCTTGACAGCAAGCGCTTGCTCAGTTCTTGCTATATTGATGCGGTGGCCTGTTTCTTCCTCCATCCACATTAAGCCGCCCCCTGCCCCACAGCACATGCCTGTTTCACGATTTCTTTCCATTTCCACAAGCGTAACGCCAGGGATTGCTTTTAGAATTTCGCGCGGCGGATCAAACACTTCGTTGTACCGGCCTAAGTAGCAGGAATCGTGGAAGGTAATCGTTTCCTTGACCTCGTACTTTGGAATAAGTCTGCCTTCCTTGACAAGCTCTGCCAACAGCTCAGTATGATGGTACACCTCTGCCGTTAAGCCGAAATCAGGATATTCATTTTTGAATGTGTTATAAGCATGCGGGTCAATCGTGACGATCTTCTTTACCTCACTCTTTTCCATTTCCTCAATATTTTTCGTTGCCATCTCTTGGAATAGAAACTCATTGCCAAGACGTCTTGCGGTATCCCCAGAGTTTTTCTCCTTGTTGCCAAGGATTGCAAACTTTACACCTGCTTCGTTTAGAAGCTTGGCAAAAGCAATCGCAATTTTCTGACTGCGGTTATCGTAGGAGCCCATCGAGCCGACCCAGAAAAGGTATTCAAACTCTTCACCGGCCTTGCTGACTTCTTTGACGGTTGGAATCGTGACTCCCTCTGCCGTCTCGCGCCAACTTTCCCGTTCTTTTCTGTTTAAGCCCCATGGATTTCCTTGGCGCTCAATGTTTTGGATCGCACGCTGGGCATCCGGGTTCATTTTTCCTTCTGTTAGCACAAGAAAGCGGCGCAGGTCGATAATTTTTTCGACATGCTCGTTCATGACTGGGCACTGGTCCTCACAATTTCGGCAGGTTGTGCACGCCCAGATTTCTTCTTCCGTAATGACATCGCCAATTAGGCTTGGATTGTAAACCGACGTTGCGGCGGCTTCTTGGGCCCCGCTGCCTGCTGCTGCAAGTGCCAACTGATTCCCTTTTGTATTTGCAAAGGCAAACTTTGGCACCCATGGCTGTTTGGACGTTACGGCGGCACCATAATTGGTTAGATGGTCGCGCAGCTTAAGCATGAGATCCATTGGAGACAACATTTTCCCTGTCCCGGTCGCCGGACACATATTGGTACAGCGTCCGCATTCTACACAAGCATATAAATCAACGAGCTGCAGCTGCGTAAAGTCCTCAATTTTCCCAACACCAAAGGACTCCTGTGATTCGTCTTCAAAATTAATGGCCTTTAGCTTGCCCGGATTTTCCAAACGGTTTAAATAAACGTTAGCCGGCCCGGCAAGTAAGTGGGCATGCTTGGATTGCGGTACATAAACTAAGAATGATAGCAAGAAGATTAAATGCAGCCACCAGGCAA
Organism: Bacillus sp. EB600; assembly: GCF_024494385.1. GTDB lineage: Bacteria > Bacillota > Bacilli > Bacillales > Cytobacillaceae > JAEVLT01. The sequence goes on from NZ_JAEVLT010000030.1 coordinate 37,751, forward strand.
TGTAATAAATGGTGATTGCTGCTGTTTTACCAATCGCTGCAAGTGTTATTGAAATGAGCGACGCAACAGGCTCCGCCCACGTTGCTTCTTCACCGTGCCAGATCATGCCCATCCCATTGCCAACTAGAACAGCAACCATTAAGCCGCCGATAAAAATTAACACTAGCCCCGACTTAAAATTCCGTTTCAAACGGACAAGCTTTTCGATATAGCGGCGGTAAAAGGCCCACACAACTGCTACTAAAATGACCAAAGTGACGATTTCCTGAAAAAAAGTAAAAGCCGGATACAGTGGTCCCAGCGGGAGATGTGAGCCGGGCTTTATCCCATTCCAAATGAAATCAACCGCACCAAATTGGACAAGCAGGAAGCCGTAAAAAAACATAACGTGTATAGCTCCGCTTTTTTTGTCCTTTAATAATTTTTTCTGGCCAAACACATTGACCCAGATTTTTCCGAGCCGCTGTTTTACATCATTGTCAAACTCTGTCTTCTTGCCAAGTTTAATGTATTCGATTCGCGTTTTTACGACGTAAACGAATAGGCTAATACCGTAAGCGGTTACAGCAAGGAAAGCAATGAAGTTAATCCACAATAACCCATTCAAATGATTCGCCTCTTTTCCTCTATTTTTTAAAAATGTCCTGAAATATTTTTAAACTACAAAATTTTCAGAATAGTCTTCTTATTCTTTATTATAAATTGAGTGAACCTTCAGTCAACCGTTTTAACTTGATTTTTTGCAAATTAATAGGAAAAGCACATTCAGGTCATCATATTGGTAAGGAATATTTCAATTGGTTGGGCAAACCCATTCAGGAAATGGCGCCCGTTAATGCGGGATCAATGCTTGGAGGAGATTATTGAAATGACGTTCACGCTTATTCTAATCACGATCATTTTCATCATCGTTATTTGGCTTTTTATTGACTTTCACCTCGGCAGAAACAAGCACACTAAGCTGGTCAGAAATAGTGAATCCGCCTTTCTTTATGGACAATTGGATATTTTCCCGCATGGCCCTGAGCTTATGGCCGATTATTTTCAGCAATTGCAGCAGGCAAAATCCCATATTCATGTGCTCTTTTACATTTTAAAAAACGACCAGATCAGCCAGGAATTTTTCTCGATTTTAAAAAAGAAAGCCCTGGAAGGTGTCAAAGTTCGGCTTTTACTTGACCAGCTTGGCAGCCATAAGGTATCAAAAAAGATGGCTGCAGCGCTCAAAGACGCCGGTGTCGAATTTGCTTACAGTAATCGAACCCGTTTTCCCTATTTGTTTTATTCCTCACAGGTGCGCAATCACCGCAAAATCTCGATTATCGATGGTACGATCGCCTATCTGGGCGGCTTTAATATTTCCAAGGAATACATTGATCAGGATCCTAAGCTAAGCCCATGGCGCGACTATCATTTAAAAATAACCGGGGAATCCGTGCCGTTCATCCAGCGGGTGTTTTTGACGGATTGGCAGGAGTATGCAGGTGTTAATTTGCTAGGGGTTGATGCCCTCTTTCCGAAAAATAATCCTGGAGACGTTAAACACCAGCTAAGTGCAACAGAAGCTGGTCAGCTTGAGGGTACGTATCTAAAGCTGATTAGGGGGGCGGAAACGTCGATTCTCATTGGTACTCCCTATTTTATTCCAAGTGATCGGATTTTTGCTGAATTACTGGCAGCTGTCCGGCGCGGGGTTCGACTTGTGATCATTGTCCCTTTTAAGACCGACCATATTCTTGTCCGTGAAGCATCCTACCGCTATCTGCGCCGCCTTTTAAAGGAAGGTGCTGAGGTTTTTGAATTTAAAAATGGGTTCTATCATGCAAAAACCTGCATCGTTGATGAAAAAATTTGCGATATTGGAACAGCCAATTTTGATAAAAGAAGCTTTTTTTTAAACAAAGAAATCAACTGCTATATTTATGACCCACCGTTTATTTCCAGATTTCAGGACATTATCCAAAAGGATCTACTCGATTCCAAGCCATTATTGTTAGCCGATCTTACCAAACCAAACCTGTTCCGCTCCATTAAGGAAGGCATTGCCGGGGCAATATCATATTTTTTATAAAAGGGGCTGCCACTATGAAAATCCGTTTCGGCTATGTTTCTCATGCGATTAGTTTGTGGGATGCTTCCCCAGCTAAAACGGTAACCTTTACCCGTTACCAGCAGCTTGGAAAAGAAGAGCGTGCAGAAAAGCTGCTTGAGACCACCAAGCAAAACCTAAATCATACGTTACGAATGCTTTATTACAATATTGGCCACGAAATTGAACTGTACCGGTTTTCCAGCTCCATTGTCCCCCTCGCCACCCACCCGGACGTACGCTGGGACTTTCTCACACCGTTTCGGAGCGAGTGGAAGGAACTCGGTGATTTGGTCAAAAAGAAAAGGCTGCGTGTAAGTTTTCATCCAAACCAATTTACCCTGTTTACATCACCCCAGAAAAAGATTACCAAGAATGCGGTGATCGATATGGAGTATCACTATCGAATGCTTGAGGCAATGGGAATTGAAGCCTCTGGTCTGATTAATATTCATATCGGCGGTGCCTATGGAGACAAGGAGAAAACAATGAAACGATTTTATGAGAATCTTAAAATGCTTCCTCTTCCGATAAAAAAAGTGATGACTTTAGAAAACGACGATAAAACCTATACTGCCGAAGAAACCCTCGCTGCCTGCGAAAAAGAAGGCATTCCCTTTGTGTTCGACTATCATCATCACATGGCCAACAAAGGTGAAACAGTGCTGGAAGCTTTGCTGCCGCGTCTGTTTGCCACATGGGTTGATCGTGGTATGCCTCCAAAAATACATATATCCTCGCCAAAAACAGCGCAGCAATTTCGGTCCCACGCCGATTTCGTCAGTGTAGAATTTATCCTGCCCTTTTTGAAGCTTGTTCAGGAATATGGCCAGGATGTTGACTTTATGATTGAAGCCAAGGCAAAGGATCAGGCGCTGTTAAAATTAGTCGATGACCTGAGTAAGCAGCGAGGGATAAAGCGGATCAGCGGTGGTGCAATTGAGTTGAAATAAGGTAGTTTTTACTTACTGAGAAGCTGGTGGATTTTGTTATGAACCATTTCTGAGCTGTTATGAACGATTCCAAGGCTTGTTTGAACCATTTTGAGGAAGTTATGAACCATTTTCAAGAGGTTATGAGCATTTAGACAGTATTTGTAAATTCAGGTCTTACTATGATGCTCTTTCAAAGCGAATAATTACCTTTATTTGTAAAGACCGTCCCATAAGCCGTTCCTAATCTTTACCCACAAAAAAAGAGTCCTCACGATCAAGACTCTTCAATCAAATGTAAGACAGGAACGTCTTTTTCAGTTTCGGGATTATTCCGGTAGTAGATTCTCGCGATTTTTGTGGCCTCATCTACGTTTTGAATAATCACCGAATCACCTTCATAGCTCACCGCGATCACATCCGCAGATTCTAAAATTTCCTTTGCTCTTCCAATATTCATCCTACCCACTCCTAACTAAATATCCTTTTTAATTTTTACCAATTAAGGGTTCAGATATTCATTAAAATACCCCTTTTCTCGAGAAAAGGGGCATTTTTTATTACATTTTTTCCGGAGCGGAAACGCCAATTAAAGATAGCGCATTTTTCATGGTGATTTGTACGGCCCTCACCAAGGCAAGGCGTGCCTTGGTCCGTTCTGGATTCTCACTGTCGAGAACTTTATTCGCATTATAAAAGCTATGAAAGGCTGATGCCAATTCAAAAATATAGTTGGTGATCCGGTGTGGCACTCTTTTTAAAGCTGCTTCCGAAACAGCCTGCGGGAATTCACCTAACTTTTTCAATAAATCGATTTCCTTTTCCGATTCAATGGCAGTAAGGTCAGCAGCGGCATCCACGGTCAAGCCCTGCTCTTCGCCTTGACGCAGGATACTGGAAATCCGTGCATGGGCATATTGGGCATAATAAACTGGGTTTTCGTTCGATTCAGAAACAGCTAAATCGAGGTCAAAGTCCAAATGAGTGTCTGAGCTTCTCATTGCAAAGAAGTAACGGGTCGCATCGAGGCCGACCTCATCAACAAGATCACGCATCGTGACTGCTTTTCCCGTACGCTTGCTCATCTTCATCTTCTCGCCGTTTTTATATAAATGGACAAGTTGGATAATCTCGACTTCAAGGGCATCGCGGTCGTAGCCAAGCGCTTGAATTGCTGCCCTCATCCTTGGAATATAGCCGTGGTGGTCAGCCCCCCAAATATTGATCAGCTTTTCAAAGCCGCGGTCCAGTTTGTCTTTATGGTAAGCAATATCCGGTGTTAAATAGGTATAAGAGCCGTCCTGTTTAATCAACACGCGGTCTTTATCATCGCCGAAATCGGTAGAGCGGAGCCATGTTGCTCCCTCATGCTCATAAATATATCCAGCCTTGCGCAGTGCGTCCAAGGCCTCGTCAATTTTCCCATTTTTATAAAGCGAGGTTTCCGAGAACCAGACATCAAAGCCGACACGGAAATCGTCAAGATCCCTTTTTAATTTGGCCATTTCAACCTTTAGGCCGTATTCACGGAAAAATTCAAACCGATCCTGTTTAGCGACATCCACATACTTATCGCCATATTCCTTCGCTAACGTTTTGCCAATTTCAATGATATCAACACCGTGGTAACCGTCCTCCGGCATTTCTGTTTCAAGGCCAAGTGCCTGGAAGTAACGGGCCTCAATCGACTTAGCAAGGTTATTAATTTGATTGCCGGCATCGTTAATATAATATTCGCGGGAGACATCGTAGCCTGCTTTGGCTAAAATATTGCAAAGCGAGTCGCCGACCGCAGCGCCGCGGGCATGACCAAGGTGCAGGTCTCCGGTTGGATTGGCGGACACGAACTCGACTTGAACCTTTTCATGGTTGCCGACCGTTGTTTCCCCATACTTTTCGCCTGCTTGTAAAATCGTCGGAATTAGATCAGTTAAATAACTGTTGTTCATATAAAAATTGATAAATCCGGGTCCTGCCAGCTCAATTTTTTCAATTGACGCTTTGGAACGGTCAAACTGAGCAATCAGCTCCTCAGCAATTGCCCGCGGTGCCCGTTTAGCTACACGTGCAAGCTGCATCGCCATATTTGTGGAATAGTCACCATGTGCTTTTTCCTTTGGAACTTCTAAAGCCACGTCTGGTATTTGCTCTTCAGCAGCAAGATTTGCCTTGATGACGGCCGCTTTTATTTCTTCCTTTAATTTGATTTTAACCTGTTCAACTATGTTCATTCTTCTTCCTCCTGAAAGGTAATCTCTAAATGGTATGTACCGACGCTGGGAGTCCCTTGCATCGAAAAATCGTATAGTAGGTCAATCCTGCCTTTGCCGCTTTCGGCATCGTAATCATGGGCGATTTTTTTTGCAACAGTGGCTGTTTCAAATTTACCGAAGGGCAGTTCATAACTGCCGCTCATCTTTTGATTAAGGACAAATGGCAGCCTCATTTTTATCGCACCGTTTCGTAAAATGAGGGCGTCGTTCCCCGCCATTTTTACAATCGTCCGTGTGCTCCCCTGTTCACTTACTTCCTCATACTGCAGGTAGGAGGCTGTTTTCTTTTGGAAAAAATCACCAATAACTGCACCCTCAATAATTTCTTCGCTATCTTCCTGCGTAATAGTCGTTTTTACGTTGATTTTTACAGACATATAGAACGGCGTACTCCTTTTGCTTAGGTAACTGGCGCCCTGTGTATTTATTTTATTATACATTATCAAGCCAAGAATTCAAAAAGATGCCCGCCCCGTTAATGGGACAGGCACTGGATAATTTATTTAATCCACCCAAGAATCATTTCGCGGATCATTTTGCTTGCTGTATTGGCTGTTTGCTCAGATGGGTCGTAAATAGGTGCCACTTCGACAAGGTCGGCGCCAACTACCTTGACCTCAGAGCGGGCAATTTCATGGATTGACGCGAGCAGCTCTTTTGATGTAATCCCGCCGGCATCAACGGTACCAGTTCCTGGCGCATGAGCCGGATCAAGGACATCGATATCGATCGTCACATAAACAGGACGGCCGGCAAGCGTAGGTAAAATTTCTTTTAAAGGCTGATGAACATCAAATTTTGAGATGTGCATGCCATTTTGCTTTGCCCATTCAAATTCCTCTTTCATTCCGGAACGAATGCCAAATGAGTACACATTTTTCGGGCCAATGTGCTCGGCAATTTTGCGGATTGGAGTTGAATGCGATAACGGTTCCCCTTCATATTCCTCGCGTAAATCGGTATGGGCATCAAAATGGATAATTGCTAAATCAGGATACTTTTTATAAACAGCCTTCATGACCGGCCAGGAAACTAAATGCTCCCCGCCCATGCCAAGCGGAAATTTTCCGGCAGCGAGAATTTGATCGACAAACTCTTCAATCATATCAAGGCTGCGCTGCGCATTTCCGAACGGAAGCGGAATATCACCGGCATCAAAATACTTTACATCATCTAGTTCACGATCTAAATATGGACTGTATTCTTCAAGGCCGGGAGAAACCTCACGAATTCGGGTTGGACCGAACCGGGATCCAGGCCGGAAGCTGACCGTCCAATCCATCGGCATTCCATATAAAACAGCCTGACTTTCTTCAAAATTCGGGTGACTTTTAATAAACACGTTGCCAGAGTAAGATTCATCAAAACGCATTACATTTGTACCTCCAACTTCAACTTCTTGGGGGGCTGACCCCCAGTGCTTTAACGCATTACCTTAACGGGGGTCTGACCCCGTTAAGTTCGTTAAGTTACTTCAATAAATCGCCAACAAACTTCGGCAGAACGAAAGCTGCCTTGTGAAGTTCTTTTGTGTAGTATTTTGTTTCAATTTCGTGGAAGCGATTATCGCTTACTTCTAATGGATCATATTTTTTTGCGCCTAGTGTAAATGCCCAAAGTCCGCTAGGGTATGTTGGAATGTTGGCCACATAGAGGCGGGTGATTGGGAAAATCTCGCGGACATCACGCTGAACATTGCGGATTAGATCCCCTTTAAACCATGGATTGTCTGACTGGGCAACAAAAATACCATCTTCCTTTAATGCCTTCGAAATTCCAGCGTAAAAGCCCTTTGTAAAAAGATTAACAGCCGGGCCAACTGGTTCGGTCGAATCAACCAGAATGACATCGTATTCATTCTCACTGTGGGCAATGTGCATGAAGCCATCATCCACTTTCACTTCAACGCGCGGGTCGTCTAATTTACCGGCAATTTCCGGAAGGAACTTTTTCGAGTACTCAATCACTTTGCCATCAATATCAACAAGTGTTGCTTTTTTGACGCTTGGGTGTTTTAGTACTTCACGAATTACGCCGCCATCGCCGCCGCCAACGACTAAAATATTTTCAGGGTTTGGATGGGTAAACAACGGAATGTGCGTCACCATTTCATGGTAAACAAACTCATCTTTTACGGATGTCATGACCATATCATCTAGCAAGAGCATGTTGCCCCACTCTTCTGTTTCGATCATATCAAGCTTTTGGAATTCTGTTTGTTCTGTATGTAAAGTCTGATTCACCTTCATTGTGATACCGAAGTTTTTTGTTTGATATTCCGTAAACCAAATCGCCATTTCGCACATCCTTCATCTATTTTTATTAGCCCTCCCCTTTATACTTAACAAACATGAGAAAAAGTATAGAGGAATCTAGCAAAATTTCAAGAAAAAATTTCTTTTTCATTGACAATGTTTAAAAAGGCTTGTTTTTTTTCATACTAATACTATTGAATTTTTTAAAAATGGGAAAAACAGGGTGGTGATAGTGATGGAGATCATGACGAATCACGGTTTTCGAAAAACAATTAAGTATTTGCGAGCCTTCATTTTCATCAGTTTGATAGGCATGACTCTTGTACTGCTGCTCCTTTTCGGGGTACTTGGCTATGCCAAAATACTAGGGGCACCCCCACTTGCCGTTCCGCAATCAACATTATACATTGCCGACAACGGCAAAATAATCGGTGAGAGTAATAATGGTCAAAAGCGCTATTGGGTTCCGTTAAAGGATATTTCTCCAGACTTAGTCAATGCGACCGTTTCGATCGAAGATAAAAAGTTTTACAACCACCATGGCTTCGACTTCAGCCGGATCGCAGGTGCCGCGCTTGCTGATATCCGCGCCTTCGGCAAGGTTCAGGGCGCGAGTACCATCACTCAGCAATATGCGCGCAACCTTTTCCTTGAATACGATAAAACCTGGGAGCGGAAGTTTTTTGAGGCCTTTTATACGATTCGCCTTGAAATGAATTATCCAAAAAGAGAAATTCTCGAAGGCTATTTAAATACCATTTATTACGGAAATGGCGCTTATGGAGTTGAAGCAGCCAGTCAATATTATTTTGGAAAAAGCGCTTCCAAATTATCACTGGCAGAAGCAGCAATGCTAGCGGGAATTCCAAAGGGACCTGGGCTCTATTCCCCGTTTGTTTCAGAGAAAAGAGCCAAATTACGCCAGAGGATCATTTTAAATACAATGGTTGATAATGGATTTATTTCAAAAAGAAAAGCCGCGCTCGCTGCTGAAAAAACGTTGAAGTTTTCCGGGAAATATCCGAATCAGCAAGTAAAGGTAGCTCCCTATTTCCAGGATGCTGTAAAAAATGCATTAAAATACCAGTTGCATTTAGATGACCGAACGATCGCCCTTGGCGGCTTGAAGGTGTTTACAACCCTTAACATCAAGCAGCAAAAGGCAGCGGAGAAACAAATCCAAAAGGTTGTTGCCAGCAACTCCGACATCCAGACCGCCCTAGTCGCCATGGATCCGAAAACAGGTAATGTAAAAGCAATGGTCGGCGGCAGAGATTATCAAAAAAGTCCGTTTAACCGCGCCGTCCAGGCAGTCAGGCAGCCGGGCTCCACCTTTAAACCAATGTTGTACTATGCGGCTCTCAGTCAGGGTTTTACCCCTTCAACAACAATGAGAAGTGAATTTACAACTTTTCACTTTGATGATGGTGCGAGTGATTATACCCCGCATAACTTCAATAACAAATATGCGAATGGGGAAATTACAATGGCCCAGGCCTTGGCCTTATCTGATAATATATTTGCGGTTAAAACGCATTTATTTCTAGGCGAAGAAACATTAATCGATACGGCTCGGAAGTTCGGTATTTCAACGGAACTGTCGAAGGTTCCTTCGCTTGCGCTCGGTACTTCTGGAGTTAGGGTGATTGAAATGGCCAATGCCTACAGCTTATTTGCAAATGGCGGAAAAAAGGTCGAGCCTATACTCATCACCAAAGTGGAGGATTACAACGGAAATATCATTTATCAAAAGCAAGCTGAAAATGAAAGAGTACTAGACCCTGCCAAGGCATTTGTCATGACAGATATGCTTACAGGCATTTTTGATTCAAAGCTAAACGGGTACGCGAACGTTACCGGAAATAGCATTGCTAAAAAATTGACTCGTCCATATGCTGGAAAATCAGGCTCAACTGAAACGGATAGCTGGATGATTGGGTTCACACCCCAGCTCGTCACGGCGGTCTGGAGCGGCTACGATAAAGGCAAGCCGATAGATATGGTCGCTGAAAAATCCTACGCCAAAAATATTTGGGCCCAATTTATGGAGGAGGCTCTTAAAGGAAAGCCTATTAAGGACTTCAAGCCACCAAAGGATGGAGTCGTTGGCGTCTATTTGAACCCGGCGAACGGCAAGCTGGCAACATCTGATTGCCCTGTCAAGCGGTTGACCTACTTTGTAAAGGGAACGGAACCGACTGAGTACTGCACCGAGCATTTGAAGCGTGGTCAATCCCTTCCACTCGAGCCAAAGCCTAGTCAAAAGACACCTTGGTATAAACGAATTTTTCCATGGGGGCATTGAAAAAGAACCAGATGTTGCGTCTGGTTCTTTTTGTTTTTGGAGGTTTTTTTACGTTTGGCGAAATTAATCGTGAGTTTGGCGAAGTAAATTTAATTTTGGCGAAATTAATGGTATGTTTGGCGAAAATAAATTTAATTTCGGCGAAATTATCCCTAAAATTGACGGAATCATTATTTTCCCAGCACCAAATAGAAAAGCTCCGAATATAAAATTCGGAGCTTTTCCTGTCCTAGTCTACGTGTGTTTACGTATTGCTTCTAGTTTACTTTTTTTAGGGAAAAACTACAAGTAATTCCTGCAACAGTTTCATAAAAAAGACACAACTTCAAAAGTCCACAGCAACTTAACCAATTGACAACCCTTGTTTAAGCTCTTCCGGGGAATTATTCCAACATTCCTCATTATGACTGCGGAGGAAGTCTGTCAAAATCTGTTTTGATTTTTGATCCATATGGTCAACGATAATATGCCTTTTCATTGATTTGTCCATGCGGTTTACATGTTCCGGTAATGATTTATAACCGCGGCGGATTTCCCGGTCAACAGTCATTTCACAGGCTGTCACTCCTGCATAATATGGACCTTCTTCCTTCCGGTCAATTGTTACCCAAACGAGCCAATATGGCTTTCCGTTAGGGACCTCATCTTTTTGAGGAAGGAACTTAATTCCTTTTTCAACCGCGCTGCGGGCATGCATGGCCCCCACATCAATCACAGCTTCACCGGCATCAACATCAATGATAACGGGTGAAACGTTATCCAGACTTAAGGCGCCTTTTCCAAAGCCGCGGTGTCCATCGGTTGGGTCACTTTTGATAATATTAAACTGCATTTTTTTCTTTTCTTCCATAGATTCTCAGGATCCTCCTTCATTATTAAAATAAGTGATAAAAGAAATTGTTCAAACCATTTAACAGATAGGGAACCACATAATTAAAGATTGGCTGGATCGTATAGCGTGAAAGCGGTGTGATGACAATAATTAGGAAGAGTAACGATCCATATGATTCATATTGGGTCATTTTCGCTCTTGCCTCATTTGGCACTAAATCTTCAACAATCCGGTATCCGTCTAAAGGAGGAAACGGCAGCAGGTTAAAAATAAACAAGACGATATTGAGCTGAATAAACAGATTCAAAAAATCCACAATGGAGGTTGAGAGATTGGCTGTTGCCCCTGCCTTCATAAAGGCATACCAGATTAGAAATCCAAGCGCAGTTAAAATTAGGTTGCTGAGCGGTCCTGCAATCGACACAAGCACCCCTGCAAGGCGCGGCTTTTTAAAATTATAGCGGTTGACTGGTACCGGCCGGGCCCAGCCGAATCCAGCGATAAAAATAAGCAACGTTCCAATTGGATCAAGATGCTGAATCGGATTCAACGTTAGCCGCCCCTGTTTCTTGGCAGTCATATCCCCAAACTTATAGGCAACATAAGCATGGGAAAACTCATGAAAGGTAAAAGCAATCATTAGTGTTATGGCAACAAAGGGAATATCCTTTAGTGGATAGGCAAGAAACTGCCCCAATCCTTGATCCATATCGTTTCTCCTTCCTCAATACAGACACTTTTCTTTTGTCTAGCTCGTTCGCTAAACGTGCGCTTCCGCTTTTCCTCTGTCTAGCTGCAGCGCCCAGCACCTAGTGGACTTCTCCCTCTTCCCTACGATAAGTCAACATCGAATCGCTTTCGCTCTTCGTGTTTCCTTTATCTCAGTCGGAGGGCTCCAGTCCATACGGTGCTAAACGTGCGCTTCCGCTTTTCTTTCAAGTATACACGAAACTAGGTTTAAAATGAAAACGAATCACCTCTCGACAGATCTTGCGCTTTTCTACTTTTAATGGGAAACTACTATCAGTCCGTTTAAAAGGAGGTAAAGACAAGTGCCAATCGTTACAATAAAAATGCTTGAAGGCCGCAGTGATGACCAGAAAAAGGCGTTAGTTGAAAAGGTAACATCTGCTGTCGTCGAAACAACAGGAGCAAATGTCGAAGCTGTTTCCATCGTGATTGAGGAAATGCAAAAAACAAATTACGCCGTTGGTGGTGTAAGAAGCAGTGACCGTTAAAACAAAAAGCTAAGCCCTTATTGGAGCTTAGCTTTTTGTTTTAATAATTCAATGTATTGGTAGGCTTCGTCGACTTCCGACTCTGTATAGCGCTGACTGCTTTTTAACGTAAATACCTTATTAGCGACTTCTTCCTTTGATAGGTTATCAAAATATAAAACCGTTGAGACTAGTTCGAGAAATCTAGCATTTTTCTCATTCATGTCTAAAAGGCAACCCTCGAGCAGCGGCATGTCTACTTCATTTAAACTTAAAAACTCTTTACCTGAGTCTGTCGGTGTATAGCGGTATTGGTAATACCCACCCTTTTTTTCCTTCACTTCATTTAAAAATCCCATATTGCATAGCTCTTCTACTCGTAAGGTTAATTCCTCTGAGTATGGGCCGTAAAAGTGAAATTGGAATCTTTCTTGAAAAGGAAAATCTATCTTCTTCGCGATATAAATCATTTTTTGCAGTTTTTTCCGTCCGACAATTTCACCCGCAGCCAAAACGGCCTGCATCACCTTCGCGTGATCTTTTAACAAGGTTTGTCATCTCCTACTCCAATAAACCAATTTCGCTATATGTCTAAAAGGGATTGTATTTGTTTTTTTAGATTTTTTTTAGCCGACTCATCCATAACCAAATCAGCCGGATAGTAGAGTTTATGGTCAGTTCTTCTTTTTCCGGAAATCGCATCGACAATCTCCGATCCGCGCGACAGCTCCTTTAGCTCGCCATTTTTCATCAGCAAATGAATCGGGAGCCGTTCGCCCTCCTCACCAGGGCGATAAAAGTCGTAAGGCAGATCTGAGGATGAATCAACGACTAAATAGTATTCCGGGTCAATTCCTGCTTTTTTAAAAAGAGTGTTTAGTTCGGCCAGCTTTTTGTATTCTTTAGCCGGGTCGAATTCAGCATACTTAAATAAATTTCGATTCACAAATCGGCTGCAAAGATCTTTTAAAATAGGATCCTCTTCTTCCTGCCAAATCTGAAAATAATATAAAATCACAGACTCATCCAGCTTTAAATAGTCTGCTAATGATACATTTTCCTTAAAAAAAGAATAAAAGTGATGGGGCTCGAGTTTGAAGGAATAGCCCTGCTCATACAAATCCTTTGCACGATGGAGAATTCTTGATAAAATCACTTCTGCACCGCGTGAAACGGGGTGGAAGTAGACCTGCCAATACATTTGGTAGCGGCTCATAATGTAGTCTTCCACCGCATGCATCCCTGTCTGCTTAATAACAACTTGGTCCTCACGCGGACGCATGACACGGAGGATTCTCTCCATATCAAAATGACCATAGGAGACACCCGTGTAATAGGCATCACGCTGCAAATAATCCATCCGATCAGCATCAATCTGGCTTGAGATCATACTGATCACAAGCTTTTTCTCCGAGGTCTTGCCAATTACATCAGCAACCTTTTGGGGAAAGTCCGGAGAAACCCTTGTCAGGATTCTATTAACTTCGGTAGTTCCAACAATTATCTTCCTGGTAAAATCCTCATGGTCCAGATCAAAGACTTTTTCAAAGGAATGAGAAAAGGGGCCGTGCCCTAGGTCGTGAAGTAGTGCCGCGCATAATGTTAACAGCCGATCGTCATCATTCCACTCCGGTCTTCCGGCAAAAACGTCGTCAATCATGCGGCGGACAATTTCATATACTCCTAGAGAATGGTTGAACCGGCTGTGTTCAGCACCATGAAAGGTCAGAAATGTCGTGCCAAGCTGCCTGATTCTCCGCAAGCGCTGAAACTCCTTTGTGCCAATTAAATCCCAGATTACTCTATCGCGCACATGGATATAGCGATGAACCGGGTCTTTAAACACTTTTTCCTCACTAAGCTTTTCTGCTGAATATACCATTGGAATCCTTCTCCCTCATATGCTTGTTTCTATTATATCCTCTTTTCTACGAGATTCACCCAAAATTCAGCAAAATTCTTCCAGCAATTTCGACATGTTTTTTGCATGTCTTTCAAAAAAAAATCACCCGGAACAGGTGATCATTTAATCCCGCAGTAACGGGCAGTAATACCCTATCATAAGTGAATTCGAACGTTCAGCGGGGAAAAGTGCCCGCTGATCGAAGTTTCACTTTACCTTTTTTGCCACTTTTTCGATTAATTCCTCTTCTGTTAAAGCAGCGACCGGACGGTTATTGACGAAGGCAAACGTCTTTTTTCGGCCGGGACCGCAGTAGGATTGGCAGCCAATCTCGATTTTCGCATCAGGATCAAGCTCTTTTAAGTGAGGGATTAATGTCTTTAAATTCACGGCTTGGCAGTCGTCACACACACGAAATTCATTTGACATTTTTTTACAACCCTTTCAACAATCTTCATTCTATATCTATATTATCCAGCATTTAAGTAAAAAATAGGTCCACTATAACTCCTTTGGTATTTTACATTTTATCGTTTGTGAATGCAAGCTAATCTAATTCTCTTATTTTTCCAAAAAAAATCTACTATCCTTTCATTCATTTTGGTATAAAGACTGAAAGTATTGGTAATCCTTAGACTAGAACTTTTAAAAACTCATCGGCAAAACCGATGGTGTCATTTGTAATTTGGTCAAAAGGAGTTGAAAAAATGAAAGTTCGTCAAGATGCATGGACAGATGAAAATGATTTACTTTTAGCGGAAACAGTCCTGCGACATGTTAGGGAAGGCAGCACACAGCTAAACGCCTTTGAAGAGGTAGGGGACAAGCTCAACCGGACTTCAGCAGCCTGTGGATTCAGATGGAATGCCGTTGTGCGTCACCGCTATGAAAAAGCGTTGCAGCTAGCAAAAAAACAAAGGAAGCAAAGACAAAGAATCCTAGGAAAAGATCAAGGCGGAAAGAAAAAATTACTTTATAGTCCGCCGGTGCCTGTGCCAGAGGAAGTGGCAGAAACTGCTCCTGCGGCAATTATAGAGCAGGCTAGTGAAGAAGTAATTGTTAATGAAGCACCTGAGTTAACAATGGAAATGGCGGCAGAAACATATGCCGGATCGTTTATTCAATCCTATAGTAATCAAGCTGGGAATTTGACTCTTGATTCGGTGATTTCTTTCTTGGAAAACTTTAATCATTCCAATCTGCAAAATAATGCTCTAAAAAGCGAGAATGAAAGATTAAAACGGGAGATCGCCGAACTAAGGAAAGAGAATGAACAGTTGGCAGCAAAGGTCAATGATCTTGAGCAAAATTCCGTTACGATTCAGGAAGATTACGAGACATTAATGAAAATTATGAATCGTGCTAGAAAACTGGTTTTATTTGAGGAAGAAGAAAGACCAGCTACTAAATTCAAAATGGACCGGAATGGTAATTTAGAAAAAGTAGCGGAATAAACAGAAAAGAGGAAGCACCCGTTTAGCGGCGTATGGACTGGAGTGCTCCGATTGAGATAAAGGAAACACGGAGCTCAAGTCGATTCGATGTTGACTTATCGTAATGAGGAGCGCGAAGTCCACTAGCCGCTGGGTGCTGGAGCTGGACAATGAAAAGCGGAGAGACATGGCAACACACATCTTTATGAAAGAAGCCGTAAATCGGAATCGATTTGCGGCTTTTTAACTGCTGATAATTTTTTCGTTACGCTCGACAACTCGTTGATAATAACCAGGGAAAATTTCCAGCTCATAGTCATTAAACGGGCCGGCGTATAAATGATCGCTGAACCTTTTTAATTGATTTAACAGTCTAAGCATGATATCAGACATGGTGAACTGTTCACCTAGCAGCTCCGTTAGGGAAGCCATTACTCCTGGAACGACCTCTGGATATGTAAACTTGGTGGATTCGCCTTTTTTGGATATTTCGTAAAATTCCTTAATAAGCGCTGCACGTTCCCTGCCGCTGCCATTTACACATAAATAGATTTGAACAGCAACACCTTTTTTTAAGCGGCGCTGGGATATGCCGGCAAACTTTTTTCTATCAATGCTTAAATCATAGCTGCCTGGGCAATAAGAGCCGACGATTTCTCCGGCCTCGATTTGCTGATGGTATTCAGCAAACATGCTTTTAATCAATAGCAGCATTGTGTCGTAGCCGCGGTTAATATCGATCCCTTTTTCCGTTTCCGGTAAAATTAACGATATATTTAAAACTCCTTCATCTAAAACGACGGCTAAACCACCTGAATTTCGAACAATTACTTGATAGCCCTGTTCGTTTAAAAATTGGATGCCTGCTCGTAAGTTTGGAAGTTTCGTATCTTGTATTCCGAGCACTATGGTGTTGTGATGAATCCATGTGCGGGCCGTTGCAGGCGCTTTACCGGAGCCTACTGAATTACATAATGTGTCATCGGTGCCAAATGACTGCATTGCTTGAAAGTGGATGCCAATTGCGGATTGGTCCATTACGCGCCACTCTGGTTGATGCAGCAAACCCATGATCCCAGCTCCTTAAAAAATTTTTTCCTTTATTATATCATTTTAGAATGGGAATCTCTTGTTCTTAGATTTCTTCTTTTGGGAGTTGCCAGCTAAGTTATCCGTCTGTTCTTTGATTTTATCGACCGCGTTCCTAAAAATATCAACCGCTTTTGTTTGTTTATCGACCGCTTTTACTACTATATCAACCTTCTGAGTCCGAACCTCCCAATAAAAGACAAAATTACCTCTTCCAGATCCTCTCCAGCGGAGATATCCGCCTGTTCTTTGATTTTATCAACCTCTTTCCTAAAATTATCAACCGCTCTTGTTTGTTTATCGACCGCTTTTACTACCATATCAACATCCTGAGCAAATCTTTTGTCTCGATCCCGATTATCGAGAATTAAAAAAGCCAGCCCCC
>NZ_JAEVLT010000031.1 GCF_024494385.1 Bacillus sp. EB600
CAGACATGGTTAACAAATGCAATGTGCACATTGTGAGAGCAAACGTCAGAGCAAGTAAGAGTTGCACTTTCAAAATCCACATATAACGGGAAGAAATAACAAGGGTTTAGGCCATTTTACTGATAAAATCCAATAGTTGTTGACAAATGCAACAATTCCCACCCATAATAACCTTATACTGTTTATAAAAGGGGAATAATTATGGATTTTTTAGTGGGTGTGAAAGAGGCTTCTGAAATCCTTGGGTGGGATCGTAGAAAGGTCTCTACCTATCATCTGCGTGGTGTGCTGCCTAAACCAGTGGTTAGCTTATCAAGCGGTCCCATATGGTTTCGCAAACAGATTGAATTTTATAAGGCTGCTAAAGAGTCCAGTGTAACGACTTATTATATCGAGGGTGAAATAGTATATGAATGTAGACATCAACATCCTATCAAAGAAACCAGCTATTCACCTGAAGAAATTAAGGAATCTAACGGAAATTATATTGTTTATCTAGAAGAGGACATTGAACAGCTTAAAAATACAATCCTGGAAAAAAGTCCAATAATTCAGTTCCTTTCTTTTGAATCCATCAGCTTGCTGAATGAATTGGGTATTTTAGAAACGGATACTTTCTATAATTACATCCAACAATACTCATTTAAAAACATGGAACCAACAAAGAAAGGGAGGGATGAAGAATCATGTTAAAGACCTTAGAAAATAAATTTTTGAATGTTACGAAAAAGATTTTTCCAGATCATCCTCAACTCTTTCTTGAGTGGAACGACGACATCTGTCATCTTATGGTAAGTCAAGGAGATTACCAGCCTTGCCAATCCTTAAAGGCATTTATTGTAATCATGGATCGTTTAGTAAAAGATCATCAATTGCCTTTTGAGAGTATGGAAAACTGGGCCCATGATTATAAAGAGGAAATTAGAAATTTTGTTCTTCCATACATACGGATAGTTGGGGAAGAGAATGCCTCCTATTCCCTAAAATCTAACAATAGGCAAGTTATAAACTCCTTATTGAACCAGAACTTTGCGGATTCCGGTACGGCTTTATTATTTCATAAATTAAGGGAGACCATTAGTAAAAATGAATTTGACATCGCTACAGAGATTCCTACTGCAAGGATAGCTGAAAAGGCGTTAGAAGCGACTGCCCAGGTGAGATCAGAGAGTGCCTACCTAAAAGTGAAATCCAATGCTGCGATCGAACAATGGAAAAATCTTACCTCTCAAGCCATCACTTCGATGGATGACTTAACAGCAGACATTTTCGATATCGTTTCAATTCTCTGGATGCAGCAGGCCACCCATAAAGACCAAATGATTCATTTCCACACCGATGATGCTTTAAATCTTAGACATTTGCAAGGTAGAAAACAAGATCCAGACGGCTATCAAACCTCTTATCGCAAAAAAGAACGTGATGATATTATGAAGAGGCTAGCTGCTCTTACAACGATATGGATTAGGATAGAACGAGAAAATTTGAGGTTCATCAACGAGGACCAAGGCAATTTTGAGGAAATCGGGCAAGTCCAATTCAATCCTTTGTTTTTGGTGGATAGCGTAACCGTCGCCTATCGTGGAGACGATCCGATTGGCATTTACGAATGCAGCATCCGTCCTGGGGAACTGCTTGCCAACTTCTTGTTCGGTTCCCAAAAAAGTAGTGGAATGTTGGCATTAAAGACACTTGAATACCATCCGACGAAACAAAAGTATCATAAACGGTTATCTCGGTATTTATCCTGGCAGTGGAGAATTCGTCAAAAGAGTGCAGACTATCTAAGGGCCTATCATATCGGTGGAGATAAAGGGCTGTTAAATGTCATGGATTTGGAGGTCAATCCACGATACGGTTCAAGGATCAAGGAACAATTTGAAGAAATACTAGATACCTTGCAGCAAGACGGAATCATTAAAGGATGGAACTATAAGGAACAAGACATTGAGCAACAGATTGAGCAGGAGCGAAATTGGTTTGTAAACACCTGGTTGAAGGCTCGCATCCAAATCATACCTCCCATTGAAATCACGGGAATCGGGGATGATAAAGACTTATTGTTGATTGAGGACAATGATTATGAAACAGTGAATTTTTCTTCCATGTTAAAGGGGATGAGTCAAAATGAGACTGCCGCAACCATAGAGATAGTTGGAGAAAAGCCGGTTACTCCTGAAACCATCAACAAGGAAAGAACTGCTCGGGGAATAAGTATTTTACAGGCAGCTAAGGAAATGGGTATTTCCCATAGCACCTTATCCAGATATGAAAGGAACCTCATTAAACGTCCATATAAGGAGAACATTGTAAAAATGAAGTATTGGTTAAACACAAAATAAGCTTCGTAAATTCGAGGCTTTTTTTATATGGAAGAAAGTGCTTAATATTTTTATTGATGGGATAGTATTCCTAACAAATACCTTCCTTTTAACTAAAAATAATGAAGAACAATGTACAATGGAATATTATTGATTTTATCTTTATCATTATTGTCATTATTAACATATATTTTTTTGTTATTATTATCATTGACATATATTATATTAAACATCAACACTCAGTAATTTGACTTATATTTAAGCATTAACCCTTCTTTTATTGTTCCATCTTTAATCCATGGAGAAACATTTCCCCTTGCATGGAGCAAAAAAAGTGCAGCTGCAATAGTCAAGCCTAGTGAAGATGTAAAAGCGGATTCGTCTTTCTTTGGAAATGGCTCCATTTTTTTCATTTAGTTTTTATAAGGGGAACATTGTAAAAAGAATGAAGAAAGATGCAAAAAGCAATTTTAATGATTTTATCTTTATTAATGTTGTTATTAACATATATTTTATTGTTATTATTAACACCGATATATTATATATTTTATTGTATATAAGATAATCCGCAATCGGTTTATTGTTTTCTTTAGATAGTAGTTAATATTGGGAGATGTACTCCTGCATTATTTTAAGTAGAAATAAGGAGCGGACTTCTTTTTTTCATTGTATTCTTCAATTATAAAGATCAGCCTTAAATTATCGTCGAAAGTTAAATGTTTTAATTTAAATACATTTGAATGCTAGAGATAATTTAGCATTCCCCCCCTTTTTGGAGCATTTCGTACTAAAATAGACTGTGGCTGCTATCACAGTTGAAATTATTATGATGTTAAAAAAGTAGTCTTGTTATTAAGAAAACTTATTAGGGGCATAATCCTTTTTGTGATTTGCCCCCTTTTCCTTATCAGTATTGCAGTTATTTTGGAAGGTTACCGGCGATATTTGCATTCTCATCTGATTTAAAATTTTAAAAGTTTGTCATTTATCCTTTTCCTCTTCTACCCTTCTCCATATCTCCAACTCTTCCTCAGAGGCAATAAGTTCGTATCCTTTTGATTTCGCCTTGTGTTTCATAAGCCATCCTTCTTCTACTAGAACAGCCATCAAATCTTGGACTGTATTAATCCTCATTTTTATTTCTTTTTGTAACTGGCTGATTCTTGTTTCTCCCGTCTTGGCAATGATTGTTTTTAATTTATTTAGTGGTTCCACTTCCTTTTCAGAGGATTCAATGTTGTTTAGTAATCGAATTCCTTGAATGCCGTCATCCTCAATCATTTTTGCTATTTTTTTTAAACAGTTCTGTGTAATCGACTTATCTTCGTGTATGACTGGTCCTTGAAACCGAATGAATTCCTTTGAAGCTCCTTCTAGTTTAATACTGCCATCACCATTACCTAATAGATGGTAGGGCTGGGAGGTACCGAATACTGTTTTATAGTCATTTATAGAAGAGCATCTAAAGGAAATCTTAGTTGGTAAATTTGCTTTAATCAGCCCATCAACGATTTTTGCTTCAGGACGTTGGGTAGCACAAATTAAATGTATCCCGCAAGCTCTTGCCTTTTGTCCTAATCGAACAATGGAATGTTTAACCTCTTCATTCATCATGATCAAATCAGCAAATTCATCAATAACGCATATTAGGTAAGGCAATTCTTCTTTAGTGCTTTTTTTGTTGTATTCACTTAATTCATCGACATCATGATCATCTAATAGTTCATATCTTCTTTCCATTTCTAAGACTAAAGAATTTAATATCGTAAGTGCTTCATCTGGTTCATAAACCAACTCTTTTACATGAGGAAATTCCTTGAATTTCTTCAATTCCACTCTTTTAGGATCGATCAAGTAAAGTTGTAATTCCGAGGGATTCTTCATTAATATCAATGTTAATAGTAATTGGACTAGGAAAACACTTTTACCGCTACCTGTAGAGCCTGCTATGAGCAAATGATAAACTTTAGCAAGGTCTATATAAATAGGGGCTCCAATTTCATCTGTGCCAATTGAAAATGGAAGAATGGACTTTTTTATAAACGTATTAAATTCTTTATTTTTTAATAAATTCTTCAGATACACAATACTTCTTTGTTCTTTAGGAAACATAAATGATACGGTTCCAGGTGTAGCCCCTTTGCTGATTTCAATATGGTCAATACCGGTTTGAGCTTGAATGTTCTCTAAGTTGCTTTTCATTTCCGAAAGCTTAATGCCTGATGGCAAGGAAATAGTTATTTTTCTAAGGGTAGCTCCCTCTTCAAATGATTTTATTTTTAGGTATTCATCTATCCCAAGTAGATGTAGGTTTCTAAGTGTATTTCCAAAGATTTGCACGTATTGCTGTTCTTGTGAAACTGTCTTTTGAGATTCCCCTTCAGGTAATAAATTAATTAATCCCCTTTTGTACTGATTTTCCGAATCATGCTCTGTTATATCTTCCCTTACTTCTTCTGGTATTTTGTTTCTATTATTTGTTGAGAATAAAGAAAACAGCTCTGCTTTCGATAAGATTTGACTTTTTGAACGGTGACTAAATTCCCTATTTTGAATGAAGGGGAACAATTTTTGTCCATCTAATTCAATTAACCTAAATGAATTCAAATATGAATGTGGGACAAGGCATTCCTTGATTTTTTCTTTAATAATCGTAAGGTTTCGTTCTCCATTAATAACTATCCTAAAGGCAAATTGAAAAAAGTCATCGATAATTTTCCTTTCAATGTCTTCCACTGGTTCACGTTCTAAATCATGAGCAATTATTTTATCTAAAAAAAAAATCATCTTTTTTTGGAAGGTCCGTAAAAATGGGTTTGGAATTGGATTATCAATGCCATTTAAATAATCCGTATATTGAGAGATAAGATCCTCTTGCATTTTTTCTCTAATAGGAATAAATATTAACTGAAAAAGAATATATTGATCCTCTTCTATAATGGATGTAAGTGAATTTATTTTACTAAAAAGGTGTGAATAGGGCGAAAAATTCAGCGGAAACAAGGGATTTTTTTCAAGAATTAAAGAATACACATGTGATTTATCATCAATAGAGATTTTTGTCGTTATCGGGAAATTTCCATTGGAATCAATTGTAGAAGGTGGAACAAAGGCAAGATTCTGAATAGATGATTTCGTAATACGTTTTTCTAAGCCATATATCGCTCCTTCCATTTTTGAATTTTGAATTCTACCATACAATTCATAAATATCGAATTCATCTATTTGGATAAAGACATGAGTTGGAACGGTTTTCGAATGAAACAATAAGCTAATCTTATTCACTCCCTTTTTATCATTTAGGTGGTTTGGTTTTTAGTTTTTTTAAAAACCCTTTCCCATTTTGAACCGGAAGTAACGTTTTTTTCGTAAAAATGTGTTTGAGGTCTCTGTAAATATGGGTGACATCTTTGCCTGAATCCCCATTTCTGACGACAAAACCTGGAGGATTTGCCATTCTCCATAATCCGCCTATCACCACTAATAACTTCATGTAAAATCCATTTCCTTCTATTACGTTCCGGGTACCAAATATAAAAATTCCCATAACGCAAATGAAGCTAGCATAAACGAGTTGAACCAATGAGAGATGTTTAATGTTTGACCACCACATATTGAACAAATAACGGTAATCATCAAAAATCCAACATGTTAAAGCTAAAGGAGTCATGACACCTAATGTAATTAAATCAAACCACCTTCTCCCAGTGTGTAAAATAAGTGGAATCAAAATCAATATAAGGATAATGTCAAAGCCAATTAAAGCAGCTGTGTCTATGCCAGATAGTTTAGAAGCTGTCATAAAATCTTCTGACCGGATTTCAGAGGCTCCTATTTTCGTAATCGATTGCGAAAATAGATTTAATAATTCATAAGTTTTCTGGAATAAATAAGGTGCAGCCCCAGCCCCAATAATCGCAAAGGGTAATCTCTTTAGGATTTTCGCAAAATCACTATGCTTTCTTTTTAGAATTTGTTTGATGCTTTCAAAACTGGTTAGAATGATTATAACTCCTATTGAAATGGAGGAAAAAACCAAAGATGTATCGATAAACCAAGTATTTTTAAATAACCATAAGGGAGTTTGTAGAATCAAGGCTGATATTAATTCATAAATCCAGGTTAATAAATTTACACTCCACTGGGCAATATGGACCGGTAATTCTGTAAACCAATAATTCACAGCATGAATCTGATTATAAAATTCTTGTGTTTGCAAATAGATACTTTTAGTGTTATCCAAAAATCCCAAATGGCTAAATGAAAAAATGGAACTATTATTATTAGACACGGTTTGATAATGATCCTGTAAAGCTGTTGCTTTAGCTGTACCTATATTTAAAAACAATAGGGAAGTCGTTACTGCGGCGAAGGGAAAGGATTTCTTTGATTTGAGTAAATTTCTAATGGATTGATAAACCATTCTGAGTTTCCGAATAACAGACTGATGATGTATATAATAGTTGTAATGAATACGGGTGCGATGAGGATTTGGACCAACCCTTTTATAATGTCTACTGACCATTCCCTTGATATCTTCTCTTTCCGAAGGATCCGGTAAATTCCTGCTCCTACGAACGTAAGGTTCGCTAATGCTACTCCGAGGACGACTGCTAGAATTTCTAATTGTAGGATGGTATCGAGAAGATCTGTTGGAATTAGCTTCGTGTCTAACGTGTGCGTTGTTGCGGCAGCTGGTTTTACAAACAGTATCAGGGATAAACAGGTCTGATAGGCTGTGAATAGTGTCTTTTTTAACTTTTCTTGCTTGGTTTTCGGAAGATTTATCACCTCTTTCTCTTTGTTTTGTAGAAAAAAAGTTACTTTTTCTTTAACACTTGTAGAATGAACATAAAACTCCACATGGTTATTTTGGGATGTGGTTGAGTCTCTCCCTGATATCCGTACTTTGATAGACACGTTTACCACTCTCCCTCTTCTTAGAAGTTCCTTCGTTCTTGTGATACCATTTCATACATGCAGAGAACCCTATTGCGGTTCCGATTGCTAGCCCTATCTTCCCCACGGTGATAATAATAAAGCCTATTCCCCCTATCATCAAAAACCACTCCTTTTGCGTTATGGTATAAACTATTGCAGTTGGTGCATGGATTATAACTTTTTTTTAATTTTTTTCAAGAAAAGTTAAAAATTACTAACCTGAAGGAAAAAAAGAGATGCTAAAGCATCAAGATCATTTCTCTTTATATAACAATTCAGTAAGAGGAGGATATTCTAGGGCATGCCATATTCTAAGGAAAAATTCAATGGATGGTTGTGATTTGTTGTTCATGTAGATAGATAAGTTGCTTTTATCAATTCCTGTCAACTCTGATAATTCCTTTTGAGTCATTTTACGATCCTTCATCAATTGTTTGATGTTATTTTTTATTGCACCATCGCATTTAATAAGCTGCTCTATGTCTTGTTTGGGACTATCCTCCAATTGTTTTGTGGCTTCAATTAGAATAGGTACAAATTCAGGAAGCGTCTCATAAAGCTTTTTTATTATCTCTGGATTGTTCGGTTCAATGTCATCTAACATGGCATTTATAAAATACATCGTTGCTCCCTTAATAAAATCCTCAGGAGTATATTCAACATCAATTTTCCTTATCTTTGCTTCAACATTTGCGTAGTTTGTGTATGATAGTAATTTTTCAAAGTTTTCTTTTTTAAAACGAACGGAAATATAGGAATATCCTTCGCTTTCATCCTGTGATTCAAGTGATTCTCTATTTCCAGAACTCAAATAAACGATTTTTTGCTTATCTGAGAAATTATTGTGTTTATTATCTACATTCACGTATAGAGCCTCCTTTTAAGGGACAAGATATGATTAACAAAGTAATTCAGTGAGGTGCTAACGATGACAAGAGACGAAAGAAACGATGCAACCAAATCAGTTGGAGATACAGGGAAGCGTTCATAATCAAATATGCAAATAGGTACTTGGTTTTCTCATACAAAACCTGAATGGGAGTTGAATTTAGAATCCTTGCCAGATGACAAAATACACCTAACTGGACTATCAAGAGAAAAGTTAAAATATGTTTTAAAAATCATGTATGAACAAAAAATTATTAAATGATGGCGGCACTTTTAGTGTCGCTTTTATTATATGTATTGTTCGTTTTTCTTATTATCCTCATTTGAATATCTTCAATTTGATGTTAAAAATAATACATTTTGAGATAAAATGAAAGAAAATAGAGGGTAACAAGCGAGAGGGTAAAAAGAAATTATACCCACCCGCTATAACTATTTTCCCGTATATTTTCTTTTATTGGTTCTGAAAAAACTGAGTTAGAGGTTTCTGGTGGATCAAAGGCATCAGCTGCTTTTTCTTTTTTAGAATCATCACTATATCGAACCGCTAGCATTTCTTTGATTAATCCACTGAAAGAACTTGAATCTAATAAAGCTCCTCTAAGTAAAGTCATTTGTCTTTTACAATTTTTATTAAAAGCTACACCTTGGTTAATATATTTTCCACTTGTCCGCTTCTTTAGTTCCTCTAGAAATTCATCGACGTTTGATTCATCTATCTTACGACCGGCCATAGACATTTCTCCCTAATATATACATTCCTTTTGCATTGGAAATTTGCGGATTTTTCATCACTTCTGCATTCTTGAAATACTTTTTAAATTGATTTACGATTGTCATATTTTTAGCCCCTCCACCTAAAAGATACACTTGATCCTTGTCATCCCATAAAGCCAATAATTTACCAGCTAAATAATCTGCAAATTCTTCAAAGTTTGTTGTTTCCGTCGCCTCCAATCCTTTCCCCATAAAAGTTCCGCTTTCGGAATCGATATATTTCATCATGCTTCCTTCTTTAATTGTTGTTCCATAGCCAACTGTACGTGAGCCAATGTCTAAAAACCTAGTCTTTCCTTCTGGTTCATTTATCCAAAAGGCACTAACGGTTTCCGGAGCAACTTTTACATCTTCGATCGTAAATTTCCTCTCAATCCCATTGATGACTAATGACCACTCCCCAACTAATCGTTTTCGAATCCCCTCTTTTTCCTCTTCTTGATGCATAGATATGGGTACACTAGTGATAAGATAATTTTTATCATAGCCAAATTGATGTATAGCTATCATAATGGACAAGTCATAAAAAAGATGCTGCTTTGAACGAGTATGCATTTGCATTGGAAACCTGGATTCTGTTTGAGCTAATGTCCCTGCCATATATTTCTTTGCTTTAAATTCCACAATGTAGTCATGACTTCCTTGTGGATTCACGAGAGCTCTCTCCCTAAACTCCCCTTTCACACTAGGAAATTGATTAAAACACTTAGCAGTGACAACACATGTACTATAGCCTCCATTATCACAAGCGAAAACCCCTGCTTTCTCCGTCATATAAACACTCCTTTACTTTGGGATGTTACTAACCTATTTGAAATTTTGGAGAATATGAAACAAATTTGAAACTTTTTAATAAAAGTTGATACTTTTCAAATAGGTTTCAAAGTGGTTTCAACTACATTTATCCCTTTTAAAGAAGTTTCAAAGTTTAAATTTGTAATTCATCAAAGAACATTTATTATGGGTGAAGAGCATGGTCATAAAATTTTAAAAGCAAAAGAAATACTTTAGAACCTATTAAACTTATAAGGAAATACAGTCAAGATGCACTATGTAAAGTTCTATGTCTTATAACTGAGAGGAAGGCATTTCTAAATGATGGAATAGATGAAGGGATTTAGGGGTGATCTTGCATAATTAGAGTTATGGTTCATTATACAGTCCTTTTAAAAAGGAGTCCTGTCATTTTGCAATTCATACAAATTTGTTATATTATGCGTAATTTGGTTCATCTTTTTTAAGAATATATTTTTTGCGATAAATATAGACATTTTTTGGGGCTGGCTAGCATGACGTCCTATATTCATTTCTGTTATCTTTTTAAGATTCGAATTATCGTATTAAAAGTAAAAATTTATATTACATTGTTTAAGTATTGTTCCATAAAGTAAGTATCTCTTATAAGGGTTTCCCACCTGATTTCTTTTCAATAGGGCCGATTTCAGGAAAAAGGAATGTTTTCTGAACTATAACTGAATTTCCTTGGTCTTTTATCTGGTTGATGTAGTCTATGTAAAGGATCGTCAACAAATCCTCAATTGTTACAGTCATGTAAGAAGATCTCTCCCCTTAGTATTTCAGATTCCTTCATTTGTTCGTGATGTGGGCTTTCTTTCCTTTTTCTGCTTCTTTCCCGATGCTTTCCTCTTCAATGGATTCAAAATGTGAATAAGTGATCTGTCAATGCTTTCATAACTCGTTTTTCTACTTTCTTTTCTTCTAAATATCGCTCTTTTCCTGCTACCAAGAACCCATAAACACTTCGCCTCTTATATAATCATAGTACCCGGTGACAATGGTTAAGTACTTTCGGTTGCCAAAAATATACTCAAGGAACTCTTTTCGAGATGAGAGCCCTTGTAATTTTTTTGAAGGAGATTCAATCTACTGTAATATTTCTTCAAGTGAACCACCCTTTTCAATCCAATTCAAGACGCTTTCCATAATAAAGAAAACAACCTTGCGTTCTGACATCTGCCTTTGAATAACCAGCCCATACGGACCACCAATCGTTTGGTAATGGTTTTCTTTTAGCATGGTATGCATATAGATTTTGGTGTCTTCATATTCAAGATCCCAGTTTACTATCTCAATACGATGGAATCCGAATCGTATAAGGGCAGTATTAAAAGCGGTTTGACTAAGGGCCTGTCCATCTTGATTTTGATAAAATCTCTTTATTTGCTTACAGTATGTACGTAGCTTTATCTGCATGATGGATGTTACAGGTAATTTGATATTGTGGCATTTATCCGATGGGGTTTGTCGTATTTTATTATGGAGACTTTCTGGTACTTCTTTTTTTGAAATTATTTTTTTTGAATGAGATATTGAAGTAGTTGAGCACTGATAAGTGGCAATGTCTAATGGATTCTTAACTTGCTAAAATAAAAGAAGATAAGGAACCATCTAAAGAAAAAATGTTACACTTTGTATACGTTTAAAAGAGACAATTAATGCAGCCCTTATTATAAGGAGAAAGACGAAAGATAAGGATTTTCTATTATACATTCTTTAATTTTCTTTCTAATCAGCCATTTGCTTTCTTATCCGAAGCTTATATTAAAAGGTATTCATTGTTTTTATTGATAACAAAGTTAATAATTTTATATTTACTATTGTTGTTATTTATGACATATATGTTAATGCTGTTATTAATATCGATTTATATTGTATTCTGTTATTATAAACTTCATTCATTGAAGTTTTCTATCTTTCATTGGTTAGCAAGATTTTTATCGTCTACTTGGTTTGGACTTTTTTCTCGACCTAGTTTAGGGTTTAGTAAACAAATACGGTTGTGCAAGATGCTTTAATTTTACTTTTCATTATGTTTTTGGATTGATCTAAAAATCAAACCTTTTCATTAAAATAGTTGGGGTTGCTATCTTTACCCTTTCACTTATTTGGAGGTCACTTGATAGCCAGCAACTGTGATGGAGGCCACGCTATACACGACAAAGCAAAAGCTTCGTGGTTTTGCCTGTATTTTAATTAGTAGCTTCAACGTCGGTGGAACGGCTGGGTTTTTGAACAATTCACTCGCTGGGCTTAATTGTACTTTACAGAATAATGCCCCACCCTTGGCATTTTTAAGGCTTGGATGATCTCAATTTCCTCCGATGTTAAACTGTATGGCATTGCAATTGTATTTGTTTGAGATGGATACAACGACAAAGTAGAAAAAATAAATATAACCAAGACATAATGCTTTATAAAAAAACCCTTTTAATCTCTTCTAGTTATTTTCCCTGATTTATAGCTAAATAATAAAAATTCCCGATTATTTTACTTTTTAATGTGATGTATCATTTATCTTCCAGCTGCGTTTTGCAATTCTTCAATTGGTTAAACAAATAAGTAAGATAGGACGAAAATAGTTCTCTTGAAGAAGTCCTTTACAGAATAAGCAGGTCTTAAGATAAAAATCTATAAAAAAAGATTTTTCAAATTCTTCATAAAAAAGTCATTTCTTCTTTTCTACCGAAGATATTATCCAAATGTATAAATCATTTTTATTAGTAATGATATCAACGTTTTTATATTTATTATTATTGATAACATATATGTCATTAGTGTTATTAATGTTTAATTTAATGTTGTTGTTCCCCCATCATTAATCCATAACCTAATGGGTTTATCCTCCCTCTTTTACTTGATAAGATAAGTCATTTCTTTGTTTAAAATTATTCCTTAATTCCTCTAGTATGAATTATTTTTGATCACTGTTATAACCGAGGGAAGCACTTTAATTCTAAAATGAATTATTATTGCTCAATGAATTGATTACTCCCTAATCAACCGTCAACTATTGCTTTTTAATGAAACAGCTTATGGTTACTTTTACTTTTTTCCCTTGGTTATGAGCTTTATAGATGGGGAGAACTAAAGTTAGAAATTGTCCGCTTATTATGAACGTGGAAATGTTCCCATTCTGTAAATGTTCTTTAACGACTTTATCCAAACCATCTCCCCCTAATTTCACATGCGCCATAACGAAACAATTAAAGAAATGGCTGCGATGAATGCTGCAGCCCATAAAGGTAACGACGATTTATATGATTTTTTTTCATTATCCAATCGTTCTAACTCGTTCTGCAATCTTTCAATTTCTTTATTTTGTAACTTCAACTTTTCTTCCAACAATTCTTTTGAAACAAAATTGGCTTGCCATGCATCCATTTTTAAATCCATCCTTGTTACTACTAATTCAATATTCTCTAATCTGATTTCCAGTTTTGCCATACGTTCTCTTTCTTCTTCTGTGTATTCATCTCCCATTTATTAGTGCCCCTTTCCAAGTAAGTTTATTGCCTTTTAATACTTCAACAGGAGCCGGGGTATAAGTTACTTTTGCCTAATTTCTACCGACTGACTTGCTAAAATCATTTACAAAAGATAAACAGATTCTTCGCTTTCCCTTATAAAAGCTATTAATTAGAATATCTAGATATCGAATCTTGCTAATTTAACGAGGATTACTAAGTAATCGTTGAATGCCAAAATGGTTGGTAACGTAATCTATTATTATCTTTCTCTCATTATCTGTTAAAGTTTCATCTCGCCATACTTCAAGCCTTATATCCTTCTCAGCAAGGTAATCAGATAGTGGAGAAGTTTCAGTTGTTCTCAACTATTGCGCATTGCAACTGATTGGTTGTCGATGAAAATAGTGCAGTGAGAAGGACAGTGTGTTACCCCTCTATTGCCTTTTCAATAGGTAGGTTACATTAGATAAAATAAAATAAAAACATCCCCCGGTAAAATTTCATTTGTTTCCAATCAATTTCCCCTATTTTATACAAAATAAAAAGGCCTCAAAAGGCTCCCAAAAATTAAACCGTTTTAAACTAAATTTATTTGAACTTGTTAACTTATTCCAATATTTTTATTATAATTTGGGTCCTTACAATTGAAATTCCTTTATTATTAATGAATTAATTCAATATATGATAACTTGTCTTATTTGTTGTGGACTTTCTCCCTGGTCCCCCCCTTTTTTTGCAAAAATAGAGCCCTGATGATTCAAAAAAAAAAGATATAATAATTACCTTACCTGTAATTAGTTCTATAAAAGGCCCCTTAGAAAAATTATTAATTTGGAAATGTTTGGATTAAGGCACTCCATTAGTTGAAGATGACTTCTTCCTCAAAATATCTTCAAAATATTTATCGAATTCAATTCATATTTTATTGTTGGTTAATTTTATCTAAAACCTTATTGATAATATCCTCTTCTTTATCAACCAATATGTTATTTAACGCTTCCAATAATACCTCTTTCAATATTATTTTAGCTTGTTTTTCTATTTCTTTCATAGTAAAGAAATTAATAGCAACTTTATGATTTCAATGTAGCATCTTTATTGTTATGCACACTATCAGCATTACAAAAAACCGAGGAAGAATTAATAAAGATAAAGAAAAAATGAAAAAATTTTGCTACTAGGATCTTTCAGATTCTTGCATAGTGTCATCGATATCTATTTTCAAATATATTTTTAGCTTCTTCTTTACTGTTATTTATGGCTTTTGTCTTCATTGATTTCATCAATTATTATCAACAACAAGAAGAAGCAATCACCATTCCAGGAGCTACAAGAAGTTCACCAGCTGTAAAAAAAAGACCTATTCATTTATACGAATAGGCCAGCGTTTTTAATCGTTATTTTAGTGAAAACTTTTCATGAAGAGAACTCGAAATTCAAAAACCCGGCTTTGGTAATTTTAAAAAACAATTTTATTTTTTTTCAATAACACCGTATTCTTCTAACAACCTTCTTATTCCTTTGTTAATCAATTTGGATTTATCCCCTTTTTCACCTCTTGCAGCAATTTTGTCTACTTCCATAGCCAAGTCTGGATCCATATAAAATGAGGTAAAGACCTTCTTGTTTTTCTTTTTTATAGGTTTCTTTCCTGTGGCTAATTCTCGGAGATAATCATCATCTTCATCATTATCAACAACAATATTGATGTTATCGTTGTCATTAATGACATATGTTTTATCATTATTCTTATTTACTGCAATATCTTTATTATTAACATTTTCTTTATTGATAACATCATCTTTATTAATAATGTTATCATTTGTTTTGTTTTCATCAACAACAATATTATCATCTTCATTATTATCTAAGTTGTCAGTGTCTTCATTATTTGTATCATATGAATTAAAGAATGCTTGGGTAGCATTAGGCTTTTTAATTCGATCTTTGAGGCTGTTTTTGGTTGACACGTTCTTTCAACTCCTTTACAAAGGGAATGTAATATTCTAAGGCGTTTTTTAATTCAGAATTTCCTTCAAAACCTTCGATCGCTAGACGTCTGGTAGAGGCTTTTCTTTTTATGATCGTATTGAATTTTAAGTTGGGATAATCCTCATCTACGGCTTCTAACATTACTTCGTTTTCTTTGGCTCTTGCATCAATTAAAGAAAATAGGATTCCAGCCGTTTTTAACGATGGATTATAACGCTCTTTGGCCCCTTCTATAATCTCCAAAAACTTAGGGATGGCATAATACGCAAACATAGAACCGTCAAACATCACAACAGCAAAACTTCCAGCATCTGAATGTGTACTTAGGGGCATAACCGTTTGTTCGGATAGTGCCGGCGGTGTATCAATGACAATCCAATCATAATCTTCCATTACTGGTTCTAGAGCTTTCTGCAAAGCATCTAATTTAAGCCCTTTTTCAAACATTTTTCTAGGTAAAGTAGCAAGGAAATCATTTGAGGGAATTAAGTCGAGGTTTTCTTTGATTTTGATGATATATGACCTTGCATCACCTTCTAAAATGGCCTCTAGAATAGTCTTTTCCTCAAACACATTGCATATGTCATATTCACCGGTTAAGAAACTAGTTAAATTCCCTTGCCCGTCCATATCAATGGCCAAAACCTTTTCATCATTACTTAATAGAAAAGAAGTGATGCCGCTGCTAGTAGACTTGGAGCATCCGCCTTTACTTATACCAAACGTAATTATTTTTGCTGTCAACACTTTCACCTCTATCAATATGTAGTTAGATATAGATAAAATCTTTATAACTATTTTAGCATTAATGTATTAATAGACATAGATGCTATTTACAACATTATACTTTATGTTATTACATAATTTGATAATAGTTTTAAAACATATGTCAATATATATATTAAATTATCTATTCTTTAAAAATTTGATCTTTTTCAATTATTCAAAAAAAACCAAGCTTAAAGGATAAATCCCTTTTTAGAAAAATCACTTCAATAAATAGAATGCCAGTAATCTGGATTAAAAAAGCTCAACTTATAAGAGATAGTAACGTATGGTAATATATATGTTATCATACGTTACAAAATATAACTCATTTTTAACTTTATTGATGATTTAAACAATGATACTTAATAGATATTTAACATTTGTTTAAACATTTGTTGTTTCGGATATCTGGAAACCAGTAAACAAAGGAAATAAAAATGACGAAAAGATAATGTCAAATACATATATTATACTTCATAGCTATACATTAACATATATTTCGTTGTATATGTTAAAAGTAACAATAATTTTGTTTTAATATCTATTTTAATATTCAAATTAGCAAAAAAATTTTAAATTTGAAATGCTAAAAGATGATCTTACACAATGATAAAAAACCGAAGACTTTAGATGTTAAATTATACCTTTCCAAATGATTTTAAATATATAAATTATCTTTATTTTTCAAACATATGTTAAAACATATAATGATGTATATGTTTTAATATTTAAAAATTTTGGGGCTTTATTGTCTAATTCACATATTTTCACCATGAATAGATTAATGATCTATGATTCTATTATATTAAGAGATAACTATTATCTTTATTTTAATTAAAATGATAGTGCCTCATATTAAAGATAAGTACGTTTGATAATAACATTATATATGTTAACGTATATGTTATATATTATGTTATTATATAATATATCAGATTTTTTACACAACATTTTTCTATTAAATTACAAATATGAATTTTGATGCTACTTATAGTTTTAAGTAAAAAAAGTACCGAAAAATGTATTGTATATAGAAATAGATGGATTTTATATCGTTATTAGAATATATGACAATATATATTTCATTGTATATTTTATTAAATGAAATTACCGTTCTTTTTGTTGATTATAACATCGTTTCTATTAAGAGATAGATAACCTTGTCTGATGCGTAAAGATTGGTACTGTATATCTACAATAGATATTTCGATATTAATTTTAAAACATATGTTAACATATATATCGCATTATACTATAAAAATATAGATGATTTTATTTGTATTAAATATATCAGCATATATTTTAATATTATAATTAGTTTATATGTTTTATTTCTTCTTATGAGAAGTAAATATAAAATAAAAAATTGTTAACAAGTATGTTCAAGTTAATAATAACAACATATATCTAAATTGATGTTGATATATATGTTAATCTATATATTAATATTGTTAATATCAATAAATGAATTTCACTTTTAAAATATATTTATAAAACATTGTGATATATGAAGTTGATATTCATGTTTCATAAGTTATTAAAGAAATAAAAGTACCAAAGGTAGTGGCTAAATAAAGTAAACATAAGTTGATTTATTAGAAGTAAAAAATACTTGATAATAATAGTAAAACATATTTCAACATATATATTATTGTATATTTGTAATTAACATCAACATATATTTCAATAATATATTTAAATATATAAACAGTTAAGTTATTTGTTCATTTTAAATGAACTTAGAACTTAATAAAAATAGACACTGATATTTTGGTTAACAAATAAATAATTATCGAGCTTTTTCCTCTTTAAGAATATGATCTTGAATCATAGTTAAGAAGGGGAGATATAAAGAAAAACTCTAACCGAATCATGGTTAGAGTTTTTTCTTTGGGCAACAATTTTAACGGTTCTAAATAAATAGATTTTCAAAAGAATTTTCCAACCTATTCTAAAGTCTAAATTCATCAATTGGACTTTTTTACCATATTCAATGCTAAAGGTTCATTTTTAATTGGTACTATCTGAATATACCCAAAAAAGTATATTTTTGGTAAGTTAGAATAGAACGAATATTCGGATATATAGAAATATCATAAAAGGGAGTTGAGAGGAAAAAATCAATATGAATGGGATTCATTCAAACAAATATCACGTAAGTTTCTTACAATATCATATAATATTTTTTACAAATGGAAACATTTACCTTAAAAGTGAAGAAATAAACTTTATTAAAACCTATTTTAATAATGTGTCGACTCGCCATGAATTTAAAATAGTTGAAATGGAGATCCAGGAACGCAGCGTTAAATTAGTAATCAATTGCAGAACGACCCATTACATACCCAATATGATAAAAGCTCTTAAAGGTGGATCAGCAAGGTTTTTATATAAGAAGTTTCCCAAAACCAAATTAAAAAACGGCGGTAGTTTATGGGACCAAAAGTATTATATCTCAACTGATGATCAGCAATTAGATAACTTAATAAAGGATGATAAGGAATAACTTTTGGGGAGTTCAGTTGATTTTGGTGTTACAGAAAGGGGGCTATCCTGTGAGAAATGATTCTATCGAACGATCCGTAAATGACTCTATACTTACTATCGCCGATTATTTTTTGCAAAGGGTTGAACAGACTAAGAAACAAAGGGAAAAAGATGCGAGTAAATTCATTAGCAGAGATATGAAAAATTTGCATGCTGATCATCCATCTTTATCGAACGAAGAGGCAGAGTACGAATTATATTATTCATTAATAAAACAACATCAACCTGATCTATTTGTAAACGGAAACCCTGTAGAAAGTTTCCCAGTTGATAAAGATAAAAGTTCTTTCAAGGTTTTACATTCTAATGGTCAATTTTATGGTGTGTATAAACAAGAGCCCAAAGAAGCTCACAAAGTGACTCAAGTTTTTCATTCTAAAGAGGAAGTACTTTTGAACACGTTCGGAACATCTAGATTTGAAAAATTCCGAGGGTATACGTTCTTTCCTTCAAAAGATGGGAAGGTATACTCCTTAAAAGATAATAAGGAATTTCGATTAAATTTATTCAAATCTTTTAAACCACTAACATGCTATGAAAATATTGAACAAGCTCGATCATTTGTTGTAAAGAACGAACTAAAGAATGATCCGAAATGTAGAGAACAAGCCATACATAGATCGTTAGAGGAGTATCATATTCCTTTTAACCTTATGGGAAAAACAGTTACGATAAATAGTATTTATAAAGATGAACAAGGGGTTAGGATGTCATTAGAATGGAACAGAAAGAGATATCAGGTTACCCGATCTTGCTGAAAAATGGATGGAAAGAATAAAGGGAAATCCAAGAATGACAGCGGTGTTTGATGAACTCGTCATGGATAGTCGTTCTATTGGGGAAGGTTTTCTTTCCTATAATGGTATAGAGATAAATAAAGAGCTTCAAACACGACAATATGATTTTGAGGTAATTTCAAACGAAGAGGGTTCGTACATTGCGAAGTTAAATGGGAATGGTATGGCAAAGAAACTATCAACTTATTTTTCTGAAGAGGAAGCCAAAGATCAATTAGTAAGGTTGAATACGTATATTCAGGTAGAGCAACAGAAAGAAAGAAACAAGGATATAGGAGCAGAACCAAGCATTGAATTCATGGAACTTAGTGAGAAAGACTAAAGGAGGAAGACAGAGTGCGAACACTCAGAAAGTTACCGCCAATACTTTTGGTTACAGCCATCACGTTATGTCTATATGCTATCCCGGAGCAAGCTTTTGCCGCGGGTGATATTGAGGCAAAGGTGAAGGAAGGGCTAAAACAAATTCAAGCATTTTTAACCGGGATTGTGGTGATAGTGGGTATTTGTGTAGGCGTTTGGATCATCATTAAAAAACTACCTGGAGTAGACGATCCGCATACAAAAAATGAAATGTTTCGAGGGGTGGGTATGGTCCTTGCAGGAGTCGGTCTAGCTGCAGCACTGGTATGGATTGTTCCTTGGGTATATACGTTATTCGCTTAATTAGAGGGGATTTGTATGACAACAAAAGAAGAAGTGAAAGAGGTTCTAAAAGAATTACTAGGACAAGAAGATAGTCGGAAGGGGAAAACGTTTGTTTTCCCTGATAATGTCGATCGATCTTATCACATTGTAAAAGGTTTATCGATAGGAAACTTTTTTAAATATATTTTACCAGCTGTTATCATTGCAGCAGTTATCCTTCTTATTCCACCCTATTCGCTAGGGTTTATGATGATTAAAATGTTCTTTGTCGCAATGTTAATGTTAGGCTCTTTTACTTTTGCTGTCTTACGTCCAGTTACATCTCGTCCGAATATAACCTATAGCAACTATTTAAAACTAATTTTTCAGTACAACAGTAGGCAGAAGTTGTTCTTTATAAAACCGAATAAAAGGGATGATTTCCGTGATGAACAATAAAAAGAAAATGGATCGAACTGTGTTTGACTATGAAATAGCGACCCTTGCAAAAAAAGGGCAAAGAACGATTCAGGATCTAAGCGTGATTGAAGGCATTTATAAGGATTATATCCTTTTGAAAAATGGATATTTAACTTCCATTCTTCAAGTGAGTGGCATCAATATGGATTTATTTGCTGAGTATGAACAAAATCGATTATTTGAAGATTATGGCTCCTTTTTAATGAGCCAAGTCCACGATCAATTACAAGTCATCTCAATGACTGTACCCGTAGATTTACGATCTTACAATTTAGGATGGAAAAAACGATATCTTCATGAACTAGAAAATAAGAATACCGGAAATGAATACAAAAGAAAATTAATTGCTTCGTATATCGATCATTTCCAGAGTATCCGGCTTAAAGATGAAATGTCTACAAAACAACATTTTATTGTTATTCGGGAAAAAATGTATAAACGTACATTTCAGGATTTAGAACGGGCGGAGAGTATTTTATCAAAAAAGGTGGAAGAAATATCAAACTCTTTACGATCCACTTTTGAGACGTATGATCTAGCCATTATAAAATTATCCGAGAAAGATATTTTAACTCTGCTTTACCGGTACTTTGACTTTGATATGTCGAAACTATACTGTTAACCACTTGGAAAGGAGAAAAGCTCATGCCCTTTTCTTTAGCAACACTTTTTCCATCAAGAAAACGTGAAAAAAAACCAGCAGAAAAGGTAGAACAAAGCCATCAAGACTTCTTACAGGGGGTTTTAGAGACCGAAGAGCTTAATTCAATCTATCCTTTTGTTTGGAAGGAAAATAAGAGTTTCATAGAAAGTGGTGGGAACTTTATTAAAGTGTTAGCAGTTGTTTCTTATCCCAAAGAGCAGAAAGGGAACTGGCTATCTGACTTGAAACGCTTGAAGGGGAACATATCTTTTGTCCAATATCTAGAGCCTGCTAACTCTGAGGGGATGATTCATTATTACAATGATTCTATTAAAAATAAGGATGCTGAACTATTAAAAACAAGAGATCCAGCTACGCGTATCAGGTTACGATCAGAACTGGATAGTGCTAGATACCAACTTAATCAGGTTTTAACAAACCGTTCAAACTTTATGTATCTTTACACATACATTTTCATTCAGGCTACATCCTTAGAAGATCTAAAGGCCTTAGAAGATAACGTCCAGAGGATTCTTACAAAATTAAGGATGAAAGCTTTAAATCCTCATTATGCTACTCCCATGGCTTTCTGGTCGGCTTTACCTTTAGGGGATAATCAATTAAAGGATTATACATATCAGATGTGCAACAGTGAAACCGCCTCTTCCTTCTTCCCTTTTGATGACTCAGAAATATGTTATTTATCCCCAATGTCTCAGGTGGAAGGGATTAACAAGACAACCAATTCATTAGTAGCAATTGATTATTTAGATACACAGCGTACCTTAAACCAAAACATGGTCGTAATCGGAACTTCCGGTGTTGGTAAATCGACCTTTATGGTTCAGAAAATCCTTCGCTGCTTCGCAATGGGAATTAAAGTGTATATTATCGATCCGGAAAATGAGTATTCCCATATCGTGAAAATTCTCGGTGGAGAAGTGGTCCACCTCAGCAGTAATAGTGCAACAAAAATTAACCCTTTGGAAATATTTTCAACAGAAATTACAGACACAGAAGATTTTAATAATGAAGCAGAGTTCATTAGAGATCTTGTGAAACAGAAGGTTCAACGCCTTAAGGCGTTTTTCAAAGTTTTAAAAGCCGATTTAACACAGGTAGAAAGCAGTATTTTAGACAAGACCTTAACAAATCTTTATAATCGCTTTTCAATCAATGAAGGGAGTGATTTTAAAAGTCTCAAATCGACTGACTATCCTATTCTTGAAGACTTTTATCATGACTTAGAGGACCTAAAGCAAAAGGATATCGAACGGTATGAAAAAATCCAAGACTTTTATTTCATATTAGAGAGTTATGTTCATGGCTCAAACTCACTATTTAACGGCCATACGAACGTGAATATCAATAACTCGTTATTCTCCTTTAATTTAAAATCTCTTCAAAATGAAGTGG
The DNA here is from genome assembly GCF_024494385.1 of Bacillus sp. EB600. Lineage (GTDB taxonomy): Bacteria > Bacillota > Bacilli > Bacillales > Cytobacillaceae > JAEVLT01. Next base: position 22,466 of record NZ_JAEVLT010000031.1, read on the forward strand.
ATGTGCAGGCTGCTTGTTATTTTAACATTTTCGGCTTTCTCTGGGACGAAATAACAAAAGAAAAAGATGAGTTAATTTATCTATTTATTGATGAATTTCATTTCTTATCAAAAAACCCTGATTCTATGAGGTTTTTCTATCAAGCTTACAAGCGGTTTCGAAAATACAATGCTGGAGCAATTGCAGGAACACAACAAATCATAGATGTTCTTGATACGGTTGATAATCTAGGGGCAGCGATGATTGAAAACAGCCACACAAAGGTATTTTTTGGTCTAGATAATAAAGGTGTGGATGATGTAGTAAAAAAGATAAATCTTTCCTTTTCTGATGAAGAGATTTCCCTATTACGGGCAAAACGGCAAGGAGAAGCGTTAATTACATATGGATCACAACGTGCTTTTATTAAGGTTGAGTTAACACAAGAAGAGCTTCGTATTTGGAATAAAAAGCGGTATTTTGAAAAGTACGGGTTGGATCCTAACGAAATCCCGGACTATGAGGCTAGGATTGAAATGACTCCGATTGAAAAAGAAGAAGTTCGAAATTTCGTTTTGTAAAGGAGGGGTCTAAGAGTGAAAATCCAATTATTCGAACACGGAACGTTGATAATTCGCCAGGATAAGTACTATCATTTCGAAATACCTGAAAACAAAGTGTTGGCTGAGCGCCCGGAAGATTTAGCAGATCTTTTGGAAGAATCCCCTTATTTCTTTCCCTTAAATGGTATAAAAAAAGAAAACGATCGATTTATTCTGGATTATGTAATGGAGGAAGATTACCAACCACTTATTATAGCAAAAGAATATTCAAGTGTTTTACGTCTCGCATTAATAAATGAGTTGTTGGAGATGGACCCTTTAAATACGGTAAAAGAGAAAGTATTGATTCACCCTAGAAACATTTTCTTCAAAGATATGAAAACACTAAAGTTTCTATACAGAAGCAATCAATGGTTGCCCTATGATGAACATCTGAAACTAGAACAATACAAAATTTTAATGATCTCTATGTTTTCACGTTTCTCCTATGAAAAATATAAACGAGAAAAAGATAATCTCTTGAAAAAGGAAAAAGATGAATTCCTTTTTCGAATTGAGAATGCTAAGTCCGTGGTGGAGTTGAAGGAATTGGTTTCTCAGAGATTACAGATGGAGGAAACACAACATTTCCTTGGTTTGGAAACGGAACAGCAAAAAGTGAAGAAGCAAAAAAGGATATTGGCCTATTTATCGATTGGGGTTTGTTGTGCCGCTTTTGGTTTAGCCCTCTTCCTCCAACAATCAGCTGTAAATAAAGTTCAAACGGTCTATGCGATGGAACTTCAAAAAGCTCAACAAGAAACAAATTTGTATAAATTATTAAGTGAAGAAAAATACGATGAAGCAATTTCGTTTTTGAAAAAAAATGGCGGTAGTAAAAAAGAGCTGGCGAATGTGTACTTTGAAAAAGGCGAGTACCAAAATGCGATTGATACCGATAAAGCTTTAATAAAACCTATTGTAGGAGCCCTTTATAAAGCGAATAAGAAGGATGAAATATTAGGGTTGGAAGCTGAAAGTGATTATCTAAAGATTGAAAAGAAAATAATCACTTATGATTACAGTTCTTTGTTATCCATGCAAGCATTTGTAAAAGATCAAGACCAACAACTTCGAATAGGGAAAACCTTTGCTGAACATGGTGATCTTGGGGATGCTAAAAGCTTAAACGATAGACTGAAAAGTAAAGATTTAGAATCCATGATAAGAAAAATAGAATTGGAACAACAAGTAGCTACATTGAAGCAACAAATAAAAGAAATTAACGATAATGTTAATGTAGCACCAGAAGAAAAACAAAAAGAGTTGGATCCCAAAAACAAGGAACTTGAAAACGTAAAAGCCAAGATAGAGAAAATCAATAAAGGAATGGGGTGAAAATAAGTGGCAGCAACCGCCGCTGTTAAAGGAACCGTTTTTGTTGTTCGAAACTGGAGAGAAATAACAATAGGAATCGTTTTTGCATTAATTTTAATGGTAGGTTTGTTGATTGGAGTGAATACCTCTCAGCAACAGCCTATCGGAAACATTGATTCCCCTTTTGGCGTTGCGAATGTTCCAACAAATATTACGCAGTGGAGGGGGTTAGTAAGTGAATATACAATAAAGTATGGAATTCCAGAATACACGGATTTCCTACTTGCTCTTATGTATCAAGAAGTAGGGAATTCTCAAACGTTGGATATTATGCAAAGCTCTGAATCTGCCGGGCTGCCACCCAACTCGATTCAAGATCCCGTGATTTCCGTCAATTTAGGTGTTCAACATTTCAAATCAGTGCTAGAACATGGGCAAAAAGCAGGTGTAGATTTTGCGACGATCGTTCAATCTTACAATTTCGGTTCAGGTTACATAAATTTTATTGCTTCAAATGGTGGAAAACATTCCGTTGAATTAGCTCAACAATTTTCTTTAAACCAAGCAGCCAAACAAGGGTCAAGTTGTTCGGACTGGAGAGCTCCCTACTGTTATGGTGACTATATGTATGTACAAAAAATCATGAAAAATCTCATGCCGATTTCGGTAGATGGTGGGAATGTGTCCCCATTAGGGGAACAGCCATTTAATGCGATTATACAAGAAGCACAAAAATACGTAGGCTGGCCCTATATGTGGGGAGGTGCTAGCCCTACAACAGGATTTGATTGTTCAGGTTTTACGCAATGGACGTTTACGAAGGCTGGCATAAAGTTGCCACGCACGGCTCAACAACAATATGATGCTTCTTCTAAAATCCCATCAGCAGAAGCTAGGCCAGGTGATGTTGTCTTTTATACTGGAACCTATGAGACAAACCAATACATCACACACGTAGGCATTTACATGGGAAATGGAAAAATGTTTGATTCAAATGGTTCTGGCATAGGAATTCATGACATCAATTCTCCTTACTGGAAATCACATTTGGCTGGTTTTGGTCGGGTGGCACATTAGGAGGGAAACATCTTGAATAAAATACTGGCTACTTTTTTGGGAATATCGATACTAGCAAATTTGATCTTGGGTTTGATGTACGTTGGTCAGAGAACAATGGTTACCAATGCAGAGGAAAAAAACAAAGAAACCAAGAAGCAAATGGTTCAATTAAAAAGTGAATCGCATAAAAAGGAAAAAGCGCTACATACCTTTCAACAGAATGAAGCCTATTATGAAATCGAACATAGTGAACAGGTTAAAAGTTTTATAGATGAAACTTTTAGAGAATTATTTAATTATAACAACCAAAATTATGCTGCACGTTTTGACCAAGTCCATAACAAACTAGCAGAGTCTGTTATTTCAAAACTAAAGGCATCAGGAGAAACGGGTAGTACACAAATTGAATTCAACAATGAAGTAAAAACGTTAAATGTTTATTTAAGCGCCATTGAAAAAGACCAAGCAAAAGCCCTTGTAAAGATGGAAACACAATACTCAGTAGGAGGAAGCCAATTCCCAAGAAAAAATCAAATGTATGAGGTAACACTTGTTCAAAATGGAGATAAATGGGTAGTTGATAAATTGGAGTTAATGGGAGCCTTCGAACCCTTTGAAGAGAACTAAATAAGTAGTGATTTGTTGGTAATTAAAAAGGAGGGAAACCAATGAAAACGGTTGGAATACGTCTATTGTTAACGTTCTTTTTAATGGTCCTTCTTGAATTAATTGTAATAAATGTAGCCGGAATTCTTCCGTTTATTGCAGCACACAAGGCAAATATATCTAGTGCTCCTTATATGGAATTCTTAATTGAAAACCTACTACATCCGATTGAAAAAGCTATTCTTATGATTGAAGACAAAAATCCCCTTTTCTTTTTAGGTAATGGGGCAGTGGTCCTAGTATCCTTCTATGTTACTTTTTTTATGAATGGTGCCAAAGGCAAATATCAGTTAGCAGACAAATATGGTGTTCATGGTTCGAGCAGATTTGCTTACAAGAATGAAATATTTAAACAGGGTGAGACAGTTGGAGTACCAGTTAATCAGCTTTTGAAAGATCTTGAAGCTAGTATGTTAGATTCGAAAGGGGAGCAATGATATGGCTGTTGATTATATGAATAGTAACGGGATCATATCAGGTATTTTGAATAAATCCGTTATCATACAGCCAACGGATTCAAACCTTCCAAACCGAAACCATTTCGTAGTCGGTGGTCCTGGTTCCTCCAAAACACAGGGGTATGTCGTAACCAATGTATTACACGAAAAGGTATGTTCATTGGTGATAACGGATCCCAAGGGGGAGGTCTATGAAATGACTTCAGAAGTCAAACGCAGGCAAGGCTATGAAGTCCATGTGGTGAATTTTTCAGAAATGGAGTACTCAGATCGCTATAATCCTTTTGATTATGTTCGAGAGGAAATCCAGGCTTCAACAGTTGCGAATGCCATTGTTGCTTCTAAAAATGATCCGAAACGAAAAGATTTTTGGTACAATGCGCAATTTAGTTTGTTAAAAGCGCTAATTTTATATGCAGTTCATGAGTTGCCACCAGATCAACGAAACATGACCGGTGTATTAGACTTCTTACAAGAATTTGATCCAGAAGAAAGCAAAGATGGAGCAAGTGAGCTAGATGAACAGTTTTTAAGACTTGAAAAATCACATCCCGCAAGAAGAGCTTATGATTTAGGATTTAAAAAATCTCAAGAAAAGACTCGCGCAAACATTATTATTTCTTTGCTGACAACAATTGGAGATTTTACTTCCAGCTCTGTTTCAAGATTTACGAGCTTTTCAGATTTCTTTTTAGGGGATGTAGGAAAGAGAAAAATCGCTTTATATGTCATTATTCCAGTCATGGATTCAACATGGGAAGGCCTGATTAATTTGTTTTTTAATCAAATGTTTCAGGAGTTGTATAAAGTCGGTGCTCAAAACAGGGCAAAGCTACCACAACCGGTGGTTTTTATATTAGATGAATTCCCGAACTTAGGGAAGTTCCCAGACTATGAAAAGTTCTTAGCAACCTGCCGTGGGTATGGAATCGGGGTTCTAACGATCGTCCAAAATATCACTCAATTACAAGAAAAGTACGGCCGGGAACAAGCAGAATCCATTTTAGGTAACTGTGGAACGAAAATTTGCCTAGGAAATGTAAATGAAACAACCGCAAAATACTTTTCGCAATTAATGGGGAAAACAACTGCAAAATTCGAAACGGGTTCTTCCTCAGAATCAAAAGGACACTCGTCAAGCACTTCTTCTTCATCAAGTTATTCCTATGCAGCACGTAATCTAATGAATGAAGACGAGATTTTAACCATGCATAAGGACGATTGCGTTATCATCATCACAGGAAAACACCCAATAAAGGCAAAAAAAGCGTATCAATATCTCCTTTTTCCAAATGTTACAAACTCATTTTATGTTAGCCAATTAGACTACCAAAATAGCTCTTCACAAGAAGTGTTAGACTGGTTTGAAGAGATAAAAGATGAACACGATAATTACATTCAATCGATTGATTATAAAGTAGCATTACAAAAAGCTGAAGTTGAATTACATGAAAAACAGGTAAAAAAAGCTGAGAAAGAAGCTGAAAGCCAAGAAGAACTCGCGATGAGTTTTTTTTCTCAAATGAATTCCTCCCCTAATGCCAATCCATCAAAAGAAGGGAGCTCTTTAAGATGAAAACGAAAATTTTGTATGTATTCGTATTAATGTTAAGTACATTTCTAGCGGCTTGTAATGGAAGTGGTAATCAATTTGATCCAAAGGTTGAACAGGAAAAGGCCACTAAAGTAATAAACGGTGTTTTAACTTCATTCAAAGATGAAGAAAAGTTAGGTGAGGGAAAAACTCGTGATGAGGCAAATCAAATAGTATGGGAGAAGTTAAGAAAAAAGAATACAAAGGCAATTTCTAATGATTTGAACGGAGAAGGGCAAAGAAGGTTACTTTACCTTTTAACTACTAACAAAGCTGAAGATTTATCTAATGGCGGAACAAAATCAAATTTACTTTTTTCTCGAGATACTAAAGATAAAAATGTGTCTGTTAATGAATCGGATAAGACGTTTACTTTTGATATTGAACGTAGTGGAATTGATCATAAATTGATTACTTTGGAAAAGCAAGACAATACATGGAAAATTGTAAAAGTTGAAGACCCTAAATAAGAGGTGAGTAAACTTGTTTAATTTTAAAGAAAAGATTGTTGAGGCCATCCAAGGGATGTTGCAGGATTTTATTGAATGGTCTCTACTCATGTGTAATGATTTGTTATTAAAACAAAATCCTGAAATTCAGTTCTTTACAGCAGTCAATAATTTCTTGCTAGCCTTAACCTCAACTATTGCGGTAACGATCGTTTTATATAAAATTATCGAGGTCATGTCAAAAAACGCTGCTGGGGATGCCATTTCATATGGTCCTGTTATAGTGAATACGTTAAAAAGTGCCTTACTGATACCAGCGATGCCTTTTATTCAGAAGATCTTGTTAGAACAAGTCGCTTATAATATGGGAAACTGGATGATTGGAGAGGGAAGTAAAGTTAGCGAAGCAAAAATTGAAGAGATGTTTGTCCCTAGTAACTTTGCGGCTCTTCATTTCCAAGGTGCGGCACTCCTTATCTTATTAGCTGTTTTTGCAGTAGCATTTATTGCATTCTTATTCTCAGTTGCCATATTTCATGCCGATGTCATGTTCTTATATTTATTAAGTCCTTTGGCCTGCGTATCGGTTATAGCGGATGACAATGAATACTTAGGAGTATGGTGGCGTGAATTACTTAGCCAAATCGTTACCATCCTTGCAAAAGTATTTCTATTTGTGATTGCTCTTAGTATTTTAATCAATGAAAATATTACATTTCTTAATTTTCTTTTGCTCATGGGGTGCTGTATTCTCCTTATTAAAAGTCCATCGGTACTTCGAAACATGTGGTATTCATCAGGTTCTGGAAGAGGAATGATGGGGGCAATGGGTGGAGCTACAAAGCTTGCTGCAAGAAGATATTTAGTAAAAAGATAAAACAAAGGCGACATTAAGGTCGCCTTTGTTTTGCAAGAATAATCATTTTAAAATATATGTCAACATATATTACATAGTATATTATGTCTTATATATTACGTATAATATCGTTGACCATATCATCATGTATATTATCATGCCACTCTTCAAGAAGATAAAGATATTGCTGTAAAATCAGCAATCGAGTATACTTTCTTTGAAAATTGGAGTTAAATAACACATATCGGCTGATTCTAAGGGATATAAAATGTTTCCTTTTGGATCAGCCTTTTCTTTAGAATTTTTGAACAAAAAATATATCTTAATTGGAAAACACAAGTTGCAGAGGTGACTCCATTGCCTCCTTTGTTATGCTATGGTAATACCGTGTAACCGTTTAGAAGTTATGACTATACCAATGCTATAGAAGACTTATTTTTAAAGATTTCAAATGTAGCGGTCGGAATTATTTTATTCTTTATTTTACTGTTTGGAGATATGTTTAAGTATACAATCTTGATAAGTTTTATTTATGATGAAAAATTTGTCGAGACAGTATAAATTTAACGATCCTAGTTAGTTTTGTATTAATGTGGTGGATAGGAAATGTTTTGTTGTGAAGCGTCCCTATCGACAGTTGGAAGGTATACAATCAGAATCCACCCTGTGATTTCTATATGGTGTATGTTTTTTATGAAATTCGAAAGAACACCCGTGATTTTTCAATCGTGGGATGAATTTCGAATGTTTGTTCTCATTTTTAGTGGACGCGTCCTCTCTCCAAAAGGTATATATTGAAGTTGAAGGAGGTGGAAAAGTGTACAGTACTTACCAAATTCGAATCAAAAAAGGACATCGGATTCTATAAATATTGTGATGAAATGTGTTTTAATGGTAAAAATTTGTTCAATATAATAAACTTCTATATCCGACAGATTTTTACTGCCGATAACAATGAAAAAAGGCATGAACTTCAGAAAGAAATTTTAGAATTGATCGATTTTCATTTGCCTGAATTGAGTCAAGTAAAGGGTAGAATATGTGGAAAAAAGAAAGCAAAAGGAACTAAAAAAACCTAATGATGAACGAAAAGAAGTAAAAGAAGCTGTTTTGTTTGAAAAACCACCGAAGAAGAAAAAATTCATCGGATATGGTTTTTTAGATGCACTTTTTAAAGTAAGCAAACAGGTAGATTATATCGCCCTACCAGGTCAAGTAAACCAACAGGTTATGAAAGTCGTCTTTCAAAATTGGAAGTCCTTTTTTAATAGTCTAGACTGTAAAGTGAACACTCAAAAGTATACAGGAAGGCCTAAGTTGCCAAAGTATGCCCCTAAGGCGGGCGAAAAGAATGTACTTTCTCAAATCAAGTATGCGTCCTCAAAAATGATAAATATTTGAAGTTTCCTTTAACCAAAGAACAACTAAATATAGGTGAGTTGAGTGCAAAAGGGAATTTGCAGCAAGTTCGTATTATCCCATCATACAATGAATACACAGTTGAATTAGTTATGAAAGTTGAACCAATTCAGAAATCAATGGAATTGAGTAAAGAGTACATAATGGGTATTGATTTACGTGATTGTCTTGCAACCATTGCAGATAATACAGGTCTTCGACCTGTTATTATTAAGGGCAAAGTAATCAAAAGTATAAATCAATATTACAATAAGCAAAGAGCATTTTTAATAAGTGCTCTAAGACACGAAAAAGATCCTAAAGAGGGTTTGCATAAAAGCAAAAGCCTGAACCGTTTAGACCAAACTCGCTTTGCTAAAGTGAAAGACTACTTCCACAAAACAAGTCATCTTATTGTGAAAACAGCTGTAGAACGAAAGGTAGGCAAAATAATCATCGGGATAAATAAAGGATGGAAAGACAATGTTGAAATGAGGAAAAGCGACAAACAAAATTTCAAATTTCTCCCCTATTCTCTATTAATCAAAATGATTACATACAGGCCGGAAGGTTAGGAATTGAAGTAATTGAGCAAGAAGAAAGTTATACTTCCCAAGCGAGTTTAGTTGACATGGATACGATCCCAATTTACAAAAAGGGTGAAAAGAACGAAACAATTTTTAGTGGAAAAAAAATCACAAGGGGTCAATATCGAACAAAAGAAAAAAAGATACTTCATGCCGACGTAAACGGTGCATGAAATATCATTCGAAAAGTAGTTCCTGATGCATTTGCAAAAGGAATAGAGGGCATTGTGGCGTGCCCACTAATGTTAAGCATCAAGTGGATGATACAGATACATTAGAAACCCGTTACTTTAGTGATGGGAGGCTCATCCTGTGTTGAAGAATAATTACCGCTTATTATCTATAAGACCGGACCATTCTATAATATATTTAAGAAAAAGAAGTGGAAATTCCCTTCTTTTCTTATAAAATACTGGCGTATCCGTTATAAATGACACCTCTAGTTGCATCAACTGTAACTTCTTGACCTTCTTTAAAAAGCTTCAGCGCATTTTCAACTCCAACGATTACCGGGATTCCTAAGTTTAAACCCACTATAGCTAAGGGGCTAGTTAACCCGCCTTCTTGGGTGATTAATGCACTGCATTTTTCAATAGCAGGAAACATATCACGATCAGAACCGGTTGTGATTAAAATGGAACCCGGTTTTACTTTGTCAAGTGCTTCCTGTGCATTGTTAGCAAGCACCACTTTTCCAAAAGCGGATTTTTTTCCAATTCCCTGTGCTTTTGCAATGATATCTCCAACTACATGTATTTTCATTAAATTAGTTGTACCAGCTTCGCCAACAGGTACACCAGCAGTAATCACAACTAAATCACCATGCTTTACAATGCCACTATTTAAACTTTCTTGAATGGCAATATCAAGAATTTCATCGGTTGAAGTTACCTCTAAACCAAGTTTTGGGTAAACCCCCCATACAAGAGATAAGCGTCGTGATACAGAAGCATTACCGGTCACTGCAACAATTGGTGCCTTTGGACGGTACTTCGAAATCATCTGAGCCGTATGGCCACTTTCCGTTGGTGCGATAATAGCATTCACTTCAAGATTTATAGCTGTATGTGCCACCGACTGACCAATTGCATCGGTAATGTTATGACCTGTGTCTTTGCTGCGGCTTGACAGAATTTCTTTATGATCTAATGCTTGTTCTGCTCTTGAAGCAATATTATGCATAGTTTGTACTGCTTCGACTGGGTATAAACCAGCGGCTGTTTCACCAGAAAGCATAATGGCATCGGTGCCATCAAAAATAGCATTTGCCACATCACTTGCTTCGGCACGTGTTGGTCTTGGATTACGTTGCATGGAATCAAGCATTTGCGTTGCAGTAATAACCGGTTTACCTAGAGCATTACATTTCTTAATAAGCATTTTTTGGACAAGTGGTACTTCTTCTGCTGGGATCTCTACCCCTAGGTCTCCACGGGCAACCATTAGACCGTCTGAGACTTCAAGGATTGCCTCAATATTGTCAACACCTTCCTGATTTTCAATTTTTGGAATAATATGTATTCCCGCTGCATTATTTTCTTCTAACAATTGACGGATTTCCAATACATCTTTCGCATGACGGACGAATGAAGCAGAAATAAAATCGATACCCTGCTCAATTCCAAAAATAATATCTTTCGTATCCTTTTCTGTTATACCAGGTAAATTGACAGAAACACCTGGTACATTCACACCTTTTTTATTTTTTAATGTACCACTATTTAATATTTTTGTATGAATTTCGCCTGCAGCTTTATCAATATTTGTTACTTCCAGACCAATTAAACCATCATCCAATAGAATTTTTGATCCACTATGAACATCATCAATTAATCCAGGATATGTAATAGAGAACTTTTCAACGGTGCCTTCTACTTCTGTCATTGAAACAATCACATTTTCTCCAGCGTTTAGCTCAAGTGTACCACCTTGCATATTATGGGTACGAATTTCTGGTCCTTTTGTATCAAGCAAGATGGCTACGGTTTTACCAGTCAATTTTGCTGCCTCTCGAATATTTATTATCCTTTGTCCATGATCTTGAAAATCACCATGTGAAAAATTCAATCGGGCCACATTCATTCCTGAATTAATTAATTGTGTTAACTTTTCAACGCTTTCACTTGCTGGTCCAATTGTACAAACGATTTTTGTCTTACGTAACATCTACATTTCCTCCTTTAGGCATTTAAATTCTTAAATGGATAATTTCTTAGCAAGGTTACAAAGATCAAAGCCAAATGAATGTTTTCGTTCTAGGGCATCAGTAAAGCTGTAATCAAAGAGCTTGTTATTATCAATTCCTAAAGCACTTAATTATCTAGCAATGACTTATGCACGGGTCGATCGTATTCTCGAGATAATACCGGCGACTAAGGACCATATTAAACGCTTGAAACAGGACATTATGTTTCGTTTGTGTTGTGGATATTCCTTTTCTTATCAAATTCCGTCAGAAGTATCTTTTTCTCGTCTTATGTCTAAATTAAGTGGATCAAATGCCCTTGAATTGATTCAAAATCTTCACACCTTTTAGCCATTCAAAAAGGATTTGTTTGGATAAAGCTGTGGCCATTGATTCGGCTCATTTGAGTCCCGAGATCGTTCCATCCCCAAGATAAAAAGCCTTAGTGCGAACTAAAAAAGCGTGGACCTAAACCAAAGACTGAACAAGAAGCCTTTCAACTTGAAGTACAGGAACGGAAAAGTCAAAAGTTTATCTATGAAAAAAAGATAGAAGATTAATTGCCTTAAACCTATATACCCGCTACTAGTCTAGTATGAATGATGGAAAAGCCGCTATTCCTCTCTTCAAAGGGATTCAGGAAAGGCTATCTTACTGAACATTCAATATGGTCTTATGGGTGCCTTGAATGATTTTGTGCAGATCTATCAACAGTTATTGAGCATGAAAGTTCATGGGATTATTGTCTATAATAAGTGCAACGAAGGAGAAATGATTGGTTTGGATGAACACTTATCCTCGACATGCGTGAGAGAGCACTCTTATCGATTTGAAAGTTACGATGGAAAATACCAAGTAAGACCAAAAGGTTGCAATCCCTGTCCGTTATCAAAAAACTACCTGTGCCAAAAAGTCTACAAGATAAAGATAAAGACAAATATTTGGAAAATACATTGCTCCTTGCCAAGGTTATGAAGCTTGGAAAAAGGGAAATATTCCTATTGACTTAGTCACTCTATAAGTTGATCAATTTTTTTATGAAAAGTTCTAATTAGAGATTAACAGAACGAAAAGACTTTGTATTATGTTTCATTCAGCAAGTCTTAATTAATTCCATAAAAAAATTCATATACAATAAAGATGGCTTTTTTTACTTAGGGCATCCCTATGAAACATAGAAAAATAAATTCTAGCATTACTATATCTTACTTCCTGCTTATTTGAAACCATCTATCAAAAAAAATTAGTTTTTTCAAAAAAATCAAAAAACATACTCGACCTCAAAAACCGTTCCATAAAATATTCTGTTTTTACAAAATACCAATACCAGATAATTCACTATAAAGAAAAAAACAAATCGGGGAGAGAAGCATATGATGGATTTGTCCATCAATCATTTAGCTAGAAGTCTATCTTATATAGTACAACATGAATGAGGGGAAAATTGGTATGTCCATATTTATTCCTGGAAAAATAGTAGATTGCCAATTTTGTGTATATGACCAACTACATGGAGAAGTAAAATTATTGGTGACATAGAATGAATCAGTGCGAATGGCTACTTATTTTAATAATTTAGGAGGTAATGTGATACCGAAGCGGTTGCTGATCTACGTATCTTTTCTCTCTATGTGTTCCACCTTAATTATAACTGTTATAACGATTATGAAATACATATCATAATTAATCTTATTGAATCAAGATGGCTAAAAGCTTGTAAAGTAAATTAATGGAATAAGGAAAATGAAATCTCTGTCGAAAGGAGTTTTGGAAAAGCATGTATAGGACGAACGCTGAGGTAACAGGGGCAAATATCTACATTAAGCAAGAGTCTTTTACTGAAGATTTCAGGAATAGGAAAATCTGCTAGCCAATTGATAGAACCACTGGCTAGCAGATTTATGATAGTCTCTAAGAATTCTACTTGATATTCTTCATAAACAGTTCACAAATATGAGCAAATGCAGATGAGAACACGCACATTTTACGTCCTTAAAGAGATATAGTTTTCTCTATTTGGTTTTTCAAGATTGTTTCCATATATTCTTTTCCCCATTCATGCATAGATTCTAGTATAGGCATAAGACTTTCTCCTCTTTTAGTCAGTGAATATTCCACTTTCGGTGGAACGACGGGATAAATTTCACGGTAAACTATTAGGTCTTCTTCAAGCTCACGTAATTGACTAACGAGCATTCGATGCGTAATTTCTGGTATCATAGATTTTAATTCACCAAACCGCTTAGTTCCCTCTTTCCCTAGATGCCACATAATTAGCATCTTCCATTTACCGCCAATAATAGATAGTGTTAATTCCTTCTCACAGTTAAAGGTTTTCTCACATAAATGTCCCATCTGGTATCCTCCTTGACGAACTAGTCTGAATAATCTGAAATAAAGTGTACTTTTATATACTATATAACAAAAAAGTGCGTACTTACAAATTAAATTTATCAATATTATACTAATTACCATTAGCATCCCGTAAACAAAGTCAAAAAATTCAGTTATCTAATTTTCATCATTTTGTTCCAAAGGATCAAAACTCTAAATAAAGGAGATATGGCTTATCAACGAAAATAAGTTAGTTTTACGAGCTAGGCTTTTCTTCTAACCTTCGTAACAAAAGTATGCAGGCTTCCATACGGCTTCCTTTAGCTAGCGAACGATACGAAGTAAAGATTTCTTGCTTTTCGTCTCTAGCTGAAAAAGGACATTCAAACAAAGGAAATGAGTGTTAAGTATATTTGATTTTGAATCGTTGTTTTGCTCACCATAAAAATGTTTGATTTCTACATGCTGTTTTAGCCATTTAAAAAATAGTTCAATGCTTCAACTTGACCGATAAATTTTACCGATTTCTTCGTCACTCAAAACAAATCGGTTTGTGATTAACTGAAGGTTCTTCCCTTTAGAATCAATCACTTCAAGAAGAAGAAAGCCATTTTTTAGTTCGATTTTGTGTTGTAACTATGTAAACCATTTTAATAGATATGACTGGATAATTTTCAGGAAGTGAATAGGATTCTACTTCTCTATTGAATACGTTTCTCTTTAGTCTAGTAAAAAAAAGAATTATTTATCGTCTGTCAGTCGATCCTAAACGTCCATAGTCAACATATTCACGGTCAAACACATACATGCCTCTTGATCATCCACAAGGACTTTAAGTTGATTTCTAGCATGTTCTTTTGCGTTTGTTATCACTGCCTTTTCGGGATAAACACCATGAAAACAACTCGTAAGTGTGGTTTTACCTCAGATTGTGTTTTTCCGGATTTTGCTCATTTTATTTCGTTACATTTAGTGGAAGTGTACTTGAATCAATGATTTCAAAGGCATATTCTTTCCATTCTTGTAATGAAATCCTTAGTTTTACAGTCAAGGACCAAAAACAGATTAGAAAGAATTGCTGAGTTGATTTCATTGTTCTTTCGCGATATTTGTTAAGACACTAATGGATTCAAATCCATGTGCTTTTTTGGGAATCTTCATCCAGTAGTATGTCACTAATTGTTTTAGTTCTTCAACTTAATATTGAAATACGCATTTATCAAATGATGAAATTAGTGTGTTCATGTCCATATCGGTTATCCTCTACTATTGGATTTGGACAGGAACCAGCTGTACTTCCATTGTAAAGGATTTTTTGTTGCAGGAAGGGAAGATATGACTTTTGAAGGTTATCGGCATTTTGAATCATTAGATTTAATTAATGAAACGCTGGTGAAGATAGGTAAATTAACAGTTTAAGAACATTTTTATAGAGTGGAACTATTGTTGCTAATGATATAAAAACAATGATAAGGTGGGAACTATATTGAGAAAATCTATTATTGCAGGAAACTGGAAAATGAATAAAACCCTTCAGGAGTCTATAAACTTTTTATTAGAGATATCAAATAGGGTGCCAGCTGATGAAAAAATAGATGCTGTCATTTGTTCTCCATCTTTGTATCTTGACCAATTAGTAAGAGTGTCAAGTGGGACCAATATAAAAATAGGTGCCCAAAACATGCATTATGAAAAAAACGGAGCATTTACAGGTGAAATTAGCCCTTTTGCGTTGGAGGAAATTGGTGTTTCATATGTTATTCTTGGTCATTCGGAGCGTCGTCAAATGTTTTCCGAAACAGACGAAAGTATTAATAAAAAAGTCCATGCAGCTTTTGAGTACAATTTAATTCCGATCATATGTTGTGGTGAAACATTAGAGCAGCGTGAATGTGGACAGACATACAATATTGTTGGCAATCAAATTAAGCAAGCCCTAAATGGACTTTCTGAAGAACAAGTGAAACAAACAGTTATTGCCTATGAACCAATTTGGGCCATCGGAACCGGAAAGTCATCCACTACAAAAGATGCAAATGAAGTCTGTGCCCATATTCGTTCAGTCGTTGTTTCACAATTCTCTGAAAATGCAGCTGATTCTATTCGTATTCAGTATGGCGGAAGTGTAAAACCTGAAAATGTGGCGGAATTTATGGCTGAATCTGATATTGATGGCGCTCTTGTAGGCGGAGCAAGTCTAAATCCGAAAAACTTTGTTCAACTATTGGAGGCAGCGGTCAGTTAGATAATTCGACGAATAACAACAAGAGTTTCATATTTTCCATTTTATCTAATAAGGATCATTTGCTTTTGCATTTAATTGATAAAGATCACAAGCTATCAATTGCTAAAAGCAGGTGCTGATATGATTTATGTTCATTCGGAGTTAACTGAAGGTCATAAAGACATATTATAAAGACGATTTCATGAATAGGAAAATCAAAACTTGCATCTTTGGAAATAAGAAATATGTACTTTGGACATATAGAAGCAAAAGCGAATATCATTTTAAAAGAAGCAGGAACCGAGTGTTGCTTCTTGCCTCTATTTTTTGTGTAGTAAAAAATTGCCTTGTCACCACCTGATTATGAACTGACACTCTTCGCCAAACTCCGGGTTGAGTCTTTGAACACATTAATATGAAACGTTCGTTACACTTTTTAATTATATGATATATTTTCCCATCTTTCTTTCAAAAGAATGGCGGAACGTTTTGAGCTTCTCGTACGAGTATATACCCCTCTTGGTAATATACGGGAATATCCTTCACTGGTCTGAAAATCAGCAAATTCCAAATCTGCTAGCCAATGATAGAATCACTGGCTAGCAGATTTATGATAGTCTCTAAGAATTCTACTTGATATTCTTCATATAAACAGTTCACAAATATGAGCAAATGCAGATGAGAACACTCACATTTTACGTCCTTAAAGAGATAAAGTTTTCTCTATTTGGTTTTTCAAGATTGTTTCCATATATTCTTTTCCCCATTCATGCATAGATTCTAGTATAGGCATAAGACTTTCTCCTCTTTTAGTCAGTGAATATTCCACTTTCGGAGGAACGACGGGATAAATTTCACGGTAAACTATTAGGTCTTCTTCAAGCTCACGTAACTGGCTAACGAGCATTCGATGCGTAATTTCTGGTATCATAGAATTTAATTCACCAAACCGCTTAGTTCCCTCTTTCCCCAGATGCCACATAATTAGCATCTTCCATTTACCGCCAATAATAGATAGTGTTAATTCCTTCTCACAGTTAAAGGTCTTCTCACATAAATGTCCCATCTGGTTTCCCCCTTAATTTACTTACCTAAATAATCTGAATTAAAGTGTATTTTCCCACTATTTTCCAAAAATGGTGTACCCTCCTTGATATTCTTCAAATAAGACAGTTCACATTTATGCATAAAAACAGATGAAAGCACTTACATTTTCGTATCTTAAAGAGATATAGTTTTCTCTATTTGGTTTTTCAAGATTGTTTCCATATATTCTTTTCCCCATTCATGCATAGATTCTAGTATAGGCATAAGACTTTCTCCTCTTTTAGTCAGTGAATATTCCACTTTCGGAGGAACGACGGGATAAATTTCACGGTAAACTATTAGGTCTTCTTCAAGCTCACGTAACTGGCTAACGAGCATTCGATGCGTAATTTCTGGTATCATAGATTTTAATTCACCAAACCGCTTAGTTCCCTCTTTCCCCAGATGCCACATAATTAGCATCTTCCATTTACCGCCAATAATAGATAGTGTTAATTCCTTCTCACAATTAAAGGTTTTCTCACACAAATGTCCCATCTGGTATCCTCCTTGACAAACTAGTCTGAATAATCTGAAATGAGGTGTACTTTTATATACTATATAACAAAAAAGTGCGTACTTACAAATTAAATTTATCAATATTATACTAATTTCATAACTAACGTAAGAAATGTCTAGCCGGAAAACAATAATTTGTAAATAAAATGTTTTACATAAAAGTCAGGAGGGGAAAGCATGGGTGGTGTGACCGTTCCGCGGGATATTAATTTAGACGAAAATGATGTCAATGTTTTAAAGCCATTGGATTTAGATTCGTTGACTTTTGTTTTGTTTGGAGCAACTGGGGATTTGGCTAAAAGGAAGATCTTTCCTTCCTTGTTTAATTTATTTTTGGATGAAAAAATGCCTAATTCATTTACGATTATTGGTTTAGGTAGAAGGAATTGGTCTGATGATATATTTCAAACACATGTAGAAAAATCATTACAAGCATTTTCAAGACGGTTTAAAAATGGTGACGCTTCCAAAATAAAAAAGTTTTTAAGTGCATTTCGATATAGTCCTTTGGATGTAACGGATAATGATGGGTATAAGCAGTTACTTGGTATGATTCAGAAATGTGAAGAAGAGTTAATTATTCCTGAAAATCGCCTTTTTTATTTATCTGTTGCACCGGAGTTTTTTGATGTGATTGCTTCTAACATTAAAGAAAGTGGATTGGGGTCGATTAGAGGATGGAAACGTCTTGTAATTGAGAAACCATTCGGACATCATTTGAAGTCGGCCCAAGAATTAAATGCAAAATTGAGTAAAGCTTTTGAAGAAGACGAAATTTATCTTATTGATCATTATCTAGGAAAACCGATGGTCCAAAATCTGGAGGCTTTAGAATTTGCAAACCCAATGTTACAAGCTTTATGGAACAACAAACATATATCCAATGTACAAATCACAGCAAGTGAAATTGTTGGTGTGGAAGAAAGAGCCGGTTATTATGACCGAGTAGGAGCAATTCGTGATATGGTTCAGAATCATATGCTACAACTAGTCATGATGACAGCTATGCATCAACCAACACAAATAAGCGCAAACGATATTCGATATGAGAAGAGAAAAGTAATGGAATTTCTAAGGCCATTACAGAAGGATGAAGTTGTTAAAAATGTAGTTCGTGGTCAATACAAGCAGGGGAATATAAACGGTGAACCAGTTCCATCATACAGGGAAGAACCCGGAATTGAGGCTTCTTCAATGAATGACACATTTATTGCTGCTCGTTTATGGATAGATGATTCATTTTGGAGTGGAGTTCCTTTCTACATCCGAACAGGAAAAAGAATGAGGGATAAGTCAACAAGGATTGTGATTGAATTTAAAAATCCAATAAAAGATTTGTATAGGGAAAAAAATGAAGAAACAGCTCCTAATCTACTAATTATAGAAATTGGTCCCAACGAAGGTGTTTCGATTCAATTTAATAGTAAAAATCCATTAAACAATGGAAAAATTGAGCCCATTACAGTGAAATTTTTAGCTAACCAGAAAAATGTACCTGAAGCATATGAACTCCTGTTATCCGATGCACTGCGTGGCGATTCCACTTTCTTTGTGCAATGGAAAGAGGTGGAATTATCCTGGAAATGGGCGCAACCTATTTTAGAGGCATTCGAGCATAATATTCTTCCCCTGCATTTATATCGCTCAGGATCCATGGGCCCAGATGCATCTGATCAATTATTACAAGAAGATGGATTCAAATGGTGGTAGGTATATAACAATGTTAGAAAATACACTAAGTTGGGAGGAATCGAGAATGAAGGCAAGAATAGCAATCAATGGCTTTGGGAGAATTGGTAGACTCGTTTTCCGGAAGGCAATTTTGGATGAGACTCTTGATGTAGTAGCAATCAACGCCAGCTATCCTGCTGAAACATTAGCTCACCTTATAAAATATGATACTATTCACGGTAAGTTCGAGGGGGATGTGATTCCTGCTGACCAGGCTTTGATAGTAAATGGACACCGTATTCAACTATTAAACAGCAGGGACCCTCAATATCTTCCCTGGGGACAACTTGATATAGACATTGTAGTTGAAGCAACTGGGAAGTTTAATTCTAGGGAAAAAGCAGCTCTTCACCTCGAAGCCGGTTCAAAGAAAGTGATTTTAACAGCTCCTGGGAAAAATGAAGATGTGACCTTAGTTATGGGTGTAAACGAGCATAGTTTAGAAATTGATAAGCATTTTATTATCTCTAATTCTTCATGTACCACGAATTGCCTTGCACCTGTAGTAAAGGTATTAGATGAACAGTTTGGTATTGAAAATGGTTTAATGACGACAGTTCATTCGTATACAAATGACCAAAAAAATCTTGATAATCCACACAAAGATTTACGTCGTGCCCGTGCATGCGGCCAGAGTATCATTCCAACTACCACCGGTGCTGCAAAATCGCTTTCGTTAGTAATGCCGAAATTAAAAGGCAAAATACATGGTATTGCCCTTCGTGTCCCCACTCCTAATGTTTCGCTAGTGGATTTGGTTGTTGATCTGAAAAGAGATGTAACGGTTGAAGATATCAATAATGCCTTTCGTTTTGCTGCAATGGGCTCTTTAGAGGGGATATTGGAGTACACAATTGAACCGCTTGTCTCAATTGATTTTAATTCAAATTCCCATTCAGCTATTATTGATGGATTATCTACAATGGTTATCGGAGAAAGAAAAGTTAAGGTCCTAGCATGGTATGACAATGAATGGGGATATTCAAACAGAGTAGTTGAACTTGTTAGGTTTGTAGCTGAGGAAATGGGAATCATATCACAAATTAAGGTCGGGTAACTAAAAGGAAATATGTATTTCATCGTCAGTCCTTGCGATAGCAAGGACTTGACTTGTAATTACAGAGTAACCAAAGGTTATGTTGTAGATACTTCTTATTTATTAATTTTGCTTGTGGATTTAGTCGTAGAGGGCTATTACTTGAACAACTCGGCCTAAAGTACCGAGATTCCTAGCGAACCCTAATTCATTTGGCTATCTCCACGGCTCCCGTGGTTAGCAGTACAAATGACTTTAAAGGTCTCCTGCGAAAGCAAGTTTAATTTTTAATTTTTTTAACCAACTTGGGATAACGCTAATTTCAAGATGTTTTTAGAAGCGTTTCTATCGGCATTGTCCTTATGTCCGCAAGCAAAACATTCAAAGTCTGCTTGGGTTTTACGATTTTCTTTACCAACATGTCCACACTTTTTGCATGTTTGCGATGTGTATTGCGGATTGACGGCTACAACCTTTTTACCGTACCACTCGGCTTTATATTCCAACATGTTACGGAAATCAGCCCAAGATACTTCACTAATGGCTTTGGCTAAGTGGTGATTTTTGACCATATCGGCTACTTTTAAATCTTCAATCGCAATAAAGTCGTGGCTTTTGACCAAATTGGTAGAGATTTTATCTAAGTAGTCTTTTCGGGCATTGGCAATCTTTTCATGAATCCGTGCCACTTTGATTCGTTGCTTGTTCCAATTGGAACCACCAATGGTCCGTCCTGATAGGATTCGTTGTGCTTTCGCCAACTTTTCTTCTAAGGCATAGAAACATTTTGAATTTCTTATCGGGTCATCCCCGTTCGAGAGAACGGCAAAGTATTTCAAGCCCATATCAATGCCTATACTTTGATTCGTCTTTGGAAGGGGTTCAATATCTACTTCCGTACAAATGGATATATAGTATTTTCCACTTGGGTTGCGCATGATGGTGACAGAGAGGATTCTTCCTTCCACTTCACGGCTTTTGGAGAACTTGACCCATCCTTCCTTCGGTAGTTTGATGTAGTTGTCTTTAATGTCAATGTTGTTGTTGACGTATTTTGTGGTGTAGGATTGGAGTTTGTTTTTCTTTGACTTGAATCGTGGAGCTTCATTTTGTTTTTCATAGTAACGGGAATAAGCGTCGCTCAAGTTTTCAACGGACTTTTGGAGGGCGATACTATCCGCTTCTTTTAGAAAGGGATAGTGTTCTTTCATTTCCACTAAGGCTTTAATGGACTTGTTTTTATGAAAGAATTCGCCTTTCCAGTTGTTTGTAGGAAGTTGTCCATTTTGAACCATTTCCTCAACGATGTACCAATAAGCTTCTTTGTCCTTCTGTTTTTCTACAATGAAGTTAAACACGAAACGGGCACAACAATGGTTTTATTAAAAAACGTGGTTTGTAATTTGTTCGGGTACAAGCGGAATTTAAAACCTTTATTTTGAATCATGGCATGACACCTTCTTTTTGTTCCGTTTATAGTATGATTATATCATCGAACATATGTTTTTTAAGGGAAAAGATGACAAAAATTAAAACTGTATCTGCTGTACCACATGAATCAATTCACGGGTGTTAGCCGACACATTTCATAAAATAATTAGCCTATCAAATCTATTGACTGGTACCGTTGATAAATACGTATTAGTAACTCAATGCAGGAGCCTTTAGATAAAGATTACATATGGGTGTTATAGAATTAAAATGAGCTCATATATTGGGCCTACTTTTTTTGAGCAAGGAGTCAGTCTACTTTGATGTATTCATTTTTTATCATCATATGGTTTTTCCCCCAATCATACATAGATTCGAGAATATGCATTTCTACATTTAACGGTTAATGAATATTCCACCTTATAAGAGCAAGATAGACTTCACAATGGACAATGAGGTCTTCTTCGGGCTCTCGCAATTGATTAATAAGCCTACTTTTGGCCTTACTCGGCATGAGGGACTTTAGTTCATTAAATCGCTTGTTTCTCTTTTTACCTAGATACCATAATATTTGCGTTTTTCATTTGTTACCAATGACAAAAAGTATCAATCCCTTTTGACAGATAAACGTTTATCAATATGTACCATCGTTTATCCCCCAGATCTTAATTGTTAGTATATTTTTAGATACTATATGATATTAAAGTGCGTACTTACATATTGGTATTACACAATTTATAATTATAACTGTAGAGATGATAACAACTATACAAGATACTATTGCTTGTATAAATGAAAATTAAAATAGGAGGTGATGATATGGGTAAATTGGATAGTAATGTTGTTAGTGAAGTATACGTTCAATCACTAGCTATGGATTTTCTCGCTGTAGCACAACAAGCAGCTATTGCTTCTTATCCTTGGATTGGAAGAGGTAATAAAAACGATGCTGATGGGGCTGGAACAGAAGCCATGCGTGATCGAATGAACCTCATTAATATGAGTGGACGTATTGTGATTGGTGAAGGGGAAATGGACGAAGCGCCCATGCTTTATATTGATGAAGAGCTAGGAACAAGAAAAGGGCCTCAAGTGGATATTGCAGTCGACCCTGTTGAAGGAACTACTTTCTTGTCGAAAGGACAGGAAAATTCAATTACTGTTATTGCCGTATCCTCCAGGGGAAGTTTACTGCATGCTCCAGATATGTATATGAAAAAGCTGGCTGTTGGTCCAAAAGCAAAAGGTCACATTAACATACAGGCCTCCTTAACAGATAATATGAAATCAGTTGCTAAAGCTTTAGGAAAAGACATATCAGAATTAACAGTGATGATTCAGGATAGACCACGTCATGATCATTTGATTAAACAGGTTTTTGATGTGGGGGCTAGGGTTAAGTTATTCTCTGATGGTGACGTAACTGGGGCGATAGCTACAGCACTTAATGAATTAGAAGTTGATATATTAGTAGGAACTGGTGGTGCACCAGAGGGTGTAATAGCTGCAACAGCATTGAAGTGTTTGGGGGGCGACTTTCAAGGGCAACTAGTCCCGCAAAATCAAGAGGAATTTGATCGCTGCATAAAGATGGGGTTAACAGATCCAGAACAGGTATTTACACTAGATGAAATTGTAAAATCAGATGATTGCTTTTTTGTAGCAACAGGAATTACTGATGGAATGCTGATGAAGGGTGTTAGAAAAAAAGGAAATAATTTAATGCTTACGCACTCTTTCTTTACAGGTAGAGGGATGAGTGAAAGATTCCAATTTATTGAAGCATATCATTCAATATTTAAGTAAATGGATCAGTGGAATTTTATTGCATTCTATTGCTCGCTGAAAAGTTTCAATGTAAAAAAGAGATTCATTAAATGGAAGAAAAAAGGAGAGAAATGAATATGCCATTAGTTTCAATGAAAGAAATGTTAATTCATGCAAAAGATAATCAATATGCGGTTGGACAGTTTAACATCAATAATCTTGAGTTTACCCAGGCCATTTTGCAGGCTGCGCAAGAAGAGGATTCGCCTGTTATTCTTGGGGTATCAGAAGGTGCCGCTCGTTATATGGGTGGATTTAAGCTGACTGTTTCAATGGTTAAAGAATTAATGGAAGCATATAAAGTGACTGTACCTGTTGCAATTCATCTTGATCATGGTCCAAGCCTTGAGATGTGTGTGCAAGCTATTCATGCTGGGTTTACTTCTGTGATGATCGATGGATCTCATTATCCACTAGAAAAAAATATTGAAATAACAAAACGTGTAGTAGAAATAGCACATTCTGTTGGTGTATCAGTAGAGGCTGAGCTTGGTCGTATCGGTGGACAGGAAGATGATCTAAACGTTGACGACGCTGAAGCTATGTATGCGATACCTTCTGAATGTGAACAATTGGTTCGCGAAACAGGAGTAGACTGCTTTGCACCTGCATTAGGGTCTGTGCACGGTCCATATAAAGGTGAACCGAATCTTGGATTTGATCGGATGAAAGAAGTAATGGAATTAACGGGTATTCCGCTTGTACTTCATGGTGGTACAGGTATTCCAACAAAGGACATTAAAAAAGCAATTTCTCTTGGATCGGCAAAAATTAACGTTAATACAGAGAGTCAGATTTCTTCTACTAAAGCCGTTCGTGAAGTATTAAAAGCTAAGCCAAATGAATACGATCCACGTAAATTCCTCGGGCCTGCGCGTGAGGCAATTAAAGATACAGTAAAAGGTAAAATGCGTGAGTTTGGTTCTTCTGGTAGAGCCCAACAGGAAAAGTCGCTCTTAGCTACAAACTAAAACGTCATGTGTTAGAGGGAGGGGAATAATTATGATTGATCAAAAAGTTAATTTGGATCAGCTATCCATTAATACAATTAGAACACTATCAATAGATGCAATTGAAAAGGTTGGATCAGGTCATCCAGGTATGCCAATGGGTTCTGCACCAATGGCTTACACACTTTGGACAAAATTTATGAATTATAATCCAAGCAACCCTAATTGGTTTAACCGCGACCGTTTTACGTTATCTGCAGGTCATGGATCTATGCTGTTATACAGCTTATTGCACTTAACTGGTTATAAGTTATCATTAGAAGACTTAAAAAACTTCCGTCAATGGGGTAGTAAAACACCTGGTCACCCTGAATTCGGTCATACACCTGGAGTTGATGCTACAACAGGGCCGTTAGGACAAGGTATTGCTATGGCAGTTGGGATGGCTATGGCTGAAAGACACTTAGCCACTACGTATAATAGGGATAGTTTTAATGTAATTGATCATTACACTTATAGCATATGTGGCGATGGAGATTTAATGGAAGGTGTATCTGCCGAGGCAGCTTCACTCGCGGGCCACCTGAAACTTGGTCGTTTAATTGTTTTATACGATTCAAACGATATTTCCCTTGATGGCGATCTACATATGTCATTTAGTGAGAGTGTTAAAGATCGATTTGAAGCGTATGGTTGGCAAGTACTTCGTGTGGGGGATGGCAATGATATCAATGCAATTGCTAAATCTTTAGCAGAGGCGAAGAATAACGACGACCAGCCGACATTAATAGAGGTTAAAACAATAATTGGTTATGGTTCACCAAATAAAGGGGGCAAGTCTGACTCTCACGGTGCACCACTTGGAAAAGATGAAATAAAACTTGTGAAAAAACATTACGGCTGGGAGTATGAAGAGGATTTTTATATACCAGCAGAAGTAAAATTGCATTTTGAGGAACTAAAAGAAGTATCTCGGACTAAGGAACAGGATTGGAATGAGTTGTATGCAAAATACGAGGAAGCCTATCCAGAACTTGCAAAGGAATTAAAAAATGCAATAAGTGGTCAACTTCCTGAAGGTTGGGATGCGTATGTTCCACAATATAAAATAGGTAAAGATAAGCTTGCAACCCGATCTTCAAGCGGTGAGGTGTTAAATGCTCTTGCAAGAAGCGTTCCTCAATTATTTGGTGGATCAGCCGATTTGTCATCCTCCAACAAAACATTGTTGAAAGGTGAAGAGAACTTTAGTGCTGTAGACTACAGTGGTCGTAACATATGGTTTGGAGTTCGTGAATTTGCAATGGGGGCCGCCGTAAATGGAATGGCACTACACGGAGGAGTAAAAGTATTCGGGGCCACATTCTTTGTTTTCTCCGACTACTTACGTCCAGCTATTCGTCTTTCTGCATTAATGAAACTACCTGTAATCTATGTATTTACACATGATAGTATTGCGGTAGGAGAGGACGGACCAACACATGAACCAATTGAACAATTGGCATCCTTACGTGCTATGCCCGGTCTCTCTACTATTCGCCCTGCAGATGCAAATGAAACAGCGGCAGCTTGGAAGCTAGCATTAGAAAGTAAACAAGAACCAACAGCGCTCATCCTTACGCGTCAAGATTTACCAACATTTGTTGACCCTGAAACCGCTTATGAGGGTGTTAAAAAAGGAGCATATGTAATTTCGAAAGCAAAAAACGTTGATGGTCTGTTATTAGCATCCGGCTCTGAGGTTACCTTAGCTATTAAAGTGCAAAAGGCCCTTGAAATTGAAGGCATTAATGTTTCAGTTATTAGCATGCCAAGCTGGGATCGGTTTGAAAAACAATCTATTGCATATAAAGAAAGCATACTTCCTAAAAATGTTCCAACACGACTTGCTATTGAAATGGGGTCTTCCATGGGTTGGCATAAATATGTTGGTGATTATGGTCACGTCCTTGCTATAGATCAATTTGGAGCCTCAGCACCAGGAGATAAAGTAGTAGAAGAATATGGGTTTACAGTAAAAAATGTTATTTCTCATTTTAAAATGATTCTCTAAGGATTCGTACCCTTATTCCAGGAGAAAAGATTACTATATTATTAAAATTAAGAAAATTACGAATAAAAAAATAATATATCAATCGATTTTGAATAGAAAGATAAACTCAATTTCACTTAAATCCGAGCATTCAGGGGTAGGAATTTATTTGTTTGATGAACACTTTGGATATGGGCAGACTCACCTAATGGTGATCCTGCCCTTTTTGACCATAAGAATCACATAAAATCCTTACATTCATTAAAACTTTGAATCTGGAAACTATTAATTAGAATCAATGATTTTGTTTTTTAAATCAATTAACCTTGATGCATTTTTTATAATATTAACGGTTGCTTCAGTTGGTTCCGTTTGTAGAGGTATTTATGCATAATATATTAGGAATTTTTGTAGCACGATAAATACGTTTTAATGAACAACTAGTACGTTGAATACGTGATAATATGGAGGAAAATAAGAATGAAAAAAATTGCAGTATTAACTAGCGGCGGTGATGCACCAGGAATGAATACAGCTATTCGAGCGGTAGTTCGAAGGGGAATCTATAAGGGCCTGGATGTTTATGGTGTAGAAAATGGCTACAAAGGCTTAATAGAGGGAGAAATTATTCCAATGAGTTTAGGAAGTGTAGGGGACATTATTCACAGGGGGGGAACGATCTTAAAAACCTCAAGATGTGAGGAATTTAAGTCACTTAGGGGACAGCAACAGGCAATTCTAAATCTACAAAAAGTGGGTATTGATGGTTTAATCGTTATTGGAGGGGATGGTTCTTTTAGAGGTGCGAGAAAATTGACCGAACAAGGATTTCCAACAGTCGGTATCCCAGGATCTATCGACAATGACATTGCAGGGACTGATTATACGATTGGATTTGATACTGCTGTGAATACAGCTGTAGAAGCAATTGATAAAATTCGTGATACGGCATTTTCTCATGAGCGCACTTACGTCATTGAGGTAATGGGTCGCGGTGCTGGAGATATTGCCTTATGGGCGGGAATGTGCGGTGGCGCAGAGTCAATTATTATACCGGAAGCCGACTACAATCCGGATGATGTAATCGACCGAATTAAGCAGGGATATCAACGAGGAAAGACGCACAGTATTATTGTGGTCGCCGAAGGTGTAGGTGTAGGCGTAGGGATTCAAATGGGAAAAGAGATTCAAGAAAAAACTGGATTTGATACAAAAGTAACCATTCTTGGCCATATTCAACGAGGAGGATCTCCTAGCGCTTATGACCGGATGATGAGCAGTCAAATGGGAGCCAAAGCAGTAGATATACTCACGGAAGGGGAAAAAGGTGTGATGGTGGGATTGAAAAATGGTCAATTGATTCATACACCCTTTGATCAAGCAGCAAAAGATAAGCATAAAATTGATCTCTCTATCTACGATTTAGCAAGAAGTCTATCTATATAGAAAGGTACACCAAATAAGGAGAACAAAAATGTTTGTACCATTTGTCCAGCTAGTAAATAGTACAAGGTAATAAAATGTTCTTCTTGGTCTTCATGAATGTGCCGTCTATGTTATGAGGATAAAGAAAATTAATTATAAAGGTATAAGTTGATGGGAGGAAATAAAATATGAAAGTAGCAATTGCAAGTGATCATGGTGGGATTAATATTCGTCAAGAAATAATCTCTTTAATGGAAGAATTGAATATTGAGTATGTTGATTTAGGGTGTGAATGTGATACCTCTGTTGATTATCCAGATTATGCGATTCCAGTAGCGAAAAAGGTGGCAAACGGCGAAGTGGACCGTGGAATCCTCATTTGTGGAACAGGAATTGGAATGAGCATAGCAGCTAACAAAGTACATGGGATTCGTTGTGCCCTTGTCCATGATATGTTCAGTGCGAAGGCAACGAGAGAGCATAACGATTCTAATATTTTAGCCATGGGAGAACGTGTAATCGGCCCAGGTTTAGCTCGTAGTATTGCCGAAATATGGTTAGCAACTCCCTTCGAAGGCGCCAGGCATGAAATTCGTGTTAATAAAATCACATCATATGAAACTAAAGCAATTCTTGAGTAGAGAAAGAACAAGATAGGAAGAAAAGCACGGGTTCTACCACACGTAAAATAACAAGATATATAGTACAGGAAATGAAATATATCCAGTCTGGACAAATTCTTATTTATTTGTCTCTTTTTTTCCCCACTGTTCTTCCATTAACATGTAGGACATAACTTTGCTTTTTAAGGAATATAAGCTTTGGTTGTTCCACTGCTTATTTTTCTTTGTGATTAACAAATCTTTATTTAGAAAGCGCTTTCTATTTTGCTTAATAATTAAAACTAGAACAGGAGAATGACTACCATGGAGAAAAAATATTGTATTCATTGCAGATCTTTTTTTACTAAGGAGACAATTTGTTATATATGTGGAAAAAGCGAATTCCAAGAAATAAAAATTAATGTTCAATATCAATCGCAGTTAGATAGAAAATTAGGATAGACTTACTTTTCTTTGTGATTAACAAATCTTTATTTAGAAAGCGCTTTCCATTTTGTTTAATAATTAAAACTAGAACAGGAGGATGACTACCATGGAGAAAAAATATTGTATTCATTGCAGATCTTTTTTTACTAAGGAGACAATTTGTTATATATGTGGAAAAAGCGAATTCCAAGAAATAAAAATTAATGTTCAATATCAATCGCGGTTAGTTAGAAAATTAGGGTAGACTTACGAAGGTATATTCTAATAAACAACTAAGTGTAATAGGAGAACAAACCTTAATGAGAGGGATTATGAACATAAATCAAGTCCGCTAAAAAAAAGCCTTAAACAATTGGGAATAGAGTAGAAAGGAACGATTTTATTCCGTCTCCTTTAATTAGATAAAGATATTTGTCGAAGGAATATGGGGTTTTTGAGGTCAATTGTGTATGATTTGTTGAACCCTTTGTTTTCTGTTAATTAACCAAACCACTTTCACCATTAATTATGTATATTTATAGTCTTTACAACTTGAAGGGTAGGCTATTCTATGAAAAAAAGAAGCAATGAGATAAAATTAATAGCCCTCGATTTGGATGGTACTTTACTAAATGATAAAGGAAAGGTGCCAGAAGAGAATCGGTACGCCATTAGGGAGGTTGAACAAAAAGGAGTCAAAGTTTTGGTTAGTACTGGACGGCCCTTTGCAACCTGCCATGAAATTGCAAAATCATTAGAGCTATCATCCTATCTCATAACTGTCAATGGTAGCGAAATATATGACAATAAAGGTGAACTCGTCGAGAGAACTATTCTTGGATCAGACCTCGTACAGTGGATGTATAGTTTAAGCCAGAAGCATAAAATGAGATTTTGGGCAGCGAGTAGTAATTATGTCTGGCAGAAGGAGATGCCTGAAGATATAAGTTCGCATGAATGGATCAAGTTCGGATTTGACATAGAAGACGATAATGTACGTGCACATATTCTTACACTGCTTAAGGAAAACGGAAACTTGGAAATCAGTAATTCTAGTCCAACCAATATAGAAGCGAACGCTCTTGGGATCAACAAAGCAAAAGCCGTTGAAAAAGTTTGCGGGTTACTTGGTTTGAAGATGGAGAATGTTATGGCTGTAGGTGACAGCTTGAATGATATTGTGATGATTAGGGAGGCTGGTCTGGGAGTAGCCATGGGGAATGCTCAGGATATCGTAAAGGAAACAGCGGACTGGGTCACCTGCAGTAATCTGAATAACGGGGTGGCCAAAGCCATTCGTGAATGGGTCCTTTAAGAAGAAAAAGATTGTTATGAATAAAACTCTTAAAGGTTTTTAATGGTTATGTTACCCAGGCTGCTTCTATAGTTGGTAACTGAAAGAAATTAGAAAATAAATTTTCATCTTTCATTTTCTGAGTTTTTAAATTTTAGCAACATGACAAAATTAGGTTCGATATAATAATTGTTATTTTATTATAGATTAATAATAGTAGGCCTTATCATGTTGTTAATCTAATAAATTGTCATCAGAAAGGAGTTTTATATATGGTAACAATCGTTTGTAAAAATTGCAATAAGACAATTGAATGCTACGAGGATGAAAAGGTGAGTGTTCTTTATTCGCAATGTGAGAAATGTCTAGAAGATGTCTCTGAAGAATAGAGGTGGAACAATATTATAAGTTTAAGATTGCCTTATCTATACAATATATATTATAGAGTCTACCTATCTGGTTAGGCTCTTTTTATTTATGGAGGAAGAAAAGAACTTACACGATTTATAATAACCTTATCTAAAGGAGCTGACACCATGAAACGAACCATCATGCAAAAGAATTTAAAAAAATACAAGTTTTGTAAAGAAGCTATTGATACAGGTAACGCAGCCATCGTAGCTCGCCGATATGAGTGGAAATAATTAATTTGGTCCATTTAATATGTAAAAGAGGTTGAATTTTCACCAAAAAGGCGTACATTTTGAACATAATGTACACCGATTTTTATGATCTTGTTAAGAAATAAGAAAAGCGCCTTTTTTAC
>NZ_JAEVLT010000032.1 GCF_024494385.1 Bacillus sp. EB600
TCGAAAAGCGGAAGCGTCCGGTTAGCGACGTATGGACTGGAGTGCTTCGACTGAGATAAAGGAAACACGAAGAGCGTAAGCGATTCGATGTTGACTTATCGTAGGGAGAAGTACGAAGTACACTAGTCGCTGGACGCTGGAGCTAGACAAAATGAGTAAAGCGAACTCGTTCTTATACTTCTTCTATATTATCTAGTTTTGAGGGAATGAGCCTCAAAAGTAGTCTGGTAACAATGGCGAGAAGGTCACACCCGTTCCCATACCGAACACGGAAGTTAAGCTTCTGGAGCGCCGATGGTAGTTGGGACGCAAGTCCCTGTGAGAGTAGGACGTTGCCAGGCGAATGTAGGACAACCTGATCGGGGTTGTCCTTTTTGTACGCTTAAAATTTAGAAGTTAACATGCTTTTACGCCTCACGAATGAAAAAGACATGGTTAAAAGTGTAAGCATTAATCTAAAATAGTTAAATATTTTTTAAAACAATAAGAAACTTTCATTTAAACTGAATAAAAATACAAAAAGTACGAAGTTTTGTAAGAAATGCAGAATAGACATACACCCAAATGCACGAGGTAACATAAAATAAAATGAGGGTCTAAACGAAAAAATATTCTTAAAATTGTATGCAAATAATTAACCTGGAAAGAATGGGTGTATGGAGGTGGGGAATTTGAGTTCACCATTAGTACAGCGTCAGTATGGAGAAAGGTGTGTTATTTGTGAGCAAATGAAGTCAAAAGGAATACATCTATACACATCTTTTATTTGTACTGATTGTGAAAAGGATTTAATTCATACGGAAATTAGTAATCCAAAATATAAATACTATCTAAAACAGCTTAGAAAAATAACAACTCCAGAAATATTCTCATAAACATAGTCCTTTAAGGGCTTATTTTTTTTTGAAAAAGAAAGCAGGAAACCGAATGATATATTTGTTAAAATAAATGAGACTATCAGAAGGAAGTATTAGTATATATGAATCAATTTAAAAAGCCTTTGTATAAAGCACTCACTGCCCATATTTATAATGATCCAATTTCTTTTCATGTACCGGGCCATAAATTTGGTAGGGTTTTTCCAAAAATTGAAGGTGCATTTTTTGAGAAGATATTAAAAATCGATGCAACTGAGCTGTCAGGCTTAGACGATCTCCATTCCCCCGAGGGTCCGATTTTAGAGGCAGAGTCTTTATTAGCTAATTTATATAGCGTGAAAAACAGCTTTTTTCTGATTAACGGATCAACTGCGGGAAATTTAGTGATGGTTATGTCTGTATGTGAAGAAGATGATATTGTACTAGTTCAACGAAACTGTCATAAGTCGATCTTAAATGCTTTGAAATTAGCAAAAGTAGAGCCTGTTTTTTTGGAACCAGACTATGATAAAGATTGGAAAATAGCAGTTGGAGTTGATATTCAAACGGTTAAAGAGGCTATTACAGCCTACCCAAAAGCAAAGGCACTTATATTGACATACCCTAATTATTACGGAATTGCCTATGAGCTCAAAGAAATGATCGAGCTTGCACATCAGCGCCATATTCCTGTTCTGGTCGATGAAGCACATGGTGCACATTTTATTCTCGGTGATCCCTTTCCCCCATCAGCCGTAAAGCTGGGGGCTGATTTGGTCGTACAGTCTGCTCATAAAACACTCCCCGCAATGACAATGGGGTCTTATTTACATTATAATAGTGACTTAATTGATGTTCAGATTGTAATGGAGTACTTACATATCTTCCAATCAAGCAGCCCTTCCTATCCAATTATGGCATCGTTGGATCTGGCAAGATATTATTTGGCTACCTACGAAAGCAGTGATATTGCTTTATTGGAAAAAGAAATTCAATCTTTTAAAGAAGGACTTGCTGATATTCCTAGTATTAGGGTTCTTCCCTATTCCGGTACAGGTGATCTGTTAAAGGTAACGATCCAGTCAACCTGCGGACATAGTGGACTTTCCCTTCAAAAAAGGCTTGAAGCAGTAGGGATATTCACAGAGTTAGCTGATCCTTACAACATATTGTTTGTCCTGCCGTTAGTAAAGGAAACACAAATATACCCTCTTAAAGAAGCCTTGGCAAAAATAAAAGCGGCATTTGCAGGTATTTCTTCTACACGAATGATGGAGATTATTCCTCGTAAAAACAAGCAGATTTCTTCCTTAACCGTTGGGTATAAAGAGATGAAAAATTTCGAGGTAATTGATATATCGCTATCAGAAGCGGCCGGAATGGTCGCAGCCGAAATGATAATTCCATATCCTCCGGGCATACCATTGCTTTTACAGGGTGAAAAAATTACCCAAGATAGGCTGGAAGGCTTAATAAGATTGATAAACGATCAAGCAAAATTTCAAGGTGGATCAAGCCTTAAACAAAATAAGATAAAGGTATTTGATACAAAGGAAAAATAAAGGAGTAAGTATATGACTAAGGGAATTTTTATTACATTTGAAGGGCCGGAGGGTGCTGGAAAAACAACCATTATCAGCATGCTGGCAAAAAGGCTGGAGAATTCTTTGCTAACAAGGGAACCAGGTGGAATTGATATAGCTGAACAGATTCGCAGTGTGATTTTGGCGAAGGAAAATACAGCAATGGACGCACGGACAGAAGCCCTTCTTTATGCGGCGGCAAGAAGACAGCACCTTGTCGAAAAGGTGAGGCCTGCTTTGGAGGAAGGAAAAATTGTATTATGCGATCGATTTGTTGACAGTTCACTTGCTTACCAAGGATATGCACGAGGTTTAGGGATTGAAGAGGTTCTCGGGATTAATAAGTTTGCCATTTTGGACATGATGCCTGAGCTAACGTTATATTTTGATATTGAACCTGAATTAGGTTTTCAGCGGATCAGTAAAAATAAAGGCAGGGAAGTAAACCGCCTTGATTTAGAGTCACTCGATTTTCACCATAAAGTACGTTCAGGCTACCAGCTATTATTGGAGCGTTTCCCAGAAAGGATCGTAAAAATTGATGCGTCAAGAAGTCTTGAAGAGGTGTTAGAGGACGCAGCCAAAGTTATCGAAGTTCGATTAAACAAAGAAGCCTAACCAAGGCTTCTTTTGCTTTTGAAACAGTCATTGCTTGGAGGTACCGTCAATTCTACAGAATGTATTACGATAGTAATACCTGTTATAATAAAGGCAAGTCTATATCGGTGAAACAATAACAGGAGTTGAATAAAATGAAGTTAATAGTGGCAGTTGTTCAGGACCAGGACAGTAATCGTTTATCAAAGGCATTGATGGATCATAATTTTAGAACAACGAAGCTTGCAACTACAGGGGGCTTCTTGCGGTCGGGGAACACAACCTTTTTGATCGGAACGGAAGATATCCGTGTAGATAAGGCCTTGCAGATTATTCAGGAGAATTGCAGGTCAAGGGACCAATTGGTTGCTCCGCTTTCCTCAATGGGGGGAAATGTTGACTCTTACGTTCCAAAGCCGATTGATGTGGAAGTAGGAGGAGCAACAGTGTTTGTCCTTCCAGTAGATCAGTTTCTTCACTTTTAAAAGTGGTTGATTCGGTAATATTGCTAATTTAAACGGTAAGAGAGTGATTATAGTGGAAAAAACATGGGTCCAACTTGAACAGCTTCAGCCAATAGTGTTAACAATGATGAAAAATAGTATATTGAAAAATAGGGTGGCGCATGCCTATCTATTAGAAGGCATGCGCGGGACCGGTAAACGGGAAACAGCAATGTTATTAGCGAAGTCACTGTTATGTAAAGCACCGATAGACGGCTATCAGCCATGTGAGCATTGTGTTAATTGCAAACGAGTAAATAATGGCAACCACCCGGATGTTCATATTGTTGAGCCTGATGGTTTATCAATAAAGAAACAGCAGATTAGGGAATTGCAGGAGGAGTTTTCAAAAAAAGCTGTCGAATCTACAAGAAAGATCTATATGATTGTCCATGCGGATAAAATGTCCGTTAGTGCATCTAATAGTTTATTAAAATTCCTTGAAGAACCGAGCCCTCAAACAGTTGCCTTCCTTTTAACGGAACAACTTCAGCAAATATTACCGACCATACTATCCAGGTGCCAGGTTTTATCATTTAAGCAATTACTACCAAATGTCATGGCCAAGCAATTAGTGGAAAACGGCGTTAATCCTGAAAACGCTTTGTTATTAGCGCATTTGACGAATAATCCAGAAGAGGCAATTGCATTAAATGTCGATGATTGGTTTGCACAAGCTCAAAAAATAGTGTTAAAATTATATGAAGTGTTGAAAAAAAATAGTCTTGAGGCAATGGTTCAGCTTCAAGGTGAATGGCATCAGCACTTCAAGGAAAAAGAGCAGATTGATCATGGTTTAGATCTTTTACTTCTTATTTTCAAGGATTTATTATATATACAACTAGAGAAACAAGAGCAGGTTGTTTATAAAAAGGAATTGGAGCAGTTAAGACAATCTGCTTTAAAGGTATCAAGTCGGCGTCTGGCAGAGCAGATGTCAGCGATTCTCGAGGCAAAGAGAAAGTTGCAAGCCAATATGAATTCCCAGCTGTTAATGGAACAGCTTGTGTTAAAGTTGCAGGAGGGATCTACATTTGTATGATGTTGTAGGAGTACGCTTTAAAAAAGCGGGTAAAATCTATTATTTTGATCCCGGTGACCTCTCAATTCAAAAAAACGACTTTGTGATCGTGGAAACGGTACGCGGTGTTGAACATGGCAAGGTTGTCATTGCCAAGAAACAGGTAGGCGAGCACGATATCGTCCTTCCATTGAAAAAAGTTGTTCGAATTGCAGATCAAAAGGATCGTATGATTGTTGAAGAAAACAAACAAGCTGCTGAGGAAGCCTACCAGGTTTGCAATGAAAAGGTGAATGAGCATCAGCTCGATATGAAGCTAGTTGATGTTGAATATACATTTGATCGAAATAAAATTATCTTTTACTTTACTGCGGACGGCAGGGTTGACTTTCGTGAACTTGTAAAAGATTTAGCAGCAATATTCCGGACAAGAATTGAACTGCGTCAGATTGGTGTCCGGGATGAGGCCAAGATGTTAGGTGGGATTGGTCCATGTGGAAGAATGCTTTGTTGTTCTACATTTTTAGGTGATTTTGATCCGGTTTCAATTAAAATGGCCAAGGATCAAAACTTATCTTTGAATCCTACCAAGATTTCTGGTTTATGTGGAAGACTAATGTGCTGTTTGAAGTATGAAAATGATGAGTATGAAACAGCAAAGGAGCAGCTTCCTGATCTAGGAGAAATCATTGCCACTCCACACGGTACGGGTAAAGTCGTGGGATTAAATTTATTAGAGCGAGTACTTCAGGTGGAGCTAAAGGAACAAGATCGTGTTCTCGAATATACATTGGATGAAATCATTAAAGAGGGCGCCTTTTCTATACAATCCACAGAGTAATGAGGTGGAAGACGTGGATAAAAAAGAAATCTTTGATTCAGTAAGTAATATGGAAACCCAGATTGGTAATCTTTATCAACAGCTTGGAGAATTTAAGACGCATTTAGCTGAAATACTAGAGGAGAATCAATCGCTAAAGCTTGAAAATGAGAACTTAAGACACCTTCTAGCTTCAACAGGAAAACTTGAAGACAAGAAAAGATCGGAAAAAGGCAATGGGAACAGTCATGCTGAACATCCGGTGGTATTGGATAAACCTTTTGATATTGGTGAGGGGTATGATAATCTTGCCCGTCTTTACCATGAAGGCTTTCATATTTGCAGCTTACATTTTGGAAGCCTGCGAAAAGAGGGAGATTGTCTATTCTGTCTTTCTTTTCTCAACAAAAAATAATTGGACGCCTTCCTATTAGGAAGGCTATTTTTT
Source organism: Bacillus sp. EB600 (assembly GCF_024494385.1). Lineage (GTDB taxonomy): Bacteria > Bacillota > Bacilli > Bacillales > Cytobacillaceae > JAEVLT01. The sequence goes on from NZ_JAEVLT010000032.1 coordinate 5,830, forward strand.
ACATCTTTTGAGGAGAATGTTACATCTATGGTTAATTTAAAAGATGATGAACGATTAGACTATTTGCTTGCAGAGGATTTAAGGATCATCCAAAGTCCATCTGTATTTGCATTTTCGATTGATGCTGTGTTATTAGCGCGATTTGTTTATGTCCCGATTCAAAAGGGCAACCTAATTGACCTATGCAGCGGTAATGGTGTGATTCCGTTTTTTTTAAGTACACGGACAAAAGGAAACATAACTGGAGTTGAGATTCAAGAACGTTTATTTGATATGGCGCAAAGAAGTATTGAATATAACAGTCTTAAGGGTCAACTACAGATGATTCACGGTGATATTAAAGATATGCCCGAATTGCTTGGGTTTGGTAAATATGATGTTGTAACATGCAATCCCCCATACTTTGTTACGCCATCGACGGGGGAAATAAATTTAAATGAGCATCTTGCGATTGCCAGGCATGAGATTTTATGTACACTGGAGGATGCGGTGCGGGTATCGGGCCAATTGGTTAGACAAGGTGGTAAAGTTGCCTTTGTTCATCGGCCTGGGAGGTTAATCGAGATGGTTAGCCTGATGAAGCAGTATCGACTAGAGCCGAAGAGAATTCAATTTGTATACCCGAAAGAGGGTAAGGAAGCAAATACCCTATTGATTGAAGCCACAAAGGATGGCAGTCCTGATTTAAAAGTTTTACCTCCCTTGTATGTTTATAATGAAAAAAATGAATACACAAAGGAGATTCGCGAGATTTTATATGGAGAATAATCAACATTTTTTTTATGTATTAACGTGTAAGGACGGAAGTTTTTATGGAGGCTACACCAATAATTTGGAACGCCGTATTAAGCTTCATAACGAAGGCAAGGGTGCTAAATACACAAGGGGACGAGGCCCTGTTACATTGACATACTATCAAGGCTTTTCAAGCAAAAGCGAGGCATTAAAGGCTGAATATCACTTTAAGCAGTTTACGCGAAAACAAAAAATTGAGTTTTTAAAAGAGGAAATGGGTGAATATGATGTGGCAGCAAAAAAGCTTTGAAAATGAAGACCAGAAGGGCATTCTTTATTTAGTCCCAACCCCGATTGGAAATTTAGAGGATATGAGTTTCCGGGCGATCAGATTATTAAAGGAAGCTGATTTTATTGCCGCAGAGGATACAAGGAATACGAAAAAGCTATGCAACTATTTTGAAATAAAGACGCCAATTATCAGCTATCATGAACATAATAAAGAATCCAGTGGGTTTAAACTTATGGAGAAGTTAAAAGAAGGCGTAAAAATTGCGCTTGTCAGTGATGCCGGCATGCCGACGATATCTGATCCAGGCTATGAGCTGGTTGCGGCTGCGGTGGAGGAAGGGCTGACAGTGGTTCCATTGCCTGGGGCCAACGCCGCTATGACTGCCCTAATTGCGTCGGGACTGCCTTGCCAGCCATTTTATTTTTATGGCTTTTTAAATCGGCAGAAAAGGGAAAAGAAAAAGGAGTTAGAACAATTAAAAAAACAAACAGCAACGATTATTTTATATGAATCCCCACATCGCCTTAAGGAAACCTTGGCCACGATAAAGGCGACTTTCGGTGACCGTAAAATCGTTCTTTGTCGAGAATTGACCAAAAAATATGAGGAATTTATTAGAGGCACAATATCAGAGGCAGTTTCCTGGGCTGACAACGAGGAAATCCGCGGTGAATTTTGCTTGATTGTTGAGGGTGCAGATGAACTTGATGATGAAGAAGAGGCAAGCTGGTGGGAACAGCTAACTGTTGAAGAGCATGTAAATCATTATATTTCAACCCAAAACATTTCATCGAAGGAAGCAATCAAGCTGACAGCAAAAGACCGTGGCTTACATAAAAGAGACGTTTATCAAGTATTTCATATCGAAAACTAAAAAAGCTTCTCCATTTTGGAGAAGCTTTTTTAGTACGTTCCTTAATTCTTTGTTATTAGTTAGCTAGGTTAAAATTCTCTTTAATTTCTTTTAGAAGCTGTTCTGCACCTTCACGGCTAAGAATTAACTTACCGCCAGCTAAAGATAGGTTATCATCTGAAACTTCACCAGTTACTTGGCAAGTCATGTTTGGTTTATATTTCTTTAAGATAATGCGTTCATCGTCAACATATATTTCAAGAGCATCCTTTTCGGCGATGCCTAGAGTACGTCTTAATTCGATGGGAATAACGACACGGCCTAATTCGTCAACCTTACGTACAATACCAGTAGATTTCATATTGTGAATCTCCTCTCAAAATGTTCAATATTATCTCTCTATTTTTTAATTCGTCAATATTCGACAAATTTCTCTTACTTCTATAATACCAGCCATTCCCAAATCCGTCAATTATTTTATTCTGAAAATAATATTAGAATTTGATTAGAAACAAACAAATGCTAATATAGCGGGGTTTCGTAGTTTATACAGAAGAAAATTTGGTATTCATTAATTGGAAAAAATAAAAGTGCTTTTTTGGTATCAATTCAAAGAGTTTCGACAAGGTTTTAGATATTTTGCACTTACCATATACTATTCAAACGCCATTCGTTGTTATTGGGGGTAATTTGAATTTTTTTACATAATGACTTGAGGTGCTGCGATGTTGCAGAAAATGCCATCTTTCGGTATATTTTGCAGTATAATAATTATATTCATTTTGCACAAAATTGTATTTTAGTTGAAAGCCTGGTAGTAATGGTTTGACTTACTTTTTAGAATTAGCTAAATAAGGCAATAATGTTGCAATAGGGATCGATTATCAATATTTGAGGAGGATACATATGGAGGAGAAGTTAAAAACCTTTTACCTGACAACGCCAATTTATTATCCGAGTGGAAATTTACATATAGGTCACGCCTATACAACGGTTGCTGGTGATGCAATGGCGCGATATAAGCGCCTTCGTGGTTATGATGTTATGTATTTGACTGGTACGGATGAACACGGGCAAAAAATCCAACGGAAAGCGGAAGAAAAGGGGGTTACCCCACAACAATATGTAGATGAGATTGTCAGCGGTATTCAAGAACTGTGGAAAAAATTGGATATATCGTACAATGACTTTATTCGGACAACTCAAGATCGTCATAAACAAGTTGTTGAGAAAATCTTTGCAAGGCTGCTTGAGCAAGGTGACATTTATCTTGATCAATATGAAGGCTGGTACTGTACTCCTTGTGAATCGTTTTATACTGACAGACAGCTTGTTGAAGGAAACTGCCCGGATTGCGGCAGACCAGTTGAGAAAGTGAAAGAAGAGTCATACTTTTTCAGAATGAGCAAGTATGTCGACCGCTTGCTTCAATATTACGAGGAAAATCCGGAATTTATTCAGCCCGAGTCCCGTAAGAATGAAATGATTAATAACTTTATCAAACCAGGGTTGGAGGATTTAGCTGTTTCCCGAACAACGTTTGATTGGGGAATTAAAGTACCTGGTGATCCAAAGCACGTCATTTATGTATGGATAGATGCATTGTCGAATTATATTACCGCCCTTGGATACGGTACGGAAAATGATGCGAAGTATGTAAAGTATTGGCCTGCAGACGTTCATATTGTTGGAAAAGAAATTGTTCGGTTCCACACCATCTATTGGCCAATTATGTTAATGGCCTTAGATCTTCCGCTTCCAAAGAAGGTTTTTGCCCATGGCTGGCTTTTGATGAAGGATGGAAAAATGTCCAAATCAAAAGGGAATGTTGTTGATCCGGTTACATTAATTGACCGCTATGGTCTTGATGCATTACGTTATTACTTATTAAGAGAGGTTCCATTCGGTGCAGACGGCGTTTTTACACCAGAGGGCTTTGTTGAAAGAATTAATTTTGATTTAGCTAATGACCTAGGGAATTTGTTGAATCGGACAGTTGCGATGATTAACAGATATTTTGATGGTGTTATTCCTGATTACTCCAATTCAACTGAGGAATATGATTCCGCCCTACTTAAAATGAACCGTGAAGTGGTTTCTAATTATGAAGAAGCTATGGAGAAAATGGAGTTTTCAGTCGCATTGACTTCTATTTGGCAATTAGTAAGCAGGAGCAATAAATATATTGATGAAACACAGCCGTGGAATTTAGCAAAAGATGAAGAAAATAAACCGCGGCTTGCAAGTGTAATGGTTCATTTAGCTGAGTCATTACGCAGAATTGCTGTTCTTCTTCAGCCGTTTCTAACCCGTACGCCTAATGAGATTTTCAAGCAATTAGGCATCAATGACGAGACCCTTACAACATGGGAAAGCCTTGAACAGTTTGGTTTGATCGCTAGTGGTACGAAAGTAGAAAAGGGACAGCCTATTTTTCCAAGGCTTGAAATTGAGGAAGAGGTAGCATTCATTAAAACGAAAATGCAAGGACCTGCAGCTCCTGTTGAAGAAAAGAAAGAAGAAAAGCCAGAAGAGCTTGCTGAAATTTCCATTGATGATTTCATGAAAGTCGATTTACGTGTAGCAGAGGTTACAGCCTGTGAACCAGTTAAAAAAGCAGATAAGCTTTTGAAGCTCCAGCTAGACCTTGGGTATGAAAAACGCCAGGTCGTATCAGGAATTGCCCAATACTACAAACCAGAGGAATTAGTTGGACGGAAGGTCATTTGTATTACCAATTTAAAACCTGTGAAGCTGCGCGGAGAACTTTCACAGGGGATGATTTTGGCTGGTTCTAAAGATGGCCAGCTATCAATCGCCACTGTCGATCAAACACTGCCAAACGGCTCGAAGGTAAAGTAGGCTTCGAAATTTGAGAAATGTCTAGCGGCGGTGCCTAGCGACTAGTAGACTTCGCCCATCTCCCTACGATGAGTCAAGCACGAACGCGCTAATGCGCTTCGTGTTTCCTTTGCCGCGTATTAACGGGCAGTAAATTCTCAACTGCCCGTTAATACGCGGTTATAGGAACACAGACTAAAACCGCCACATCCTGTGGCAACGTCTGCGTGACCCACTTCCTGTGGGCCGCAACTAACAATCAGCGAGGAAAACATTCGCTGATTGAAGGTTCGCCTTATCTCAGTCGATGTGCTTCAGTCTATACGTCGCTAAACGGGCTCCTCCGCTTTTCGTTTGAAATGTTCCACGTGTAACAATTTTCGGGACATTTCTATTTTTTTAGCTATGATTGGCAAGAAAAATTGTAAAGGAGCATTATGATGTTATTTGATACACATGCCCATTTAAATGCGGAAGAGTATAAGGATGATTTAGATGAAGTGATAGCCCGGGCACAGGAGGCAGGTGTAACCCATATGGTTGTCGTTGGCTTTGACCGTCCGACAATTGAAAAAGCAATGGAGTTGGTGGACCGCTTTGATTTTCTATATGCAAGTGTTGGTTGGCATCCAGTCGATGCTATTGACATGACGGAAGAAGATTTAGTCTGGATTGAAGAACTTGCTGCTCATCCAAAGGTTGTTGCCCTTGGAGAAATGGGCTTAGATTATCATTGGGATAAGTCACCAAAAGATATTCAGAAAGTTGTATTTCGAAAACAAATACAGTTAGCCAGAAAAGTGCATTTGCCGGTTATAATTCATAACCGTGAGGCGACCGCTGACATAATCGAAATTCTAAAGGAAGAGAAGGCTGACGAAGTAGGGGGGATTATGCACTGTTTTAGCGGAAGTCCTGAAATTGCGCAGGAATGTGTAAATATGAACTTTTATATCTCGTTGGGTGGACCAGTAACATTTAAAAACGCAAAAAGACCAAAGGAGGTTGCAGCTGAGATTCCTTTAGATAAACTTTTAATTGAAACAGACTGTCCATATCTAACCCCTCACCCATACCGTGGCAAGCGAAATGAACCTGGTTATGTAAAATTGGTTGCTGAACAAATAGCAGAGATAAAAGGAATTACATATGAGGAAGTTGCTGAAGTAACTTCAAAAAACGCCAAAAAATTTTTCGGCATAAACTGACAGTAAATATTGTCGAAAATGAATGAAGCTTGTCTCAATTTTTGTTAAAACTAGAAGTTCTACACGCCTCCTTTACCTCATAGGATGATTGTGTCGAAGAGTTTTTCTTTGCAATTTGTCCAAAACTCTGCATAATTAGAACTAATATTTAGGCAAATGCAAGGGATAACCGCCGACAACACGTCTTTTAAATAATTACTCCGAGAAAGGGAGGCGTTTTTCATCGTATTCAAAAACATGAAAAACCTGTTTTCCAAGTCTTTGAGTAGCAAGAAAGTGGCCATTGCTTTTGCTAGTTTCGTAGTTTTTGCAGCTGCAGTAGGAATTTTTTGGAGTGAAAGTACTAAAAAATCGGTTGCACTTACTTTGAATAGCAAGCAAAAAGTTGTGAGAACACACGCAGATACAGTTCAAGAATTACTCGATGAACAAAATGTATCAGTACACTCAAAAGACTATGTTTTTCCAAAGGCAAGCACAAAGTTGAAAAACAACTTGAAAATTGTCTGGAAACAAGCAAAACAGGTTGAAATTGTCAAAGACAACGAGAAGAAAACGGTTTGGACTACAGCCGATACGGTTGCTGAGTTACTAAAAGAGCAGAAAATTACTTTGAAAACACATGATCAAATCATACCCAAGCCGTTACAACCAATCAAGGCCAAAATGATGGTCCACCTTAAAGTGGCAAAATCCCTTACATTGGTGGATGGTGGAAATCAACAACAAATCTGGTCCACTTCGACTACGGTCGCTGACTTTTTGAAGCAACAAGGCATTAAACTAAATGATTTAGACCGAGTTGAACCGTCAATGAATGAGACAGTAAAAGAGAATGATGTAATTAATGTCATTCGAGTAGAAAAGGTCACCGATGTGGTGGAAGAACCAATCCAGTTTGCAGTTGTCTCGCAAATGGATCCAAACTTAGACAAAGGATCAGAAAAAACATTGGTTGAAGGGGTAAATGGTGTTAATTCAAAGCAATATGAAGTCACCCTAGAAAACGGAAAAGAAGTTTTACGAAATTTGATCAGTACCAATTTGGTAAAAGAGAAGCAAGATAAAGTCGTGGCTGTCGGAGCTAAAGAATTGTCTAATCAGGTTTCCCGTGGACAAGACAACGGTGGAAATGAGTACTATGTGAGTGCAACTGCCTATACGGCGGATTGCAATGGCTGTTCAGGCAATACCGCAACTGGGCTGAATTTACGTGCCAACCCAAATGCTAAGGTGATCGCAGTCGATCCGAGAATAATCCCATTGGGATCAAAGGTGTATGTCGATGGTTATGGATATGCGATTGCAGCTGATACTGGAGGAGCAATAAAAGGATACAAGATTGATGTTTTCATATCTTCAAAAGCAGAAGCCTACCGTTGGGGATTAAAAAAGGTCAAAATTACGGTATTGAATTAATTTATGGACAGAGGGGGATCCTCTGTTTTTTTTTGCTTTTTGTAAAAATTTCTTTATACTTACATCTATGGTGTTTAAACATTGTTTATAAAATGATCTTACTTCATCTTATGAGCATTTTCAAGTGTTTATACGCCTAAGATTACAAAAATATTTCATTTTTTTATCATTTATTTCACGATAATTTTTTGTGTCTATAAATACATAGAATGCCTGCTTATAAATCCTGCGTTAGGCTTACTAGTTGGAGGATCGTATGAAGATAAAAGAGATCATTGTAGTAGAAGGTAAAGACGATACAACGGCCATAAAGAGGGCTGTAGATGCTGATACAATTGAAACAAATGGTTCAGCACTAAACCAGGATACAATCGAAAAAGTTAAATTGGCCCAAAAAACAAGGGGAGTAATTATTTTTACTGATCCAGACTATCCCGGTGAAAAAATAAGAAAAACAATTACTGAAAAGGTACCAGGCTGTAAGCATGCATTTTTAACAAAAGAAGTGGCCATCAGTAAAAATGGAAAGAAACTTGGGGTGGAGCATGCTGAACCTAATGTCATAAGAGAGGCGTTGAAAGATGCTCAATTGATGCATGACGAAATCTCAGAGGAAATTACCCAGGAAGATTTATTAATAGCAGGCTTGATTGGTGGCCCAGGAGCGAAAGAAAGAAGGATACAGCTTGGAAAGCTATTAAAAATTGGATACACAAATGGGAAGCAGCTGCATAAGCGTTTAATGATGTTTCAGATTAGTAAGGAGACATTTGCTGCTGCCCTCGCTGTAATAGGACGGGAGGAACAAAATGGATAAAGATATTGCAACACCAATAAGGACCAGGGGAATTCTTGAAAAGTATGGGTTTTCATTTAAAAAGAGTCTTGGCCAAAACTTTTTGATTGACACTAATATCTTAAAAAGAATTGTTGATTTCGCTGAGTTGAGTGAAGATATCGGAGCGATTGAAATCGGGCCAGGGATAGGAGCATTGACTGAACAGCTTGCCCGCTCCAGTAAAAAGGTAGTTGCGTTTGAAATTGACCAGCGCCTGCTGCCAATTTTAGCAGAAACACTTTCTCCCTATTCTAACGTAAAGGTGATTCATCAAGACGTATTAAAAGCAGATGTGGCAAAGGTTATTGATGAGGAATTTACTGATTGTAAAGATATAATGGTCGTTGCCAATTTGCCGTATTATGTGACGACCCCAATCATTATGAAAATCATTGAGGAGCATCTCCCGATTCGCGGTATTGTTGTGATGCTGCAAAAGGAAGTGGCAGACAGAATTTCTGCTAAACCAGGAACGAAGGATTATGGGTCTCTTTCGATAGCCATTCAGTATTATACAAAGGCTGAAACGGTTATGATTGTGCCTAAAACTGTTTTTGTGCCGCAGCCGAATGTTGATTCAGCGGTTGTTAGATTAACGAGGCTGGAGGAGCCTGCTGTTAGTGTCAAAGATGAGGATTTCTTTTTCCAAGTGACGAGGGCGAGCTTTGCCCAGAGGAGAAAGACGCTGTTAAATAATTTAACAAGTCAACTGCCTGACGGAAAAGAAAAGAAAGAGAACATTGTAACTGCATTACATGCAAGCGGAATTGATCCTGGCAGAAGGGGTGAAACGCTCTCGCTGGAGGAATTTGGCCGTTTAAGTGATGAATTATATCCGCTTTTTCACTAAGACCTTTTAAAGGTCTTTTTTTGTAGGTGAAACGGGCGCTTCCGCTTTTCTTTTCACAAGTCCTCTACCTTTTGCATAGCCTATGATAGAATACTTTTCTTAATTGGAAGGCCTATTGTTTGGTCTTATTGGAGTGACGACAGTGGATATTAAGTTGATGGATATTGTCGCAAGAAGGTCATATAACTGTGATATTTTGTTTAGGGTAATCGATATTACTGAAACAAATGGTCAAAAAACAGCAATCCTCTATGGAGAGGATTATCGCCTTGTTGCCGATGCTCCGTGTGAGGATTTAGTTACCATAAATCAAAGTGAACGGAACAAGTTTACACAGGAATACAGATCATTAGAAGAGCAATCCTTTCGACTTTTTGCTCAGGATATAGATTTATTAAAACAGCGTCAGGAATATGAAACAACGGGTGGATATGCAAAACAATCAAATTATTTTCAAATTCCTGGTAAGGTTCTTCACTTGGATGGAGATGAAGCCTATTTAAAAAAGTGTTTAACTGTATATGAAAAGATAGGTATACCTGTGTTTGGAATGCACTGTAATGAAAAGGAAATGCCGCAAAAGATTGGACAATTGCTTGATTATTATCGTCCTGATATTCTTGTCATTACGGGACATGATGCCTACTCAAGGGCAAAAGGCAAAATCACAGACATTAATGCTTACCGCCATTCAAAGCATTTTGTTCAAGCAGTTATAGAAGCGCGAAGGAAGACTCCCCATTTGGATCAGTTGGTGATTTTTGCAGGAGCCTGCCAATCACATTTTGAATCGCTAATCCATGCAGGAGCAAATTATGCGAGTTCACCCGCGCGGATTAACATTCATGCGCTGGACCCGGTTTATATTGTGGCAAAGATCAGCCTTACCCCATTTATGGAGCGTATTAACGTTTGGGATGTATTACGAAACACACTAACAGGTGAAAAGGGACTTGGAGGCATTGAAACAAAGGGTGTACTACGGACAGGGATGCCCTATCGGCCCGTTTATGATGAGTAACAGCAAGATGGCCTCTGCTTTTTTTTGTAATAACACATATTCTTTTCCTTTTAAGGTAAAGCTATAAATGTTGAAATTTAAAAGAAAAAGTAGAACGAAATTTGTTGACAATCTTTTTACTGTCTTGATATAATTTATGTTTTTGATTGACAGAATTGTGTCAGCGTGTTATACTTTACATCGTGAGGTGGACCGAATGCCAAAGACCTTAGCCGATATTAAATTGTCACTTGATTCGAATTTAGGAAAAAGGCTTTTACTAAAAGCAAACGGAGGACGCAGGAAAACAATTGAACGTTCCGGTGTCTTAGCTGAAACTTATCCGTCTGTTTTTGTAATTGAGTTGGACCAGGATGAAAATGCTTTTGAACGTGTTTCATACAGCTATGCCGATGTACTAACGGAAACAGTTCAAATTACATTCTTTGAAGATGCAGCAGGACAGGTAGCTTTAAGCTAAATATTCTTCTTTACCGAGCAGTAAACATTGGTTTACTGCTTTTTACTTTTTACGTCTAGTTCCAGCGCCCAGCGACTAGTGTACTAACCGGGCGCTTACACTTTTGTTTTTTACGGATAATATATTGCCAGCATAACAAACTAATAAGGCCGTGAATGATGAAAGGGGTTTTTAGATGGGCAGAAGAAGAGGTGTTATGTCCGATCGTTTTAAAGAGGAGCTTGCAAAGGAGCTAGGTTTCTATGATGTCGTCAGGCAAGAGGGTTGGGGCGGCATCAGGGCAAGGGATGCAGGAAATATGGTGAAGCGGGCGATTGAGCTTGCAGAACAGCAGCTTTTGAATAAACGCTAAAACCAATCCAATCACACTCTAGATAGACGCACACTCACTTCTAGTTGCTTATAACAACAAACATTCATCACGGCAAAGACCAGGGAGTTTCCCTGGTCTTTTACTGTTTTGGAGGGCTAAACGGGTCACTTTCACTTTTCTATTGTCTAGCTACAGCGCCCACCCACTTCCTATGGGCCGCAACTAACAATCAGTGAGAAAAACATTCGCTGATTGAAGTTTCACCTTATCTCAGTCAGTGTGCTTCAGTCCCTACCCCGCTTAACGGCCGCTTTCGCTTTTCTTTCATTAATGCTAAAATAAGTTATTTGAATGACAATATTGTATGATTGTCTTGCTTTTGGTCTATTGTGATAAAATAAGACAAAAAATGCATGGAACGTGGATAATTTAAAAGTAGGTGGACTTGTGTGAAGCTTTTAGTAAAAGCACCGGCAAAAATCAATCTTTCATTAGATGTTTTACATAAACGCTCTGACGGTTATCATGAGGTAGAAATGATCATGACTACCATTGATCTGGCAGATCGAATTGAACTCAAATTACTTAATGAAGATAGAATTAAAATCGTATCCCATAATCGCTTTGTACCTGATGATCAGCGCAACTTGGCTTATCAAGCGGCCCAGCTTTTAAAAGAACGATTTCAAGTGAAAAAAGGTGTAATGATTGCGATTGATAAGATCATTCCAGTTGCGGCGGGTTTGGCAGGAGGTTCAAGTGACGCTGCTGCGACTTTAAGGGGTCTTAATAAGCTATGGGGCCTTGGTCTGACATTAGCAGAATTGGCGGAAATTGGTTCTGAAATTGGCTCGGATGTTTCATTTTGTGTATTTGGAGGGACGGCCCTTGCAAAAGGACGTGGTGAAATGATTACTGAACTTCCGGCACCACCGACATGCTGGGTTATTTTGGCAAAACCATTTATTGGCGTGTCAACTGCAGAAGTATATCGACGTCTTGACTTAAAAAGTGTGATACATCCTAATATTAGTGAAATGATAAAAGGGATTGAAAGGAATGATTACCGTCGGGTTTGCCAAAATGTTGGGAATGTCCTAGAGGAAGTCACCTTACATCTTCACCCGGAGGTAGCCCAAATTAAGGAACAAATGAAGCGCTTTGGGGCAGACGCAGTGTTAATGAGCGGCAGCGGTCCTACTGTTTTTGGGATTGTTCAGCATGATTCCAGAATGCACCGAATCTATAATGGATTAAGAGGGTTCTGCGATCAGGTCTTTGCTGTCAGGATGTTAGGTGATCGGTTTCCTCTTGATTAAACCCGTACAATAGTGATATATTTATTATAGAACATTCGGTTTTTGGAGGTTAACTATGAAATTTCGTCGCAGTGAACGCCTAATTGATATGACGAATTATTTGCTGGAGCACCCTAATAAACTTGTTTCATTGACTTTTTTTGCTGATCGATATACATCAGCTAAGTCATCCATTAGTGAGGATTTGGCTATAGTAAAAGAGACATTTGAACAGAGGGGAATTGGAACACTCCAAACGGTCCCGGGAGCAGCGGGTGGTGTCAGGTTCTTTGTGAAGGTCAGTGAGGAAAAAGCGAAGCCATTTGTCAAAAAACTATGTAATCTGATTGGAAGCTCTGATCGATTATTACCAGGGGGATACTTGTATTTAACGGATATCCTTGGGGATCCTGCCATTGTTCAAAAGGCAGGCCGAATCATTGCCTCCGCCTATGCAAACGCCAAAATTGATGTTGTTGTGACTGTTGCAACAAAGGGTATTCCACTCGCATATGCAGTCGCAAGTCAGCTAAATGCTCCTGTTGTCATTGTTAGGCGTGACAGTAAGGTAACCGAAGGGCCAACTGTTAGTATCAACTATGTGTCCGGATCCTCCAAACGAATTCAAACAATGGTCTTGGCAAAGAGAAGTCTTGCTCAAAACTCAAATGTCTTAATTGTTGATGATTTTATGAAGGCAGGCGGAACGGTAAGGGGAATGATCAATCTACTTGAGGAATTTAACGCAAATGTTGCGGGAATTGCTGTACTAGTAGAGGCCGAAAAAATTGAAGAACGGCTAGTTGATGAATACTTATCATTAGTAAAGCTTGCAGATGTAGATGTAAAGGAAAAAAGAATTAGCGTTCATGAAGGAAATTTCTTTTTAAAAAGGAATAGGGAGGTTTAATTGAGATGAAAACGATTCATACAAATTTAGCACCTGCTGCAATCGGACCATATTCGCAAGGGATTTTGGTAAATAATTTATTTTACAGTTCAGGACAAATTCCGCTGCAGGCTGATGGAACGATGGTTGCTGGGGATGTAAAAGACCAAACTAGACAGGTATTTCAAAACCTGGAAGCTGTATTAGCAGCAGCAGGAGCAGCATTTGAAACAGTTGTCAAAACAACTGTGTTCATCGCAAATATGGATGACTTTGCAGTGGTAAATGAAGTATACGGCGAGTTTTTCTCCGCCCATAAGCCGGCCAGATCCTGTGTTGAGGTTTCTAAGTTGCCTAAAAATGCTTTAGTCGAGATTGAAGTAGTAGCGCTTGTTAAATAACAAGCGCTTTTTCTACATTTTTTCTATAATTCCTCTAAACTTTTTCAAATGTTCACTAAAATGCCCTATTTTTTCTAAAAAAAATTAAAATTCAAGAAGGAAAAACGTTTACAATTGTTGAATTATTTTACTAGATTAAATTTTCTACCAGAAAAGGGTGTGAACACATGGAAGTAACAGATGTAAGGCTGCGTCGCGTAAATACAGATGGTCGAATGAGAGCAATTGCTTCAATTACACTTGATAATGAATTCGTTGTCCACGACATTCGTGTAATTGATGGAAACAACGGTTTATTTGTCGCCATGCCTAGTAAACGAACACCAGATGGAGAATTTAGAGATATTGCTCATCCGATTAATTCAGGAACACGCGGAAAAATTCAAGAAGCTGTCTTGGCTGAGTATCACCGGTTAGGGGAATTAGAAGTTGAGTTTGAAGAAGCTGGAGCTTCTTAAAAAAATTATGCAACTTGCAACTAGGCCTGACTTCATAAGTAGGGCCTTTTTTTTGTGTAGTCAAAACCTATTGTTCACTTGAAAAACTCCTTTCTCCTATCTCCTTTTTAAGAAAAATAATTTCCTTCCATTTTCCTTCCTTGAAAAGACTCGCCATTTACGATAATATTCATTATGGATAAATAGGTAAATTGGAGGCTAGTTCATGTCTAATCGTTATGCTGTTATTTTAGCCGCGGGACAAGGGACTCGGATGAAGTCAAAGTTGTATAAAGTACTGCATCCCGTATGCGGCAAGCCAATGGTACAGCACGTTGTAGATCAAATTTCAAGGCTTAACATACAAAAAACTGTTACCATTATTGGTCATGGTGCAGAAAAGGTAAAAGTAGAACTTGGTGGGCAAACAGAGTATGCACTTCAAGAATCACAGCTTGGTACAGCCCACGCTGTTATGCAGGCGGAGGAAATTCTAGGTGACAAAGATGGTGTAACGATTGTCGTTTGCGGGGATACTCCCCTTATAAGAGCAGAGACGATGGAGGCACTATTTAAGCAGCATGAAGAGGTAGCAGCAAAGGCAACCATTCTAACTGCAAAAATGGAAGATCCGACAGGTTACGGCCGAATCATTCGAAATGAGAACGGTCTGGTTGAAAAAATTGTCGAGCACAAAGATGCAACAGATGCTGAGCGTAAAATCAATGAAATTAATACCGGAACTTATTGCTTTGACAATTCGGCACTATTTGCGGCGCTCAAAAAAGTATCAAATGAAAATGTTCAAGGTGAGTATTATTTGCCCGATGTAATAGAAATTTTAAAAAATCAAGGTGAAGTTGTCACTGCCTACCAAACGGATGCTTTTGAGGAAACATTAGGGGTAAATGACCGAATTGCTTTGGCTGAAGCGGAACGAATTATGCGGACCCGGATCAATAAAAATCATATGCGTAACGGAGTAACGATTATTGATCCTGCCAATACATACATCGAAGCAGATGTTCAAATTGGACAAGATACAATTATCTACCCTGGGTCGATGATAAAGGGAACAACTGTTATTGGATCTGATTGTCAAATTGGCCCCAACACAGAAATAGAGGCTTGTGAAATTGGAAATGAGACCGTTGTTCATCAATCTGTTGCTCATAACAGCACAATTGGTTCGCATGTAAAGATTGGACCATTTGCCCATATTCGTCCCGACTCAAGTATAAGTGACGAAGTGAAGATTGGTAATTTCGTTGAGCTTAAAAAGGCTGTTTTTGGAAAAGGAAGCAAGGCTTCACATCTAAGCTATATTGGTGATGCTGAGGTCGGAAACAATGTTAATATCGGCTGCGGTTCAATTACCGTTAATTATGATGGTAAACATAAATTTTTAACGAAAATTGAAGATGATGTTTTTGTGGGGTGTAACTCAAATCTTATTGCTCCTGTTACAATTGGAAAAGGCTCTTATATTGCTGCAGGTTCAACGATTACAGATGACGTTCCAACCGAAGCATTATCTGTTGCCCGTGCCCGTCAAGTAAACAAGGAAAATTACGTAAATAAGCTTAATTTGAAAAAATAAAGCGATAAAAATATGGAGGCCAATCATGTCGAATCAATATTTAGATCCAAATTTAAAGGTTTTTACGTTGAACTCGAATAGACCCCTTGCAGAAGAAATTGTAAAGGTAATTGGAGTGGAATTGGGAAAATGTTCAGTCACCCGTTTTAGTGATGGGGAAATTCAAATTAACATTGAAGAAAGTATTCGCGGCTGTGATGTTTTTGTTATTCAATCGACGAGCTCCCCAGTCAATGAGAACATCATGGAGTTATTAATTATGATTGATGCTTTAAAGCGTGCTTCAGCAAAGACCATTAATATTGTCGTACCTTATTATGGGTATGCACGTCAGGATCGAAAAGCCCGTGCCCGTGAGCCTATCACAGCTAAGTTGGTTGCTAACCTGCTTGAAACAGCTGGAGCAACACGAATGATCACTCTTGATTTACACGCACCGCAAATTCAAGGATTCTTTGATATCCCAACAGACCAATTGATGGGTGTGCCAATTTTATCTGAGTACTTTAAAAATAAACAGCTTGATGGGGACCTTGTGGTTGTGTCACCAGACCACGGCGGGGTGACTCGCGCTAGAAAAATGGCTGAACGCTTAAAAACCCCAATTGCGATTATTGACAAGCGCCGGCCAAGACCAAATGTTGCCGAGGTAATGAACATCGTCGGTAAAATTGAAGGGAAAGTAGCTATTCTAATTGATGATATTATTGATACTGCCGGAACGATTACGCTTGCAGCTAACGCATTAATGGAGAACGGTGCTTCTGAAGTGTATGCCTGCTGTACACATCCGGTATTATCCGGTCCTGCAATTGAAAGGATTCAGAACTCAAAGATCAAAGAGTTAGTGATCACGAATACCATTAACCTTCCAGAAGAGAAAAGAATCGATAAGATTGTCGAACTTTCTGTGGCACCATTAATCGGGGAAGCAATTATCCGGGTTCATGAAGAACAGTCAGTAAGCACCTTGTTTGATTAATAATCGATTAGCATTTCCTTTTAACAATAAATATTATGAAAATATACTATGAGATGAACTCAATATTTACTGGTTAATTAGAACTACAACGTTTAGACCTTCCTATTTTGGGGAATTTTATATAGAAGTTGACAACAAAATTAGGAAGGTGATAAACATGAGTACTGTATTACAAGCCAAAGAGCGCAAGGAATTTCGTAAATCGGAAGTAAAGAAGCTTCGTATGAATGGGAAAATCCCCGCGGTTATTTACGGGGCAAAGGTTGAAAGCCAGCCTGTTTCGATTAACTCAGCAGACTTAACAAAAACACTTCGTTTAGTAGGCAGAAACGGGATTATATCACTTGATGTCAATGGTGATCAACATGATGTGATTCTAACTGACTATCAAGAAGATGTAATGAAAAAGGAAATTATCCATGCTGATTTTCTAGCAGTTGATAAATCTTCTAAAATAAATGTAAATGTCAGGCTTGTTCTGGTAGGTGAAGCTGCAGGGGTCAAGGATGGCGGTGTTTTGCAGCAGCCGCTTTATGAAATTTCCGTCACAGCTTCGGCAACAAATATTCCTCAACAGGTAGAGGTGGATATAAGCAATCTTAAAGTAGGAGAAACAATTACAATTGCTGACATCCCTTCAGCAGGAGCATTTATCATTAATCATGATGATGAGGAAGTCGTTGTCTCCATTCTTCCTCCTAAACAGGAAGAAGAAATCAATTCGGGTGAACAGCAAGAGGCTGGTCCACCTGATAATGAAGAAGGCAGAGAAACAAAACCTACAGGGGAATAGGGAAATAGGCGTAGCCTTTCACGGTTACGTCTTTTGCGGTTAAATTAAAAGCGGCAGGACACGTTTAGCGAGGTACACTAGTCGCCGGGCGCTGGAGCTAGATAGTTATCGAAGTTCAAAACTTTGTTATCATAATAATAGACGTTAGAGAATGTTTAACAGGGTGATATCCTCCATTCTAGGAAAGAGGACTGATAGACAAGAGGTGGGAGAAATGAAATGTATTGTTGGTTTAGGTAACCCTGGCAAGCAATATGAGCATACGAGGCACAACATTGGATTTGAGGTTATCGAAGAATTATCACGGATATTTACCATCCCACTGGACCAATCAAAGCATAAAGGATTATATGGAATTGGTTTTTATAAAGGGGAAAAGGTATTACTTTTAAAGCCTCTGACCTATATGAATTTGTCTGGAGAAGCTATTAGAGCGGTAATCGATTATTATCAGATTGATATAGAAGATGTTGTTATTGTTTATGATGACCTCGATTTACCAGTAGGAAAAATAAGACTGCGCCAGAAAGGCAGTGCCGGCGGGCATAATGGAATAAAGTCGACAATTGCTCATCTTGGTACCCAAGAGTTTAACCGAATTCGAATTGGAATTGACCGTCCGCCAAAAGGGATGAAGGTTCCAGATTATGTGCTAGGCCGCTTTTTAAAAGAAGAACAAGCACTGATCCTAGATGCTGTGAAAAAGGGCGCTGCTGCATGCGATACATGGCTTGAGAAGCCTTTTTTGCAAGTTATGAACGAATACAATCAATAATAGATTCTGATGGTGCATTTACACTCATACAATGGAATAAGGTGAAACTTCAATCAGTGGGAGTTCATCCCCACTGATTGTTAGTAAAACCAATCGGGTTTTTACGGGCAGTTACCCCCCACCTGTGCTTCTTCGTTTTCTCTAAGGCTATATGGTTAGGGTCTTCCTGCCCATTAATACGGGATTAATAAGCGAAAGCCAATCAATGCTTGAATAAATTACCCATAATAGGCTCATACTTTTAAATAGTAAGTTTGGACTAGGGAGGTATTGAGATGGCTATACAATACTATTGTCGCCATTGTGGAACGAAAATTGGTGAAATTGAGAAGACTGCGGTAAACATTGAAAGCCTGGGGCTCGATAAATTAACTGACCAAGAAAGATTGGAAATGGTTTCATATGACCCATTCGGCGATATTCAAATTACCTCCATTTGTGAGGACTGTCAGGAGTCTTTAGAGAGAAACCCTGATTATCATCAATTGGACTTTCTTATTCAATAACCCGCTTTGGAGTTTTTCCAAAGCATTTTTCTGTTTTTGATTATGAGCACTCGTACTATTCTATATACAAAGCATCTGTGGAGAGGAGGATACACAAATTATGAAGGGTCTTAAATCATTATTTCTCGGGCAGGATGATTTTCGCTTGATTATGGCTGGAATGAATGAAGGCCTTAAGGAGCAGCTTGTTTCAGGGTTATCTGGTTCAGCTCGGACTGTGTTTGTTGCGTCTATGTATGAACAAATGAAAAGACCAATCCTATTGGTTACACATAATCTATTACAAGCACAAAAGCTTTACGATGATATTGTGAATCTATTAAGTGAAAAAGAAGTCTTTTTGTATCCAGCTAATGAGTTAATTGCGGCGGAGATGAGTATCGCCAGTCCAGAGTTAAAAGCACAGCGAATTGAAGCACTAAATTATTTGAGTACAAATGAACGTGGAATATTGATTGTTCCGGTTGCGGGGCTAAGAAAAATCCTGCCGCAAAAGTCGTTATGGAAAAAGTATCAGCTTCGGTTAAAAGTCGGTGAAGATATTCATGTTGATGAGATGCTAAACCTCTTTGTAAAAATGGGATATGTCAGAGCGGAAATGGTCTCAACTCCGGGTGAATTTAGTGTAAGGGGCGGCATCATTGATATATATCCAATTACAGAATCAAACCCATTACGAATAGAATTGTTCGATACAGAAATTGACTCCATCCGGTCCTTTTCACTCGACGATCAGCGCTCAAAAGAGAAAATGAGTGAAATCACAATTGGACCATCGACAGAGGTAATTCTTGAAGATAAACAATACAGCCTTTTGATTGGAAAGCTAGAGGATGGACTTTCTCGGAGCTTGAGAAAATTAAAGAATGATAAAGAAAAGTTGCTGCTTTCGCAGAATATTGGCTTTGAAATCGAACAGCTTCGAAACGGGCATAAGCCGGATCAAATCTTTAAATACCTATCGCTTTTAGATGATCAAGCTACTAGTTTACTAGACTACCTTCCCAAGAACGGCGTTATGATCATTGATGAATTAAGCAGGGTTCAAGAAATGAATGATTCACTTGAAAAGGAAGAGGCAGAATGGTACACATCGTTATTAAGTGAAGGCCAAATCATCCATGATGTAAAAATATCCCATGACCTTCCTAGTTTAATGCATAAAAACATTTTCCCCGTTTTATATATGTCGTTATTTTTACGTCACGTGGCCAATACAAGCCCGCAGAATATTATTAATATGGCTTGCAAACAAATGCAAAATTTCCATGGCCAAATGCATTTACTAAAAGCAGAGGTAGATAGGTGGAAAAAGAGTCATTATTCGATTGTTTTTTTGGGACCTGATGAGGAACGAGTCAAAAAGCTTGAACGGGTATTAGAGGATTATGAGATTGAGGCTTCACTGGTAGCAGAAGATCAAAAGCTTATCCCGGGTAAAGTGCAAATTATTAAGGGGAACCTTCAAACAGGGTTTGAACTTTCCATTCAAAAAATTGCGATTATCACTGAAGAGGAGCTTTTTAATAAACGGATAAAAAAGAGTGCAAGACGTCAAAAACTATCAAATGCGGAGCGAATTAAAAATTACTCTGAATTAAAAATTGGAGATTATGTCGTTCATGTCAATCACGGAATTGGGAAATACCTAGGGATTGAAACACTTGTTATTAATGGAGTCCATAAGGATTATCTTCATATTCGTTATCAAGGAACAGACAAGCTGTATGTTCCGATTGAACAAATTGATCTTGTGCAAAAATATGTTGGTTCTGAAGGAAAAGAGCCTAAAATATATAAACTTGGTGGAACCGATTGGAAAAAGGTAAAGAAAAAGGTTCAGTCATCTGTTGAGGATATCGCTGATGATTTAATTAAGCTATATGCCGAACGTGAAGCAGCTGTCGGGCATGCCTTTTCCCCGGATGGCGATATGCAACGGGAATTTGAGTCTTCATTTCAATACCAGGAAACAGAGGATCAGCTTCGTTCCATTCTCGAAATTAAGAAGGATATGGAAAGACCACGTCCAATGGATCGCCTGCTTTGCGGTGATGTCGGGTATGGGAAAACCGAAGTAGCAATTCGGGCAGCTTTTAAAGCGATTGCAGATGGTAAGCAAGTGGCGATTCTTGTCCCTACGACGATTTTAGCGCAGCAGCATTATGAAACATTACGGGAAAGATTTCAGGACTATCCAATTACGATTGGTTTGCTAAGCCGTTTTCGGACGAAGAAACAGCAAACAGAGACAATGAAGGGTTTGAAAGCGGGTACAGTCGATATTGTCGTTGGAACGCATCGCCTGCTGTCAAAGGACATTGTCTATCGTGATCTTGGATTGTTAGTTATCGATGAAGAGCAGCGATTTGGAGTTACACATAAAGAGAAAATTAAAAAATTAAAAACAAATGTAGATGTATTAACCTTAACAGCAACGCCAATTCCAAGGACTCTACATATGTCCATGCTTGGGGTCAGGGACTTATCGGTTATTGAGACTCCTCCTGAAAATCGTTTTCCAGTCCAGACATACGTGATGGAGTATAATGGATCACTTGTTAGGGAAGCGATAGAGCGGGAACTCGCCCGGGACGGACAAGTATACTTTTTATATAACAGGGTAGAAGATATTGAGCGAAAAGCTGAGGAAATCACGATGCTTGTTCCTGACGCTCGTGTCGCCTATGCCCACGGTCAAATGACAGAAAATGAATTGGAAGCTGTTATGCTTGGCTTTTTGGCCGGTGATTTTGATGTACTTGTGAGTACGACAATTATTGAAACAGGTGTTGATATTCCTAATGTGAATACACTAATTGTCTTTGATGCGGATAAAATGGGCCTGTCTCAGCTGTACCAGCTTCGCGGCCGGGTCGGACGTTCTAACCGTGTTGCCTATTCTTATTTTACTTATCGGAAGGATAAGGTTTTAACAGAGGTTGCTGAAAAACGCCTCCAGGCTATTAAAGAATTTACGGAATTAGGGTCTGGGTTTAAAATCGCAATGCGCGATCTCTCAATCCGCGGTGCGGGTAATTTACTAGGATCTCAGCAGCATGGATTTATTGATTCTGTTGGTTTTGATCTATACTCACAAATGCTAAAAGAAGCAATTGAAGCAAGAAAGAGTGATCTTAAGACGGATAGTAGGCCAACTGTTGAGATTGATCTTGAAATTGATGCCTATATCCCTGACGCTTATATTAAAGACGGTCATCAGAAAATTGAGATGTATAAACGATTCAGGGGCATCATTGACTTTGAGGATATTGAAGAACTGAAAGAGGAAATGCTTGACCGCTTTGGGGAATATCCGGATGAGGTCGCCTATTTATTCCAAATTGCTGAGATGAAGGTTTATGCAGTGCAGGCCGGGGTTGAGCTTGTTAAACAGGTGAAACAGGAGATCAGCGTTTTCTTAACGGAGGATGCCAGCAGCAAAATTGAAGGATCTTTAATATCAAACATAAACACTCAATTTGGAAGAATAATTAGTTTAGGGATGGATGGAAAAAGACTGAAAATGGTCCTTCATATAAAAGGAATTGAGACTGCACAGTGGCTCAATAAAACATTTGAATTGATTAAAAGTCTTGCACCTGCTAAAAAGAAACAGGAAAATTCGATAAAATAGGTTTTTATTCGAAATTAGGATTATAGACACGAAAATGTAAAAAAATACATCGATTGTGTATAGAACTTTCCAGTTGAAAGATACTATCTTTAAGATTGGTGATTAGTACAAGCAAAGGAAAGATTATCATTACTAACTGAAAAACAATCATCAGATGAAAGTGAGGCAACATTGGATGAAAGCAACTGGTATTGTTCGTCGAATCGATGATTTGGGTCGTGTTGTCATTCCTAAAGAAATCCGCAGAACCCTGAGGATACGCGAAGGGGATCCGTTGGAAATTTTTGTGGATCGTGATGGGGAAGTTATACTAAAAAAATATTCGCCAATCAGTGAGTTGGGTGATTTTGCGAAGGAATATGCAGAAGCACTTTTTGATAGCCTTGGGAATCCTGTTTTAATTTGCGATCGAGATACTTATATAGCTGTAGCTGGGGGCTCTAAAAAGGATTATTTAAATAAAAATATAAGTGATATGGTTGAAAAGACAATGGAAGACCGTAATTCCGTGATTATGAACCAGCAAGAAAATTTTTCCTTGTCTGATGGTAGTGAAGAAACCATTTCAGCCTATACAATTGGCCCGATTATTGCAAATGGTGATCCAATTGGAGCTGTCATCATTTTCTCTAAGGAAGGAAGTCTTGGAGAGGTGGAACATAAGGCAGTTGAAACAGCGGCCGGATTCTTAGCACGACAGATGGAAAGTTAACAAAGATCTCCTTTTCTTTACGAGTAAAGACGGCAGAAATGCTGTCTTTTTTCGTTGTCTAGCTTCGACGCACAGGACAAGGAACGCTTCGACAGCTTTGCATCGCACGAAGGAAAAGCGTTAGCTTTTTCGAGGAAGTGCTAGTGCCGACGTTGACGCCAGGAAGGCGGCGCTCATAGTCGGCCAGGGCCCAGCGACTAGTGTACTTCGCCCACTTCCCTATGAACATCGAATCGCTAACGCTCTTCGTGTTTCCTTTATCTCAGTCAGTGTCCTCCAGTCCTGTCGTGCGCTAAACGGGCGCTTACGCTTTTTTTCTTTCATAACAGTTATTGGCCACGTTTCCTATGCTATAATATTCCAGAGTTTACTTGGTAAAGGAGCGGAGCGCGCAAAAGTAAATCTGGATGTCCTAGATGGTGGAAATATCTATGTTTGTGACTCAAATAAAGCGAAGGCTGGCTCTGCTCATACCGCCTTTATTGGCAAGGACGATACTGTAAACGTTTTTTTATGTTCGATTTGTGATGTGAACTCGTTATATTGTTAGGGGAAGGAGAGGCGCACTCTGAAGCACGTGAATCAATCGAAGGACTTATTTAAAGGAGCATTGGTGTTAACGATCGCTGCTCTTATCACAAAAATATTAAGTGCGTTTTACCGAATCCCCTTTCAAAATATTGTTGGGGATGTAGGTTTTTATATTTATCAGCAGGTTTACCCCTTCTACGGGGCAGCCGTAGTTTTAACAACAACTGGTTTTCCCGTCGTTATTTCAAAAATGTATGCTGAATTTGCAGAAAAAAAAGATCTTGATGGTGCCCGTCGTTTTCTATTGATATCATTTATATTTCTTCAACTGTTTGGATTGATTTGCTTCATGATCCTTTATTTTGGCTCCGGTAAAATAGCTCTTCTTATGAAAGACCCCAATTTAGCTATTTTATTAAAGGTTGTTTCGCTTGTCTTTTTACTGTTTCCGCTTGTTTCATTAATAAGAGGCTATTATCAAGGAAAAGGAAATATGGTTCCGACTGCGATCTCACAGGTAGGGGAGCAATCCACCCGTGTTCTTACGATTATTATTTTGTCATACATATTTATGCAAAAGGGCTATTCGTTATATCTCGTTGGCGGGGGAGCAATGTTTGGATCAATTACAGGAAGCATAGTTTCTGTGATTATCTTGTTTACTTTTTTTTCGATTCGTAAAGAATGGAAATGGTTAAGCTTAAGTAGAAAGTCTATAAAAAACTTGTTAACAGGCTCGGGCTGGATTTATAAAGCGTTGATTTTTCAGGGGCTGACGATTTGTATCAGCGGGATGCTCTTGATTTTTATGCAGATGGCAGATGCTATGAACCTATATTCCCTACTGGTCTCAAGTGGGATTGAAAAAGAAGCAGCAAAAAGCTTAAAAGGGATTTTTGATCGTGGGCAGCCATTAATTCAAATGGGTACTGTTGCAGCGACATCGATGTCGCTATCACTTGTTCCGATTATTACAAGTGAAAGATTAAAGAAAAAACCTGAATACCTATTAGATAAAATTAAATTAGCACTACAGATTAGTATTGTCATTGGGGCTGGTGCCTCTGCAGGGCTGTGGGCCATTATTGAGCCGACTAATACGATGCTTTTTGAAAACAATATAGGTTCTTCGGTCCTTGGTGTATTAGGGTTCGTCATTTTATTTACGTCAATCATTTCAACAATTACCGCAATTATGCAGGGCTTAGAAAAACTGCTGTTTCCCGCTATCGTGATTGTGATTGGTTTTCCAATAAAATATGGGCTCAATTTGTTGCTAGTACCTCAATTTGAAACGATGGGAGCTGCTGTGTCGACAATTATTACTTTAGCATTGCTAAGTGTAATCATGAGTATTAAATTAAGAACAATAATTGGCAGGCCGCTTTTTACGTGGAAATTTTTTCGGTCTGTGATTCTTGCTGTTATCGTGATGATTCTATTTTTAAAAGGTTATCTCGCCATAACAAGTGTACTGCATGGATTATTTGTTTCTGTTCGAATAGCAGAGACGTTTCAAGCGGTGAGTGCCGCCCTATTTGGTGGCTTGCTGTTTTTAGGGATTGTGGTTAGGAGCGATGTTTTTTCCGAGGAGGATCTTTCTTTATTTCCGTTTGGCAGTAAATTAGCAATGTTTTTAAAGCATTCAGATAGGAGTCGAAAATATGGCGAAAAAAATTGAAATCATTGGTCTCGGTGCTGGAGACCTAGACCAGCTGCCGTTTGGAGTCTATAAAAAAATAATGCAGGCTCAGCATTTATATTTGCGTACAAAAGAGCATCCCGTCATACCTGAACTAGAAAAAGAGGGATTATCGTATACATCGTTTGATTCTATCTATGAAAAGCATCAACAATTTGAGGCTGTTTATGAGGAAATTGCTGAGATTCTTTTGAAAAAAGCTGAGACCGAAGAGGTTGTTTATGGGGTACCTGGACATCCACTTGTGGCAGAACGGACTGTTCAACTGCTGCTTGAAAGAGGCTCAAACGCTGGAGTCAAGGTTATTATTGGCGGTGGGCAAAGCTTTGTTGATGCTTTGTTTCAGGCATTAAAAATTGACCCAATTGACGGATTTCAGCTTCTCGATGGCACTTCATTAAAGGCGGAAGATTTTCAGCAAAGCCAGCATATTTTTATCAGTCAGGTATATGATCAATTTGTTGCATCAGAAGTGAAATTAACCTTAATGGATAGATACCCGGATGATTATCCTGTTACGATTGTAACGGCTGCCGGAAGTAAAGAAGAGGAGATCAGTCAGGTATCGTTATATGAACTGGATCGCCATGTAAAGGTGAATAATCTTACCTCAGTTTATGTGCCTCCGGTCAAGGATGAAAAAATCCTCTTAAAAAATTTTTCAAAGCTACGGGAAATTATTGCGGTGTTAAGAGGGCCGGAGGGCTGCCCGTGGGATAAAGAACAGTCCCATGAGTCATTGAAAAAGTACCTTATTGAAGAAACGTTTGAGGTGATCGACGCGATTGACAGTGGTGATATCAATCATTTGATTGAAGAGCTTGGTGATGTGCTTCTCCAAGTGATGCTTCACGCACAAATTGGCGAAGATGAAGGGTATTTTTCGATTGATGAAGTTATTGAAGGAATTTCAGAGAAAATGATTCGGCGTCATCCACATGTATTTGGATCCACGAAGGTTGAGAATACAGAAGAGGTTTTGCAAAATTGGCAGGAAATTAAGAAGAAGGAAAAGGGCGAGATGGAGGAATCCATTTTAGAAGGGGTCTCATTATCAATGCCTAATTTAATTAGGGCCTTTGAACTGCAAAAAAAAGCAGCAAAGGTTGGCTTTGATTGGCAGGAAATAACCCCTGCACTGGAGAAGGTCAAAGAAGAGCTTCAAGAATTCGAAGCTGAATTGAGTGAAATGAGCGAACAATCGGAGTTTGCGAAAAAAGAGTTTGGAGATCTATTGTTTGCCTTTGTCAATGTTGCCCGTTTTTTAAAGATCCACCCAGAGGAGGCTTTATTTGCAACAAATGAAAAGTTTATCCGACGCTTTCGGTTTATCGAAAATCAGGTAGCAAAAAGCGGCAGGGCGTTTACAGACTTTTCACTTCAGGAACTAGATAAATTTTGGGATGAGGCAAAGCTAAAGGGACTATAAGAAAAGGGGGAAGTAAAAATGCGCTTAGATAAATTTTTAAAGGTGTCACGTTTAATCAAGCGAAGGACGCTGGCGAAGGAAGTATCGGATCAGGGACGCATCAAGATTAATGAAAAAGAAGCCAAAGCCAGTTCGATTGTCAAGGCGGGGGATGTATTAACAATTCGACTCGGGCAAAGATTAGTGACAGCAAGAGTTGACCAGATAAAGGAAACAACCCGAAAAGAAGAAGCAACAGAAATGTATACCATCTTAAAAGATGAGAAAATTGGTGACCCAACGGATCACTTTATCAAATAGCAGGACATTGAGCAGCGTTCTTTTTTAGGACGCTGTTGCTTTTCTTAGACAAAATATAACTGTATGAGCTTTGAGAACTGTCCAGTTCCAGCGCCCAGCGACTAGTGTACTTCGCTCACCTCCCTACGATAAGTCAACATCGAATCGACTATAGCTCCGTGTTTCCTTTATCCCGTTTTAACGGGCAGTAGATTCTCAACTGCCCGTTAAAACCCGATTGGCTCAATTAACAATCAACGAATAAACACTTGCTGATTGAAGTTTCACCTTATCTCAGTCGGTGTGCTCCAGTCCATACGTCGCTAAACGGATGCTTCCACTTTTCTTACCGCTTGTTCTATTTTTCTTTCTTCTCACATAAAAATGTACAAAAAGGTTGTACAAAGTGATTGTGAGGGATGAGGATGAGCCAATATTATGAAGCAAACCCGTCTAAGAGTAGTGTTCCTGACCATGATGTGATCATGAGAGGGAGAAAGTTACTCGAAATAACTGGTGTTAAACAAGTCGAAAGTTTTGATAACGAAGAATTCTTACTAGAAACAGTGATGGGCTTTTTAGCAATAAAAGGGCAAAACCTACAAATGAAAAATCTGGATGTTGACAAAGGGATTGTTTCGATAAAAGGGAAAATTTTTGAGTTGATTTATTTAGAGGATCAGCATGGGGAGAAGGCTAAAGGCTTCTTTAGCAAGTTATTCCGATGACACTATCGACACAATTTTTAACAATGCTTTCGATGATTGGAATGGGAGCGTTGTTTGGAAGCATGCTTGATACGTATCAGCGCTTTTTGCACCGTTCAAGACGAAAACATTGGCTTGTTTTTTTAAACGATATTCTTTTTTGGATTATTCAAGCATTACTTATATTTTATATATTATTTCTTATTAATAAGGGTGAAATTAGGTTCTATATTTTTATTGCCCTTGTATGCGGGTTTGCCGCCTATCAAAGTCTGCTTAGGGGTATTTACTTAAGAGTACTGGAAGTGTTGATTCGATCTTTCATTTCGTTGTATAACTTTCTGAAAAAATTAATTTTATTACTTGTCTTTAAACCAGTCAACGGGCTTATTCAACTTGCTATATTCACCATTTTACTTGTTGGCAGGGGTCTTATTTCCCTTGTCAAATTTGTTTTTAGGGTGGTATTATTCATCATAAAGTTCATTTTAAATGTGGTTAAAAAAATAGTATTAATTTTTTGGAAAATGTTGCCGAAGGGGATTAAAAAAACCGTCGAGAAGTTATATAATAGAACGGCAGGAAATTTTAAGGGAATCAAGAATATTATTAATAAGTGGCTAGAGAAATGGAAAAAGCAAGATAAATGAGAGGGGAGTGAAGGTATGGGTGCCATCCAACAAAAGAAAGTAGCCAAAATTGAAACTACCTATGTCCAGCAGCAAGAATTTAGCGAAAATGCAGCGGCTAGGAGAAAGAAAAAACTGCTACGACGGCTTTCTGTATTTTTTGGTTTTGCGTTATTTGTTTCTTATTTTTTGATCTCCAGCATCCTTTCACAAGCCTCTGTTTTAGAAGATAAGACTTCGCAAAAGAAGGCGCTGGATGAAAAGCTAGTTTCATTGAAAAATCAGCAGAAATCACTAAAAGAAGAAATTTCAAATTTAAATAATGATGACTATATTGCTAAACTTGCCAGGAAGGAATACTTTTTATCAAATAAGGATGAAATTATCTTTAATATACCTGACTCAAATAAAGAAAAGTGAACCAAGATGATGTCTTATTGACACTAATTTTTTTCTTTCTGTATAATATATAGTAAGTATGATTTTTTATATTTTAAGGAGGAACATTCTTTTTATGTCAATTGAGGTAGGCAGCAAGTTACAAGGAAAAGTAACAGGGATTACAAAGTTCGGAGCGTTTGTGGAACTGCCGGAGGGTTCAACAGGACTTGTTCACATTAGTGAGGTTGCTGATAATTATGTCAAGGATATTAATGATCATCTTAAAGTTGGCGACCAGGTTGAAGTAAAAGTCATCAATGTTGAGAAAGATGGGAAGATTGGATTATCCATTAAAAAAGCAAAGGATCGCCCAGAAGGTCAAAAACCACATTCACACTCGCATTCGCATTCCCAACGTCCTCGTCAGGGTAGAGCAAATGATCGTAATACTCCTAAACCGGAAAACTTTGAAACGAAAATGGCGAAGTTTTTAAAAGATAGCGAGGATCGATTATCTTCCTTAAAACGAAATACTGAGTCTAAGCGTGGTGGAAGAGGGGCTAGACGAGGTTAACTTTCTGCTTATTACTGAAATAAATAGCAGCTTTTGAATAGACGGGTCCAAACGGCTTGTCTTTTTTGTTTTTAAAAAAGAAGCACCGGCAATGGTGCTTCTTTTAGTTATAGCGGCAGAGGGGATCGAACCCCCGACCTTACGGGTATGAACCGTACGCTCTAGCCAGCTGAGCTACGCCGCCAAAATTATTTAAGACACAATAGATATAATACATAGATTAAAAAATATTGTCAACGTATTTTTGAAGAATTGCATTGATTTTTGTCAAAGTCAGAATATTTTGAATAATAAAGTCGAACAAATTATTGATAATTATCTGCTCTTATGACAATCTTCTGGAGATTCCACTTTTATAATAGTGAAAACAATATGGTGATAGGGAGTGTGGATATGGCAAAGGTAGAACGAAGTTTAATAGATCCAATAGGCGAAGTTAACTTTCAGTCATCGAAAATGGACCTATCAAATAGTATGAAGAAATTACGATTAAAAATAGAAAACCTTCTGATTAGGAAGGGATATCTCATATTGTTGGTTGGGTTTTTGCTTGGACGTGCTCTGATTCTATCAAAGCTTACACCGTTCAGTCTGCCTTTTTTTGCTGTTGTGTTCTTTGTTAAAAAGGATTGGGCACCACTGGCATTGGTAGGATTAGTAGCAGGGGCTGTCACGATTTCGTATGCAAATGCAGCGTCAACCTTTGCAATTTCCTTTTTATTTCTATTTATATATCGAGTGACAAAAAAATGGTTGAAAAATGAAGTGAAGGCACTGCCTGTCTATGTAAGTATCATTCTAGCAGCCGGGAAGCTGACGGAAACATTTATTACCACCGGTCAATTATCCTTATACGATGCGATTATGACAGGAGTACAAGCAGGGCTCGCTTTTATTCTAACCCTCATTTTTTTGCAAAGTATTCCACTCTTAACTTGGAATAAACGGAGACAACCTTTAAAAACAGAAGAGATTGTCTGTGTCATCATTATGCTTGCGTCAATTATGACAGGTACTATTGGCTGGGTAGTTTATAGCCTCTCCGTTGAGCATATCATGTCCCGTTACCTGGTATTGGTATTTTCCTATGTTGCCGGAGCAACAGTAGGTTCAACAGTTGGTGTTGTAACAGGGTTAATCTTTAGTCTTGCAAATGTATCAAGCTTCTACAATATGAGTTTATTAGCCTTCGCTGGAGTATTAGGAGGGCTATTGAAGGAGGGTAAAAAACTTGGCGTTTCAGTCGGCTTGATAATTGCCACGCTTTTGATTGGTATGTACGGCGAAGGAGGCGGGTCAATTTTACTCAACGTATTTGAATCGACTGCAGCAATTGCTATATTTCTCCTCACCCCGAAGGCACTTATTTCCAGGCTTGCAAAATATATCCCGGGTACACCGGAACATATGGCCGAACAGCAAAAATATATGCGGAAAATGAGAGATGTTACTGCACAGCGAGTTTCCCAGTTTTCAAGTGTTTTTCAAGCTCTATCAAAAAGCTTTACACAAAGTAATGAACAGCAGCCAGATCAGGAGGGAGATCGGGAATTAGATTATTTCTTAAGTAATGTTACAGAAAAAACGTGTCAGACGTGTTTCAAAAAAGACCATTGCTGGTCAAGGAATTTTAATACAACATATGAATATATGGAAGATATTATTCATGAAATGGATCAAAATGATGGAAATATTTCAGGGAAATTAACGAGAGAATGGGAGAAGCATTGTACACGATCAAAAAAAGTGATTGAGGTGATCCAACAGGAATTAACCTTTTTCCAGGCAAACCAAAAGTTAAAAAAACAAGTGAAGGAAAGTAGAAAGTTAGTAGCAGACCAATTGCTCGGTGTTTCTGAGGTGATGGATAATTTCGCCAAGGAAATTCAGCGAGAACGGGAAAATCATCATAGACAGGAAGAACAAATTATGGAGGCGCTCCAAGACTTTGGCATTCAGATCGAGCAGGTTGAGATCTATAGCTTAGAAAAGGGAAATGTTGATATTGATATCATTCTTCCTTTCGGCAATGATCATGGTGAATGCGAAAAACTAATTGCCCCATTGCTGACAGATATTTTAGGGGAATCAATCATTGTCAGTACGGAGGAGTCTTCCCCCTATCCAAATGGTTTCTGTCAAGCTACATTTCGTTCTTCAAAGGCCTTTGTGGTTGAAACGGGTGTTGCTCATGCAGCAAAGGATGGCGGTCTTGTTTCTGGTGATAGCTATTCGATGATTGAAATCGGCTGTGGGAAATATGCGATTGCAATCAGCGATGGGATGGGAAATGGGGAAAGGGCCCATTATGAAAGCAAAGAGACGTTGCAGCTCCTCCAAAAGTTTTTACAATCAGGGATAGAGGAAAAGGTTGCAATAAAATCAGTCAATTCCGTTCTTTCGTTGCGAACAACGGATGAAATATTTTCAACTTTAGACCTCGCGATGATTGATTTGCAAAATGCAGCGACCAAATTTCTTAAGATTGGATCGACGCCAAGTTTTATAAAGCGGGGAAATAAGATTATTAAGATTCAGGCCAGCAACCTGCCGATGGGAATCCTTCAAGAATTTGAAGTGGATGTTGTCAGTCAGCAATTAAAGGCGGGTGACCTGCTGATTATGATGAGTGATGGCGTGTTTGAAGGTCCAAAGCATGTTGAAAATTATGATGCATGGATGAAAAGAAAAATCCAGGAGCTTGAAACAGAAGACCCGCAGGAGGTTGCTGACTTAATCATGGAGGAGGTTATTCGCTCACGCTCGGGACTAATTGAGGATGATATGACTGTTACTGTAGCAAAGATTAAACACAATACACCTAAATGGGCATCCATTCCTGTCGAAAAGTTTAAGAAAAGAGCATAATTCCTGACTTTGAGAAATGTCCAGCTTCGACGCACAGGATGTGCTAGTGCCGACGTTGCCGCCAGGACGGCGGCGCTTTTAGTCGGCCAGCGCCCTAGCGTCTAGTGTCCTTCGCTCTCCGCCCTACGATAAGTCAAGCACGAATGCGCCTCCGGCTCTTCGTGTTTCCTTTATCTCAGTCGAAGCGCTCCACAAGGAACGCTTCGGCAGCATAAGCATCGTACGAAG
The DNA here is from genome assembly GCF_024494385.1 of Bacillus sp. EB600. GTDB lineage: Bacteria > Bacillota > Bacilli > Bacillales > Cytobacillaceae > JAEVLT01. The sequence goes on from NZ_JAEVLT010000032.1 coordinate 38,018, forward strand.
AAAAAGCGTTAGCTTTTTCGAGGAGGCCATACGCCGCTGACCAGGGCGCTTCCGCTTTTCTATGTATAAATCTCTTCCGTCCAGTCGAAAATGGAAGCATCATGGTAAATGGAGGGGAAAATCTATGTACACAGGAAGAATCCGCCAAATTTTATTGATTACAGATGGCTGTTCCAACCAAGGAGAAGATCCGAATGCGATGGCCGCACTTGCTAGAGAAGAGGGAATTACCGTTAATGTTATTGGTGTTATGGAACAGGATATGATTGATGAAAAAGGAATAAAAGAAATTGAGAGCATTGCCCTATCAGGAGGAGGGGTTAGCCAAATTGTTTATGCCCAGCAGCTTTCGCAAACGGTACAGATGGTGACAAGAAAAGCGATGACACAAACGATTCAAGGGGTGGTAAACAAGGAATTACAGCAAATTCTCGGGCGGTCAAAAACACTAGATGATCTTCCTCCTGAAAAGAGGGGTGAGGTGATCGAGGTGGTCGATGAGTTGGGTGAAACGATCGAATTAGATGTTTTAATTCTTGTGGACACCAGCGCAAGTATGAGGCAAAAGCTGCCAACCGTAAAAGAAGCATTAGTAGACCTTTCACTTAGTTTAAATGCAAGGTCAGGCGATAACTATTTTTCCGTCTTTGTATTTCCCGGGAAAAAGAATGACGTCGAAAAGGTATTGGATTGGACGCCGAATCTTCAATCATTGACGAAAATTTTTTCCCAGCTGACAACTGGTGGGATTACTCCAACAGGTCCGGCACTTCGAGCTGCGCTTTCCTCATTCAATCAAAATCATTCTATGAGAAGGAGTCTTCTTTCCCGTGATGATGAATCATTCTTTGAAGAGTCTATGTAAGGTCAATCCAGGTACGGTTATTTTGGGGAAATGGCATCAAAAAAAGTATATGATCGTGAAAGAACTGGGATTTGGGGCAAATGGAATTGTTTATCTTGCTGAACATAAGGGCAAACGGGTTGCGTTAAAAATGAGTGATAACGGAATTTCGATAACCACCGAGGTGAATGTTCTCAAATCCTTTGCAAAGGTCCAGGGGTCTTCCCTCGGGCCTTCTTTGATTGATGTAGATGATTGGTTAAATAATCGAGTTAGTGTCTCCTTTTATGTAATGGAATATATAGATGGTCCAAACCTATTATCCTTTATTGGACAAAAAGGAAAGTCCTGGACAGTTGTCTTACTTCTTCAATTATTAAAAGATCTTGAAACACTTCATCACAATGGCTGGGTCTTTGGTGACTTGAAACCGGAAAATCTGATTATTACTGGACCTCCGAGTAGAATCCGCTGTATTGATGTAGGAGGAACAACGATTCAAGGCAGAGCTATAAAAGAATTCACTGAGTTTTATGACCGTGGTTATTGGGGGTTGGGTTCAAGGAAAGCAGAGCCAAGCTACGATTTATTTGCCGCCGGCATGATTATGATCAATACTGCTTACCCAAACCGTTTTTCAAAAAAAGCCGGGGGCATTTCACAATTAAGGGAAGCAATAAGGCAAAAACAAGAACTTATTCCTTTTGAACGAGTAATTGTACGGTCGCTTCAGGGCGGTTATCAAAGTGCTAAACAAATGCGGGATGACTTGCTTGCTCTGGTAACAAATCAACAGGTCTCTGACAACGCCCCTGAACCGTCCGTTTCAAAACAAGCAAGTTTTAACAAACCAAAAGCAAACCAATACCCATCCAGAAAAACCTATAAGAAAAAAAAGAAAAGCCGCGGCTGGGCTGAAACCTTATTCATTTTGCTGTTAATGGTTTGTTTATATACTTTGTATATTATGTTTAGAAATTAATAAATTTTTGAAACTATTATCATTTTTGTTCGTAGATAATAGAAATAAATATAAAAGCTAATATTAAAATAAAGGCAAAGATAATAATTGTAAGGAAGAATGTAAAATGTTAGAAGCAAAGGTAGAGGCTTTTCTAGAAAGACATTTATTTTCATTAAAAAACAAAAAAATCATTGTTGGAGTTTCGGGAGGCCCGGATTCACTAGCGTTGTTACATTACCTACAGGGTCAAAAAGAAAAACAGAGGTTTTCCATTATCGTTGCCCATGTAGATCATATGTTTCGCGGGGAGGAGTCCTATCAGGATGCGTTGTTTGTAAAAGATTATTGTGAGCAGTTCTCAATCCCATTTGAAATGGAACAAATTAATGTTCCGGAACTAATGAAGGAAACTGGAAAAAGTGCCGAAGTGGCGGGGAGGGATGCTCGTTATGGATTTTTTGCTAAAGTTATGAGTGAAAATGATTATCCATATTTAGCACTTGCCCATCATGGAGATGATCAAATTGAAACCATTCTTATGCGTTTTACAAGGGGAAGTACTGGAAAGGCAAGAGCAGGAATTCCGTTTCAGCGTCCTTTTCAAAATGGTTTAATCTTTCGTCCATTTCTAGCCTTGACAAAGAAAGAAATTGAGGAGTACTGTGACCAATATCAGTTAGTTCCTCGTATAGACCCAAGCAACAAGGAAAGTATTTATAGCAGAAATCGCTTTCGTAAGGTGGTATTACCTTTTTTAAAAGAGGAAAATAGAAACGTTCATGAACATTTTCAACGTTTTAGCGAAGAAACGCAAAGTGATGAAGACTATCTTCAGGAATTAACTGTCCAAAGCATGAATACAGTAATGACAATAAGAGAAGCGCAACAAATAGCCATTGACATTAAACGCTTTTTCAAAATGCCAATACCTTTACAAAGGAGAGGGATTCAACTAATATTAAACTATCTTTACAAAGAAAGGCCTGCTTCACTTTCGGCCATACATATTCATCAGGTTATTGCGATGATCAGTCGGCCGCATCCTTCAGGAACACTAGACCTTCCCAATGGACTAAAGGTTATTCGTTCCTATCAGCAATGCCATTTTCAATTCAACATAGACAAACCGCTATCCTTTCAATTTGAATTGATAGAACCAGGTACGATTCATCTGCCTGAACATGGAACCATAAACATGGAATATGTTGAATTACCAGCATCCATTCCAAATCGGTTTACAGCCTTGTTTGCTCGGGATATGGTTACATTACCCTTAACAATCCGAACTAGGAAAGCTGGAGACCGAATGTCGTTAAAAGGAATGTCCGGCTCAAAAAAGGTTAAGGATATTTTTATTGATCTAAAAATCCCGATCCAGGAGAGGGACACATGGCCTGTTGTGACGGATCAGGATGGCTGTATTCTTTGGCTTCCAGGTTTAAAAAAATCAGCAATTGAAGGTATAGGTAGTACATCAGGGTATTATATCCAACTTACATATAAAAAGCAGTGACTTCTAGGAGGAAAAATTTTGATGGAAAATGATATTGAAAAGATTTTAGTTAGTGAGGAAGAGATTCAAGCAAAAATAAAGTCGTTAGCGCAGCAGTTAACAGAGGAGTATAAAGACCGATTCCCACTAGCAATTGGAGTGTTAAAAGGTGCTATGCCTTTTATGGCCGATTTACTTAAGCGGATGGATTGCTTCTTGGAAATGGACTTTATGGATGTTTCCAGCTATGGTAATTCAACTGTCTCTACAGGGGAAGTCAAAATCCTCAAAGATTTAGATACTTCAGTAGAGGGAAGGGATTTATTAATAATCGAAGATATCATTGATAGCGGTTTAACCTTAAGCTACCTTGTTGAACTGTTTCGATATCGAAAAGCAAAGTCCGTTAAAATTGTTACGTTGCTTGATAAGCCAAAAGGAAGGAAGAGTGAGATTGAAGCTGATTATGTAGGGTTTCATGTTCCAAATGAATTTGTTGTTGGATATGGTTTAGATTACGCTGAAAAATATCGTAACTTGCCATATATCGGAATATTGAAACCTGAAGTATATAGTAACAACAATTAAGCAAAACCTATAGTAAATCACTTTATTTAATTCCATCATGTAAGTCTTATTTGTTTGAGCGTTATTCCTTGTATTGCCATGATTTTCTATGATACTATTTAGTATAGTTTTTCTACCGTGGGAGGAGGTAAGGGATGAACCGGATTTTCCGTAATACCATCTTTTATTTATTAATATTTTTAGTCATTATAGGTGTGGTTAGCTTTTTTAACGGAAGCAATGAACCAACCGATCATATATCATATGATAAATTTGTTTCCAATTTAGAAAAAGGCCAGGTTAAGTCCTTTTCTATGCAGCCTGACCGGGGCGTCTATGAGGTACGTGGCCAATCTGATAATGGTAAAAGCTTCTTAACCTATATTCCAAGCAGCGAGAAAATTCAAGATCGAATTGATAAAGCTGCAGCAACTGCTAAAGTGGATGTTTTACCTGCCAAGGAAACAAGCGGCTGGGTAACGTTCTTTACATCCATCATTCCGTTTGTGATTATTTTTATCTTGTTCTTTTTCTTATTGAATCAGGCTCAAGGCGGCGGCAGCCGGGTGATGAACTTTGGCAAAAGTAAAGCCAGACTCTATAACGATGACAAGAAAAAGGTCCGTTTTAGAGATGTAGCCGGTGCAGATGAGGAAAAGCAGGAATTAATTGAGGTAGTAGAATTTTTGAAGGACCCGCGGAAATTTGCTGAACTGGGTGCCCGTATTCCAAAAGGAGTGCTCCTTGTCGGACCTCCCGGAACAGGAAAAACGTTGCTTGCCAGGGCAGTTGCTGGAGAAGCAGGAGTTCCATTTTTCTCTATCAGTGGATCAGACTTCGTTGAAATGTTTGTTGGGGTTGGAGCATCCCGTGTTCGAGACTTGTTTGAAAATGCAAAGAAAAATGCTCCATGTATTATCTTTATTGATGAAATTGATGCTGTTGGACGCCAGCGGGGCGCTGGTCTAGGCGGCGGACATGATGAACGCGAACAAACATTGAACCAATTGCTTGTTGAAATGGATGGCTTTGGTGTAAATGAGGGAATTATTATCATTGCAGCTACAAACCGTCCTGATATCCTAGATCCAGCCTTGTTGCGTCCTGGCCGTTTTGACAGGCAAATCACGGTTGACCGTCCGGATGTTACTGGCCGTGAGGCTGTTCTTAAAGTCCATGCCCGAAATAAACCTTTAGATGATTCAGTAAGATTAGGGGCAATTGCAAAAGGGACGCCTGGCTTCTCTGGAGCGGATCTTGAAAACTTATTGAATGAGGCTGCTTTAGTCGCAGCCCGTCGAAATAAAAAGAAAATCGATATGGATGATGTTGATGAAGCAACCGACCGTGTCATTGCTGGTGTTGCGAAGAGGAGCCGTGTGATCTCCGAAAAAGAACGCAATATTGTTGCTTTCCATGAAGGTGGTCATACTGTTATCGGTTTAGTACTGAACGAAGCGGAAATTGTCCAAAAGGTTACCATTGTTCCACGCGGACAAGCTGGCGGCTATGCGGTCATGCTTCCTAAGGAAGATCGCTATTTCATGACAAAGCCAGAATTACTGGATAAGATTACCGGCCTTCTTGGCGGTCGTGTATCTGAAGAAATTGTCTTTGGAGAGGTAAGTACTGGAGCACACAATGACTTTCAGCGTGCTACGGCGCTGGCTCGAAAAATGGTTACTGAATACGGCATGAGCGATAAGCTTGGTCCATTGCAATTTGGTCAGGCACAAGGTGGTCAGGTTTTCCTTGGCCGTGACATTAACAATGATCAAAATTATTCAGATGCGATTGCTTATGAAATTGACCTTGAAATGCAAAGAATTATTAAAGAATGTTATGCAAAAGCGAAACAGATCTTAACAGAGAATCGTGATAAGCTTAATCTTATTGCTACAACGCTTCTTGAGGTGGAAACGCTTGATGCAGACCAAATTAAATATTTGATTGACAATGGTCATTTGCCGGAAAAGCCAAAGGTTTTACACCCTGAATTGTCGAAAACAGATGATGTAAAGGTAAACATTAATTCGAAAAAGGATGAAGAGGTTGACCTATCGAAACCTGAGTCAACTGATTCTGAATCATCCTCTGAAAGTAATGATAAACCAACAAAATAATTAATCCTAAAAAGAGTGCTTCGAATGCGAAGCACTCTTTTTACTTTATTCTAGAGGTAAAATAAGAAGTGGCTCCTTTGTTGGAAACGATTACTAAACAGCTGTTTACTTTAACGAATAAATGCATTTGTGGTATGATGTTTGCAGTGAAAATTAAAGACTTTGGATAAAGTGGTGATTGAGTTGATTTTTGTAGTTGATGTCGGGAATACAAACATTGTTTTAGGCGTATATGAATTTGATGAGTTGAAGTTTCATTGGCGGATTGAAACCGATCGTAACCGATCTGCGGATGAGTATGGAATGGTTATTAAGTCCTTATTTGATTTTTCCAACCTCTCATTCACCCAAATAAGCGGGATTATTATTTCTTCCGTAGTACCGCCAATCATGTTTTCGTTAGAGAGAATGTGTCAAAAATACTTTAATGTTAAACCGATTGTGGTTGGGCCTGGAATTAAGACGGGTCTGGATCTAAAAGTTGATAATCCTCGTGAAGTTGGTGCTGACCGAATTGTCAATGCGGTTGCTGCAATCTATGAATATGGAAGCCCGCTGATTATTATCGATTTTGGAACGGCAACTACGTTCTGTTATATAAATGAGAATCGCCAGTATATGGGCGGTGCGATTGCCCCGGGTATCAATATTTCGACCGAAGCACTCTATTCAAAAGCAGCGAAACTTCCAAGAATTGAGATTGCATGTCCAGAGGGGGGCGTTATTGGCAAAAACACCGTTGCCTCTATGCAGTCAGGAGTGCTGTATGGCTACGTTGGCCAAGTAGAGGGTATTGTAAGACGAATGATAGAGGAAACTGAAACTGCAAAAAAACCAAGTGTCATTGCTACAGGTGGCTTGTCGCAGTTAATTGCCCGAGAGTCTGACATGATTGATATTGTTGATCCTTTTTTAACATTAAAGGGGTTACAGTTAATCTATAAGCGTAACATGGATATGATAAGAAAGGACAGCTAGAAAGGAGATAAGTGATGAATGATTACCTTGTAAAGGCAATTGCCTGTGATGGGCAGGTCAGAGCATACGCGGTACGAACTACGGATACTGTTGCAGAAGCACAGCGTCGGCATCAAACATGGCGGACAGCCTCGGCGGCCTTAGGACGGTCGATGACAGCTGGTGTGATGATGGGTGCAATGCTTAAGGGGGAGGAAAAACTGACGATAAAGATAGAGGGTGACGGTCCTCTAGGTCATATTTTGGTTGATAGTAACGCTAAAGGCGATGTTCGCGGTTATGTCCAAAATCCCCACGTTGACTTTGAAGCAAATGAGCATGGAAAGCTTGATGTTAAAAGAGCGGTAGGAACTTCGGGCTCTTTAGCAGTCGTAAAGGATATAGGCCTCCGTGATTATTTTACAGGCCAGGTACCGCTTGTCTCAGGAGAATTAGGTGAAGACTTTACTTATTATTTTGTCACCTCAGAACAGGTTCCCTCCTCCGTGGGCGTCGGTGTTTTAGTGAATCCTGATGACACTATTTTGGCAGCAGGCGGGTTTATTCTTCAGTTAATGCCAGGTACAGAAGATGAAACCATTACCAAAATCGAAGAAAGCTTAAAGACGATTCCTCCCATTTCAAAATTAATTGAAGCAGGATTAACTCCAGAAGAAATATTGGAAAGGCTTTTTGGAAAAGAAGATATTAATATCCTAGCCAAAATGCCTGTCCAATTTGAGTGTACCTGTTCAAAGAAGCGATTTGGAGACGCAATTATCAGTCTTGGAAAAGAAGAAATTACAGATATGATTGAAACTGATGGAATGGCGGAAGCACATTGCCATTTTTGCAATGAAAAGTATATTTATTCTCGGGAAGAGTTAGAAACGTTTCTAGAGGAAGCAAAATAGATAGAGCTGTTGGGAGAGAGGGAAGTGCGGGGGAAGGACCTTTTGCTCATCATTGGCGGGCTTATTTTATTAAATTGCCTAACCGTTATTTACTTTTTGTCTAAATCCCACGGTGGAAATGGAATGGGTCCCACAGAAAAAGTAGCTACGATAGGTGATCAGTCCATTTCACGGCAGGAATGGCTTAACGAATTAGAAGCAAGGTATGGTAAAGATGTCTTAAAAGATATGATTGACCAACAGGTGATTAGCGAAGTGGCGGCAAAATCGAATATATTAGTTTCGGATAATGAGGTTAACCAGGAATTCAAAATGGCTCAAGCGGCTTATATTGCTCCAAGCAAGGCGATTGATGAGAAGAAGTGGAAGGAGCAAATAAAAAGCAGCTTATTGCTTGAGGAGATTCTTACAAAAGATGTTATTGTTTCAAATAAAGAGATAAGCAGCTATTATAAGAAAAATAAAAGCCAATTTTACGTTCCTACTACCTATCACCTATCACATATTCTCGTAAAAACGAAAAGTGAAGCAAAGAAAGCTTACCAGGAATTATCATCTGGATCCAGTTTTTCTGCTTTGGCAATGGAACGATCAACCGATGTTTTCTCTGCAAATCAGGGTGGAGACATTGGCTTTATTAGTGAGGATGATGAACAGTACCCTGCGGATTATCTAAAAGCAGCAAAGGATTTAAAAGTCGGTCAATGGAGTAAACCAATCAAAGAAAAGCAGGGATACGCGATTATAAAGCTACATAAAGTGATAAAGGGGAAAATTTACTCATATAGCGAAGTCAAAGCAAAAATTCGCCGGGCAATCGCAATGGAACAAATAAAAGTACCAATTTCAGCTCAATCATTTTGGGATGAAGCAAAGGTAACCTGGTTCTATGGAACTAATCAGGATAAATAAAGAAAAATAAGATTTGTTTTTCATTATGGAATCAAGCCTCTAATCCTCATAAAATTTAGAATAAAACATTTTTTATTAGTAAAAATTAACTAAAGTAATTGACAACGGACTTAGAAAGTTATAAATTCAATATAACCAATAAAAATACTCGGGAATAGAGGTGGCCACAATGGTGCGTGTTGCAAATTCAGTTGCCGAATTAGTCGGTCAAACACCAATTGTAAAGTTAAACAGATTAGTTGATGAAAATAGTGCTGAGGTTTATTTGAAATTAGAATATTTCAATCCTGGAAGCAGTGTTAAAGATCGTATTGCATTAGCTATGATTGAAGCTGCTGAACAACAAGGTGTAATTAAACCTGGGGATACAATTGTTGAACCTACAAGCGGAAATACTGGTATTGGACTTGCCATGATTGCAGCTGCAAAAGGTTATAAAGCTGTATTCGTAATGCCTGAAACAATGAGTTTAGAAAGACGTAACCTGCTTCGTGCTTATGGCGCTGAGCTTGTGTTAACCCCTGGACCAGACGGTATGAAGGGTGCAATTGCAAAAGCAGAAGAGCTTGTTAAAGAGAAGGGCTACTTCTTACCACAACAATTCACAAACCCTGCTAACCCAGAAGTTCACAAACGGACAACAGGTAAAGAAATTGTTGAACAAATGGATCAATTAGATGCATTTGTTGCCGGTATTGGAACAGGCGGAACGATTACCGGTGCAGGAAGCGTTTTACGTGAAAAATTCCCTGAAATTAAAATTTACGCTATTGAGCCAAAGGATTCTGCAATACTTTCAGGAGGTAAACCTGGACCACATAAACTTCAAGGACTTGGTGCAGGATTTGTACCAGCTGTCTTAAATACAGATATATATGATGAAGTTATCCAAGTAACTACAGATGAAGCTTTCGAAGCTGCACGCCGTGCCGGCAGAGAAGAAGGAATTCTGGGCGGAATTTCTTCAGGGGCTGCAATTCATGCGGCAGTTGAAGTAGCTAAAAAATTAGGTAAAGGCAAAAAAGTACTTGCCATTATCCCTGATAACGGCGAACGTTATTTAAGTACAGCACTTTATCAATACGATGCCGAATAATAAGAAATGCTGAAGGTGCTTGTTTGCGCTGAGGCTTATTAGCATTAAAAGGAAAGGCATTGGCGTGGGCCAATGCTTTTTTCTTTTTTCAAAAAAGTGTCAGATCGTGTATGATAAAAGAGATAATTGAAGAACGGAAATGGAGGAAAATAGCTTGAAAGAAAAGTTTACAAAGACGATTCAGTGCGGTCCATATACATTGGATTACGGAAAAAAGACGATTATTATGGGTATCTTAAATGTAACCCCTGATTCATTTTCTGACGGCGGAAAGTTTAACAATCTGAACAGTGCGATCGAACATGCCCAAGAGATGGTTGAAAATGGGGCAGATATCATTGATATCGGCGGTGAATCAACAAGGCCTGGACATACACCTCTTTCTGTTGAAGAAGAGCTTGAACGGGTCATACCTGCTGTTAAAGCGATAGCGAAGCATGTCCATGTTCCTATATCAGTTGATACATTCAAGGCTGAAGTTGCAAAGCAATCCATTGAAGCGGGTGCCCATATCATTAATGATATTTGGGGAGCAAAAGCGGATCCACAGATGGCAGCGGTTGCTGCAGAGTGCAATGTACCGATAATCCTGATGCATAATCGCCCTGAACGGAACTATCAACAGTTTATGAGAGATGCTTTGAATGATTTGTATGAAAGTATTATGCTTGTTAAGAATGCTGGCGTAAAGGGTGAAAATATCATTTTGGATCCGGGAATTGGTTTTGCAAAGGATTATCAGGAAGATGTAGAAATGATGCAAAATCTTGAAATTCTTGTCGCAACGGGTTATCCTGTTCTTTTAGCCACCTCCCGCAAAAGGATGGTTGGAAACGCCCTTGAGTTGCCTGTTGATCAAAGAATGGAAGGAACGGGTGCAACAGTTTGCTACGGAATCCAAAAGGGCTGTCAGATGGTTCGTGTTCATGATGTAAAAGAAATAGCCAGGATGGCAAAAATGATGGATGTTTTAATGGGCAAAGGTGATGCAGTTGGACAAAATATACGTAAATAAAATGGAGTTTTACGGCTATCATGGTGTTTTCCCCGAGGAAAACAAGCTCGGCCAGCGGTTTGTTGTTGATTTAAGCGTATCGCTTGATTTAACAAGGGCTGGACAAACTGATCAGCTAGAGCATTCGGTCAATTATGGCGAGCTGTATAGTGTTTGTCAGAAGATTGTTGAGGGAGATCCTGCCAAGTTAGTTGAAACAGTTGCAGAACGAATTGCAGGGAAAATCTTAAAAGACTTTTCGCTTGTTTCGGAGGTAACTGTTATGTTGATTAAACCTGACCCGCCAATTCCGGGCCATTATCAGTCTGTGGCGATCGAGATAACGAGGAGAAGATCATAGTGGAAAATACAGCATTTATCGGCCTTGGTTCCAATATGGGAGACCGCTATCAGTATTTGATAAAAGCAATTGACCTTTTAGACTGTCATTCCGCAATCGAACTGGTAAATGTTTCATCTGTTTATGAAACTGATCCGGTTGGTTACGAGGAGCAGGATCTATTTTTAAATATGGTGATTGAGGTCAAAACTTATTTAACTGCAAATGAATTACTTGCAAACTGTATGAACATTGAGCAGTTACTTGGAAGAAAAAGGGAACTAAGGTGGGGACCACGAACAATTGACCTTGACATTCTTCTCTTTAACCAAGAAAATATTGAAACAGAGAAGCTTATTGTGCCACATCCACGGATGCTTGAAAGAGCGTTTGTTATGGTCCCTCTTTTAGAAATTCGTCCAGACATCCGGTTTCCTGCACTAGATCAATCTCGGTTCTTGCGTCATGGTCAATCACGTAATACAGAAGGAGTTCGAATATGGAAGCGGAAAAATGGGGAAGACGTATTCGTGCCTATCGAAAGCTAAAAGGTTTTACACAAGAAAGCTTTTCGAAGGAGCTTGGTGTTTCAGTCTCAATACTAGGTGAGGTTGAAAGAGGCAACCGTCTCCCGTCAGTAGACTTTTTAGAAAAAATAGCCGGAGCCTTGAGGATAACGGTAGATGACTTAACACCCCCTAACGAAAATAGTTAAGACAATTGGGAGGTATCCTTTATGTTAAAAATCGGTGATATCACCTTAAAAAATCAGGTTGTTTTGGCACCGATGGCCGGCGTTTGCAACTCTGCATTCCGTTTAACGGTAAAAGAGTTTGGCGCTGGACTTGTGTGTGCTGAAATGGTCAGTGACAAAGGCATTGTTTCAAAAAATGAAAAAACGATGAACATGCTTTATATAGATGAGCGGGAAAAACCGCTTAGCCTGCAAATTTTTGGCGGTGAAAAAGAAACGCTTGTCGATGCAGCGCAATTTGTTGACCGGAACACGAATGCCGATATTATTGATATTAATATGGGATGCCCAGTTCCTAAGATTACAAAGTGTGATGCTGGTGCAAAATGGCTGCTTGATCCGGATAAAATATATGAAATGGTCGCCAGTGTTGTTGAAGCAGTCGAAAAGCCTGTAACGGTAAAAATGCGAATGGGCTGGGATGAACAGCATATCTTTGCTGTAAAGAATGCTCAGGCTGTTGAACGTGCCGGTGGACAAGCTGTTTCTCTCCACGGTCGAACACGTGTCCAAATGTATGAAGGAAAATCGAACTGGGATATTATTCGTGAAGTGAAGCAATCTGTTAACATTCCGATCATCGGGAATGGTGATGTTCAAACACCGCAGGATGCAAAAAGAATGCTGGAGGAAACAGGCTGTGATGGTGTTATGATTGGTAGAGCGGCTTTAGGTAATCCATGGATGATTTACCGTACCGTCCAATACCTTGAAACGGGTAAGTTAATGGGTGAGCCTTCCATCCGTGAAAAAATGACTGTTTGTATTCTTCACCTGGATCGTTTAATTGCCCTGAAAGGTGAGTACATTGGCGTTCGTGAAATGCGCAAGCATGCAGCATGGTATTTAAAAGGTATTCGCGGTAATGCAATGGTACGTAATCTGATTAACGAGTGCAGCACGAGAGTGGATTTGGTTTCACTGTTAAATCAACTCGTCGTTGATGTGGAAGAAAATGAGAGAGATCAGGCTATTGTTGGTTAACCAATCCAATTTTTAAAAGCCTAAAAAGCCGATAAAATTTGACTTTTGGAGTCTCCTTTTCTATAATACCTTTGTTAAAGATGCAGACTGCCAGTGAAATAGCTGGCAGTTTTTATATATATTTAACTTTTTTACTGTCTGTTTTCTTAAGTTTGTGTAAAATAGTAAAGTATGTGTATATAAACAAGTCCTGAGATCAGCATTGCTTTTTACATATTGAGATGAAATTAATTGGAGTGATAGTGTATGAGTCAAGAGGAATTAAATGATCAATTCATTGTTAGACGTGAAAAAATGAATCAAATGCGTGCAAATGGAATAGATCCATTCGGTAAACGTTTTGAAAGAACGAACCTTGCAAAGGAATTAATCGAAGCATATAGTGAGCTAGAACATGACGAGCTTGAGGCAAAGGATCTTTCCGCTACAGTTGCTGGAAGAATTATGACCAAGCGTGGTAAAGGGAAAGCTGGATTTGCTCATATTCAGGATTTATCTGGCCAAATTCAAATTTATGTAAGAATGGATGCTGTTGGAGAAGAACAGTATAAAACGTTTACTACTGCTGACTTAGGCGATATTATTGGTGTTTCCGGAGCGATTTTTAAAACGAAAACAGGCGAATTGTCCATAAAAGTAAAAGACTTTGTCTTTTTGACGAAGGCACTCCGTCCTTTACCAGATAAATTTCATGGTCTTAAGGATGTTGAGCAGCGTTACCGCCAACGCTATTTAGACTTAATTATGAGCCAAGAAAGCAAGGAAACCTTTATTACCCGCAGTAAAATTATTCAATCAATGCGCCGGTATTTAGACGATCATGGCTACCTAGAGGTTGAAACACCGATGATGCACGCCATTGCTGGTGGTGCAGCGGCACGTCCGTTTATTACCCATCATAATGCTCTTGATATGGAACTTTATATGCGGATTGCAATTGAATTGCACTTAAAGAGGTTAATTGTCGGCGGCCTTGAGAAAGTTTATGAAATTGGCCGTGTATTCCGAAATGAAGGAATAGACACCCGCCATAATCCTGAGTTTACAATGATTGAGCTTTACGAAGCATATGCAGACTTCAACGATATTATGAGCTTAACAGAAAATGTAATTGCTCATATTGCTAAAGAAGTATTAGGAACAACTAAGATTAAGTACGGTGAGTATGATGTGGACCTAGAACCTGAGTGGAAAAGGCTCCATATGGTTGACGCCATTAAAGAATACACTGGCGTTGACTTCTGGAAAGAGATGAGTGTAGAAGAAGCTCGTCAGCTTGCAAAAGAACACGATGTAGAAATAACAGATCATATGCTCTACGGCCATATTGTGAATGAATTCTTTGAACAAAAAGTGGAAGAGAAGCTGATTCAGCCAACGTTTATTTATGGACATCCAGTTGAAATTTCTCCACTAGCAAAGAAAAATGAAGAGGATCCCCGCTTTACTGATCGTTTTGAGTTGTTTATAGTTGCCCGCGAACATGCAAATGCCTTTACGGAGCTAAACGATCCAATCGATCAAAGGGAACGTTTTGAGGCCCAGCTGAAGGAACGTGAACAGGGTAATGATGAAGCCCATATGATGGACGAAGACTTTGTCGAAGCACTTGAATATGGAATGCCACCAACTGGCGGATTAGGAATTGGGGTCGACCGTTTAGTGATGTTATTAACGAACTCACCGTCTATCCGGGATGTATTGTTATTCCCATTAATGCGTCATCGTTAAGATTTTGACTAAAAAGCATTAGATATGATGTGCCCCCTAGTTGGACTGGAAAATCCAACTAAGGGGGTTTTTGTATGTCAAGGTTTCAAGTGAGTTTAGGGAATAGGTTGTTTTAAAATTATTTTAAGGAATTTGTCGAAAAAAGTGTCCAAAGCTATTGCATATATCGAATTATGGTGGTATAGTATTAAATGTTGTTGCAAGACAGCAAACAAAAAATAAAAAGTTGTTGACATCACGTTAATAACTTGGTAATATTATAAAGTCGCTTTTGAGCGACGGAGTAATT
>NZ_JAEVLT010000033.1 GCF_024494385.1 Bacillus sp. EB600
TGAAACCTGTAAAACTGTCCGTAAGAGGCATTATTATGGACAAAAATCGACTTGTTGCGGTCTTTTTTGCTTTAATAGGGGGGAGTGGTCATGTTGAAATTTTCAGCCTTGAACAGAGATGCCATTCTAAAGGAAATGGGGGAAGAGGAATTTGATGTACTGGTGGTCGGTGGTGGGATAACAGGCTGTGGAATTGCATTTGATGCTGTAACTAGGGGATTAAAAACGGCTTTAGTGGAAATGCAAGATTTTGCCGGCGGGACATCTAGCCGGTCGACAAAGCTTGTCCATGGCGGTTTGCGTTACTTAAAGCATTTTGAAGTGGGGTTAGTTGCGGAAGTTGGCAAAGAACGTGCGATTGTATATGAAAACGGTCTGCACGTCACAACGCCAGAATGGATGCTTTTGCCTATCTATAAAGATGGGACGTTTGGAAAGATTGCAACAACAATTGGACTAAGTGTTTATGACTTTTTAGCTGGAGTGAGCAAAGAAGAGCGAAGAATAATTCTGTCTCGAGATGAAACCATTGAAAAGGAGCCGCTTATTAAAAGAGAAGGTTTAATCGGCGGCGGATACTATGTAGAGTATCGCACCGATGATGCTCGGTTGACCATTGAAGTCATAAAGGAAGCCGTGGAGAACGGGGTTAAAGCCGTCAATTATGCTAAGGTGATTGACCTTTTGTATAAAGAGGGCATAGTGAGCGGTGCAAGAGTGAAGAACCAAATAGATGGTGTTGTTTACGACATTTATGCAAAAAAAGTCATTAATGCGACGGGGCCATGGGTAGATATGCTTCGAGAAAAAGATCAATCGCTGAGAGGGAAACAACTGCGGCTGACAAAAGGGGTTCATTTGGTATTTGATCAATTGCTGTTTCCCCTAAGGCAGGCAGTTTACTTCGACACGTTGGATGGCCGGATGATATTCGCAATACCGCGCGAAGGGAAAACGTATGTGGGGACAACCGATACCTTCTATAATCAGGATCCGATCAATCCGGAAGTCACCTTAGCTGACAAGACGTATCTTATTAATGCGGTCAATTATATGTTTCCTACTCTAAATGTAACGGAAGAGGATATTGAATCAAGCTGGGCAGGAGTACGGCCGCTGATCTATGAGGAAGCTAAGGGTCCCTCCGAGATTTCCCGAAAGGATGAAATTTGGATATCTAACTCCGGACTTGTTACGATTGCAGGCGGAAAGCTAACGGGTTATAGAAAGATGGCGGAAACGGTTGTGGACTTCATAGTAAAGCTTTTACAAAAGAAAGAGGGGCAGAATTTTAAAGCTTGCCAGACAAAACATTTGCCAATTTCAGGCGGGCACTTTTGCAGTTCAGGTAAGTTTCATTCATTGATTGAGTTGAAGGCAAAAGCGGCTGAACTAATTGGTTTCTCACCAGAACAATATTTAAAATTAGTGAAACGCTACGGATCCAATATTGAGCGTATTTTTGACATTGCCAAAACGTATGATCAAAACAATAAATACGGCTTGCCATTAGAGGTGTATGTTCAAATTATGTATGGAATAGAAGAGGAAATGACCGTGAAGCCAGTGGACTTTTTTATCCGCCGAACCGGGGCGTTATTATTCGATATTAAATGGGTTTATGAGTGGAAGCAATCAATCCTCGAGATAATGGCAGATTCCTTCGACTGGACAGAGGAGGAGAAAAACAAAGCAGAGAAAGAACTCGAAACACAGCTAAACAATAAGATAAATCCAGAGGGTAAACTGTAAAAGAAACAGGCGCCATCCAGAAAGTTGATAGTGCCTGTCAGCTTCCATAAATAAATAAAAGAGCGCTTTCGTTTAGGCGCTCGCTGTGACAAAGTCGCTGATGTATTTGTTGAAGAGATCTTTTTTTTCGATGTTGCTTAGGTGTCCTGTGTTTTTTAATAGGGCTGTTTGTGCTCGCCTTATAAAAATTCCCATCATAAATATGTTTATCGAAGGTGTGACCTTATCATGTGTGCTGCCGATCAGAAGGACAGGCTTCCTGATTGTCGGAAGGATAAAAAAGTAATTGATCCCTACAGATGCTTTTGCAGATTCAATGTATGTGTCCCGAATATGAAAAGCCTTTTTGGCCTCTTCTTTAAAAGCTGAATCGTACAGCCCTCTTGATACAATGTTGTCCACTAGTTCTTCTTCACCTTTTTGCAGCAGTTTGTTGGATTCGCTGATTATTTTATGTCCTAAAATAGCTGGCACATATGAAGTGGTATTTGAAAGGATTAATCCACTAACCATTTCTGGACGCTGCCTATACAATTCCTGAGCAACAATTCCACCTAATGACAATCCGCAAATGAAAGCTGAGCTGACGTTTAAGTGCTCCATCAGTTCGATAATGTCTGAAGCAAAGTTCTTAATGGTAAGATCTTCATTCAAATCTGTTTCCCCGTGGCCTCTCAAATCAGGAATGATTAACCGATAGTTATTTGCCAGCTCATGCTGTGGAGTCCAGGCTTCTTTCTTACTCCCTAGACCATGAATAAGAACAATCGGCTTTCCTTTACCTAGATCGTTGAACTTTAACATTATCAACAACCCCTCATTTCATTCCCTCAAAAAGCAATCTTTGTTATTTCTAGGCATTATGGTTTTGGAGGGAGCTATTTATTAAAACAGTATGAACAACAGATTGCTAAACCAAACCACTTCAACTGCAAAAAATTGAAACCAGCCTATTTTTTTCCTTATAACCAAAAATAACTTTATTTTATCCCCCTGCCGACTGTTTGGAGGCGCCCTGAGGTTTCAAGAGTAATGGGTAACAAAATTTTGCATTCCGAAATAAATGAAATCATTACAATATTTTTCCTTATAAGATAGCGCTTGCGCTTTTCTTTAAAAAAGATAAATACAAATTCTTGACTTTGAGAATTGTCTAGCTCCAGCGCCCAGCGACTAGTGGACTTCGCTCACCTCCTTACGATAAGTCAAGCACGAATGCGCTTCCGCTCTTCGTGTTTCCTTTATCTCATACGGTGCGCTCCAGTCCATACGTCGCTAAACGGGCGCTTACGCTTTTCTTATGAAAACGGATTATAAATGACTTTATATTCTTATGCAGAAAGAGAAATATAGTGCTAGTACCGTGAAAAATCATTCATAGAAATAAATTTACTCTTTTTTTAAAGATGCGGGCATTCACCGTTCCACTATTTTCATCCTTTCATAACTTGTACCAAACGTTATGAAAGGAATAGATAAGCAATGTTTGGATATTCAATGGTACAAATGGTACGGGCCCATGCTCATAAGCTGGATGGATCTGTTCGGGAAGAGATTTTAAATCTCTATAAACCGTTCAAAAGGATGCCATGTTTTTTGCATAAATTCTTTGAGAATTCCATTAAAAAAAGGAAAAAACTTTCACTCATTATTGAATTTGAGAATAGCTGTCATGAGGTGGGACGGAACCAAATAAATGATATCTTGAAAAAACATAAAAATAATCGCATAAAGCATGAATTTCCAAGAGTTTTTTGCTGTAGTACGGAGATGACGCCAACGGGATTAGAGGAGGTTCTCTCAAGCTGTAGCCATATTCGGAGGGTGTATTTAAACAGGGATGTTCGTGCACTTCTTGATGTAGCGGTACCTTCTGCAAATGCAAAAAATATTGTAAAAAACAATACATCACTAACAGGAAAGGGAGTAACTATCGCTATCGTGGATACAGGTATTTATCCACACCAGGATCTTTCAGGGAGAATTATAGGATTTAAGGATTTTATTAAAAATAAGACAGCGCCATATGATGATAATGGTCACGGTACTCACTGTGCAGGAGACGCCGCGGGAAACGGTGCTGCTTCCAAATTTAAATATGCAGGACCGGCCCCAGAGGCAAACCTTATAGGGGTGAAAGTCTTAAATAATAATGGATCTGGGTCATTAGAGACGATAATGCAGGGGATTGAGTGGTGCATCCAATATAACGAGAATAACCGATTGAAAAAAATTGATATCATCAGCATGTCATTAGGAAGTACAGCCCAGACCTATACCAACGAAAATGAGGATCCAATGGTAAAAATCGTTGAAAAAGCCTGGACCGCTGGAATTGTCGTATGTGTTGCTGCTGGAAATGATGGCCCAGAAGCGAGAACGATCAGCAGTCCTGGTATAAGTAATCAGGTCATTACCGTTGGGGCACTTGATGATCGTGATACAACTGGAACAAACAAGGATGATGACATTGCAAGCTTCTCAAGTAGGGGTCCAACGCTTTATGGAGTTACAAAACCGGATATTGTAGCTCCAGGGGTAAATATTGTTTCATTAAGGTCACCTAAGTCTTCCTTGGACAGGCAGCAAAAAGCCAATCGAGTAGGAAGATATTACTTTGTTTTATCAGGTACCTCAATGGCTACTCCCATATGTGCCGGCGTCGTTGCATTGATTAAACAATGGAAACCTGACGTATCACCTCAGGAAGTAAAAGACATTCTGAAAAATGGCGCCGATTTATGGAGAGACAGGGATCCTAACACATATGGGGCTGGATACATTAATGCGGGGAATTCGATTCGGTTACTTTGATAAATATCGGACAAAAAATAAGTAAGCTTTTAAATGATCCAGGGAATGGTAAAATAAAGAAACATAGATGCTTATCTAATCGGAGGATGCCTCAAATGGATGTAATTGAAAAAGCACTCATGATGGCAAGTCAGGCACATGAGAATCAATACCGAAAAAAAACAAAAATTCCCTATATCACTCATCCTGTTGCTGTGGGGATGATTTTAATGAAAGCAGGTTATGGGGATGATCTTGTTGCAGCTGGAATCCTGCATGATACGGTTGAAGACACCCCCCTCACTTTGGCTGATATTGAGGAATCATTTGGACCAAAGATTGCAAAAATTGTTGAGGGCTGTTCCGAACCGGATAAATCACTTCCTTGGGAGGAAAGGAAGAATCATACAATTGAATTCCTAAAGACAGCCCCGCTTGAGACTCGTGCCGTTGTATCTGCAGACAAACTGCATAATATTCGATCAATCATCGATGATTATGAACAACAGGGGGAAGAGGTTTGGAATAAGTTTAAGCGCGGGAGGGACCAGCAAAAGTGGTACTACACGAAAGTACTTGAAAGTCTAGGATTCCAATCTCATTTTCAGTTATTAGATAAATTAAAAATAGAGGTCGATCGGTTATTCAAATAATCAAAGGGACGGATCTCTTGCTTTTAAAAGCAAGAGATCCGTCCCTTTTTTTCACAATATAAGAAAGTTTAAAGTTTTGAACATAGATAACTGTCTAGCTCCAGCGCCCAGCGACTAGTGTACTTCGCCCACCTCCCTACGATAAGTCAAGCACGAATGCGCTTCCGCTCTTCGTGTTTCCTTTATCTCAGTCGGTGTGCTCCAGTCCTGTCGTGCGCTAAACGGGCGCTTTTGCTTTTCTATTTTGCAGGAAATAATAAAAGCAAAAGGGGGTGTTGTAAATTGACGAATATTATCGATGGCATGGATGCAGCGAGATTTCAAGCACCGAACTCTAGTAATAACAAGCTTAAAAAGAAGATAAATGAAGAAGAGAAGAAAATGCCGATGGTTGTAAGAAACCTAAAAAATGGGTCATGAAATGAAAAAAACAATCTTTCAAAAATAGCATAAAGAAGGGCTCGGAGAAGACTTCGGGCCCTTCTTTACATGCGAAATACATAAAAGGTCAGTGCCATGTAATTTTTTTAAAATAATTTATTAGTATATATCCAATAATTACTGAATGGGTTGGCTATGATCCATGATATGAACCATTTCTATATCAAACTGCGATAGCTTTCATCTAAATTATATATTGTTAATATGAATAAAATGAGTTAAAATGAATTTATGTTATTTTAAGAAAGTTTTGGATAAAGATTTCTCTATATTAATATAGTGTAAATCAAAAAGCATATAGCAATGAAAACATCAGCTTGTGCATTTATTATTAATAGATTGGAGTGGTACAAATGAAAAAGGTCAGCCTAGCATGGCAAATTTTTATTGGCTTAGTTCTTGGTATTATTATTGGTGCGGTCTTTTACGGAAATCCGCATTTGGAGCAAGTATTACAGCCAATTGGGAATATATTCCTAAGACTAATTAAAATGATTGTTGTTCCTATTGTCATTTCATGCCTTGTCGTTGGAGTAGCAGGGGCAGGAGATATGAAGTCACTAGGGAAGCTCGGCGGAAAAACGCTTATATATTTTGAGGTTATTACAACGATCGCCATCGTTGTTGGGCTTCTTACAGCGAATATTTTTCACCCGGGTACAGGTGTTGACCGTTCCCAACTTATTAAATCAGACATTAGCTCTTATATAACGACTGAAAAAACAACAGCGTCACATTCAAAGATTGATACATTTGTAAATATCGTCCCTACCAATGTCGTTCAGGCATTTGCAAATGGCGATATGTTAGCCATTATTTTCTTCTCAGTTATGTTTGGACTTGGCGTTTCTGCTATTGGAGAAAAAGGTGCTCCGATATTAGCATTTTTTAGGGGAACAGCAGATGCGATGTTCTATGTAACAAATCAGATTATGAAGATCGCTCCATTAGGTGTTTTTGCATTAATAGGTGTAACTGTTTCAAAATTTGGTTTAGCATCTCTAATCCCGCTCGGAAAACTTGTGCTGGTTGTATACGGCGCAATGATATTCTTTATTATCGTTGTTATGGGAATTGTTGCTAAAATTGCTGGATATAACATTTTCAAATTGTTAAGTTATTTAAAAGACGAATTAATTTTAGGTTATTCAACAGCCAGCTCCGAAACCGTACTTCCAAGAATAATGGAGAAAATGGAAAGGATCGGCTGTCCAAAGGCGATTACATCCTTTGTTATCCCAACTGGTTATTCCTTTAATCTTGATGGATCAACATTATATCAGGCAATCGCAGCCTTGTTTATTGCCCAAATGTATGGAATTCATTTGAGCATTGGTCACCAAATTACATTGGTGCTTATCTTGATGATCACTTCTAAAGGTATTGCAGGAGTTCCAGGCGTTTCGATTGTTGTTCTTCTTTCTACATTAGGAAGTGTGGGTATTCCAGTTGAAGGTCTAGCATTTATTTTAGGTGTTGACCGAATTCTTGATATGGCACGTACATGTGTGAATGTTGTTGGAAACTCCTTAGCTGCCATTGTTATTTCAAAATGGGAAGGTCATAAGCTTAAAGATCATGCCGAGCAACAAGCAGCCTAAAGCTATAATTTATATTAATGATATTAGATAAACAACAAAGCCTGTTTCTCGATTTTTCGGAAACAGGCTTTTTTTTTCGGAGCATCCTGGTGTTTATGAAGCGAACTTGCTTGCACTAGACCCGAAAGATCCTGATGTCCAAGCGTCGGGAGGGAAAATTGTTTGAGGGAAATTTGGACATAGGATAGTAAAGCAAACCTAGCTATAATATGATTAGAATACAAATTGAAGATAAAAGGATGATAGCGGTGAGCAAACAAAAAAAACTAGGTTTGCTAGTAGATGTTGAAACAACGGGATTAGGGCCTGATTCAGATGAGATCATTGAACTTGCATTAAAATTATTTTCCTATCGAAGTGATTCTGGTGAAGTCATCGACATTCTAGAAGAAGATTCATTTCTACGAGAGCCGACATCAAATTCTGCTCTAAAAAATTACAACCAGGCATATAGAGTTCACGGCATTCCGTTTGAGTCGGTACGGGGAAAAAGCTTTTATGATGTGAAGATTAAAACTTATTTTCACAGGACAGACTCTGTGTTTGCACACAATGCTTCCTTCGACCGCAGCTTTTTATACCGGTTATACCCAGAAATCAATGATTTAAAGTGGTTTTGTACCATGCGTGGTGTCCCATGGAAAAAATATGGATTCCCGAATGGAAAGCTGCTTACCCTCTTACAATCACATCAGATAACGGATTATCAAACACACCGTGCCATGGACGATATTACATATCTGTTAGAGCTCCTCAAAAAGACCAGCCCAAATGGGAATCTTTATTTACGCGAGATACTTGAAAATGGTCCAATGAGAAAATATCAGCCGACTGGTCAAGCAAAGATGGGCTAGAGAAAAATAAATTGGGTAAGCAGGACTGGGGCGGCATTTGCCTAGTCCTGCTTCTTTGTATACCGTACTTGAACTGAAAAATATACAAATTATCTGAAAAGGCAACATATAAATGTTACAATTAAGTGAATTAAAAATACATTTATATGGTGATCAACGTGGAATTTTTACTATTATACATTTTTCTTGCATTCAGTTTAATGCTTTTTATGTATTCGAAAAAAATATATGTAGGTACAGCTGCGATGGCTGCTGTTATGGCATTTGGAATTACGACACAAGGGGTTCTTTTTAATTTTTTTGGCAGTCATTTCTTTTATAGCACAGGTGGAAGAATTCTTAGTATATTGGACCTAGCCTTATGGAGCTCTTTTGTATTTTCCTTTGCTTTATCGTACTTCAATAAAAAATTTAAAGAAGTACATTATTCCAATCTAATCAATCGCTTTGGAATGGGAACATGGGTTGCAGGCACTTCTATTTGTGGAATCTTAGTTGATAAACAATTTAACGAATGGGAATTTTTCGTTAAAATCATTTTATGCATTAATGTAGCTCTGTGGGCTTTTTACATATGGATCTGTTTGAGAACTCTGGCGGATGTACGTAACAAGCGCCTTACAAAAAGTGTTCATGGAGTCCTGCTTTTAACTACGGTAAGTACCCAGTCGCTAGTACTATTCGCTAGTACGGTTTATAAAGGTGTACCCTTATTTATTGACCTCGTTCTCATTACAATCGGGATCGCATTCTATTTCGTCAGTGCTATTTTAATCATAAAACGGTACAGTTCACTTGGGACATGGTCCATTCGGACGGATTGGAACAATACAAACTGTATCCTTCATGGGGCATTGTCGATCACAGGTCTTGCCTGTCTTGTTTCACATCTCTTAACTAATCACAGTGTGATGATTATCTGGTTTTGTTCAGCGCTGGTTTTTCTTATTGTTGAATTGATCGAACTTTATCGACTTATTGACAGAATAAACTTTTATGGATGGAAGCGGGCCATTTTGGTTTATGATGTAAGTCAATGGAGCCGGGTTTTTACATTTGCGATGTTCTATACATTTACTTATCTGAGCGGACCAAACCTTTATTTCATTTCACTCATTCGTAAAACGATTATTATTTCAGGAATATGGCTAGTCCTTCTGTTAGCAATTTTTGAAATAGGGCTGGTTGTAAAATATTTAAGTGGAAATCATCCAACCAACTTGAAGAGAAGTTCTTCTGACGGGATTGATCCTTCATTTTAATAATTCGGAACAAAATGCTACAAAATGCGTGGATTTCCTACTTGGGATTGGCGATAATTTATCGACATTTGTATAATGACAATGAATAGACTTTTTAATACGCTGTCTTCCTCCAAAAAACATATAAGTGTATCGATATTTTTTTGGAATACTATTAATATCAAGGAGGGGAAAAGGTGGAGCCGATTATCCACATCGAGAATGTTTCTTTTTCTTATAAAATAAATGAACAAACGTCAGTTCCGGTCCTAAAAGATCTATCCTTTTCAATTTTCCCCGGAGAATATGTCGCTATTATTGGACACAACGGTTCAGGCAAGTCCACATTATCAAAGCATTTTAACGGTCTATTGAAACCAAATTCAGGAGACGTGTGGGTTCACGGCCTTAATACGAAGGATGAAAGCAAAAAGAGGGAGATCCGCAAAGCCGTAGGAATTGTGTTTCAGCATCCTGATAACCAAATCGTTGCGACGATTGTTGAAGAGGATGTAGCATTTGGTCTTGAAAACATTGGAATCCCCCGGGATGAAATGAAAAAGCGGATTGATGAGGCACTAAATGTTGTGAAAATGTCTGAATTTCGCAAAAGGCCACCCCACCACTTATCAGGTGGGCAAAAACAAAGGGTTGCGATTGCCGGAGTGCTGGCTATGCATCCTGATTGTATCGTATTTGACGAAGCAACCAGTATGTTAGACAGCTTTGGCAGGAAAGAAGTCCTTCAAGTAATGAAAAAAATGAACGATATGGGAATGACCATCGTTACTGTCACACACCGAATGTCAGAGGCAGCTGAAGCAGACCGCATTATTGTGATTGAGGGTGGACAAGTTGTTATGGATGGATCACCGCGCGAAATTTTTAGACATAAGCAAAAATTAACAGCGCTTCAATTAGAAGTCCCGTCAGTAAGCCAAATGGCAGAAATTATTCATAATCGATTTTCCGATTTCTCAAAAGATATGATTCAAGAAGATGAGCTCATCTCTGAAGTTGCAAGGCTCAGGGGGAGCAGGGGGTATTTAAGCTGAACAGTCCCAACCAACCTCTCATCGAGGTAATTAATTTATCACATATTTATATGAAAAATACTCCAATGGAGCATATTGCCTTACAGGGTGTAAACATGTATGCCAACGAAGGAGAGTGTATTGCGATTATCGGGCATACTGGTTCGGGAAAATCAACTTTAATCCAGCATTTCAATGGGTTAATGAGGCCCGAATCAGGAAAAGTGCTAATTGATGGACAGGATTTATCCAATAAAAAGGTCGACTTAAAAACACTGAGGCGCAAGGTCGGATTGGTATTTCAAAATCCTGAGGATCAAATTTTTGAAAAAGTTATTGGTGATGACATCGCCTATGGGCCGTTCAAGCTTGGATTACCACTGAAGGAGGTAAGGGAGCGTGTGAAATGGGCTATGGGTGTTGTTGGTTTAGACTTTGAAGAAATGAAGGACAGGCAGACATTCGCGTTAAGTGGCGGCCAAAAACGAAAAGTTGCTCTTGCTGGCATTTTAGCACTAAAACCCAAAATCTTGGTACTTGACGAGCCGACCGCAGGCTTAGACCCAAAATCAAGAAATGAACTATTAGACAAAATTAAGTTTCTGAATAAGGAAGAGGGATTAACAGTCGTATTTGTTTCACACAATATGGAAGAAGTGGCCTTTTTAGCTGATCGGGTCTATTGTATGGCGAATGGAACAGACGTGTTAACGGGGACGCCAAAAGAGATCTTCTCAGATAAAGAAAAGCTTGAGCGTTACCAAATTGGAACCCCCGAAACTGTACAGATTCTTTATCGGTTGACAGATCTTGGCTACAATGTGAATACATCAGCATTTACAATTTCAGAAGCATCAGATGAAATTATGAAGGTTCTTAGCAGTAAAGAGGGTGGGCACAATGTCTAGTGAATTTGATCTTACTAGGAACATAACAATCGGTCAGTATATACCAACGGATTCGTATATCCATCGATTAGACCCGAGAATTAAGCTATTCTTGTTTATTATTCTTGTATTAGCTATCGCACTTAATACTAGTTATCTTGGCAATGCAATCGGTCTTATCTTATCTTTTTATTTATTTTGGGCAGCAAAGATTCCAATTAGCTACGGTCTATCAGGCGTAAAGCCGGCAATTCCCTTTATTATTATTTTAGGGCTCCTGCAGCTGCTCTTTCAGGGCGAGCTTTTTTCGGGTGGAACTGTTTTCGTTCACTACGGATTTATCCTTATTACGAGTGAGAGCATTCGTCTTGTTATTGTTTCCACAGTCCGGTTTGTTGAGATTATTTTTTTAAGCAGTGTGTTAACGCTCTCAACATCAATTACCGAATTAACTCATTCAATTCAGAGTTTACTAAGCCCGCTTCAGAAGATAAAATTTCCAGTCCATGAAATATCGCTCATCACGACAATTGCGATTCGTTTTGTCCCGACCTTCGCAATGGAAATGGAGAAAATGATGAAGGCACAAGCATCACGTGGGGCAGACTTTGGATCGGGAAGCTGGTGGAGAATCATTCAAAGAACCAAGGATATGTTTCCGATCATCATTCCTTTATTCAATACAGCGTTATCAAGGGCTGAAGATCTTATTTTAGCAATGGAGTCACGCTGCTATACACCTGGAGGTGATCGAACCTCATTTCTTGTTTACAAAGCACGGCTGAAAGACTACGTTGTTTTAGTAATTGGATTAATCCTTGCTTTTACTTTATTCTTTTATCGTTTTCCATATTAATCCCAAAAGTGTGGGCACAGATATAATTTGTGAATTAATGTACAAATCTGCGAGATTAAACTAAAGTCGGCAAAATAACGAAACTAAGGTTTGTCCTAAAGGGAGGAAAAGTAAGTGAAAAAGTCATTAACGGTACGAGATATCGTTATTGCTGGTGTTTTAGGGGCGGTAGCAATTTTGTTAGGTGTTACAAGGCTAGGGTATATTCCTGTTCCAACAGCCGCCGGTAATGCTACGATCATGCACATACCAGCTATTATTGGTGGAATCATGCAGGGACCTGCTGTAGGTTTAATCGTTGGTGCCATTTTCGGTGTCTCATCTTTTTTAAATGCAACTGTACCTTTGTTCAAAGATCCACTTGTGGCTATTTTACCGCGCCTTTTTATTGGAGTAGTAGCATGGCTGGTTTATGCAGGAATCCGTCGGAAGAGTGAGTTTCTAGCTGTTGCAGTATCATCGTTTTTGGGAACATTGACAAATACTGCGCTTGTTTTAATCATGGCGGTGATCCGCAATTACATGTCTGCAAAGGTTGCTTGGACAGTAGCAATTACGAACGGAATTCCGGAAGCAATTGTTGGGATGATTGTGACTTTAGCTGTCGTGTTATCATGGAAGCAAGTGGGAAAAAGTAAAAAATCGAAGATATCTGATGAAGTAGAATGAGCGGACAAATTATCGATGTGCCAGGTGTAAAGGTTGGTCAAAAACAGGATTTGAAGGCCTTAACAGGATGTACGGCCATCCTTTTTGAAGAAGGAGCAGTTGGAGGAGTAGATGTAAGAGGATCTGCTCCGGGTACCCGGGAAACAGATTTATTGAACCCAATCAATCTAGTGGAAAAAGTCCATGGAATTTGCTTGAGCGGCGGCAGCGCCTTTGGTTTGGATGCAGCTTCTGGTGTGATGCAGTATTTAGAAGATCAAGGGATTGGTTTGGATGTGGGTGTTGCGAAGGTTCCGATCGTTCCAGCAGCAGTCCTGTTTGATCTTGCAGTTGGTGATCCGAAAGTCCGCCCCAATAAGCAAATGGGCTATGAAGCAGCAGCACTAGCAACTCCGAAAAAGTTTCCTTCCGGTAATTATGGTGCAGGCTGTGGTGCGACAGTCGGAAAATTAGCTGGACCTGATTCATGTATGAAGGGCGGACTTGGCAGTGCTTCGATTTGTTTGGAAAATGGGGTTGTGATTGGGGCAATTGTTGCGGTTAATGCGGTAGGAGAGATCCGCGATCCGGCTAATGGAAAAGTAATTGCAGGAGTCTATGATCGAAAAAGTGGAACGATTCTAGATAGTATGACGCTGCTCGAGAAGAATTACCAAGCACCAATTCCGGCTGGAACGAATACTACCATTGGGGTAGTAGCCGTAAATGCCGATTTTACAAAGGCCGAAGTCAATAAAATTTCGCAAATGGCCCAGGACGGGTTTGCCAGGACCATTTATCCTGCCCATACCATGAATGATGGAGATACTATTTTTGCAGCAGCCACTGGGGGAATAAAGGTCCCAGTTGATGTTGCCGGTGCCTTAGCTGCAAAGGTAATCAAGATGGCCATTTTAGATGCCGTCCGTTCAGCTGAGAGTGTGGCAGGGATACCTGCGTATAATGATATTAATTGAACTATGGGTTGAGAGTAAAACAGAGGGATTTCCGTTAGTTGGAAATCCCTTTTTTTTCTGTTAATTAAGTAAATGTGCCCGAAGACAAAAAAAGAGCAAATAAATAGTAACAGATAAAGGCTATCGTCCAGTGAACGCAAAACCTTTTTTTATAAAAAAATCCTTTATTTTTGGAAATGTATGGAATATAATTTAAACTGTATTAAGGATAATAGTACACTTAGTACAGATGAGGGGGTAATTATGTTTGAGCTTGACATGAGAAGTCGTAAACCTATTTATGAACAGCTTGTCGACAAATTGAAAGAGTTGATCATTAATGAAGTATTTAAGTCTGATGAACAGCTGCCATCTGTCCGAACGCTTGCCGGCCAGCTTACGATTAATCCAAACACGATTCAAAAAGCCTATCGGGAACTCGAAACTCAAGGCTTTATTTATTCAATAAAAGGCAAAGGAAGCTTCGTAAATTCAAACCATCAGAAAAAAGATAAAGAAAGGATTGATTCGGTGAAAAGGGAGCTTGAAAAACTGATATTGGAGGCATTGTACCTTGGCGTTCCTGCTAATGAACTAATTGGGTTGGTCCAAGATTTAGAAGCTTCAAAAGGGGGAGGGGCAGGCAATGATTGAATTGAAGAAAGTGTGCAAAGGATTTGGCCGCTTTAACGTGATCGAAAACGTTGACCTTTCCATTCAAAAAGGATCCATTTATGGGTTAATTGGGTCGAATGGTGCTGGAAAAACAACCTTAATTAAACTGTTGGCAGGGATCTATCAGCAAGATAAAGGTGAAGTCACGATAGATGGCATGCCGGTATTTGAAAATGTTCATTTGAAGCAAAACATTTTCTATATTCCGGACCAGCCCTATTTCTTGTCTCATTATACAATTAAACAAATGGCCAGTTTTTATAAAAGTATCTATCCTAGCTGGAACGAAGAGCGTTTTCATAAGCTGGTGAAGCTGTTTGAAATTGACCTCGATAAAAAAATCCACACCTTTTCAAAGGGATGGCAAAGGCAGGTGGCATTTGTTCTGGCGCTTTCGGCAATGCCTGAGATTCTTCTCCTGGATGAACCGTTGGATGGTCTTGATCCTGTTGTTAGAAAAAAAGTGAAGAACCTGTTAATTCAAGATGTCGCCGACAGGACAATGACCATCTTAATTTCATCCCATAATCTCCGTGAGGTAGAAGATCTTTGTGACCATGTCGGGATCATCCATAAAGGAACGATTGTCATGGAAAAAGAGCTGGATGAACTAAAATTGAACATCCATAAAGTCCAAGTTGCCTATCAAGGCGAGGGCCAAACGGAGAATGTACTGAAAAGTCTCCGCTCCCTTCATACAGAGAAAAGAGGGAGTATCCTCCTGTGCATAGTCCGAGGGGATGAGGATGAGATTGCTAAACAAATTCGGAAAACAAACCCGGTAATCTTTGATTTACTACCACTTACTCTCGAAGAAATATTCATTTATGAAATGGAGGATATCGGCTATGCCATTGAAAATGTCATTGTTTAACAAGGAACTCATCCTTCAGATTGGACGAAGCACTGGCTGGATCTCCATCGTTTACATACTAGGCCTGTTGTTTGCCCTGCCGCTCAAGATGATGATGATGTATTCAGATAAAAATCATCTCCAAAATTACAACAAGGTAAATAATCTTTTTCAATATGATTTTTCCATTCAAATTACGCTCTTGGTAACAATCCCAATTTTATTGGCTGTATTCTTATTCAGGTTCTTGCACGTTAAACAAGCAGCAGACCACATGCACAGCCTGCCGTTAAAAAGAGGTAAGATTTTTCACCACTACGCATTATTCGGTTTGGTGTTTCTGATTTTGCCAATTTTGATCACAGCAATTGTGGTCTTGTTCACACATGCTGCATTTGACCTGACACCTTATTTTACAAAAAGGGATGTCCTCTATTGGACAGTCATTACCATCGTTGTGAATCTCATTTTGTATACAGGTAGTATTTTTGTTGCGATGATGACGGGAATATCGGCAGTACATGCGGTTTTATCCTATGTTTTTCTCTTTTTCCCAGTCGGGATCATGCTGTTATTATTTTATAACTTAAAGGCAATGCTCTATGGATTTCCTAGTGATTATTTTCTCAATAAAGACCTTGAAAAAATGTCGCCGATTACCTATGCAGCTGCCCTTGACGGCAAACCTTTTCAACTCAATGTAGCTGTTATTTACTTAGTTTTCACGGTCATCCTTTATTGGCTAGGGCTGTTTTTTTACAAAAAAAGAAAACTAGAAGCCGCTTCAGAGGCAATTGCGTTTGCAAAATTACGGGTGGTATTCAAATACGGAGTGACCTTTTGTACCATGCTCGCAGGTGGTATGTATTTTAGTGAAGTTCAGGCAAACAGCCTTGGCTGGACTAACTTTGGATATGCGGTGGGAGCGGTAATTGGCTATTTCGTTGCTAATATGGTGCTCCAAAAAACTTGGCGGGTTTTCAAATCTGTTAAAGGTCTTGCTGTCTATACAGTTGTAATCATTGTTGTGGTAACTGTGGTTAAATCACTTGGAATCTATGAAAATAGCATTCCAGAACAGAATCAGATCAAAAGTGCCATGCTTACTGACAATCCGAATATTTTTCTTGATCAAAATGAAAGCTACGAATTAGCCTTCTTGCCAAAGCCTTTGTACGAAAAAGGCAATATCAAGGCAGTCAGGAAACTGCATCAGCAGATCCTCAATGATAAGGAAGTTAATCAGCAGGAAAATGTATACCAGTATGATCTGTATGGCCCATATGACCCCCACGAAAACGCCTTTCTTATCTATGAGATGATAGATGGAAGCAAAGTCATTCGTGAATACAGGATAAATAAACTTCTTTATAATGATTTTTACAAGCCAATCTATGAATCTGAAGAATATAAACGAAATTCCAAGGAAATTTTTAAAGTAAAAGAAAACAAAATCAAGTCCATCTTGATAACGGCAAATGGACCTGTGAATAAATCAGTTACCATTTCCGATCCAAAAGATGTGAGTGAAATGATTTCCCTTTTAAAAGCAGAGGTATTGGCTGAAAACTACGAGGACAGCGTTTATTTCAGAGATAGAGGTGCCACCGTTGAAATTAATATGGGAAAAGGCCGGGTTGTGAATATGGGAATAAAGCCATCCTATTTGAAATTAACCAAGTGGTTGGCGGACAAGGGCTTGTACGAAAAGACAATGGTTACGGAAAACGATTTTGATTATGTACTGGTAGGAAAAAATAACTTTGCAGGTTTGAAGAATCCGGATTTGGTCGTGCAGGAAATGGAAAAACAAGCGGGTATTATAAAAGTAACGGATAAACAACAAATGAAAAGTACTATTGATCATGCTGGGGTATTAAATACCGGTAATTATGCGGTTGTATTTCGTTACAAACAGGGAAGAAACTATGAAGTGTTTTATTTTGATGATAAGCATGTACCAGATTTTGTAAAAGAGCAGATTAAATAAAGAAAAAGATTGAAAGCTTAATTGAGGGTATCCAAATGTTATTGGATACCCTCAATTACTTATGCTTGAAAAATCCGGTCGATTTTTTCGATTTCTTCTTTTGATAAGCTTACTTTTAAGGTCTTTAGATTTTCGCTTACTTGTTCAGGCCGTTTTGCTCCAGGGATTAAAACATCAATGGAGTCGCGGGTTAAGTACCATGCTAAGACTACATGGGCTGTCTCTGCATTTTTTGCTAAAGCAATTTCGCGGACCCGTTCAACTTTTTCAAGGTTCTGTGCAAATGTCTCACCCTGGAAGAGAGGATTTTTCGCCCTGCCATCAATAAATTTGGAATCCTTATGGTATTTCCCACCTAATAATCCCGAAGCAAGCGGGAAATAAGGGATAAAGGAAATCTTATTCTCTGCCGTATATGGTAATAAGTCTTTTTCAGCACCGCGTTTGAATAGGTTGTATTCTGATTGTACGACATCGACATAGCCGTCTTTATTTGCTTCCTTCAATTGTTCAATCGAAAAATTAGAAACTCCAATGGCTCTAATCTTTCCTGCATCCTTTAATTCTTTTAGTGCTCCGACAGCCTCATCCTTTGGCGTATCATGATCAGGAAAATGAATATAGAATAAATCAATATAATCAGTTTGAAGCCGCTTTAAACTGCTCTCAACAGCTGCCTTTAAGAAAGCAGGGGAATTGTCAAAGGCCATTTGGCCATCAACAAATTTATGTGCTCCTTTTGTAGCAATGACGATGTCATGGCGATTCCCTTTTTCTTTTACTACTTCGCCAATTAACTGTTCTGAACGTTCAGGACCGTATATGTATGCGGTGTCTAAAAAGTTAATGCCATTTGTTAATGCCGTACGAACGATTTCTCTTCCAGTTTCATCATTTAAATTGGGGAAAAGATTGTGCCCGCCAACGGCATTTGTTCCAAGTCCAATTGGGCTGACATATAAATCTGTCTTTCCTAACTGATTTTTCTTGCACATAAAATCATCTCCTTTTCCACTTTGTTTTATCATAACAAATTCTAAAGATAGAGGTGAAGTCGTCAGGCTTGGCCAGCACGATATAGTTTAATCAAACGTTTGATTAAACTATTGAAAAGATATTTAATATTTTTCGGTTAACAAAGGTAAAGTTAACCAGCGTGAGGTTTTTAATTTACAAAATATGTTAAAAAGCTCATAACTCATTAAAAATGGTGCATAACTCTCCCAAAATGGAACATAAATGCTTGAAAATGGTGCATAACCTCTTGGAAATGGTTCATACCTCTTGAAAATAGTTAATATCCCAAAAATTTCTATTTAAAAAAGCCTGCCATTGAATTTTGGGCAGGCTGGGGAGGTTTAACGTCCCCACTTTATTGCAAATGACAAAGAGCAGCAGTTTTCTGGGGCATGATGGTTTTCTCGTGAATGAAGGGTAAAAATAATCCCTGTTGGCGAAAAATGCGTAGTAATGGGAACAGTCAGACCAATTGACTTTACTAAAGCCTCGACCTGTGTATTTTTACCATGCTGAGCAGCCTCCATGATCCTATAAGCAAAGGAAGGATTGCTTAGCCGATTTAGCAATACTCTTCCCTGTTCCATTAAAGGTGAAAAGGCCTTAACAGAATGGATGAACACCTTTGTGTCAACGGTTGGATAAGCAAAACGGAAATTGGCTGGAGTGGGTGGTAAAATAGTGAAAAAAGGGGATGAAGGATAGTAGCTAGGGTGTCCGTACATATTTACACTCCTCGTTAGTAGAATTAAAATCCTCCTTCAGAAGGGTTAAACGGGATTGTAAGTCTGTTCTCCACAACCCGGAGCCTCGTGTTTAATCGATTCAATTGGCGCGATTGTCTTACATTGATATCATTCAGCCTTGTCAGTTCATGAGTAAGTCGATGTACTTCTCCATTTAACCGGTGGATTTCTTTATTTTGACGGACTAGTTCATCGCTTAGCCGACTTAGTTCCTTTATTTGCTGGATATTTTGCCGCTCTAGTGCACTTACCCTTTTTTCAATTCCTTGTGCTTGGGGTGGTTCTCTGTATGGATCAAAATAGTGGTCATTATAAATTTGCTGGAGTACAGGATAATGATATGGATTCATTGGGCATCTCTCCTTTTCAAGTACGGGCTAATTCCCTATAACATATGTAGTAAATGATAGCATGGCACGGCGATCACCCAACTACAAGCACCAATTAGTAATTTGCAAAAACTAATTTTCAATATCAATATGTTTAAAGCTTGGTACATGAAATAACCCTATGTCTGTTAACTTTAGTTCAGGTATAACAGGGAGGGCCAAGAACGATAACGTTAAAAAAGGATTAAAAAAACCGCTTGCCCCTAGATCCTTGAGCGCATTGTTGATAAAGCTAAGGTTTGAATTAACCTGCTGATAAGGCTGATCTGACAGTAATCCGGCAATTGGTAATTCAAGCGAAGCTAAACTTCTTCCATTTTCGACGACAATTAATCCACCTTGCATCTTTTTCATTTTCTCAGCAGCAAATAGAAGATCAGAATCGTTCGTGCCCGCAAGGATTAGATTATGGGAGTCATGGGCTACGGTGGTGGCGATTGCGCCTGATTTCAATCCTAAACCTTTAACAATACCTAAGCCAATTTGCCTGGTCATATGATGACGTTCAATGACAGCAAGCTTTAATTGGTCTTTTTGAATCGAGGGTTGAAAAAGGCCATCTTCATTAACTGTTACTTCCTCAACAATATGACGAGTTACTAAGCTATTTGGAATAATTTCAATTATGTTTGCCTTTGGATGCATTAAATAAATATTGAAATCAGTTTCGGTCAGCTTATCAAAGTGAACAGTATTTGTTAGTTTTTCTTTCTTGACCGCGGGACTTGGCTCAGGATAATCAACCAAACGGTTATTTTCCATAACAAGTTTTCCATCTTTATAAACATGGGAGATTGCAACAGTGTCAAGATCATGGAGAATAAGGAAATCGGCTTTGTAGCCAGGGGCAATTGCTCCTTTATCAGGAATACTAAAACATTCTGCAGGATTAATGGTTGCCATTTGGTAGGCAATGATCGGATCTAAGCCTTCGGAAATAGCCAATTTCACATTGTGATCTATACTTCCCTCTGAAAGTAAATCATCTAAAAGCTTATCATCTGTAACAAACAAACAACGGCGGGAATTACGCTCATTTACAACTGGCAGTAATTTCCGTAAATCTTTCGCTACCGTACCCTCTCTGATCATTAAATACATTCCTTTTCTTAACCGTTCCTTTGCCTCTTCAGATGTTGTACTTTCATGATCAGTTCGTATTCCTGCTGCCATATAAATATTTAAGTCTGTGGCTGATAATCCCGCTGCATGCCCGTCTATTTTTTTTCCAGCCCTTTGGGTTTCGAAAATTTTATCTATCATGGAACCTTCACCATTATGAACTGCCGGGAAATTCATGACTTCAGCTAGTCCTAGAACCTTTGGATGGAGATAAAAGGGCTTTAAATCCTCAATATTGAGAATTGCACCTGAATGTTCAAACTCAGTTGCAGGAACACATGATGGCAGCATGGTGTAAATATCGAATGGGAGATTTTCAGAGGAGTCTAACATATATTGAATACCCTCAACACCTGAAACATTGGCAATTTCATGTGGGTCAGTAACAACAGTAGTAACTCCATGTAAAAGGAGGACTTGAGCAAATTCATAAGGAACGACCATTGATGATTCAATATGCACATGTCCATCAATAAAAGCGGGAGTTATATATTGTCCTTTTGCGTCAATAATGGTTTCTCCGCTGTATTCACCGATTCCAGCAATGGATCCGTCCATAATAGCAATGTCTCCGTCTATGATTTCACCATTAAACACATCAAGAATTTGTCCATTTTTAATAACAAGATCAGCAGGGGATCTCCCTGCTGCAACATCAATTCTCCGCATTAAGTCCTTTTTGTCCAATATCCTCTGCTCCTTCTATTTAGTATGAAACCTTTGTACTTGAAGCCTCCCAGGCTTTGAATGGAGAATAAAACTCCTGTGGAATCAGCTGTTGCATCCTAATTGAGCGTTTTTCGATCGGAAGCTTGATTTGTTCATAGATAAAATGATCGTCAAACCCTATTCTGGCAGCATCTTCTTTTGTACAAGCATAATAAACTGACCTTGGTCTAGCCCAATAAATTGCTCCAATACACATAGGGCAGGGTTCACAACTTGTGTAGATGTCACAATCTTTTAGCTGAAACTCCTTAAGGTAATTACATGCTGCCCTTATTGCTTGGATTTCGGCATGGGCAGTAGGGTCATTTGTGGCAGTCACCAGGTTTCTGCCCACTCCAATAATTTTTCCAGCCTTCACAACAACAGCCCCAAAAGGACCACCATTGTTCTTTTCTACATTCTCAACAGCAACTTCAACTGCCTTTTTTATATATTCCCACTGATCCAAAAAATCACCCCATCAGAAAAAGGTTTACTTACTACTATGATTCCTCGCTCCTATTTAGTAGATTTTTTCTTTAACAATCATTTTGAAATTTGCCATTCCCCTGCCTTATTTAAATTATTTATTATTGGATACTGAAAATCTATTCTCTTATCAGAAAGCCTTCCAGCTTTTTAATAACGGGTATACTGGCACTCATCAAGTTGGAAAGTACCGTATCATTTGCCATGCAAAAGAAATACTAATTTAGGCGGTATTATATAAAGGGGGTCTCACAATAAATGCGAAGAGTAAATCATTTGCCAACACTAATTAGGTTGGGACTGTTAGTTTCATCATTCTTGACAATGTTTTTTATTCCTAAAGAAGCAATAAAAAAATATTTCCCTGTAGCAACCTTTTCATCAATACTGGTAATAGTGCTTAGTTTATTTAACATTTCTTTTAAATGGTGGAAAGTTGAAGGTAGATTACCAAATAAAATTTTTAATGACTTGTCTTTTATACTAGGCCCATACTTTTGTGGAACTATTTGGATTTTTCATTTAACCTTTGGAAAGTTTATAAAATATTTTTTGACTAACCTGGTAATGGATGCTTTGCTTTCATTTCCTGCGGTTACATTGTTTCGAAAATTAAAAATTTTTAAATTAGTCGGATTTAAGCCGAAAAATATTTTTTACATCACTTTTAGTTATGCACTCGTTCTATACGTATTCCAGTTATTTAAATCTCGTTTAAAAACAAGTAAGTGATAAACCTGATTTTCTTTTATTCGATCGGTTCAAAATGCTGTCTCTTACTCACTTTGTGAGCAATAATGTAAATGAAAAAATAAATGGGTACTCCATAATAATGCTTCCATTTTAACAGTGCATAAAGTTTCATCCATTCAAATAAAGGTTCAAATAAGATTGCAGAAAAAACAGCAAAGAATATTGCTTTTAGATAAGGACTTATATTTGGCTTGTATTGGATTAACAACATGACCATAACAGGAAAAGCCCCAAAGTCCCAAGGCATGAAAAATGAGTGTATATAAGGAAAAGGTGTATATAAATAAAACCATAGTCCAAATGCTACACCGGCAGAATCAAGCCCCGAGGTAATTAAATAAACAAATAATCCCGACAACAACAACCGATTGGTACTTTGCTTCTTTCTTACGATAAGCCAAAAAATCCAAGGCAAAATTAAGATCGCTGTAGTTAACCACCAACGCCATGTGAGAAACATATCTTCTTTCCAAATTTCTATATAGGTCTCATTCATTTTTCCGATTGTCTTATGTATTTGAGTCATCTTTTTAATAAGTTCATCAACCATAGTATCATCACTCATCCTTAAATCTAAGAAGTTATTATTATTGATAGGATTACCAATAAATAACTCTTATTACACATCTCTTTCAGGAATGATAATTAAAATGTAGTGAAAAATAGTAAAATCGTTAAACAAACATTTTGCTAAAATAATGATTGAAATGATACGATTTTTTTAGAGTAAAACAATCTGGAGGAAAATCTATATGAATTCTAAATTTAAAAGCTTGTTTGAGTCCTATCAATTTTCCAATGGCGTAAGCTTGAAAAATCGTATCATCATGGCACCGATGACTAACTTTTCTTCTAATCCCGATGGCACTGTATCGGATGCCGAAGTAAATTACTATACCCGCCGCTCAAAAGGAGTCAGCATGGTTATTACTGCGTGTACATACGTAACACCTAATGGAAAAGGGTTTCCGGGCGAATTTGCCGGTGACCGGGATGAGATGGTTCCCAGCCTGCAAAAATTAGCAACCGCAATTAAAGCGCAAGGCGCCAAGGCAATTTTACAAATTTTTCACGGTGGAAGAGAGTGCCCTCCTAATGCAGTACCAAATGGAGAAGTTGTAAGTGCTAGTGCTGTTCCTTCTGAGCGAGCAGGTTCTGTGACACCAAGGGAATTGCATACGGATGAAATTGAATCGATTATTCGCGCTTTTGGTCAGACAGCAAGGCGTGCGATTGAGGCCGGTTACGACGGTATTGAAATTCATGGCGCAAACGGATACCTGATCCAGCAGTTCTTTTCTCCTCATTCTAATCGCCGGGAAGATAAATGGGGAGGGACACTTGAAAAACGTCTTTCTTTTCCCCTTGCAGTTGTGGAAGAGGTACAAAAGGTTGTTAACGACCATGCTAAACACCCTTTCATTGTAGGTTACCGCTTTTCACCGGAGGAACCGGAAACACCAGGTATTACAATGGATAATACATTAAGATTGGTTGATGCATTAACAGACAAAAAATTGGACTATCTTCATGTCTCGCAACTCGATTTTAAGGCTGGACCAAGAAGGGGTGTAGAAGATACCCGCTCAAGACTTGAAATCATTCAAGAACGAGTTGGGGACCGAATTCCAGTGATTGGCGTGGGTTCTATTTATCAAGCCGAAGATGCACTGAAAGCATTAGAAACCGGCGTTCCCCTGCTGGCATTAGGACGGGAGTTAATTATCGATCCTGATTGGGTAGAGAAAATTGAAAATGGCCGTGAAGCTGAAATCGTGACGAAAATTGACAAAAATGCGCAAGAGCGTTTAGTCGTCCCTGATCCTCTTTGGCAGGCAATTGTCCATCGTCCAGGCTGGTTTCCTGGAATTGAATAATAATATAATTTTAAAATGGGGATTTCCCCATTTTTTTTGCAATAAAAATACTATAAAGTGTGAATTTAATAGTATTTACAAAGAATATCCATAACGCAAGAACATTTTATTGACATAATAATATTTCTGGATTACTCTAAGAAAGTTGTTTAATAAATTAAAGCCTATAAGGATACGGGGGATTAGAACATGAAAAAATCATTATTACTTTTCCTTGGTTTATTTTTAGTACTGGCCTTAGCTGCTTGCAGTGGCACGACGAAAAAGAATGACCAAAAGGCAACGGCTAACAAAACTCTTTATGATCAAATTAAATCTAAAGGTGAAGTCACGATTGGAACTGAAGGTACTTACGCTCCATTTACCTTCCATGATAAAAGTGGCAAGTTAACTGGTTTTGATATCGAGGTTGCTCAGGAAGTATTCAAGCGTCTTAACATAAAGCCGAAATTTATTGAAACAAAATGGGATGGTATGATTGCTGGTTTAGATGCAAAACGCTATGATATGGTTGCCAATGAAGTTGCGATTCGACCTGACCGTCTGCAAAAGTATGATATGTCAGATCCATATATTGCTTCAAAGGCAGTATTAATTGTAAGAGCGGATAATACGACAATTAAATCTCTTGATGATTTGAATGGTAAAAAAGTTGGTCAATCATTAGATAGCAATTACCGTAAAACTGCGGAAGATCACGGTGCAACAAACACAGTTGTTGAGGGATTCAACCAAGCAATTGATTTATTAACATCGAATCGAATTGATGCAACCCTAAATGACAGTCTTTCCTATTTAGATCTTAAAAAACAACGTCCTGAACTGCCAATTAAGGTGGTTTATACAGAGCCAAACGCAACAAAAAATGGTTTCTTATTCCGCAAAAATAATCCAGAATTAGTTAAGGCCGTCAACAAAACTTTAGCTGACATGAAGAAAGATGGCACTTATTTAAAGATTTCCAAGAAATATTTTGGAGAAGACGTTTCTAAGTAAAGGATTGATCCGAAATGGTTGCAGATGATCGTTTACAGAGAATATTAGGAATCCTTAGCGATTCCTTTTTTCCTATTTTACAGGCGGGATTGTATTTTACAATCCCGTTAACATTGATTTCCTTTGTGTTGGGGACATTATTAGCCTTTTTTACTGCACTAGGGCGATTATCAAATATAAAGGCATTAAATGCGATTGCGAAGTTTTATGTGTGGATTTTTCGCGGTACGCCCTTATTGGTCCAGCTCTTTATCCTTTTTTACGGGTTTCCAAGTATGGGAATCACCTTAAATCCATTTCCAGCAGCAGTTATTGGATTTACCCTGAATGTAGGTGCATACAGCTCGGAAATTATTCGTGCGGCGATCCAGTCGATACCCAAAGGACAATGGGAGGCAGCTTTCTCGATTGGGATGACAAAGTCGCAGGCGATGAGGCGTATTATTTTGCCACAGGCTGTAAGGGTATCCCTTCCGCCATTGGGGAATTCGTTTATCAGCCTTGTAAAAGATACTTCTTTAGCTGCAACGATAACTGTTACGGAAATGTTTCAAAAGGGTCAACAAATCGCATCTGTTACATATGAACCACTGTGGTTATACATTGAAGTTGCCTTCATTTATTTAATTTTCAGCACCTTCCTATCCTTTTTCCAAGCAAGGCTTGAACAGCGATATGAAAGAGGAGTTGCATAATGATAATTGGAGGGAAGAATATGATCTCGGTTGAAAACGTGCATAAGCGATTTGGGGAATTAGAGGTCCTTAAAGGGATAAGCTTTTCGATTGATAAGGGAAAAACAGTCGTTATCATTGGGCCTTCCGGTTCGGGTAAAACCACTTTCCTGCGCTGCTTAAACTTATTAGAAACACCTGACCAAGGGAAAATAACTTTAGGCGAAAAGTCTGTTGATTTTTCCGGAAAGACCAAATTATCCGCTTCTGTTATAACATCGTTTCGTCAGCAAACAGGCATGGTTTTTCAAAATTATAATTTATTTCCTCATCTAACGGCGCTTGAGAACGTGATGGAAGGACAGATTGTTGTTTTAAAGCGGGATAAAGCTGCGGCACGGAATAAAGCTCTAAGTCTGCTGGAGAAAGTAGGATTGAAGGAAAGAGCCGATATGTATCCGCATCAGTTGTCAGGCGGTCAGCAGCAACGAGTCGGGATTGCTCGTGCAATGGCAATAGATCCGGCTGTATTATTATTCGATGAACCCACCTCTGCTCTTGATCCTGAACTGGTTGGCGAGGTTTTAAAGGTAATGAAGGACCTTGCTGAAGAAGGCATGACGATGGT
Organism: Bacillus sp. EB600; assembly: GCF_024494385.1. GTDB lineage: Bacteria > Bacillota > Bacilli > Bacillales > Cytobacillaceae > JAEVLT01. The sequence goes on from NZ_JAEVLT010000033.1 coordinate 26,634, forward strand.
GGTCGTCACGCATGAAATGTCGTTTGCAAGAAATGTTGCGGATCAGGTTATTTTTATGGATCAAGGGATTATTATGGAAAAAGGAACGCCAGAAGAAGTATTTGGAAATACTCAAAATCCTCGGATGGCCCAATTTCTGAATAAAGTGATCGGCAGGTAATCTTCAATTAAGAAATCTAATAAGAAACCACCGGTTTTCCGGTGGTTTTTTCACACCTTAACGGGCTTTCCTGAGAAAAAGCTGATATCATTAAAATAAAAACTGAAAATTCACTTTTTAAAGAGGGGGAAAAGCCTGCAGTGGATAAAGATGTGTTAAATAGCCTTAATGAAAAGGTAATGGAATGTTTTACTGAAGTGGTTAGCTGGAGGAGATTTATGCACCAGCATCCGGAATTGTCCTTTAAAGAAACGAAGACAGCTCAGTATATTAAAGAAAAGTTACTTGGCTTTGGAATCTCAGTAAAAACCAATCTCGGTGGACATGGTTTGATCGGAATTCTAGAGGGGAATCATCCCGGAAAGACAATCGCTCTTAGAGCAGACTTCGATGCATTGCCGATCAATGATGAAAAAGAGGTAGCTTATAAATCGCAAAATCCAGGGGTCATGCATGCGTGCGGTCATGATGGGCATACCGCAGCCTTGTTGGGCACAGCAAAAGTACTGAGTCAATTTCGCGAACAGCTGAAAGGGAAAATAATCTTTATTTTTCAGCCGGCAGAAGAAATGCCGCCTGGTGGAGCAAAATTTATGATTGAGGATGGCGCTTTAGATGGGGTGGACTATGTTTTCGGCGCCCATTTAGGCTCACAAATACCTCTAGGAAAAATCGCAGTCGGTACAGGATATCAAATGGCTGCAGTAGATAAATTTACGATTCATATTAATGGTAAAGGTGGTCATGGAGCAAGGCCCCACGAAGCTATTGATTCTATTGTCATTGCCAGTGATATCGTCAGTTCCCTGCAAAAGATTGTTAGTCGCAGTGTGAATCCTTTGCAATCAGCTGTCGTAACAATTGGCGTGTTTCAAGCAGGTAGTGCCTTTAATGTCATTGCTGATAAAGCTACCTTGGAAGGTACTGTGCGTACATTTGACAGGGGCATTCGTAAACAGGTAGAAGGCCAAATAAACAGCATTGTAGCAGGTATTACATCAGCATTTGGTGCTACGTATTCAATCGATTATTTAAATGGTTATCCTTCTTTGTATAATCATCCAGAAGATGCAGAAACAGTTCGAGCATTGCTTGCTGAGGAATTTTCCGAAGAGAATATCGTGGAAATGGAACCAACAATGGGAGCGGAGGATTTTTCATATTACCTGTTGGAGAGGCCGGGGACATATTTTAGAGTAGGCTCCCAAAATGAAGATGAGGCTACCCACTATTCCCATCACCATCCAAAGTTCGATATAGATGAGACAGCTTTAATCAATCTTGAAAAATCATTTCTAAAAATTGTCTCCCATTATTTGTTTTAATTTAATGTTTAAATAAAAACATTAAAAGAAGAACTTCAATACAAGTTCTTTCTCTACTTCATATTCCAAGCATACTCAAACCCCTTTCTTAAATATGTTAAAATGACCTTAATACTGTTCTTTGGGGGAGATAAAAATAATGAATATTATAGACCTTCATTGTGATGCTTTAATGAAGCTGCGGGAAGGAAAAGGAAAGTTGCGTTTTGCTGATTCACCAGAATTGCATACTAATAAATTACGCTTGAAGCAAGGTCAAGTAATGGTACAGTGCTTTGCCATTTTTATCGAACCTGATATTATCTCTGATCAAAAGTTTCAGGCTGCACTTGAGCAGGTTGATTATTTTTACAAGGAAGTGCTGGGAAAGAATCCTGAGATGAAGCAGGTAAAGGAATGGACCGATTTCGATCATTTAAAGGATGGGGAAATTGGCGCGATGCTTTCACTTGAAGGAGTAGACGCGATTGGCAATGATCTGACAAAGCTCCACATTCTTTATCAGCTGGGTGTCCGTTCTGTAGGTCTCACCTGGAATAATGCGAATTTGGCTGCTGATGGTGCAGGCGAACCGCGCGGCGGCGGGTTAACCTTGTTTGGAAAGGAAGTTGTTGATTTTAATAATCAACATCAAATGTTAACTGATGTTTCCCATTTAAGTGAAAAAGCGTTTTGGGATGTCATGGAGTTGGCTGATTATCCAATCGCCAGCCATTCGAATTCGAAAACACTTTGCAATCATCCACGAAATTTAACAGATGAGCAGGCAACAGCATTGTTTAACAAGGGGGGAATGATTCACGTAGTTTACAATCCTCCGTTTGTTAAAGAGGATGGAAAAGCGACTATTACTGACCTTGTTGAGCATATAGATCACTTTTGCTCATTGGGGGGACTCAAGCAAATTGGCTTAGGCTCAGATTTTGATGGAATTTCAGAACTTATTCCAGGCTTAGAGGATGCATCGAAAGTTCAAAATCTCATTAATGAATTATTGAAGTATTATAGTGAAGAAGCAGTAAAGGGCTTTGCTTATCAAAATTTTCTTACTCACCGCCCAGGAATAATGTGAAAGCGGGACGAAGCACAACAGCGTAAAAAAAGAATGGAGAAAAAGGATGTATCTTACAGTAAAAGAAGCTGCAGAATATTTATCATTACCAGAAGCAACAATTGAAAGCTTAATCTTACAAAAGAAAATCCGCGCCATCCACGACGGAGAGCAGTATTTAATTTACAAGGAGCAATTTAAAACACATTTTAAACAGTTGGAAAAGTATAAGGAATTAATTGAGGAAATTATGAATGAACCGATCCCGGAGGATTTGGATGTAAAGGATGAAGACTAAAAAGGGGCGGAAGCATGACTAATATTTTCATAAAAAGAATCTATGAACCGTGTGACGAGGCTGATGGTACCCGCATTTTAGTTGATCGAATTTGGCCGCGTGGCATTTCCAAAGAGAAAGCAGGTTTAACGGACTGGTTTAAAGACATTGCCCCAAGCAGCGAACTACGCAAATGGTTTTGCCATAAACCTGAACTGTTCGAGGAGTTTCGGGAAAAGTATCTGGAGGAACTGCGGATTGATGAGAGAAAGGCAGAAATGGTGGCGCAGTTATCTGCCTTGGCTCAAGAGGGCAGAGTCACTCTTTTATATGGAGCAAAGGACCCAATTCATAATCAGGCCGTGGTATTGTATGAGGAAATAAAAAGAAAATTAGCTGAAAAATAAGAAAGGGTGCGGTTTCGCACCTTTTTAAATGACATATAGGAAAATTGATAGAAAGTGGGCTAAGCTGCCAAATAAGATAAAGACGTGAAAAATTTCATGGTAGCCCATATATTTGAACTCTAAAAACTTAGGTTTAAGACCGTATATAACCCCGCCAATTGTGTAGAAAATCCCCCCAAGAGCAAGCAAGTACAGCCCCATTGCACTTATTGAACCGTAGAGTGGACCGGCAACAATAACAATCATCCAGCCCATTGCGATATAGATTGCGGTCGACAACCATCTAGGACACTGAAACCAAATCATTTTAAAGAGTACCCCTAATACAGCAACAGTTGTAACGATTGCAAACAGGATAGTACCGGTTTTTCCATGTAAACTTATTAAGCAAAATGGTGTATAGGTGCCGGCAATTAAAATGAAGATCATCGAATGATCGAGCCTACGTAAAAAAGCAATGATATTGTCTTTCGCAATCACCATATGGTAGGTTGCAGACGCTGAATAAAGAAGGATCATGCTAACACCAAAAATAACCACGGCTGTGATCGCTACTACTGAATTAGTTGCGTTTACCGCTTTTATCACCATGGCAAGCAAACCGAAAAGAGATAAAATCGCACCAGCAAGGTGTGTCAGCCCATTGATTGGTTCCCGAATATAGTTAGTCAAAATAATTCCTCCTATCACAACATGTAGTTTATAATACTATGTACAATGATACTTATAAACCATGATGTAGTCAATGTTTACTGAATCTTTTTTTTTCGTTATAATATAGTTGTTAAATACTATTAAGACAGAGGTCTTTTATGGAAAATTTGGATCAACTCATAGAAACATTAGGGCTTGAGAGAATGCTTACGTTAGCAGAAATACCAAAAATCGATTTGTATATGGATCAGGTTATCCAATTGTTTGAAAATAAGTTTGAAGAAGGAAAACGTAATGAGCAGGATAAAGTCCTGACTAAAACGATGATTAATAATTATGCAAAAGGAAAGCTGCTTTTTCCAATCAAAAATAAAAAGTATTCAAGGGAACACCTCATTTTAATCAGCTTAATTTATCAATTAAAAGGGGCATTGTCAATTAATGATATTAAGACAACGCTGGCCGGAATTAATCAAAAAATTATGAAAGATGATTTTCAGTTAAATAACTTCTATGAAAGCTACCTTCATTTAATTACGAAAAATGTAGAGGATTTTAGAGAGGGCATCAAAGAGCGATCGAAAGAAGTTGCAAAGGAAGTATCCAAGCTTGAGGAAGAACAGCATACAGAGAACCTTGATGAAGTTTTAATGATTACCTCCCTTGTACATATGAGTAATTTATACAGAAGAGCAGCAGAAAAGCTGGTTGACAATATTACGAAGGACGGCACTTCCTAACACCAACGATACATAAATTTTCCTCTTTCAGAAGAGACTAAATGGTGTTCAAGGAGGTGCCGATTATGGCTGCAGAGGATTTTGAAAAAATTTATCAGGAATACAAACAGCAGAGTGAACAACAAGCAAGAATGGAGGCAACAAATAATTCAAACGAAAGTGGAAAAGAAGAGTTTGTTGCCGTGAGGAAAAATAATGATGGCGATATTATTGCTTTTAGAACAAACTCAGGGAGGGAGTTAGATTATATTACTGCCCTGGGGGAAGCAAAGGCAGGTAATATCGCTCATATTGATGTTTTTCATAAATATGGAAGAGATATTATCAGAAGTGAACCGGATGGAATTAAAGAGAACAATTTAGACCAATTACCTGAATTTTAGCGAGAGAAAAAAGAAGAAACTAAAATCCGAGGACACTGAAAATCTTGCGATTTTTCAAATGAACTAAATAGCAGTATAAAAAAAGACGGCTTAAAATTCACTTTTGGAATTTTAAGCTGTCTTTTTTATTCAGTAGGTTATCTATTATACCTGTCAGGCCAGATTCTTCAACAGGTTTGATTCCAATTTGAAAGGGATGAACTTGAGAATGAAGAAAGATGATGGTTCTGAGATCGAGAAAGAAATACCATGACAAGACCGTTAAACGACTTGTTAGTTCTGGCAATCAAATAAATTGTTGGGTAGATATTGTTTTTCCTGAACTTCGACAGGTGTTTAAAGATGTTAAAGGGAAAGGAGCAATTGCAACCCTTCGCCTATTCCCAACACTACTTGAACTACGTTCAATGTTTGTAGACATATTAATTTGTCTTTTACACATATTTAGTGTTATCCGAAGTTAATCCAAAGTTCCGTAATCTCCTTAAAATTTATAAATTATGGTAATATGGTAAGCCATTTGCCGTTTCTAATGTAGAAGTGGTTGTATAAAATATAGCAACGGAGTGGACAAGCACACTTACTTCGTGGCCTTCTACAAACTCCGTAAACTTAAAATAGAAAGGAGTGAATATACATGGCTATCGTTAAACCGTTCATGGCGGGAAGAAGATTTGTAAGCACAATAGGAGCTGGTACAATTGCAGGTGCAGATGTGACATTTGCTAATACAGATTTCACTGATGATACTGGTGGCGTTACAACATTTCCTTCTTCACCTCCAGTTGTAAATTTATATATTAATGCGTTACTCCAAACAAGTGATACTGTAACAGGTCTTTCCACTACTGCAGTTACGATTGTAGGTGGAGCTGCTCTTGATCCTGCTACTCCAATTGTACTTGAATTTGTTGTAAACTAGTTGAGAAAAAAACGAGTTATCCTGTAGGAAAACTCGTTTTTTATTGGTTAATTAAGATAAACTGAAGTGTTATCGGCGCACCAGCTTCGGGTGCTATGGGTGACAATAATGTTAATTCCCCTGCTTGCACCACATAAGAGGTTTGCGGTTGAATTATGCCATTAATAAACAAATTTGTATACGACACTTGGTTAGGTGCTAGGATTTGGGTTGTTCCGAATTGTGGGTTTCCATCGCTATTGGTATACACCAGTTTTTTGCCATCTGATTCCGTAAAATACATAAGATTTGTTGCGGGGGTTAATCCTTGGAATGGCGGTCCTTGAGGTCCTGGAATACCTTGAGGTCCCTGAGATCCTGAAATACCTTGCGGTCCTCGAGGTCCTCGTTGTCCGGGAGGACAGATGAATCTTTGCTTTGGTGGTTTTGGAATAGGAGTCAGTGGACAACATCCTTGAAAAGGGCGGTTATTGTTAACCATATAAATCACCTCATAAAGTTTTAAAAAATCACCTTATAAAATACTATGTTAGTGAATATAGAAAGCACTGGACATTTAATAACTTTCCACTATTGTACCCACCGATATTATTTATTTTTGCATCGCTGCTATTCGTTTCGGTATCCTATCGAATTAAAAGGCGGGTTAAAACACTTTAGGGTATAATATCCGCGAAACACTCCATGTATATCCTACGAAAATCCAGTTTACCGGACCGTCCGCGAACCGCTCGCGCCTGGAACGTAAATCAACAGGCAAGTTTCAAAGAACCCATACATTTAAGGAGACTTTTCTGATATCATCCTAGAATGTAAATAAAAGGATACATCAGGTTGGAAATAATAATAATATAAACAATTCCGGAAATACAAATTGTTAACAATCGGATAGAGTGATCTTTCTATCGGTATCAGAACTTTTGAAAACGCTTCGAAAACCGTTTAAAAAAGTTCACATCCTAGTTTAAGAAATTGGGTTAAAATAAGAATGCAATATTAAATGTGAATTAATTCACATAAAAGTGAGAACTTAAAACCTACACTATATAAAAAAGAGGCGCATACAAGATGACTGGGATCACTGCAGGATTGTTAATTCGATTTTTATTAGGTGGAGTAGCTGTAGTAGTTTCAACAATTATTTCAAGAAAATTAGGAGCAAAAGCAGGAGGAATATTCGCTGCATTTCCTGCAGTATATCTTGCCGCATTATTAACAAGTCGGCTTAGTTTTACGGGAAATGATTTAATTTCTCACTCTATTTCGTTATCAAAAGGAGCCATTTTTGGTATGGCTATCAATATACTAGTTGCAATCCTCGCTGGATATCTTCTGAAAAAAGGCTGGAAACGCGGATTGGTGAACTCAATAATCTGCTGGTTTGTACTTTCATTTGCAGTCGTATTACTAACATCAAATTAACTAAAAGAGGTGGATATCATATGGATTATCTAATTCGATTTTTATTGGGTGGAACTGCCGTTATGATAAGCTATTTAATTACAATATTTTCTCCTTGGAAACTATTAGCCGGAATTTTCGCAGCATTTCCCGCGGTTATGCTGACAGCCGTATTGATGGTAGGCCTTGCTTCTGGTTCAAAGAAAGCATCTAATACGGCAAAAGGATCTGTTTTTGGACAGATGGGCGGAGTTGTTTGTGTCATTACAGTCTTAACCACATTACAAATAACAAAGAATTGGGCTTTAAGTATTTTACTAGGTTTAGTGCTCTGGCTTGGAAGTTCAGTTGCAATTTCGGCATTAAAGGAAAAATCAGCAGGTTTCAAAACTTCAGGTTTCATGAAGAAAAAGCTTTTAGTGTCAAAAAAATAAATCGTAAAAAATCCCAGTCAAGGATGACTGGGACTTTTATTGTAAATTTTTTAATAGGATTTTAAAGGAGTGGAAAATAGACATAATATCCCCCGCAAGAGGACATCCAAAATTGTTTTGAAAGAGACCTCAATACGGGTATCGTGTTAAAAAATACGGATAAACGATTATAACGTATCCAAAAAAAGTCATAAGGCATGAAGGACAAAGTTACCAAAGTCCATGAAAAAACCCCTAAATGAAATGAATTATTTCATCCAGGGGTCTAACTATTAAACCAGCTTATTTATGTGCAAGTTCGTATTGTTTAATTTTATCTTCGTAGTTTAAAGTAACACCAATCTCGTCCCAGCCATTAAGAAGCATTTCTTTTGGATAAGCCGGGATGTCAAAATGAAGCTCGAGACCTTCATTATCAGTAACAACTTGCTCTTCAAGGTTTACTGTTAAGGTATACTGAGTAGATTCAGCTTTTTTAACGATTTGTTGAACCTGTTCTTCACTTGCTGGAATAGCAAGAATACCATTTTTAACACAGTTATTTTTGAAGATATCAGCGAAGCTAGGGGCAATGATGACCCTGAATCCATAATCCTGAAGAGCCCATGGCGCATGCTCCCGAGAGGATCCGCATCCAAAATTGTCGCCACCAACTAAAATAGATGTACCTTGGTATTTTGGATTATTTAAAGTGAAATCCTTACGTGGATTTCCATCATCATCAAAACGCCAGTGATAGAACAAGAATTGTCCAAATCCACTCCGTTCAATACGCTTTAAAAACTGTTTAGGGATAAGCTGGTCTGTATCGATATTAGCCCGGTATAAAGGATAAACAAGGCCTGTATGAATGCGTAACGGTTCCATTATTCAAATTCCTCCTAATTAAGTACTTCAGCAGCAAATTGACGAACATCAACAAAATGACCTGCAATTGCTGCAGATGCTGCCATTTCTGGACTTACAAGATGGGTACGAGATCCGTTTCCTTGGCGTCCTTCAAAGTTACGGTTAGATGTAGAGGCACAGCGGTCTCCTGGTGATAAAATATCATCATTCATCGCTAAGCACATACTGCATCCGGCTTCACGCCATTCAAAACCAGCCTCTGTAAAGATTTTATCTAAACCTTCTTCTTCAGCAGCTAATTTGATGCGGAATGAACCTGGGACAACAATAGCTGTAACGGAAGGATCCACCTTACGTCCTTGGATAACTGAAGCTGCTTTACGCAAATCACTCAATCTTGAGTTTGTACAAGAACCGATAAACACATGGCTGATTTTCACGTCAGTGATCGCCTGGCCTGCTTCTAGTCCCATGTATTCAAGAGCACGTTTAATTTCATCTTTATCGCTCTCTGTTTCTGCATCGTTCGGATTCGGAACAGAAGCAGAAACTGGAAGACACATGCCTGGATTTGTTCCCCAAGTTACTTGCGGCTCAATATCAGCAGCGTCAATTTCAATAACAGCATCATAGGTTGCACCTTCGTCAGAGGCAAGGGCTTTCCACTTCGCAACTGCTTCATCAAATGATGCGCCTTGTGGTGCATGTCTTCTTCCTTTTAAAAATTCAAATGTTTTTTCATCTGGAGTAATCAGGCCTGCCCTTGCTCCAGCCTCAATTGACATATTACATACTGTCATCCGTTCTTCCATTGATAAAGAGCGAATGGCGTCACCGGTGTATTCCATAACATAGCCTGTTCCAAATTTAACACCAAATTTACCAATGATATATAGAATCAAGTCCTTGGCTGTAACGCCTGTACCAAGCTCTCCATTAATCTTTAAGTTAAGGGTCTTTGGACGTGCTTGCCATAGAGTTTGCGTAGCAAGAACATGTTCAACTTCACTTGTCCCAATTCCGAAGGCTAATGCGCCAAATGCCCCATGTGTTGAGGTGTGGCTGTCACCGCAAACGATTGTTTTTCCAGGCTGGGTAAGACCAAGTTCTGGACCAATGACATGGACAATTCCATTATCCGGAGAATTGATACCAGCAAGGGGAACACCAAATTCTTCACAGTTGGTTTTCAGTGTTTCTATTTGCTTTTTGGAAACTTCATCTTTAATCACGCTGCGGTCACGAGTTGGTACGTTGTGATCCATTGTTGCGAAGGTGCGGTTTGGCTGGCGTACTTTCCGGCCGCTTAACCGTAATCCTTCAAATGCTTGCGGAGATGTAACCTCATGGACAAGGTGTAAATCAATATAAAGTAAATCCGGTTTTCCTTCTTCACGGGAGACAACATGTTGTTCCCATATCTTTTCAATAATATTTTTTGGTGTCGTCATAATTACCTACCTCACCTAATAGATTTATATCCCTCAAATTATTTGTACAGTTTGAAAAAGGGACGTTTGCCGAAGGATGCGGCAAACGTCACATCATAAATACAAATGTTTTCACTTATAACAATCCTGAATGCATTTTGCTGGGTGCTGTGATTTAATGTAATCCACGATCAGCTTTGTCATTTCAGCGGTTCCAACAACCCGGCCGCCTTCAATTTGAAGATCACCAGTGTGGGCGCCTGATTCTAAAATGGCTTGAACAGCATCTTCAACTAACTTAGCTTCCTCTTCTAAATGGAAGGAGTATCTAAGCATAAGTGCTGAAGATAAAACCATTGCACATGGATTGGCAATTCCTTTGCCGGCAATATCAGGTGCAGAGCCATGTACTGGTTCATATAGCCCCATATCATCTTCACGAAGACTGGCAGAAGGAAGCATGCCGAGAGAACCCGTTAATACAGAAGCTTCATCACTTAAAATATCGCCAAACAGATTTTCAGTGACAATAACATCAAAGTGAGTTGGATTGGTGATAAGTTTCATGGCAGTGGAGTCTACAAGTGCATGCTCAACTGTTACATCCGGATATTGAGCTTTCTTTTCCTCAACAATCTCACGCCATAGTTTACTTGATTCAATAACATTTGCTTTATCAACAGAAGTAAGGTGACCGCGGCGTACTTGAGCTGCTTTAAATGCTTTATCTACGATTCTCTCAATCTCGGGACGTGTATAAGCTAGAGTATCCACAACAGCATTTCCGTTGTCACGGCGTTCACTTGGCTGGCCAAAGTAAAGGCCGCCAGTCAATTCGCGGACAATCAGCAGATCACTTCCGGCAACAATTTCCTCCTTAAGTGGTGAAGCGTGAAGTAATTGTTTGAAACCTGTAACTGGACGCAAGTTTGCAAATAAATCAAGTGCCTTGCGAATACCCAATAATCCCCGTTCAGGGCGTAAGTGGGATGGGTTATTATCCCATTTTGGTCCTCCAACCGCACCTAGTAAAACAGCATCTGCTTTTTTGGCAGCTTCTACTGTTGATTCCGGTAGGGGAGTGCCATATAGATCAATAGCAGTTCCACCAATTTCCTGTTGCTCAAAGCTGAAAGAATGATTGAACTCTTCAGCAATCGCTTGAAGTACTTCCTTTGCTGAATTAATAACTTCTTGACCGATCCCATCACCAGGAAGTAAGACGATATGTTTTTCCATTCAAGTGAACCCCCTTTTAAAATTGGTTAAAATAGTGTTTGTTGTTTTTGCAGCTGAGTTTGGTTAAATAAGAAACGGTTTACTGCGTTCAGGAAAGCTTTAACTGAAGCCTCCAACAGATCTTGAGAGGTTGCCCGTCCCTTTACCGCTGTTCCATTAACAGTCATCTCTATATGTGTCTCAACTAAGGCATCACGGCCCTGGCCAATCGATCTTAGATTAAAATTGGTGATATGGATTTCTTCCTTTATCAAAGCTTCCATTGTGTTGAACAGTGCCTCGACACTTCCTTTGCGGCCGGTGCCGGCGGTTTCAATCCGCTCACCCTCAGGGCTTGTAAGGGCAACAGTTGCTGTCGGCAAGTTGCCAGAGCCAGAATGGACCTGGAACGCTAATAGTTCATATTTTTTTACATTCAGCACAGCTGTCTGAATATCGGTTAAAATTGTAAAGATATCCTCATCTGTTACTTCTTTTTTATGGTCAGTCAGCTTTTTAAATGAAGTAAAGGCCTCTTGGAGCTGTTCATCTGATACAGTAAAGCCCATTTGTTCAATTTTGTCTTTAAACGCGTGGCGACCAGAATGTTTTCCCAGAAATAAATGATTGCCTTTAATCCCAACCAACTCAGGAGTGATAATTTCATAGGTTGCCGCATTTTTTAAAATACCATCCTGGTGGATTCCGGATTCATGTGAAAAAGCGTTTCTGCCGACAATAGCTTTGTTTGGTGCAATGGCCATACCGGTAAATTTGCTCACAAGGTCACTTGTCCGCTTAATTTCGCTCAATACTAGATTATTAGTAAACGGAAACTTATCCTTCCGGATTTTTGCTGCAACGGCAAACTCCTCAAGTGACATATTTCCGGCACGTTCGCCAATGCCATTAATCGTACCCTCAACCTGCGTAGCGCCATTTTGGACTGCAGCAAGGGTATTGGCTACAGCCAAACCTAAATCATTATGGCAATGTGCTGATAAAGACACTTTATGAATATTCCGAACATTTTCTTTAACATAACGGAAAAGATGGCCATATTCTTCTGGTGTTGAGTACCCGACAGTATCAGGAACCATTATGACAGTTGCTCCGGCGTCAATTACTTTTTCAATAATTCTAACAAGAAAATCAAGGTCAGATCGTGAAGCATCTTCTGCTGTCCACTGTATATGCGGAAATTTCTTTGCAGCGTAGGAAACCATGTTAACTGCTAATTCGATAACTTCCTCCGGCGTTTTATTCAGCTTGTATTGCATATGAATAGGGGAGGTAGCAAGAACAATGTGAAGCCTGGGCTCTTGTGCCTCTTTTAAAGCATCCCAAGAAATATCAATGTCTGACTTTACCGCCCGAGCCATCCCTGCAACAGACACATTTTTTATCGAACGAGCAATCGTTCGAACTGCTTCAAAATCACCCTGGGAGGAAGCCGGAAAACCGGCCTCCAGTATATCAACCCCAAAGCGCTCAAGCTGCTTAGCAATTTCAAGTTTTTCCAGCTGGTTTAAATTTACACCAGGCGATTGTTCACCATCTCGTAATGTTGTATCAAAGATGTTAACGTGAACCATTATTGGCCACTTCCTCCTTAGCCTTAACAGATTTTTTAATAAATGGCATTAATTCGCGAAGTTCTGCGCCAACTTTTTCAATTTGATGATTATTTTCGCTGCGGTTAATAGCATTGAATTGTGGACGATTTGTTTGGTTTTCTAACAACCATTCTTTTGCAAATTTACCGTTTTGAATATCTGTTAATACATCTTTCATGCGTGCTTTTGTTTCTGAAGTGATTACCCGTGGGCCTGATACGAAATCGCCCCATTGAGCAGTATCAGAAATAGAGTAGCGCATGTTTGTAAATCCACCTTCGTAAACAAGGTCAACGATTAATTTCATTTCATGTAAACATTCGAAATAGGCAATTTCAGGTTGGTAGCCTGCTTCAACTAATGTTTCAAAGCCTGCTTTGATTAGGCTGGTTAAACCGCCGCATAAAACAGCTTGCTCTCCAAATAAGTCTGTTTCTGTTTCTTCTTGGAAAGTAGTTTCAAGAATACCAGCACGGCCTGCGCCAATTCCTTTAGCATAGGCAAGGGCTAGTTCTCTTGCTTGGCCGGTAAAGTCTTGATAGATACCAAATAGGGAAGGAACACCGCCGCCTTCTGTATAAGTTCTACGAACAAGATGTCCTGGGCCTTTTGGTGCAACAAGGAATACGTCAACATCAGCTGGTGGAACGATTTGATTAAAGTGAATATTAAAACCATGAGCAAAAACAAGGGCGTTACCTGGCTTTAGGTTATCTTTAATGCTGTCATTGTAAATTTGTGTTTGTTTTTCATCTGGAGCAAGGATCATGATAACATCTGCAGCGGCAGCAGCTTCAGCTACAGAGACAACTTCAACGCCTGCCTCTACAGCCCGGTCATATGATCTTCCTTTTCTTAGACCAACAACAACATCAAAGCCGCTTTCCTTTAAATTAAGTGCGTGTGCGTGACCTTGTGAACCAAATCCGATAATTGCGATTTTCTTTCCTTGTAAAACCTCTTCTTGAATGTCGCTGTTATAAAGTACTTTTGCCATGATTAATTCATCCTTTCGAGATCGATTATTTTGATATAGAAAATGAAGATGACTCACTAGTTTGTGGCTGCTGCCCACGTAAAAACGCGGTTAAGCCTGTTCTTGAAATCTCTTTAATCCCATATGGGCGAAGCAATTCGAGAACTGCTTCAATTTTGTCTGGCTTTCCGGTAACCTCGATTGCCAGACTGTCTTTGCTAACATCAATGATGGAAGCCCGGAATGGTTCGATAATCGCGTTAATTTCTCTGTGAATTTGCGGAGTACTTGCTACTTTAATAAGCGCAAGCTCTCTTACGACAATAGCTTTATCGGAAATATCTGAAACCTTTAAAACATCAATTTGTTTATTTAATTGCTTTGTCACTTGTTCAAGCTTTTGTTCATCTTCCACTTCGACAACCAAGGTCATTTTTGAGACACCGCCAACCTCTGTTGGACCAACGGAGATACTTTCGATGTTAAATTGCCGTCTAAGTAAAAGACCAGTAACCCGGTTTAAAACGCCACTTCGATCTTCAACGGTAAGAGTTATAATGCGTTTCATGGTTTCACCCCAATCATTTCATGCAGCCCTTTCCCAGGTGCAATCATTGGATAAACATTTTCCAGTGGAAGAACACGACAATCTACTAATACTGGACCATCATAAGCAAAGATTTCAGGAAGAGTAGTAATAAGTTCTTCCTTATTTTCAATTTTGAATCCGCGAATCGAATAGCTTTCAGCCAGTTTCACAAAATCAGGATGAGAACATAGAATGGATTCTGAATAGCGTTCGCCATGGAATTCTTGCTGCCACTGACGAACCATCCCAAGGGCACCGTTATTGACGATAATAATTTTGATTGGCAATTGCCTTTCTTGAACAACCGACAGTTCTTGAAGGGTCATTTGGAAACCTCCATCACCAACAATGGCAACTACCTGATTGTCTGGTGCAGCAAATTGTGCGCCAATTGCTGCCGGGAATCCAAATCCCATTGTTCCGAGCCCTCCAGATGTAACCCAGCGGTTTGGTTCAGTAAAAGAGTAATATTGTGCTGCCCACATTTGGTGCTGACCCACGTCGGTTGTAACAACGGCATTACCATTCGTAACCTTATGAATCGCTTTAATCAGCCATTGTGGACAAATAGCTTCTTGCTGCTCGTTATACCAAAGCGGGAATTCTTCCTTATTCTTGTCAATGGCCGCTAACCAGTCCTGATGTTCTGGTGATTTATTGGCATATTTATTCAATTCAATTAACGCTTCTTTGGCATCAGCTACGATTGGAATTTGGGTAGCAACGTTTTTGCCGATTTCCGCCGGATCGATATCAATGTGGGCGACCTTTGCGTTTGGTGCAAAATGATTGAGACTTCCGGTAAGCCGATCATCGAATCTGGCGCCAATGTTTATGAGCAAATCGCATTCATACAATGCCATATTTGAGGCATAGGTCCCGTGCATTCCGCCCATCCCTAAGGAAAGAGGGTGATTGCCAGGGAAGCTTCCTAATCCTAAAAGCGTTGTTGCCACTGGAAGCTTGTGTGCGGACACCAATTCCATTAGTTCTGATGAAGCCTTTGCGTGAAGGATCCCAGCACCGGCAAGAATGACAGGCTTTTTAGCATTTGCTAATGCTTCTGCCAGCTTCTTAATTTGATTTGGATTCGGTTTTGTCGTCGGCTGGTAACCAGGAAGACTGAATTTTCCATCATTTGGTTCACCAGGTAAAGCGCCCGCTGAAATATTTTTTGGAATATCCACTAACACAGGTCCTGGCCGGCCGGTAGAAGCAATATGAAAAGCTTCTTTTACGATTCTAGGTAAGTCAGAAATTGCTTGAACTTGATAGTTGTGCTTTGTAATTGGCGTCGTAATACCGATGATATCAGCCTCCTGGAAGGCATCTGATCCAATTACATTTTGGGCAACCTGACCAGTAAAAATGACGAGTGGTAAAGAATCCATCATTGCATCTGTTATACCTGTTACTAGGTTGGTTGCGCCAGGCCCGGAGGTTGCAATAACGACCCCGGGTTTCCCAGAAATGCGAGCATACCCTTCAGCCGCATGTATGGAACCTTGCTCGTGACGGAATAGAACGTGCTCAATTCTTGCCTTTGCTTTATAAATAGCATCATATATTGGTAGAACAGCACCCCCTGGATACCCAAATAACGTGTCTACACCTTCATTTATCAATAAATCAATGAGAAGATCTGCACCTGTTTTTGGAGCTGCGTTAGTTTTGTAATCCGGTTTAGCTTCTACTTTCACGAAGTGATCCCTCCTTAAATATATTTAAATATTTGAAAAACTCAGCTGGCGGTTGTGTCTTTTACCAAAGTGTTAGATTTTTAAGGCTCTTTTATTACAAAATTTAAAGAGTTTTGCTAACTTGCAAAAGAAAAAGACCAATCCTCATCCGAATAAACTGCCTTTTTTGCAGAATAAACGGGGAGAAAAGGCCTTGCTTTTCACGGTACCACCCGATTTTTGCAATATCCTCACGAATATTGCCTTATGAAGCGATCAAAAGTCTAACCGCTTCTTTTTGTAACAGGTGTCCTAGTAGCCACCTGATTGAACCTAATAGGAAAGTCCGTTCAGTCCAACACTCAGGGATGATGTCGAAATAAGTTGTACTACCGGGCTTCCAGCAACCCCGGCTCTCTGTAAATACAAGTTCCTATTCCTTTATTCCCGTCATCGATTTATTAATAATTTAATTGTTTTGAAAATTTATTTTACCATGTTATCAATTAATTGTGGGTTTGTAAACAAATATTTTTATTTTTAAGGAAATTAAATAATAACCTATTGGTAACTTTGAAAGAAGTTAATCAAAGTCCAGCTCCAGTGCCCAGCGACTAGTGTACTTCGCCTATCTCCCTACGATAAGTCAACATCGAATCGCTAACGCTCTTCGTGTTTCCTTTATCTCAGTCGGTGTGCTCCAATCCATACGTCGCTAAACAGGCACTTTCGCTTTTGTTTCTTAAATTTTCATAACCCCGCCGGTACTGGCAGAAGTAACGAGCTTTGCATACTTAGCAAGGTAACCTGATTTAATTTTAGGTTCAGGCTTCACCCATGATTTCCGGCGTTCATTTAGAATATTGTCATCAACAAGCAACTCAATGGAACGCGCTGGTAAATCAATTAAAATTTTGTCGCCATTTTGAATGAGGGCAATCGGTCCGCCTTCTGCTGCTTCAGGCGAGATGTGGCCAATAGATATACCACGGCTAGCTCCAGAAAAGCGTCCGTCAGTAATTAAGGCAACTTCTTTAACCAAGCCTCGTCCGGCAATGGCAGAGGTTGGTGCAAGCATTTCCGGCATTCCTGGTCCGCCCTTAGGACCTTCATAACGGATTACAACTACATGACCTGATCGAACGGTTCCGTTATTAATTGCTTCTTGTGCATCATCCTGCGATTCAAACACAATTGCTTCACCAAGAAATTTCTTAATAGATGGATCAACAGCTCCAACCTTGATTACACCACCGTCAGGGGCAATGTTTCCATATAAAATAGATAATCCTCCAACGTGACTGTATGGATTTTCTCTTGGTCGGATCACTTTTTCATTTGTAATTTTTGCATCTTTTACATTTTCAGCAATAGTCTTGCCAGTTATTGTAATGCAATTTTTATTCATTAAACCATCAATTTGGCATAATTCATTGATAATAGCACTTACTCCGCCGGCATTGTGTACATCCTGCATTGAAATATCGGATGACGGCATAATTTTGGCTAGATAAGGAACCTTTTCAGCAATTTTATTGATCTCATGTAAATCATAATCAATGCCTGCTTCGTGCGCAATGGCCAATGTATGCAATACTGTATTCGTCGAGCCGCCCATGGCCATATCAAGAGCAAATGCATTGTCAAATGCTTCTTTTGTTAATATATCACGCGGGCGAATGCCCTTTTTGATTAATTCCATTAAATGTTTTGCTGCCTGGCGAATAAGTTCATGTCTTTCTTCAGAGGTGGCTACTATGGTTCCATTTCCAGGAACAGCCATTCCTAAGACTTCCATTAGACAGTTCATAGAGTTGGCAGTAAACATACCCGAACATGATCCACAAGTGGGGCATGCCGATGTTTCAAGCTCCAGCAGTTCTTCTTCGTTAATTGTCCCGTTATGAAAGGCTCCGACTCCTTCAAACACAGACGTTAGGGAAAGATTTTTTCCAGTTGAGGACACGCCTGCTTCCATTGGACCACCAGAAACAAAAACGGATGGCACGTTGGTTCTTGCTGCCGCCATTAACATTCCTGGAGTGATTTTGTCACAGTTAGGAATGTAAAAGACACCATCCAACCAGTGGGCATTAATCACCGTTTCAGCACTGTCGGCAATAATTTCACGACTTGGCAGAGAATAGCGCATTCCGATATGGCCCATTGCGATACCATCGTCCACACCAATAGTGTTAAATTCAAAAGGAACTCCACCGGCGTCACGGATCGCTTGTTTTACAATTTCTCCGAAAACATTAAGATGTTTGTGTCCCGGTATAATATCGATATACGAATTACAGACACCGATAAATGGCTTTTCTAAGTCACTGGTTTTAACCCCAGTTGCATATAATAAACTGCGATGTGGGGCACGATC
Organism: Bacillus sp. EB600; assembly: GCF_024494385.1. Lineage (GTDB taxonomy): Bacteria > Bacillota > Bacilli > Bacillales > Cytobacillaceae > JAEVLT01. The sequence goes on from NZ_JAEVLT010000033.1 coordinate 45,125, forward strand.
GAACCCCTTTTTAATCATATCGCTTCTCATTTTTCTGCTGCCTCCTATTTCAAACGGTTTAGGTTGTTGCAGACAACGAACCAGAACCCGCTGTTGCTGCATGACTATATTCCTAAGTCAATTGAAGGCTTTTACTAAATAGTCTTCAAAGGAAGGATAAAAATTTCTATAAAAGTTTTATTGACGATAATCATACAACCAATCGATAAAGTGGTCAATATTAATATCTGACAATTCAAAACAGTCCAATCATTTGATAGCGTTTACAATGTTGCTATTACAAGGAAAATTCTAAAATAAAAAATTTTTCAAAATTATTTATTTTATTTTGGGTATTGTGAAAATATAGTGGACAAACCTTATATTTAATAAGAAAACGGGATTCTAAAGATTAGTTTATATGGATAAAAATGGTTATTATTATTTTTGTTAAATAATTTTTTAGGGAAAATAAGGATTTCAGCCTTTAGTGATCTGCTCATATACTTCACGTAAAGTTACGATTCCCATTTTCTGTGCTCTTCTTACATAATAGCTCCAGATTTGTGCGGTCATTTTTGCATCTCCAAGGGCGTGATGACGATCTTTGATTTCTACCCCGCACTCCTTACAAACTTCATCTAGGGTAAATGACTTCATATTTGAGTTGAATAGACGTATTAAAAAAGCAGTATCGATTAGACGGTGCTCGAATCTGGTTCGTAAGATATCCCAGGTCATTTTTTGCATAAAAGCTTTCTCGTGACTTGAATGATGAGCAACAAGGATGCTGCCGTTAATAAACTTATAAAACTTTAACAAGACTTCTAATGCAATGGGTGCTGCAGCCAGCTCGTCATTGTGAATATTTGTTAGGGCTGATATTTCATTTGGGATTGGTTTGTCAGATTTTATCAAAGAGTAAAAAGAGGCTTCTTCGCCTTCTTCGATAGTTGCTCCACACATCTTGATCGCGCCGATCGAGATGGCTTGGTCGCCTTTTTCAGGATAAAATCCCGTTGTTTCCAGATCAAAAACAACAACCTTTAATGTTTCAAGGGGAGTATCGAGGTTGTTTTTTTTATTTAATTCTTTTTGGAGCTGCCTGAGGAAGGAAATGTGTTGGGGATTTGACTGCCCGCGAATCCCTGCATAAATATTTGAATTGAACTTACCTGACATATCCTTGAAAAATTGGAACAACTCATTCATCCCCATAAGATCCTTCCTTTTCTATTAACCGTCTTAATTGATAACAAAGCGATAATGTCGTTTTGATTATTTCCTTTATTTCTTTCTTTTTCACTTTTGATAATTTCATAATGTTTAAAAAGTGACTTGCTTCATAATTTGAATCATTTCCATATAATAGACGGAAATTTAAAAGCTTTATAAATTGCTGCTTGTATTTTTCTTTGTCTTCTTTGGAAAACAACCGCTCTGGAAGAAGATCTATTCTTGTGAGCGTAGAGGCCTCGATTATATTGTTTCTTATGGCTAAAAAACGGATGGCATTGACAAAAGGGAAAAGGGTTGTTTCTTTCAAATTTAGCTGTCCGGCATAGATGCCATGGGTTTCAATCAACAACTGACCAAGAATGCCAATTCCTTTTTTGTAATACATTGTATTGTTAAATATGTTCGGGAGAAGCTTTTTGCTGTGAATAGATTGATTGATATAGTTTTTTATTTCTTCAATATATTTCTTCTCGCCGTATAGTGAGCGGCTGTCGATAAAGATTAACAGATTGCGAATGGACTCCCAGTTTGCTTCCTGGACCCAGCAGCTTATTTGCTGCTGCCATTCTAAGCGGGACTTACACCAAGTGGGGTTACTTGCCATTACATCACCGCTACAATACTCATAACCTGCTAGATAAAGTCCTTTAGAGATTTCACTCCCTAAGTGTAGAAAATAACTTTTCGCATTCGCATTCGTGTTCGTTTCTTCATAGATAATTCCGTGGTCTTGATCGCTCCATAAACCTTGTTCAAAGCGTCCGGCGCTACCCATAACGAAAAATGAAAAGGGGGCAGGACCCAGTCCATCATCTTTCTCTACTTTTCTTAAGGCGATTCTGACTACTTGTTGCATGATTTCATCATGGAATTTGTTTAACAAAAAATGGTCATGAATAAAGTCGTTGAGTTTCAGGTCACGATACTTTCTAACCTCTTCATAGGAGCCAGGGCTCATTCTGTTCCCACCCTTCATTACGCAAAAAAACTTTTGTGGCGGTCATGGTTAACCATGACCGCCTTATTTAGTTTACTCAGTTTTTGCTCGTAGTGCTTCGTTTAGTTGTAAATTATCCTTGTGCTTTAGCAATTCAGGATAACCATAGCTGCCGTGCTCACTGATATCTAAACCAATTATTTCTTCTTCCTCTGATACACGAAGTCCTTTCATTACAGCTTTCATTACATACAGGATAATATATGATGCGGCGAAGGCGAAGAGGCCGCATGCAATAACTCCCATTGCTTGAACGCCAAGTTGGTGAAATCCACCCCCATAGAATAATCCTGGTTTACCAACAGTCGCTAATTCTCTTGTTGCAAAAAATCCATTGGATAATGTTCCCCAAATCCCTGCAGTACCGTGAACAGACAATGCTGCGATTGGATCATCAATTTTCATTTTTTCAAAGAAGCGCATGCTGTAGAATACTAGAATTCCGGCGATAAAACCGATCACGACTGCTGCCCATGGAGCAACAAAACCACAAGAAGCGGTAATAGCAACTAATCCGGCGAGTGCACCATTTAACATCATTGGTACATCTGCTTTGCCTAAGACGATCCAAGAAACAATCATTGCTGCAACTGTACCTGCGGCTGCACCTAAGTTTGTATTAAGGGCAACATATCCAAAGAAGCCATCTGCAACTCCTAGCGTGCTGCCAGCGTTAAATCCGAACCAGCCGACCCATAAAAGTAATACACTTAAAGCTGTAAATACTTGATTATGACCTTCAATAGTATTAGCGGAACCATCTTTATTAAACTTTCCAATCCGAGGCTTTAACAAAATTGTTGCGGCAAGAGCTGCAGCTGCACCAGTTAAATGGACAACCGTTGATCCGGCAAAGTCTTGTTTTCCATGTTCGGCTAACCAGCCGCCGCCCCAAATCCAATGGGCAATTGGAGGATATACAATAATAGAGAATAATACCGAGAAGATGAGGTATGCTGCTAATTTTGCCCGTTCTGCAAATCCGCCAAAGGCGATTGTTAAAGAGATGCCAGCAAAAGCAAGTTGGAATAAAAAGAAAACTGATCCTGAGAGTGCTAAGCCTTTTATTTCATAACCGGAGTAAAAGAAATGGGATAATCCAATCAGTGAATTCAGTGAACCACCTGAACCAAAAGCTAAGGCGTAGCCGACTGCCCAAAAAATAAGTGAGCTGATTGAAAAGGTTAAAATTGTTTTACCGGCGATATGGCCAGCATTCTTCATTCGGGTTGAACCTGTTTCGAGTAAGATAAATCCACCAATCATCAAAATGACAAGTACCGCACCAACCATGGTCCAAAGACTGTTCATTAGAAATGTAGTAGTCATGTTTCTCCCCCTTTAAAAACTATGTTAATTTTTATTACATTGTTGATAGTTGTATTTTTACATGTAAATTGATTTGATTCTATAAGTTTGTAAGATTATCTAACATGGTTTTTGAGAAGGGGAGAATTATAGGCAATAAAACACCTTCACTTAGTTGCAAGTGAAGGTTAGGATTTTCCTATTTCCTCTGATTGGTAACTTACTAGTTTTTAGACAGTCATTATCTTTTACGTACACCAAATTGGGCATTGATTTGTCCCTGAATCATTTTCCGTCTGGCTTCTCGTTCATCACGTTTTTTCTGTTCACGGACCATTTCCTGCCTGATTTCGTGTGTTTGAATGCCATCCTCAATTTTATTGGCAATCTCCATTAGTAACTCGATATCAGAAAAGGAGTATTTCCTGCTTCCGCCAGAGGACCTCTCAGGGAAAATAAGCTTTCTCTCTTCGTAATAGCGAATTTGCCTTTCGGAGAGACCTGTTAACTCTCTGACAATTCCAATTGTAATGACCTTCTTATCCTTATAAGACGATTCACTTCCCATTTTTTGTCAATCACCACCGGGTTTTTGTGATTAGTAAACTATATGTTACATATTATACACCTAATGCGTTACATTTCCTTACATTATTCGCATTTTTTGAAGTATTATGATTAAGTCCTATATTATTAGGAATGATGGGAATGTTTATTTCTTATCTCTATCTAACCGCTTGTCATGCTAATAAATCGCTTCAAGTTCACTAACGGTAAGGGATTTTAACTCTGGTATGTCTCCCTGTGAAGAGCATCATCGATTATTTTGTTTATATAAAAACTTTTTAATTTCTCCATGGCAGAACGCAAATGCTCTGACAATTTCATCATCCCCCCCTTTGTTAGGAATTTTGAATTCTGCGTAAAAGCTCCGGGGCCTGTGAACCTAAAGACTTTAATAGTTCCTCATACAATTCCTCTCTTAATAGATCCAGACGGACAATTTTCATTGCTAAATTTATTTCATTCTTCCGATACATTTTACCCATCCTTTCTAATGGTATTGGCATTGTATATTTATAAGAGACCAAAAAACTGTGAATTTTGATTACTACCGCTTTTTTTATAAGATTAGTTTATTTTTGATCTTCTGTCAGAAGTATTGTTAGAAAAACTAACAGGATTTTTACTTCCAATTGAGGCAATATTAATTACTTTTTTCTATAAAAAGAGATACAATCTTCATAGAAGAAAATAACTGTTTGGAGAGAGAATATCATGTTGCAAAAGGTTAACCGGAAGCTTGAAAAATTGATGCCGGTCATTACCCCTGTTAGTGTCTTAATTGGAGTATTACTTGCATCCTATCTAAAAGGCTTTTCTTATTTAATTCCATGGATTTTTGCATTTATGACGTTTACCGGAAGCCTAGGCTCTAATTTTAAATCGTTTAAGGAAGCTGTTAGTCATCCCGTTCCGATCCTGGCTGCATTAGGGTTATTACATGTTGTCATGCCACTCTGGGCGCTGGCGATAGGTCATCTTACTTTTAATGGTGATGCCTACACTATCACAGGATTGGTGATGGCTATGGTCATCCCCACGGGGATAACAAGTTTTGTATGGGTTTCTATCTATAAAGGAAATATTGCTCTGACGTTATCCATCATTCTCATCGATACAATGTTATCACCGTTTATCGTTCCGCTTACACTATCATTAATTGTTGGACAAAATATCGAAATGGATGTATGGGGGATCATGAAGGGGTTACTTGTTATGGTCGTCATTCCCTCGCTGATTGCCATGACTTTAAATCAGTCAACAAATGGGAAAGCTAAACAAGTTTTAGGGGCGCCTTTAGCGCCTTTTTCAAAAATTTTTCTGGGAATTACTGTGATGCTGAATAGTGCTGTTGTTGCACCCTATTTAAGTCATGTTACCTTAAAGCTGGTTGGAATTGTACTAGTTATCTTTGTTATTGCTTCAACAGGCTACTTGTTCTCCTTTTTTACAGGATTGTTGCTGAAGAGAGATAAAGGGACCGTTGTTTCGCTAATTTTCACAGGTGGAATGAGAAATATTAGCGCGGGAGCCGTAATAGCGGTAGCCTATTTCCCGCCTGCAGTAGCAGTGCCAGTTGTAGTGGGAATGCTTTTTCAACAAGTCCTTGCATCCCTAAACGGAGCATTATTGGATAAATACTATAAAAAGCAAGTTCATAAAGAAAGTTTGTCTGCCTGATGCAATTTTTGTGAATAGGAATAATGAAAAAAACGTATCCGAAAATGATACGCTTTTTTTTTTATGGAAGGTCTTTGTGACAATATAATCTGCAAAATGAAGGAGCTATAGAAGTAATTTGTAAATAAGACGTCAGAAGTTAACTATTTCCCGGAAAATTGTCGAACGGGCGTTTTTGTAGCTTCCATTTTGTAAAAGCATCGGAAAACTAAGTCTAACATCCACTCTTTACCTGAATTCGGTCCAATATCTTCCTTCTATCCAACAAAGGAAGGACTAAAGTTTAACGATTGTTCTTCCACGAGCTTCTCCTTGAAGAATCGTAGACAAGGAACCAGGAAGTTCCTCTAGGGAAACCTCTTTATTAACAATCATTTCTAAGCGATTTGGCTTAAAATCTGTTGCCATCCGCTTCCAAATTGTTTTTCTCGTTTCCATTGGACAGTAGACTGAATCGATGCCAAGCAGGTTGATCCCGCGGAGGATGAAGGGAAACACGGTTGTTGGTACATCTGTACCACCTGTGAGACCGCTGACTGCAACCGACCCATTGTAGGCTGTTTTACTTAGAATCGAAGCGAGCGTTTTGCCGCCTACAGGATCTACAGCCCCGGCCCAGAGCTGCTTGTCTAAGGTTTTGATCTTTTCTTCAGTAACATCATCCCGGGTTAGAATTTCTTTTGCTCCTAATTCCTGAAGAAATGAATGTTCAGCATTTTTACCAGTACTTGCTACAACATCATATCCACGCTTCGCAAGAATGGACACGGCCATGCTGCCTACTCCGCCAGTAGCACCTGTAACAAGGACTTTTCCTTTTTGAGGAGTTAGGCCGTTTTCTTCTAATCGATGGACAGATAATGCCGCCGTAAAGCCGGCCGTTCCATAAATCATTGCTTCTTTTAAGCTAAGACCTTCTGGCAAAGGTACGATCCATTCAGCCGGAATTCGTGCATACTCACTATAACCGCCATAATGAGAAACACCGATCTCATAGCTTGTAGCAATTACCTTGTCGCCTTTTTTAAAGAGCGGGTCCTGTGAATCAACCACAACACCTGCTAGATCAATTCCCGGAATAAAGGGATAGGAGCGAACAATTTTTCCTTTAGGAATGCTCGCCAATCCGTCTTTATAGTTTACACTCGAGTAGGCAACTTTGATTAGAACATCACCTTTTGGCAGATCATCTAGGGTTATATCCTTTATATTTACGGTGAAATCTTCATCTGTCTTATTTACCATTAAAGCTTTAAAAGACTTGTCCATTGTTAAAACTCCTCTCAGATTAAGTAAGTGATTAAATCGTTTTATAAAGAAGAAATGCAATTTTTAGAATGACATATTCATCAATATTTCTAGGATTGTAGCCTGTAAGATTGGATAATTTATTAAGCTTGTACTGAAAGGTGTTTTTAT
>NZ_JAEVLT010000034.1 GCF_024494385.1 Bacillus sp. EB600
TTTTGTAAAAAATGCTCTATAAACAAGTTGAAAGGTACAAATACATCAAAAAAAAACCGCAAGGGCAATGCGGTACAAAAACTTCAAGGAATCTGACTAAGTAATATACACACTTAATAAAAAGTATGCCTTAAAAAAACTTTGGTTAACCATGGTTCCAAAATTCTAACAGGGATATCGAAAATGAAGCCAGACAATCCCCTTTCAAAGTAATAGAAAGAATGATACTGCGTATTTGAACTTATTATGCTTTTTATCTTTTCTCTTAGACCTTCTTTTCTTAGTACTAAATGAATGAAGAAAGTATAAAATTTTAAATTAAAGTAGTTATAGCAATTCCCAGGCTTCTGAGCTATCTTGAAGTCACCACTTTTAACAAGAATTTTATCTATTTTAAGATTAAACGTTTATTTGTTTAAAGGGATATTAATAGAATAAAACCAATTAAAAAAATCGGAGAGAAATACAGAAATTCCTGAAATTTTAAAAGATGTCGTTTTGTTGTGGTGTTATCCAGGCCTCCGCATCCTTTTCCAGCCGAATAGGATATACTAAAGAAATCACTCGAACAAAACACAAGTTTTGTTGCGAATTACTAATAAATCTTCAATCGGGGTAAAATGAAAAATTCATTACTTTACTGCTTTATTAATTAACCTTATGTTTTTTGAGTTATTTGGTTCATTTTATTCTTTTTTCGTATTAAATCACCTTTTGAATTCTAATGGTGAATTTTGAATCTAATTTCAAACGCTATATCTGGTAGTAACTCAATCTGACTAAATCGACAAAAAGAAATTTTAATTAGATTATATTTTAATAGAAACCTGACCATACTATTTTTGCAGTTTAAAATAGATGGAGGTTATTAAATTGATAATACTCAGAATAAAAAATTCAAGAATAAGTAAATTACTTTCCATTATCTGCATTATGACATTACCTTTTATTCAACCTGAAAAAGATCAACCGGCTTATGCAAACGCCTCTTCTACACAGGGGACGGTTATTGCAACCGATCTTAATGTCCGGAAAGCTGCAGACAGTTCAAGTAAGATCATTGGCCTAGCTCATAAAGAAGACACTTTTGAAATCATTCAGACTCAGAATGGCTGGGATCAAATTTTACTATCAAATAACCAAACTGGGTGGGTTAATGATGCTTACATAATAACTGCTGAAGATACCGAAGCAATCGTCGTAGCTCCTGTTTTGAACATACGTGAAGAGCCTGGGCTATCTAGTCAAGTTGTAGGCCAATTAAAATCAGGAGAAAAAATCACCATCCATGAAGAACAAGGTGAATGGGCCAAAATTGTATCTCCTTCTGGTGTTAGCGGGTGGGTGAACGAATATTACATCACTAAAAATACACCTAGCAAACATCAAACTCAACCTGTTGGCCCGACATCAAAGACAACACCCAGTCATACAACAGATAAAAACAGTATGACCCAATCAAGGAATTCAACCAGTACGTCAGGTACACAAATGACGACCCAATCCATTAATACAGTTCTTAAGCAAAATAGTCAGGAGCCTCTTAAAGGGAAAACCATTGTGCTTGATCCAGGACATGGTGGGAAAGATGATGGAACAACAAGCTATGTTGGAACTCATGAAAAAACTTTAACCTTAGAAACAGCTCAAATTGTTAAACAAAAGCTAAAAAATGCAGGTGCCAATGTCATTATGACTCGGACCAACGATACTTTTATTCCTTTACAACAAAGGGCAGAAATATCCAACAAAAACCATGCGGATGCTTTTATAAGTTTTCATTACAATTGGTCAAACGACACATCGGTAAATGGTGTGACTGATTTTTACTATCAAAAATCGAAAGATAACGAATTAGCTTCGGATGTTTTAAATGAGGTTGTCAAAGCAACGAAATTAAATAACATTGGAACAAGATTCGACGACTTGAGTGTTTTACGAAACAACTTACAACCAAGTACCCTAATTGAACTTGGTTTCCTTTCTAGTAAAAAAGATGATCCTGTTGTTGAAAGCTCTACTTACCGTGAAAACGTAGCTAAAGGGGTTTACCTCGGATTGCTCGATTACTTTTCAAACAAGAAATAAGCAACTTTGGAACCGGAGATATTCTAAAGACTCACTTTGAATGGACCGGAAAAGGGCTCAGCAACTTTGCCGAGCCCTTTTTAAATATTTAATTTAAAATAGAGGTTTTCTGCCAAAAAAATAGAGCATACTAGCTCCCGTTTAATATCAGCTCCACCTACGCTGAATACCGTGATGGACACACTTACCATCCAACCCATTGTCATTATATTGGATAAGCGTTAAATAAGAACAAACAAGGTATTAACAATTTATGAAGATGTTATTAAAAGTAACATTCTTTTGATTGATCTGTTTTATGAGTTTTAGTTCAATGTTCCGAATAAGGCATTTTTTCTATTTCTGAAATATGGACTAGTTCAATATGGTGTTTACTTCCTTTTTCCTTTAATTCACAATAATCGCTGGTGTACCTAAAAATAATAACGTACTCTTTTCCATGAAATAAAACGTGATCGCCTACCATTTTGTATCACCTCATTTTTATTTACATACGAATACGGATAACAGGACAAAAAAGGACGGCTATTATAATAAGCCGTCTTTGTGAGCAGTAATTACATGACTTGACAGTAATTCTATTATAATAGAAATTTTCAAATAATTCTATTAATTTTATGTAAAATACAGGAAAAAACTATTAAATTATAGTTTTATTTATGACTCCCTTTAGTTTTTTGTGCTTTTTTGTCCTTTTTTATTAATTCTTGTACCTTTTCAAGACTAACATTCTATTGGTGAATTTTGAATCCAGAAACAAAATAAGGGCATACTAGCTCCCTAGTACCAGCCCCACCTACGCTGAATACCATGATGGACACACGTACCATCTGCCCCAATTTAATCATAAATGAAATCGCTTACATACGCAAATTATTTGCTCATGAAGGAAAAGGGAACATGTTAAGTCCTAGTGCAATTCCTTTCGACGAATGGATACCTCTTTCTAGACGTATAGAATTGCCCTGTATTGCAGCCTGATGGGTATTTGCCTAATTGTGTTATACAAAAGTGTTATACAAAGGAGTCCTTATGAAGAATAGGGATTTTTCCAAGTAATCCTTAGACTTACGAAATATAATAATTATGGGTCATAAGGTAAGACCATTCTTTCTTGAATAATTTGTACGGATTTAGAAAAGGACAGCTTGAGGGGAATACGATCCTGCACCAGAAGACGAAGAATAGTAAGGGGCTACACATGTTTTTCGCTGTTGTCCCTGTTTATCTTTGGGTTTCTGTAACTGCATGGACCCTTGTGGCAATGATTTTCTTAAAACAAGTTGTAAGCATTTTCACTTTCTCTTGCCGCTTGATAAAGGTACCCAGTGTAATCGCTTCAAATGCATGCGGTTAGAAAAGCATTTGAGGAAATTCCCGCAAAATGTTGTAGAACCAACCTTCCTTAATTTTATATTGATAATTATATCGTAGTACGATATAATTTTGAGTGTAAACCACCACCGATTCCTAGTGTTTCTTGGAATAGGGCATATGCAAGTAAAACATAAGAGGAATGATTGACAAGGGAGGAACGAAAATGCATTGGTTTAACTCTTCAGTTATCATCTTTTTTGCTGCAACCGCTTTTGACCTTGTGATTTACCAATCAATTGAAATTTTCCACGCTTTCATGCATGTTATTCAGAATAGACAATAGTTAATTTTGTATTTTTACAAATATTTTAAATGCAATCAGTGTTAAGCCAAATGAAAAATAGCAAAAAAACCCCTTTAAAGGGGCATTAGCTGGAATATAATCTTGTCTTTTCACCCGAATGTCAAACACTTCTTGTATGCGTTAGATACATGAATCATCCTAACACCAATTGACAAGTATTCTAATATGGAAATATATTACTGGATAGAAGTGTATTATTCATTTACATCGAATTTTTTTAAGAATTTTATACGATTAATTTCTTCGAGATGGGCTTCTGATAACCTCTCCAATATTTCTTTTCCTTTCTGAGTTACTTCAACAAGGACACTACGCCCATCTTCTGGATTCTTTCTTCGAGTAACGAAACCCAATTGTTCACACCGATCTATTAAGCCAACACATGCATGATGTGTGATTTGTAATCGTTCCGATAGCTCCCGAGGAGTTGCAAAGTCTTTTTCTGGAAGTCCCATGATTGCGAGTAGCAGCTGATGCTGTTGAGGTGTAAGTCCAAGTTCCCGAGCTGCGGTTTCACTAAAGTTAAGAAATTTACGCAATTGATACCTAAACTCTGACAAGAATATATAAACATCTTTCGACATCGTCGTCTTCATAAGTAATCAACCTTTCCTTTTTATATTGATAAATATATCTTAACACGATATACTTTTTAAGTGTAATCACTTCTATTTTGATGAATTTTCTCGGAATTATTCATTTTACTATTTTCACTAGGAGGAAAAAAGGATGGTTCTTAGTTTACCACATGGAGGAAAATTAATTGACCAAATTGTAAGGGATTCAATAGAAAAAGCACGATTAGTAAAAGAAGCTCAATCTATGGTTAAAATTACTATCGATTCTGCTAATTTAAACGATATTCAATGTATTGGCATTGGGGCATTTTCTCCACTTAATGGTTTTATGCAGGAAGAAGATTATTTGAGTGTTGTCACAAACATGAGGTTAAAATCTAACTTAATTTGGAGTATACCTGTTACGTTAGCCGTTACGGAAGAACAAAGCCAATCAATTCGTTTAGATGATACTGTAGCACTTGAGACAGAAGACGGAAAAATTCATGCGGTGTTAAAAGTACTGGATAAATATAAACCAGATAAAAAACTGGAAGCACAAAATGTATATAAAACAACTGATATTACTCATCCAGGGGTCAAAAGGATTATGGAACGTCCTAATGTATATCTAGGAGGAGAAATCAAAGTTCTTAATGAACCAACTGGAGAGCCATTCCAACCCTTTTTCTTTAAACCAAGTGAAACAAGAGAACTTTTTCAGAAAAAAGGTTGGAAAACAGTCGTCGGCTTCCAAACTAGAAACCCAGTCCATAGAGCCCACGAATATATCCAGAAAACAGCTTTGGAAGTTGTTGACGGACTGTTTCTTAATCCTCTAGTGGGAGAAACGAAATCAGACGACATCCCAGCTGATATTAGAATGGAAAGCTATCAAGTATTGTTAAAAAATTATTATCCATCTAATCGAAGTATGCTGGGAATTTTTCCAGCTGCAATGCGGTATGCAGGTCCGAGGGAGGCTGTGTACCATGCGATGATACGTAAAAATTATGGATGTACCCACTTTATTGTTGGCCGTGACCACGCAGGGGTTGGAAATTACTATGGAACGTACGAAGCGCAAGAAATTTTCAGTCAGTTTACTAAGCAAGAATTAGGAATTGAGCTTTTCTTTTTTGAACACAGTTTTTATTGTAAAAAATGTGAGGGAATGGCTTCTCATAAAACATGTCCACATGGTGATAACGATCGTATTATTCTTTCAGGAACCAAGGTAAGAAAAATGTTGGCAAAGGGAATTATGCCTCCTCCAGAGTTTTCTCGTCCAGAAGTAGTCAAGGTTTTAATTAATGGATTAAAACAAAAACACCACGCCTAAACCCAAAAAAATTATAGGAGGTTTTAGCAATGGAAAAAAAATATAATACGGGTAGCCAATTACAATAAAGGATTGGCTCAGCCCCACTAGTTTAGCTCAATAGAATAGTCGTTTCAGAGAGTGCCAATGTTTATTTAAAATTAGAATACTATACCCTGGGAGTAGTGTAAAAGATTGTATCGGGCTAGCCATGATTGAAGCACCTGAACAAAACGGTGATCTAAAACCAGGAGATATCATTATTGAGCCAACAAGTGGCAAAACGGTATTGGATTAGCTATGGTCGCTGCGGCAAAAGGTTATAAGATTGTTGTTTTGATGCCAGAAACAATGAGCTTGGAACGCCGAAATTTGTTGTATGCCTACGAAGCTCAGTTAATTCCTATTCCCGGTGCTGAAGAGATGAAAGGGGCAATTAAAAGGGCAGAGAAATTTTATAGATAAAGGATACTTTATGCCTTAGCATTTTGAAAATATGGCAAATCCAAAGGTTCATCGTGATACAACAGGGACTGAACTGGTTGAACAAGGAGAAACAATTGGTGGTATTGATGCTTTTGTTTCGGGGGTTGAAACAGGCGGCACGATTTCAGATGCAGGACCTGTACTAAAGGAAAAATATCCGAATATTAAGATTGTTGCTGTGGAACCAGCTACTTCCGCTATTCTTTCAGGTGGAAATCCTGGTCCCTATAAAATTCAAGGTTTAGGTGAAGGTTTTATCCCCAAGACTCTAAACACCTCAGCTTATGATAAGGATATTACTGTTGAAGATCAGCAGGCTTTTGAAACTTCACGGAATGTCGCAAAAATGGAAGGAATACTTGGTGGCATTTCTTCAGGTGCAGCCATTTATGCTGCCTTACAACTAGCTAAAAGAATGGGTAAAGGGAAAAATATCGTGGCCATCATTCCAAGTAACGGAGAAAGGTACTTGAGCACACCTTTATATCAATTGAAGAAAACAACTAAAGGCAAAACCAAACCAATCCTTTTTTAAGAAATTTACCTTTCGAAAGGGAGTGGTTTGGTACTAACTTGAAAACAAGAAAGGATGATTAAAATGGAAATAGAATGGAAAACGGTAAAGATTTATGATGAAATCTTGTTTGAAACATGCCAAGGAATTGCTAAGATTACTATTAATCGCCCTCATGTACATAATGCTTTTACACCTAAGACTGTTGTTGAAATGATTGATGCTTTTTCAAGAGCAAGAGATGATTCTAATATTGGTGTTATTATTCTTACAGGTGCAGGAGACAAAGCTTTTTGTTCTGGTGGGGATCAAACGGTTCGGGGTCATGGGGGTTATGTCGGTGAAGATCAGATTCCACGGTTAAATGTCTTGGACCTTCAAAGACTAATACGTTTTATTCCGAAACCTGTTATAGCAATGGTCAATGGATTTGCAATTGGCGGTGGTCATGTTCTACATATAATATGCGATCTAACAATAGCTTCCGAAAATGCCATCTTCGGACAAACAGGGCCAAAAGTGGGAAGTTTTGATGCTGGATATGGAGCAGGTTACTTAGCACGAATCATAGGTCATAAGAAGGCTCGTGAAATTTGGTACTTATGTCGTCAATACAGCGCGAAGGATGCGCTGGAAATGGGACTTGTTAACTCAGTTGTTCCTCTTGATCAACTTGAAGAAGAAACAATCAAATGGTCGAATGAAGTATTACAAAAAAGCGCAACAGCTATTCGTTTTTTAAAAGCATCTTTTAATGCCGATACCGATGGTTTGGCGGGCCTTCAACAATTAGGTGGAGATGCAACATTACTCTACTATACTACAGATGAAGCAAAAGAAGGAAGAGATGCTTTTAAAGAAAAAAGAATTCCGGAATTCAAAAAATTCCCGAAATTTCCTTAATTGAAGGCTATAAAAGAAGTAGATCCCTCAGCAAAAGCAGATGATTTCTTCGATATGTAAAAAAGGGTACCCCAAAATTGAGGTGCCTTTTTTAACGCATTTAAAGGTATATTTTAGACATTTCAAACTTTCAGGTATTAAAACATTACTTTATAAAAATAACAGCTAAATTGGCCCGTCTTTGCAGGTAATCCACCGCTTGCTGCGATACCTGTCTCAAGGAATCGGCTTTTTTGATTTTACTAAACAAAGTGTCATACCTTTAACAAACACTCTACCTAACTTACATTCGATAAATAAAAGATTTGTTGGTTTTTTTTCCAATAAGATAATAATCGAAGTCGAATTGGTAATCAGAAGTTCACTCTATTACATAAGGGGCAGATATAACCAAATATTCAAGTGTTCTAGGCATAAATCTAATCAGCAAATTTCCTTTTACATATAATATGGAAGTTTTGAGGAGGGATAATCAAATGGATAACTACAATTTGGAACCGTTGATTGGAAAAGAAATACAAGTTAATAACCATGGTCCCAATTCCCTATTCGGGAAATTGTTACATGTCGGCTCTGACTTTCTAGTGATTAACGTAAAAGATGATGGTGTTGTATACACAAATATAAGACATGTCACAAATATCAGTTTGAAAATGATGATTGAGGAGCCAAATACAGAAGAACAACAAACTTCATTCATTACTGCAGATAACTTTGCACAACTTTTGGAAAAATTAAAATATTCATTCTTACAGGTGAATCGGGGTCCTGAAGCAATTTTAGGGATGCTTTTGGAAACGCATAACGATTGGATTACTCTATCTGATACTATGCAATCATTATTTGTTATCCCAACTTTCCATATTAAATTAGTTACCATGGGTAGCGAAAGTCAATTAAATAATCTAAAGGCTGAAGGTGAAGAAAATAAACAAAGTGAATCTAGTAGTCAGACCAATGAAAACAACGATTCAGAACGAGAAGATAATCAGGAAACTCCGAATACTGACTCAGAACCTACTGAAGATAACCAGGAAACTCTGAATGCTGACTCAGAACCTACTGAAGATTATCAGAAAAGGTTAGAAGAGGAAAAAAGCATCAGTGAAGATTCATCCAGTTCACTACTAAAACTAGCACGGAGTAACTCAGTACCGCCAGGAACAAGGGTAAAACTACCACCGTTAGATCCAAAACCACCAAAACCAAAACCGCCAAAGCCCTAACTAGTGCTATAAGTAAAAACAGAATCAACCAGGTATACCGATATTTGATAACATATTTTCACACCACCAAGGTTCACAATTTCCTGATCCTTACATACTCCCTGCTCCAGTCCACTCTTCAGGCATATATACTTCGGAGTAACGTATACCTCAGCACGTTATAAGGTACGTTGACGACGCAGCTGGTAACTTCCTAGAGAGCTGTTTTATATTAACTGAGAATGAATATAATAGAGGTTTTGTTACATTCACCATATATGTTATATTTTATCCTTTTTTGTAAATTTCGGTTTTTTATTTTAATCTCTGAAAATACCGGTTATCCGTTACTAAACGGGATACAGCTAATACCTGTTAAACATTTACCCATTCCGTTTTATGCTAAATGCATATATTATATGGCATTTACCTTCTTTTGGTAAAACATAGGGCAGACTTTCAATCTGTCTTTTTTTCTGTGGGGAAATAATTGATGGTTTCATAGCAAAAAAAATGTAGAGGAGAATCGATGGTGAATCATATTTTTTATTATCCTCATTACTACCCTATCCCCCCTCAATGGAAAAATTGGAATAATGATTGGAACAATCATAACAGGAATAATCCTGGCCATCATTGCGGGAATAACAATTAGAGATTCGAGGGAAGAGGAACAGGTCTATAACTGAATGTAACATAAATGATATTAAGTTACATTCAGTATCCTTTAAAATCTTGGAATTAGCCAAAACCCTTATGAAATGTAACTTTACAAAAAATAAGTTACATTCATTTCATTGAAAATATTGGTATCATTCGTTCGGTTTTTTTGAATGTATCATAAAGAGAAATATGTTACATTCAAACTAATGACGATTTTTTCAAAGGGAAAAAGGGGGATAGTGACATGCGGACTAAAAAAGATGAAATAAAGGATGTACAACCCATCAGAGATTATGAAAAGATCACGGATATGAAGTGGTCCCTCAAACGATTTTGCGAGAAACGGGATTACATCCTTTTTCTTTTTGGAATCAATACAGGTCTTGTGATTTATTAAAGCTAAAGGTGAATAGCGTTCTTCCAACCAGTCACGGGCAAATTCATTTGGAGCTGTTAAAGCCCCGGACGATCTATTTAGATAACATCTATGAGGAACTGAATGAGTATATACAGTCTCTGAACGGCATAGAATAGCTTTTTCTAAGCCGAAAGGGGTACCAAACCGATTTCACGGATCCAGGCCTACAGGCGGCTCAATAAGGCTGCCGAGATGGTGGATATAGAGGATGGAATTGGAACGCATACTCTGAGGAAAACCTTTGGTTATTGGCATTATAAATAGTTCAGGGATGTGGCGGAGCTGCAGAAGATTTTAAATCATTCTCACCCGGAGATTACACTAAAATATGTAAGTACTTTGTGTGCTGTTAGGTTAACCCCTGACGGTCTTTTTTTGTTTATAAGGGATTTTTACCTGATAAACAACAAAAAGGACAGGGGCCCAAGCCAATGTACCTTATGACATGCTGAGATATGCGTTACTCCAAAGTATATATGCCTGAAGAATGGACAGACGGATAGGGTGTAGAGAATGATCTGACTGATTACAAATGTAACCCCGTGACTAGGCCTTGTAGTTAATGTTGACCATAGTTGGAATTAAAAACTACTTTATAGTATCCAATTTTATTTGTTAGAATTATTGAAAGATTAAGGGAATTGTTAATAGGACGCAAAGCTACAGTTCTAAGGTTTTTAAACTATGACGGCTGAATTGCCTAAAATTATTTTTTTTGGGAGGCTCGATTATGGCCGTTTTAGCTGATGAAGAAGAACTGGATGATAATGATTTAAATGAACTCATTGAAAAGTTAAGAAAAAAAATGATTTCAGTCGGGATGTCTAAAGGACTTACTTCTCAAGAAACAATTAATCTTAGTCGGAAACTTGATAATTTATTAAATCTGCAAAGACTGCGATCGACTGTTAAATAAACATATTTTGATAATGAGTGGATAGTCTCAAAAGGGGGAGTAAATGCTCCTTCTTTTTTATTGCTAAGACAAATATTGTGAATTTTTAATAGATTAAAAATTATCTTGACGAAAAAAAAGAAACCAGTGTACAATTTAATCATCATAATTGAGAAGGATTATCATTATCATTTACATAAAGGGGAGTAAATTTCTTATGTTGAAGAAATTCTTTAATCTTAAGGTCTTACTTATTACGGTATCAGTACTAGTGGTAATAGGAGTTGTTGTATGGCAGGGTGTATATTTTCAAGGAAACCCAGATCCAACTGCAAACAATATAACTCCGGGAGCAGCCATACTTAATACTGCTATTCTTGTTTTCAGGGAAGGATTAGAAGCTATATTAGTGTTAGCAGCCATTATTTCTGGTTTAGTTCGTAAAAAACAAGATACTTTATGGAAACCTATCTCATTTGGTGCTGGTGTTTCCTTTTTAGCTGTAATAGCCACTTGGTTTATTGTTGTAGCCATAATTTCTTCTGTAAATACTTCCGAATTAAACATTCAAGCTTTTACGGGAATTTTAGCCGTAGTTGTTTTACTTATTATTATGAATTGGTTCTTTCATAAAATTTATTGGACTGGTTGGATAAAACTCCATAATCAAAGGAAACAGAAAATCACTTCTAATAGTGGGGAAGTGGTAGAAGCTGCTACTTTTTGGTCACTTTTCTTAGTCGGTTTAACATCTGTCTATCGAGAAGGATTTGAAGTTGTTCTTTTCCTTCAAAACCTAAGATTAAAAGTAGGTTCCGAAATTATTCTCCAAGGAGCCTTGATTGGTTTAGCATTGACAATGATTGTAGGTGTCCTAACCTTTCTAGCTCAACGAAAATTACCTCATAAAAAAATGTTGGTATTTACAGGAGTTCTTTTAGTAATCATTCTAGCTGTAATGGTTGGTGAAACTGTTCAAGAAATGCAATTAGCTGGATGGATGAGCACAACTACAATTAAAAATCTTTATATTCCTGATTGGGCTCAAGTCTGGTTCTGTATTTTCCCAACAGTAGAGACTTTATCTTTCCAAGCACTAGCTGTTATTTACGTATTAGGCTCTTACTTCGCACAGCGTTATTTAACAAAAAGAAAAGCAATTAAACAAAAAATAATTGCAGCTTAAAAAAATTGGGGCAGTTATTTATGTTTTAGGCTCTTGTTTCGCTGCACATTATATTTCGAAGAGAAAAGCAATGAATAAAAAATTAAGTACTACCAGCAGAGGAGTAGACCGATAGGTTTACTCTTTTTTTGAGTATAAAAAAAGAATGCACTGGCTTAACACCAGTACGTTCATAGCAAAAATTATCATAAACAAAAAAAGGGGTCATTATCAAAATGTCCATGAAAAATAGGTAAATTCTCCTGATGGTAATCGCTTATCATCAATAATTATATGCTTATACAGTTTGCAAACTACACTTTTCATTTCTTCAGGAGAATTAGCTATTATGACAGCCTGTTCTTCCTGACCATTCCCCTTGATTGTTACATGGTATCTCTTTCTTCTTCTCATTTGTTGTAAGTATTCCATTTAATATCGACCTCCCAAACCCTTGATAGAGATAATCAATATTAAATACCCATTTAGCAAGACTTTTAAACAAAAGGAATTCGTTAAGTATTGACAATTATGTTACATAAAAAAAGTCACCCTCAGAGGTGACTTAACACAGTAATTAAAATGTCGAATAAACACTTTCACAGGTTTGGCCTGTCGGCTGGTAAAAACAGTGTTCCTTAAAACGAGAGACAAACGGCTGTCCGTACCATTCTCCGGGGCAACCACCGGGTGGTTTAAAATACCATAAACTATATTTAGCCGGCCAAAACCATTGCCCATTAATTACTTTACGAGCTAAACGCCTTTCTTTTTCCCGTGGTGCCTGATAAAAATAGCCATGTATAACGGCTTCAAACGCATGGGGCTGATAAATCATTTGCGGAATGGTGCGTAGCCCTTTAAAATCAGAACAATTTGCACGAAGCCGGTTAATTCCTACATTTCCTACTAGCAGCTCTCCCATCGGCCCTTCACCCTCGGCTTCAGCTCTAAGCAATCTGGCCATTAAGTTAACATCTGACGCACTTGCTCTCACAACCGCCATTAAGCACCTCCATTATTGTTCACCAATATATATTCCCGAATGGTTGTATGTTGACATGATTTTTAACTTCCTGCCAAGCCCTTAGCGTATAAAAACTTTAAAATGTGCGTGCTACCCCATCTAGGAAGGTCAAATGTAACTTAATATACGTTTTGTTACATTGGATAATTTTCAAATCTTTGTTTGTTAAGCTAACGTGGAAGAATAGTTCAACAAGTATTAGGAAATATGTGGTAATTTGTATTAAAGGGGGAATTTGAATGAGTGATAAAGAAACTCCAGAGCTACAAAGAGAAAAATTAAGACAACAAGAATTAAAAAACAATCCAACATTCAACTTGAACGACTTTTAACAGAGCGAACCTCAAAAATTAAGCCCTATTTTTGGGGTTCGCTGAGTTCGTTTTCTGCTTTGCAGGAACGGTTCTATTCTACACGTTCATTAATGTTTAGCTTGATGGACATGGGGTACTCCCCTTCTATGATTAATGTTATTGGCGTGTTTTTTGCTCACACTCATTTTTAAATTATTTTAACTGATTTTTATGGTGAATTAAATTCATAATTGCATGTACAATTTCGATGGATTGGAAGGACATTAAAGAAAGAGCTGTGAGGGAAAAGAATCCTATAATAACAAGACGGATCCACATGTTGTATTCCTCCTTTTTCATAAGTTCATCAACACCTATTAGAAGTATAGATAGTAAAACATTTGTATCGTGATACGATATAAATGTCAAGAAGCAAGCCCGCTGCTTCAATCCTTCAAATAATACTTGTCGAATTTTGAAATATTTCATCAGGATTCATATTCCCTTAAAAATTTAATACGCTTTATTTCCTCAATATGAATCTTCGATAATTTCTCCATCTTTTCCATTCCAAGGTTACTTAATTCCACTAGAACACTTCTTCCATCTTCGGGATTAGGCTTTCTGTAGACTAGACCTTGTTTTTCAGAGCGGTCAATCAATTCAACACAAGCATGGTGAGTAATCATCAACCGCTCAGATATTTCCCGTGGAGTTGCTGAATCCTTTTCCGGAAAGCCGATTATTGTCAACAATAACTGATGTTGTTGTGGTGTTATACCGAGATCCTTCGCAGCCGATTCACTAAAATTAATAAATTTCCTTAATTGGTATCTATATTCGGATAAAAAAACATACAAGTCTTTAGGCAATATGATACTCATAACCTAATCTTCCTTCTCCTTAAAATGTTATTTTCATTGTCTAGTTTATCATAGGATGAGAATGGATCGGATTAACGTTTATTTTCCATCAATTCCTCTTCGTTAGAGTATGTTAAAACTTTGCCAATTTTCTTAGCGTTTTTAAGAAAATTACTTCCGACAGATAACGGAGTACCTCTAAATGTCCCATGAACTGTAATCACTTCTACATCTTGGCCTACGAGACTATAAACGAGATCACGAAAATCTATGTGGTCCATTCTTTTCCCCTCCTTTTATATGTTGATTTATTAACGGTTTGACCCCTTGATTGGACGACAAAAAATTCAACACGTCCCTTCTTTATTAGTTAATGTGCAGAAGTAGAAAAAGAAATGGACAAGTATCTCAGAGTAATTGCGGATTTATCTTAAAAAAGCTGCTGGCTCCGGAGGATAAAGGTGAATATTTTATCAAGACAATATATAGAATGTTTATTCGGAATGTCGGACGTAAAAAATGGATCGGATAAACATCAAAAAGGACCCCTAAAAATTTAGGAATCCCCGCAAATTCTTCACCGGAACGCAGTCTAATACTTTCAGCTTCAATTGCACTACCTAATTTGCGTTCGTTCTGTATAATTGTATAGATATCGTTTAGTCCATTGACTTTTCTCATTATTGTCAAAACTCCGTGATAATAATTTTCATTATTGTCAAAACTAACAAATGGATAAGGCAACCAATGATAGCTGCCTTTGGATGGAATTAAATTTTTGGTTCAAAAGTTTTGCAATCCGTTTCTTCAGAAGTAGATGCATTTGCTCCCATTCGGTTAACAACATAAATGGAGGAAGCATTGCATAGATTTCCTGCTGCCCAATAGTTACAGTTATTTACTTCGCACTTTACATCTTTCGCCATCTTTGTCACCTCCTTCTTTTTAGTTTGTCCAAAAAAAGATAATTTTGAACATAAGATGAGTTTATGCCTAATTTATATCGTGGATGTTGTGTATATCGTATACATGCTTAGTTAACATAACATTATCGGTACTGAAAAAGGATCTTCCAACCGAAGATCTTTTTTAGTACTGATAGTTAACTTATTTTGCATAGAATATTCACCACTACATAAGGTTTGTATTATTTTTCGATAGATGGAAATTACATAATTGAGGAATTATGTGGAAACGGGTATGAGTGTAGAAAAAGTTATATTTCTATATATCAGCGATTTTCGTTAATAATGGTGATTCGAAAATATCCTCAGGAGAAGGAAGGTTTTGTTTCGTCAATCTTATTCCAACACTCGCATATGCAGCATTTACGAATGTTGAACAGACGTATCTTCCTTTTTCAACATCGTTATTAGGAATATGAAATACATACCTTAGAAACTGATCTATGGATTGTCAACATCAAACTAGACAACTTTTTTAAGGTGTGTAAGTTTGTATTCAATCGGGCTTAAATAGTCTAGCGTACCGTGAATACGAAGAAGATTAAACCAATGTATATAATCATGTAACTCACGTGTCAGATCTTCCAGTGAATCAAAAGAACGTCCTTTGACAAACTCTGTTTTAATGATTTTGAACGTGGCTTCAGCTACTGCATTATCATAGGGGCATCCTTTCATACTGAGGGAACGTTTTATCTTAAAAGTCTCTAGGGCTTCATCAATCAGTTTGTTTTTAAACTCATTTCCACGGTCTGTATGGAAAAGCTGGATCTTATGGAGGTCTGCCTTAATAGAGGCGAGAGCCCGATAAACTAATAAGGCATCTTTGTTCTGACCAGTGCTGTACCCAATGATTTTGGTGTCAGATCGTACTCTCGAATGATATCCTTTCTTGGTTTGCCATTTAGATAAAGTTGCACCATCTGATTTTTAAATTCTTCTGTAAATGTTCTTCGCTCTCTTTTAGTCATCGTAGATTCTCCTCAAATATATTATCTGTAGTCTACTTGACCTTAAAATATCTGTCTAGATAAGTGTAGCCGATCCAAAAGTTGCCAATCGATGTGGCAGCTTTTGACTTTTCTATTTTTCTTCTTCTCCAACTGATCTTGTAATTTTGAGATTTTCTCCTCATATTTCTTCCGTATGGATGAAATCTCGGCATACATTTCTTTTGGTCTTTATCACTACGTTCCTTTGCCTCATTATGTAAAAAAGAAAGGTCCTTCTGATAAAACAAAGCTGGATACATTGGTAGATAAAACCAAACTTCTAAATGGAATCCCATTTTATTAAATTTACCCTATAATGATAGTGGTATAAGATATCATATTTTAAATTTAAGGTTTGGTGAAGATTGTGAAAATGATGTATTGGGAGCTTGCAAAGTGGGGAAGGGTAAAGGCAAAGTTCGATAAATTCCCAAATTCTACTGTAATTTTTAGGTTAATAAGCTCCTATTATTTTGTTTATACAGTTGATTGGTCGGAAATGGATCACGTTATAACGAGAGTGGATCTAGAGAAGGCGGAATTATTAATCAACAGGGAGTTGGGATTGGAAGAGGAATTTTTAAATCGTAAAGGTGCCAAAACTTGATAACGCTGCAATGGAAAGCTTCTTTCACCTACTTAAATGTGAAACAGTCCACCTAAACGATTACAATCCACCGATGGCGGTTGCTTTTTCAGAAATGGAGAAATATCATATGCTGTTCGACTTGATTGCTGCAAATTGTTGACGGTAGGAATAGGTTTTTTGTGTATATTGCCAAGAACCCCCTACGGTTGATCGATTTAGACCGAGGGGTAAATAATAACAGGAGGAAATGTATGGATAATAATAAGGAGGATACGGTGTATTGGATGTTGCTAAACCATAAAATCTGGCATCTATACATTGCGGCGACGAATCATGGTCTTTTGTATGTAGGTTCACCAGGTGCGCCATTTGAAGAACTAGCCAAATGGGTTGAAAAGAAGCTTCCAAATCATAAACTTTTGGAGGATAAGAATGTAATGAAACCTTATGAAACGGAACTAATCGAGTATTTGGAGGGCCGGCGTAAGGAATTTGCATTACCGATGGATTTCCATGGTACGGACTTCCAACAGGCTGTTTGGAGGAAATTGGTGGAGATCCCATATGGTCAGACTGCTACGTACACAGATATTGCAGAACGGATGAATAGGCCTGATGCGGTACGGGCTGTAGGAACCGCCATTGGGGCCAATCCTATGTTAATCACGGTACCCTGTCATCGCTTGTTTGGGAAACACGGGGAATGGAGGGGCTACCGCGGAGGGCTGGAGATGAAGGAACGGCTGCTAAAATTGGAAAATATAAAGAACGGAAAGAAAATAAATGAATGATAATGTATCTATTGGTATGGTGGTAACCACTGGGTGAGCCTCAACGCAGGAGGAACCCCTAAAACATAATGTGAAAACCAATTAAGGTGAATAGGGTGCTTAAGATAAACAAAAAATCCGATAAATTAATTATTGTCGTTCACGAAATAGAAACAGAGGAGCGGATCTATTGTTTCGTTTTAAACCAGAGTAATCAACTCTGATTTATGAAAAGTAAGATACGTCCGAGACCACTGAAAAAGTCCAATTTTTTGGCTGGATTCTATTCATAATGTATGCAGAAAACAGTTCCCACTGCTTGCTATCCTCTTTAAGTTTACCGCTAAGGCGGTTAATTTTGCTTGTATGGTCATGCTTTTTAGACCGTACCCCCTGGCACGATCTAACCCGTGGAAATTCTTCATCTCGCCATTCTTCCATTCCTGACAAGATCTTTTTTTATATTTTTCCTTGAACTCGTCTGTCTTCTGTTCCTGGCTATGCCCATAAAATTCAGGCGTATTGATTCCTATTACTAATAGTTTACTTTTCCTTTTTTCCTTAATACAAATCTCTCTAAGCGGGCAATCGACACATAATTCTTTTCCAAAATAATACTTGTAAGACTCTACCCCGCGTTTGTCTTTATAGTATTTTTTTCTTTCTGTTTTATTTCCCTGAACACAGAACCATTCGTCAGAATCTTTGTTATAGCTGTATAAATCTTCATCAATTTTATAGACCATCGGATTGACCGGTATGTAGGGCTTAGCTTCGATTTCCTTTATATTATCCAGAATTGGTTTCTTGAAATAAGCTCTGTCTCCATAGACTTCCCCTATTTTAACTCCACTTTTTTGAATCAATTCCATCAATTCATTAAATAGCTTCCCATCCATGTATGCACCGGGTTTTACCCTGACAGCCGTAATCATTCTATCTTCTGTGGTTATCATATATTCTGTTTTGTATCCAAAGAAATCCTTTGTTCTACTTTTGTGACCTACTCTGGCGTCCTGGTCTACAATCGAACGAACTCCTTTTTGTTCGATAAACTTCGGATCACTGAGAATTTCCTTCGCATTTTCTATTACTTCTTTTGTTTCAGGACTAACTTCTAAATCAACGCTTTCTTCAACCTTTGTGATTGTTTCTTCCAGATAGGATTTTATCGTTGCTTTTGCTTCTTTATGATCTTCTATTTCTGTATAATCCGGTATGTCTTGATTGATGCCGTCAGGCACATTTCCATGCTTTTTTTCGTTCAATTCTGTGATGGAACACAATTTGACAGATAAACAACTTGAAATCCTTATTATTAAAGTGCTAAAACTGGCCCTATTGGAAATCCTAAAGGAGATTGTAAAAGCAGGAGGGGTTCAAATGTCTGAATTTGTTCCTAATCAATGGGCGGAAGAACAGGTTCCAAAAGCGGTTGAGGATTGCAAAGAATGCGGACTTTATAAGCATGGATCAAGAATGGTTTGGGGAGAAGGAAATCCGAATGCACCGATTTTAATTCTGCTTGATAACCCAGGCGCACGTGAAGACCGCGAAGGCAATCCATTCGTTTGCGGGACAAGGCAAGCTTTGCAGCAGGCGGCCTATGCGGTTGGGTTAACGGATATCGACCTTTACACTACCTACATTTTAAAAAGAAAGCCAACTCGGGCCTATGATAAGGAAACAGTAAGAAATATTTGCATGCGCCATCTGGAAGAACAGCTTCAGGTGAAGGAACCATACATAATTTTTTGTTTGGGGAACGTTGCCGTTCAATCGTTTTTTCATAATCCAAATGCAGAGGTGAAGTCCATGCGCGGAACCATCCAACAAGTAAAGGAATTTCAAACTTTAGTTTCCTATCATCCATTGGCTGTTCGGCGGCGGCCAAATTTATGGCCGCATTTTATAAAGGATTGGGAAAATCTTGCCGATTTCTACAGGCTATTTAATTGTTGATACTAACCTTTTGATGGGCATACTTTGGTATTCCCGATATAGTCATCTTCTGTTAAACAGAATCAAGATTCATATTAGCGAACGGATGGTAGAAGGAATTAAACAGATATTGATATTAGATTTTTCTTTGTTGTTCTTTTAGATGTTTTAAAACTCAATCATGTTACTCCATTAAAGTGCCATTATCTTGAATAAGTGAATGAAATATATCGCACTCCCATTAACGGTGCAGATTGAAATGATATAATAATTAATAATGTGAAAACCAATTAAGGTGAATAGGGTGCTTAAGATAAACAAAAAATCCGATAAATTAATTATTGTCGTTCACGAAATATATGGAATTAACCAACATATGGTGGATTTATGTGATTTACTTTCAGAACAAAACTTTGATGTCATTTGTCCCAATTTATTAGAACGAGAAATGCCCTTTGATTATTCTTCTGAGGTAAAGGCTTATCGTAATTTTATGGATAATGTAGGTTTCACAAATGGTTTCCAAAAAGTAAAAAATATATTATTAGATCTTCAAGATGAGTATTCGAAAATATTTATCATTGGATTTAGTGTAGGGGCAACGGTTGCTTGGTTGTGTAGTGAGGAAGATTGTGTTGCTGGTATCGTTGGATACTATGGTTCACGTATTAGAGATTATGTGAATTTGTATCCGAAATGTCCGGTGTTGTTATTTTTTCCGAAAGTGGAAAAATCATTTAATGTTGATGAATTAGTTTTAACTCTAGATAAACCAAATATAGATGTACATATATGTAGGGGTGAACACGGATTTAATGATCCATACTCTCCCAAATACAATGAAGAATTAACTCAAAATACATTTAGAGAAACATTGCATTTCCTCAAAAATAACTGAATTTTTTATTCCGCAAAAGACCGCCATTACAGAATAAAAATGCATTGATAACTGATCTTTTTTACAAAGTAAAAAGGTAGTACAAACGTTCTTGTAAGAGTATAATACTCTTATACTAATCAAAGGAGTCTTGCTTTATGAGTCAAAGAGTTCACTACTATGAAATTGCAGCTGATGGTATGAAAATTATGATGGATATGGAAAAATACACAAAAACGACGGTAATCGAACGAAAACTTCGTGAGCTTATTAAAATTCGTGTTTCTCAAATTAACGGCTGTGCATATTGTTTGAATATGCATACAACAGATGCACGAAAAATGGGTGAAACAGAACAAAGAATATACTGTGTTAGTGCCTGGCAAGAGTGTGAATTCTACACAGAAGCAGAAAAAGTAGCTTTAGAGTTGGCAGAGTACGTGACATTAATCCCAACAAAACGTGTTCCAGATGAGCTTTATCAACGAGTGCGTGAACATTATGATGAAAAACAGTATGTTGACCTCGTTCTGATAATTAATCAAATTAACAGTTGGAATAGAATTTCTATTGCAATGGGAAATATAGCAACTGAAAAATAATTATTCTAAATTGCATTTTGAATATTCAGCATTAGGGCACAATTCTTAAAGAATTATGCCCTTTTTTATGTTAAGGTCCATTAATGTGATTAAGGTCATGGGGTGAGATATGTTTTAAATGTAAAGCTATGCATGGAGGTAATAATTATGAATCAGGATGTTCAGGTGTACTGGAAAGAATATTGGAATGAACAGGATCAATATCAACCTTAGTCTGCTAGTGCATGGCAATTTGGGGCTGACCCTGATTACCTTGCACAATTGGTGATAGATGGCATTAAAACTGCAACATGTTCTGGATATATATTTTATGAATTGGAGAAGGAACCTCTTCCAACAACAGAGGATTACAGCATTATTTTAAGCAGCGTTAACAAACCCTTAGCTATCATTAAGACGCTGGAGGTTACGTTAACTCCAATGAATGAAGTTACTGAAGATTTTGCTGTTGCAGAAGGTGAAGGGGATAGGACTTATCAATATTGGTGGGAAGCTCACGAAAAATTCTTTAGAAATGAGTCAAATTCAATCGGACATGGGTTTACGGAGGATATGCTCCTTGTTTGTGAACGCTTTAAAGTGATTGATGTGAAAAACGGGTAAAAGCCCCATCTTTAAGCAATAGAACTTATTACGTGAACATCCGGGCTGCCATAGCCGACTGTTTATTTCCGCAACAAAATGGAAGGATAGCTTAAGAAAAAACAAAGGTATTAGGAGGGAAATACTTTTACAGAAAAAGGCTTCTAGCATTCAAATCATTATGAATATAAATGGGTAAAGGATCTTTTCTGAAACTATTCCTCAGAAGGGAGCTAGACAACAGGCGGGAGGGGAATTTTTGAAGATTATTGGAAAAAGCATTATTCGTAAAGAAGCGCTAGATAAAGTAACTGGAAGGGCAAGATATACGAACGATTATAATCTAGCTGGAATGCTTTCATGTAAACTGGTAATTAGTCCCTACGGGCATGCACGGATTGTTTCCATTGATACAACGGTGGCGGAAAAAATGCCTGGAGTTAAAGCGATTGTCAAAGGGGGAGCACATCTTCCCCTAATTGGTGAGTCAGTTCGGGATCGTCCGCCAGTCGCATATGAAAGGGTCCGCTATCACGGTGAGCCCATTGCACTTGTCGTTGCCGAGACCCCCGCACAAGCAAAAAGTGCTGCGAATCAAATAAATGTCCAATATGAACTTCTACCGGTAGTCAATTCACCAACCCAGGCTTTTCAAAAAGGCGCCCCACTTATTCATGAGCATTTAGGTGAATATAAAAAAGATGATGTTTCCTATCCAGTTCCCGGAACCAATATTGCGACCCACTATAAAATTCGCAAAGGAAATATGAATAAAGGCTGGGCCGAAAGTGAAATAACAGTTGAAGCAAGTTATTCCTTCGCCCCATCAGACCATGTAGCAATGGAAACAAGATGCGCAATTGCGGAAATTTTACCTGATGGGATCATAAACATTATCACCTCTTCGCAGGCCCCGTTTATGGTTAAAAGGCTGATTGCCGATTATTTTGGGGAAGATGAAGGGAAAGTGGTTGTCCATACCCCTCTTGTGGGTGGTGCCTTTGGGGGAAAGGCTTCAACACAGCTTGAATTGTTTGCTTATTTGGCGTCAAAAGCAGTCGGCGGCAAGCCAGTAAAGGTTTGGAATGATCGGGAACAGGATATCATTACTTCTCCAGGTCACATTGGATTGGATGCAAAAGTGAAATTTGGGGCGGATCACAACGGAAAAATTAAAGTGATGGAAATCGGATACTGGTGGGATGGAGGTGCCTATTCCGACAAAGCAATCGATGTTTCGAGATCGGGTGCGGTGGATTGCACGGGGCCTTATAATGTTGAAAATGTTTGGTGTGATTCGTATTGTATGTATACGAACCATCCCTATGCTGCACCATTCAGAGGCTTTAGTCACCCAGAGATTTCTTTTGCGATTGAAAGAACAATGGATTTACTGGCAAAAAAGATAGGAATGGACCCTCTTGAACTCCGCTATATCAATTCAATTATGCCCGGAAATACTACCCCGACAAGGGTTCGATTAAATAAAAGTAATGTTGGAAACTTACAAAAGTGCATTGAAAGATTAAAAGAAATATTTAATTGGGATGGGAAGCCAGTCAAAAGGATTAACGAGCGTATAGTTCGGGTAAAAGGGATTAGTTGTAGCTGGAAATCATCCACCATTGACCCGAATGCACCTTCCGGGGCCATTTTGACCTTTAATCGTGATGGAAGTATAAATTTAATGGCAGGTGTGGTTGAAATCGGGACGGGGACCAAAACGGTTCTGGCGCAAATTCTTGCAGAGCGGCTTAAAATGGATGTAGACAAAATCCATGTTCGTATGGAAGTCGATACCCAAACCACGCCTGAACATTGGAAAACCGTTGCAAGCAGGGGAACATTTATGGGAGGAAGGGCCGTTTTGAAAGCAGCAGATGACATCATTCGGCAGCTTAAGGAGATTGCAGCATGCGTACTAAGAGCACCAATAGAAGATCTCGAAGTGGCAGACAGCCGGGTTTTTTTACGGGACGATCCTTCTATTGGGCTGGATTTTAAAGACATTTGTTTTGGCTATCAATATCCAAATGGCAACTCTGTTGGTGGCCAAATCATCGGTAGGGGAAATTATATTTTACGCCATTTAACCCACATTGACCCTGAGACGGGTGAAGGGAAGCCAGGCCCGGAGTGGACTGTTGCAGCATATGGGGTGGAGGTAGAATTCGACCAAAGGGATTTTTCCTATCGATTGGTAAAAGCAGCGTGTGTTGTCGATGTAGGAAAAGTAATGAACGAAAAAGCTGCCCGGGGCCAAGTTATGGGCGCTATGAGCATGGGTCTCTCCTTTGCAGGCAGGGAAACTTTTTATTTTGACGAGTTAGGTCGGGTTTTAAACCCGCAGCTTCGGACATACCGCCCACTACATTACGGGGAAAATCCCGAATACTTGATTGCCTTTGTTGAAACCCCACAGCTTGATGGGCCATATGGTGCACGTGGCCTTGGCGAGCATGGAGTACTGGGAATGCCCGGGGCACTTGGGAATGCCCTGTCGCTTGCCGCAGGGGTATCACTGCATAAATTACCTCTTACTCCAGAACTAATCTGGAAGGCAAAGGAGAAGATACGGCCGTGATCCGTTTGACTGTGTATATTTTATATAAGGTAAGTAAGAGGGTATAAGTTTCTTACGTTTGTAGTGCACGGGGCTCAAAAATTATTTGGGAGGTTCGGTAACCTTGTCAAACCCAGTTCGGTAAATGGTTAGGTACGATTGGAATCAAGACTGGTAGGAAAACGTGGTCAATTTTATCAGACTTTTTGAATTTATTAGTGATCTCCTTTTTTCGGCTGGTGTACTGACCTGGTTTGGAGCAATCCTTATCATTATAGTAATGATTGACGTTATTTTTACCGCCCGTGGTAAAAAATGGGCTTTGAATATAACTTTATTTTGGTCGCCAAAATCCTTGGGTCGACACTAATTAGACCTGGTAATTATGTATTAATTCATATTGGTATGTTCACTAAAAAAAAGCACAAAATCATTATCTTGTGTTAAGCATATCCTTAATAGGAAGAGTGCCCAGTCCTTTGGATGATAGGGGAATATAGTATAGACGAAAAAGGGGAAATTTGGAGGAGAGGTTACATGCCAGCAATTGTTCGTGTATTACAAATAGTCAACATCACCGGAAATGGGATTGCTCACCTAGAAAATAGCTTGTTTACCAAAACATATAGTGGCTCTGGGGGATTTACAACCGGAGAAATCGCCGTAGCAAATAATGGTATGTGGTACGATGTTTTTGAATCAAATTTAATTGATCAGCCTGAAGTAGGAAATAATATAAACGTAATTTCTGTGCTTAAAACAATTTATAAATAAAACGGGTTATTTTATACCAATAGGGTTGCCTCCATGGCAACCTTATAGCCTTTATGGCAACGTAAAATTTATAACCAGTTAAATTTATCGAGTGCAGGAAAGATAAGCATTAATTTTAACAGGAAAGGAGTTACGTCATAATGCTTCGTTGGATACATAAGTACTTAATCATCTTGTTATTGTTCGTTTTTTCTTTTTCCGTTTATCCTAACGTTCCCTCGGCTGAAGTCAAATACAATTCAAAGCAGCAAGCATTTTTAAATTTTGAAGAAAAAGTCAACAAGATGGTTACAGCTAGTATGGAACAATTGAATAAATTGGATGGGAAAATTGATAAAAAAATGGATAAGGAAGGTTTATATTATATTGTTTTATTAACAAAACAAACATTCGCAGAAAGCTCCAAGGATTTTGCAAAACTTGAGATACCAAACATACTTCCGGAGAATATAAAGACATCGTTAATACAAATAAAAGGTGACTTTTCTTTTGGATTTAAAGCAAAAGTATGAATTACTATGCACAATATTTGGATACTCAAAGCCCAGTATTGTACTGGAAGTCCATTAAACAACGTGACATAGGTATTACCCATATTAACGGGGGATTTACCTCGTTAACTACCGTAAAAATGCAGCTAATTTTACCAGAGTATAAAGAGATACCTAGAAATACATGGGAATTAGGTAAAAGATATCTTTACAAACTACAAGGGCGTTAACGTGTTTAAATGGGCAGAGTGTTTTTTGAAGCCAAGGTTTTTGACCTTCTTTTAAATTGAGGTCTATTATAGATATGTGACAATAGCAGAAGGAATTTATTCCTGCCATGTGAATAAAGCGTTACCGGATGCTACTGAGAAGAAACGAAAGTTTGTTTTGAATCAAATAGGAACCTAATTGGGGAAGAATCACATTTGGCGGGCTCCACGTTGGAATTGGTTGCTGAATATGTCCCGTCATATAATTGTGTTTATGATTGTTATTTGGATGATAGTATTGGAGATAGTGGCTATGGATATAGTAGTAATTATAATGTGCAATAGCTGCCCCATAATGTCCAGGATATGGTCCAGTTGTAATTGTAAGGGTCAATTCACACACCTCTTTCAAAAGGTATATTTTATAATATGAGGTACAAGCAATTTCTTTACTTATATTAAATATATAGTTGAAAAGTAATTTATAAAAATAATTTGGAGTTAGATTTATTGGTCATTTGACATTGAATGTGGCGAGAATTTTTATATCACTATACTGTTGAAAATGCGTCGTTCGTTATGCATTCGGCT
This sequence comes from Bacillus sp. EB600, assembly GCF_024494385.1. Lineage (GTDB taxonomy): Bacteria > Bacillota > Bacilli > Bacillales > Cytobacillaceae > JAEVLT01. The sequence goes on from NZ_JAEVLT010000034.1 coordinate 26,026, forward strand.
GATTGCTGAGGATGATTACATTTATGGATAGTAATGTTGGAATCAGTTTAAAAACTTATTAAACAAAAGAAAGGAATCGTTACATATGGAAGAAATGGGAAAGCCTCGCCTACCCGCTTTTGGTTGAATAAGTGGAAAAAACAAAAAAGCCTGACTGAGGTTATTGTTCCTAATTTGCATGATTATAGAAACCTTTGCTGATAATGGGACAATGCTAACAGTGGGAAAGTATAACGGTAGCTATGATAATGACGTAGAAATTGCCTGTCAATGCTTTCCCCTTCGGATAGTTAGTGATCCAATCAACTTTTTCGATAGAATCTAGTAAATAAATACGCGATTCCTCTTTGAATTGCTTCAGTTAATCCTTTCTTTAGTAGCAATCAGTGAATCCAGTGGTTTACCCTCTCATAAACGGACCGGAGTTTAAAAAGCCTCTTTAAGAATTAAAACAGGGTGACACCATGATTGTTACAAAATTAGATCGTTTCGCCTGGATAACAACAGACGGAATCAACACCATTAAAAGCCTATTTGAAAAAGGAATAAAGGTTCACGTTCTGAATATGGGACTTGTCGAGGATACACCAACAACATGTTAAAGGACGTTTCCACAAAGGGGACGTCCTTTAACATGTTACCAATTCAGCAGAACGTTTACATATTAAATTTAGTCAACGCCTTAGAACGGAATTGTCATAAGAAAATGGGCGGAGCATGTGAATCTACCCCTAAAGTGACTTTATACTTATTCTAGGTTTAGTCAGTAACCAGCCTTTTACATTTTTCCTTATTCAATACCACTGCAGGTCATGTACTGTACTATAAAAAGGAGGAGTATACCGATATTTTGTATATTGGCTAAGTTGCATTGCCATACCACGACATTCTTTGGCGCAGGTCAAACACTTTTGTCCGCATATTTGGGATTCCTGATCTAAGTGTTTAAGGCATTCATTTCCGCGGACTTCGCAAACATAGGCACAATACTCACAAATTGACTTCATGAGACTGCTATTTCCAACTATGAACTTTGCGCATATTTCACAAATAGTTCCACAATCGGCTAATAATTTAATTTGCTGCTTTCTTGAATGCACATCGTGTTTGCTTAGTAACATATCGCATGTTTTAAAACATATGCTTGCACACTCTTGAAGCATTCAAATCGTCCTTGTCGGCACCATCATTTGAGGTTGCACTATCAGATCTCCTTTATTTTTTCTTTACCTGATAAAGTATTCGTCTATATGGATGTCCTGTTATCGACATAGACTAAATTGGGTATTGTAAGGACTCTTAAATTAAATAAAGCAAGGCGCAAGAAAAACTACAGGAAGATTCAAGATAATAAGACATACATTATCGGCGTTTGGGTCGAGGTGGAGTTTTAATTCTATACAAGGGTTACATGGCTGTTTTCCATAAGGGAGCTTAAATTTGTGAAACTACTTTCTGAATGGAAAGTCCTACAATTAAACCTGGTATAACAAAGATCATTGGTAGCCAAACAGGACCGAATAAAATCCCGAATATTTGTAAACTCGAAGAATAGATCAAGCCAACTGTTACAAAATAAGCCATCATTACGAATGGAACATACGAATAAGCTTTTTTACCACCCCCAGCATCTCGATAAGCATCCCACATTGCAAAAAAGTACAGGCATGGATAGAACATAAGCCACTGGTAATTCGTTTGTCGTATCGCTGCTTGAATGTTTCCATGGAAACTTAAAATAATGATTTCATTAAAATTCGCTTGAACATTTACTAAAAACTCTAAAAAGACAAAAGTAAGTCCCTTAACAAACTTTCCATTTAAAAATTGACCAAATCCAGGAAGTGCAATGCTCCAAAGTAACCTTTCAATTGCCCTCATTACCTATATCCTTTCTCTTTTTATTTAATATTGAACGTAAAATTAGTTTTTACATTTTTTATAATTTCTTGACATTCTTTAAAAAAGAAACGGTGGTAGTAATAAAAGAACGGAATCGTGGAATAATCAAACTATTACTGTACTAGCGGGAGGGCTAATATGAATGACATAGCTTTAAGTGCTTCGGAGTTAGGGAACTTATGGCAGGCCTATCGAGAAAAATCAATGATGCTTAGGGCCTTGGAGTATTTTATTGAAAGGTCTAATGAGAAAGAGTCTACAGATATTTTGCAAAATGTTTACACAATTGAAAGCAAAAATGAAGAAAAAGTTAAAACGATTTTCAAGAATGCTGGAGCTGTTATTCCCACCGCTTTTATCGAAAGTGATGTAAATAAAAATGCACCGCAATTATTTGACGATAATTATGTACTTATGTATGTTCGAATGATGAGTAAAGTTTTAACAGGTCTTTATTCCTTACATTCAGGAATGTCATATAGACCGGACATTCGTGATTTGTATATGGACTTCACGACGGATACCCAACGTGTTTATTCCTTAACAACACAACATCTGTTAGATAAAGGAGTTTTAACGCGTCCCCCTATCGTTCCTATGCCTAAAGAAGTAGAATTCATCGAAAATACAAGCTATACGAGTGGCTTAAATCCATTTCGTAAAAAGCGGGCGCTCAATACGGTTGAAATCGGTTTGGTATACCAATCCTTGGAAGTGAATATTACGGGGATGCAATTGATGGAGGGCTTTGAACAAGTAGCCAAAGAACCAGATGTGAAAAATTATTTTAAACGAGGAAAAGAACTGGCAAAAGAAATAATATCGATAATGAGTAACCTTTTATTAGAAAGCGATATACCTGCTCCTGTTACCTGGGGAGGTATGATTACTAATTCGACCATTCCGCCCTTTTCTGACAAACTTATGATGTATAACACCAATTTATTATCGATGTTTGGTCTCGGAAGTAACTCGGTTGGGGCAGCTTTTAGTTTTCGAAGCGATTTGCTTTTAAAAATGGGCAGTATTATGACGAGTACGTTTGATTTTGCTAAAGATGGGGGAACGATTCTAATGCAACATGGTTGGATGGAGGAACCTCCAGGCAGTTGATAGAAATTGATAACGTAAAGTCCTAAAGGGGAATAGTAATGCGGAAAAACTAACAGAAACCTTATTATGGAATGCGCCTTTCCTAGTAGTTTTTAAATAAAAGCATCTAAAAAGCTATCCTTTGTCATCTTGAAAACTTAGGTAAATTCACAAAGCCATTTTGTGAGGTTCCCAATCGGTTGGGAGTGTATAAAATAAACACGAAACTGCTATTTATTTTAGTTTTTAGCTGCGGTTTATTGTTAATAGGGTTTAATAAATCTGAAGAGATAGGGATACTTTCGGTTGTTGAATCAATGATTACTGCAATAAATGAAAAGTATGCTGAAGGTTACATTCAAACTTTAAGCGATTATTTTATTAAAGTTAGATATGGAGATAAAGACTTCATAAAGCAAATATGAAGAACTTTGGCCATGTAGATTTGCTAGAAATTAAAGTCGCTGCAGTAAAAACATATTTGTCATTTGTAAATTATAAATTATTACATACAGATGATAGTAATAAGAAAACAACCTTTTATGGTGAAATAATCTTGGAAAAGACAAATGAGGGTTGGAAAATATACTCTATTTTTGAGCATAGCGACTGCCGATAGCCTTTTCAAAAATATGGTTTGTCTTAGTTTTCCTTCCAGAAGTCAATAAGGTACTCGACTTGCTTTTTGTCCACTATGTTTACAGCAAAATAAACGATATCCTTATATTTCACTTTTCTAATTGGATTTTTTACAACGTTATGCATTTCCCTAAAGACCATTATATCCGGTATTGTAAAAGCAACTAAAATAATGGCCCTCTTACCACTTATGCCCCAGGTACCCCTTGTTCCCATAACTAGAGGTACAGGGCTTTTCCTACTTTTTAGATAATTGTAAACCCACTCTTGTTCGCTTAAGGTTTTTTCGCTCATATAAATAGTCCCACCTTTATTTGAACAGTTTTCCGATATCCGTATTTTGCCTTCTAGCTAACCGATTAATTAACGCGTTTTTCACTCATAAGATCACTCACGGTACCAAGTTGGTACCCCTTTGCCTTGATACCAGTTATCATAGCGTCTAGTCCTTCTGCTACTGGCTTTGTTGGATGCATAAGAACCATTGACCCATTATCTACATTTTTTACAATACGCTTCACCATTTCTTCCGTTTGGGGTTTTCTCCAATCAACCGTATCAACTGTCCATAAAATAGTTTTCATGTTAAGTTTCTCTGCAACTTGAACGGTTACTTGATTGAAACTTCCGCTTGGCGGCGCAAACCACTTTGGTGTTATACCAAGGGTTGCCTTAATGACATCATTCGTCTTTTTCAACTCTACCATGGTTTCAGCCTCAGAACGCTGTTGGAGATTCGGATGACTATAAGCATGGTTGCCAATTTCATGACCGGCATCCATAATCTCCTGTGCTAAATCAGGATTTTTTTTAACCCAACTGCCATCAAAAAAGAATGTTGCCTTAACCCCGAAGTCATTTAGAATCTTAAGGATTGTCGGGATGTACTCATTACCCCAAGCAACATTAATTAATAAAGCTACCATTGGTTTTTGCGGATTGCCTCTGTAGATAGGCTCGGAGTCCAAATCCTCCAAATGTACGTTTGGCGATATTTCCTTAAAGACGACCTTTTTTTTAGAAAAATCACCGCTCTCCTTCACTTTTTCATAACTTGCCTTCACATCTACATCTAACCCGTTATATCCGGGTATCGCCTTCCATATTTTATCGACGCGTGCATCAATCGGTTCGATTTTATGCTCGTTTCTGTAAGCTTGAAATTTATTGTAAAGTTTATCATTGTTTACCTTTGAGGAAGATGTGTCGGTCCCTATAGCGATAGAGTGATATGGATTCATGAAGATTCCTAGTGTCATTACTAACATACTGATCATTGATATAAAAAATAGTTTATTTTTTATCCACATTAAAAACCCTCCATGAAACTTTAATAATTTGTCTTTGTGGAATAAGAGACGGACACCCAACATATGCTGTGAATGGCGACAACAGGGAACGGGGTGAAATAATGGGTTATACAGACAACTACAATAGGGATATTTATGGAATAATGGACTTTTGGGTCCGGAATAGTTATGATCACAGTCGATTTTTCGACAGGGAAATAAGTCACCATGAACTGGAATTAGCACGTGCAAACCAACAGTCAACCCAACGTATGGGGGCCGTTCTAAAAAAGATAGAGTCGAAAGCAGACGATATCGGATCTTTGATTCATGAAGCACAACAAGCTGTGCATGAATATCATGGTATTGTCGCCCATACGATGGACAAAGCTTTGCATTGTGAGGTTATTATTTCAACGCCGACGTCGCTTCTCGACCATATGGTAAGAGAAGCAGAAGAGTCCCAGAAGATCTTTAAACTATTACTGAGTGGCGGTGGACAATATACACAAGCGGATGCATCGATACATGAAAGTATATTTTGGTTAAGACAAATGGCTGATCATCTAGGCTATATACGTCATTATTTGGATGTATCCAATTATGATTTGAACTTCAAGGTAACAATGATGATGCAAAAGTTTGAGCGGCTATTTATGCAGGCAACTGCACTTAGAACAATGATCCGAAAACCGCGCAATGAGATGTTGCCGATTTTAAAGCAATTTAATAAAACGATTATTAAGGAAGCCAAGGATCTTGAAGCATTTAAATTAGAATTAGATGATTTAATCAAACAATGTGCAGCCGTTACAACTTCGCCACCAGATTTATTAGAACATATTGCCAGAGAGGCTCATCATCTCTGGAGAAATTTGGAGGATGGAATTATAACATAACTACCCGTTAATGACGATTCCCCCATTTACATGCAAAAATTGCCCAGACATATAAGAGGAATCCTCTGACGCTAAAAATACGTACGCAGGCGCAACTTCCTGGGGGTGGCCCGCCCGTTTCATCGGTGTCTTCGCTCCCCAGTTTGCCACTTGGTCGGCGGGAAATGAAGCCGGGATCAACGGTGTCCAAATATTGCCTGGGCATACACCATTTACGCGAATTCCCTTAACATGAAGCGACTTGGAAAGAGAACGTGTGAAAGCGACAATGGCACCCTTCGTTGCCGAATAGTCGATTAACTGTTCGTTTCCTTCGTAGGCTGTCAAGGATGCAGCGTTAATAATAGTACTTCCTCGTTTCATATGTGGCAGCGCAGCCTTCGTTAAATAAAAGATGGAATAAAAGTTAGTGCGAAATGTTTTTTCCATTTGTTCAGCTGTGATGTATTCCAGATCCATTTGGACATGTTGTTCTGCCGCGTTGTTAACAAGAATATCCAATTTACCGAATTCATTAACCGTTTGTTCCACTACTTGTTTACAAAAGGCTTCGTTTCCGATATCCCCTGAAATTAGAAGACAGCGGCGTCCCTTCTGTTCTACCACCTGCTTTGTTTCCTCCGCGTCATTGTGCTCATTAAGATAAACAATGGCAACGTCAGCACTTTCTTTAGCAAAGGCGACGGCAATCGCCCGTCCTTGTCCACTGTCCCCCCCAGTAATGATCGCAATCTTATCTTTTAGTTTTCCACTGCCCTTATAATTAGGGTTATCATAGGCGGGTCTAGGATTCATTAGTGATTCAATGCCTGGCTGCTGGCTTTGATGTTGTGGTGGAAAAGGTGTCGGCATGGTTTCCATTAATTTTATTTCCCCTTTCAAGAGTTTTGGTAGTTTGGATATTCAACTTGGGCAGTTGGAACATCTAATAAAACGGGCTTTTGACTTACTTGTCTAGTTTTTAGCCGTTTTTCTAATTCATCTTTAGATTGAATCTTGTAAGCATCCCATCCACATGCTTCCGCAAGCTTGATATAATCGGGGTTTGTTAATTCAGTTCCCTCCGGAATAAGTCCCTTTAACACCATTTTGTTCTGCTCCATTTGCAGCGTGCCATTATTCAAGACAATGACAGTGATTTGCAGTTGATATCGTACAGCGGTAAGCAAATCGGCCAATACCATCGCGAGCCCGCCGTCCCCTGTAATACAAACGACATGTTTATTTGGCATACATAATTTGGCGGTTAAAGCAGCCGGTAGGCCAAACCCCATTGTTCGCCAATGGCTAGAAAGAAGAACATATTCACATTGTGCCCGAAAATTTCTCATAAACCAAAGTGTAGAGTCCCCTTCGTCCAATGTGATGATCGTATTTGGTGAGGTACACCTTTCGATAGCTCTAACGATGCTAGAAGGATGCAGTGGGTAACCCGATTCATTTCCTTCTCTTTCATTTTGAATTGACCATGTTTGTTTACATAGACGAATTTGACCAATCCAATTTTGATTCATATCATGGGATTCTAATCCGCTAATTAGCTGCGAAATAATCTCCGCTATATTTCCGACAATCCCGCAATCCATCGGCATTCCGTTTCCCAGCTCCATCTGTTTATCTTGAACTGTAATGATGCGGGCATTTGTGGGGGTATGTCCCTCCGGCCACCACGATGCTCCAATTGACAAAACAACATCGGCTTGCCTAAACAAATTGGTTAGTAAAGGATTACCGCCTTCGCCTAATCCACCTAAGTTAAATGGATTATGGTCCGGTATGATTCCTATTGCACCATACCCGGTCACAATGCCGCTGCCCCAGCGCTCTGCCAATAGTTGGATTTTGGAATCCATAGGTCTTACACTGTTTCCAACCAATATCATCGGACACTTAGCGGAACGCATGAATTGCTGAGCTTGTTGGAGTCGTTCCATACTTGGGATCATTTCCGTAAGTGTGATTGGTTCGTTGGATGGTACAATTGTTTGCATAGTAAAAACATCAGCCGGTATTGAAAGTTGGGATACCGTGTCCATCGTAAGGGATGTATGTATCGCTTTTGTCAAGGAGTCAATAACTGCATCGGGATGTACAACTATTTGACTGTACTTTGTAATTGCCTGTACTAATTCTTGTTGGTTTATATACTGTTTATAGGAAGTGCCGATTTTCTTTAATGGAGCTTGCCCAGTGATGGCTAATACGGGAACCCCATCTAAATAAGCATCACCAAGTCCATTAATTAAATTAGCTAGGCCCGGACCCATCTGCGCGGCGCAAACCCCGAGTGCCCCCGTACATTTTGCTTCAGCAGAGGCCATCATTGCAGCGACAGACTCGTGCTTTACCGCAATAAATTGAATCTTTGTTTGCTTTGCAATCGCATCCATAAGACCAAAGATGGCATCACCAATAACCCCATAAATTCGTTTGACACCGTATAAGTCAAGTTGTTCAAGGATTGCCTCTGCTGCAGTTCGGGAGACGGGCCGCTTGCGTATAGAGTTTTCTGTTGTAGACAATCACCAACTCCCCTTTCAAATATTCTATTTTTATAGTATGAAAAATATATTCTCCAATTATCCCTGAATAGCGACTGTGAATTTTACGAATAATAGAATTGTATATATCAAAAATGGATGGTGATTGTTTTGGGTTGGAATGATTGGTCGTTGGCTCGTGTTTTTATTCTCGCGATGGGTTTACTATTTCTTGTAATTTTTGTACAAGTCACCTTATTTCATTACCGTCAAAACTTCCGTCATTGGTCGATGTGGATTCCCGTTCTAGGTACACCAATCTTTGGCCTTTGTTTAGTTCTGTTCACATTTTATAATGCCGGCTGGCTACTAAGCCTTTTAACCGTGTTGTTAGCTATTGGTATAATCGCGGGCTTATTTGGGTCATTTATGCATATCCGGGGAGTCGGACAGCGTGTGGATGGCTATAAATTACGAAATTTCATGATTGGACCACCTCTTACACTGCCGGCCATGGTCAGTGCCGTAAGCTTACTGGGGCTAATCGCATTGCATTGGGGGTGATTATATGTCAAAGGATCAGATTCATTATCCAAATTTTAATGTAATGGACGAAGAAAAACAGTGGGATTCACATACACGAAAAATTGTAAGTAAACGGACGGAGACGCAATCATTTTTCCCCTTTCAATATTTGACCAAGCAGGAATCAAATACATTATTCCAGTTATGCGCAGTTTTACTTGATGATGTACGTGAGTCGATTATTTCTTTCGTCGTTCATCACTTTGATTCAACTTTAACTGCAAGTATTGGGGAATCCCAACGAAAGGTCAGCGTCCCGAAACAATCTATCTTATTACGCGACGGGCTTGGTTTGCTTGACAAGGCCTGTACACAAGTCTATGGAAGTTCATTTGATGTTTTACAAATGGAAACGAAAAAGGAGATTGTCAGTAATTTGATGCAGGGAAACTTTACCTTACAATCCGGAAAGATTAATATTCCTGTTAAAGATTTTATTCAAAAAGTTTCAAGCGAGGCAACGGCTGCTTATTATTCCCATCCTGCAATTTGGTCGGAAATCGGCTATGCCGGTCCTGCTTATCCAAGAGGATATGTTCGTACAGAATTGGGCCTTACTGACCCGTGGGAGGCGAAAAGAGATGGCTAATGGCCAGGACCCTGTTAAGCATAACGTCAACCATTACAATGGATATCGTTATGATCACCTTGACAAGCGAAAATATAAAGAGGATGCAGATGTTTGTATTGTTGGAGCAGGCGCTGCAGGTGGAGTTCTAGCTTACGAATTAAGCAAAGCGGGGCTAAAAATCGTCATCATTGAGGCAGGACCATTTTGGAACCCGCAAACTGATTTTGCCAGTGATGAATTATCAATGACACGTCTTGGTTGGCAGGATACACGAATTGTCAGCGGCGCAAACCCGTTACAAATGGGGCATAATAATTCCGGCAGGGGGGTGGGCGGGGGAACAACTCATTTTACCGGGGTATTTTTACGTTTTCATGAAAGTGATTTTCGTACAAAAACGGAAGATGGTGTTGGGGAAGATTGGCCAATCACCTATCAAGACCTTGAACCCTATTACAATAAGGTCGAAAAAGATATAGCTGTGTCTGGACCGAAACATTTTCCATGGGGTTCATTTCATGGCCCTTATCCTTATCCGGAACGTGAGCCGATTAGTGCAAACGCGGAAATGTTCCGGATGGGATGTGAGAAGTTGGGAATCCGCAGTGTAGTATCGCCACTTGCTATTAATTCTGCGCCTTTTGACGGTCGGCCGCCTTGTATTAACCGCGGATTTTGTAACCAGGGGTGCATGCCAAATGCAAAGTTCAGTACACTGATACATCATATTCCTAAAGCAATTCAACATGGGGCCGAAGTGATTTCAGATAGTATGGTAACGCAGGTATTGGTCAATAAAGAAGGACTCGTAACCGGTGTGACCTTTGTTCATGATGGGCAAACGTACGAACAAAGAGCACGTATCGTAATCCTATCTAATTTTGTCGTTGAAACACCAAGGTTATTACTGAATTCAGCCAACGCACAATTTCCAGACGGATTAGCTAACTCCAGCGGATGGGTTGGAAAAGCGATTACGGTTCATAGTAGTAATGATGTATATGGTAAATTTCCGGAGGAAATCCGGCTTTACAAGGGTACTCCTGTTTTGGCAACAACGCAAGAGTTTTACGAAACTGATAAGAATCGTGGATTTGCACGAGGTTATACTTTACATGCACATGGTTCGCGACCGGTTGAAATGGCTAAGGGGATTTCAAAATCAGGCAAACTTTGGGGAACGTCATTACGGAAAACGATGCTAGATTACAATTTTTACGGACGAATCACACTTGTTGGCGAAGTACTTCCCAATCCATCAAACTGTGTTACGCTTTCCGAGGAAAAGGACGAATACGGTATGCCCATCCCAAATGTCTCTTTTTCATATGGGGACAATGATAATCGATTAATTGCACATGCTGTATCTAAGATGAAGGACATTATCCGTGCTGCGGGGGGTACCCCGGAATTTGTGACAGATGATACGGCCCACCTTATGGGCGGATGCCGTATGGGAAAAAAACCTGAAACATCGGTAACAAACTCGTTTGGTCAGACCCATGATATTCCTAACCTATTTATTAGCAGTGCCAGCCTTTTTGTTACTTCTGGGGGTGGTAACCCAACTAATACTGTTATGGCACTTGCCGCCCTTTCAGCTGACTATATCAAAGAAAATATGAAGAAACAGGACATCTAATATATTAGCTGACCGTTGATAGCAACTATTACTACCATTACTATATAAAGATTTGCCAAGACTTTGAATTATTGTTGGGACGTAGTTTGGTTTGAATTCATCTATGAATTTATTGGAGGGAAAGTTACATGTCGCTTTTTCCAAGACATCAAGTAGACGCGGCCATGAATTCGTAACCTTATTTGTCAACATCAACACCAAAACACGGTGATGTTTGCAACAGAGGATAAGGGAGGGTTAAAAGCCCTTTTAGGGGTATCGCTACATGTCAATCAAGCTAGGACAAATCATTGCCCAAATCTATCATCAAGGGGGTTAGTGCAAATGAAACCATGTTTCCGTGTCTGATGGATGACCTAAGCTTATATATAAAAGGCTATTTTATTCATCTTCTCAATCCTATATCCTATCCATCCGAAAATAAACCCACAAAGTAAACCACAAAGGATGGGACTTTTTAAGAAGTTTAAATACATGAATGCATCATAGACAAAAGGAATATGTCAATAAACTCCTATATTCATTCCAAAATTCGATCAGAAGAAGAATCCTGTTAACTCAACCTCTTTATGTTGTTTTCTTTATTCTGTGCATTAATCGTTTTGGCTTTGTTGTAAGCTTGCCACATGGAAAATGCCCAAACCGACGGGTAATACATTCCCCATTCATAGTGAATAACGTCATGAGCTTTCTGGAAATCCCCATCTGGACAGCCTTTTCTATTGCAGCTGTATTGGGAGCACGGAAAGGGAGATTTAAGTCTGATGGCAGCCCAAATGTCTTTGCCCCAAGTAGTATTCCTCTAGCTTCGGCCGGTGCTTTTATTCTATGGTTTGGCTGGTTTGGTTTTAAGGCAGGCAGCACACTGACTGCCTTCGACAGCAATCTATCTTCCATCGCATTAAATACGGCATTAGCAGCTGCTGCAGGCGGTACGTCGATAAAGAAAACAGGAGAGCCAATCAATGATCCTCTTCATTGTTTTAGGCATGGCTTGTCTTTAGTGGTATTTCGGCTTAATTATGGTGAACCGTACCATCTCAAACGAAGAGTGCGTATCACAGATAGCCATAAATAACGGAAGCAGGAAATCTATTAGTTAATGATTTCCTGCTTCTTTTGCAACTTTACAAAACTTCGATCTTCCACAATCGGGCGCCGTTCGACAAGTTCTGTTATAAGTGTTTTGTTACATGAAATACAGGGGGTTATCTAAAAGTAGTCCTAACTTTACAATGAAGGATGGGAATGACGGAACCATGTTTCCTGAAACCATCCCGTCAATACTCCTGCATGCGTTATGACTGACAGGTCATGAGGTCTGAAGTACAGGTGGATTCGGCAGAACGAAGGCTGAAGCCATTCTTTAAGAAAAGGTATGCCAACGGATATGCCGCACGGCTGAAAAACTAAATATGGTGAGAATTGTTCCAACCTATAGGAACTGACAAACTTCCGAAAGTAAGGGTCTAAAGATTGAACATAGGGAAACTTATGTCCCATCTCACGATGGGGTGAGTGGTGTTGAGTAAAAATGCGCCCTCTGAAATACGCTATACCGAACAATGGCGGTATCCAGCTCACAGGCTTACAGGAAGCACCTACGTTTAGAACGAATAGCTACGTTGTAAGGGACTTGGAAAGCAGGGAACGTTGAAACAAGGACTGTCATCCGAAACGGTTGCTATAAAGCATAGGCTGAAATGCATTCATCCTTGTGAGGGTAGGGGCATGACTGATGAATCTCCTGTAATGGGAGTGGAGGAACAGCCCCAAGTCTAGCGAAATTGAACAATTATTTTCCAAAAGTGTATTGCACCGATCGGGTATGAACGTGGGAACATCACCTCGAAGAGGAGGGATGCCACAGTGCAAACTCTAAGATATTGGGATTACTACGGCATGACGGAAACCTTTACGGATTTATACGATAGAGCTAGTAAACAGGAATCATTTATTTACTTATATGACATTATCACATCCAGGGAAAATATCCTGTTAGCCTATCGAACAATAAAGTCTAACAAGGGGTCAAGGACACCGGGAACTGATGGCAAAACCATCAATGACATTGAAAAACTATCAAATAAGGAATTAGTAACGGAGATTCAAAACAAACTAAAAAACTATCGCCCGAAGAAAGTCAGACGGAAACTTATTGAGAAAGATAATGGAAAATTGAGACCTCTTGGGATTCCTTGTATCCTTGACCGAATTATACAACAAAGTTTTAAACAAGTACTAGAACCCATAGTAGAAGCACAATTCTATAACCATAGTTATGGATTTAGACCTCTTCGGTCTACTCATCATGCAATGGCAAGAGTTCAATCACTTATTAATCAGGCTTCACTTCATTATGTCGTTGATATTGATGTTAAAGGATTCTTTGATAATATTAACCATACATTGCTTATCAAGCAACTATGGAATTTGGGCATCCAAGATAAAAAGGTGTTAGCGTGTATTGCTAAAATGCTAAGGGCTGAAATTGATGGAGAAGGCATACCAACTAAAGGAGCACCTCAGGGCGGTCTGCTGTCTCCGTTACTTTCAAACCTCGTACTCAATGACTTAGACCAGTGGGTAGCCAACCAATGGGAATTCTTCCCCTTGAATAAACCCTTTAAATCTAGGGTAGGTGAACTTCTTGCTAAGAAACGGACCAACCTCAAAGAGGGTTACTTGGTACGCTATGCAGATGATTTTAAAATTCTCTGTCGAGATTGGAAAACTGCTCAAAAGTGGTTTCATGCCGTAAGGCAATATCTAAAAGAACGTCTGAAATTAGATATTTCACCGGAAAAATCTAAGATTATAAATCTACGAAAACATGAATCTGAATTTCTTGGGTTCACTATTCGTGCGAATAAAAAAGGAAATAAAAGAGTAGCGCATACAGGTATAAAAACAAACAAGAAGAAGAAAATCAATGCAGAGGCTAAAAAGCATATTCTAAAACTGAAGGCTTCACCAACTGCACAAAATGCACTACTCTTTAATAGTTTTGTTTTAGGAATCCATAACTATTTCAATCGAGCAACGCATGTCAATATTGAGTTCTCACGTTTAGCCTACGATTTGCGAGCCTTTATGTACAACCGTCTTAAATCTGTCGGGAAATATGAACATCCCTCAAACCCACCACCAACTTACAAGAAATTTTATAGTTTGGGTTTCAAAACATTTAAAATAGCTAATGTATATCTATTTCCTCTTGCCAATGTAAAAACGAGGAACACCATGAATTTCACCCAAAGCTTGACTCCTTTTTCGGTATCTGGGAGAGAATGTATACACAAACAGCTTCAAATGGATATTAAACTTGAAGTTTCCATTCTGATGAAATCAACCATTCTGACACGGAGTGTCGAATATATGGATAATCGGATAAGTCGGTACAGTATGAAAATGGGGAAGTGTGAAATCACTGGTACCTTTCTTTCTGCTAGTAATGTTCATTGCCATCATTATATCCCGAAACATCTTGGTGGAAATGATAAATTTAATAATTTGCGTATTCTCCACAAAGAGGTACATAAATTAATCCATCAAACAGACAAACAGACGATTGATAAACTCATAAATAAACTTGGCATTACCATGCCAACGGTTCAAAAGATTAACAAATACCGTGAAAAATGCGGAATGGAATTAATCTAATAAACCCAATTATACGAGTAACATGGAACTTATAATTAAGTAAATATCGTTAGATGGAGCGCGGAATGCGGGGAAACTTGCACGTTCCGTGTGGAGCAGGGGAAAAGCCGGAGATTGTATCAAACGCTTACCTATTGCTGACGATTGTGGAATAAAACAAATCAGCCGATTCCTTAAAAATTGGAGGAATCGGCTTTTTAGTTTGAAAATCTTCTTAGTATACAAAATTCCTACATAATGTTTGTGCTCCTTTTATGCGTCATTTTTGATGACAAAAATACGACAAAACAAATGAAAAGTAACAAACAAACGGATGCTTGAATTCAATTAGTTGGTTGCTGGGGCGTTGGCTTTGTTATTATTATATTAGCGTTTATTGTGTTAAGAGGGATTTATATTGCGTTGCAATGCAAGGACCCATTTGGAAGTTTACTAGCCATCGGTATTTCAAGTATGATTGGTATTCAGGCTTTTGTTAATCTTGCCGGTATCTCTGTACTCATCCCACTTACCGGTGTTCCTCTACCATTTGTCAGTTATGGAGGATCATCTCTGATTCAATTAGCAATTGCTGTAGGAATTTTGGTCAATGTTTCAATGGTTGTTAATTACGAAAAGAAGTATAAAAACAAACAGGAACAAAACGTTAAAAATATTAAAGTTAATAAGAAAAATGTATATCAATTTACAAAATAGAGGGGACATTTTTTGTCCCCTTTTTATAATGCTGTACGCTTCTTAGGGGGGATGGTGAATCAGATGTTGCCCTCCTACCCGACAAAAGAAACAAAGCAATTGCAGCCTAACGAGGAGTAAAGAAATTACTAGGGATGTAGTTTATTTAGGAGCCAATATTGAATGCCTATGTAATTATGAATAAAAATAAACAAAATCCCTAAAATGTTAACTCCATGTACAAGATTGTGAGGAAATGCACTTAAAGTAAAGGGAGCACAATAAGAAATAGTGGTGAAGTATTGATTACTTTATATTAGGATCTTCCAAAATCGGGCGCAAGAATTGAACAAAAATGGACTGCAATCCATTTTTTATTGTTCTTACAAATAAAATTAGCTCGCCAATGCGCGAGCTTTTAATACTTAAATATCTTTATGTAACTTATGTGTCAACCTTTGTGCAAGTGAAAACCTTGTTACTTTGAATAAAAAAGTGATCTAAAGTGCTTCATTAGAAGGGCAAATCAATATCCTGTATAGGTGTATCATCCAGCTGCTTTACCAACTCAGTGATGTCATGCTCACCATTATAAATCACTTCTTCCAATATCACACGATAGGACATATTCTTTTTAATAAGCTTCCACCATTCGAATGTGACTCTTGCAGCTTCTTTGTGTGGATCACGTTTAAATTGATAAGTATTGACTGGAAAAGAAGCACTTTGCTGGGTTTTTGAATCTAAATCGCTTGTATAGAATATTTGGATGTTAATGTTCATTTACTTGCTCCATCATTTTTTAAATTTTTCATCGCTATCTTTAACCATAGCATACTTTAATTGAGAACCAGAAGAGTCTTGACCAGTAAAAATTTTATTAAAATTGTTTAAAAATGATTTTTATAAGCAAATTTGGCTACAAAAAATCATTTTTGAGGCCAAAAACCACTTTTTAAACCAAAAATAGGCCTTAAAATTGAATTTTGGTGATTTCACCTTTTTTTGTTTTTGAATTACTCTTTGGTTATCAATAACAAAGGAGTGATTCTAGTGAAGCAATTAGTAAATGGTGTCCAACTATTAGAGGTAGCAAAAAACAGTGGAGATTCTATGGAAGATAGGGAATTTCATTTAGTTTATGTGAATCATCAGTACTTTACTAGGCCAATTCATGTGCACTTTTTACAGGTTAATGTAATAGGGCATGGACCTATGTGGATGTTTTCAATTAAGGATGTAGCTTATGTTGATTTTGTAAAAAATCATACTCGTTATGCATTGGCTGTGGGTGAAATACATAATCGTATTTTACCTTATTTGGAGGAAAAATATGGGTTCGTAATTGAACAATGTATCCTTGCTGATCATGAGGATAAGATTTTTAGATAAATAAAATCCTATTTTTATAGTCCCTTTTATAAGTAGCTGATACGATCTTTTGATTTTCAATAAAAAGAGTTTAAGGATTTTTATAATAAGAACATGTTTCGGGTGGCAGTATACAGACTGATCAGAAAGCAAAGAACGCTTTCTGTCATTCTGTACGTGTCGCTTCGGCATTAATGGCCCGATAACTACGGATTGTAAAGAAACGATCCGTAGGTTCCTGTTCCATTTGCAGCTAACACCGCCATACCGAACGAGCCAAAAACCTAAGACCTTGGGCTCCTCGCCCAAACCCAGCCAACGGCAGCCCGTTGGATCGCTTTATTTGCTTGGGCCAGGTTTATCTCCTTCTTTGTTCTCCTCATTGTAATCGTTTGCTCATTAGGGCAGTCAAGGGTGCTACGCTACGCTTCGCAAAGTCGTGAACTTTTTTAAGAAGAGCGCTTAAAAAACTTCACAAACTTCAAGCCCGTTGGAAAGATTTAGAGTGGTCAAACAAAAAAGGAGTGATGGAGAATGAAAATAAGTTGTCATGAGTTGCAGGTAGCAAAATTAAGCACAGGTTATTATGTAGGAAGATTTTTTCAAGAAGATGAGGCCAATACACTATTTGTTCGACTCACTGATGATTTCATTGACAAACAAGAAGCCATCGAGTGGCTCGAATCCATCCTGGAAGAAATCACAGAGAGGAATGAGGGGGACTGAGTTCTCCCTTTTTCTTTTTTCGTTTAAAAAGTGTACCGTACACGCTGGAAAATTCCCGGCTAACGCCAGGAATCGTGTCGCTTGCTTCGCTTTGCTACTATGATTAGAAAGAAGTGGAAGTAGTCTGTCCTTTTTGCAATGGAACAATGCGTCAGGCGAGAAAAGATCCAAGTGAATAATCTTCACTTGGGTCGTGATTTAAGTTGCGTTAGCGATTTTGTTCTTTGCTAATGGTCTCTAATTAACAAGTAATTTAGACCCGAGTAATTTGCCGGATATAGAAGGAAAACGCCTCGAGGCTCTTTCTAGTCACTTGTGAGGGACTTGTGATAAAATAGGCAAAGTGTAATAATTCCTTGGAGGACGTTAACGTGAATAACCGTGTTTTAAAGAGTTGTATGGCCGGTGCAATGGCACTTGTTTTATTTTTCAGCATTTTCACCAGTATGGGTACAGCCCATGCACAAGTAGATTTAAATGTACATGCTAGTGGTGCTATATTAGTTGATGGAAAAACAGGAAGAGTTTTATATGACCAAAATGCTGACACTCTGCATGGAATTGCCAGCATGACCAAAATGCTGACTGAATATATGCTGTTGGATGACATTAAAAAAGGAAAGGTAAGCTGGGATCAGACCTATACAGTCGATGACCTGGTTTATAAAATCTCTCAAGATCCCAGTCTATCAAACGTTCCGCTGCGCCAAGGCGGCCAATACACCGTAAAGGAATTGTATCAGGCAATGGCAATATATTCCGCCGATGCGGCAGCGATTGCTTTAGCGGAAATCATGGGCGGATCGGAAACAAACTTCGTCAAAATGATGAATGCTGAAGCGCAGAAATTAGGATTAAAACATTATAAATTTGTTAACTCTACCGGATTAAATAATGCTGATTACAAAGGTATGCAGCCGGTAGTAGGTGGCCCGACTGATGAAAATGTTATGTCAGCCCGTGACGTGGCAACATTAGCTTTCTGCCTTATAAATGACTTTCCTGAGATTTTAAAGACATCCAGCATTCCGACATTGACATTCGCCGCAGGAACGAAAGATCAGATTGTCATGAAGAACTGGAACTGGATGCTGCCATCATTAATTTACGCCTATCCGGGTATGGACGGGCTTAAAACAGGCACTACCGATTTTGCGGGTTATTGCTTTACCGGTACGGCCAGCCGCAACGGTATTAGGTTTATTACCGTAGTCCAAAATGCTACTGATGCTAGCGGAAAAGGCGGCTATAAGGCCCGGTTTGCAGAGACAAGAAAAATGTTGAACTATGCTTTTAGCAACTATTCAAAAGTACAAATGGTTCCTAAGCATTATCAGATAAAGGGTGATGAAACTGTTCCTGTAAGTAACGGAAGCAGCAATCAAGTTCCGGTTTACACTAAATCAGCTCTTTCCATGGTAGTCCAAAGCGGTGAGAAAAAGGACTTTAAACCAGTATTAGTGCTTGATAAATCGAAAGTCGACAGCAGTGGGAAACTAATAGCGCCAATTAAAAAAGGTGAAAAGATTGGATATTTAACCTTTGTATCGAAATCGGGCCAATCCATCAGCTATTTAACACCACAGGGTCAAAAGAAAGCCGAGGTTGATGTTGTAGCTGCTCAGGATGACAACAAAGCTAATTGGTTCATCATGATTATGAGAGGAATTGGCGGTTTCTTCAGCAATACATGACATAAGATTTTTCACTAAAAAGAAGTTATTACTTACTATTCTCAGAAATTGACTTTTTAAAAGAAGGATTCCTGCCTTGACAGGAATCCTTTTTTGTTCTTTAGAATAACGATAAAAAGTCAAAGTTAAAAATCTAAAAAACATTGCCTTGGACGGCAGCACTACAAACTGATCAGGAAAGCAAAGAACGCTTTCTGTCATTCTGTACGTGTCGATTCGACATTAAACCAGCTAATAGTTTGTCAATATTTTTCAATAAAAACTTAAAATATTTCATGCTATACTAAATTTAGACATGCCAAATAACCTTCCAAGGATTTATATTTGGAAAGTTTTGGGATATTTAGTTGTATCTTTAAACTAGGCTAGATCTTGGAAAGCTGATTTGCTTTTTAAAAGTGCATAAATCCAATGTAAAAGTTTATTGGCACATGCTATTACAGCTACTTTAAAGGGTTTTCCTTCTTCACGTTTCTTATCATAAAACTCTCGTAATCGCTTGTTACGAGGAATGATTTCATCTGTCGTTTTCTTCTTGCGACAATCACGAATGGCACATTTAACAGCCATATACAAGGCGTGTCGTAGTCTGCTAGAGCCTCTTTTGGTAATTCGATTTAGAGTACCTTTGAATGTACCAGATTCGAATACACTTGGATCAATTCCGGCAAAGGCAACTAGTTTCTTAGGGTGATTAAACCGATCAATTTCCCCAATTTCAGAAATAATCGTTGCTGCGATTTTTTCACCGATACCGGGGATGGATTGGATAATTTTATATTCTTCAATACTTTTCGCTAAAGCATCTATCTCATCTTCAAGCTTAGATAGATGTTTTTTGTATTCAAGAAGCATTTTGATATACATATTTAGGCTCAGAATAAGGCTAGGATATAAGGCTTCCTGAAATGGGTTTTGAGTTGCGGCAGCTATCAGTTTTTCTGCCTGACTGTTTGCCCATGTTTGCGAACGGCTTTTACATAATTCTTTTATTTTGTTAGCGATTGTTTCTTCTCCAACCTTCAAGACTTCTTCTGAAGTAGGAAACGCTTGTAAAGTCAGTAATGAAACATCCGAATATAAGGCCCCAAAAACCCCGCAGTATTCAGGAAACACCTGATCTAGAACTGTCTGAAATTGTAGTTTAGTTTGTACAAACATGCCTGTAATATTTTCATGTTGTCTTGTAAGATTAACAGGCACATTTAAAAGAAGACTTTGATCACTATCAAAGAGCTAAAGACCTGTATGATCAGTGGGATATACTATATAAGGAATCACATGCTGCTCAGGAAGAAGATGAATTATCAAATTCCCAGAATTGGCAAAAAATCTCAAAGAAAGCAGGTGATCCCGACATAAGAGCCTATATGTATCAGCATTATGGAACAGGATATATGCCATATCCTTACGGAACCCATATTGGATACGGATACTCAGTCCCATTGTCATTGTACCATCACTACCATCCTCACCATCATCCTCATCATATGGCTCATTATCTTGGAAGCCCAAGTGGCCCAACTTTTGCCGTTCCCCTGCAGGCAGCGGTCCGGTAGCAAAACGCGGAATCCCAAACTTATCTTTTTTAATAACAAGAAAACCCATTCTGGTTCCTGTAAGAATGGGTTTTCCAACTGCCAAATTCCTAGGGGAAATTCGGCTAATCTTATTTTGGGCTAAAAATATTAAGAAATACATTCGATAAAAATCCTTTTTAATGGTTACTTTAGTCGAAAAAGTATCAGCTGCATTTCTTTTTTGTAGGATCGCAAAGCAGCTGATAAGTGAAGAGATAGTATGGGGACAAAGTTTGTTTATAGGTTTAATTTTTTAATTAAAACATCCATCCCGGAGAGTAAGGGTACTCCAGAATGGATGTGTGCCGTAAAGAAAGGACGTTAAAACATATTAAAAACACCTACACTTTTCTTAGTCATACGTATAAATATAAAATAACGTCTATCTATATTAACTACCCCTTATTTAACAGGGGTCTTAACTTTCTTTATAAAGGCTTTAATAATTCTAAACTGTGCTAAAAATCTTCTTGAACTATGGTTCTATAGTTTAAAAATATTAGCTTCGTCTGCGGCTTTTTTTTTTTGCCCCAGTTAAAAATTCAATGTAACATAATAGAGGTTTTGTTACATTGGACAAATTTAAAATTCCTTTTTCTTAAGCCTTGCGATTAACTCGAACACTCACACATGATTACTTTAATATAAAAAACCCATTCTGGTTCCTGTATGAATGGGTTTTCTACTGGCCAAATTCTAGGGGGAATTTGGCTGATCTTATTTTGGACTTAAGATATTAAAAGTATACAACAACAAAAAAATATTTTTTAACGGTTGCTTTAATTGAAAAAGTATCAGCTAACACGTATACTGTAGCTTTTTATGGAGAAGTGATGAAAAAACGAATAGAACTTAATACATAAAAAGTTACATTCAGCTTGTTCTTTGAGTAGAACGTTTATTAAAGGTGCATAACTTAAAAGTTTTGAGTGAAAAAGGCGAAGTACTAAAATAAGGACATCAACTGATGTCATAACTTAGATTCGAAAGTAAAGAAATACTGATATAGCTAGAAACATAATACCAAAGAGTCCACTCCACCAAGCTATATTGGTTCTAAAACGTCTATGACTACTTGTTTCAGAATGAAAATTCGCTCGTTGTTGATCTCCACTTGTCCATCCTCCTAAAAATATCCCAGAAACAACAATACAGATGATACCAATCCAGAAGCTTACTACCATCATTGTGATATCCCCTTTTTGTTGTATTTTACCGTGAAGGAGCCAGTAGATGTTTGAAGATTCCTTATGCATACTCCACACATTCCAGTTATGTTAATTGATTTTATCTTTATTAACTTTTAATATTTCCTTTAATGTTGAATGGATATTATTAAGGCTTATTAATATACCACCTAACATAACGAAGGATGAGATTGGAATACGATGGGGAAGTTCATACATATTTACAACCTTACGTTCCTGGCCAAAAAAGAGAAAAGTAAAAATGACTATGCATATAAAAAATGTATGTACATAATATGGATTGGAACAATCATGAATGAAATAAGACTTATAAACAAAAAATCTCCCCCTCAAGGTGAAGTGACCCAATGAGTTGTTTTTTCTAGTCCAACTTATTGGGGGTCAGATCACGGCGGGGGATTTTTTTTACTAGCGTTTTTGAAAAATGGGAAGGTAAAAAGAAATCAAAATGAATAAATTATACAAATCTAGTTTACATAAAGCCAACTCGGGAGTTAGACAAATTTAAACCCCCTTGGCGCTTAAGGGGGTTTAAATTTGTCTATTTTTCTGGTTGATGCATGGTTTTATACATTCCAGTTATATCAATAATTTGGGGGATGTTTTGAATCGGCTCCTATGGCTGATTTTGCATAAAATCCTGTATAAAAAAACGGATGGTTATTTGCTCACAAGAAGTTGTTCAAGAACACTATGATCAATTTGAATTTATCAGTATAGACCATATAAACATCCCACCGATGAAGGATTTTAGACAAGTTGAAGAATATTACGCCACGACCTTCCACGAGTGCATACACAGCACAGGCCATGTCAGCAGATTAAAAAGAATCGGAGTCACGTCAGCTACAGCCCATTTTGGATCAGAAGAATATACACAAGAAGAACC
>NZ_JAEVLT010000035.1 GCF_024494385.1 Bacillus sp. EB600
CCCGAATAGGTTTTTTTATATTTAGAAGCTAGTTACAAAATAAAGGGATCATGGACACGATTGTAAGTGATCGTCGCATCGTTATACATTAAAATACAATCGTTTTATTCCCATGGATGATAATACGATCCTCTAAATGCCATTTGACTGCCCGGCCGAGAACGTTACGCTCAACGGTCCGCCCAATTTTCTTTAGGTCCTCGACATTATCACGATGATCTACCCGGTGGATGTCCTGTTCAATAATCGGTCCTTCGTCAAGATCGTTCGTCACATAGTGAGAGGTTGCCCCAATCAGTTTAACCCCGCGGTGGTAAGCACGTTCGTAAGGTTTTGCACCAACAAATGCCGGCAGGAAAGAATGGTGAATATTAATAATTTTATTTGAATACCGCCTAACAAAGTTTGGAGTTAAAATTTGCATATAACGTGCAAGGACGATTAAATCAATATCATACTCTTCTAAAAGCTGATAATGTTTTTGCTCCGCACTTGAGCGGTTATCCTTATTAGCTGGAACATGATAAAACGGAATATTTAACAATTCTGCTTCCACACGTGCATCCTCATGGTTACTGATGATTAGACAAATATCCGTTACTAAATCTCCGCTTTGCCAGGCCCATAATAGCTCCCGCAGGCAATGAAGCTCCTTCGAAACAAAAATAGCTGTCTTCTTTATTACAGATGCATAGGTGAATTTCCATTCCATTGAAAATGTGTTGGCTATCACTACAAAGCTATTCTCAATTTCTTCTGCCTTTTCTTTTAAATTGGGACATTCAAACTCAATTCTTATAAAGAAATTTCCGCTTTGTGGATTAGTTGAATATTGGCTGGACTCAATAATATTTGCGCCTTGCTCAAATAAAAACTTGGAAACAGTGGCCACAATTCCAGGTGCGTCGGGGCAATTAATCAATAACCGCCCCCTATTTTGATATTGTTCCTGAAATTTCCGCAGCCGTTCCTCCATATAACCGATCATATTTTTTCTCCTCATTCATTATATTTTTAATATTAAATCTATTTTGCATAGGATTGTTCAATAACGCAAGAGATTATGGTCACTTAATCGATCGTAATCAAGTACTTCCAGCTTCAATTCACAGAATCATCTTCATTATTCTCCAATGACATAGAAAAAGCTAGCTTAATAGATAAGCTAGCTTACATTTGCCTCAACCTGTATTTCTAAGCCCCGCTGCGATACCGCTGATTGTGAGCAAAACCTCTGTTAACAGTTCTTCATTTGGTTCATCCTCTTCTCTAAGCTGCTTCATTAATTCTACCTGCAGGAAGTTTAATGGATCAACATAAGGATTTCTGCGGTAAACTGATTCTTGAATATTCGGTTTATGATCAAGCAATTCTTGATCTCCGGTTATGATTAGGAGGATCTCTTTGGTTTTTTGATACTCCTCAACAATATTTTCAAAAATTCGTTTCGCAATTGTTTCATCCTCCACAAGCGAGGTGTATTCTTTCGCAGTTGTTATATCTGCTTTCATTAAGGCCATTTGTAAATTATCGATCGTAGACCGGAAGAATGGCCATTTTTCATACATTTCCTTTAGCACTTCTAACTGCTGTTCACCCTTTTCAGCAAAGCTAGAAAGTCCTGTTCCTGCAGCATACCAAGCAGGAATCAGCTGTCGGCTTTGTGTCCATGCGAATACCCACGGAATCGCTCGTAAGTCTTCAAATCTCCCTCTATTTTTCCGGCTCATTGGCCTTGAACCAATAT
Source organism: Bacillus sp. EB600 (assembly GCF_024494385.1). Classification (GTDB taxonomy): domain Bacteria; phylum Bacillota; class Bacilli; order Bacillales; family Cytobacillaceae; genus JAEVLT01. The sequence continues at coordinate 1,748 of NZ_JAEVLT010000035.1, forward strand.
TTAGATCGCCTACTTCTCTCAATGGGGTGGCTTCGTTAAAATAAGTAAGGAAATCTGGATCCTCAAAAACCAGTGACTGATATTTTTCCAACGCCTTTTTTGAAATCTCATCAAACGCGTTTTCCCATGCATCAACAAGAACACGCCCTTGCTCTGCCTCCTTTGATACGCGTGTGGAAGCCTTTAGCAATGTCGATGTTGCTTGTTCTAAGCTCCGGTAAGCAATATCCTCAAGTAAGTACCGAGAAGATAACACTTCGCCCTGTTCGGTTATTTTGACACCATCCCCCAGCGTTTCAGCAGGCTGCGATAAAATGCTTTGTCGTAAGGTCCCGCCTCCACGGCCTAATGATCCTCCGCGGCCGTGGAAAAATTTCAGACGAATTTGATATTTTTTAGCCATTTCGTGAATTTCAAGTTGTGCCCGATACAGCTTCCAGTTTGCCGTTAATGTACCGCCATCTTTGCTTCCATCTGAGTAACCAAGCATAATTTCCTGCTGGTCGCCCATATTTTTTAAATGATTGCGGTAAACGGGCATTTGGAACAAGCTCTCCATAATTTTTGGACCTGCGGTTAAATCATCGATCGTTTCAAGTAAGGGTGCTACATTTAAATGACTTTCCATTGTTCCATCCGCATGAAGACGATTAATCCCTGCTTCTTTTGCCAGCACAAGCACCTCAAGCAAGTCACTTACCGATTTCGTCATACTAATTAGATAAACTGAAATCGAGCGTTTGCCGAATTCCTCATGTGCTTTTCTAATCATATGAAATACGTTAATAATTTCTTGAGTTTCTGTAGAATAATCTTCGTTTAATAAAAGTACCGGACGGGGGTCCTGTAAAATTGTTTGTAAGATATTCACCTTATCATCTTCAGAAAGTGAGGCGTAATCATCAGTAATCCGCACCTTCCTTAATATTTCAGTAATGGCCGCTTCATGCTCACCGCTGTGATTACGAATATCCAACGTTGCCAAGTGGAACCCGAACAACTGAACCTGACGGATTAATTTTTTAATTGCCTTCAGTTCATGCGCCATCGGATGATGCTTACTTAAGCTCCTGCTGACCATTACTAAATCTGCTAACAAAGCTTCTGCACTTTTATAACCAAGATCAGACCTACCAACCTGTTTAAGCCGTTCAATCATAATCGCAAACTTGCGGCGATAAACCTCGGCTGCAACCGGCCATCTCTTATCAGCTGTTACGTACTTGTCCTCTTCCTGCTCCAGAGAATGAAGTAATTCCTCACTAACTTCAATTCTTGTCGTGGAGTGGCTGTAGCGTCGCATTAGATCATTTAAAACATTCCGATATTTTTTTAATACAAGTCTTCGCTGTTTATTAAGAGTTTCCCATGTCACTTCAGGAGTTACATTCGGATTGCCATCCCTGTCACCACCAATCCATGATCCAAAGTGAAGGAAGTTAGGCACTTGCCAATTGTAGTTTGGATAATAGTTTTCTAAGCATTCCTCGATCTCCTGGTGGATTTCCGGCAATACTTCGAAAAGTGTTTGGTCAAAATAATACAAGCCATTTCGAACCTCATCAAGCACAGTTGGTTTATTATGTCGCAGTTCATCCGTCTGCCATAGAATTGTAATTTCATTGAATAAACTTTCTTCAAGGTGCTTGCGTTCTATTTTTGTCAATATTGGATTGTCGAGGTTTTTCAATATATTTGCAATCCGTTTTTGAATTTCAAGAATGGAGCGTTTGGTCGCTTCTGTTGGATGTGCTGTAATCACCAACTCAAGTGACAAAGCATTCAAGACGCTTTGGATCGTAACCTCAGCAACTTGGTTCTCTTTCAGTGAAAGAACTGCACTTTCGATTGACCCTGGCTGGCCATAATTGTTTTCTTGAAGCTGGTACTCCCGCCTGCGGCGAATTCGATGATTGAGTTCTGCAACATTAATGAGATGGAAATAGATCGAAAATGCTCGAATAACCTGCATTCTCATCGGAGAACTCATCCCTGAAATTTCTTCTTTTAAAACCCTATATATTTCTTCAGTAAACTGGTCTCGAAGCGATATGCACATGATTCGAATCTTTTCTACCTTGTCAAAAAGCGCGTCCCCGCCTTGATTGACTAAGATTTCTCCAAGCATTTGTCCAAGCATTCTGATGTCTTGTCGTAATGGAAAACTGCTGTCATTTATTTTTACTTCTACTGCCATGGATTCACCTTCCCTTACCAAAAATATTTATAAAATTACTTTTTAATATAACATAATAATTCAAAAAAATTACTATCTTGAAGTTCGACCTAAAGAGCTTGAAAAGAAGGATCAGGGTAACCTAGAGAGCCTCTATGTGACCGAAGGAGCTTGAAAAGAGGGATCAGGGTAACCTAGAGTGCTTCTACGTGACCGAAGAAGCTTGAAAAGAGGGATCAAGGTAACCTAGAGTGCTTCTACGTGACCGAAGGAGCTTGAAAAGAGGGATCAAGGTAACCTAGAGAGCCTCTACGTGACCGAATAAGGCTTAAAAAAAAGGATCAAGGTAACCTAGAGAGCCTCTACGTGACCGAATAAGGCTAAAAAAAGGATCGAGGTAACCTAGAGTGCTTCTACGTCCTTTTTAGTTAATTAAAAAACCTGCCAATGACAGGTTTTCTTCTTAGAACTATAGTTTACTACAGCTTACTAAAAAACGAGCGGATACTATCGACAAGACGGCTCCAAAAGGATGTAGGAGCGTTATTTTGTCCCGCATTCCATTTGTTAGTTGATGTTGAAGCATTGGAGCTTTTTGTAATTGAGTCAGTTGATAAATTTTCAGTAGTGCTGCTAACCTGTTGACCGGCAGCTGTTGTTGTCACAGGATCTGGTTCAGCTTTATCAAATACAAGAACATATGTTTTTTTATCAGTACCATTTGTTATAACGACTGAAACGATTGTTTTCTTTTGATCTCCTATCGAGATCGTCCTCGTTGTACCGTCTGCAATTACTACTGCTGCCCCACTATAGGCAGGTGTTGCACTTATGGTAACCGAGTCAACATCATTGGGAAGTGCAACATGATAAGTAAACGTATCTGATGCAAACGTCTTGTTCCAGGTTCCTGCTGTTACCGATAAGAATGACAAAGTGGCTGTACTTGGTTTTTGTACGACCCCGCCAAATTGCTGTGAGTTTTGCTGCTCGCTTGTTGCACCGGCATTACTCTTATCAAACGTACCTGCATTCTTATGGTTTGCTGTACTGGTATTTCGAGCTCCAGTCATACTATGTGTCCCGTTAAGTCCAGTTGAACCTGGTTTTGAATTGGACATAGAAGATCCTCCAGGATGAGAATTACCTGTTCCGGAAGTTTGTGTACTACCTGCCCCTGATGTTTGAGTACTACCTGTTCCGGAAGTTTGAGTACTACCTGTTCCGGAAGTTTGGGAGCCTGGTGTTTGATCTGCTCTTGTAACCTCAAGTTTATAGGTTTTCTGGTCTTTGCCATTTTCAGCTGTTACAGTTATTGTAATTTCAGTAGTTTTCCCCACCGGAGGAACCTGGACCGTAAACCCTTGATCCGTAGCCGTTGATGGATCGACTTTAACAGTGGCGGTCGTATCTGCAAGCACCGGTGTAATGGTTAAGGAATCAACATTATTCTCCACTTGAACGTTGTAGGGTGTTACAGGATCAGCTGCAGGATCAAATTTCAACTGACCAGCAGACAACTTAATATCTTGAAGAGAGTCATTGCTGCTCTTTTCACGCGTTACCGTAAAGTTATAAGTTTGGGTATTATCCGGGGTTGTACCATCGGAAACCGAAATAACGTAATTATTATCACCTGTTTGCAAAGGTATTCCTTGGGAGATATCAGTATAACTTGTGTTGTTATCCGTAACCGTTATTTTGGCATTAGGATCTACACCATCTAAGGTGATACTGTTAATACTATTTTTTACTGAATACCCATCTTTTTCCAAAGAAGAAAGGTTGATTTCAAGCGAATTAGATGTATTTTGTCCAGTTGATGTTACGGTTGTAGAGAGTTCATCTGCAAATACTGAAGGAATAGACGGGGCCGCCCCTAGACCAATCATAGAAACAACAAGAACCGCACTTACTCCTTTAGCAATCGAAACTTTTGTACCCATCTTATCCTACCCCATTTCATATTCAATCGAAATTGGTACTAAGGATAACAAAGATTGCTTAACTTTTTCTTAATTTCCACCTTATTTTTGCTGAAATTCAATTTTAATTTTCGTTATAAATTATTAATAATTTTGTCGTTGTTTTTTAAAAAAATAAGTATAAACTATTAATCGTGACAATGAAAACTCGCCATGGAAAGCCCTTTTAGGCGAAGACTACGGCGTAGTTGCACATTTGCGCGGTCAGAATTTAGTTAAATGCTGATTGGCAAAAAAAGTTGTTTGGGCTTATTCACTACTCTGGCTTTGAATTCAACTGCTGTTGGGTCCTTAGCTATGATTTAAGTCCGAACAACGTCAAAAACATAGCATAACCTCCTGCTCACTTCCAAATACTCATAATAGGTTGACTGCTTTGAGCAGCACCTGCATGGGACAATCCGTAAATATCCTCAATCGTCCGTAACAAGTTAAAGTGATTAAAGTTTTCATCATATTGACCTGTTTTTACCATTGATCCTACAAAAAAAGTTGGAATGGTATTCTCCTTTGAACCTTCATCTTCATCCCACGTGACAATCAATAAACTGTTATGTGTCTTAGCCCAATGGACATACGAATCAAGATGTTCCTTTAACCACTGATCTGCTTCCTTTATGGTCCCGTCATGCATATTATTTTGTTGGTTTGGAATAACAAATGAGACTGTCGGCAGTTTAGTAAAATCTTCTGGAAAACTTTCCAATGGTTGATTTGCTTCTTTCGGAACATTTGTGAAATTTGTCCAAGGATTGTGCTTGCGTACGTAACCATTTCCCGCAAGCTTTTCATCATAGCCTACTGAAGGTTGATCCTCCGAATAGCCTGCAAATGAGTAATTTTTTTCAATTAATTCACTTGCTAAGTTTTTCGAAGAAAATTTTGAAATCGGCTGCTTATCATCTTTTACCCCATGGTTGGATCCTGAAAAAATATCCAAATAATTTGGCTGACTAGGGTGTTCAATCGCATGATAGTTTGTAAAATTTGCGCCCTGTTTCATTAGGGAATTCATGTATGGTGCTGACGGATTATTGGTAATTTTACTTTTCGAGTGATTTTCCTCGATAACAATTACGACATGGTCAATTTTCTGCATGCCCGCTTTTTCTGCCTGCTTATTTATTGTCTTAGCTGGAGAAGTCTTTTCTTTTGGTTCACTTTGTGTACAAGCACTTAATAGGAGCGTCATTCCTACAAGTAAAAGCTGCCATTTTTTTATCAAAACTCTCTACTTCCTTTCCTTCCATTTTCTACAAAAAGGATATCATCAATTGAAGGGTATCACGAGAGAATTTTGACTAGTTTTTTTATAATTTAAATTATTTTCCCAAGTGATTAATGAAAAACCAGACACTTTTGGATAAACGTTCTGCTGGACGTGTTATCACATTCGCTGCCACTGGATATGGGGCATATTCCCTCCAATATAATAGTTTCCCGTTAGTGACCTCCAGTTTCGCAGCTGATTCTAAAACAACCCCGTAGCCCATTCCTTCCATTACAAACTGTTTAACAGCTTCAGTCGAATCCAGCCTCATAATATCTAAATCAAGCTCAACACTTAATGGAACGGTAACATCACCTGGTACTAAAATCATCCGGCTAGTAAATTCAGAAGAAGGTTGTATTCCAATCAGGCGTTCCTGTGAATATCTCGTAACCCGAAATGCTAAATGATCTTCTGGTTCTTTTAAGGTAAGTCCTACATCAATATTTCCCACTCGGACCGATCGTTCAATTTCCTCATCTGTACCCGTTTCTATCTCCACTAAAATATCAGGGTATGTCTTGGTAAAGGAGAGTAAAAGCTTTGGTAATAAGTAAGTCCCAGCAACTGGAGATGCTCCTATCACAATTTCGCCGCGATTACCGATGCGGAACTCTTCCATTGATCGATATATTTGCCCTTCCAAAGATAAAATTGACTCTGCATATTCTAAAAAGGTCAGCCCTGCATCTGTTACAGAAATATTCCTGCCAACGATGGTAAACAGTAGAACCCCCACTTCCTGTTCCAATCGTTTAAGCTGCATGGAAATAGCCGGCTGGCTGACATGAAGATTCTTTGCCACCTGCGTAATATTTCCTGTTTTCACAACCTGTGCAAATAGTGCTAAATGCTTCGTATTCATACTATTCTCCTCTATGTATAATCTTTTTATTATGATTACATAACAATAATTATATTTGTATTATACTTTATTTCGTGTCAATATAGAGACATCGAAAGAATAATTTCGTGAACTATTGTAATAAAAATCAACCTTGCGGAATTCAAAAAAGTTAACAATTAATGAAGGAACGCATCTAAGAACGGTTTTTTCTGATTTTTCCGTTAAAGAGAAAATACCGACTACTCGTAAGATTTTCAATTTTTAAAATATGTTTTTCCTCAATTGTGTTATATATTTATGTAGTGTAAAACGTACAAATGGGAGTGAAAGAAATGAATTTACAAGTTAAACGTGCTTACAATTTTAATGCCGGTCCATCAGCTCTTCCTTTAGAGGTTTTGGAAAAGGCCCAACAGGAGCTAGTTGATTTTCGCGGTACAGGTATGTCTGTTATGGAGTTAAGCCACCGAAGTGCAGCATATGAAGAGGTTCATAATCAGGCGAAGGCAAATTTAAAAGAATTACTTTCGATTTCAGATGATTATGAAATATTGTTTGTTCAGGGTGGCGCGAGTCTGCAATTTTCAATGATTCCAATGAATTTCTTGCAGCCAGCGCAGAAAGCTGGATATATTATGACTGGTTCTTGGTCAGAAAAAGCCTTCAAGGAAGCCCAATTATTCGGAAACCCTTATGAAGCGGCAAGCACGAAGGACAGTAATTATCGCCGGATTCCTCAGCTTGATGAATTGCAATACAATCAAGATGATGCTTATTTACATCTTACATCGAACAATACCATTTACGGTACTGGATGGAAGGAATTCCCTACTGTGAATGTTCCACTGATTGCTGACATGTCAAGCGACATTCTTTCAAAACCAGTTGATGTTAGCAAATTTTCTTTAATCTATGCTGGTGCCCAGAAAAACCTAGGTCCTTCTGGTGTGACAGTTGTGATCATTCGTAAGGATTTAATTGAAAAAGCAAATCCTACTGTTCCGACGATGTTAAAATACAGCACACATGCAAAAAACAACTCCTTGTATAACACACCGCCAACCTTCGGCATTTACATGCTCGGTGAAGTTTTAAAATGGGCAAAGGACTTAGGTGGGATCACTGAGATCGCTAAGCGGAATGAGGAAAAAGCAAAATTGATTTATGATGCAATTGACGAAAGCAATGGCTTCTTTATTGGACATGCCGAAAAGGAAAGCCGTTCGCTTATGAATCTTACTTTCCGTGTTAAAGGGGAAGAATTAGAGAAAAAATTCTTAGCTGATGCAAAACAAGAAGGCTTTGTCGGCGTAAATGGCCACCGTTCTGTTGGCGGCTGCCGCGCATCTATCTACAATGCCGTTCCATATGAAGCCTGCAAAGCATTCAGCGAATTCATGCTTCAATTCCAAAAAGTTAACGGGTAAAAAGAGAAGCGCAAGCGCCCGATTAATTTTGCAGGTAAATTTTATGATGTATAGAAAAATAGCTTGGGAAGCCCCAAGCTATTTTTCTCTTTAATTTACCATCCATACATTACAATATAGAAATGATTCATAAATTTGCATCGTTTTCTTTCTCCGTAAAATAGTTTTTAACTAATTGATGAAGCTTTTGGACCTCATCCTTCCCCACAATGGATTGATCCGCCTTCATCGATAACAGCGCACTTTCAATAAGATATTTGCGCGGATTTTTTGTATGCACCAATTCATCGAAAACAAAGTCTACAAGCTCCAAGTATTTTTCCTGTTCCTTGCTGTGACTCATTTCCTTTTTTAACGCCAAAACTGCATAATAGAGCTCTTGTTTAAAAGCTTTGTCAGTTTTCTCGAAGTCAGGCAACCAGCTAGTTAACAGCTCAGGTTTAATCAGTTGATCATCAGCATCTGCTACTTCCTCAGCAATTTTAACCAAACGCGTTACACTATACCGGACCATTTGATGAATACTAACAGTTGAGTTATATGCCATTGCATAATATTTACTATTCATGTATAAAATTCCCAAGAACATAATGGCACAATCCAACAAATATGGTTTTTTACTTTCCCCGAAAATATCAATAAATCTGCTATACAGCCATTTAATCATCCTTAATTGCCCATGTTTCATTAATTGTTTTAGGTCTGGATCATTCGAGACGATTATTTCTTCAAAAAGAGGGAATATCTTATTTTTTTCATTTTCCTTCAATTGTAATTCAATTTGCTTTATAAAAATCTCGATACTTGAGGGATTTTGGCCAACGAGTAGGGCATTTCGTTCATTTTCTAGTTTTTTAACTATCGTTTTAAAAATGACAATTAACAATTCATTTTTAGAAGAAAAATAATTATAAAATGTTCCTTTAGAGATACCACTGTAATCTAAAATATCCTGTATCGACGTCGCCTGAAAACCTTTTTCAATAAAAAGCCTATAGGCCTTTTTCATAACCTGTTGTTTTCTGTCGTTCATTTCTTCCACCTTATATTTTATTGGACTTGCTGTATAAAGCCATTGTAACTTATTTATACTGATTGCACAAACCTTATAAATGCGTATGTTTTTCATTTGCAAAACTTGGACTGATAGTATATCATATTCCTTGCGTGAAATCAGAGTATAAAAAAATAGACTTCACGTTTATAGGGGGAATAAATAATGAATGAATCCATAAAAAAGTCTGATCGTCCACCGTACGGCATCATAGCTGTCCTGATGATCGGTGCTTTTATTTCTTTCTTAAATAATACATTATTAAATGTCGCATTGCCTTCCATTATGAAGGACTTACAGGTTAATACTGCAACTGTACAATGGTTAACCACTGGCTTTATGCTAGTAAGTGGAATTTTGATTCCTACGACTGCATTTTTAATTCAAAAATATTCGGTTCGACGTTTATTTTTAACAGCTATGGGGTTGTTTACAACCGGGACCATTCTTGCAGGCTTTGCTCATGTCTTTCCAATCTTATTAGCAGGTCGGATGATTCAAGCATCAGGCTCAGCTATCATGATGCCACTGCTAATGAATGTCATGTTAGTTAGCTTCCCGATAGAAAAAAGAGGAACAGCCATGGGAGTCTTTGGGTTAATTTTAATGTTTGCCCCAGCGATTGGTCCAACTTTATCAGGCTGGATTGTTGAACATTATGACTGGAGAATGCTTTTCCACTTTGTCACACCCATTGCGATTATCATTCTGTTAATTGGCTTTTTCTTACTTAAAGACAAAAAGGGTAAAATAGACCTTCAACTGGATTTATTTTCCTTATTACTGTCAAGTGTCGGCTTTGGCGGGTTGCTCTATGGATTTAGTTCTGCGGGGAATAAGGGATGGGACAGCCCTCATGTCTATGTGACGATCATTGTTGGGGTCATTTCGTTGTTGTGGTTTATTTTACGTCAATCAAAATTAGAACATCCAATGCTAAATTTCAAGGTCTATAAATACGAAATGTTTACCTTATCATCCATTATTTCCATGGTTGTGTACATGGCGATGTTTTCCGGCTTTTTGCTATTGCCAATCTATGTTCAAACGATCCGTGGAATATCGCCGATGGATTCAGGGTTAATGCTGCTGCCTGGGGCAACTGTAATGGCTGTCATGTCACCGATTACGGGAAAGCTATTTGATAAATTCGGTGGGCGCATATTGGTAGTCACCGGCTTAACGATTATGACGATAACAACCTATCTCTTTGGTCAATTAACACTTGATACTGCCTATAGCTACTTAATGCTTTTACATGCTATAAGAATGTTTGGTATGTCGATGGTCATGATGCCAGTTTCGACGAATGGGTTAAATCAATTACCAAGAAGCTTATATCCACATGGTACAGCAATGAACAATACCTTGAATCAGGTATCTGCAGCGATTGGGACCGCACTACTAATTACAATTATGTCCAATCGTACGGAATCATATGGGAAGGAACTTGCAGCATCTGCTATGCGCAAAATGACAGGTCAACCTACTCCTGCTGCTCTTGCTGAGATGAAACAGCAAATTGCCACAAAAGCTTTATTGGAGGGAATTAACTTTACATTTTTCATAAGTGCGATCGTAATTGTTGTTGCACTTGTTCTTGCTTTCTTTATAAAACATGCTAAAGCGGTGGAAGATTCTACCGGTGGAAAGCCAGGAAACAAGATGGCAACTAATCTCGCTGAGAACTAATCATCTATTGTTTTGTTTGAAATTTCTTGAAGTCTATAAACCGAAAAAATACTAAAACAAAGCCCGACCCATCAATAGTAAGATGGTGACGGGCTTTGTTCTTTTCAGCACTAAAAGGTCTGATTTAAAATTTTCGATTAGAAATTCGATTTTTGAAGAAAAACAGAACCACTGTTTCGTTCATTTATATCACCATATTCTTTATTGGACACACTGTACAAATAATCGTTACTATTTTTTTAGCGCTTTCATGAGATCAATATACACAAGGTGTTTTTCATTTGCAAAATTTGAACTCATAGTATATGATAATTTCTGCATGAACTTTTAGGATAGAATAAATAGCGTAATGTTTATAAGGGGGAACTTAGATGGATGTAGAGCATTCCATGAAAAAGACTGATCGTCCGCCATACGGTATTATTGCCGTCTTGATGGTAGGGGCTTTTATTTCATTTTTAAATAGTACATTACTTAATATCGCATTGCCTTCTATCATGAAGGACTTGAAAATTGAAGCAGCGACCGTTCAATGGCTAGCAACCGGCTTTATGTTAGTAAACGGAATTATGATTCCAACTACTGCTTTTTTAATTCAAAAGTATTCAGTAAGACGCTTATTTTTATCAGCAATGTTATTATTTACAGCAGGAACAATTCTAGCTGGCACCGCTCATGTATTTCCAATTTTATTAGCAGGCCGGATGCTTCAAGCTTCAGGATCGGCGATTATGATGCCGTTATTAATGAATGTTATGCTTGTTAGCTTTCCAGTGGAAAAACGGGGAGCAGCAATGGGTGTTTTTGGTTTAATTATCATGTTTGCACCTGCTATTGGTCCGACTTTATCGGGCTGGATTATCGAAAATTACGATTGGAGAATGCTTTTTCACTTTGTAACACCAATTGCAATTGTCGTTCTTTTGATTGGACTTTTCTTACTTAAAGACAAAAAAGATAAAGTGGATATCCATCTTGATTTCTTTTCATTATTGTTATCTACTTTGGCCTTTGGCGGTTTGCTGTATGGATTTAGTTCTGCAGGTAATAAAGGCTGGAGCAGTCCTGAAGTATATGGAACGATTATCATTGGTATCATTGCCTTGATTACATTTGTTTGGCGGCAGAATACGCTAGAAAGTCCGATGCTTAACTTTAAAGTTTTTCAATATCCGATGTTTGCTCTTTCATCCGTTATTAACCTAGTTGTTACGATGGCCTTATTTGCCGGTATGCTTCTTCTGCCAATTTATACGCAAACGATTCGCGGAATAACGCCAATTAATGCAGGGCTATTGATGCTCCCGGGGGCACTCGTGAACGCCTTTATGTCACCTATCACCGGTAAATTATTTGACAAGATCGGTGGAAGAATATTAGCCATTTTTGGCTTAATTATTATGACGGTAACGACCTATTATTTCAGTAAATTATCACTTACGACGAGCTATACTTATTTAATGATTTTGTTCTCCATTCGTTTCTTTGGGATGTCGATGGTCATGATGCCGGTGCAGACCAATGGCTTAAACCAGTTACCTGCACGTTATTATCCACACGGGACAGCAATGAACAATACTTTAACGCAAGTATCCGGTGCGACAGGAACAGCGCTATTGGTCACGGTTATGTCCATCCGAACGAAAACACATGCGGCTGATTTAGCTGCAGCTGCGATGAAACATGCCGCTGGAGCAGGTCAACAGCCAACAGCAGCTGCCCTTGCTGCAATGAAACAACAAATTGCAACAAAAGCGATGTTAGAAGGTATTAATGACGCATTCTTAGTTGCTACCTTTATTTCTGCAGTGGCACTTGTGCTTGCTTTCTTTATCAAACGGGCAAAGCAAGCTGAAGAACCTATTGAAGAAAGAAAAGCTGCTGATAAAAAGATAGCAGTGAAATTGGCAAGGGAGTAATACTGATCAATATTATTGAAAAATCATGACCACCCGTCCAACGGGTGGTTTGAACAACGGCTATAAGCCTCTATTACCGGCCAGCGTCTAAAGGCGCTGGCTTTCATTTTAATTCAAGCCTCTATTGCCTTTGCCACTTTCGCCACCCCTTAAAGGGTATTTGTATTACTTGCTACCCTTTGAAAGGGTCTGTATATTCTTTTACACTTAATTTATCTAGTGCAATATCGTGTTTTTCTTGATCCTGAATATATTTTTTGATTGTAGCTTCATTTAATCCTACTGTGCTCACATAATATCCCTCAGCCCAAAAATGCCGATTTCCGAATTTATATTTTAAATTTGCATGCTTGTCGAATATCATTAATGCGCTTTTTCCTTTTAAATATCCCATGAAACTGGAAACAGATATTTTTGGCGGAATACTAACTAACATATGAACGTGGTCTGGCATGAGGTGACCTTCTATTATCTCTACACCTTTATAGTTACAAAGTGTTCGTAACATTTCACCTATACTCCTTCTGTATTGATTGTAAATTATTTTTCGTCTATACTTTGGAGTGAACACAACATGGTACTTACATAACCACTTCGTATGTGCCAAACTATTTGCTTTATTTGCCAATTAACTCACTTTCCTTTCTAATTTTAGAGGCTTGAACAATCTCTATTATAGAAAAAAGTGAGTTTTTTGTTTGGTCTAACCACTTATCCCCCACCCGCATAGCAGGTGGTTTTTTGTTTCGCACGCTATCGCGAGCTCAACCGACTAAAGTCATAACAAAAAACCTCCTGTGATGTACTGAGTAAACACAGGAGGTTTTTACTAATGTTTGTTTGATCTTTGAATTATTTTGAAAGTAATCAAGGATACTTTTTCGAAATAATTATTAAAATATTCAAAATATTGTCACAAAAGTATCCTTTATTATTTAGATTAGGCCATATAATAGAACCAAAGGGAAGTAGTAAAAATCCCCTTACATTGAGAAGGGAGGTGGCAATCATGTCACTTGCTGATTTTAATGATATTTATGGAATTTGCAGTGATTGGGAAATGGAGAGTGTGTTTGAGAATGTTTTAATGGTGGGATTAAATCGGCTATCTAGTGATACATTTACGTATACAATGACATCTCGTGGAAATCTCCTTGGAGAAATAGCCGACAAAGAAATGCTAAACGAAAAAAGAGAAGTAGTCCTTGTTTAAAAAAACTTCTTATAAATGGCAGGTAGATTAAATGATATTACATCAAGTTCATAGTTCCTAATCCCCCTTGTTTGTTCCTAGAAAAAAGCAAACTAGGGGGATTTAATTTACAAATTATATTTTTTAAAAAATTCAGCAACTGCTTTTGTCATTTTCTTCGCTTCCTCTGTTCCTTTAGTAGATCCTATCAACTGGGTTACTTCACTATGAGAAAGCGTCTTACATTCAAAGATATTTGCTGTATTTCCAGCGATTCTTGTCTTATCCACAAAAGCAGCAATAGTGCTTTTTCTCCTGGTGACTAGTAACATTGGTGGCAATTGTTTATTAGCAGCATAGGTTTCAGGGGATGCTTCAACCCACACTTTTTTATCATTTCCAAAGACCTTTTTATAGCCTCCCATTCTTTGCAAGAATTCCGTAAGATTAACAGGCCCCTCCAAACTCACAAGTGATTTTAACGAATTTGGTGAAAGGCCCACCTGGTTTAAGTACTTGGGCTTTGTTCCAATGTGTTTGACTCCCGGGTTTAAAGATAACAGAAAAAAATAGGATCCTATACCAATAAAGACGAGAATAATAAGCGAAATGATTGAGTATAATCCTTTTTTAGATTGAATTTCTCTTTTTTCCATTCATTCCCCCCTTTTTTATTTTAATATATTTCTTACATAGGCCGTAACATTTAACAACTAGGATCTAAAAAAACTAATCTCGAGTCATTGGACTGAAATTGAATAGACTTTCAACGCAGATTATTGCTGGACAATTATGTAATTAAAACAAAAAAAATCCCCTATAGACTATTGCTCATAGAGCCTTAAACAGTCTATAGGGGATTAGTTTCTTAATCTACCTTTGCGAGTCGGTGGCAGCCTTTTGTCGAAGAATAGTTTTGCGAATGAAAGGGATAACCCAGCGATCTAAGCCATACCTTCCAGCATTGTATCCAGAGAATAAGATGATTCCTCCTAAAAAAATGTCCTGTGGGTTTGAAGAAACAGTACCAGCTAAAAAGAAGGAAAAATTCATTACCAGTCCGAAGAATGCTGCTGCTGTCGTTAAACAGCCAAGAATTAATCCTAAGCCAATTAAAAACTCTCCAATTGGGACAATCGTGTTAAAGATGTCAACATTCGGTAAAGCAAATCCTTTTAAAAATGAAACATACCAACCGTAAAGGACGTCTCCTTCAGGGCCTTTTACAGGATTTGCAATCGCCCCCTTTAAAAATCCTGATGCATCAAATCCACCTGTTAACTTGTGATATCCAGCTGTTATAAATGTATAACCAAGAATCAACCGAAAAACTACTAAAATACCTGAAGAAATTTTACTTTTTCTTAACCAGTTTGTAAACATGGAAAATCGCTTCCTTTCAAATTATTTATAAATGATTACACTTACAATATAGCGTATTATAAGTTAAAAAAGAGGAACAAATGGGAATATTCACTAAATAGTAACAATAAATTGACAAAATATTGAAGTGCACAAAAATCCCCCTCTTTCTTCTTTATACAGCATAAAAAATCAGTGCAAACCAACATAGAATCAACAACTGCTACCACCGTAAAATAAACAAATCGAAAAAAGGACTCAATACCTGAGCCCTTTTCCTAATTAGATGATCAAGCTTACATTACTTTTCTGACCTGCCTTTTCTTTTTCCAAAAAAGATAAATAAATATGCCTAGTAAAAAGGCGACCAAAATAAGATAAATACTGTATTTTGAGAAATACCTTTCAACATAAACCCAGTCTTCTCCAAGCATTCTGCCTAACGTAATAAAGGTAAAACTCCATATTAATGCACCCGTATATGCATATATAGTAAATTTCCTAAATGGATAGCGATTGATCGAAGCTAAATAAGCGGCAAGATGGCGTACGCCAGGAATAAAATAGCCGATTAACAAAAGTGAAGGTCCAAATTTTGAAAATAGTTTTTCTGTTCGATTGACTTTTTCTTCAGTTAAGTGAATTTTAGGTCCTATCTTCTTTAATAAGGGTAACCCGAATTTATTCCCAATAAAATAGCTAAAGGTAATTCCTCCCATTGCCCCAATAAAAGCACTTATTAAAGAAAATATGTATGATAATTTACCTTGAAACACATTATAGCCAACATAGGTAAGAAGAACCTCGTCAGGTATGGGGAGTCCAATAATACCACCGATTAACGCTATTATTATTCCTAAGTACCCAAAATGTCCTAATAGAAAATCAATATGATTTTGCACTTATTCATTCCACCTTAAAATTATAAGCAACCTTTTACTAAATATTATTTTTATTAAAAAGTACAATCCGCTAATTGTACTAGGTTCTTAATTGTAGCTTTTTCAAAAGAAGATACTTTTATGAACTGTAAATAATACTCAAGAAATCCACCCACAATATATACAAAAAAACAACGAGGTTAGTCGTTGTTTTTTCGTTGTTTTATAACTATCACTTATTAATTACAAAGACTGAGATGATTCGTTTTTTCCAAACATTTGTCCAACTGAGAACTGCTTGCTTCCATTAATTGCAAGGAATAATGCCATTGCCATGTACGCAAGGTCTAATTCATATCCAGCCATTTGACCATTACCTAAGAAACCAACAGCAAGCTTCACCTTCACGATTGATCCAATCATTAATAAAACAAATAATGCTGATACAATCCGAGTTCCTAATCCAATAATTAAAGCAAAACCGCCAACTAATTCAATAGTTGCAACCACGTAAGCCATAAAGCCTGGCAATCCAAGACTGCCAAACCAACCTGCTATATTTTCAATTCCACCTTGAAATTTCACAAATCCATGAATAAAAAAGATTGCTCCTAGGATGACGCGTAAAATAACTGTTCCAATATCGTTTTTAATTTGCATTAATTTTTCCTCCTATAAATTTAGTATGATTTCGTTTTCCACTAATTTAATCTTGATTTTAATTATTTGTGATTCAGTATAATTAGGCGAGATCGTTTTATATGGAACGACCTCGTTCGAATGTCAATTTTGTATTCATATGAACATTTCTAACCGCTTATTTGTTATGAGCCGAACTGCCATACACTGTGACTCAGGTTTCCATAGCGAAAACTGCGGTGAAGTAACGTTGCTTTTTGCCGATCATCTGCCGCACCCATCGCGTAAAAGATGGGAATAAAATGCTCTTTCCCATAAGGGGGTACTGCATATTGTGCATTTGGTGCCAGAGTTTCGTATTTAAATAGTGATGGTAAATCCCAATTAGTTAAATGATGGGCCAACCAGTCGTCAAATTCAAGCGCCCATGGATCAACCTCTCCATTGTCTTCCCATTTTACTGCTCTAAGGTTATGAACTGTTCCACCGCTTCCAATAACTAAAATGTCATTAGCCCTTAACACCGATAAAGCTTTGCCGATTTTATAATGCTCTTCTGGAGCCAGTTGTGAATTGACCGACATCGCAATGACCGGAATATCGGCATCTGGATAAAGCAGGCGGAGGACAACCCATGCACCATGATCCAAACCGCGTTGTGTTTCAACTCCAAATGGGATTCCACTTTTTGTGAAAAGATCCTCTATTTCCTGTGAAATTTCTAGTTTGCCTTGAGCCGGATATTGAATCCTATATAGCTCGGGATCAAATCCGCCAAAATCATAAATCGTACTATATTGATCGACTTCACTTACCTTTTGGGTGTTGGACTCCCAATGAGCCGAAAATATGACAACTGCTTTTGGCCGAGGTAAAGTCTGCCCAAGCTGCGTTAAAAACTGTGTATATTCATTATTCTCAATGGCAATTAGCGGTGCGCCATGAGCAATAAATAAAGACGGCATCATCTTAGCTTCCTCCCTTTTTCTTGTATTTATCTTTGTAAATCATTCTCAATCCACTTACGGAAATCTTGAAAATTGGTTAATGAAACAGAATGCCCCTCCGGATAGGTTTTAAAGGTAACCGGAATACCTAACTTCGTAAAATATTCGACGTTTTCTTTGCCCCATTCAAATGGGAGAACTTGATCGTATTCGCCATGTGATATAAACGCAGCTAAATCATTGCCAGGATTAATCGTGTATTCTTCTTTAACAAACATAGGAATATAGCCGCTAAGTGCTACTATCCCCTTTATTTTACTTCCAAGTGTCAGCGCTAATGTCATCGAAAGAATCGCTCCCTGACTAAATCCCAGCAGGTATAATTTGCTTAAATCCAGCGGATACTCTTCACATGCATAATCAATAGTGTTCGTTAAGCGCTGAATTCCATCATCAAATACATCCCGATGTGGTTTGCCATAGCCTTCAATCGTAAAGAAGGCAAACCCAGGTCCTTGGGAAATATGTCCTCTAATACTAAAGATATAAAAAGATTCCTCTAATCCTTCTACCAATGAGAGCATATTTTGTTCATTACTGCCAATGCCATGCATAACAAACAACGCAGGGTATTTCTTATCAGGTACAACATTCTTTGGACGGCGAAGTTCAAAAATCATTGGGGCTTCCATAATATAATCCTCCTTTACTATTCAACAAATGTATTTTTAGCTAAAATATAATTTTTTATTTATAAAAACAAATGTTTCATATTTAGAAACACGTCGGCAAAAAATTTTGTATTTCAATATGAATATTTGTTTTCTATATAATATCAATTAGGGAATAGCAAGTCAACTGTTTTAATGCTAATATATAATTAAGTTTTCTATTAGTAAACTTTTGAGGTGAAAAGCATGAATATTGGCTCCAAAATTCGAGCAATTAGAAATAGAAAAAAAATAACGATTGCACAAATGTGTGAAGGAACTGGTCTTTCAAAGGGATTTATCAGCAATGTCGAAAACAACAACACCTCTCCATCAATCAGTACATTGCATACGATTGCCAGCTTTTTAAAAGTTCCTTTACCTTATTTATTGTTAGAAAAAGATCAGCAGATGAGTGTCATCAGAAAAAATGAAAGAGAGTATACCGTCTCAAAAGGCGCAGATTTAAAGGTAGAGCATTTAGCAGCAAGAGGCGGTTTAAGCCTGAGAACAGTTGAATTTCCACCAGGAGCTTCTACAGGAGAGAGAAAAGCTCATGAAGGTGAGGAGTGCCATTTAGTCCTTAAAGGGAAAATTCTCGCCGAACAAGGAGAAGACTCGTTTATTCTTGAAGAGGGTGATACGTTTAGTTGGTGTGCCAGTGTTCCCCACTTTGTAAAAAATATTGGGAATGAGACTGCTGTTGTTTTAATTGCAATATACACCGAAATATAGTAGTCATTCCAATTTTCATTATAATAATTGGGACGAGCTCCGGTGACGATTATATATTTAACACTAAAAATAAAAACAGTACTGAATTTTTATGCTAAAAAATTCAGTACTGTTTTTTTATCATCCATTACGTACTATAGTGAATTAAGGATCGCCTGTACTGTAGCTTTAGCATCCCCGAAGCACATATGGGTATTTTCTTTAAAAAACAACGGGTTTTGCACGCCGGCATAACCAGTGCTCATGGAGCGTTTAAAGGCGATGACATTTTGTGCCTTCCATACTTCAAGTACCGGCATCCCAGCAATTGGACTGGATGGATTTTCCTGTGCGGAAGGATTCACTGTATCATTCGCCCCAATGACAAGGACGGTATCCGTTTCCGAAAAATCATCGTTGATTTCATCCATTTCTAAAACAATGTCATAGGGTACTTTTGCTTCAGCTAAAAGGACATTCATATGACCCGGCAGACGGCCTGCCACGGGGTGAATACCAAAGCGGACATTGACACCCTTGTCACGGAGTTTCTTGGTAATCTCTGCTACTGGGTATTGAGCCTGAGCCACAGCCATCCCATAGCCTGGTGTAATGATGACCGAGCTTGATTGTTTTAATAGACCGGCGACATCCTCGGGACTCATTTCCCGGTATTCACCCATTTCTTCTGAATCATCTCCCGCACTTGCTACTTTATTGCCAAAGCCACCGGCAATAACGGAAATGAAGGATCGGTTCATCGCTTTACACATGATGTAGGACAAAATCGCACCGGATGATCCGACTAAAGCCCCTGTTACAATTAATAAGTCATTTGAAAGCATAAACCCAGCTGCTGCTGCTGCCCATCCTGAATAAGAGTTTAACATCGAGATAACGACCGGCATATCTGCTCCGCCGATTGACGCAACTAGGTGCCAACCAAAAAGCAAGGCAATTGCAGTCATAATCGCAAGATAAAGCAGTGAACCACCGGCAAAGATAAATAAAAACATTAGCACAACTACTGCAATAAGAGCCAATAAATTAAGTCCATTCTTGAATGGCAATGAAAGTGCCTTTGATTTAATTAGGCCATGAAGCTTTCCATATGCCACAATCGAACCCGTAAAGGTAATGGCACCGATAAAAATACCAAGGAATATTTCTGTCAATTCAATATTTAAGAGTGTACTGCTTTCAGGCACATGAACTCCATTGTATATAGAAATAAAGCTATTATAGCCAACCAAAACAGCGGCCAAGCCGACAAAGCTATGCAGGATGGCAACTAATTCCGGCATCTCTGTCATTTGTACCTTTAATGCCAAGCGAGAGCCAATTAAGCTTCCGATCAGCATGGCAACTAAAATATAGACGATACTTTGAACGTCCACTTTGACAATCGTAGCTACCAACGCTATGATCATCCCAATAATACCGAACTTGTTCCCATTTTTAGCCGTCTCTTGTTTTGATAAACCAGCTAAACTTAAAATAAACATGATTGCTGCAACAATGTATGCTGCTGTAATTAAACCGTTAGACATATAGCTGCACCTCCCTACTGCTCTTTATTAAACATTTTTAACATCCGTTGTGTAACCGTAAAACCACCTACAATATTAATAGTGGCTATTAATATACCAAGAAATGATAGTATCTTGACCGCAGTGATTGAACTGCTGATCTGTAATAATGCACCTACTAGAATAATACCTGAAATCGCATTCGTAACCGACATAAGTGGTGTATGTAAAGAGTGGGTAACATTCCAAACCACATAATAGCCTACGACACAAGCAAGGGCAAAAACGGTAAAGTGCGATAAAAACTCAGGAGGTGAAACATGACCGAGCCACCCGAACAGTACGACCGCGGCTGCGGCCAGCACGTATTTTAGTTTTGAAGGTTTTTTCTCCACTTTAGCCTGTGCTTCTGTCTTATCGGCTTCCTTCTTTACCGGAGCAGCAGACACACTAATGGCTGGCGGCGGGAAAGTGATTTTTCCAGCATGAATAACACTCATGTTCCGTAAGACTACATCTTCAAAATCAATATGAATATTGCCGTCTTTTTCTTTACAAAGTAATTTCGCTAAGTTTACCAGATTGGTAGCATACATTTCAGAAGATTGGGCTGGCAAACGACCAGGAAGATCAGTATAACCGATAACCTTCACTCCAGAATCAGTAACATACAATTCACCTGGAACTGTATATTCGCAGTTACCACCTGTAGCAGCTGCCATATCCACGATGACTGACCCCGGCTTCATGCTGTCAACCATGGCTTTGGTAATTAGCTTAGGTGCTGGTTTCCCAGGAATAAGTGCGGTTGTAATGATGATATCTACCTCTTTTGCCTGCTCAGCAAATAACGCCATTTCCGCTTTAATAAACTCATCTGACATAACCTTTGCATAACCGCCGGAAGTAGAACCATCTTCGTCACCATCGAAGTTTAGCTTTAAAAATTCTCCGCCCATTGATTCGATTTGTTCTGCCACTTCAAGACGGGTGTCAAATGCCCGAACAATAGCTCCGAGCGATTTGCCGGTTCCAATCGCAGCTAACCCGGCTACCCCTGCACCAATAACTAAAACCTTCGCAGGCGGTACTTTACCGGCTGCCGTAATCTGTCCTGTAAAGAAACGTCCGAAATGATGCGCGGCCTCCACGACAGCCCGGTACCCGCCAATATTCGCCATTGAAGACAGTGCATCCATTGACTGGGCGCGGGAAATTCTCGGCACCATATCCATTGCCAATACATTGATGTTTTTTCCGGAAAGCTTAGTAACCAATTCAGGATTCTGCCCTGGATATAGGAAGCTAACCAAGGTTGCCCCTTCTTTAATCCTTGGGATTTCTTCCTCATTTGGAGGATTTACTTTGTAAATCATGTCGGATTGCCAAACGTCTGTACCATTTACAATAACTGCTCCAGCCGTACGATACAGCTCATCCGTAAAGCTTGCCTTCTCACCGGCGCCAGACTCAACTGCCACATCAAAGCCGAGTTTTCGTAATTTCTCGACAGTGCTAGGAGTTGCCGCAACGCGAGTTTCACCAGCAACACTCTCTTTCGGTATACCTATTCTCATTTTTATGCCCCTTTCTCCTCGTAGTATTTTCCAACAAAACCCAATCCGCAAGATAGAAACAAAAAGTACTATTTGCAATGTGATGGTATTCACATATTCAAGGGCTAAAAAGTAATGAAATATCTAAATATTCCAATTAGTATAAGTATACAATACTATTTCGTTTATAGCAATGTTTTGTAATTATATGGAGGAAATGTAAAAATCCGAGGAAATATGATAGATAAAGTATAGTTTGTAAATGGAAGGATGACGTAAGTGGTTGTAAAACACTTATATATATAGAAAAGGCCTTGATAACTAAACGTTACCAAGGCTTTTTTATGATGACCTGTCCAGAGCTCGAACCAGTGGCCCCCCTGTCAAAATACGAGGAAATATGACTCAATTGAAAAAGCGAACCGCAAAATTGAAGGATGTTTGTAAATTTGCTTTTTTATTCAATAAGCAATTTTTGTTTTCTTTTAAAAACAATTTTTGATAGCGAAACGCTAACTTCATAAATAAGAATAAGCGGCACTGCAACGGAAAGATGGGAAATAAATTCAGGCGGGGAAATCAGTGTTGCAATAATCACCAAAATAAAATAAGCATATTTCCTTAACCTCGCTACGGTATATGGATTGATGATTCCCAAAGATGTCAGGAACATCATGACCAGTGGCAGTTCGAAAGCAATACCAAATGGCAGCGTAATATTTATTAAAAAGCTAAAGTAGTTATCAGCAGTAAAGTTCGTGATCATAATTTCTTTTCCTAGGTTGGTGAGAAAACGTAAAATATTAGGAAAAATAAAATAGTATCCAAAAGTAATCCCGGCAATAAAAAGCAAAAATAAGGCAGGGATGTAACTTAATGCCAGCTTTCTTTCATTTGGGTGCAACGCCGGTTTAACAAATAACCAGATTTGCCAGGCAGCGATTGGGATTGTACCCGCAAATGCAATAATGGAAGCAAGCTGAAAATACACTTTAATGACGTCACTTGGCCCTAATACTAGCAGTTTACCATGATAATTTGTCATTAAAAATAAATAAATATCTTTTGCATACATCAACCCAACCGCAAAAAAGATCACAAAAGCTACTCCAACAATGATGATTCTTTTGCGTAATTCCTCTAAATGTCCTACGAGATTTTGTTCCTTGTCAGCCATTTTTTACCCCCCAATCTATGAATTAAAAGCCAGTTTTCCAATAAAAAAAAACTCATAAACTTTGCTGCGTTTATGGGTTTTTTTTCATTCTTGTTTTAAATAGATTTTGTTTCTTTTTCTGATTTATCTGTTTCGGAAGGATTTTCTTTTACTTCTTCAATCAGGCCCGCCGTGGAGTTTTTAAATTCCCGCAGCGTTTGCCCAGCAGCGCGGCCTAGTTCTGGCAGCTTCTTAGGACCAAAGATGATGAGGGCTAAAATGATAATCATAATTAAGCCAGGAACTCCAATATTTGATAACATAAGAACTCACTCCTCTAATAAACTGGGAAAGAAATCCTTCCCGCTATTTAATCTCATCAGTGGATTTTACTATTTCTTCAATCGTTTCTTTTTCATCCTCTATTAAACCTTTCGTTGAAGTTTTAAATTCCTTCAATGATTGGCCGACAGCACGACCAAGTTCCGGAAGTTTTTTAGGTCCAAAAATGATTAGTGCAAGAACGAGGATTAGTATTAATCCAGGAACCCCAATATTTGATAGCATTTTCATTCCTCTCCTTTTTTAAAACTTTTAAGCTTATTACAAGCAACACACTCATCATCCTGCTCACGCAACGTATTAAATGTATGATTGCAAACATGACAGACTTTTTCGTAAACAGGGAATAAGGTTTCTTCTAGTTTTAAAATCTTAACCTCGATCTTAATCGCCTTTTCGGGACAAGTATCCACACAAAGCTGACAAGATGAACAGCCTTTCAAGTTAATAGCAAAATGTTCTTTCTGAATTTCAAAACACTTTTTCTCACATATCCTTTGACAAACACCACATAACGTACATTTTACACTATTTAGCGATACTTTTGTAAACTGATAGTCCGAATAATATTTTGTTAGATCAAAACTATTGTTATTAAAGCGCCACTTGGCCGGCGTAAACTGGTGTAATAATGACTTGCTTTCTGTTTTCCACAGAGAAAAAATTTCTCTTCTTGAATAGGATTCTTCTTCCCTGGCAGACTTAACTTTTGAAATCGAAAAAGGAGATTCTCCAAGTTCTTTCAAGCTAGTATTTGCTTCATCAATCGGCTCTTTCCACAATTGTATCGTAGATTTCTCTTCACAAATAATCGACTTGATTCCCCTTTTATAGAGTATAAGCAATTCCTTCGATGTTGGAATACTTTTATCTGACATGACAAGTTGATTTTGTATAATGTTTCTCTGTGGATAAATCCCCGCTATGGCTTGAACAGGGCAAGCTGCCATGCACCTTCCACATTGGACACATTTGCTATGATCCAAAACGGGCTTTCCCTTTACAATGGAAATTGCTTGATCCTCACAAGCAGCTACGCATTTCTGACAAGTTGAATGAGGACTTCGATGCCTGGTGCAGGAAAGTAATATTTCGTATTCATAATCCAAGCTTTCTACCCACTTGCTTAATAAGCCCATCAAAGCCACCCCTCTTGTCAAATTACATTAGTTGCTATTCGTTTTAAAAACTAGTCACTCTACAATTTGAACAGCAGCTTCCTGCTCGTTATTTGCCACAAACTCCTCGATTAGTTCTCGGTCCCATAGAAGAATTCCCCAAATTAGCTCAATGAATCCTCCGTAAAAACCAACACTTCCATTTAGTTTAGCATCTTGGCAAAGCTCAGGAATCCACGAAAGTAAATGGTGATCGATAAAAGCAGCCTGTTCTTTTATCGTCGAGATTTGTTGGCTTATCTCAATGCCCGGCAGCTTGTTGCTTAATATCGAAAGGAACATGAGCTCGAGCCCTATATGGTCTTCAGGCTGCTCATATTTTCGTCTGCTCTCTAAACCATGGACGTAAAGCGCAGCTTTCATCTCAAATGACGTACTTCCAAAGAAAATTCGTTCCTGCGTCCGATAAAGGGATTCACAAGGAGGGGCTTTTGGCACCCCTGGTCCGATAAAAAGAGACGTATACTCTACCATCACATTCTCGACTGCCGCTTCATTGGAAAGCCCCTCCAGGTAAGATGAGCATTTTATCAATTGCTCTAAACCTGCCTTCATTTGCCTATTAGCTGCTTCCAGTGGAAAGTCTTTCCAAAAACCTTCAGAAAAAGCAACTGCATGCTCGCCCTGTATCGGCTCCAGCAAGCTGTTCGCCAAAAAGCCATACAATGATGTGCGCAGATTCCATATTTCATTCCATGAATTAGCCATGATGAATTCCTCCTATCAATGCGCGGCTGCCGATTTTTCTAACGGTTGTTGATTTGTTGGTGTTGCTTTTTCGGACTTTGCCAAAAGGATTTTGCGAGACAGTACTATAAAGATCAGTGTACCAAATGAAATCATTCCGACGACAATCATAATTTCAATAAGTGTTGGTGCATAATGACCGTGTCGTAACCAAAAATACGGGACAACATCCGAGTCATTAGGAAGATATTTTCCAAGTGTAATACCAGGAGCTCCATCCGCATGCTGGTAAATAAATGAGGTGAACAATAACCACACCCGTTTAAAGAATACACCGATGACAATTAATACAGATGAAAAGATAACGAGTCCTGTTTTCTCTCTATTTTTCTTAAATAGTAAAATAGCGAGCGGGATCACAAAGCCTAAAATGATCTCACCCCAGAAAAATGGCGCCGTTGAACCTTTCACCATCTCTTTTAAGATCAGCATTTCTGATTCTTCCTGCGGATAAACCATCGTCAAGATTTCTGAGAACACAAAGTAAGCATCCACAGCCACACAAGTGACTAAAAGACCTGCCAGAGTGGTAATGAGCTTTTTCTCAACCATAAATAATTTGTATTTTATTAAAAGAACAAGCACAATGATGAGCAGTGCAAGTCCCGAGTCCAAAGCGGAAGCTACGAACAAAGGAGCCATTAAAGCACTATGCCAGCCATCACGGGCGATTTGTAAACCGAAAATCCAAGCCGTAACAGAGTGAACGAGAATCGCAACCGGAAGGGCTACACTCGACATGATTTTCATCGTCTTCGGATTTGGATTTGGCCTGGTCATTAAATAAAGATAAAGCACGTTAATACACAAATAGAGTGTGATAACACATACATCCCACATCAATGGCGACTTAAATTGAGAGTGCAGAAGCAGATTAAGGACTCGTTCAGGACTCCCGATATCAACCATGATGAAAATTCCTGCCACCGTAATACAAGCAGTGGAAAGAATTGTGGCCGGCTTTGCTACTACTTTAAAAGATTTGATATTAAACACCGTCGCTGATGATGAAACGATTAGACCACCTGCTGATAGACCAACGAAGAACATGAACATCGTAATATATAGTCCCCAGGAGACGGCGTTGTTCATACCTGTTACACCAAGACCCTTGACGAGCTGATAGCCTAAAGCTCCAAATCCCATTAGCGTAAGTATTCCTAAAGCGCCCATCCAAATATAGAGGTTTGCCTTCTTATTCATCGATCAGTTCCCTCCATTCAAGCCCAAATAATAGACTTGCGGCTTAGTCCCTTTTTCTTTCAACAATTGTTCGCCATTTTTCTCACGAATCAAATGGGATACATCACTGTTCGGGTCATCCAAATCGCCAAACGTTCTCGCTTCGGCAGGACAGCAGACGACACACATCGGCTTCAATCCATCATCTGTTCTCTCTTTGCACATCGAACATTTTTCCACGACACCCACCTTGCGTTCAGGCACCTTACTATCTCCGTAGTTAAAGCCTGGATAGCGTACGGCCTCCTCCCAATTGAAAACGCGGACATTATAAGGGCAAGCAGCCATACAATATCGACAGCCAATACAGCGGTCATAGTTTATTAATACTCGTCCATCCTCTGCTTTGTATGTGGCACCAACCGGGCAAACCTTTACACATGGAGCGTTCTCGCAATGCTGGCAAGAAACAGGAATATATTTCTTTTTAACATTTGGATACACTCCATTGACTCCGTCCAGCTCTTCGGAATCCATCGTCAAAACCCGATTCCACAGCATTCCCATCGGGACGTTGTTTTGCATTTTACATGCATTGGAACAGGTTTGACAGCCGATGCATTTATTCAAATCAATAACCATTCCTAACTTTGTCATACGCCCACCTCCTAAACTTTCTTCACTTCAACTAACGTATCATTATAAGGAATAACAGGACCGTACCTGAGTTTATACTGACGAGGGTTCAGGTAGTCATTGGTTACATTTTGCAGATTGCCCGCAACCATCATCTTTGGCCACCAACCTTCATGAAGCCTGATTTGTCCAGGGCGATAAGCTTCATTGAACCTGCAGCGGGCCCGAAATTTCCCGCGATCATTAAATACCTCGACAATATCGTCATTTTGCAAACCTCTGCTTTTCGCATCCTGCGGGTTCATTTCCACCCGTGGCTCAGGGTAATATTGATTGATCCACTTGGCATTGGAAAATTGAGAGTGGACCCGATACCTCGTATGCGCCGAGCTGAAATTCAGCGGATATTTCTTCATTAACGGGTTCTCTTTCGATGCCTCGCTTGGTGCTTCAAAGTTCGGCAATGCTTGATGATCCTCAATCATGATTTCATGATAAAGCTCCAATTTAGTGGACGGTGTAGGATATACTTGATCCATAAAGCTGCGATAAGGTTCTTCCGGTGCATTGAGTCGCATAATGAAATTATGTTCTTTCAGCGTCTTTACATTGATTCCTATTAATGCCGGATCTTGTGAATTCAAGCGTGCGTTCTGATACTCCTCAGGCGTTTTCGGTAGGTATTGATCAAGCCCGAGTTTTGCAGCCAATTCCTTTTCAATCTGAAAATCCGACTTGCTTTGATGCAGCGGCTCAATGATTCTTTGTGAAAGCAGTACATGCGATCGATTGATTTGCAGATTCACAATATCATATTCGCTTTCAAAAGCTGTAGATGCCGGCAGGACAATGTCGGAGTAATCGACACTAGGATTATGGAACGGGTCAATCGTTACCACGAAATCTAATTCCTCAATCCATTTTTCCGTTTTATGCAAATTGGCAAATTGCTGTTGCAAGCCGTTTCCGACGTTAACCACTGCCTTTATAGAGTTCGGTTTGTCACGGAAATCCGGAGCTGTCATTTCTGATTCGGCGACTTCAAATTGCGATGGCAGCTCCCATGAGCCCAGTTCGGCACTCCATGACGCAGCATGGTATAAAGCATTGCCAACTCCTCCGCCAACCCGTCCAATATTTCCGGTTAAGGCGCCAAGAATCCCGCCGGCATGACCGGTAACATCGGAATTCGCCCATTTATCGACACCGCCAAATCCCCAGCCAAGAACAGCCGGACCACGTGTGGCATAGTCTCTCGTTAATTCGAGGATGATATTTTCTTCGATTTCTGTTTTACCTGCAGCCCATTTCAGCGTATACTGCTTCTGGTTCTCTTTCAGTGCCGAAAATACGGTTTTGACCTTGACTCCCTCGGCAGAAAACTCACCTTCTAATTTTGCTTTCACACCTGGAGCATTGAATGGTTTGAGGGAATTGCTGTTCTCATCCCAAACCAGATAAGGATTCTTTTCGACACTCTCTTCGGAAGCATTTTTCCTGAGTAACTTTTGATTATCCGCTCTGATTAAAAATGGAGCAGAAGTATTTTTAACTAAATAATCCTGATCATACCAATTGTTATCAAGGATCGTACTGATCATTCCCAGCAGCAATGCGCCATCCGTACCCGGTTTGATTCTGATCCACTGATCGGATTTTGCCGCTGTTGTCGAATGGTTCGGGTCAATCACAATAATTTTCGCTCCGGATTCCTTTGCTTTATAAAAGAATTTCGAATCGGTAAGGGTGGTTTCCAGGATATTGCAGCCTAAGAAAATGATCGTTCTGGAATTGACCCAATCGGAAGGCTCATTTTGGATATAACCATAATTTTCCGTACCGAGGCATTCTTCGAGTCCATTTGCCAATCCAATATCGATGCCATTCCCATTGGCATATTGGGCTCCCAGCAAGGCTGGCAAAAATGGATATCCGTATTCAACTGACGGGCTAAGAATGAATAAAATCGATTTGCCCCCATATTTTGCTTTATACCCTTTTAACTTATTAGCAATTGTCGTAAGTGCCTCATTCCAAGTAATAGGAACAAACTTGCCCTCTCCTCTTTTTCCAACCCGCTTCAAAGGGGTTTGCAGACGATCCGGGCTATAGATGCGTTCCATTTCGCTCAGCCCTTTTAAGCAAACAGTGGAAAACCGCTTATCAGGCCAGATATTAGGTTGAATCATAGCGAGCTTGCCGTCGCGCACGGTACATTTGAAAGCACAGCGGCCGCCGCAATCCATTGTATGATATGTGAAAGCTACCTTTTCCAGGGAGTTGCCTTTTGCTTCAACAGGCTGAAACCATTTCTCACTTGAAAATAGAGAACTAGACAATCCGATGGCTGCAGTCCCGGCTGCACCAGCCTTAATAAAATTTCTTCTAGAAATACCCATTGTGACTCTCCTTCCATTTCAGCTTCTTCTTTTATAAACGATGAATTGGATTTCATCATTCCTTTTGAAGGATGATTGTTTTGTTTTACAGTTATATTTTAAATCCAGAAACCTGTGTTGAGGAGTGTGGGTTTCTCCATACTTTACATATCGTAATTGTGCCGTTTTAACAGTCGGTATCTCATTGTTTCCCAATAAAGTGGACATTTTTTGAACGATAAAAATGATTGAACATGAATAAGACCCCTTTTTAATAAAAGCTTTGTTATTAACTTGTTTAAGTAGTTATTATAATCTGCATTTCTCGAGTGAGGTGTAATCTGTTAACTATTTCACAAATTCGCAAAAAAGTTTTGGATAATGTATGACAATGAAAAAAGCTCGATCGAAAACGGTACAATAAAGTGAATATATAGTATAGCTAAACAATTTATTTTCCTCTATTGGAAAAAGACAGGCTCATAATTATGAAATTGATTCAGTTTTTAAGAATATTATAGAAACATAGAGAAATAGATTTTCACTGCAACCACGAGATCCGTAAATTCTACTGAATTTTGTAAACTAATACCCGTAATTTCTTCGATTTTTTTAATCCGATTCCTTAATGTATTTGGGTGAACATATAGTGCTTCGGATACTTCACTAATAATTCCTTGATGCTGAATATAAGCCTTTAGTGTTTTAACATATTCCGTTCCCTGCTCGAGATCACTATCAATTAATGATGCTAAATATTCCTGGCTAAAATCGTATAGAATCTCTCTGTGAATAGAGGTAAGCAGGTGGAGGATTCCCAGATCATTCATATGGAATACTTGTTTATTTTCAAACCATACTTGACCAAATTGCAAAGCCATTTTCGCTTCCTGGTAACTTTTATTTAGATTAATCGTATCCTGATACCATTTCCCTATCCCGATACTAAATTTACAATGCGGCCAATTGTGCTTTAGCTCTTGCTCTATCTGATTTGCTATTTTCGTGACAAACTTTTTTCTTTCATTAAAGGTGCAATTTTCTCCATCCTCCACCATCACAACAATTTGATCTTGAAATGGAAAGATAATGATGGTTTCCTGCAGGGGTGCGATTAGAGCCTCTATATGAGTGATCATCTCATCCATCCACTCTAAATTCATTGACATTTCGCCTAATTGGTCGACATTTATGATAAATAAATGGTGTGCATTTTCTAAGTTCCATCCCCAAGCTTTTCCCTGTGTAATCATGACCTTCTTTGATTCAAATTTATGATAGAGAAGATCGTAAACGAAATGTTCTTTAAACTTTTCTTGCTGCTCCCTAAACATTTCCTCTGTTTGAAAAAGCAGAGCCGTTAATCCGATTAATTTATCGACCAGATTCTTTTGCCAATCGACTAGATGTGCTGAGGCTGCAAGCGTTAAATGAATATGTCCGGCAATGTTAATCGGATATTTTTCAAAGGGCTTCGCTGCCACTAGCTGTTGCTTGTCTATTTCTGGTTCAGTTTGCCATAGAAGCTGGTCATTTTCATCAAAGTAGAGAAAGGGTGTTCCCAAAGCCTTTGATAGATTGGCAGCGATATTCATAAACCCCTTTTTCATAAATCCATTAAGCTCCATGCTTATTTGACTGTAGAAAAAAAATGGGTCATTCCTTTCTTGAAACACCGATAATGCAGAAGAATCATCAACTTGAATAATCGGTACTTGACATTGCTGGTAAAGTGCTAGACTATCTTCTTGAATGGGTGCATGATTTCGAAGACAGATAACGATTGCGATTAAATTCAAATCCTGAATCAATTGATTTATCCGGTCTTTTTCGTCCAACTTCATGCAATCTTCATTATTTTGGATGACGAGCAATGTTGGATCTTGAAACCATTGATCTGAAATGCCTGAAACGATTGTTTCGTAATACACTCGCTCCTTTGGCAAAGGCGTTAAAAAAGTTAGCTGATACATTGGTATCGATAGTAATAAGTCCTGAAATGAAGTTTTCATAGCTGCCGATCATCCTTCTCTTAAAAAGACGTGTCCCTTTTGTTTTTTTATGACTTTCATAGATGGATTCGTATAACCAGCAATCGGTACACCTGCATTAGTAAAATTGCTGGATTTAATTTCATTTGTATCGACGAGAATCATGCTAAGAGCACCTGTCGTGCAATTTTCAACACAAATGGGCCGCAGGCCTTGATCAATTCTATCTACACAAAAATTACATTTATCTACTCTATTTGTTTTTGGGTTTAATTTTGGAGCATGAAAAGGGCAGACTTCAATACATCTTCTGCAAGCCTTACAGTGACTTGGATCGTGGACAACAATGCCATCCCCGCGTTTTTGAAAATTATTTTCCGGACAAGTATAAACACAAACGGGATTCAGACAATGGTTACAGGACATAGAAATGTGGAATGGCTGTGCATCCTTCTGTGTCTCATAAGTAAGTACATGTCTGCGATGAACACCCATTAAACCGTAATAGTCATTACATGACATCTCACATGTCTTGCAATTGATGCATCTATTAAAATCAACGGAAAATACTAAATGCTGAGCCATCAAGCAATTCCCTCCTTCCAGACCAAAAGTGTCACATAAAAAGAATAATTTACAATCTATTAATAGTTTATACTATATTAATAAGATTAATTTGATGGCAAAATCACAGACTCATGAATTTTCATCTACAATTTTGTGAACACTTTTATTCAATGAAAAGTAATTGGATGTGAGCTAACATGAATAACCAATACACAACAAGAAAATTTAAGCATGTTTGTCCTAGAAGCTGCCCTAGCTCCTGCACGATGATTTCCTATGTAGAAAATGATCGCCTTGTTCATCTTTCTGGCAACCCAACACATCCTTATACGAGAGGAAAGCTGTGTGCGAAAGGATTTTCTTATCCAGAGAAAAATAGTCATCGTGACCGCCTTAAATTCCCTTACTTTCAAAAGGTAAAAGGCTCGGGGAAATTTATTCAAATTACTTGGGATAAGGCTTTTGAGCTTATAATTAATGAAATGTTGACTATTCATGAACGCTTTGGAAGCTTTCTTCCTTTTGCTTTATGGAAAGGTGCCGGAAATATAGGTGTGCATCATTATGTAGCGGATGAGTTTTTTTCAAGCATTGGTGAAACAACACGGATTGTTGGATCTTCATCCTTTTCAATTGGATTTCAAGCGATTCAATCTGATTTTGGTGCTGTATGGATGTCAGATCCTTCTACTATAAAGGAAGCCTCGATCATCATAATCTGGGGTGCCAACCCCGCTGCAACCAACATTCATCTTATTCCTTTTATCATTGATGCAAAAATGAAAGGTGCAAAAGTTGTCGTCATCGACCCTATTTATACCCAAACAGCGGAGCTTGCGGACTTATATATTCAACTGCGCCCAAGTACAGATGAATCGTTAGCTGCCTTTTTAATAAAAGGTCTGTTAGCGAGGAATGCTTTAGATAATAAGTTTTTGGAAAAATATACAGTTGGATTTAATGAATTTTTACAGATAATTCAAGGGATAGCAATTGAAGAATGTTTGCTTGCTTGTGATGTTGCGAAAGAGGCGGCAGACTTATTAGTGGATTGGTTAACGACAGCTGAATCGGTTTCTTACGTTATCGGGTCAGGACTGCAAAAACACGGCTCCAGCGGTGGACAAGCTATTCGTTCGATTGAAGCCTTAGCTGCGGCCCGGGGGGATATCGGAAAATTAGGTGGAGGCATTTTCTTGAGATGTAACGACACCATGATTTTTACTAATCAAAGCCCTTTCAATTTTAATCGTCAAAATCGGATCATGAAAGGCAATGAGCTTGCTAAACAAGTTAGTCCACCTGTTGAAATGATGTGGATGTCGTGTGCAAATCCATTAACACAGGAGCCTAATTCAATTTGGTTGGAGCAGCTTATCAAGGAGATTCCTTTTGTTGTCACCGTTGATCAATTTTTAACACCAACAGCGCTTATGTCTAATCTCGTCTTACCGACTACAACTCATTTTGAAGAGATGGATA
Source organism: Bacillus sp. EB600 (assembly GCF_024494385.1). Lineage (GTDB taxonomy): Bacteria > Bacillota > Bacilli > Bacillales > Cytobacillaceae > JAEVLT01. Next base: position 35,307 of record NZ_JAEVLT010000035.1, read on the forward strand.
TTGTAACGAGTTTTTGGCATAAGGAAATTGCGTTAAATGAAAAAGCTATTACTCCTTATTACGAGAGCAGAAGTGAATGGAACATTATGCACGAGCTGGCTGTAAGACTTAATCAGCATTCTCCTAACCTTTGTTCTTTTCCAATTCACTCGTCGGAAGAGGAATATTTGAATGCCCAATTCAACGATCGAGTGTTTAAACGCTATTCGATCAAGTCGGTTTCTGATTTAAAAGAAAGGTCAGTGAGTGCGAAGCAGACGAAAATTGCGTGGGAAGACAAACAATTTGCAACGGAAACGGGGAGATTCCAGTTTTATTCAGATACGGCGATACAAACTGTACCTTATCCGACAGGGACATTTGTTGAGGGAAAAAGGCCAACGAGCAATTATCCTTTTTGGCTTATTACCCCTCACCATCCATACGCACTTAATTCTCAATTTCATTTCATCCATTTATCCGATAATGAGGAAGCTGTTGCAAGGATTCATCCTAAAGCGGCGAAAGAGTTGGGAATTATTGACGGAGAAGTCGTTAAAGTATTTAATCAGCAGGCTTGCATTGAGATTAAAGCAGTATATAGTTCTCAAGTTCCCAAAGATATTATCATGATTTATCAAGCTTGGTATCCCAATTCCAAAGTAAACAGTAACGATTTAGTACCTAACTTGCAAACGGATATCGGGGAAAATGAATCCACTTCGAGAAGTATTCCATTCTATGACACGTTTGTGAATGTTAGAAAATTTTAATTCACAGCTGACACCGGCAATAATTTCAAAAAACAACACATAGAGCGGTTTTGCTTCCATAATTAAAAAAGAGCATTAAAACTTTGATTTGCCGAAATTTATTGAAACTAAAAAAGGCTCGGAAACTTATCCTCTGAGCTTTTTTTTATTCCCCACTGGATTTGTTCACCAGAATAACATTAGCATTTTGAGTTTTTCAGTTGCATAATAAAATATCTTCACTAAATTGAATAGATTAGTACATGGAAATTCTATAACCTGCTCTATACAAATTAGTACTCAATCACTTGAACTTTAAACAGTTAAACTTAAATTTATTTAATGCATTTTGTGGCAGGTACTTGAATGATCATACTAATTTGAAAAGGGGCACAGCAAATGCATGCAACTAATACTTTGGAGGCAAGAAAAGGGGTTGCAGCAGGAGTTGCCTCATCTGCCGCTTGGGGAATAAATACAGTGATCATTGGGGTCATACTAACAAAAGCGCCTTTTATTGGTACAAAAGAAGCCATTTTATTAGCTCCATTTGTAAGCTCCTTCGCTCATGACTTTTTCTCCTCTCTTTGGATGATTTTATTAATGACAATGAAGGGTAAAATAATTGAAGTACTAAAATATATGAAAACAAGAAACGGATTGATTATTTCACTAGCTGCGTTATTCGGCGGTCCCGTTGGGATGTCGTGCTACTTACTTGGTATCAATTATATTGGCGCAACCTTTACAGCAAGTATTAGTTCATTGTTTCCCGGAATAGGAGCTCTTCTTGCTTTCATATTTTTAAAGGAAAGAATAGGTCCTAGAACTTGGCTAGGTATTATTTTAAGTATAACCGGGGTCATTATAGTAAGCTTTATGCCATCTGCTGAAAGGTCTAACCATCACTTTATATTTGGAGTATTGCTTGCTTTAGGTTCAACCATAGGATGGGGACTAGAAGGAGTAATCTGTGCCTGGGGATTGAAGGATGATAATGCTGATCCGGAGATTGCAGTTGCCATAAGACAAACAGCTTCTGCACTTGCATATGCAATAATTGTCATACCAATTATTCATGGATACCCATTAAGCTTTCAAGTCATAAGATCTGGCGCAGTTTGGTTGTTCCTTATAGCTGCTTTTCTCGGATCCGCCAATTACGTATTATACTACAGAGCCATTCATATAGTCGGTGCGGCAAGAGGTACAGCACTTAACAATACGTATGCCGCTTGGGCACTCGCCATTAGTGTAATCGTATTCAAAATACCAGTCAGCTTCCAGTTTATGATTGGTACAGTAATCGTATTAGTAGGTTCGTTCTTTGTTTCAGGAAATCTTAAAGAGCTAGTTCAAATATCTGCTAATTAATACTGATAGTAAAGAGGCAGGAGTCTTCGCACCTTCCGCTCCAATCAACAGGGTGGCAAAATCATTAATTGGAGCTTTAACATAGTTTATGAAAAAAAGTATATTACCCTATTATTGGGGGAATTATACTCTTTTTTTCTGTTTATTAAAGTAGCAATTACAAACGGGTGAGCACCATGATTTTAAGTGTTGCTTTAAATATCGTTTAAAATCCGAAGGTCTTTCAGTGGCCTCGTTTTCACAGGGTTTATTTTTTTGTCCAATTGATATCTGTTACGGTATTGTATGCCAATTATCTCTGTTCTAGCATTACCTAAGTTTTTCCACATGATTTTCGTCTTGCCTTTATATCTGATCTTTTATTTAAGATATAATGATAGTTGCACGAAAGATTAAATGAACAGTTGGAGGAATCGCAGATGGCAGAACATCATTTTCATTTAAAAGCAAACTGGCCTGGGTTACGGAATGATATAGGTAATATAGAAGTTGGAAATTTAGTGACGAAAATTTCTATTCCATCAGAAATGGATGGACCTGGTGTTGGGACCAATCCCGATGAAATGCTGCTTGGAGCCGCGGCCACCTGCTACATTATCACTTTGGCTGCCATGATGGAGCGCAGTCATTTGGAGAAAGAACAGTTATCCATGGAATCAGAAGGAATCGTCGATGTAACAAGAGGCATATTTACCTATAAAAAGATCATCCATCGACCGGAGATTGTACTGAAATCAAATGCTACAGATAAAGACGTTCAATTAGCTCAAAAACTTGCCGAAAAAGCTGAAGGCTCCTGTATGATCAGCCGTGCCATTCAAGGAAATGTAAAAATGGAATTACATGCAACTATTAAAGTAGCTTCAAATTAACAAAATAAGGGTAAAGTTTTTTACTAAAGGGAATCTATAATTTCCTAAAACATAAAAAAAGCATCCAACCCTTGTTCTCCAAGGGTTGGATGCTCCCGAATAGTATGACCTGTGATGGGTTCGACCCCCCGACTTCTCCCCTTTCAATCTCGCTCATAACGTAGTTACACTAACCTGATTCGTTCTTGAAGAAGAAAAAGGCATCACCGTTGCTCCAGTAATGCCCACGTAAATAAGAAGTTAACCTTTTACAATAACCTTTCATCGCTTTATCAATACGGACAAGTCACCCTCAAAAAAACTTTTTCTTCTCTATTATTGAAGGTAGATAACAAAACAGTAGGATACCCGTTTCACTTTTTGTTGCTTTCTTAATTAATAACCTCAACAGGAATATGCAATTCATCTCCAGGATATACGGGCTTTAAAAATTTAATATTATTCATATGTGTTCCAGCAATGACATCATCACCATAGATACCTTCTTCAACCCAAAGCTTAAAAGAAATTGCTAACGTTTGTATACCGGAGGCAATAATTCCATTAAATCTTCCCTGATTTGCTTTTTTCTCATCCAAATGCATATATTGGGGGTCAAATTCACCTGCAAACCTCATAATATCCTCTTTTGTTAATTTGTATGATTTAGTTTTAAACACCTGTCAATTGTAAACCCATCTAACTTCATTCATACACCTCTAGTACTTGTTTATATTAACATCACATACTAAACAGGTGAATAATCGTCCAAGCCTACTTTCACTAATCTGACCATTCGTATTGGTCAACAAGTTCTATTTACTGCTTGTCTCACATACAATGTGCCTATACATCACAAAAAGGTGGACCATTCCCCTAAACTCTTAACATTGGTTTTAAAGACGGAAAGTAATATAAGCATATCCTTTCGATGTTCTTAAAGAACGTTGATAAAAACTCCATTCAACCTTCACCAAAAAGCATTTTTTTAATTGTTATAATGACGTTAAATGAATGACTCAATACCTGGGGGTATTTAAACAAATGTTGTCAATAGACCATCGTTTAGGTAAAAACCTTTCAGAGCAAACAACACTTCTTATTTATGCCGCATTTATAGGGATTGGGGGTGGTTATGGGGCAGTTGGCTTCCGCTTTCTAATCAATGAATTTACTTTTTTATTTTTTCAACATAATCAAACTGAACTTGCTTCTTACTATGGTGTTAGAACTCTTTTTGTACCAGTTATTGGTGGGTTAATGGTAGGACTGTTGGTGCATTTTTTTGCAAGGGAAGCCAAGGGACATGGAGTTCCTGAAGTAATGTATGCTGTAACCGAAAAAAAGGGGATAATCCGTCCACGAATAGTTGTTTTTAAAGCTCTTGCATCTGCTATTTGTATTGGTTCTGGAGGTTCCGTAGGTAGAGAAGGTCCAATTGTTCAAATTGGTGCTGCTTGGGGATCAACTTTTGGACGGCTCCTACGAATAAGAGAGCACCATTTAAAAACTTTAGTCGCTTGCGGAGCTGCAGCAGGAATAGCAGCCACATTTAACGCACCTATTGGTGGAGCACTTTTTGCTTTTGAAGTTATATTAGGGAATTTCGCTATTGCCAATGTTAGTGCAATTGTAATTTCATCAGTTCTATCTGCTGCAATAGGACGTATTTATTTTGGAAATATGGCGTCTTTTCCTATTCCTCACTACCAGGTATCTGGTATAGCCATATTATTTTTATTTGCTGTCCTTGGTATTATCGGTGGTTTATATGGAGTAGCCTATAGCAAGATCCTTCTATTCTTCGAAAACTTATGGGATGAAATAAAAGTCATGCCCGAATGGCTCAAACCAGCAGTTGGCGGTATTTTTGTTGGGGCAATTGGATACCTTTTCCCACAAGTGCTTGGAGTAGGCTATCCTTCTGTAGAAAAAGCACTGTTAGCCCATTTTGATTTCAGTATGCTTCTTATTTTAATGGTACTAAAATTATTAATGACATCGATCACGATTGCTTCGGGAGGATCTGGAGGTGTTTTTGCCCCAGGTTTATATCAGGGGGCCATGCTTGGCGGTGCTGTTGGGATTGTATTTAAAGTATTGTTACCACAAATGCACATTAGTGATGGCGTTTTTGCAGCGGTTGGTATGTCCACAGTTTTTGCTGGGTCTGCTCACGCCCCGATTACAGCCATGATCATGTTATTTGAAATGACAGGAAATTATCAGCTAATTTTACCTTTAATGCTTGCTACCGTTATAGCAACAACGGTTTCTACCAAAATTAACAGAGAAAGTATTTATACCATGAAATTAGCAAAAAGAGGATTTGATATTATTCGCAAACGTGCATCGGACCGTCTTTCTTCATTTTTGGTAGAAGAAGTCATGCACCCTGAAAAACTTTGTCTACGTGATACAATGACTCTTGATGAAGCTTATAAGAATTTTGAAAATAGTGAGGAATGGTTTGCAACCGTCCGTGATATGGAGGGCAATTTATTAGGGAGTGTTTCTAGGGCCCAGGTACTGGAGGAACTTCAACACAAACATGGGAGTTATATTATAACTAGTATTCTCCCAAAGAAAATTGGGCATATTCCTTCAAAAGCAACACTTAGTGAAGCAAGTAAAATGATGAATCAATTAGATCTTAACTATCTATTGGTGGTTGATGATAATTTTAAACCTATTGGTGTTCTTGGAAGTTCGGATATTATTCGTTGTTATAAAGAATAGAAAATCCCCTAGAAATATTTATATGGTTTAAGTAATTTTATTTATAAATTAGAATACCATTATCAATGGTATTTTTTTAGTTGGACTGCCTTTCCCACAAAACGGCATCCTAAATAGATGGACTTAAAATCTTTATACTCAATATATGTTTTGTTCTTTTTCAGTAACTATAGAACTAATTGAGGAACGGAAAAATAGGTAAAAAAACAAACGAAGGTGAAGCCGTTGAAAAGGTTTTTCGGAATAACCTTACTTGCACGATCTCCTTAATATTAATGATCGATCTCTTGATGGGACAAAATTAAACCAAGTGGTTATTCAGCTCGGTAAAACCGCAGTGACGAAAGCTCTGTGACCTATACAAGAATAGCTTTATTGTTCTTTCTAATCATCAAACCAATCATTGGGTTGATGATTAGAAAGAACAAGAAAAAAATCCTCTCCCAATTGATCTAGTAGGTTAACAATTCCGTTTTATTATAAAAACTACAGAATTGAAGTGCTGATTCAATTCTTCAAAGGTGTTTTTAAATAGTAATTCTTACATTTTCTTTTTTTACTAAGATGTCTTACGAGTATATGAAAACTCTGGGATACTGTTTAAGAGTAGAAATAAGATGCTTTGCATGCCAAATAGCTGGAAAGTAAAATTTTTCGTTTGAACCGGTTTCATTAAATACAACTTCTAATATTGCCTTCCCCTCATTCCAATTTCGAAGTGAGGACTCTAATAAGAAAAAATTTTGTACCCATGCATCAATGCTTTCTTTTGTTAACGATCCAGTTTTGTTCCACTCGTCCATTATTTTGAACAAACCATCAATATCCGTACTCACTTGATGCAAGGTTTTTAAAAGGAATTCTCCCTCATCTAGAAGTGCTTTGCTTTTTTGGGATACAGGGTTAAATTTCAAGCTTAATTCAGCTTTTTGAATCTGTTTTTCAACTTCGAGCATCTTCTTACGTAATAGGTTAAAATCTTCAATAAAATAATTTTTTTGAGGTGCTCCTGCTCCCAGCCAAGTTGCCATGGATTTCAGCTTATCCGCTAATTTGTTGGGCAATACTTCAACTTGTGCAATTGCTCTTTTTGTGAAATTAGGCGGATTTATGAATAAATGCAGCAACAAAGCTACCGCTACTCCAATAATTGAATCCCGGATTCGATCTAGTCCATATCCGTGCAACTTATGTTCAAATTCGAGAACCAGCACGACACTTAGTGCAATTTGGTGAAGGCTTGTGGTATTGGCCCCAAAAAGGAGCGGAATGATAAGACTGACCATCATAATCACAGCGATTGACCATCCGTTCTCATGCAATGAAGATGCGAGAATGGTGACGGATGCTACTCCAATGATCGTACCGATAATTCTGGCTACTCCAAATCTGATGGATTTAATGAGCGTCGCCTGTAAACAAAGAATAAGTGAGATTGGACCTAAATACGGATACTTTGAACCACATAAAATAGCTAATTCCCATGAAATGGCTGATCCAATGACCATTTTGAGAATTAGGCTTATTTTTTCTTGTATTGTTAGTTTTATTGTATTCACAAACTTACCTCCTGATAAAAACATCAGTGATTAGTTTGTTTTTTGTTACCACTATTTATACATAAAGGCAATTCAAAGATCAGTTCTTATCCAAACGCGCTTACAAGCATGTCCTGTAACCTAACATAAGCAAGGTTGTAATCACATTCGGAACAAAGTGTTCTTCAGCACCCATTTCATTTCACCTGTCGTTAACTCAGTGATATGAACATCCCATCACTAAAGTAACGGGTTTCTAATATCTTTCCATCCTTTATTGACTTATACTTTATTTTAATGTTATACGATTGGGAACAGACATTGGGTAAGATTCAATGTCTGTTCGTAAATATGGTTGATTTAGACCTTAAATTTGTCCATGATCGTACCTATTGTTAGGATTTATTTCCTTGTTTTCTCTCTCTTGTTCATTTCCTTCTTCTCTAGACGGGTGCCCTAAAAAAAATCCCCAAGGGTCTCTCCTTGAAACATGGTCTTGTTCATTAGTTTCAATGTTTCTATCTCGATTAACTTTAATGTTCTCTGAATCCACAATTTCAACGTTTTTTGCATGAATAATTAAATTATCAACATAAATTATTTTCCCCTTTTTTTCGGACATTTTTACACCTCCTCCAAATATATGTGCTTTATCCTATTCCTGTGAAATTTTAACGTATAGGCAAAGTTTAATATTTTTGGAACAGGAATTTAAAAAAATTGCTTTTAAAGCATGAAATTGTTTTTAATATAAAATTTAATTGGTTCTTTTGAACACAAAAAAGTGATCTTAGACTCGATCGCCTTTTTCTAATTACAATATTAATAAATATAGCTTGATCCAACAATGATTAGAAGAATAAACAATACCACGATTAGCTATACAATATGTCTGTAAAAAAAGGCATGTTGCCCTTGAAATATTATTGAAAACTATGAAGGAAGAAGGAAGGGGTCGGTTCCTTCTTCTTCGGAGGTGTAAAAGGTCTTTAAAGCAAATTAGAACAATTTTTAGATGATTCAAAAATTAGGAATTGTTATACAACTATTAAGATATAGTCGTCACCGTAAGCCTCCAAAACGATTTAAAGCCCTTTTGAATTTTAGACATTTTTATTATTAAGAAAGAAGGAATTTTCGGACTCCTTCCTCTCAATAGGATTATTAACATGTTTGGCAGGGTTCACTTACACCTGTTCACTTTAAAACCAAATCTAAGTTTCTCATAGAAAAATAGGCATACTGTTGATGAAATAGGCACCTCAATCAGTAACAGCTACCTAATCTTAATCATAATTTGTTGCAGAGAGTACACATTTTATCTGGTGTGCCTACTCAAAACTGACAAATTACTTCTATCTACTTTCACATCGGGTGATGGGGTTTTTTAGTTAAAAATGAGAAAATGGGGAGATAAATATGCAAAATTTTCATCATGAATTACAAATGTTGGGCATGGACCCTTACCAAGTTGGTGAGGTAATTCCAATCCATCCTTATAGTCGACAATTCCTTAAAGATTCTCGCCTGTTTAGATGTGGTGGATTCGGATTTGGTTGTTTCGGATTTGCTGGATTAGGATTTGGTTGTTTCGGATGTGGCGGATTTGGATGCGGAGGCTGTTTCGGATTTGGTTGTTTCGGATTTGGTCTCGGTTTTATATAAAAAGAATGCACCCCTGATGGTTCTACCCAGGGGCATTTCTTTTTTAGTCTATCATAATTGATAAATAAAAGAACATAAAATAATAGTGATGAAAAGGTATGATTTTAGGAATCAGGAGGATGTGAATAAAAAAACTGCACAGATGTCATCTGCAAATCGATTGTACGAAAATCATTTCCATGTGAGATCACCGTAATGTAGTAACCCCATAAAATTGTTTTCCCCTCCAATATGATTTCTCTACCTACAATATGAATATCTATAACTGATGAGATCTTAATGGGAACGGATTAAACGATCAATACTGATACAGGTATTAAGTGGATAATCGAAAAGCTTATAAAGGACCAGTCTTCAAATGGATCTTGGAAATATCCATTTAAAACAGTCGTTTCTACAGATGCTTACATGATCATTTTGATGCAAACATTAGGAATATCAATTTTCTGTTTATGGGAGAGTAAACCTGGCACCGATTTTTATTTTGGCAGAAAAGATAATTTGATATGAAGACGAAACGGAGTCCGGATCTTGGAGATTTATTCTCAAATAGAAATAGTGAGGATGACTGGGATATTCACTTTGAATGGTGATCTTTATTATCATCTATCGAAGAAGGTATAAATAGCTTAGTTGGATTACCAACCCAGCTTCATTCATTGGCTATAGATCGGGCAAAAACATATATGCTAGAGCGTATTGAACCCGATGGGACATTTTATAGTAACTTTATTTCAACCTTTTTAATGGTATTTGCATTGCTCTTGCTTGGATATTCGATAAATGACCCAGTTATCACAAAAGCAATTGAAGGCTTAAAATCCATGAAACCTGAGATAAACGAGTTCCCCGTGATTCATAATCCGAATAGATATAAATAAAGGATTCATCACAATAAGTACAAAATTGCATAAAATAGGTTACAGGAAACCAAAGAACAGGAGGAAAACAATGTGCCCTCAGTCATTAATTTTGGATTTTTAACTGTAAACTCTACCAACCCAGTTCAGTCTTCATTATAGGTCAATCGATGATTAATGGAATGGATGCCAACAGGAAATATAATTTAAATACAGGGGGTGTTTATGGTATTAGTACTTAATGTAGGGAATCTAAATAATATTGTAGATAGCTTTGAAATGGTAGATGGGCCTATCTTGGATCAGGATATTAAACCAAATGTTAGTGGAAATGTTTAATCACTTAAGCATTTCCCTTATATAATAAAACTATTCCATTTTAAAATCACGCATTTGTTGTATAGGTAAGGTTATTCCGATCAGCATGAATTTTACCTAAGCATTGGTTGTGTTTTTGCTGTTTTAAAGTCTTCGATAAAATTGTTGCCGATACTGAAGTCTGAATCCCCTTGAATAATCCATGAAAAAAACCTTAGGGATAAATGGAGAAAAAGCCCTCTTGAAAAGGGCTTTTTTGTTAAGTTTTTTAGCTTTATTGTTTCCACTAAATATAAAGTTATGCAGTAATAAGGCAAGATAATATGCTTGTAATTCGGCTACTGTATTAATACATTAGGCCATATACACATTCGTATAAATTAAGTTCAATTTTTGAGTAATCTGTTATTATATATTTCTACAATTATGAATCCATATTAAAGTGAACCCCAGAAGACTAAAAAGTTAAGAAATAAAGCAATAACAGTCCAGTTATAAGCAAAGCAAATCCAATTCCAATAAACGTTTTTTAAATCTCTGTATCTACTTTTCTTGTTCAATTCCATTCAGTTTAAGGCGTCCCTCTAAATTAACTATTATTTCACTTAGATCATTATTTTTCTTTTTAACATCCGTTAGTTCATTTTTTACCACACTGAGTTTATTATCCAATTCCTTCAGTTGTTCTTTTAACAGTGTCATTTCGGTCATGATCTGATTTTCAGGTAAATCAATAATTGGGCTTTGTACAAATTGGCTGAGGTTTTCTACAAAATTCATAAGTAGTTCATTTGGTAATAGATTGGTTGACCAATTAATAATTTCATTCTCATCGATGTAATTTTCATTATCTATAAGATTGTTAGCAAAATTTAGTATTAAATCCTCATCTACAATGCTTTTTATAATTTCGTCTTTACTTTCTAAATTATGTTCACTCATAAGTTTGCTCACCTTTTCTTTTAAGTATGAATTGAATTTTCACATTGAACAATAAATGAAGAGTTTAAAGGTAAATATAAATTTCGTCAGGAGGCGAAAATTCTCTTCACTATATGCAAAGACAAAAACAAAGGTGATATGGTTATTGAATATTTAATACCAAAGCGATTTGGTCGGTTGTGGTTCTACCTTAGTTGTTCTATTCTGCTCTTTACATATTAGCTATAAAATCCTTATTTCTACAGTAAATATCGATCCTTTTGGCTGCTAAAAATGAAGACAATCCCTTTTTCAAAAAGTTTTCCCCAAGAAAGTTTTTTGCTTTTTGTATATATTTGGTGGTTATTCATTAGAAAAACACCCATGTCCTATTTATAAAAATATATTTAAAAATAAGGGCTTAATCTTTCGGTTTTTTATATCAATTGATGCATAAGCTGAATATTAACCGTTAGCCATCAGCCATATATCAAACATTACCTCCTAAGTTGCTTTATTTGCGTTCGATTGCAATACAGCACAAATACTTTAAAAAACCCCTTTAAGGGGTTTTTTCCTTTAATTAATAAAAGCAAGTTGCTCCAATGATGATTAATAAAATGAACAATACTACAATTAAAGCAAAACCGCCGCCAAATCCTACGCCTCCATAACCATAGCCACCGCAGCCACAGCCACCGAAACCACCAAATCCTCCGTACATGTGTATCCCCCTTTTCAATTAAATGTTAATTTCTTAATAAAATCCCCCGCCAAATCCTCCGCCCATAAAGGACGCTCCTATAATAATAAGAAGGATAAACAATACAACCACTAAAGCAAATCCTCCTCCAGCTCCTACACCATCCATATTACAAACCTCCTTTCATCTTCTATACAAAATATGATTAAATTCAAAAGGTGTAAGGGCTTTTCTAAGAATTCCGAAGAGTTTGCATTTTTTATTTGCTTTTTATTAAAGGAGTAGCATCAGGAAACCCCATTTAAAAAACATTTAGGTGTGGTGTAACCGCCTGAATCGGCACTCACTTGATCAAGGTTATATTATTTTCATTCATAAGTTTGCCCACCTTTTCATCATATTCTGATTTCTCTTTAAAAGAGCAAAGTATACGATAAATAAAGTTTTTGAATGCTAACTTTTGAGTTTAATGTTTACACTTTATAATAAAAATAAATTAAAGGATTTGCTGAAGGGATGTTTTATAAAAGTGTATAAGGATTTATTTAACCTTTTTGGCTATGAGGTTCAAACACATGCAGTTATCTCGCTTCTAGCTATTATACTCGGCTTTGGTGTTGGCCTGGCTTTAACAAGAAAGACCATTTACTATCTACTCGCATCATCCGCTTCAAATTTTTGAGATATGGACAGGAGGTATTTCAGTTGAAGGGGCGATTGCAGGAGGGATTCTTACATTATTTATTTACTCACGTTATCATAAAATAAGTTTTTTGGAATTTGCGGATTTTCTTTCACCAGCTATGATATTGGCCCAGGGTATTGGTCGAATTGCTTGTTTTATGAATGGGGACGCCTTTGGAAGTCCTACAGGAGGGAATTTTGGGATTGTGTATCCAAAAGATTCTTATGCCTACAATTACTATGGTAGTCAACCATTGTGGCCGGCTGAAGTTTGGGAAAGCCAAGGAGATATGATTCTTTTCTGCATTTTATTTATGTTACATGTACTGGCAGGCCACCGATTTGCTAAGGGTTGGATTGTTTCTTTTTATGTTTTTCTTTATTTCCTTGAACGTTTTATTCTAGAATTTTTCCGTGGGGACTCTCCTCGTTTCTACCATTTTACAGGCGGCCAATGGTCAGCTATTGCAATTATTATAATTGACCTCGGATTTATGATTTATCTAACATTAAGGGATATAAAACATAAACAAAAAGAAGACACTTTGAAACAAAAATAAATAGTGAACCTTTTCATAAAATTATAATCTATTTAATTGAATCAATTTCATAATGCCTAATTTTAAAAAATCACATACTCGCAGAATTTTTGATATGTTTTTTTAAAAATTTTATGCTG
>NZ_JAEVLT010000036.1 GCF_024494385.1 Bacillus sp. EB600
ATGGCAGGTCAGTGCAATAAGACACAATTTATTACAAATTGATTAATCTCCATTATCTTGGACTTTCATAAGCTGTTGTATGAAAGGAGTTTGATATTTTTGGGTAAAAAACAGGGCATTGTTAAAGTTATATTTGATTATATAGTCATTGGTGCTGGAACAGCTGGAGGGGTAATCGCTAAGGAATTAACAGATGACAAAAAAACTTCCTTACTCGTACTTGATGCAGGAACAAATATGACGAATGAACTAATCAGCCCTTCTCTTGAGACAGCAACCATTTTTGCTGCCTATAATAAGTTTTCATATAATATACTTTCTCAAGAGGAGCCAGCCATTGGACGGCAGCTTAGATTAACAGGTGGCAGAGTATTAGGGGGAAGCTCACAATATAATACTATGTATGCAGTTCGTGGCAGCCGAGACCTTTATGATGCGTGGGCTGAAATCGGAGGAAAGCAATGGAGGTATGATAATATTCGTTCTTTATTTAAAAAAAATGAGGCTTATACTGGAACGACACAAAGCTCAATCGAAAGGGGAAAAAAAGGTCCGATTTTTGTTAGACAACAAATCATTCCGAATAATGGACTAATACAAACTTTAGCAGAAGCTACCTCAACTATTTTAGGAATACCAATTGTCGAAGATTATAATACAGGCGTAAGCGATTGTACATTTTTCAAATCACAATTTACCCAAAAAGAAGTGGACGGGATGTTTGTCCGTTCATCAACGGCAACCGGGTATTTAAATAGTAATATTCTAACCCACGGAAATCAGTTAAATCCGTATGAGTTTGGCGTTGGTAATAGAAAATTAGTCATTTTTGCAAAAACAACAGTGAATAAAATTCTTTTTAAAGAAAGAAATGGGGTTCAAATTGTTGTTGGTGTAGAATATGTGAAAGATGGAGTGTCTCAAATCGTTTTTGCCCGAAAAGGAATCATTGTCTCTGCTGGTAATTTCTCCTCGGTCATTCTGCAACGTTCAGGAATCGGAAAATCGACCGATTTAGCAGAAGCAGGGATAACAACATTGGTGGAAAGCCCCAATGTTGGTCATAACTTTCAGGCTCATCATTTTGTTGGAATGGGAGTAGAAGTAGAAACAAAACGACTTCAACAGGTATTGGATGCTGATCCTAACCAGCCAATTACAATCGGTGCTTTCAAAAAAGAAACTGGAGCAGGTCGCCGTCTTCAATTAGTGGGCGTTCCAGTACCACTGTTTCTCCCAGTCCAGGAAGTGTTTATTAATAATTGGAAGTTTGATCCAGTAAAACCTAGCAATATAATGAGTATAGCGATTATTGATCTAAACCCTAAAAGCAAGGGTACGATAACGGTAGCACACAGCGATCCCGAGGCTTATCCTTCGGTTACGTTTAATCCACTTGAAAATCCGGATGACTTAAACTTTTTAGTGGATCATTACATTGAAACGTTCAAAATTATGATGAAGGCCCGTGAACTGGATCCAGGCGGTATTTATAAGGTTGTATTCCCTCCTGAAAATATATTCAATCTACCGAATGAAGTAGAAAAACGAAACCAACTTGCTGCATATGCCAAGGCATATTATGCGAATTTCGACCATTTTGGAGGGCAATGTAAAATGGGAAGGAATATTGAAGAAGGAGTTGTTGACGGATTTCTAAATGTCTTTGGTACCAAAAATCTTAAAGTTGCTGATCTCTCCATTGCCCCTATATTACCAGACGGTAACACGTCCATGCCTGCTCAGATGATCGGTTTAAATGCTGTAAAATTTATTCAAACTAATCCTCACGCTTTTGTAGTTGATGATGATGAATTTGAGGATTACCCAACAACAAATAGATAGAAAGAACAGGAAAAAGCATGGCTACTATGGATACCATGCTTTTTTTTTATAGTTCTTCTATAGAATTGAGAAATTCAACTAGTCTAGCTTTCAATTTTAAAGCGTTTGGCCCAGTTATTTGCTTGGTTACACGTTTCCGTAACTCCTGTGCGATCAGAATATTTTCCGAATCCTCTTGTTCATACTTATATTTTCCGGAAAGGGTGTTTGTCTAATCAAAATGTTATTTAAAACGTATTTTGAATAAAGAGCATGTTATTGAATCCAGTCAAAACCTTTTCTTAGAATATAAGGGGTGTTTACTTAATGTTTCCCTATCAAGGAGATGAAATCCAAAGTGCAGTTGACACGATGACTGAAAATGGATTATACGATTACCTATACCAAGAACCTTTTTACAATAGAACCAGTCGGTCTCGAAGAGCAAGCAGCAGTAGCCGTTCCCGGAGTAGATCTAGAAGATCAAGCAGCAGTAGCCGTTCTCGGAGTAGATCTAGAAGAGCAAGCAGCAGTAGTCGTTCTCGGAGTAGTGCTAGAAGATCACGTAGTTCCTACAGCAGATACAGAAGGTCACGTCAATCCCGCAGGAGCCGTTCAAGTCGAAGTTCGAGCCGTCGTTCACGTTTGTTGATTATATTTAGATCGCGTAGAAGTCATTCAAGGAGTAGATCAAGCCATCATTTTAGCCGGAGTTCAAGAAGTCGTTCGAGCCGAAGTCGTTCAAGCAGAAGTCGATCTAGAAGTTTCCGTCGCAGCAGAAGTTCAAGATCCCGCCGTTCCAGCAGTTCCAGAAGTTCTAGAAGTTCCAGAAGATCCAGATCAACTGGTCGTGGTCGTCGATCAAGCTCTAACACTTCTTTTCAAACGAGATTTTGGGAAAACGGCAATATGGAAGAATTACGCTTACGGAGATTATTATGACGCCTAAGGGCAAAGGGCTGCTCGATGCCCTCTTGCCATGTTCGCTTTAGGATCGGACGAAAGGGAGCCTTCTTAGATCTTTTCAATAATGAATGCGCTAATTATCACGTGAAGAGCGGGCATAAGGCAAACAAAATCGGCAAAGTAGGATAATGGACAGTAAGGAAGCAAAAAAGCTTCCAATCTGCCCATATTCATTCCTAGGTTTTCTATGGATCTTACTAAGGGGTCCTAAGTTGCTTTGTTCTTCTCACTGTTATAGATTCATTCATTTCCATTTATTATTGCCTCAAATAGATTCGAGTTCCTACCAAGGCAAAAGGAAAAAACAAAAAACAAAAGCAGCCGATTTCGTCATCTTTTCTTTGGGTATTAGAGTCACCTTCTTATTTTATTTTTCATTAAATATGGTGTACAAGTACTAAAATATACACTGGAGGGAACGTTTTTGTTGAAAAAAAAGAAGGAATCTAAATATGATCGAATAAAAAACGTCAAGAATAAAGGCTATAAAGTTGGAAGTATAAAAATCTTATTATAAACTTCCTAAACAACAGAAATCCCCTAATAACCAAAAACATAAATGACGCAGGCATTTCTAAAATATTTGTTAGACTTTGAACGAGTTAGGAGAGACTTTGCAAGAGCGTACGAAATTTGGAATGGCAAATTGTAGCTATGTTGCGCCGGATGGGATATGAACCCCCAAATACAGATGTATTAGGAACAGAAGATAAATTTATTTAAGACTAAATGGTTTTGAGTTTTTTACATTGTTTTACCTCCAGGTGCAAGAGTTGAAGAGAGCTAGTGCCATTATGGGTAGCTATTTCTTTTTGAACAAAAAATTTGTGAAGGGTTCTACTTAAACAAACGGGAGCTTATTCAAAAAATGAATTCGGTTGAAGGATATAAAATATATTAAGTTAGCAAAAAATCAGGGAAATTTATATAAGGAGCATTGGTTCAAGTAAAACCGATGCTCTTGTTATTTATCTCAAATTTTTTGTGAACGTAAACACACATTTAGGAAGTAATTCTAACTGTATTGAGCAAAATAAAATGGATAAATTGATGAATACCACATTAGGTAATTTACTTCCATTAGAGGATGAATTAAGGTTTAAAAAACTGGAGGTACAACATGCCAAAGAATATGAAAGTTGTTGTAACAACACTGTTAGTCGTTTTTTTATTGAATGGAATGGTAACAATACAGGTCGGTATGGCAGAAGAATGGGTCCCGCAAATTAAGGGGGAATTTGGAGTCGCTATAGACGCCAAAAGTGGCGAGATTTTATACAACAAAAATGCCAATTCAAAAGCCTATCCTGCGAGTATGACTAAAGTATTAACGGCCATTATTTTAGATGAGCGAATAAAAGATGGGGAAAAGTTAACGGCTAGTTTAAATGCTGCCAATCAAGAATGTGTCTGTTATGGGCTGGCAGTTGGAGAAATGATTTCTAAGGAAGATGCTATGAAAGCTCTGTTATTGTTAAGTGCCAATGATGTGGCCGTTGCAATTGCTGAAAACGTAACTGGAAGCGAAGAGAGATTTGCAAAACTTATGAATCAAAAAGTGAAAAAATTGGGGCTTAAAAACACCCATTTTGTTACCGCAAGTGGGCTGACCGACCCCGAACATTATACAACCCCTTATGATATGGCCCTCATCGCAAAAGAAGCGTTGAAACACCCAAAAGTTTTAGAGGACATGTCCACACAAGCAGCATTCATTAAAACAAGCATACAAGAAAAGAACATCATTAATCGGAATATAAAGTATTGCAGAAATAATGTCATTGCTAGTAAAACAGGGTATACAGATGCAGCTCAATATACGCTTGTACAATATTTAATGAAGGACAATAAAGAGATCATTTGTGTTGTGATGAAGTCGGATGAAAAGTCTCGATTTAACGATATTCAAACCATGGCAAACTATTCATTTGCTCATATGAAAGCCCCTGAAACTGATTCCGAAGATAATTAGTGAATATGAATAAGAAAAACTTTGCGAGCACAAAAATTTGCTCGTTTTTTTATATTCATTTTTTCTTGTTAACACATTGGAAATCCATTACATTTGATTTAGTCAATCAATGTTGAGGTGAGTAAATTGAAAATCGTTATTGGTATGAATAGGATAAAATTAACTGCTGTTCCAGATGAATCTGAGTTAAGTAAAGAGCCCATATATTATGTTTACAAATGGTTGGATTGTCAACACCAAACTAGACAACTTTTTTAAGGTGTGTAAGTTTGTATTCAATCGCGCTTAAATAGTCTAGCGTACCGTGAATACGAAGAAGATTAAACCAATGTATATAATCATGTAACTCACGTGTCAGATCTTCCAGTGAATCAAAGGAAGGTCCTATGACAAACGCTGTTTTAATGATTTTGAACGTGGCTTCAGCTACTGCATTATCATATGGCATCCTTTCATACGAGGGAACGTTTTATCTTAAAAGTCTCTAGGGCTTCATCAATCAGTTTGTTTTTAAACTCATTTCCACGGTCTGTATGGAAAAGCTGGATCTTATGGAGGTCTGCCTTAATAGAGGCGAGAGCCCGATAAACCAGTAAGGCATCTTTATTCGGACCGGTGCTGTACCCAATGATTTCTCAATTAAAGAGGTCAACAAATACACATATATAATGCCATTTTTTATCAACTCTTACATATGTCAAATCACTAACAATTGCTTTAACTGCTCGTCCTGTTTAAACTCACGGTCCAGTTCATTAGCCTGGGCTGATTCGTTACACGTTTTTGCATGTGGCTTGAACTGAGCGACTGTGTAGGAGGAGACAAGGCCTTGTTCATTCATAATACGATCAATTCGTCGTCTAGAGACGATTTTCCCTTGCTTTTTTAATTCGAACTTTATTTTACGAGTCCCATAGTTTTGACGACTCGCCTGGAAAATCTCAATAATATCAGAAGTAATATCATCCTCTGAAACTCTTTCTTTCACTTTTAAAGCTTGCTGATTCAGGTAAAGGGAATTACAAAATCATACGTGGGGATGGGAGAGATGCGGAGGCCACTTTGAGTGAAGGTGAAAAAACCTTTATTACGTTTTTATATTTTTATCACCTTATTAAGGGAAGTAATAGCACAAAACAGATCACTGTTGATAAGGTAATAGTGATAGATGATCCCATCTCAAGTTTAGACAGTGATATTCTTTTTATTGTCAGTTGTTTGATAAGGAAACTTATAGACGAAATTCGTGAAGATAAGCACACTAATAATAAACAGTTAATCATTTTGACCCACAATGTATTCTTCCAGAAACAGAAAAAATGTATGGCGGAACATTACGAAACCGTCTTAAAGAACCGACTGTTCGGGGAAAAGTTAAAGCAAAAACTGGAACCATTTCCACGGTAGGTCGCTTTCTGGTTATGTTGACACGAAAAGTGTCAAAGGCTTATTTTTTCTATCTTGTTAAATAACCTACTGATGAAGACAATGGAAAAAAATTGAAGATAAAATTGTAACTATTTTAGCCAATCAATAACAGGACTTCGCTGCTTTTAACTCAGTTCCGATTGGACAAGGTGCATAACTTTCTTTTCTCACCCATAAGATTGAAGGGAAGTGGAAGTGAATTAGGGGGGAATGTTTGTGCAATTTTACTATGGAATTCAAATGCCTTTACGAATTTTGGATGAAGCTGAGTTTTGGAAGCATCAGGAAGAAGAACATACTGTTGTCATTCGCGAGCTAGTGTCAAACCTTGAACAAACATTTGTTGATGCACTAAAGCAGTGGGAAACGGCCCTTGGACAAACACATCAACAGATTATTCGTTTTATAGAATCAGTTGTCCGTTTAGGAGAGTATGTACCGAACGAATTGTATCATCAGGTTATTCAATTGGTTTCATTTTGTTTACAACAGAGCCAGTCATTCATTCAATTATGTGAACAAATTAAAACACAAAGTAGTGCTGTAAGCCAAAACCCAACTGCCAAAGTGGTTATAAACCATATCATCCGTGAATCAGAATATTTTACCGGAATTTCTCAAGCTTTGTTATCCAGCAGTGCAAGTAGTAATGATTCATCGCAATAATACTGGTAAAGGAGGCAAGAAAATCTTGCCTCCTTTTTTTGCGAAATTATTCATTTTTTGTACTATTTTGTCTAAAAAATTACCAAAAGTAGACCATTTGTCTATATAATAGAAAAAGATAGTCTATTGTTAGCGATGTTAATTGAGAAAAATCTAATGGAGCTTTTTTGCTATCAGCCCAATCCGTCATGGAAGGAGCTTTACTATGGAACTTTTAACAGTTGATTCCCTTCTAAATGTTATTAGTGAATTACTATCAGATGAAACTTCCTTTGCTGTTTCAAACGAAACCGAATATATTTACTATCATTCAAGTAAACGAATTGATTTAAAAATTAAACCTGGTGATCCGGTAAAAGAAGGAACGATTACATATAAGGCCCTAACAAGCAAACAGAAGGTTTCTGAATTTATAACTCGAGATGTTCTTGGGGTTCCATACCACGGAATAGCTGTTCCTTATTATCATGAAGGAAAAATGAAAGGCTGCATCACAGCCATATTTCCC
This sequence comes from Bacillus sp. EB600, assembly GCF_024494385.1. GTDB lineage: Bacteria > Bacillota > Bacilli > Bacillales > Cytobacillaceae > JAEVLT01. The sequence continues at coordinate 7,365 of NZ_JAEVLT010000036.1, forward strand.
GCACTAGCAGATGCGAAATCCGTTGTGACAGTTAAACTAAATGATGGGTGGGTACCGATTCCATTTTCAGATGTTATTTATATTGAAGCAAGGGATCGGAAAACCTACGTTTTTGGTAAAGAAACAATTGGTACACATAGATATACGTTGAATGAGTTTGAATATTTTCTTCCGAAAGATTTTTTTGTGCGCTGTCATCGGTCCTTTATTGTTAATGTCCATTACATTAAAGAAATTTATCCAGATACCCATTCAACCTTTATTCTTGTTATGAAAAATAATACGAAAGTCCCTGTTAGTCAATCGTATTCTTCCTATTTTCGAAAATTGCTTTTATTCTGAACTTTCCTATTTTATACATGGTATTTTCTGATTCGTCGTTATTTTTGCTAATTCTATCCAAAATCTACTTTTTCGGCAGTGAAATCGCTTACAATATGACAAAAGGGGTAGAAAGAGGGATGGATAGTGGAAGATAAATTACAACGTTTACGAAACAAACAACTTTTTGATCGTGTTGTTACACCTGAGGAAGCAGCCAGTTGGATACAAGATGGTAATACAATAGGTTTAAGTGGATTTACTAAATCGGGAGATGCCAAGGCAGTACCTTACGCACTCATAGATCGTGCTAAAACTGAAAAATTTAAAGTTAATGTGTATACTGGGGCTTCTATGGGTTCAGACGTTGATAAATTGTTTGCTGAGGCTGGAATCATTAACAAGCGCCTGCCTTTCCAAGCAGAACCTTCGATGAGAAAATCTATAAATGCAGGAGAAATGTATTTTTCTGATCAACATTTATCACATACAGCCGAATGGATCAGAAACAATGTCATAGATCCCGTTGACTTCGCCATTATTGAAGCTGTAGCGATCACTGAAGATGGTCAGTTGATTCCAACAACTTCAGTCGGAAATTCAATGGTATTTGCGCAAAATGCCAAAAATGTAATTGTTGAAATAAACTTAGCTCAGCCAATGGAATTAGAAGGAATCCACGATTGTTATGCTCCAGCTCCACAAGGTCAGCGTACACCGATTCCATTGACAAAGCCATCTGATCGAATTGGAACGATTGGAATTCCATTGGACCTTGACAAAGTAAAAGGAGTAATCTTTACAAAACAAGCGGATTCTCCGTCTACAATCGTTCCACCTGATAGTGAAACAGTGATCATGGCCCAGCATTTAATTGAATTTTTGCGAGGAGAAATAAAGGCCGGCAGATTAACGAATTCACTTGCTCCATTGCAATCAGGAATAGGTTCAGTCGCAAATGCAGTATTTCATGGTTTTCTAGATTCGGAATTTACGGATTTAGAAGTGTATTCAGAAGTTCTTCAGGATGCTGTATTTGATTTGTTTGATGCCGGAAAAGTTAAATTTGCTTCCAGTTGTTCCTTAACTCTATCTGAAGAAAAAATGAAACATTTCTACGCAAATTTTAATAAATATCGTGATCGGTTAATTTTAAGACCACAAGAAATTTCAAACCATCCGGAACTAATCCGCCGCATGGGATTAATTTCGATTAATACTGCACTTGAAATAGATATTTATGGTAATGTTAATTCAACACATGTTCTCGGGACAAAAATGATGAATGGAATCGGAGGCTCTGGTGACTTTGCAAGAAATGCACGTCTTGGCATTTTTGTCACCAAATCAATTGCAAAGGATGGAAAAATCTCAAGTATTGTTCCATTTGCTTCTCACATTGACCATACAGAACATGACGTCGATGTAATTGTTACGGAACAAGGATATGCGGATCTACGTGGATTAGCACCAAGAGAACGCGTGAAGCTTATCATTGAAAATTGCGCTCATCCAATGTATCGTGACCAATTAAGAGAGTATTACGAAGAAGCTTTGCAAAGCGGGGGACAAACTCCACACATCCTCGAAAAAGCTTTTTCCTGGCATATCAATTTTGCAAAAAACGGAACAATGCTTCAAAAGGTTTTACAACAAAATTAATTTTTTAAAATCAAACAACAAACATGACCTTATCCAAAGTGGGTAAGGTTTTTTCCATGTTTTAGGAAACTATAGATTTGGTCACTGTGGATAACTTTTTACTGAGTGAGACTCGTCCAGCTCCAGCGCCCAGCGGCTAGTGTCCTTCGCTCATCTCCCTTCGATAAGTCAACATCGGATCGCTATCGCTCTCCGTGTTTCCTTTATCTCAGTCGAAGTGCTCTAGGCCATACGCCGCTAAACGGGCGCTTGCGCTTTTGTTCTTTACAAAATCTAATCCAAAAGAATATTTGCTATTTTAAAGATAAACACTCAATATTAGGGCAGGATGCAACTCTTATGAAAGTAAGTTAAAAAAGAAAGAAGGGATTTTTTTGCCTGATTTTGTATCATTGGGTGTATCAAAAGTTTTAGCAAAAACGTTGAGTACTTACGGTGTTGTCACACCAACCCCCGTCCAGGAACGAGCCATTCCTTCGATAATGGCAGGAAAAGATATCATCGCACAGGCCCAAACTGGAACAGGTAAAACACTTGCGTTTATTCTGCCAATTCTCGGAAAAATCAATCCAAATACTAGCCATCCCTCTACATTAATTGTTACTCCTACAAGGGAATTAGCTTTGCAAATTAAAGAGGAAATTGAAAAATTGATCATGAATTTGGATGGAATCCACGTTTTGGCTGCTTATGGGGGGCAAGACGTAGAAAAGCAATTGAAAAAGTTAAGGAGAAATGTTCAGATTGTCGTTGGAACACCTGGACGTTTGTTGGACCATATCAGAAGAGGAACATTACAACTCTCACAGATAAACTGTCTTATTCTTGATGAAGCAGATCAAATGCTCCATATTGGTTTTTTAAATGAAGTTGAACAAATCATTAAGGAAACCCCTTCAAACAGGCAATCTCTGCTGTTTTCGGCTACGATTCCAGCTGAAATTAGAGAAATAGCACATAAATATATGCTTAATCCAGAATATATCCAAATTGAAAAAGTTCAAGGCCCTGCGGAAAATGTGAAGCAGATGGCATACCTTACAACCGATCGTGCTAAACAAGCAACTCTTATCGAATTAATTGAAACCCATCGGCCCTTTTTAGCAGTTATTTTTTGCCGAACAAAGCGAAGAGTGAGCAAGCTTTATGATGCGCTTAAATCCAATGGATTTAATTGTGATGAATTACATGGTGATCTATCACAAGCAAAGAGAGAAAGGGTCATGAAGCGTTTTCGAGATGCAGAGATTCAATTACTGATTGCGACGGATGTAGCAGCAAGAGGTCTAGATGTAGAAGGCGTTACACATGTATATAATTATGATATACCTCAAGACTCAGAAAGTTATATTCATCGGATTGGGAGAACAGGGCGTGCAGGGACAAGAGGCATCGCCATAACACTCTATTCTTCAAAAGACCACGCTTTTCTTGCTATAATTGAAAAAGAACTGAACATAACAATACCAAAACAAAATCTAGTGAAAACAAGCCAAAACCCAGAAGATAAACCTATTACACATAAAGGCCAAGGATCAAATACTGGAAGAAATTCTTTCAAAACAGCTCCAGTGAAAAGGAGAAGAAAATAATTGGCAGTGCAGGGTTACTAGAAATGATAAAGGAGGAGACATCACAAATGTTAAAAGACAGAATCATTCAAGATTTAACAAAACGGATAGAGGAGCAACAAACGCTACAGAAAAAGGATAACGTAAAGGTTGAACTCTTTAATGAGGAATTAAATTATAGTATAATCCATCAATTGATTCCCGAAGATGTGCAAGAAAAAATCTCTTTTGTTGAAAAAAACGCTGATTTACGGCTTTCAAATGCCTACATAGAACGATGCGATAAAGAAACCGAGGAAATGATTTCTAAAGAGGAATCTGACTTTTTAAAACAGCCGCTTGAATTTCTAAAAAAGCATAAGAATGAGTTTATTTATTTTGAATCTGAATGGCTTGATTTGATTGGGGTAGATGCTATTTCCCTTGAGGCAGATGATGTCTTTGGAACCTATGATGTCATGTTGGGATTAAAACTTCAGAAGAAATATGAAACCGTCTTAAGAGAGCAGTTGAATCGTTTCTTATCAGGAGAGGAACCCAAATTTGATTTGGTGTTTAATCATGATGATGGCTTATGGGATTTAAATTTTACGCTAAACTATGTAGCAGGTTTCAAAAATGAGCTATCAGTAGGTGAAACATTCCTGATGATCTATCGGTTCTTATTTAACCTTGTTGATCAAGTAGAAAGTAACCATTAATAAGTAAATCATTACTAATGACATATACATAAGGGATGATTATTTTTAAAAATTTAAAAGAGATTAGGTGAGATAGTGAGAGTGATCTCCATTTGTCCAAGCAATACAGAACTAATTGACTACTTGGGATTATCGAATCAACTTGTTGGAATCGATGATTATTCTGATTGGCCAAAGTCGATTACAAACCTACCACGGTTAGGCGCGGATTTATCAATTAATATGGAGATGGTTGAGCAATTAAAACCAGATCTAGTCCTTGCCTCTTTAAGTGTTCCCGGTATGGAAAAAAACGTTGTTGCTTTAAAAGAGCGAGGAATTCCTCATCTCGTTTTAAATCCACAGTCTTTGAAAGATATTGAAACGGATTTGATCAGAACAGCTGAGGCCCTTCAAAACAAGGAGAGCGGTTTGGAGGCAGCTAGCAAGTTTCGTGCTAGGCTTGAAAGTCTAAGAGAAAAATGGGGGAATAAAGAATTTAAGCCATCCATCTATTGGGAATGGTGGCCGAAGCCTATTTTTACCCCAGGAAAATTAAATTGGCTAACCGAAATATCAGAAGCTGCCGGAGCACAAAATCTCTTTGCTGATGTTGAATTGGCAAGTGTTCAAACAGAATGGCAGGATATAGTAAATCGAAAGCCGGATTTTATTTGCCTCGCTTGGGTTGGTGTAAGAAGAGAAAAGATCCAGAAGAGCATGGTGAAGAAGCGTCCAGACTTTGAATTGCTTACCGAATTAAATGATGAGAAAATATTGATTCTTGAGGAAGAACTTTTTTGCCGGCCATCACCAAGACTGCTGGATGGTCTTGAAAAGCTTGCTCGCCTAATTCACTAGCGCGATTATGGCTTAGGAGGCTGCAGGAGTTGGTTTAACATACCATTTTGATTCAAAGAGACCCACCAATACTTTTAATGTCTTAAAGGCACAATCCATATTACGGATTGTGCCTTTTTTTTAAAATCCTCCGCCTCTTACATTGTCACTGGATTCATTGCCGGATTCTGAAGGGCCTGACCAAAGCCCTCTTTGGTTTGTAGTTAATCTGAATAAGGCAACAATTAATGCAATGCGAATAGCTAAGCGTACTGAGCGACCTCTAATCCTTGACTGTAGAATAATGGTATCGGATCCAACATAAACAAGTGTACCGGTATAAGTACCTTCAGATGTAATTACTTCGACCTCTTTGTTTAAAAGACCATGTGCAAATGTATTGAAATTTTGTCCTTGTCTGCTCATGTATGTCAACACTCCTTTCTTATCTTATTTAATGCAGTTCTTGATAAATTGAATGGACTTTTAAATAGGCAGCAGTGGATTTTTTTAAAAGAGATAAATGTCTAATTCGGGCCATCTGTCTAAGCAAACGAATTAATTTTTTATAATTGAAAAAAACCTTTAAATTGATTTTCTTAGCAAATTTGAATAAATGTCCTATGCTCACCATTTATCGGAATAATATGTTATAATATTCTGAAAAAAAGAGGTGTAAGATATTGGAGGAGAAGGTAGTAGAAGCGATTCAAGACGACTATCCGGATGATTTTTCATGGTGCTATGGATGCGGCCGTTTAAATGAAAAGGGCCACCATTTACGAACGGGGTGGCAAGGGGATCAGACATTGACCATTTTTACACCCCAACCAGAACACACAGCATTACCTGGTTTTGTATATGGGGGGATTATTGCGTCATTAATTGATTGTCACGGAACAGGTTCAGCTTCACTTGCGTTGCATCGAAAAAATGGACATATGAATGGCGATGGATCTGAACCTCCTCGATTTGTAACAGCTTCTTTGCATGTAGACTATGTTAAGCCAACACCACATGGGGTACCATTGAAAGCGATTGGAGCCGTGTATGAGATTCATCCGAAAAAATGGAGAGTAGAGACTGAGGTATTTGCTAATGGTGTTGTTTGTGCACGAGGCGAGGTTGTTGCTGTTGTCATGCCAAGCACTTTCGTTCAAAAGAACTAAATTATGTATCTATTTTTTTGTTTGTTACAACACTTCAGTAAAGAGAGCCCTTCAGCTCTCTTTTAGCTTAAATTTTCATCTGAAGCAGTGTACGGTGATCCGGTTGACGTGTGTTGATTTATCCAGCCAAGGGATGCTTCAGAAACAGCTATCCAATTTGGGATTTTCTCTTTATGTTGTTCCACCCAGCTCATACCATACTGTGGGTCTAAGTTATACTCATCACATTGAGATAAGAATGACTGAATCGTTGTTTCATTACAATTTTCCCATGAACCACATGTATTGCTCCAAATGTTTTCTATCTTAGTCTGTAATGAAACTTCATTTATGAAATCTGAAAATTGGTTTTCATTTGTCATGTCAACACCTCCTCATGTTAAATTTCTAATCAATCCATTACAGTATTTCCAAAGTGATAAATTTCAAATAATCATTTTAAAAAATTTTTTTAAAGCCAATCGTGTATAACATGCTCTGTGACCATTTAAAGTAGAGTTTATGCGAATTCATTTGATATTGATATTTATATGCTTTATTAAGGTTAGCGCATTCAAAGGAATTAGGCTCTCTTTGAGCAGTATTTTTTAAAAAATTATGCAATTATACTATAATGCTGTTGATGTAAGAAAGAGAAGATGTAAACAAGAATATACAGTTATTATTGAAAGCAGGCATGTGTGTAATGATTGAATGGCAAGGTAATATTGTACTTGAAAATGGGCAATTAAATGAAATGGTCATTTTAAAAAGAGAACCTTTATATACAGGAACGAATGGAAAAGTGATCGAAAGATTTTTTATCACTCCTAATGAAAGCTTTATTTTTAAGCCGTTAACCAACGACGAACAAATCGGTAAGGAAGTTTGGGTCCAAGAAAATATCTTATCTGTATTTCCAGATTTCTATCCTAAGATAATCGCAAAATCATCAGTCAATAGACCGGAAAATAGTTGGATCGTTTATTCGGATCTAGGTCCTATTAAACACGAATTCACATTAGAAATTCTCAAAAATGTGACCAAACAAATGGTCTGGTGGCATTCACTTCCAATAGATGGATGGAAGGATGCACAATTAAACGGGCCAAAACCAAAAATTGAAACGATAAAAGCCGAACTGTTTCGAAGCAAAGACAAGGTAATTGAAACAGTAACAAATCTTAACCTGCCAAAAAAGACAATGAGCAAGTTGTTTTTGCTGCTTGAAAAAAAGATTTTTTCAAAAACGCTTGTATTGTCTCACGGTGATCTTCACCTGGGTAATTACGGAACTTCTCAAAACAAGTTAGTAATCATCGATTGGGAATACGCTCATTTAAATACACGGTTTTGGGATTTATATCATTTAATCGATCTTTCACATCCTTTACACTCAAAAACGGTTACAAGTGAATTGAGAAATAAAATTCTTACCGAATACTATGATCAAGCAAGTACATATGGGATTGAGACAAATCGAGAAAATTTTAAAAATGAATATTATTTGTTTTCTGCAACTTTCTCCTTGTGGATGATCATGCTTATCGAAGGTGATTTGAAGCGAAAAGACGACAGATGGCCGGAAGAAATTTTAAGAAACCAGCTCTTTGAAACAGCAGCAAGTCTTTTTCATTGTATTGAGGAGCTCTGACTTCGTGGAAAGTACCTACCACCTTTACGCACTGTTCTATTTTTTTCCAAATGAAACGAAGCAGTTAAATCTATGCCATTATTGGAAGAGGAAAAGTTTCAAAAGTAGTAATTTTTCATTACAAATATTTCGAGAAAATGACGAAACTTACAGTTTGACAAATAAATAGGAATTTCAAATTTTTTTGTCGAAATAATAGACTTAGGGGAAAATATTAAGATGTTTGAAAAAGTGTTTCTTGTCTTTCCAGGATGTAAAGGTACTGACGGGATTTTTGCATAATCTCTATAGGTACTCTTTTATTTGGATAAAATCAGTTTGTTATGTTGGAGGAATAATATGTTGGAATTTGATACTAATTTTGATCAATTTGCGGCCATAAAGGTCATCGGGGTTGGCGGTGGGGGTAACAATGCTGTGAACCGGATGGTTGAAGATGGAGTAGAAGGTGTAGAATTTATTTCGGTCAATACAGATGCGCAGGCGCTTAAGCAATCCAGGGCGGGGATCACGATGCAAATCGGTGCTACATTAACAAGAGGCTTAGGTGCAGGAGCAAATCCGGAAATAGGTAAAAAAGCAGTAGAAGAAAGCAAACGCCAGATCCAAGAAGTGCTACAAGGGGCAGACATGGTTTTTGTTACGGCTGGAATGGGAGGAGGTACAGGTACGGGGGCAGCACCCGCGATAGCGGAGATCGCCCAAAAGCTGGGTGCTTTGACGATCGGCGTTGTTACCCGTCCGTTTAAATTTGAGGGCAGGAAGCGGGCAGCAAATGCGGAAAAAGGAATTGAAGCAATGAGAAAAGCGGTCGACACCTTAATTATTATACCTAATGACCGCTTATTGGAAATTGTTAATAGGAATACGCCTATGCTTGAAGCATTCCGTGAAGCGGATAATGTTCTGCGCCAAGGTGTACAGGGGATTTCTGATTTAATTGCGGTTCCTGGTTTAATTAATCTTGATTTTGCAGATGTGAAAACGGTCATGTCTAATAAAGGAACAGCCCTAATGGGAATTGGCATCGCCAAAGGTTCAGACCGTGCAATTGAAGCTGCACAGAAAGCAATTAACAGTCCGTTACTGGAAACTTCCATTAATGGGGCTCAAGGTGTGCTGATGAACATCACCGGCGGTAGGAATTTAAGCCTTTTTGAAGTACAGGAGGCGGCAAATATCGTTGCCTCTGCTGCTCATGAGGATTTAAATATGATCTTTGGTTCAATCATTAACGAAGACTTAAAAGATGAAATTATCGTAACTGTCATTGCAACCGGATTTATCGAGGATGAGTCGCCTATTTCAGAAACAATTTCCCAACCGACACTGGAGGAATGGTCTAATCCAATTCAAAAGGAACGGAGAAGGCAGCATAATCCGAAAATTGAAGAGGCACCAGTTCAAGATTCTGAACGCCAAACAAACCAATTGGAGGACTCTCTTGATATACCAGCGTTTTTTCGCAGACGAAATAGACGAAGATAAGGAAGTTTTCCCTTCTACTTTCTGATTCCTTATGGTAGACGGAAAAGGGATATAAACCCGGGTCTTTCTTTCCGTTGTTTTTAAAAATTAAATGGGTGAGTCTATTAAAATGAGATTAGCAACTTTGCATACGATCCTCAATAAAAAATAACCTGATATTAAATCTTGATCTAGAAAGTTTTGGTTGGATTTTAATAATATTTGCACAAATGCAAGTAGGGGAACTAGATGGCAGAATTTCTAGTTCCCTTTCTTTTTCTACTTATTTCACCCTTGTTTTGTTCTTGGCAACCATGCGCTCAGTCCTGAAGCTTGAATAGACATTCAAACTAGTATTCTACACTTTTCTTAACTGCAACAGATCACTTACCTAGTGTGAACCAGTGATTTAAAAGAGATTGACTTTACCCATCAAACAAGATATGATACCATTCGTAATAATTACGATTTGAACCGTACTTTCTACAAAAATATTTATTTTGTTTAAAAACAATTAATCTTAAAGCAATAAGTTGAAGGGAAGAGACTAGTGAGAAAATTATTGTGGACATTCATTATATTTCTATTAATCCTAACGGGTTGTACTAACGGAAATCAAACCCAAGGGAAGAATGATGGGAACGGCCCCAAAAAGCTAGAAATTATTACCACCTTTTATCCAATGTATTATTTTACGAAACAAGTGGCAGGAACAATAGCAAACGTCACCCTGTTAATCCCAAATGGAGTAGAACCTCACGATTGGGAACCAACAGCAAAGGATATGGCAAAAATGCAGGATGCTGATGTATTTATCTATAATAGCCGTTACTTTGAAACATGGACGGGGAAAGTACTTAAAAGTCTCGATACATCCCATCTAAAAGTGGTTGAGGCTTCAAGTAAGATCAAGCTTATGGATGCTAATGGTCTGGAAGGACAAAAGAGCAGTCAATCAACTAAGGACCCTCATGTATGGCTTTCACCTGTTTTGGCAAAACAAGAGGTTGATGAAATCGCAGGTGCTCTAAAACAAAAAGATCCTAAAAACAGTGACCAATATGAAAAAAACGCAGTGGCATTTAAAGCAAAGCTTACTGATTTAGATCAATTATATAAAGAAACAATTGATAAAGCTCCAAAAAAGGAATTTGTTACCCAACACGCTGCCTTTAGCTATTTAGCCAAACAATATGGATTAACACAAATCCCGATCGCAGGTCTATCCCCTGACGTTGAACCTACTCTGGGCAAACTAGCAGAATTAGCGAAAATAACGAAAGAAAAACATATTAAAATTATCTATTTTGAAGGACTTACCTCTTCAAAGGTTGCCACCACATTGGCGAATGAAATTGGTGCGAAAACTGAAGTTTTAAATCCACTTGAAGGCCTAACAGCCGAGGATCAGAAACAAGGCTTAGACTATCTGGGTGTTATGAAAAGTAATTTAAACGCCCTAAAAAAAGCTTTATTTCAAACGAATAACTAATCTAGCAATTAATATCTGCTAAAAAGAGATAAAGGTTACTTCTATCTATTTTCTAGTTTGCATAACTATTAATAGAAGGAGGCAGCCTTATATGAAAAAAAATAAGCAGATCAACATTTTTGTCCGGATCAATAGTGCATTTTTGTCGATTTTAATTGTTTTTTTATTGATCGCAGGAATGACAACTTTTTTCTCGATGACGATGTCTTCTAATTCTGTAGGGACAGTTCTTGAAAAGACGGATTTGAATAAACTATATTTGTATTTTTATGGATTTGAAAACAACTACTTTACGCAAAAAAATCCAGAAGTCAATGATATCCCGTTAACAAAAATAGGTTTTCAATTAGCAACCAATCTTAAAGTAAACGACGTTCGAACCTTTTTTGCGAGAGAACTGCCGGGATTTTCTGATTTCAATACAAAAATTCAGGTGGCCGGGGAAGGTACCAATATCACTACTTTACCGATGGAATCCTCACCGCCTATGGATGTTCTCTTAAAAGAAAGAGAAATTGCCCAAGATGCACTAAAAGGTAAATCAACAGAACGATCATCACAGCCGCCAGCACAAACAACGAATGGAAAAAAAGTGGTGTACATCTATCATACACACAGCTGGGAGTCATATTTGCCGCTTCTTAAACAGGTTCAATCACCGGATGATGCCACAAGTTCTAATAATTCGGTCAATGTTGTTGGTGTAGGGGACCATCTTGCTGATGATCTAGAAGCAAAAGGGATTGGCATCGAACATAGCACAGTAAATGCTGCCCAAATGCTACAGAATAAAGGTTGGAATGCAAATAGTGCCTATCAATTCTCGCGGGGGCTTGTCAAAGAAGCGATGGCAAGTGACACAGACTTAAAATTTATGATTGATATCCATCGTGATTCGTTGAGAAAGGACAAAACAACGATAAAGATAAACAATAAGAACTATGCCCGTTTAGTCTTCATAGTTGGTGAAGCAAATCCAAATTTTAAACAAAATCTTGAACTGGCTAAACAACTGCACGCTGCCATTGAGAAGAAATATCCCGGCTTGAGTCGCGGCGTATTTTCTAAAGATAAGAGTATGGGGAATGGAGTCTATAATCAGGATCTTTCTCCAAGAGCACTATTAATGGAAGTAGGCGGGGTCGATAACAACATGGAAGAACTTCAAAATGCAATGGATGCATTTGCAAACGTGTTTAGCGAATATTATTGGCAATTAAAGGGTGCAGGGCAGTTTTAATTATATGAGAAAAAATTAGAGGTGAATAAGAATGGGAAACGGTTTAGAAGGAAAACGAATAGCGATTGGCGGTTCACGAAAAATTGAAGAAATTAGCACATTAATTGAAAAACAAGGTGGGATTCCCATTGTGCGTTCGCTCCAAGGAATGGTCTTTTTGGCGGAAAAAGAGGTTGAACCCGATTTATTGAAGTTTGTCAATGATGGTGCCGATTGGGTCGTGTTTACCACAGGTATTGGATTAGAAACTCTTGTCAATCTAGCAGAAAAACTAGCAGTTAAAGATGCTTTTCTTAACAACATACGTCATGCTCAAATCGCTTCAAGAGGCTATAAAACTTTAGCTGCATTGAAAAAATGGGATTTAAAACCAATTGCAGTAGATGAAGACGGGACGACAAAAGGGCTAACTCGTGGGTTAGAAAACGTTGACTTTTCAGGGAAAAGGGTTATGATTCAGCTTCATGGCGAAACAGCACCTGCCTTAACAAAGTTTTTTGAAGACCGTGGGGCTGAGGTTTTGAAAATCCTTCCGTACCAGCATATTGCTCCAGAATCTGAAACGGTTACTAATTTATGCGATGAAATGGCAAACAATGAAATCGATGCAGTCTGTTTTACTACAGCAGTTCAGGTCCGCTCTTTATTTAACTTTGCGAGGGAAAAGGGCAAGCTAACTGACATCTTAAACTGTTTTCACGAGAAAGCTATCGCTGTGGCTGTTGGAAAAGTGACAGCGGAAGCCTTAAAAGAAGAAGGTGTTGAGCGATTGGTCACACCTGAAAATGAGCGAATGGGTGCAATGATTATCGAGCTATCCCATTTCTATGAGAATCAGACTGATTAATGAATCATTCCCCAAAAAAAAGCAAAGCATCTCAATTGATTGAGGTGCTTTGCTTTTTTTAGCTTTGAGAACTCTTTGTTTATATTCATATATTGTAAGAGCCAAGTGTATGTTGAGCAGCTGTTTGCTATTAGAACCAAGGGATAAACTTACAGGCTGGTAGTTCAATCCAGCTTTTTCCGTTTCTGAGACACTTAGTTAATTTTCAAACGATCCAATTAACATATAGATAACAAATTTTTAATATTTATAGTTATAAGAAAATCATAAAATGTAAGTGGTTTCATTTTGATCCTGGAAATGGATCTTATTATATCGCTTCATTAATTGATGCTCCATTTATTTTTTTAAATGAAAGGTTGTGTGTTTTATGAATTTTGATTTAACAGAAGAACAATCCATGATCCGTAAGTTGATTCGTGATTTTGCCGAAGGAGAGGTGGCTCCGGGGGCTGATGATAGAGACCGAAAGGGAGAATTTCCAAGGGAGGTTTTCACTAAATTAGCCCAGTTAGGCATCATGGGGCTACCATTTCCTGAACAATATGGTGGTGGAGGAGCAGATACTGTCAGCTTTGCCACCGCTGTAGAGGAATTAAGCAGGGTTTGTGGATCTACTGGTATAACTTATTCTGCTCATATCTCCTTAGGTGGTGCTCCAATCAATTTGTTTGGGACACATGAACAAAAGGTATTGTATTTAACCCCTATTTGTACAGGGGAATATTTAGGGGCGTTTGGACTAACTGAACCAAATGCTGGATCTGATGCAGGAGGTACACAAACAACCGCTACCCTTAATGGTGATAAGTGGACAATTTCCGGTTCTAAATGTTTTATCACGAATGCCAGCTATGCGAAAAACCTCGCGATTACAGCCGTCACCGATCGTTCAAAAGGTACGAACGGAATAAGTTCGTTTATTGTATCGACAGAAGCCCCCGGGTTTAGCGTTATAAGTAATTATGAAAAAATGGGCCTTCATGCTTCCAATACAACGGAATTAATTCTTGAAAATGTAAGTGTACCAAAAGAAAATCTTCTTGGAGTAGAAGGAAATGGTTTTAAACAGTTTTTAGCCACTCTTGATGGCGGAAGAATCGGGATTGGCGCTATGGCTGTTGGAATTGCCCAAGGTGCTTACGAAAAAGCACTTCAATACGCGAAGGAAAGAAAACAGTTTGGCCAGAGCCTTTCAAAGTTTCAAGCGATCCAATTTAAACTTGCTGATATGGCTATGTACATTGAATTGGCACGAAATATGGTTTATAAAGCGGCATGGTTAAAGGATCAGGGACGTAAATTTAAAAAAGAGGCAGCAATGGCAAAATTATTTGCCTCCGAAATCTGTACACGAGTTTGTGACCAGGCAATTCAAATTCATGGTGGTTATGGGTATATGAGGGAATACCAGGTAGAACGTTTCTACCGTGACGCGAAGCTTCTTGAAATAGGGGAAGGTACATCAGAAGTCCAGCGAATGGTGATTTCCCGCGAAATTGGTTGTTAAAGGTAACCAACATCCAATTAGTTCAATAGCTGACCAATAAAGGGGGAAATGGAATGTTCAAGAAGGTATTGATCGCGAACAGGGGAGAAATTGCCTCCCGAATACTCCGGACTTGTAAATCACTAGGCATACGTACTGTCGCTGTTTATTCAGAGGCGGATAAAGAAGCCCTCCATGTCAAAGAAGCCGATGAAAGCTATTTACTTGGCGGTTCAAAAGTAGTGGAGAGCTACTTGAATATCGAAAAAATCATCGAAATCGCGAACGTTTCAAAAGCAGAAGCAATACACCCTGGTTATGGTCTTCTCTCGGAAAATGCTGAATTTGCAAAGCGCTGTGAACTGGAAGGGATTACTTTCATTGGTCCGTCCCCAGAGGTTATTTCTAAAATGGGAAACAAAATTAAAGCTCGAAAATTGATGGATGCGTCAGGTGTTCCGGTCGTCCCCGGGATCCTTCATCCCTTAGCAGATGTTGAGGAGGCTGCAGCAGTGGCAGAAAATATCGGTTATCCTGTGATGCTTAAAGCTTCCGCTGGAGGCGGGGGGATTGGCATGCAGATTGTCCATAACGAAGAAGAAATTCGCAAAGCCTTTGAAGGAAACCAAAAGAGGGCCGAAAGCTTTTTCGGTAACGGTGAAATGTTTATTGAAAAATATGTAGAAAATCCACGGCATATTGAAATTCAAATTTTAGCAGATTCACAGGGAAATACCGTTTATTTATGGGAGCGGGAATGCTCCATCCAACGGCGCCATCAAAAAGTCGTCGAAGAGGCACCTTCACCATTTTTAGATGATGCGACTCGTTTAAAAATGGGAGAAACTGCTGTAAAGGCAGCTAAATCCATCGGGTACTATAATGCAGGAACCGTTGAATTTTTAGTTGATAAGGAAAAGAATTTCTATTTTTTAGAAGTGAATACCCGCCTGCAGGTTGAACATCCTGTTACGGAAGAAATTACCGGATTGGATTTAGTTCGAGAGCAATTACGAATTGCTGCAGGTGAACCCTTAGCTTTTACTCAATCAGGCATCAAGAAAGAGGGGCATGCGATTGAAGTCAGAATCTACGCAGAAGACCCAAAAACATTCTTTCCTTCGCCGGGTAAGATTACGAAATTAGTATTACCAGAAGGGCAGGGAATTCGCCACGAATTAGGGGTTAGTGACCAATCAGTTGTTACACCTTTTTACGATCCGATGATTGCCAAGCTTGTGGTAAAAGGGAAGAACCGAATTGAGGCAATCGACCTTCTTCAAAATGCATTACGCCAATATGAAGTCGAAGGAATCAAAACAAATATCCCAATGCTGCGAAAAGTCGTGGAACATCCTGCCTATTTAGCAGGTGATACAACAACAAATTTTGTAGAAAAGTATCTTCAGTAAAAAACACAAAAATTTCAAAGTAAACGAGGAGGGAATATCGATGACGAATGTAGTAGCGGTAATGGCAGGAAATGTATGGAAGGTACTCGTAAAGCCAGGCGATCAGGTGGAAGAAGGGCAAGAGGTAGTCATTCTCGAATCAATGAAAATGGAGATTCCAATCGCCGTAGATTTTGGCGGGATGGTCAAGGAAGTTAAAATCAATGAAGGTGACTTTGTGAATGAAGAGGACGTATTAATTGTCTTAGAATAGATTACTAGAGTTGAAGGGAAGTTGAAAGCTTGAAGTCGCCTTAAATGACCATGAAAAATTGTCTGAAGCTAACCACTTGAGAAAGGAGAAAAAAATGGAGAAAACGGTGCTGATGTCAACACTTGAGGAGGGAATTGCCCTTATAACCCTCAATCGTCCGCAAGCTGCCAATGCATTTTCATTACAGATGTTAAAAGAACTTCAAGGAGTAATTGATACCTGTAAGTTTGATCCCTCCGTGCGCTGCGTGGTTATTACAGGTGCTGGCGAAAAAGCCTTTTGTGCAGGGGCTGATTTAAAAGAACGGGTCGTAATGGATCTACAAACAGTTCGCAGGGCGGTTTCAATGATTCGCAACAACATTAATCAAATCGAGGCCCTGCCACAGCCCGTCATCGCAGCCGTAAATGGGGTAGCATTTGGCGGTGGAACAGAATTAGCATTAGCCTGTGATATCCGAATTGCTTCAGAAACAGCCAAGTTTGGACTAACTGAAACTTCACTTGGAATCATTCCTGGAGCTGGCGGTACACAGCGCCTGCCACGATTAATTGGCAAAGGCAGAGCAAAAGAGCTCATTTTTACGGCAAGAAGAATAGCTGCCCAGGAAGCGAAAGAGATCGGACTAGTTGAATTTATTCAACCATCTGAAACCGTATTAGAAAAAGCACTTGAAATTGCGCAACAGATTGGTAGAAATGGACCTATCGCAGTAAAACAAGCAAAGTTTGCAATTGAAAAAGGGCTTGATGTTGATTTAAATACAGGACTGGCGATTGAACAAAATGCCTATGAAATAACGATTCCTACAAAGGATCGTCTGGAAGGACTGCAAGCATTCAAAGAAAAACGAATTCCTGTTTATAAAGGGGAATAACTGCAAGCAGTTTGAAAAAGGAGGAAAAGACATGTCCACAGAAGTAAATTCGAAGGAACAAACATTAAAAGTGTTGTCCGAACGTATTTATAAGGGAGGGGCACCAAAATATCATCAAAAAAATAGTGAACAAGGAAAGCTGTTTGTTCGAGACCGTTTAAAGCGTTTGTTTGACGCTGAGTTTGAATTTGAGGATGCATTATTTGCAAACTGTATAGCGGAAGAACTTCCAGCAGATGGTGTAGTGACAGTGATGGGGAAAATTAATGGCCAAGTGGTATGCGTCATGGCAAACGATTCAACAGTAAAAGCCGGGTCATGGGGAGCACGCACTGTCGAAAAAATTATTCGCATCCAGGAAACAGCAGAAAAATTAAGAGTACCTTTCATTTATCTTGTCGATTCGGCTGGAGCCCGGATTACAGATCAAGTGGAAATGTTTCCGGGACGCCGCGGGGCAGGACGGATTTTTTACAATCAAGTAAAATTATCTGGAAAAATCCCTCAGATTTGTGTTTTATTTGGGCCTTCAGCTGCAGGAGGAGCCTACATACCCGCATTTTGCGATATAGTCATCATGGTTGATGGGAATGCTTCCATGTATCTTGGTTCACCGCGGATGGCGGAAGAGGTAATTGGCGAAAAAGTAACTTTAGAGGAAATGGGCGGTGCCCGCATGCACTGCTCAGTTTCTGGATGCGGTGATGTCCTAGCCAAAAATGAAGAAGAAGCGATTAGGCTGGCTCGAACCTACCTCGCATATTTTCCTGCAAACTACACGGAAAAACCGCCGCTTTTGGAAACGGCTGCACCTAAGAATTACGAGAAAACAATTGAAGATCTTATCCCGGATAATCAGAATACCCCATTTAATATGCATGACTTGATTGATCGAATTGTTGACGAAGGATCTTTTTTTGAAATTAAAAAACTATTTGCAAAGGAATTAATTACAGGATTGTCGAGAATAAATGGAAAACCCGTTGGCATTATTGCCAATCAACCACGTTTTAAGGGCGGCGTGCTTTTCCATGATTCAGCCGATAAAGCCACGAAATTTATTAATCTTTGTGATGCCTTCCATATTCCACTGCTGTTTCTTACTGATGTCCCTGGGTTTATGATAGGAACAAAGGTAGAGCGAGCCGGAATCATTCGCCATGGAGCAAAAATGATTTCCGCCATGGCTGAAGCAACAGTTCCGAAAATATCGGTTATTGTCCGTAAGGCGTACGGCGCAGGTCTATATGCGATGGCCGGCCCTGCCTTTGAACCAGACTGCTGTCTAGCCTTGCCTTCGGCACAAATTGCAGTAATGGGACCAGAGGCCGCTGTAAACGCCGTTTATTCAAATAAGATTGCTCAATTACCGGAGGCTGAGCGGACTGCTTTTATTGCTGAAAAACGCGAGGAATACAAACAGGATATAGATATCTATCGGTTAGCGTCTGAAATGATTATAGATGGAGTGATCCCTGCCAATTCGCTGCGCGACGAGTTAATAAAACGTTTCGAGGTGTATTCCTCAAAGTATGTCATTTTTTCAGAACGGAAGCATCCGGTTTATCCGGTGTAAGCGATAATTTAAAAAAAGGTGGTTAATTCAGTGAAAAACGTTAAACTCTAAGGTTGCTTTGTAATGGTTGAAAAGGCGAAGCAGATTCAAAAGCTCGTTAAAAACAGCTTTTGAATCTGCTTCTTTAGTTAATTTCTTGCATTTTGCTATATAATTCTGCCTTTTCCTGTTCTGACAGCAGGCTTTCTGCCTTCGGGAACAGGATGTTCTCTTCTTTTGCAAAGTGATTTTTTAACAGATTGGCAGCGCTTCTGATGCCTTCTATGGATTCTTTTATTTCCCTTAATGTAAGCTTATCATTTCCTGCTTTTTCAAGAAAAGCCCCTAAAAGAGCCCTTGCCTGTTTGTGTTCATCTGTATTGACTACAACCGGACCTGAAGTAGTACCGATATATATCCCCAACAATTGAAATAATCCCTCTTCTTCGCGCTGTGAATGGGGCTTAAGTTCCAACTGAAAGAGCTCTACCAGGTTTTTCAAGTCCGCAAAGCTCTTATGCGAGTCTTCTTCATTTTCAATTTGCTCTGATAATAACAGGATGCTGTCTATTTTTTCTAATAGGGGAACATGTTCTTCTTTTAGACGTGTAAGTCCTGCGCAAAGTTCAACTGACTGAATATTTCTGAGAGCGTTCATACTATTGGACATTTTTCTTCACCTCATAAAAATTTTCTACATTTAGTATAACGTGAGCAGAACAGCAAATGTTGTGACTCCTATCACTTTTGCGATACAGTGGAAAGGACAATCGGTTTTTTGATAAAAATGATATCATTAGATTAATTAACGTGTTTAAGTAGATAAGGGAGAATTCTTATGAAAATGGATGGAATCATAGGAGGATTAGGATCAGAATCTACAGTAGATTATTACCAATGATTAAAAGAGACAATCTGCAAGGAATAATATTATGCTGCACTGAACTTCCTATTTATAATGAAGGAAGATCAAAAATTATTTTGTTAGTAGCGATTGTAGTTGGGTATGAATCAAGTTTTTACTAATGTAAAAAAGGAAGTCGGTAAATGACAACGACATTAACATATATAAAAGAGTGGCAGCAGGCACTTCAAAAGGAAATTGCCCATTTAAAAAAATATGGCAGCAACAAATTCAAAGTGACAAATGGAAGGCTGCTTGCTAACGATGATTCGTTTACCTATTATTTTGATACTGCCTTTTCATTAAAAATTCCGATCGGGGCTTCTGTGAGGCTTGAATGGGGACAGGTAAGACAAAGTGGCCGCGTGGTTTCCTCTGAAGGGAGAGGGGTAATGATTGCTTTGGAGCAGTCATTTGGAGATTTAATTCATGAGGCACTGTTATATCACGATCCTTGGGAACTGCTTGAACAGCTTATTCAACGATTTGATGAGATAAAAGGAAGAAAACAAAAACGGATAAGAATTAAAAAATTAATGGATCCTTCCATGCCCGCAAAACACCCTGTGGATAAAATAAAAAGCAATGTACACGAGTTACTACTTAGATCAAAATATAATCCTGTTACATTTGTCTGGGGCCCACCAGGAACAGGAAAAACCTATACACTTGCCCGCGTTGCCGCAAACAAATACTTTCAAGAAAAACGGGTTCTGATCCTCTCACATAGTAATCAAGCTGTTGATGTTCTTTTAAGTGAAGTAACCACGTTTATTAAAAAGAAGGAACATTTCCATGAGGGGGATATTTTACGTTACGGCTCTAATATAAGCGAAGGACTTACGAGTCAAGCGGCTATTTCCACAAGCCAGCTTATTAAAAAGCAAGACCCGGCTCTAGCGAAAAATAAAGAAATATTAGTTGAGGAAAGAACAAAAATGAAATCCGACCTAGCCCATTCTTTTAGTAAGCGGGATTCGAACAACTTAATTGAGCTTGAAACAAAGATTGCTAGACTGTTGGAAAAAATTCACAAGTGGGAATTGCAGTTTTTAAAAGATGCTTATATTATCGGGACCACACTTGCAAAGGCTGCAAGTGATCCTTCCATTTATGAAAAGGATTTCGATATTGTCATACTTGATGAAGCGAGCATGGCTTATGTTCCACAAGCCGCATTTGCTGCTACGCTAGGAAAACGGGTCATTATTAGTGGTGATTTTAAACAATTACCGCCGATTGCTTCATCCCGCGATTTGCTGGTAACAAAATGGCTAAAGGAGGATATTTTTCACAAATCAGGAGTTGTCGATTTTGTCAAAGAAGGGAAGCTTCATCCCCATTTATTTTTATTAAAAGAACAAAGAAGAATGCATCCTGAAATATCGTCTTTTACTAATCGATACATTTATCACTCTCTCGTTGGTGATCACGAGAGTGTTTTTACTAATCGAAATCGGATCGTGGAACTTCCACCGTTTCCTCATCGTGCAGCTATTCTTTTAGATTCAAGCTATATGGGAGCTCATTGTATGACGGAGAAGTCATCAAATTCCAGAATGAATTTATGGCAGGCCTTATTATCCTTTCAATTAATTCACGAGGCCTACCTTGGTGGAGCCAGGTCGATTGGATATGTGACACCGTACCGTGCCCAAGCGAATATAATGGAAATGCTGTTAGATGATTTGTATGAAAAAGAACGATCAACAGCAGATATTATTTCCGCAACTGTTCACAGGTTCCAAGGAAGCGAGCGGGATGTCATGATCTTTGATACGGTAGATAGTGAACCACTGGAAAGAGCCGGCATGCTTTTAACAGGCAGGGAGAGTGAGCGGCTCATTAATGTTGCGATTACAAGAACAAAAGGAAAGTTTATTCACATCAGTAATACATCCTTTATACGCCGCCATGTCTACCAAGGAAAGATTTTAAGACAGCTCGTTGAGCATCAAGAGAAACAGAAACAAACAGTTAGGACAAAAGAAATTGGTTCATGGATTCACAATCAACACCCAAGATTATACTGGATCCATGCGCTTAGGCTTGGCCCAGTTTTTCGAGATATCGAATTGGCTCGTTCATCGATTGTTATTTCGTTACCGGGACAAGCTATGCTTCCAGACGAGTGGAAGGAACAGCTGAAAAGCAGGAAAAAAGCCAAATTAATTGTTATTTCAGAAAAACATTGGAAAGATCTTCAACCCAATAGGAGGGTACAAATAAACGCTTCTTTTCCATTTGTTATGATTGATCACCGACTGCTCTGGCTTGGTTTTCCATTAGAAGGGACAACAGGTGTTCGGCCGCCTTATATTGCAGCAAGACTACATTCAGAGCGGGTTTGCGAATATTTATTAAATCAATTTAATGTGGAATAAAAAAAACGAGAGGGAGAAGTCTTATGTCTGATAACAACATTTTATATTTGCCTATGTTAGTCTTGACAAAAACCCTTTTTCCATGGATAATATCAGATAAATCATGATATCGGAAATGGTATGGGATTAGTAAACCTTTGGAACGTGATAGAGAGTGGAGCCCATCGGCTGGAAGGTTCCTAACGGAAAAAAGATTGAACCTGCCCTAAGCAGACCGCTTATGCAAACATAAGCCGTGTTCCCGCGTTACGGGGTAAAGTGGGTGCTTAGCACCAATTAAGGTGGTACCGCGGAACGATTTTTCCGTCCTTTTATAGGATGGAAAAATCGTTTTTTATTTTATAAAAGGAAGGCACGATTCATATGAAAAAACAACTTATTGTTGTTAAAATAGGCAGCAGTTCCCTTACAATTGAATCAGGGGCTTTATCAGAACAAAAAATGCGCGACCATGTTGAGGCTCTTGCCTACTTAAAACAACAGGGACATGACGTTATTCTCATTTCTTCAGGGGCAGTAGCAGCGGGTTTTGGATCCCTCGGATATCCAAAACGGCCTAAAAAAGCCGCCAGTAAACAAGCTGCAGCAGCTGTTGGTCAGGGACTATTGATGCAAAATTATATTTTACTATTTAAAGAATATAATATTGTACCCGCCCAAATATTAATAACCCGTGAAGACTTTTATAGCCGGGAACGGTTTCATAATTTGCACGCGGCAATGACAGAATTGCTGCAAAAGGGCGTTATTCCAATTATTAATGAAAACGATTCAGTATCAATTGAAGAGCTAACATTTGGGGATAATGATATGCTCTCAAGTCTTGTGAGTGGTTTTTTACATGCAAATGCACTCATGATTTTGACCGATGTAAATGGTCTTTATGATGGAAATCCAAAGCATTCAAAGGATGCCAAAAAGTATCACTTTATCCCGGAAATTTCTGAAGAACTCCTTGGAATTGCAGGTGAAAGTGGGTCTTCAGTCGGAACCGGCGGAATGAAATCTAAGCTTTTAGCAGCCCAAAAAGCATTGTCTCTTGGGGTTAGTGTATTTGTCGGCACTGGACATGGCAAACAAAAGCTTGCAGATATCTTAGAGGGTAAAGGGGATGGAACCTATATTGGCGGTCCATTTCATGCCCAAATGCAAATGAAAAAGCAATGGATTGCTTATCACTCACATGTTAACGGTAGTATTGAAATTGACGAAGGCGCTGAAAAAGCAATTGTTCAAAATGGCAAAAGCTTGCTCCCTGTGGGTGTTACAAAGGTAGTCGGCGACTTTAACGCTATGGATGTTGTTGTCGTACACAATCCAAAAGGGCAAATAGTTGGAAGAGGACAAATTTATTATTCTGCAGAGGATTTACAAAAAGTAAAAGGTTTACCTAGCGAACAGGCGAAAGGGTTTTCTGTAAATAAACGGCCAGAAGTGATTCATCGTGATAATTGGGTCGCAATGACGAAGGAGGAAATGATGAAATGAGTGAACTGTTAGATAAAGCTAAGAAACTAAAAAAAGCAGCAAAAACATTAGGAATGCTCAGTTCAGAGAAAAAAAATGAAGCCTTGGCTAAAATGGCTGACTATATTATTAGTGAAAAGGAATTTATTTTAGCCGAAAACGCAAAGGATATTCAAGCTGGAAAGGAGAAAGGGTTATCTGATTCCTTATTAGATCGACTATTGCTAACAGAGGAGAGAATCGAGCAAATTGCAGACGGTATTCAGCAATTAATTAAATTAGTGGATCCAATCGGTGAAACAATCGAAACATGGGAGAGACCAAATGGCTTACGGATTCAAACCATTCGTGTACCGCTTGGTGTAATCGGAATGGTTTACGAAGCGCGCCCAAATGTGACTGTTGATGCCGGAAGTCTTTGTTTAAAAGCAGGGAATGCTGTGCTACTTAGAGGAAGCACATCTGCCCTCAATTCAAATAAAGCACTCGTTCAAGTAATGCGTGAAGCACTAGATCAAACGGCTATTCCTGCAGACTCAATCCAGTTGTTAGAAGATACAAGCCGTGAAACCGCATCACAAATGTTTAAGCTGAATCAATATTTAGACGTCTTGATACCAAGAGGCGGAGCAGGATTAATTCAAACAGTGATTCAGAATGCAACTGTTCCAGTTCTGGAAACAGGGGTGGGCAATTGTCATGTATTTATTGATGAAAGCGCAGAAGAAAAAATGGCGATCGAAATTGCTATTAACGCCAAATTGCACCGGCCCTCTGTTTGTAATGCAGCTGAAACCGTTTTGATCCACGAAAAATGGCCATATATTACTGAATTAGTAACAGCTCTTCATGAAAAGGGGGTTGAACTGCGAGGTGATGAGAAACTAGCCGCTGACTATTCATTTGTAAACCAGGCAACTGAAGAGGATTGGTATAAGGAGTTTTTAGCACCAATCTTAGCAGTTAAACTTGTTGGAAATGTGGAAGAAGCGATTGGGCATATTGACCAATATGGAACCAAGCATTCAGAAGCGATTATTAGTGAAAACGAGAAAAATGTTTACTTATTCTTCCAAGCAGTTGATGCTGCCGTGTTATATCATAATGCTTCGACCCGTTTTACAGATGGTGAGCAATTCGGCTACGGTGCTGAAATTGGGATCAGTACACAAAAGCTTCATGCACGTGGACCAATGGGTCTTCGAGCAATAACAACAACAAAAGCGATCGTTTATGGAACAGGTCAAATACGGTATTAAAAAACGAGCAGCGTAAGCGCTCGTTTAGCGGCCGATATTCCCAAAGTCAAAAATTAATACATCCTTATTTATAGATAAAAGACCCATTCAGATCTTTCTTAAGTGATCAGAATAGGGTCTTTTTCTTTATCTTTATTGGCATTTTACTGTATAGGTGCTATATGGATATAGTATCTGTATAAATTATATTAGAAAAAACCCCTTCGTATTAAGATTGAACGAAGGGGATAAGAGTATCTTATTTTGTATGTTCTGTTAACCATTGATCAATAGTTGGATATGTTTTCTTAACAGCAGTTCCACCTACAACAACGGAGACATGTCCTGTAGGCATGAGGTGAAATGTTTTATCCTTACTGGATACCTTATCTAATAACGGCTTAACTTGTTCAGGAGCAGCAATATGATCCCGCTGTGCGGCAATATTTAATATATTTGCTTTAATATTGCTTAACTTTACTTGTCTGCCTCGAATGTATAATTCATCATTGATTAGTTTGTTTTGTTGATAGAATTCTCCGATCCATTGTCTAAAAGCAGCTCCTGGGAATGGTATACCATCAGCAACCCATTTTTGCATTAAAGACCAGCTCTTAACGAAGCCTTCATTTTCTGCTCGATCTACTAAAGAAATGTATGGACCGATGTAATTGACAAGTGGTTTTAACATTTTATTTCCAAGATCAATCACTTCACCAGGGATAATGCCCAATGTATCAACCATTTTATCTAAATTAAAATAGCGCTCGTCCAGCCAGTTGCTAAATAAGCCAGTATCAGAAAAATCAAATGGGCTTGTTAAAAAGATAATGTTACGAATTGGAAGGTCAGGGTGAAGAGCGGCAAAAATAGACGTCATCGTTCCGCCCATGCAATAGCCGAGCATACTTACTTCTTCAGCACCCGAAGCTCGCAGTACCTTTTTAACAGCGCGGGGAATGTAATCCATGATAAAATCGTCAAGTTTCATGTCACGATCCTCATAGCCTGGGGTTCCCCAATCCAATAGAAATACGTCATGACCTTGATTGGTGAGGTATTCTATTAAACTGTTTCCAGGAGTTAAATCCAAAATATATGGTTTATTAATAAGTGCATAAACAATGAGCAATGGAATTTTGCTTGTTTTCTCAACAGGTGAAACATATCGGTATAGCTTAGCTTTATTTTTTGTCCAAATAACTTCCTTTGGAGATTGACCAACCTGTGGCTCAGGTTGTCTTGTTAGTACATCGGTTACTTTTTTAAATCGGTTGTAGTTTTTTTGAACAGGCTCTGGCATCGAATTAAACCAGTTTTCTAATTCTTTATCAAATGTGTTAACCATTAATATCCTCCTTCAAACAAATAACTATCAACTAGCAAAAACTAACAGGGAGACCGTGAGGAATCCCCGTTGATATATTACATATATACGCCGCCGTTGACATTTATGCATTGACCTGTAATATAATTAGCATTAGCTAGGAAAATTACGGCTTCAGCAATCTCAGTCGTTGTACCTAAACGTTTCATCGGAATTTTAGAAACAATTTGATCCATAACATTATCAGGAATTTCAGCAGTCATTTCTGTTAAAATGTAACCAGGGCAGATTGCATTAACTGTGATCCCATTTTTTGCTGTTTCTAATGCAAGTGATTTTGTAAAACCGATAATCCCAGCTTTTGAAGCAGAGTAGTTCGTTTGTCCAAAAGCACCTGCTTGACCAACGATTGAACTAATGTTGATGATACGGCCAAATTTTTGTTCAAGCATTGAATTAATAACTGCAGAAGTTGTATGGTAAACACTGTTAAGGTTGGTATTAATAACCTCATACCAAGCTTTTTCGTCCATTTTCTTGAAAGTTTTATCTCTTGTAATCCCAGCGTTATTAACAAGGATATCAACTCTGCCAAAATGAGCGATCGTTTGCTCAATTAAGACTTTTGCATCTTCAACATTTGATACGTTTGCTTTAACAGCAATTGCCGTACCACCTAGTCCTTCAATTTCTTCAACAACCTTTTCAGCACCTGCAGCACTTGAGTTGTAGTTTACAACAACATTTGCTCCATGTTTGGCTAATTCTTTAGCAATAGTTGCTCCAATTCCTTTTGAGCTTCCTGTAACAACTACTACTTTACCTTTTAAGTTAGAAACTTCTTCGTTTTGGACAAGATTTTTTTCAACAGTCGTCATTAATTATTTCTCCTCACATAAATTATTTATTAAACTTTATTTTTTAAGTATTAGGATTCTTTTTGTTATCTTCTGCTGGAGAAGCGGGTATTGTTTCAAAAGGAATCTGAACAGCCTTTAAAATGCTGTCTAATTTCTTATCTAACTTACCAAGACTAGTTTTCAGTTTATTCATCTCAGCAGAAGAGGAATTTCCTAATAATTCATCCTCAATTTTTTGGTCGAGGTTCTCTACTTTTTCTTCTAAATTAATTATTAATGAAGCTACATTAGATATTTCATCACGTGTAGGCAAATTAACTTGTTTTAAGTAGTTATCAGTTGTTTTTTGAACGAATTGCTGATACTGCAAATAAGCATTTTGGACTTGTCCCAACCATTCAGAAAAAGCTTCCTTCTGCATGGTCTCATGGATAGCTTCATTCCATTTTGCTTCTGTTTTATCATACATGCCTTTCCAGACTGCAAATGGATCTAGATACTTTTGTTCAGTCACCCTTATCCAACTCCTTATTGTTTCTATTTGAATTTTAATAATTCTCACATTACTTAGAATAAAGTATTTCGACATTATTTCAACATAAAAAAACCGTTAAATTTCACACAATTCCATCAATTAACGACAAAAGGAAGGTTGAAATTTGTCGAATTCTCCTTATTCTGTCTTTTTATGAAGATATTTGCATGGTTGACATATAATGCACCTAGGTGTAAATTACACATATAAGTTGGATTATTTTGTTGAAGGTGATAGAAAAAGACTTGAAATTTCATTCTTTACTGTCAATTCTTTTTACCACCCGATTTCCTTCCCTATAAGGAAGATAGAAAAAAGAAAATTAGAAAACTAGCATCATACCATTTTTAATAAAATTTATACTTTAATGTATAAATTTTTATCAAAAGGTCATATTTTGACCTTAATAAATTAAACTAAATTTTTTGGAGGGTTTTAAAATGGCATTGAAAAAAGATGAAAAAGGATTAAATGTAGATGAAAAAGGACTAAATGTAATTGATGTTTTTTGGGATGGTTGGTTTAACAGCTTTAAAACATTTAACTCGCTGCAAAGCGGTGCTGAACAGAGATCATTGCAAGCTTTTGAAAGTCAAAAAGAATGGATTCAATCAACTCGTGATCAACTTTCACAACTGGAAGAAGAATCAAAAAAATTGACAACAGAATGGAAATCGAACTTACAGGAAGTATTCAATAAAGCTCAAGTAGATTTTGGTACTCAAAATTTAGCTGAATGGGCAGATAAGTTTGAAGAATTTGGACACAAAGCTGAAACCCTAGCATTTAGCCCAAGCAAAGCAACAATTGAATTGCTTTCAAAATCACACGCTCAATTAGAAACAGCTTTAAAGAAAGCAATTGAGCAACAACAAAAAAATCGTGCTGAAGTTCTAAATGCAATCGGTGGATATGTTGATCAATTGAAACAAACTCAATCTGGAGTATTAAAAACTTTTGAACTATATAATCCTCTTATTGCAAAATAAGCCGTTAAAAAAGAAAGCAAAGAGAACTTTCTTGCCAAAGCTGAAAAGAATAAACTTTTTTACGGCTGGACTTCCCTGATTTTGGGAAGTCCTTTTCATATATATTTTAATAATTTGACATAAAAATTTTTAGAATCAACGATTTAGAGCCTTGTTGAAGCTTGTGAAGGAGCCTGCTTTTGCCTTTTTATGAAGTTATTTGCATAGTTGACATTTAGTGCACCTAAGTGTAAATTACATATATGAGTTAAATTATTTTTGTTGAAGGTGATAGAATTGGACTCAAAAAGTAAGCAAGCAAAGGAAGATAAAGACGGAAAAAAGAATATTGTTGGGGCACCAAAAAACTTTGTCCTTCCAGTACTCCTTTTATTATTAAAGGATTGGAACGCACATGGTTATGAGCTCATGCAAAAACTTACTCAATTTGGCTTTCATACCCTTGATCATGGTAATTTTTATCGGATACTTCGTCAACTTGAAAAAGATGAACTAGTCACTTCTGTATGGGATACATCATCAGGCGGTCCGGCTAAACGTATTTATTCCATTACTTCAGCAGGTGAGGAATATTTAGAAATATGGGCTGATTCAATGGGGCAATACCAAAAAATGATTGGTCAATTTTTCGATATGTACAGCCAATTTTTTGTACCTCCAGGTTTTTTATCCAAAAAGGAAGACTAACATAACCAAATAAACCAACATCTTAGATAAGTCACCAAAATATTTTTGTGAAATTTATACGATTAAGTATAAATTTTTATAAAAAGGTCTGTTTTGACCTTAATAAATTAAATTGAATTTTTTGGAGGGTTATAAAATGGCATTGAAAAAAGATGAAAAAGGACTTAATGTAATCGATGTTTTTTGGGATGGTTGGTTTAACAGCTTTAAAACATTTACTTCGCTTCAAAATGGAGCAGAACAGAAATCATTGCAGGTGTTTGAAACCCAAAAAGAATGGATTCAAGCCACCCGTGATCAGTTATCAAAGCTAGAAGAAGAATCGAAAAAATTGACATCAGAATGGAAAGAGAACATACAGGAAGTTTTAAATAAAGCTCAAGTTGATTTTGGAGCTCAAAATCTAACTGAATGGACAGATAAGTTTGAAGAAATTGGCCAAAAAGCCGAGGCAGCAGTATTTAATCCAAGCAAAGCAACTTTCGATTTGCTATCAAAATCACAAGCACAGTTAGAAACAGCTTTAAAGACAGCTATTGATCAACAACAAAAAAATCGTGCCGAAGTTCTTAACGCAATTGGTGGTTATGTTAATCAACTAAAACAAACTCAATCTGGAGTATTAAAAACCTTTGAACTCTATAACCCATTAATTGCAAAATAAGCTGATAAAACGGCTGACAAAGCAAGAAATTCTCCAATAACATACGGAAAAAAATAATTATATTTTGAAAAGAGGACTTCCCTACAAACGGAGAAGTTCTTTTTTCGTTACAGAACAATTCTATTGCGCCTATGTCTCTTTCAAGATGATCTCGCCCTTTATCGCGAAGTTTTTTATTTGTTTTTTAGAAAATTTCTAAATTAATTAAAAAACTGTGGTAAAATTTTATTAGAAAAAAGATTTTAAAAAAATGCAAAAAATCAATCAAAGTGTATGCAGAATTCTTTTCTTCTAACAATAAGTGGAGTAGATTAATTCATAAGAAGTCTAACTCTAAAGTTGGAGAATGGAAGCTTTAATCACCTAGGAGGTAAAAATGATGAAAGATCTTCAAATTGAAACAGTTATCAGCCAAAATAGAAAACCAAAACCTGATCCGGATCATCTTGTGTTTGGACATACTTTTACCGATCACATGTTTATGATGGACTATACGGAAGGAGAGGGATGGCATCACCCTCGGATTGTACCATATCAACCGCTAACATTAGAGCCTTCCTGTATGATTTTCCATTATGGTCAATCGGTGTTTGAAGGATTAAAAGCGTATGTAACAAAAGATGGAGGGGTTTTATTATTTAGACCAGACCAAAACTTTAAAAGGATGAATCAGTCAAATGACCGATTATGTATCCCGGAAATTGACGAAGATTTTGCGTTGGAGGCATTAAAACAACTTATTAAATTGGACAAAGACTGGATCCCGTCAGCGCCTGGAACATCTCTCTATATTCGTCCATTTATTATATCGACTGAACCATATTTAGGGGTGGCCGCTTCGAGCCGTTACTTATTTATGATCATTTTATCCCCTGTTGGTTCCTACTATAAAGAAGGGATAAATCCTGTTAAAATTGCGGTTGAAAAGCAGTATAAACGTGCGGTAGTTGGCGGGACAGGTGCAGCAAAAACAGGCGGAAACTATGCAAGCAGCTTAAAGGCCCAAGAAGAATCAAGTAAAGTAGGCTACTCCCAGGTTCTATGGCTAGACGGAAGAGAAAATAAGTACATAGAAGAAGTCGGAAGTATGAATATTTTCTTTAAAGTTAACGGCGAAGTCATAACACCTGCATTAAATGGCAGTATTTTACCGGGGATCACGCGAGATTCGATTATTCAATTACTAAAGCATTGGAATGTTCCTGTTGTCGAAAGAAGAATTTCAATGGACGAAATCGCTCAAGCATATAAGGACGGCTTATTGGAAGAAGCTTTCGGGACAGGAACAGCAGCTGTTATTTCCCCAATTGGCGAATTCTTATGGGAAAATGAAAAGCTTGTTATCAATAATGGTGAAATTGGAAAGATGTCGAAGGAATTGTATGATACTTTAACTGGAATCCAAAATGGTACCCAACCGGATCCATTTGGATGGGGCATTAAGTTATAATGAAGGAATGAATTAAAATAAGGATCACAAGCGTCTATCGTGATGGTGGGCGCTTGTTATCTGTCAACAAGGCTAAAGTTCTAGCAAGGTGAGTGGAAAGACGTACTTGTAATCGTGTTATAATCAAATAATATGAATGTTAGGTTATCGCGAGAGGATGTGGAAGGATGACCAATCATGTGCCGCTATTAAGTAAAAGAATAATTCAGTATATTCCTCCAAGGGGAGTTTTCGAATTATTTCGTGATGATGAACACTACAAACAAATGGTAAAGGAATGGGGCTTATCTGCTGCAAAGGAAGCAAAAAAGGAATTTTGGTATAAAGAGAAGGATACTCAACAGCTTGTTACAATCAAAGGGTATGAAATATACGGTACATCAGCCGAATTTAATACTGTAGTCATTGAATTTGATGATGGAAAGCTAACCTGCATTCACCCTGCTTATTTAAAAGAAATGCAGCAAGCAAGCTTTGGAAAAGAAAGTATGTGGCAGGAAGTGAAGGAAGGAAGTCATGCAGAGCAAAACGTAGGGAACACGACAACTGATTCTGTACAGGAGATACCTGCTGAGCCAATTAAAGATAAACCCAAAAAAGCTGATGCAAAAAAACAAAAAAAGAAAAACCAGCTACAATCGAGCTTCCCATTGAGAAAGTTCATTTTACGGCAAGTGTGAAACAATTTGCGATGACGTACAACCCTTTTACAGAGGAAAATGACGAAGTGGTGATTTTAGAAAACGTACAAATTCATGACGAACCTCTGATTACCATTGAATATGCTTGGTGCAGTCACAGCAAAACACTTAAGAAATGGGAATTAGTTGAGGGGGATTCACTTGAATTCGATGGTAAAATAACCGCAAAGAAATTACCAAAAGGAAAAGAAGTTCCTAATGAATATAGTCTGGACGTAACGGTACAATATAAAATTAATAATCCTTCAAAAATTGGCAAGCTCCTATGAAATTTGAATTTAATCGTTTGGAAGAACGATTGATTTAAAATTAAAAAAGCATCCAGTCCATAAAAGTGGACTGGATTTTTGCTTTTGGAAAAAATATGTATGTATAAAATGAAATAATGGAATAATACTAAGAAGATGAAGAAAAAGGAGCGAGTTGAATGCAGATTGAAGAAGGTACCAAATATCAAATATCTCAAAATATAAAAGGCTTTTTTAATTCAGCAGAAACGTTGACCGTCATTCGTGATAACGGGGTGACGATCCAATTTACGCTTGCAGATAGCAAAGGTCATGGTGCAATGCCCGTTCAACATTTAAATTACTTATTAAAAAGGTCCGAATTAACCCAAATTCCTAATAAAAGAGCATTTTTAAATACAGAAAATAATGAGGAACAAATCGGATAGGTATAGCGTGTAATGGAGTCAGTTCCAATAAAATCTCTACTAATACCTAGATCTGGCCTTAAATATTTAGATTTGAATCTAAATTTATTATTTACCTCAAACAAAAAAGGAATAGGCACCATCCCACGTGAATGGATGGTGCCTATTAAAATTAAATGAAAATACAAGTTTCTAGTCTTCGTTATGAGCATCGCTTAACAATTTAGATATCTCATATGTGAGACCAATATAGTTAACGAATGCGTATTTATTTTCTACTACTTCTTTATTTTTTACGTCTGTTTCCCTATCTAGTAAAAGAACGTTTGTCATTTTTACCTACTCCTTTTAGTGTGTTTTTGTATAAGTGACTTTTAAACCATTTATAGCAAATCTAAAGAAGTGTGCTACAATTTCTACCATTTATTTCTATAGTTTTTATTATACGCTTTTTGTAGAAAAAAGTCGAAAATAGAATGTGATAAAATTGTGAATTATTGTTTGTAAAATTCCTTACCTGATTAAATAAAAAAAGCTGTTAATTCACCTCTTACGGATGAATTAACAGCCCTTTTTTGTATAACAAGTATATACTTAGTTAGCTTCTGCTACTTGTTGTTTTGAATGATCCTCAGAGCTTTTCAAAACGGCTGAAAGAGTCTCGGTTATGCTATGTGAACCAGAAGCATCTAGCCCAGCCTCCCACAGCATCATCCCTCCAAAACCATTGTCCAGCGCAAGCTTTGTTTTCCTTTCAATCGTTGGTTCACCATTGTAATAATAGGTTGTCCCGTTCAAGCTAACACTGTCATGCTCCGCATTGACCGGATTGTCCTTGATAATTGCAGCATAGGACATCTGTTTAATGGCAGGGTTTTCTGGCTGTGCGTAAGAAGGTACGCCCAACACAAGTTTCTCTTTAGAAAGGTTGTTTTTATCAAAAAGATCTGCCCAATAGTTTACTATTTTTTCAGCAAATGAGTATGGGGACAAATTGGCGGCATTGTACGTGCCGTCCCATTGACCATCATAGGCCATAATATTGACGTGATCTACATATTGAAACATAGACGGATCATAGACCACATAATTGGACTCAGTCCCTGTATTACTATTTATTTTAGCATTGACAGCAATGGATAGTTCTTTATGTTTATCGTGGAGCCTTTCGCTCAACTCTCTTGTAAATGCAGACAAATTCAGTGCATCCTCCTGTGAATGGGGATGTTCAAAATCAATATCAATACCATCGAGTTGTTCACGATCAGCAATACTCTCAAGCTCACTGACAAGCTTTGATCTTGATGAAGGTTCAGTAATGGCCGGCTTAAAATACTTGTACGATTCTCCGCCCTGGATATTATACCATCCGCCGACAGCAAGCATGATCTTAGTGTTATGTTGATGTGCTTTTTTAACCGTTGCACGGAGGTTGTCCATCGCCATTTTCCCATTAAGTAATAGACCGCCATCCTTAGTGGGATGCGCAAAGGAAAAATTAACGTATGTCAGCTTAGAAAAATCGACTACATCAGGGTTTCGAAAATCCTGTACATAACCGATTAGTACTTTTGCCTGCTCAGCTTTTAAGTTTGGTTTTGCTTTTAAGCCGGGTGTCGTTTCTGATTTAGGCAACTTTCCAAATTTTCTTTCGTTTGGAGAAGTGGATGGGGTCTTTGAAGTGTTAGAAGTGGTGAAAAAGACCCCTGCAAAAACTCCTCCAGTGAAGGTAATGACCAATATCAATGCAAGAAGAAGATAACGTGTTTTCATCGGTAATATCTCCTCCCAATATTTCTTCCTTTTAAAATTGTATCAAAAAAAGAAGAAGCAGGGGATGGTAATATCAACCTGTCATATTTGAACTTAAATAATTATATTTTCATAAAGTTTGGACTTGCAGATTTTAATCTATTTATTGCATCTATATATGCATTAGCACTCGCGACGATAATATCGACATTAATGGCTCTGCCTTTCACCATGGATTCATTATTTCTTACTTTAACAAATACTTCCCCAATTGAATCTTTTCCCTTTGAAATTGAATTGATTTTATAATCAATTAACTCTACATCAAGGCTAAGGGCAGAATCAATTCCTTTATAGATCGCATCAATTGGCCCGTTTCCTTCACCAACTCCTTCAATGGTAGATTGGTCACTGCCAACAATGTGGACAAAGGCACGGTATTGATTTTCGCCAAGAATTTGGAGACTCAAATCTTTAAATGTATAGGAAGCAATTGTACCCTTGTTTGGCTGTGTTTCTAACAAGGCGATAATATCTTCATCAAAAATTTCTTTCTTTCGATCAGTTAGATCTTTAAAATTTTTAAAGATTTCCTTTAGCTGCTCATCAGTTACAACATATCCTAGTTCTTCATATCTCTTCTTTAGAGCATTTCTGCCAGAGAGTTTACCTAAGACCAACTTTGTCTCAGTAAAACCAACGCTTTCAGGCTTCAAAATTTCGTAAGTAGATTTATCTTTGATTACTCCATCCTGATGAATCCCAGAAGAGTGGGCAAATGCGTTACCGCCAATAACTGCTTTGTTAGGAGGGATGGCTATCCCAGTAAGTCTGCTGACAAGTTTGCTTGTTTTAGCAATTTCCTTTAAATTAATCCCTGTTTCTTTTTGATAATGGCCCTTCCGTGTTTCTAATAAGGCTGCAACTTCTTCAAGTGCCACGTTGCCGGCTCTTTCACCGATGCCGTTAACACAGCCTTCAACCTGTAAGGCTCCAGCCTGGATTGCTGCAATACTATTGCTAAGAGCCATACCAAGGTCATCATGGCAGTGGCAGCTCAGGCGGACCTTCTCAACGCCTTTCGTATTTTCCATGACATATTTAAATAAATTGGAATATTCTTCAGGCGTTGTATATCCGACTGTATCTGGAAGGTTTAATACAGTTGCTCCAGCTTCAATTACTTTTTCACAGATTTCACTTATAAATTCCAATTCGGTACGAGTAGCATCCTCACAGGAGAATTCGATATGTTTAAAATGTTTCGCAGCATATGATACACTCTCTACCGCACTAGCAATAACCTGTTCTTTTGTCATCCCTAATTTTCGTTCCCGGTGAATAGGGGAAGTAGCGATAAAAATATGAATACCTGTATTTTCAATATCTCCAATGGCTTGAATCACAGCGTCAATATCTGCCTTGTTTGCTCGTGCAAGGCTTAAAACCACTGGCTTCGATACTGCTTGTGCCACTTCTCTGACAGCTTGTGCATCACCAGGTGAGGCTGCCGCAAAGCCAGCTTCAATAACATCTATGCCTAGACTCTCTAATCTTAATGCAATCTCAACCTTTTCATCTTGATTTAAATTTACACCAGGTGTTTGCTCACCATCTCTTAATGTCGTATCAAAAAAATAAACTCTATTTTCCATCGAAAAAACCTCCTTAAAATATAAAAAGACCCTTACTAGACCAGAGGGGCGATTATTCTCGCGGTACCACCCTCTATTACTGTTTCCTCACGGATAACAGCCTCGGCAAGTAAAGGCATTTACTTTACAAAATTAACGGTTTGCAATCCGTTCTTCCTACTATTATTTCAGAAGAATGTCTCCAAGGCGAGACAGATTAATTTTTCTACCTGTTTCCACCAACCACAGGCTCTCTGAAAGAAAAGTTTAATCTTATTCCTTTTCACTGACAATTATTAATATTCGGATTTGGTTAATCAATATACTACTACTCGAGGGATATAAATTCAATCTTTTTTTATTATTTTTGTTAATTTAAATTTTAACCTTAAAAAAAACATACCATTTCTTCACATATGGTATGTTTTTTTAAGGATCTAACTTAGAAATAAACAATAAAATTAGTTATGTGGAATCACAACCCATGCGTCAGGCAAGTAGCGCATGCCAACATCGGTATTTGTTGCTGGTTTCAAGAGCAGTTGCCTATCTTTAATCATCGTAGTCGAACCGCCGCCATCCATTGCAATAGCATTTGTCACATCATATTTTTGAAAAAGATGGACCATATCAGACATTGAGGCTCCACGGTGCGTTTTATCCCAATAAAAACGACCGTCTGTAATAATCATCACGACTCTTCCATTAACTGTTTGTCCAATTGCTGTCCGCGGTGCCCATCCCCATGCACCATCCACTGAAGGAGTTACCCGATTTTTTCCATTGACGATAAGCTGGGGACCAAAACTTATTGCCTCTTTAACGCCCATCTTTAATAATTCATTAGCTGAATAACTCCCAGTGACAAATCGGCCGTCTTTAAGAAATGCTCCAACAAGAGCATTGGCCGTATAACTTCCTCCCGGAGTTGACAAGACTTTCCCATTACTTATAATAAGCCCAAGCATTTGACCACCGGAACCATTACCATGAGGGTCGTTGAAACCACCGCCATTAATCCCGGCGATTCCATGGTTGTTTTTTATTAATTCCGAAAGTGCCTGTCCTTTACTAGTATACTTGGTAGCAACGACATGAACAGTAGTCGGGTCAGGAATAACCAAAATTTTTGCCGTATAATTGGCTGTAGTAACTGTATCAACAATGATTGAATCAGAAAAGGACTTTAACCCGGCTGCTTCTGCTGTATTTTCACGTTTTATTTTCTCCTGGTTAATATTTGTTTGTTCTGAAGAGGGGTTATTAAACGCAGAATACAGTTGGTCGAACTCTGACTTTGAAAGTAAAAAACGCATATATTTTACATATTGTGGATGCTGGCTTGAGAGAACCGAGCCCACTAGTAATCTTCGAAATTGCAGTCCCTGATTGGTGCCATATAACCAACCTCCTCCGATTAAGAGGATGATCAGTAAACTGATCCAAAAGACCCTCCAAAAACGTCCGCGTTTTGGTTTTGGCCTCGAGCGAGGGCCATATGCGGTATTGTCCGTAATAGAATCCATAATTAAGCTCCTTTAAGTTCATAGAGATAAGAAACAACTTTATCATACAATTATCCTAGTTAACTTCCAAGTTAAATTTTCATTAAAAATGGGAAAATAGTAATATAAATATATTAAAATAGTTTTTTGGATAACGATATAGTGAACGTAGTCCAGATTTATTATAAAAGAAATAACTATTATGAATAATATTAGTTAAGATATGGAAAACTACTTAAGATTTCTTTCTATACAGAGAGGAGTATTAATTTGAGAAATTTTCGATTTCCCATCAGTGATCAATTTAGCGCTGCTAATATCGCTAAAGACCTTCAAGTTCAACTAGAAATAAATCGTTTTAGTCATGTGAACGTCGTAGCAGCAGACAACCGTAATGAGGTCATTGTGCAGGTTCCTGAAGCCAATGAAGGATTAGAGGAAGCAGTAGAAAGTTTTATGAAAA
Source organism: Bacillus sp. EB600 (assembly GCF_024494385.1). Taxonomy (GTDB): domain Bacteria; phylum Bacillota; class Bacilli; order Bacillales; family Cytobacillaceae; genus JAEVLT01. The sequence goes on from NZ_JAEVLT010000036.1 coordinate 45,088, forward strand.
GCTATCAAACAGGTGTGATTCTTGAATAGAACACAAATCCGGCTATCATACTTAGAGTCGATGGAGAGGGGGTGACTATATTGGATAAAGATTTAGCAGGACAAGAAAATAACGAAATAAGAGGGACTTTGTCAAATAAACAAGCTAAAGAAAATATTGAGATTAGCTCAACTGGCTATGGATATGAATCTGTAGAAGAAGAATCGAAACAAAAACAATCGGCTTTAGGAATAAATGGTTCAAAATAAAATAGAATACCCGCAGAAAGGATACTGCGGGTTTTAACGGTTAATTATTTGAATATACTTCATACCACTTCAAGATCACAATCTATTCGACAAATCCAATAAAAGTTTGGATATTTCTTCGAATTTTTCCATTCTTGAGTTAATTTCTCTTGCTTTTTCTAACTGACTAATAACTGTGTTATTAATAGATGTAATCTCCTCAGTTATTTTCTGTAAATCTTTTTGTAAGTCACTTAATGTTTTTTTAATTTCGATACTAGCGTCATTACTTTCCCCCGATAATTTTCTTATTTCATCTGCAACAACTCCAAAGCCTCTCCCAGCTTCACCAATTCTTGCAGCCTCAATGGCAGCATTCAAGCCAATTAACTTCGTTTGAGATGATATTGATTTAATCGATTCCAGTATTTGATTTGTCTTTTTAAATTTGTTGTTAATTTCAGCAGTTTTTTTCTGTAAAATTTCACTATCATTATTTAGTTGGGAGGCTGTTTTAATAAACTGGTCAATAATATTCCCAACTTCATCACTGGATTCTAATAGTACCTCAGCACTGTTATTTAGACCCAGCCATGTATCAATATTTTTTGCTATCCCAACGGAGCCGATTACATTTCTACGTTCGTCTAAAATCGGAAACCCATATATTCTGACTGGGATTCCATATAAGGAAGCATCCATATTTTTAGCAGCATGTTTCTTCGTTTTCATTGCCTCTGCCATCGCCGATTTGGGATTAACTGGATCACCTGGAGAAATATTTAATTTTACAGTATTCCCGTCTTTTTGAATGATAAACTTTTCTCTATCTGTAACGGCAAAGCCCAGGTCAACCTGGATTATATCAGCAATCCATGGGGTAATAGTAATTAATGCTTCCATTAACTCTTTACCAGTTGCTTTGGTTTCCATCAAATGCTCCTTTCTATATGTACGAATTTAATTGGGTCGATAAAGCAGCGAGCGCTTCTATATTTAATTATACAAAAGATTAATAAAAGTACGTTTACTATCTTTGAAACATAGGTGACAATCGTTTGAAAATGAAGTTAGATATCGGACTGATACTACAATATCAGAAGATACTGTCTCTCTCTAATTCAAAAAATAGTGTTTTACTCATCAATAATCTGCGATATAATAGTAAGAAATTTCATACTAATTATATTACTTT